>CAVZPH010000021.1:0-97969 GCA_963777075.1 uncultured Actinomycetota bacterium | reverse complement strand
GCCGTGCCCGGTGCCGATGACGATCGTCTGGCGGACACCCGTGGAGAGCTTGTCGATGAGGGCGTCGAAGACGTGCGCGGTCTCGGCGGCGTGCGAGGCGGTGCAGACCGAGAGCGAGTTGCCGTCCGGGCCCAGCCCCGGCGTGGCGGCGAAGTTGAGCTTCGGGCCGGTCGCGTTGACCAGGTAGTCGTAGGTGAGTCGCTCGGTGCGGGAGTTCTCGCCGGGCACCGTCGAGCGGATCTCGACCTGCGGGGCGGCGTTCTCGGCCGTGCCCTCGGGGAAGATCGTCGTCGCGAAGGCCTGGTGGAACTCGATCCCCTTGCGCTTGTAGATCGGGGCCAGCGGGAAGACGACCTTCGACTCCGGCATCCTGCCGACACCGACCCAGATGTTCGAGGGGATCCAGTTCCACTTCGAGTTCGGGGTGACCACGACGACGTCGTGCTCCTTGCCGAGCCAGCGCCGCAGGTGCAGTGCCGCGGTGTGTCCGGCGACCCCTGCGCCGAGGATGACTACGCGTGCCATCGAGCTCCTCCTTGAGATCGTGCTCCAGCGAGTCGCGCACCTCCGCGACCTCGGTACCGTCGATCATCGAACCATATACCCCTAGGGGTATCCGTCGATGACTCGTCCGGCACCGACGAGGGGCAGCGCTGCCCCTCGTCCATCCCATCCCCGCCAAGCGCCCCGCAGTGCGGACCTAGGGCCCGGTCCCCGCGCCGTCGTCTCCTAGGCTGGCGGGATGCCGCATGACCTCAGCTGGGACGAGTACAACGCCCACCAGGCAGGGCGCAGCGCCCGTCCGCTCCTCGCCCTCGCGCTGGGAGCCTGGCACGGCGACGGCGCGGGCAGCGCGGCACTGACCGGGGCCGCTCAGGCCGAGCGGGTCGCCCTCGACCTCGGCTGCGGCGAGGGAGTCGAGGTCGGGGCGCTGCTCGACGCAGGGTGGACCGTGCACGCCATCGACGGTGAGCCGGCAGCGCTGGCCCGCCTCGCCGCACGGACCGCCCCGGCCGTCGGCGGGCGCCTGCACCTGCGGCCGACGTCGTTCGCCGCGATCGACGCCCTTCCGGCGGCCGATCTCGTCCACTCCTCCTACGCCTTGCCGTACTGCGCCCCCGAGCACTTCCCGCTGCTGTGGGATCTCGTGCGCGGCGCCCTGACGCCGGGCGGCGTGCTCGCGGTCCAGCTCTTCGGCGACCGGGACGGTGCCGCCGGCGACCCGGAGATGACCTTCCACACCGAGCAGCAGGCGCGAGCGCTCGTCGACGGCCTCCAGGTGCTCCACTGGGACGAGGAGGACGCCCCGGGCACCTCGTTCACGGGCCCCAAGCACTGGCATGTCTTCCACGTCGTCGCGCGCCGGCCGGCGCAGGACTGACCGCAGGCTCAGCTCCGGTTCGTCACCCCGGCACGCAGCAGCCCGAAGACGACGGAGTCCACGAGCGCCTCCCAGGAGGCCTCGACGATGTTCGGCCCGACGCCGACGGTGCTCCAGGTCGCCTCGGAGTCGCTGTCCTTCGTCTCGACCAGGACGCGCGTGGTGGCGTCCGTGCCGTGCTGGGTGTCGAGGATGCGCACCTTGAAGTCGATGAGCTCGAAACGCTCGACCTCGGGGTACGTCGGCGCGACCGCCTTGCGCAGCGCGTGGTCGAGGGCGTTGACCGGTCCGTTGCCCTCACCGGTCGCGATGACCCGCTCCTCGCCGACGTGCATCTTGACCGTCGCCTCGCTCGAGGCCGAGGTCGGGTCGCCCTGCGCCGTCTCGACGAAGACCCGCCAGCTCTCCGTGGTGAAGAAGGCCGGGCGCGAGCCGTCGAGCTCCTCGCGCAGCATGAGCTCGAAGGAGGCGTCGGCGGCGTCGTAGGTGTAGCCCTGCGCCTCGGCGTCCTTGACGCGGTTGGTCACCCGGCCGAGCAGCTCGCCCTTGCCCGTGAGGTCGATCCCGAGCTCGCGCCCCTTGAGCTCGATCGACGCGCGCCCCGCCATGTCGGAGACGAGCATGCGCATGTCGTTGCCGACGGCCATCGGGTCGGCGTGCTGGTACATGTCCGGGTCGACCTTGATCGCGCTGGCGTGCAGCCCCGCCTTGTGCGCGAAGGCGCTCGCCCCGACGTAGGGCTGCCGCGCGAAGGGAGCGATGTTGGTGATCTCGCTGATCGCGTGGGCGATCCGGGTCATGTCGCGCAGGCCGGACCCGGCGAGCGTGCGTCGACCCGTCTTGAGCTCGAGGTTGGCGATGACGGTGAGCAGATCGGCGTTGCCGGTGCGCTCGCCGTAGCCGTTGATCGTGCCCTGCACGTGCAGCGCCCCGGCACTGACGGCGGCGAGCGAGTTCGCCACGGCGCAGCCGCTGTCGTTGTGCGCGTGGATGCCGAGCCGACCGCCGGTCGCCCCGCCCACCTCGGCGACGATCTCGTGCACCCACTCCGGAAGCATCCCGCCGTTCGTGTCGCACAGGACGACGCACTCGGCACCGGCCTCGAAGGCGGCGGACGCCGCGCGCAGCGCGTAGTCCCGGTCGAAGCGGTACCCGTCGAAGAAGTGCTCGGCGTCCAGCACGACGCGTCGCCCCTGGTCGCGCAGGTAGGCGACGGTGTCGGAGATCATCGCGAGGTTCTCCTCGCCCGTGGTGCGCAGCGCCCGCTCGACATGCCGGATGTCGCTCTTGGCGACGAGCGTGACCACGGGTGCCTCGCTGTCGACCAGCGCCCGCACCTGGACGTCGTCCGAGGCCTTGACTCCCGGCTTGCGCGTCGCGCCGAACGCCGCGAGCTGCGCGTTGCGCAGGTCGAGCTCCTTGTCGGCACGCTTGAAGAACTCGGTGTCCTTCGGGATCGCCCCCGGCCAGCCGCCCTCGATGAACCCGACGCCGAGCTCGTCCAGCAGCGGGGCGATGGCGAGCTTGTCCGCGACGGACAGGTTCATGCCCTCCTGCTGCGCACCGTCGCGCAGGGTCGTGTCGTAGACGTCGAAGGTGGTGTCCACCGGGTTCTCCTCGTTCGTGCCACAGGCCTCAGCGCCTGCGGTCGAGCTCGTGCTGCGTGTCGTACCAGATCTCTCATCAGGATCCCTGACGGGGTGGTGCCAGGGTCGATGCCGGTCGGGGCGGGTGTGCCCGACCAACAAAAAGACCCCCCGGGGTACGGGAGGTCTGCGCGTTCAGCGGGTGTGCTGAACGCGCTACTCGATAATGAGGGTGAACTGGCTCACGCGGGCATCATGCCACAGGCCGCGCGCGCCGGGAACAGGGCGTCCACGGCGCGGGCGGCGGTCGGTCAGACGACGCGGCGCATCCAGCCGGCCGGGTCGGCGGCGCGGCCGTACTGGATGTCGGTGAGCCCCTTGCGCACGGCCGTCGTCACCGGACCGGTCGAGCCGTCCGCGACGGTGAGGTCGAAGCCCTCCCCCGCGAGCCGGCCGATCGGGGTCACGACGGCGGCGGTCCCGCAGGCGAACACCTCGGCGACCGAGCCGCTCTCGAGCCCCTCGCGCAGCTCGGCCAGGGTGATCGGCCGCTCGGTGACGGTGCGGCCCTCGGCCCGGAGCATCGCGAGGATCGAGGCGCGCGTGACGCCCTCGAGGATCGTGCCGCTCAGCGCCGGAGTGGTGACGGAACCGTCGGCGCCGACGAGCATGACGTTCATCCCGCCGAGCTCCTCCAGGTACGTGCCCGTCGCGGCGTCGAGGAAGCAGACCTGCTCGCAGCCGCGCGCATAGGCCTGCTGCTGCGGGAGGAGGCTCGCGGCGTAGTTGCCCCCGCACTTGGCAGCACCCGTCCCCCCGGGGCCGGCGCGGTGGAACTGCTCGTCGACCCAGATCGAGACCGGGCGGACCCCGCCGGCGAAGTACGGCCCGACGGGCGAGGCGATCACGAGGAAGTCGACCTCGCGTGCCGGGCGGACCCCGAGGAAGGTCTCCGAGGCGAACATGAAGGGCCGTAGGTACAGGCTCGTCTCGTCGCCCGAGGGCACCCAGTCCGCGTCGACCTGGACCAGCGCCTCGATCGCACCGAGGAAGTCGGCCTCGCTCAGCTCCGGGAGCGCGAGACGGCGGGCCGAGGCGGCGAAGCGCGCGGCGTTGGCCTCCGGGCGGAACATCCACACCGAGCCGTCGGCGTGCCGGTACGCCTTGAGGCCCTCGAAGATCTCCTGGCCGTAGTGCAGCACGGCCGCGGCGGGGTCGATCTGCAGGGGGCCGTAGGGCTCGACGCGGCGGGCGGTCCAGCCGCCGTCGGCCGTCCAGGAGATCCGGGCCATGTGGTCGGTGAAGACGGTGCCGAAGCCCGGCGCGGCGATGAGCAGCGCTCGTTCCTCCGCCGTGCGCGGCGAGGCTCGCGAGGTCACGCTCGAAGGCGGCGGCGCTGGAGGCCGTGGTGGTGCTGCTCATGTCGTTCCCTTCGACCGGGGCGGCCGCGATGCGGAGCTCGCCCAGAGGTTACCCGTCCGTGGCCCGGCGACCTCACACCAGGCGGTGCATCCACCCGTGCGCGTCCGGTGCCCGACGGTGCTGGATGTCGGTCAGCCGCGCGCGCACCGCCGCCGTGACCGGCCCCGTCGTCCCGTCCCCCACGGCCTGGTCGAGGTCGCGGCCGACGAGCCGGCCGATCGGGTTGACGACGGCGCCGGTGCCGCAGGCGAACACCTCGGTCACCGCCCCGCTGCGCAGGTCGGCCAGCACCTCGGCGAGCGGGAGGGCGCGCTCGACGACCTCATGGCCCGTCTCGCCCAGGAGCGTGAGCACGGAGTCCCGCGTCACGCCGTCGAGGATCGAGCCGTTCAGGGCCGGGGTCACGACCTGGCCGTCGGCGCGGACGACGACGATGTTCATCGCGCCGAGCTCCTCGAGGTCCAGCCCGGTGGCGGCGTCGAGGAAGCAGACCTGGCTGCAGCCGTGGGCATAGGCCTCGGTGAGCGATCGCAGCGAGGCGGCGTAGTTGCCCATCGTCTTCGCGGCGCCCGTCCCGCCGGGCCCGGCCCGGTGCAGGTCCTGGGCGACCCAGGCCGAGACCGGCTGGACCCCCGTCGGGAAGTAGGACCCGACGGGTGAGGCGATGACCAGGTACTCGGCGCGATGCGCACCGCGGACCACCAGGAGCGCCTCCGAGGCGAACATGAAGGGCCGCAGGTAGAGGCTGGAGTCCTCGCCGCTCGGCACCCACGCCTCGTCGACCTCGACGAGCGCGCGGATCGAGGCGAGGAAGTCCTGGGTGGAGAGCTCGGGAAGGGCCATCCGGCGCGCGGAGGCGGCGAAGCGAGCGGCGTTGACCTCCGGCCGGAAGGTCCACACCGAGCCGTCGGCGTGCCGGTACGCCTTGAGGCCCTCGAAGATCTCCTGGCCGTAGTGCAGCACGGCGGTGGCGGGGTCGAGGTCGAGCGGCGCATAGGCCTCGACCCGGCGCTCGCCCCAGCCGCCCTCGGCCGTCCACACCGCGCGGGCCATGTGGTCCGTGAAGACCTCGCCGAAGCGCGGTGCGAGCATCAGGCGCTCGCGTTCGGCCTGCGGGCGGGGCGAGGTCGTGCGGTGCACCGCGAAAGTTCCGTCCACGACGGGCTGTGACGCAGTCATCTCGGGTCCCTGGGTCCGGTGGCGATGGCGGCGCGAGCGCCGTCGGGAGGGGCTCAGCCGGTGACGCGTGCTGCCAGGTCGGCCCCGACCTGCGAGGTCGAGCGCACGCGGTCGCCACGCTCGGCGAGGTCGGCGGCGACGGCCGCCTCGACCCGTGCGGCGGCCTCGTCCAGGCCGAGGTGGTCCAGCAGCATGCTCACCGACATGACCGTCGCGGTCGGGTCGGCCTTGCCCTGGCCGGCGATGTCCGGCGCCGAGCCGTGCACGGGCTCGAACATCGACGGCGTCGTGCGGTCGGGGTTGATGTTCCCCGAGGCCGCGAGGCCGATCCCGCCGGTGATGGCGGCGGCCTGGTCGGTGAGGATGTCGCCGAAGAGGTTGTCGGTGACGATGACGTCGAATCGCGAGGGGTTGGTCGTCATGAAGATCGTGGCGGCGTCGACGTGCAGGTAGTCCGTCGTGACCTCGGGGAAGTCCGCGTTGACGGCCTCGACGGTGCGGCGCCACAGGTGCCCGGCGTGCACGAGGACGTTGTGCTTGTGCACGAGCGTCAGGTGCTTGCGGGGACGCGCAGCGGCACGGGCGAAGGCGTCGCGCACGACGCGCTCCACGCCGAAGGCGGTGTTGACGCTGACCTCGTTGGCGACCTCGTGCGGCGTGCCGACGCGGATCGCTCCGCCGTTGCCGACGTACGGGCCCTCGGTGCCCTCACGGACGACGACGAAGTCGACATCGCCCGGCTCGGCGAGCGGCGAGCGCACGCCGGGGTACAGCCGGGCGGGGCGCAGGTTGACGTAGTGGTCGAGCGTCGAAGCGCAGGCGGAGCAGCAGGCCACGCTCCAGGACGCCCGAGGGGACACCCGGGTCGCCGATCGCGCCGAGCAGGATCGCGTCGTGCTCGCGCACCGTCGCCAGGTCCGCATCCGTCAGCGTCTCGCCCGTGGCGTGCCACCGGCGCGCGCCCAGGTCGAGCTCGGTCGTCGTGATCGAGGTCCCGCTGCCGGCGAGGGCGGCGTCCAGGACACGAAGGCCCTGCTCGACGACCTCGGTACCGATGCCGTCACCGGCGATCACTGCCAACCTGATGTCCTGAGCCATACCCGGATCCTAGTCCGCCGTCCCACTCCTCGGGACCGTCATCTCACTGGTCGGTCGCCTGGAGCGGGGCCGGAGCAGCGCCGCGGCCGGCGGACCACCCGGGGGTGGGGCCGGCCGCGACGGACGTGCTCAGGCGCGACGCAGGGTGACCGGGGTCGGGTTGCCCAGGTTGTCCGCGACGGGGCACCGGGTCTCGGCGATCGCCAGGAGCTCGTCGATCTCCTCGGGCGAGGCGGGCGAGTCGACCTCGGCCGTCAGGTCGACGGACTCGAACCCGGCCCGCTTCTCGGTGTCCTTGCCCATCAGCCGGTCGGTGTCGAGCTGCCCGGTGACCGAGAGCTTGCAGGCCGCCGATCTCCACGCCCTTCTCCTGGGCGACCGCGTGCAGCACCACGTTGATGCAGCCCGCGATGCTCGACAGGACGTACTCGACGGGGTTGGGGCCGGCGTCGGTGCCACCGAGTGCGGGCGGCTCGTCGATCGAGAAGGTGAACTGCCGCACCGACACCTCGAGCTCCGTCGGCGACTTCGAGACCCCGGAGATACGGGCCCGGTATGCACTCATGACTGTGGCCTTCCTTCGTTGGACTGCGCCGGCCCGATCATGGACCGGTCACCTCACGGTCCACCCTGCTCGGGCCCCGAAGAGAGGACGAACGTCCGCTGCCGGGCAGCGCCGAGGACGCAGCACGGGGCGGGACGCCTCGGCGTCCCGCCCCGTGCTCAGCCTGTGCAGCGACCCACCGCTGACCGGCGCCCTACCGGTGCTCAGCGACCGGCGTGACCCTCGACGTAGTCGGTGTCGGAGGTCTTGATCCACGAGAACATCTTGCGCAGCTCGCGGCCGGTGGCCTCGATCGGGTGCGCCTCGCCCTTGGCGCGCAGCGCCGTGAACTCGGGGGCACCGGCGTCCTGGTCGGCGATGAAGCGCTCGGCGAAGGCACCGCTCTGGATGTCGGCGAGCACCGCCTTCATGTTCTCCTTCACCTCCGGGGAGATGACGCGCGGGCCGGAGACGTAGTCCCCGTACTCGGCGGTGTCCGAGACGCTCCAGCGCTGCTTGGCGATACCGCCCTCGACCATGAGGTCGACGATGAGCTTGAGCTCGTGCAGCACCTCGAAGTACGCGACCTCCGGCTGGTAGCCGGCCTCGGTGAGGACCTCGAAGCCGTACATGACGAGCTGCGAGGCGCCACCGCACAGGACGGCCTGCTCGCCGAAGAGGTCGGTCTCGGTCTCCTCGGTGAAGGTCGTCTTGATACCGCCGGCGCGAAGGCCGCCGATCGCCTTCGCGTAGGACAGCGCGAGCGGCCAGGCGTTGCCGCTGGCGTCCTGCTCGACGGCGACGATGACGGGGACGCCACGGCCGGCCTCGTACTCGCGGCGCACCAGGTGGCCGGGGCCCTTGGGGGCGACCATGACGACGTCGAGCCCCTCGGCCGGGCTGATGTAGCCGAAGCGGATGTTGAAGCCGTGGCCGAAGACGAGCGTCGCGCCGGGGCGCAGGTTCGGCTCGATCTCGTCGCGGTAGACGTGGCGCTGCACCTGGTCGGGGGCGAGGATCACGACGACGTCGGCCTCGGCGACCGCCTGGGCGACGGGCAGGACGGTCAGGCCCTGCTCCTTGGCCTTGACGGCGGAGGGCGAGCCCTCGCGCAGGCCGACGCGGACGTCGACACCGGAGTCACGAAGGTTCAGGGCGTGCGCATGGCCCTGGCTGCCGTAACCGATGACGGCGACCGGGCGGCCGGCGATGATCGAGAGGTCGGCGTCGTCGTCGTAGAACAGCTCTGCCACGGGTTGTCTCCTTGCTGGTCGGATGAGGGGAAGTCTTGCCGGTACCGCGCTGCGGTACGCGGTGTGGTCGTCAGGCGGGACGGATGACGCGCTCGAGCGCACGGTCGGTGATCGACCGGGCGCCACGGCTGATCGCCACGGTCCCGGACTGCACGATCTCACGCACGCCGAAGGGCTCGAGCGCGACGAGCAGGGCGGAGAGCTTGCTGGGGCTGCCGACGGCCTCGATCGTCACTGCCTCGGGAACGACGTCGACGACATGCGCCCGGAACAGCTGCACGACCTCGAGCACCCCCGTGCGGGCGGCCGCGTCGGCGCGGACCTTGACCAGGAGCAGCTCGCGCTGGACGGACGCGTCCTGCTCGAGCTCGACGATCTTGAGCACGTTGATGAGCTTGTTGAGCTGCTTGGTCACCTGCTCCAGCGGGAGCTCGTCGACGTCGACGACGACGGTGATCCGGGAGATCTCCGGGTGCTCCGTCGGGCCCACGGCCAGGGAGTGGATGTTGAACGCCCGCCGCGCGAAGAGGCCGGCGACCCGCGTGAGGACACCGGGCTTGTTCTCGACGAGCACCGACAGGGTGTGCCTGCTCATGCTGCACCTTCTTCTGAGGTCCGGACGACGTGACCCACGGCGTCACTCTGGTCTGCGAGGGGCTGAGGGCCGGCGAGGCGGCCGAGGTGGGCCATCAGTCCTCCCGGTCCCAGGCCGGGCTGATCCCCCGGGCGTACTGGATCTCGTCGTTGCTCACGCCGGCGGCGACCATCGGCCAGACCATGGCGTTCGCCGAGACCGTGAAGTCGACGACGACGGGCTGGTCGTCGATCTCCATCGCCCGCTTGATCGTCGCGTCGACGTCCGAGAGCGTCTCGCAGCGCAGGCCGACGCAGCCGTAGGCGTCGGCGAGCTTGACGAAGTCGGGGATCCGTCGCGTGCCGTGCCCGGTGTGCAGGTCGGTGTTGGAGTAGCGCGACTCGTAGAACAGCGTCTGCCACTGGCGCACCATGCCGAGCGAGGAGTTGTTGATCACCGCGACCTTGATCGGGATCTCGTTGATCGCGCAGGTGGCGAGCTCCTGGTTGGTCATCTGGAAGCAGCCGTCGCCGTCGATCGCCCAGACCATCCGGGACGGGTCGCCGACCTTTGCCCCCATCGCAGCGGGCACCGCGTAGCCCATGGTCCCCAGACCGCCGGAGTTGAGCCAGGCGTTCGGCCGCTCGTAGCGGATGAACTGCGAGGCCCACATCTGGTGCTGGCCGACGCCCGCGACGTACACGGCCTCCGGGCCGGCCATCTCACCGATGCGCTTGATGACGTGCTGCGGGGCGAGGTGGCCGTCGTCGGGCTCGCTGAATCCGAGCGGGAAGGTCTCGCGCCACTCGTCGATCTGGCGCCACCAGCGCTCGAGGTCGGGCTTGCCGTGCTGAGCGTGCTCCCGCGCGAGCTCGGGCAGCAGGTCGGCGATGACCTCCTTGAGGTCACCGACGATCGGCACGTCGACGCGGCGGTTCTTGCCGATCTCGGCCGGGTCGATGTCCGCGTGGACGATCGTGGCGTGCGGGGCGAACGAGGAGAGCTTGCCCGTGACGCGGTCGTCGAAGCGCGTCCCGAGGGCCACGATGAGGTCGGCCTTCTGCAGTGCGGCGACCGCCGGGACGGTGCCGTGCATCCCCGGCATCCCGAGGTTCTGCGGGTGCGAGTCGGGCAGGGCGCCGCGTGCCATCAGGGTGGTCACGACGGGCGCGCCGGAGGCGTCGGTCAGCGCCCGCAGCTCGGCAGAGGCCCCGGAGCGGATCGCTCCGCCGCCGACGTACAGCACGGGCCGACGCGCCGTCGCGAGCAGCCGCGCCGCCTCGCGCACCTGCTTGGAGTGCGGCTTGGTGACCGGGTGGTAGCCCGGCAGGTCGATGTCCGTCGGCCACTGGAAGGTGGTCTGCGCCTGCATCGCCGACTTCGCGATGTCGACGAGGACCGGTCCGGGCCGTCCCGACTGCGCGATGTGGAAGGCCTGCGCGATGACGGTGGCGATGTCGTCCGGGTTGGTCACCAGGAAGTTGTGCTTGGTCACCGGCAGCGTGATGCCGACGATGTCCGCCTCCTGGAAGGCGTCGGTGCCGATCATCGCCGCACCGACCTGCCCGGTGATCGCGACGAGCGGGACGGAGTCCATGTTCGCGTCGGCGATCGGCGTGACGAGGTTCGTCGCGCCCGGCCCCGAGGTCGCCATGCAGACGCCGACCTTGCCCGAGGTGTAGGCGTAGCCCGTCGCCGCGTGGCCGGCACCCTGCTCGTGCCGCACGAGGATGTGCCGCACGAGGGTGGAGTCCATCAGCGGGTCGTAGGTCGGCAGGATCGCGCCGCCGGGGATTCCGAAGACGGTGTCGACGCCCGCGGCCTCGAGGGAACGGACGATCGACTCGGCTCCGGTCATCCGCTGCGGACCGCCGGACCTGAGGTCGGCCGGGGTGACGGAGACCGCGCTCGCGGCCGACGTCGCTCGACTGGTACCGGCGGGAGGTGCCGGGTGAGGACCCTGGACCATCGTTGCTCTCCTGGGTGTTCGGTGCTTCCTGGCGTGGTGCGGACGGGGCCTGCCCTGAGGTGGCATGAAAAAACCCCTCGGCCGTCAGGACGGCGAACGAGGGGTCGGCGCGAGGTGGACCGGGGGGTCGGCCTGCGCCTAGAGAACTACGACAAGGTTCGTCTGCACGGGGCGAGCGTACGCCCGCACGGTCGGGATGTCACGCCACAAGGCCCGCGTCTCGACATATGGATCACAGGTCCAATCGTTGAGACGCTGAGCGTAGGACCTAGGTCGCAGGCGGCCCCGACGGCGGCGAACCGCGCGTCGCAGCAGGCCGTCACGGCGCAGGGTTCGCCCGGCCCGGCGGCGAGCGGGCCCCTCCTCAGAGCAGCACGGCGCCCGTGGACGCGGACTGCACGAGCTTCGCGTACTTGGCCAGGACACCCCGCGTGTAGCGCGGGGGAAGCGGCTCCCAGCCCTCGGCCCGCGCCGCGAGCTCGGCCGCGTCGACGAGCAGGTCGAGCGTCGAGCTGCCCATGTCGAGGCGGATCCGGTCGCCGTCGCGGACGAAGGCGATCGGACCGGCGTCGACGGCCTCGGGGGCGACATGCCCGACGCACAGCCCCGTCGTGCCCCCGGAGAAGCGCCCGTCGGTCAGCAGCAGCACGTCCTTGCCGAGCCCTGCACCCTTGATCGCGCCCGTGATCGCGAGCATCTCGCGCATCCCGGGTCCGCCCTTGGGGCCCTCGAAACGGATGACCACGACGTCCCCCGCGGTGATCGTGCCGTCCTCGAGGGCGTCGAGCGCCGCACGCTCCCGCTCGAAGACCCGCGCCGTCCCCTCGAAGACGTCGGAGTCGAAACCAGCGGACTTCACGACGGCGCCCTCGGGGGCGAGCGAGCCGTGCAGGATCGTGATCCCGCCCGTGCGGTGGATCGGGTTGTCGAGCGCGCGCAGGATCTTCCCGTCGGGGTCCGGCGGCGCGATGTCCGCGAGGTTCTCCGCGACCGTCTTGCCCGTGACCGTCAGGCAGTCACCGTGCAGCAGGCCGGCGTCGAGCAGGGCCTTCATCACGACGGGGACCCCGCCGATCCGGTCGACGTCGTTCATCACGTAGCGGCCGAAGGGCTTGAGATCGCCCAGGTGCGGCACCTTCGCCGCGACACGAGCGAAGTCGTCGAGCGTGAGGTCGACCTCGGCCTCATGGGCGATCGCCAGCAGGTGCAGCACGGCGTTCGTCGAGCCGCCGAAGGCCATGACGACGGCGATCGCGTTCTCGAAGGCCTCCTTCGTCATGATCTGGCGTGCGGTGATGCCCCGGCGCAGCAGCCCCACGACGGCCTCGCCCGACTTGTGCGCGTACATGTCACGACGGCGGTCCGCCGAGGGCGGGGCGGCCGAGCCCGGGAGCGACATGCCCATCGCCTCCGCGACGGAGGCCATCGTGTTCGCGGTGTACATCCCGCCGCAGGCGCCCTCCCCCGGGCAGATCGCTCGCTCGATCCGGCCGAGGTCCTCGGTGCTCATCAGCCCGCGCGAGCAGGCACCGACCGCCTCGAAGGCGTCGATGATGGTCACCTCCTTCTCGGTGCCGTCCTCGAGCTTGACCCAGCCCGGCGCGATCGAGCCGGCGTAGAGGAAGACCGAGGCGAGGTCGAGGCGCGCGGCGGCCATGAGCATCCCGGGCAGGGACTTGTCGCAGCCGGCGAGCAGCACCGAGCCGTCGAGCCGCTCGGCCTGCATGACGACCTCGACGCTGTCGGCGATGACATCGCGGCTGACGAGCGAGAAGTGCATGCCCTCATGGCCCATCGAGATGCCGTCGGAGACCGAGATCGTCCCGAACTCCAGCGGGTAGCCACCTGCGGCGTGCACGCCGTTCTTCGCCGCCTTGGCCAGGCGGTCGAGCGAGAGGTTGCACGGGGTGATCTCGTTCCACGAGCTCGCGACGCCGATCTGCGGCTTGACCCAGTCGTCGTCGCCCATCCCGACAGCGCGCAGCATGCCGCGGCTCGCGGTGCTCTCGATCCCGTCCGTGACCTGCCGGCTGCGAGGTTTGAGGTCGATCGCGGGCTCAGGGGCAGTCGGCTCGTCCATGGACGGAGTCTAGGTCGGGCCCGGTGCGACGGCAGGGCGCGGAGAGCGCTCATGGCCCGGCCCGGCGCGGGGTGGGCCAGGGACTCCCGTGGCCGAACTCGGCCGTCGCCGCGAAATTCGTCGCCCGAAGGGGACCTAGGGCCTGGAAACTTCCGTTATCTTTCCGATACACGACGGAAACCCTTGAGCCGCTCAAGGTCCGCTAGCGTCGCGATCCACACCCCCTCCCGGCCGCAAGGAGCCCCACCGTGCGTCTCAGGTCCCCCGCCCAGCGTCCCGCCGTCCGCAGGAGAGGGGTCCGGCAGCGCTGCGGCCGCCGCGGCGATCGCCGCCCTCGCCCTCGCCGGCGGATGCGCGCCGAGCTCCCCGCAGAGCACGGCCTCGCCGACGCAGGACGTCGTCGGGCCGGACACCGGAGCGGAGATCGACGTGCTGACGGTCGCCCTGCCGGGCTCGCTCGCCTCGCTCGACGCCAACACGGAGGGCGGGATCCTCAACTACTACGTCGCGTCGATCGCCCAGGAGGGCCTGCTCTCGGTCAGCCCCGACGGCACGCTCGAGCCCGCCCTGGCGACCTCCTGGGAGCAGACGGACCCGACGACGTACGTCTTCGAGCTGCGCGACGACGCCGTCTTCGCTGACGGGACGCCGATGACCGTCGAGGACGTGCTGTTCTCGATCGAGCAGGCTCGCGACCCCGAGGTCTCGCCCGGAACGGCCGGCTACTGGCCGGAGCTCGCGTCGGTCGAGCAGACGGGCACGTGGGAGATCACGATCGTCCTCGCCGAGGCGAACCAGGCCTTCGCCTGGGTGCCCACCGCGGTGGGCGCGCTCTGGGTCACCTCGAAGGCCTTCTGGGAGGCGAACGGCGGCACCGTCGGCACCGCGGACAGCCTGATCCTCGGCACCGGCCCCTACCGCGCGACCGCCTTCGTCCCCGACTCGTACGCGGAGTTCGAGCGGGTGGACACCTGGTGGGGTGGCGTGCCGAAGGTCAAGACGATCCGCTTCGACTTCATCCCCGACGAGAACACGCGCCTGCTCGCCCGCCAGTCCGGTGACGTGGACATCGCGCTCAACGTGCCGATCACGCAGGCCGAGCAGTGGGAGCAGACGGACAACACGCGCGTCGTCTTCCAGCCGGACAACTCCTACGTCGGCCTCACCTTCGACACCACGGTCGCGCCGTTCGACGACGTCCACGTGCGTCGCGCCATCGCGCACGCCGCCGACCGTCCCTCGATGGTCGACGGGATCCTCCAGGGCAAGGGCGAGGTCGCGACGGGGATCCCCACCCCGGAGCAGCTCGGCACCGCGATCTCCGTCGACGACGCCCGCACGCGGCTGGGCGCACTGCCGCAGGTCGACTTCGACCTCGACGCCGCGGCGAAGGAGCTCGCCCAGTCCTCGGTTCCGGACGGGTTCACCGCAGAGCTCAAGTACCCGAACACGGGGCCGCAGCTCGGCAAGGCGGCGCTCGCCCTCTCCGCCTCGCTCAAGACGATCGGCATCGACCTCACGGTCACCGAGGTGCCGATCGAGGAGTGGCTCGCGACCCTCGGCGACGGTGAGACCGGCCTGAGCTTCATGTGGTACTTCTCCACCACGGGGGACCCGGCCGAGGTCATCACCTACCTGCTCGACGACACCTACGGGAACGTCGCCAGCTACTCGAACCCCGAGGTCAGCGCCCTGCTCAAGCAGGCACGCGAGTCGACGGACCAGAAGGAGGTCGTCGACCTCATCCTCCAGGCCAACGCCCTCGAGGTGGACGACCTCGCCTACTGGCCGCTGTGGTGGGGGCAGTCCGCGACCGCCATCTCCGACTCGGTGGGCATCACGGACCTCAGCGCCTACTCCCTCCTCTCGGTCTGGCCGGCCCGCGTCTACGCGGCGGGCTGAGCGTGGCGGCACTCTGGCGGCACCCGGTGGCGCGGTTCGTCGCACGCCGCCTCACCGGGACCGTCGTGCTCCTCGTCGGGCTGTCGTTCATCGTCTTCGCCCTGCTGTACCTCGCCCCGGGCGACCTGACGAAGAACCTGCTGGGCAACCGCCGGGTCACCCCCGAGGCGATCGCCGCGGTGCGCGCCCAGTACCACCTCGACGACCCGTTCCTCGTCCAGTACGGCCGTTGGCTCCTCTCCACGCTCCAGGGCGACCTCGGCGTGTCGATCCGCTCAGGGGCCGGCGTCTGGTCGATGCTCGTCGACCGCGGCGCTCTGACGATGGCGCTGACGATGGTGGCCTTCGTCCTGGCGATCGGCCTCGGTGTCCCGCTCGGCGTCCTGGCCGCCCGGCGCCGCGGGACGGTCGTGGACCGAGGGGTCGTGGGCGTGGCCCTCGTCGGGGTCAGCGCCCCGAGCTTCGCCATCGGCCTCCTGCTGCTGTACGCCTTCGCCGTCATGCTCGGCTGGTTCCCGCTCTACGGGGTCGGCGAGGGTGTGCTCGACCGGCTCTGGCACCTGGCGCTGCCCGCTGCGGCTCTCGCCATGGGCCTGGGGGCGCTGGTGATCAAGATGACCCGGACGGCCGTCCTCGCCGAGCTCGAGCAGGACTACGTGACGTTCGCGCGGGCCCGCGGCCTCAGCGGTCACGGCCGTCTCGCGCCTGTACCTCACGAACGCCGCCATCCCCATCGTCACCAGCGCAGGGCTCATGCTCGCGTTCCTCTTCGGCGGGACGATCCTCGTCGAGGTGACCTTCGCGCTGCCGGGGATCGGCTCCTTGCTCTCGGAGTCGATCACGTTCAAGGACGTGCCCGTGGTGCAGGCCGTCACGCTGCTCGTCGCCCTCGTCATCGCGGCCACGAGCCTCCTCGTCGACCTCGCGTACCTCGTGCTCGACCCGAGAGTCCGACGCACGGGGGTGGGGGCATGATCACGGCCGTGGTGCGCCGCGTGCGCCGGGCCCCCGGCTCGGTCGGGGTGAGCATCGGCGTGCTCGTCGCCGTGCTCCTGCTCGTCCTCGTCGCCCCGCTGCTCCAGACCGCCGCCACCGCGCAGGACCTCGTCCTGGGGACGACTCCCGCGGGCACGCCCGGGCACCTGTTCGGCACGGACGACCTGGGCCGCGACGTGCTGCGGCTGTCCCTCGCCGGGACGCGCTCGGCCGTCCTCGGTCCCGTCGCGATCGCACTCGGGTCGATGCTCGCAGGGATCGCCGCGGGGATGCTCGCCGGCTACCTCGGCGGGCTCTGGGACACCGTCATCTCGCGCAGCTCCGACCTCGTGCTGGCGATGCCGCCCATCCTCATGGCGATCGTGGTCGGCGGGATCGTCGGCGGCGGCTACTGGGTGACCGTCGCGGTGCTCGTCGTGCTGTTCGCGCCCTCGGACGTGAAGATGATCAGGGCTGCCGTGCTCCAGACGCGCCACCAGCCCTATGTCGAGGCGACGAAGGTGCTGGGCCTGCCCGCATGGCGCGTGATGAGCCGTCACCTGCTGCCCAACGTCATGCCGGTCGTGCTGACGAACGTCTTCCTCAACGTGGCGTTCGCGATCGTCGCGATGTCCTCGTTGTCCTACCTCGGCCTCGGGGTCTCCCCCGGCGCCGCCGACTGGGGGCGTCAGCTCGCCGACGGCCGCAGCCTGCTCTACCTCAACCCCGCGGCGGCGGTCGTCCCCGGCGTCCTGATCATCGTGGTCGCGACGGCCACGAACCTCGTCGGCGACTGGCTCGCCGACCGACTCGGTGTGCGGAGCGTGGCATGACCTCCTCGCAGTCAGGACCCACGAGCCCCGTGCAGGCGGGCGGCCCCGCCCTGTCCGTCACCGGTCTGCAGATCGAGGCCGCAGCCGGGCCGATCGTCGTCGGGGTGGACCTGAGCGTCCCGCGCGGACGCACGCTCGGCCTGGTCGGCGAGTCCGGCTCGGGCAAGTCGATGATCGCCAAGGCGGTCACCGGGCTGCTGCCTGCGGGTGTCCGCGCGAGCGGGACCCTGAGGATCGGGGACCGGACGGTCGCCCTCGACGGAGGCGAGCAGGCCTTCGGGCCGGTGCGCGGGTCACGCGTCGTCCTGCTGCTCCAGGACCCGTTCACGAGCCTGTCCCCCGTGCACCGCTGCGGGAGCCAGATCCTCGCCGCCGTGCCCGGGGCGGGCCGCACGAGCCGTGCCGAGCGCCGAGCGCTGACCGCGGAGCGGCTGGCCGAGGTCGGCCTTCCGCCCGACGTCGCCGACCGGTACCCCTTCGAACTCTCTGGCGGGATGCGCCAGCGCGTCGCCATCGCCGCTGCCCTCGCCGCCGAGCCGGACGTCCTCCTCGCCGACGAGCCGACGACGGCGCTCGACACCACCACGCAGGCGGGGATCCTCGAGCTCCTGGGCTCGCTCCAGCAGGCTCGTGAGATGGGTCTCGTGCTCATCACGCATGACCTCGAGCTCGCGCGGAGCACCTGCGACGAGCTGCTCGTGCTGTACGCGGGCCAGGTGCTCGAGGCCGGGCCCGCCTCGCAGGTCCTCGCGACCCCTGGTCACCCGTACACGCGCGCCCTGCACGCGTCGAACCCGCCGCTCGAGGTCCGGCTCGACCGGCTCCCCGCCGTCGACGGGTCGGTGCCACGTCCGGCGACCGTGCTCGACCAGTGCCCGTTCGCTGCGCGCTGCCCGCTCGTGCACGCCGAGTGCACGGCACGTCGGCCGGTGCTCGCGCCGATCGCGCCGGGACGGGCGAGCGCCTGCGTGCTCGGCCCGGCGCAGCTCGTGCACGGCGGCGCCCTCGCACCCGTGCCGGCCGTCCCCGCGCCCGCGCCGGGCGACGAGGACCGTCTGGTGACGATCGCCGCGCTCGCCAAGACCTTCCCTGGCTCCAGGCGCGCGGCCCTCGGCGGGATCGACCTGGAGATCCGTGCCGGTGAGTGCGTCGGGGTCGTGGGCGAGTCGGGATCCGGCAAGACGACCCTGGCGCGCTGCCTCGTCGGGCTGGAGACGGCCGACTCCGGCAGGATCGAGTTCCACGGGGCGCTGCGCAACGGCGAACCGACGGACCGTCCGCGGCACACCGCCATGCAGATCGTCTTCCAGGACCCGTACTCGGCCCTCAACCCGGCGCTGCGGATCCGGACGACGCTCGCCGAGGCGCTCGCCGTCGCGGGCCGCCCGGCGAGCGAGGTCGGGCGAGCTCCTGGCGACGGTGGGCCTGCCCGCTCACTACGCCGCGCGCAGACCTCGCTCGCTCTCGGGGGGCGAACGCCAGCGCGTGGCCATCGCGCGTGCCCTGGCCACCCGCCCGACGCTGCTCGTCTGCGACGAGTCCGTCTCGGCGCTCGACGTCACGGTGCAGGCCCAGGTGCTCAACCTCCTCGCGGACCTGCGCAGCAGCCTCGGGCTCTCGCTCCTCTTCATCTCGCACGACCTCGCCGTCGTCCGGCAGGTCGCCGACCGGATCTACGTGATGCTCGACGGCGAGGTCGTCGAGCAGGGCGCGGCCGACCAGGTGCTCACCGCGCCCGAGCACCCGTACACGCGGCGCCTGATGGCCGCGGCTCCCGGGCGCGAGGGGCAGGTCGCCCGATGACGATCGAGGTCTCGCGGCTCGAGATCGGGGCCGGGGCACCGCTGGCGACCTCCCTCGAGCAGTCGGGGCTGCCCGTCGAGCCGACGACGACGCGGGCCGGGCGCCGGTGGCTGCGCTCGGGAGGCGCCCAGGAGCGCAGCCTGCTGATCGCCGGTCAGGACGGCCGGCCGGTCGGTGCCGGGCTGCTGGTGCGCCGGCCGGGCACGGCCTCGACGACGCTCAACGGCTGCTGGGCCCCGGGAGGCCGGGAGGTCGTCGACGCGCTCGTCGAGGCGGCGCAGGCCGCCTCCTGGGCCGCCGGGAGCCTCCTGCTCAAGGTCGCCGTCGACGCAGAGGACGAGCTCACAGCGCCGGTGCTCGGCGCGCGCGGCTTCGCCGAGCTGCCCACCCCGTCCGTGCCCTCGCCGTACCCGCACGAGCGCCGCGACGTCCCCCGGGGCTTCGTCCTGGCCCGCGACGGCATGCCCGTCCCGACGATGGGCTACATGCGCCAGACGACGGACTTCACCTGCGGCCCGGTCGCGGTCGGCATGGGCATGGCGCACCTGGGCCTGGCCCCCGCGCTCGACCAGGCGGCCGAGATCGGGCTGTGGCGCGAGGCGACCCTCATCGGCGCCTGTGACCCGTACGGGCTGGCGCTCGCGACCGTCAGCCGCTCGGTCCCCACCCGCGTGGTGATCAGCACGCTCGGTCCGATCCTCCTCGAGGACGTCGTCCAGGACCCCTCCACGTCCCGGCTGCGCACCGCGATCCAGGCCGACTTCGCGGCACGTGCCGCGCAGGCGGGCGCCGTGGTGGAGCACCGCCGGTTCGCGGTGGACGAGATCGGCCCGCTCGTCGACGCCGGTGCGGTCGTGGCCGTGCTGATCGACCAGTCACCGATGCATGCCGACGCCGACCCGCACTGGATCGTCGTCCACGGCCGCCTCGGCGAGGTGCTCCTGGCCAACGACCCGTGGACCGACGAGCACCTGGGCGAGACCTGGGTCGACGGCAGCGGCCTCGCGATACCGCTCGACCTCATGGACCGGCTGGCCGGGTACGGCGACCCCGCCTACCGGGCCGTCGTCGTCCTCGGCTGATGGCGATCGGATGACCGGAGGACCTCGCCGCAGCGGCGCGGCTGGAACGGCACTACTGCGGCGGGACGGCAAGAGCGCGCTCGTCGAGCAGCGCCGTGATCGCTCCCGCCAGGGCGACGTCGCGCTCCGTGAGCCCTCCGACGTCATGCGAGACGCTCGTGAGCACGACGCTCGGGAAGGTGAGGAGCACATCCGGATGGTGCCCCATCCGCTCGGCGACCTGCGCCACCGCGGTGACGAGCTCGAGACCGGCGAGGAAGGACCCCGTCTCGACGCGGGCCTCGAGCCGTCCGTCACGCAGGCGCCAGTGGCGCGGGTCGACGGATCCCCGGACGGCGTCCTCGCTGAGCAGCATCCCTCGATGCTCGCACGGGACTCGTCCGGCGCGCGGGTCGATATCGATTTCCGGTCCGCGGCTATGATGCGCGGATGAGCATCCCCACGCGGGTGACGATCCACGACGTCGCGCGTGAGTCCGGCGTCTCCGTGGCGACCGTCTCGAAGGTGATCAACGGTCGCTACGGCGTCTCACAGGCCACCGCCGCGCGGGTCCAGACGGTCATCGACTCCCTCGGCTACGAGTCGAGCCTCGTGGCCAGGAGCCTGCGCAGCCTGCGCACGAACGTCATCGGCATCCTCGTCGCGGAGTTCGAGCCCTTCAGCACGGAGATCCTCAAGGGGACCTCCGCCGCGATCGCCGGAACGGGCTTCGAGCTGCTCGCCTACTCCGGCGGCGGCGGCTCGCGGCCGGGCTGGGAGCGCCGCTACCTGTCGCGGCCTGTCCGGGACGCTCATCGACGGGGCGATCCTGGTGACGCCCACCGTCCAGGTCGGCCGAGGCGTCCATCCCGGTCATCGCGGTCGACCCGCACCTCGGCCCCTCGGGCCCGCCGACGATCGACTCCGACAACGTGAGCGGTGCGATCACGGCCGTCCAGCACCTGATCGACCTCGGTCACGGCCGCATCGCGCTTCATCGGCGGGCGGCCCGACCTCGAGTCGGCGCGCCTGCGCGAGGAGGGCTACCGCACCGCGCTGTCGCGCGCCGGGATCACCCCGGACGAGGAGCTCATCCGCGTCGGCGACTACCGGCGCGAGTCCGCCGCGGCACCGGCGCGCGAGCTCCTCACGCTCGAGAACCCGCCCACGGCGGTCTTCGCCGCGAACGACCTCTCGGCGCTCGGCGTGATGGACGCGGCCAAGGGCCTCGGCCTCGACGTCCCGCGTGACCTGTCGATCGTCGGCTTCGACAACATCCCGGAGTCGGCGCTCGCCAACCCCCCGCTGACCACCGTGAGCCAGCCCCTGCAGCAGATGGGCGCTCGCGCGATCGGCATGCTCGTCGACCTCATCGAGGGCCGGCCCCTCGAGTCCACGCATGTGCAGATGCCGACCCAGCTCGTGGTCCGGCAGCTCGACCCGCCGCCGCTGACTCAGCCTCGGGCGACGACGTTCAGCGGGTCCAGCCCCGCGGCGAGGCGCTCGATCTGACGCCGGACCAGGCGCGCGAACCGCGGGCCTGTCGCATCGGTCATCCCCCCGAGGTGCGGGGTGACCAGGACGTTCGGCGCCGACCACAGCGGGTGGCCGACCGGGAGCGGCTCCGGGTCCGTGACGTCGAGAGCGGCGCGCAGGCGGCCGGAGAGGAGCTCGGCCACGAGGGCCTGCGTCTCGACGACGGGCCCCCGCGCCATGTTCACCACGAGCGCGCCGTCCGGGAGCGCCGCGAGGAACGCCTCGTCGACCAGTCCGCGGGTCTGGGGCGAGAGCGGGACGAGCACGACGACGGCATCGACCGTCGGCAGCAGCGCGGGCAGCTCGTCGAGCCCGTGCACCGGCCTGTCCTCCTGCCGCGCGCGCGTGGCGACGGCGACGACCTCGACCTCGAGGGGGTCGAGGCGCCGGGCGAGCGCCGCCCCGATGGACCCGTAGCCGAGGACCATCACGCGGCGGTCGGCGAGCGAGCGTCGGGCGACCGGCGCCCACCGCTGGGCAGTCATGTCCCGCACCGCGTCGACGACTCCGCGCTGCATCGCCAGGAGGAGCCCGACGGCGAGCTCCGCGGTGCCCGCGTCGTGGACCCCGCGACCGTTGCACAGGGTGACGCCGGCGGGGATCAGCGGGAGCGCGTGGTCGAAACCCGCGCTCGGCAGCTGCACGAGGCGCAGGTTCGGCAGCAGCTGCAGCGCCCGGAAGCCCCGGGGATCACTGAAGTAGTGCGGGACGACGACGACGTCGACCGCCTCGGGGTCCAGCCCGGCGGGGACCGGATCGGCGAGGTGCCACAGGACGACCTCGGCCTCGGGCGCCGGATCTGCTCTCACGTCGGCGAGCAGCTCGTCGTGACCGACCACGACCGTCGGCCTGCGCCCCGGTGCCACCGGCCTCAGGCCTCCGCGCGCGCGGAGCGCCACTCGTCGGCGAGGATCGCCATGTCGATGACATCGCACCAGTGCTCGCCGTCGCGGTGCGCCTCGCGGTGCCGACCCTCCTCGACGAAGCCGAGGGAGCCGTACAGCGCCCTGGCCCGGGGGTTGATGCTGAGCACGTCGAGCGAGATGCGATGCAGACCGAGGCCCTCCGGGGCCGGGGCGAAGGCGTAGTCGAGCACGAGGGTGATCGCCTCGCCGCCGAACCCGCGCCCGCGCTGCCCCGGACGCAGGGCGAGCCGCAGGTTCGCGCTGCGCGAGTGCTCGTCGATCATGTTGAGCACGATCTCGCCGAGGTACTCGTCGCTGTGGTGGGTCATCGCCCAGTCGGCGCGTCCCTCACGCTCGGCGACGGTGGCGCACCAGGAGTCGATCTGCTCCCTGGTGAACTCCACGACCGTCCCGGTCAGCCGGTTCCCCTCGGCGTCGTGGCACATGTCCCACATGCCGTCCGCGTCGCGCGCGGCGATCGGGCGCAGGACGACCATCTCGCCGACGAGGATCGGCATCCCCTTCACGGCGTCCCGCTCCCGATGCGCTCGAGCACGAGCTCGCGGACCCGGCCGGCATCGGCCTGGCCGCGGGTGGCCTTCATCACCGAGCCGATGATCGCGCCGACCGGACCGAGGTTGCCCCCGCGCACCTTGGCGACGATGTCGGGCTGCGCGGCTAGGGCTGCGTCGATCGCCTCCAGCAGCGGGCCGTCGTCCGAGACGATCTCCAGGCCCCGCGCGACGACGACCTCGAGCGGGCTCCCCTCGCCGGCGAGCACGCCCGCCAGGACCTGCCGCGCGAGCTTGTCGTTGAGCCGGCCGGAGTCGACAAGACCCTGGAGCTCGGCGATCTGCAGCGGCGTGACCGCGAGCTCGGTCGAGCTCGAGCCCGTCGGTGTTCGCGGTGCGCGCGAGCTCGCCCATCCACCACTTGCGGGCGGCTGCCGCCGAGGCACCGGCAGCGATGGTCGTCTCGATGAGCTCGATCGCACCGGCGTTGACGACGTCGCGCATCTCCGCGTCCGCATAGCCCCAGGTCTCCTGGAGCCGACGACGCCGCGCGACGGGGGCCTCGGGAAGCCCCGCACGCAGCTCCTCGACCCACTCGCGGCTCGGTGCCACGGGCAGGAGGTCGGGCTCGGGGAAGTAGCGGTAGTCCTCGGCGTCCGACTTGACCCGGCCTGCCGTCGTCGTGCCGGTGTCCTCGTGCCAGTGGCGCGTCTCCTGGGTCACGGGGCGACCCTCGTCGAGCACGGCGGCCTGGCGGGAGATCTCGAAGCGGACGGCCTTCTCGACCGAGCGGAAGGAGTTGACGTTCTTCGTCTCGGTCCGGGTGCCGAGCGGGGACTGCGGAGTCGGTCGGAGCGAGACGTTGACGTCGGCGCGCACGTTCCCGCGCTCCATCCTCGCCTCGGAGACCTCCAGGCTCCGGAAGATGTCGCGCATCGTCTGGACGTAGGCGCGCGCGACCTCCGGGGCACGCTCGCCGACCCCGGTGATGGGACGCGTGACGATCTCCACGAGCGGGATTCCTGCACGGTTGTAGTCCACGAGCGAGTGGTCCGCCCCGTGGATGCGACCCGTCGCGCCGCCGACGTGGGTGTTCTTGCCCGCGTCCTCCTCCATGTGCGCACGCTCGATCTCGACCCGGACGACGGTGCCGTCGTCGAGCTCGACGTCGAGGTAGCCGTCGAAGGCGATCGGCTCGTCGTACTGGGAGGTCTGGAAGTTCTTCGGGACGTCCGGGTAGAAGTAGTTCTTCCGGGCGAAGCGGCAGACCTCGGCGATCTCGCAGTGCAGCGCGAGGCCGATCTTGATCGCGGACTCGACGGCCGTGCGGTTGAGCACCGGCAGCGCGCCCGGCAGCCCGAGCGAGGTCGGGGTGACCTGCGTGTTCGGCTCGGCGCCGAACTCCGTCGGCGCACCGTCGAACATCTTGCTCAGGGTCCCGAGCTCGACGTGCACCTCGATCCCGATGACCGGGTCGTAGCGGCGCACGGCGTCGTCGTAGTCGACAAGGGTGGCCGGCTCGTGGTTGCTCATCGGGCGGTCCCCTCGGTCGTCGGGAGCTCGGGCGCCCGGTTCAGCAGCGGGCCGCCCCACTGCGCCTCGAGCAGGGCCTCGAGCGCGGCGCCCACCCGGTAGAGGCGGTCGTCGGCGCGGGCCGGGGCGAGGATCTGGAAACCGACGGGCAGGCCGTCGTCGGACAGGCCGGAGGGCAGCGACATCCCGGGGATGCCCGCGAGGTTCGCCGGGATCGTCGCGACGTCGTTGAGGTACATCGCCATCGGGTCGTCGAGCTTCTCGCCCAGCTTGAAGGCCGTGGTGGGGGCGGTCGGCGAGACGAGCACGTCCGCCTGGGCGAACGCGGCGGCGAAGTCCCGCTGGATGAGCGTGCGGACCTTCTGCGCGCTGCCGTAGTAGGCGTCGTAGTAGCCCGCCGACAGGGCGTAGGTGCCCAGGATGATGCGGCGCTTGACCTCGTCGCCGAATCCGGCGCCGCGGCGTGGCGGCCATGACGCGCTCGGCCGTGACCGGGCCCTCGGCGGGCTCGACGCGCAGGCCGAAGCGCATGCCGTCGAACTTGGCCAGGTTGCTCGAGGCCTCGCTCGGCAGGATCAGGTAGTAGGCCGCGAGGGCGTACTGGAAGTGCGGGCAGGAGACCTCGACGATCTCGGCGCCGGCCGCCTGGAGCAGGGTCGAGCGACTCGTCGAAGCGAGCGCGGACGCCCTCCTGGTAGCCCTCGCCGTTGAGCTCGGTGACGACGCCGATGCGGACGCCGGTGAGGTCGCCGGTCATGCCGCGGCGGGCGGCGCCGACGAGGTCGGGCAGCGGCTCGTCCAGCGAGGTCGAGTCGCGCGGGTCGTGCCCGCCGATGACCTCGTGCAGCAGCGCGGAGTCCAGGACGGTGCGGGTGCACGGGCCCGGCCTGGTCGAGGCTCGAGGCCAGGGCGATGAGCCCGTAGCGCGAGACCCCGCCGTAGGTGGGCTTGACGCCGACCGTGCCGGTGACGGCCGCCGGCTGGCGGATCGAGCCGCCGGTGTCGGTGCCGATCGCGAGCGGGGCCTCGAAGCCGCCGACGGCCGCGGCGCTGACCCGCCGCCGGAACCGCCGGGGATCCGGTCCAGGTCCCACGGGTTGTGCGTGTTGCCGTACGCGGAGTGCTCGGTGGAGGAGCCCATCGCGAACTCGTCCATGTTCGTCTTGCCGAGGATCGGCAGTCCGGCGGCCTTGAGCCGCTCGACGAGCGTCGCGTCGTACGGCGGGATCCAGCCCTCGAGGATCTTCGAGCCCGCGGTGGTCGGCAGCCCCGTGCGTGACGACGACGTCCTTGACGGCGATC
The DNA here is from genome assembly GCA_963777075.1 of uncultured Actinomycetota bacterium. Lineage (GTDB taxonomy): Bacteria > Actinomycetota > Actinomycetes > Actinomycetales > Cellulomonadaceae > Actinotalea. Next base: position 72,521 of record CAVZPH010000021.1, on the reverse strand, counting down.
GGCACGCCGGCGAGCGGGTGCAGCTCCTCGCCGGCGGCGCGGCGGGCGTCGACGTCGCGGGCCGTCGCCAGCGCCTCGCTCGCCGCTGACGTGCAGGAAGGCGTGCAGGGCGCCGTCGACGGCGGCGATGCGGTCCAGGTGGGCCGTGGTGGCCTCGACGCTGGAGAGCTCGCCCGCCCGCAGGGCGTCGGCGAGCGCGGCGGCGGAGAGCCGGGTCGGGTCCGTGGTCATCACTCCTCCCCGAGGATCTGCGGGACGGAGAACCGACCGGAGTCCGCGTCGGGCGCGGCGGCGAGGATCTCCGCGACGTCGAGCGTCGGCTCGACCACGTCGGCGCGGAAGACGTTGGTCATCGGCAGCGGGTGGCTGGTCGCGGGGACGTCGGGGGTGGCGACCTCCTGGACGCGGGCGACCGAGTGGACGATCACGTCGAGCTCGCCGGCCAGCCGGGTCAGCTCGTCCGGGGACAGGTCGATCCGGGCGAGCGCGGCCACGCGCGCGACCTCGTCGCGAGAGAGAGTGGACATGGCGGCGAGTCTAGGTGCAGCGGGCCGGGACGACGGGAACGGCCCGGAGTCGCGAGAAGCGCCGCGTGGCGTGCGGGTGAATCCGTCGGTCCGGAGGCCGTCCGTACCGGGACAAATCGGACAAACACCCACCGCACGGCTCTGAACAGGCGTTTCACTCTCAATCTCCGCTCCCGCGAAGCGCTCGGAGGTGCCACCATGGAGTGAAGATCGAGTCCGTCGCACCCTGCCCCCGCGGCCGGCGACGACCCCGGAGTACCCAGGAGCAGCGCATGCCCCCCGCCCGCCACGCGCACCGCGCAGCGCCCCGGTCGACCGGCGCGCGTCGGTCCCGGAGCGTCCTCGCCGTGCTGGTCGCCCTCGCCGCATCCCTCGGCGTGCTGCCGCAGGCCGCGGCGGCGACCCTCGGCTCATGGGCCGGCTGGACGGCGCTGGTCGGGCGGCTCCGGCTCCTGGACGTCCACGGCGTCGTTCTCGGTCACGGGGCTCGGCCCGGTGGCTGTCGCGTCGACCTCGGCCGGCGGGGCCGTCGGCGTGTTCGACGGTGCCAGCCGGTGGCTCGGGCCCTCGACGCCGCCCGGGGCCGCTCTTCGGCGGCAACCAGGGCCAGCAGTACCTCAACCTCGGCAACTCGACCGGCGGGGTCGCATCGGTCACGACCTACACCTTCGCCTCAGGCCGCACCCGCCGGTGCCTGGGCCATCGTCCTCGGCGACGTCGACCTCGAGACGCTGACGGTCAGCGCCACGGGACCGACGGGCACGGCCGCTGACCGCCGCCCAGCTGGGCTGGGCTGGGCGCGTTCAACTACTGCGGCGGCACCGGCGGACCGAGCTGCAGCGACACCGACTCCCCCACCCAGAGCGCGACGGCGACGACCGTCGTCCTGACCGGGCGCGGGCGTGAACACCGACGGCGCAGCCGGGCTGGCTGCGACCCACGGTGCCGGTGAAGCAGCTGACGATCACGGCCCAGCGCCTGGCGACGACCTCCGGGATCCAGATCCACCAGGTCTGGCTCGCGGCGTTCTCCCGGGACCTCGCCGGGACCGTCACCGGGCCGGGCGGCACCGGCGTCGCGGGCGCGAGCCTCACGCTGCGCGACAGCAGCGGGACCGTGCTGGGGACGACGACCTCCGGCGCCGACGGTACGTACCGGCTCAGCCGGCTCCCGGCGGTCGAAGGGACCCTCACGATCGCCGTGCCCGCCGGGCACGGTCCTGGTCGGGGCGGCCACGAGGTCGATCGACCTCGACCGGGGGCGACGTCACCCTCGACCTCACGGTCCGCGCGCCCGTCCCGGTCACCGCCACCGGGACCGTCACCGACACCACCGGGACCCCCGTGCCCGGCGCCCTGCTCTCGCTCACCAACGGCACCACCACCGTCACCACCACCTCAGCGGCCGACGGGACCTGGACCTCACCGACCCTGACCACCGGGACCTGGACCGTCACCGTCACCGCACCCGCCGGCTGGACCCTGGTCAGCGCACCGGCAACCGTGACCGTCGCGACGAGCGACGAAGGCCCGCACCCCACCACCACGATCATCCTGCGAGCCCTCGTCCCGGTCACCGCCACCGGAACCGTCACCGACGCCACCGGGACCCCCGTGCCCGGCGCCCTGCTCCGCTCACCAACGGCACCACCACCGTCACCACCACCTCAGCGGCCGACGGGACCTGGACCTCCCCGACCCTGACCACCGGGCACCTGGACCGTCACCGTCACCGCACCCGCCGGCTGGACCCTGGTCAGCGCACCGGCGACCGTGACCGTCGCGACGAGCGACGAAGGCCCGCACCCCACCACCACGATCATCCTGCGAGCCCTCGTCCCGGTCACCGCCACCGGGACCGTCACCGACGCCACCGGGACCCCCGTGCCCGGCGCCCTGCTCTCGCTCACCAACGGCACCACCACGGTCACCACCACCTCAGCGGCCGACGGGACCTGGACCTCACCGACCCTGACCACCGGGACCTGGACCATCACCGTCACCGCACCCGCCGGCTGGACCCTGGTCAGCGCACCGGCAACCGTGACCGTCGCCATGACGACCGAGGGCGCCGCGGCCACCGAGCCGACGATCGTCAGCGCCGCGCCGGGAACGGCCACCACGCCGGGCGCCGCACCCGAACCGCCGGTCTCCGCTCAGCGCGGCAGCCTGGCGCAGACGGGTGCTGCCCCCTGGTCCACGGCGGGCCTCGCACTCGCCTTCGTCCTGGCAGGCGGCGGCCTGGTGATCGCAGCGCGGATGGTCCCCGCCGGTGCGGGACGTCACGTCAGCGCGGCGCGCCGTCCGTCGCGCGGCCGATGAGGTCGAGCAGCGCCATCGCATAGGCGTCGCTCGCGTCGTCCGCCCGGTAGGTGGTCCGCAGGCCGGCCGAGGAGAGCGTGGTCACGGCGAAGTGGTGCGGCGCCGTCGCGGCGAGGGAGTGGAACGTCGCCCCCAGCCGCCCGCGCAGCTGCTCCTCGCTCGGCAACCACAGCGCGTCCTCCTGCGCGACGGAGTCCAGGGCCCACTCGGTCGTGCCGTTGAACCCGAGGATCGTCCCGGTGGCGTACTGGTGCGCCTCGATCGTCATCTCGCTGAGCGTGAAGACCTCGTCGTCGAGGTCAAGGCCCGGCAGGACGAAGCGATCGCCCGGCGCCGGGCGCCATCGCAGACCCGCGTCGCGCAGGGCTGCGGCCAGAGCGGTGGAGATCATCGGACCAGTGTCGAGCCTGCCCGGCCCCTGTGCCACGGGACGGCAGCCGGGACCGCCGCCCCAGGTCCGTATCCTGCTCCACGGTGCGAGCACGGCGGCTGCTACCGGCCGGACCCAGGGCTACCGAGAGGGACATGAGGATGCGCAGGACGGCGCTCGTGGTTCGAGGCGGCTGGGAGGGGCACGCGCCGGTCGAGACGACCGAGGCGTTCATCCCGTTCCTCGAGAGCCACGGATTCGAGGTGCTCGTCTCGGACCGCCTCGCGGTGTACGCGGACGCCGAGGTCATGGCGTCCGTCGACCTCGTCGTGCACACGTGGTCGATGGGCGAGATTCTTCCCGACGAGCTCGAGGGCCTCACGGCTGCCGTCCGGCGTGGTGCGGGGCTCGCCGGGTGGCACGGCGGGATCGTGGACTCCTTCCGGCTCTCGACCGAGTACGCGATGCTCACAGGCGGCCAGTTCCTCATCCACCCCGGGGACATCAGGGACCACACGATCGAGATCGTCCCGGATCGCTCCGGGCACCCGATCGTCGCCGGGATCGAGTCCTTCGCGCTCACCACCGAGCAGTACTGGGTCGCCACCGACGGGCTCAACGACGTCCTGGCGACGACGACCCTCGTCCCGGGTGCCGACGACCCATGGCACGCGCCCGTCGTCTCCCCTGCGGTCTGGACCCGTCGCTGGGGCGCGGGCCGGGTGGTCGTGTGCACCCCTGGGCACCGCCTCGCCGACCTGGAGATCCCCGCCGTCCGGACGATCGTCGAGCGCGGGCTGCTGTGGGCGGCCGGGCTCCTGGACGACTGAGGCTCACCCGCGCCCCGTCACCGGGGACTGTCAGCCCTCCGGCGCAAACCCGCCTCGCCCGCACCCGCGTCCTCGCCCGCGCCCTCGCCCACCGCAGCAGGACCACCCGCCAGGAGCGCGACGAATCCGTCCTCGTCGAGGATCCTCAGCCCGAGCTCGCGGGCCTTCGTCTCCTTCGAGCCGGCGTTCTCCCCCACCACCACGAAGTGCGTGCTCTTCGAGACGCTCCCCGCCGCCTTCCCGCCGCGCGAGATGATCGCCTCCTTCGCTCCGTCCCGCGAGAACCCGACGAGCGAGCCGGTCACCACGACGGTCAGCCCCTCGAGCGTCAGTGCGACGCTCTCGTCGCGCTCGTCCCTCATGAGGACCCCGGCGGCGGCCCAGCGGTCGACGATCTCGAGGTGCCACGGCCCGTCGGGGCTCTCGGCGTCGAACCAGTCCACGATCGACTGGGCGATCGTGGGGCCGATGCCCTCGATGCCCGCGAGGCGAGCGAGCGCGGGCTCACGCTCGGCCAGGACCTCGCGCAGCGCCGTCATCGAGCCGAACTCCTGGGCGAGCGCCCTGGCGGCCGTCGGGCCGACGTTGCGGATCGACAAGGAGACGAGCACGCGCCACAGCGGCTGCCCCTTCGCCTTGTCGAGCTCGTCCAGGAGCGTGCGGGCCGCCTCGGACGGCTCCCACTGCGGCAGGCTCGCGTCCCTCCTCGGCCGCGGTGGCCTGCTCGGCCCTGCTGTGCCGCAGCACCCGCCGGAACGGGGTCCGGCGACGCACCACGCCGTCGTCGTCGGCCCTCGGCTCGCCCGTCTCGGGGTCGCGGACGATGACCTCGACCGCGGCGAGCAGAGCGAGGCTCGCCTGCCGGACCAGGTCGATCTCCTCCGGGCCTGCCCCGGCGGGGTAGGCGACCAGGTCGAACAGGGCCGCCTCGTTCTGCAGCGGCGGGGGCGAGGGGACCTCCGGCTGGGTGAGCGCCGCGGCGGTCACCTCGCCGAGCACCTCGATGTCCAGGGCGCCGCGGGAGCCGATGTGCTCGACGCGCCCGCGCACCTGGGCCGGGCAGGTCCGGGCGTTCGGGCAGCGCTGGTCGACCTCGCCCTCGCGCATCGAGCGCAGCGGGGTGCCGCACTCGGGGCAGGTGGTGGGCATGACGAAGTCGCGGCGCTCGACGCCGTCGTCCGCGAGCGCGGCCACCGGGCCGACGATCTCCGGGATGACGTCGCCCGCCTTGCGGAGCACGACCATGTCGCCGATCCGCACGCCCTTGACCCGCACGACGTCCTGGTTGTGCAGGGTCGCCATGCGCACCGTCGAACCGGCCACGAGGGCCGGCTCCATGACTGCGTACGGTGTGACGCGCCCGGTGCGACCGACGTTCACGCGGATGTCGAGCAGGCGGGTGGTGACCTCCTCTGGCGGGTACTTGTACGCGATCGCCCAGCGCGGGGCACGGCTCGTCGACCCCAGCCGCCGCTGCAGCGCGAGCTCGTCGACCTTGACCACGATCCCGTCGATCTCGTGCTCGACGTCATGCCGGTGCTCGCCGTAGAACGCGATCATCTCCTGCACCCCGGCGAGATCGCTCACGACCCGGGTGTGCGTCGAGACCGGGAGCCCCCACGACTCCAGGAGCCCGTACGTCTGCGACTGGCGGACCGTCACGGACTCGTGCCCCGCCCAGGTCAGCGCACCGATCCCGTGGCAGATCATCCGCAGCGGACGCGCGGCCGTGACCTTCGGGTCCTTCTGGCGCAGCGAGCCGGCCGCGGAGTTGCGGGGGTTGGCGAAGGGCGCCTTGCCCGCAGCGACCTGCGCGGCGTTGAGCTCGGCGAAGTCCGGCGACCGGAAGGAAGACCTCACCGCGGACCTCGAGGAGCTCAGGGACGTCCTCGCCGACGAGGCGGTGCGGGATGCCGGCGATCGTGCGGACGTTGAGGGTGACGTCCTCGCCCGTGCGTCCGTCCCCGCGCGTGGCCGCGCGCAGCAGCCTGCCGCCCTCGTAGACGAGATCGATCGCGAGGCCGTCGATCTTCAGCTCGCACAGGTAGTGGACCTCGGCCCCGGCGCCCTCCAGGTCGCGGCCGACGCGCTCGGCCCATGCGGCGACGTCCTCCGCGGAGAAGGCGTTGTCGAGGCTGAGCATGCGTTCGAGGTGATCCACGGGTGCGAACTCCGTGGAGAACGTCCCGCCGACCGTCTGCGTCGGGGAGTCCGGGGTCCGCAGCTCGGGATGCTGCTCCTCGAGGGCGCCGAGCCTGCGCAGCAACGCGTCGTACTCGCCGTCGCTCACCGTCGGCGCGTCCCGCACGTAGTAGGCGAACTGGTGCTCGCGGACGAGCTCGGCGAGCTCGGTCCACCGATGGCGCGCGGCGAGCGCGTCCAGGTCGGCGTCTCGGGGGTCGGGGGTCTGAGAGCTCACTGGTCCATCATGACGGAGACCACCGACGTCGCGGCCTCTGGCTACGCTGACCGACCATGACCTCGACGTCGCCCACGCCTGCCTCGATCAGCAGCCCCGAGCCGCATGACGACCCCTTCGCCTGGCTCGAGGACGTCGAGGGCGAGGCCGCGATGGCCTGGGTCGCGGAGCGCAACGCCGAGACGATGGCCGGCCGGCCGCCTCGGCGCCCTCCTTCGCCCCGCTGCGCGACGCCGTGCGCGAGGTCCTCGACTCCCCCGCGCGGATCCCCGAGGTGAGCGCGGTCGGTGACCTGCTCTACGGCTTCTGGCGCGACGCCGAGCACCCGCGGGGCCTGTGGCGACGCACCACGCCGGAGTCCTACCGCCTCGACGAGCCCGAGTGGGAGGTCGTCCTCGACCTCGACGCGCTCAACGCAGCCGAGGGCGAGGACTGGGTCTGGCACGGCGCGAGCATCCTGCGGCCGGCCTTCACCCGGGCCCTCGTCGCTCTCTCCCACGGCGGCTCCGACGCCGACGTGACGCGCGAGCTCGACCTCGTCACGCTCCGTTGGGTCGACCCCGCCGACGGCGGCTTCCTTCGCCCCGCTGCCAAGGGCGACGCCCGCTGGGTCGACGAGGACACCCTCCTCGTCGCCACGGACTTCGGCCAGGGGACGATGACCACCTCCGGCTACGCACGCACCGCCCGCCGCTGGCGACGTGGGACGCCGCTCGCCGAGGCCGAGCCGTGGTTCGAGGGCAGCGAGGACGACCTCGCCGTGACGGCCTGGCACGACCACACGCCCGGATTCGAGCGCGACCTCGTCGTGCGAGCGCTGACCTTCTACACCGACGAGCTCTACCTGCTCGAGCAGGACGGGACGCCTCACCTCGTCGAGGTCCCGGCGAGCGCGCAGACCCTCGTGCACCGCGAGTGGCTCCTGGTCGAGCTCCGCGAGGACTGGACCCCGGCGGACGGCGGCCCGACGCATCCGGCCGGGAGCCTGCTCGCCGCCCCGTTCGACGCGTGGATGGCCGGGGAACGCGCGCTCACCGTGCTCTTCCGTCCCGACGCCTCGAGCTCCCTGTCGAACGTGACCTGGACGCTGCACCACCTCGTCCTGACCGTCCTCGTGGACGTGCGGAGCACCGTCCTCGTGCTCACTCCCCCGGCCGCCGCCGAGGCAGGACGGCCGTGGGAGCGCAGCAGGATCCCCGGGCTGCCCACCATGGGAAGCGTCGCGGTCCGCGCCGTCGACCGTCACGAGAACGACGAGCTCTGGGTCACGGTCTCTGGCTTCGACACCCCGACGACGCTCCAGCTCGTCACGGTCGCGACGGGTGAGGAGCCCGTCCAGGTCAAGGCAGCGCCGGCCTTCTTCGACGCCACGGGGCTCGACGTCAGCCAGCACTTCGCGGTCTCGGCCGACGGGACGCGCGTCCCGTACTTCCTCCTCACACCGCCGACCGCGCGCCGCGACGGCACCGCGCCGACGCTGCTGTACGGCTACGGCGGCTTCGAGATCTCGCTGCTGCCCGCGTACTCCGGCACCCTCGGGCGGGCGTGGCTCGACCGCGGTGGCGTCTACGCGGTGGCCAACATCCGCGGCGGCGGCGAGTACGGGCCGACCTGGCACCAGGCCGCGCTGAAGTCCGAGCGCCACCGGGCCTACGAGGACTTCGCTGCGGTCGCGCGCGACCTCGTCGCTCGCGGAGTCACCACGCCGGAGCACCTCGGCGCCCAGGGCGGCTCCAACGGCGGGCTGCTCACCGGGAACATGCTCACTCAGTACCCCGAGCTCTTCGGCGCGATCGTCATCCAGGTGCCCCTGCTGGACATGCACCGCTACAGCCACCTGCTCGCCGGCGCCTCGTGGATGGCCGAGTACGGCGACCCGGACGACCCCGAGCAGTGGGAGTACATCCGGACCTTCTCGCCGTACCACCTTCTCGACGCGTCACGGAGCTACCCGCCGGTGCTCCTGACGACCTCGACGCGCGACGACCGCGTGCACCCCGGCCACGCGCGCAAGACGGCGGCCTGGCTGCGCGCCGCCGGCAAGGACGTCACGTACTACGAGAACGTCGAGGGCGGTCACGGGGGCGCCGCCGACAACTCCCAGGCGGCGTTCATGGCGGCGCTGGCATGGACCTTCCTGGCCGAGCGGCTCGGCTGAGCGCCCCGGCCGCCCGTCTGCTGCGCTCCTACTGATCGGCGCGTGCGGCGAGCTCGCTCGCGACCTTGACCGCGATCGCGATCTCGGCGCGGATGTCCTGGAGCGTCGCGACGACCTGGTCGCCCGTCCCGCTCGTCTCGGTGTGCACCACGACGTCGGCGAGGCCGGCCGCAGGCAGGCCGAGGGCGGTCCACGGCTTGTGGATCATCCGGGCGAGCCTGGCGATGTCCGGGCCGCCCTTGCGCGGCTTGTCCCTCGGCAGGCCGAGCCACAGCCCGCTCCCGGACTCGATGATCGCCGCGATCTGCTCCCACTGCGCACCCTGGACGGCATCGAGGCCCACCCCGACGCTGTCGGCGCCGGCGGCGGCCATCGCCTTGAGCGAGCGCGAGGCGAACCGGGCCCCGCCGTGCACCACGACCTGCTCGGCCCCGCCGGCCCTCGCGCCCGCGACGACGGAGCGCAGGCCCTCGGAGACGTCCTCCCTGGCGATCGCCGCGAGCCTGCTGTGCCCGGAGAAGGTCGGGATGGCGCCACCGAGGACGTCGGGAAGCAGCGGCTCGCGGAGCACCAGGGTGAGCGGGGCGCCCGGCACGGCCGTCCGGATCGAGGCCAGCAGCCCGCCGATGCCCTCGGCGAGCGAGCCGACGACGTCCCGTACGGCACCGCGGTCGCTCAGCACCCGGTCCCCGCGCGCGAGGTAGAGCACGGAGGACAAGGTCCACGGACCGCGCACCGTGAGGACGAGCGGGCCCGTCCACCCGTCGGCGCACTCGGCGAGGGCGTCGAGGTCCTCGCGCAGCAGGGCCCGGATGTGCTCGATGTCGGCGCCGGGCCGGTCCGCGAGCTTCCAGCCATGCGTCCCGAGCTCGACCGGCATCCCGGGCAGCAGCGCCGCCGTCCGGGCGATCGTCTGCGCCCAGGGACCCCTCTTGGGCATGTGCACCATCGGCGGCATGCCGACGACGCCCTCGGGCGTCTGGGACAGCTCCCCGATCGCGATCGCCTGAGCCTTGAGCACCTTGTGACCCGACCACGGGCCGAGTGCGCTGACCCCGGTCATCGCGTCGCCTGCGCGATCGTGGCCTGGCCGAGGACCCGGTCCTCGACGTACAGGACGACCGACTGCCCAGCGGCGACACCGCGCAGGGGCTCCTCGAGGCGCACCTCGAGCCCACTGGGACCGTCCGGGTCCGCCGGGACCTCCCGTGCCATGGCCGCGACCGCAGCCCCGTGAGCCCGGACCTGGACGGCGCACTCCGTCCACTCCTGGGGCGCCGCTCCGAACCACACGGCGTCGGTCGCGGTGAGGCCGTTGACGTCGAGCAGGTCGACGGATCCGACGACGACGGTGTTGCTGACCGGCTGGACGTCGAGCACGTACCGGGGGCGGCCGTCGGGGGCCGGCCTGCCGAGGTGCAGGCCCTTGCGCTGGCCGACGGTGTAGGCGTACGCCCCCTCGTGCCGACCGACGACGGTCCCGTCGCTGTCGACGACGTCGCCTGGCTTCGACCCGAGCCGGTCCCGCAGGAACCCTGCGGTGTCCCCGTCCGCCACGAAGCAGATGTCGTAGGAGTCGGGCTTCTCGCTCACCCCGAGCCCGCGGCGGGCGGCCTCCGCGCGCACCTCGTCCTTCGAGGTCACCTCGCCGAGCGGGAACATCGCGCGCGCCAGACGCTCGGGGCCCATCACCGCCAGGACGTAGGACTGGTCCTTGGCCGCGTCCCGCGAGCGGTGCAGCGAGGGGACGCCATCGGGCGAGCGCTCGATGCGCGCGTAGTGCCCGGTCGCGACGGCGTCGAAGCCGAGGGCCGTCGCCTTGTCGAGCAGAGTCGTGAACTTGATGTGCTCGTTGCACCGCACGCAGGGGTTCGGCGTCCGCCCGGCCGCGTACTCGGCGAGGAAGTCCGCCACGACGGTCTTCTCGAAGCGCTCGGACAGGTCCCAGACGTAGTAGGGGATCCCCAGCACGTCGGCGGCGCGGCTGGCGTCACCGGCGTCCTCGATCGAGCAGCAGCCACGCGAGCCCTGGCGGTCCTGGGCACGCGAGCGCGAGAGCGCCATGTGGACACCGACCACGTCATGCCCGGCCTCGACGGCACGGGCCGCGGCGACGGCGGAGTCGACTCCGCCCGAGAGGGCTGCCAGGACACGCATGGGTCGCAGCCTACGTGCGTCGCGGGCCGGTGCGGCACGCCGCCCGGCTCACCCCGCCCCAGCCAGACCAGCGCTGCGAGCCCGGTCGACGACCCCCGGCAGGACGGCGAGGAGCGACTCGACGTCCTGAGCCGTCGAGGTGCGCCCGAGCGAGAAGCGCAGGGCTCCACGGGCCGAGCGCTCGTCGACACCGCAGGCGAGCAGGACGTGCGAGGCCTGCGGCACGCCCGCCTGGCAGGCGGAGCCCGTCGAGCAGGCGATCCCCGCGCTGTCGAGGAGGTAGATGAGCGAGTCGCCCTCGCAGCCGGGGAAGGTCAGGTGCGCGTTGCCTGGCAGCCGCGCCGGGCCGAGCGCACCGCGGACGACGGCGTCGGGGACCGCCTGCACGGCACCGGCCAGGAGCCGGTCCCGCAGGGCGCCGAGGCGCAGCGCCTCGGCGGGACGCACGGCCACGGCCTGCTCGAGGGCGACGGCGAAAGCGCGCGCCGCCGGCACGTCCAGCGTCCCCGAGCGCACACCGCGCTCCTGGCCACCGCCGTGCAGCACCGGCTCGAGCCCCAGACCGCGCCGCGCCAGGAGCGCCCCGATCCCCGTCGGCCCGCCGAGCTTGTGCGCGCTGATCGTCATCGCGTCGAGCCCGCTGGCCGCGAAGTCGACGTCCAGGTGCGCGACCGCCTGGACCGCGTCGCAGTGCACGGGGATGCCGTACGGCCGGGCGGCCCGGACGACCTGGGCGACCGGCTCGATCGTCCCGATCTCGTTGTTCGCCCACATCACGCTGATCGCGGCGATCTCCTCGCCATGGTGCTCGAGCTCCTCGCCGAGCGCCTCGAGGTCGACGAGACCGCTCGCGTCGACCGGGAGGAGGACGAGCTCTGCGCCATGGCGCTCGAGCCAGCGCGCGGGGTCGAGGACGGCATGGTGCTCGACGGCAGAGACCAGGACCCGCCGCCGACGGGGGTCGGCAGCGTGACGCGCCCAGTACAGGCCCTTGACCGCCAGGTTGTCCGCCTCGGTACCGCCCGAGGTGAGGACGACGTCGCTCGGGCGCGCGCCGAGCGCAGCGGCGATCGACTCGCGGGACTCCTCGACGGTGCGCCGGGCGAGCCGGCCCGGTCCGTGCAGCGAGGAGGCGTTCCCCGTCCGGCCGAGCTCGTCGACCATCGCCTGGACCGCCGCGGGGTGCATCGTCGTCGTCGCGGCATGGTCGAGGTAGGTCACGAGTCGAGTCTAGGAAGGTCGGCGAGCCCTCACGACCGAAGTCATGGGACGGATGCACCCGGCTGGCCCCGGCGCCTGGCATGATCGTGGGGTGACCACCGAGGGCCCGCCGTTGGCATTCAGCGGATCGCGTCTCTCGTGGACCGATCTCCCGCGGGCCGTCCGTACCCGGATCGCCCAGACCGTCGGCGCCGAGGTGATCTCCGAGGCGGCCGCGACGAGCGGCTTCAGCCCCGGCTTCGCCTCCGTGCTCGAGCTGAGCGACGGCACGCAGGTCTTCTGCAAGGCGATCTCGCCCGAGCAGAACCCGCAGTCCCCCGAGCTCGCACGCGCGGAGGTCCGGGTCGCGGGTCTTCTTCCCGCCGGCGTCCCGGCTCCCGAGCTCCTGTGGTCCTACGACGACGGCACCTGGGTGGTCCTGGGCTTCGAGGTCGTCCATGGTCACCTCCCCGAGCAGCCGTGGCTGCCGGCGCAGCTCGACCGGGTCCTCGGCGCGCTCGACGCAGCTCGCCGAGATCGGCAGCCCGTCCTCCGCCGGCCTTCCGCCCCTGACCGCCGCCGTGGCACAGCTCGCCACCGGCTGGGGCGCACTCGCCGCCGACGGCTCGGCGGTCGACCGCGCCGTGGCCGCGGTCGGTGCCGAGGGCCCGTGGCTCCGCGAGCACCTGGACGACCTGGCCCGCTGGTCGGAGCCCGCTGCCTCGGCCGCCGAGGGCATGCACCTGTCGCACGGCGACCTGCGCGCCGACAACATCCTGCTCGACGAGCGCGAGCTGTGGATCGTCGACTGGCCCTGGGCGACCGGCGGCGGCGCGGCCTGGTTCGACCTGCTCACGATCCTGCCGAGCGTCGCGATGCAGGGCGGGGGCGAGCCCGCGAGCCTCTTCTGGTCGCACCCCAACGCGGCCGGAGCCGACCGCGAGGCCGTGCACTCCGTCCTGGCGGCCGTCACCGGCTACTTCCTCGAGCAGGCGGTGCAGCCCGCTCCCCTGGGCATCACGAACCTCCGGCCCTTCCAGCTCGCCCAAGGCCTCGAGGCGCTGCGCTGGCTGCGGGCCTGGTAGGCCCAGCTCAGCCGAGCAGACGCCTCAGCTCGGCCGAGGCCGCGGGCAGGACGGACCGCAGGTCCCCGACGATGCCGAGGTCGGCTATCTCGAAGATCGGCGCCTCCGGGTCGGTGTTCACGGCGATGATCGTCCCCGCCGACTGCATCCCCCCGCGGTGGTGCACCGCGCCCGAGACCCCGGCGCCGATGTACAGCCGCGGCGAGACGGTCACTCCCGTCTGACCGATCTGCGCCTCGTGGTCGATCCAGCCCTCGTCCGTCGCGACGCGCGTGGCACCCACGGCGCCGCCCAGCACGTCGGCGAGCTCGGCGACGAGACTGAAGTCGCCCTCCGTCCCGCGACCGCCGACGACGACGACCTGCGCGGCACTGAGGTCCGGGCGGCCCGAGGGCGCGCGCTCGGTGCGCTCGACGATCTCGGCTCCGCGCGCCGCGGCCGAACCGGCCCCGCTGTGCACGCGGACCGTCGCCGGCGCGGCACCCGTCCGCGAGGCCTCCGCGGCGTTCGGCTTCACGGCCACGACCGCGAGCGGGGTGCGCACGGCGCAGCGCGTCGTCCAGGTCGCCGCGAAGACGGACTTGGTCGCGACCAGGCGGCCGTCGACCTCGTCGAGCGCTGCGACGTCGACGACGACCCCGGCGCCGGTGAGGACGCCGAGCACGCCGGCGACCTCCTTGTTCTCGAAGCCAGAGGTCAGCAGGACGGCCCGCGGGCCGAGCTCGTCGGCGACGGCGCCGAGGGCAGCGGCGATGACCGGGGTCAGGTGAGGGGGCTCGGCCGGGGCAACGACATGGACCGTCGCGGCGCCGAAGGCCCCGAGCTCGGCGAGGGCCTCGGGCGAGGGGCCGGAGGTGTCGACCCAGACGCCGTGCACCTCGCCGAAGCGGGCGCCGAGCGCGAGCAGCTCGTGGACGGCGGGACGCACCACGCCGTCGTCGGCGTGGTCGATGAGAACGAGCACCGGACCGGTGGTCATCGTGGTCTCCTGGTCGGGTTCAGACGAGCTTGTGGTCGACGAGGTAGGCGGCGAGCCGGGCGCCCGCATCGCCTTCCGCGTCGGTGAGCAGGACACGGTTCTCGCGCGGCGGCCGCTCGGCGGCGTCGAGCACCTCGGTGCGGGCCCCGAGGTCTCCGACCTCGGCGGCGTCGACACCCAGGTCGTCGAGGGTCAGCACGTCGACCGGCTTCTTGCGGGCGGCCATGATCCCGGCGAACGCCGGGTAGCGGGGCTCGTTGGACTGGTCGGTCACCGAGACGAGCGCAGGAAGAGGGGCACGCAGCACCTCGCTCGCGTGGTCCAGGTCGCGGCGCACCTGCACGACGCCGTCCGCGACCGTGAGCTCGCTCGCCAGGGACAGCTGAGGGAGCCCGAGCTCTGCGGCCAGGACGGCGGGGAGCATCGAGGTCAGCCCGTCGAGCGAGGCCATCCCGGTCAGCACGAGGTCGACGGGGACCTCGGCGCCGAGGTGCCGCACGGCCGCTGCGAGGACCTTCGCCGTGCCGAAGACATCGGATCCGGCGACCGCCTCGTCGAGCACGTGCAACCCGCGGTCGGCGCCCATCTGCAGTCCTCGGCGCACCGCGTCGACGGCGTCGTCGGGGCCGACCGTCACGACGACGACCTCGGCCTCGAGCTCGTCGGCAAGGACGAGGGCCGCCTCGACGGCGTTCTCGTCCAGCTCGTTGAGCGTGCCGTCGCCCTGCTCGCGGTCGACGTGCCCGTCGACGAGCCGGCGCTCGGCCATCAGGTCCGGAACATGCTTGACGCAGACGACGATCCTCAACGGACCCGGCCTCCCCTCGTGACGTGACACCGCAGGCTACCTTCTCGCCCGCGGAGCCCCTGGCCCGGTCCGCCGGCGGTGGGACGAAGGTGCCAGCACGCGCCGTCGTGGTCCAGACTGGTCCGCTGTGCGGTACGACGCGGCGGGACATGGCGGACTCCATCGCCTGGGTGTGCACCTGGCAGGCGACGGGGTCGACGTCGCCGTGCTCGCGTCCCATGCGAGCGCGGTCGAGCTGTGCCTGCTCGACCCGGACCCGAACGCCGCGGACGGCTGGTCCGAACGACGCGTGAGCCTCGGCGGGCCCACGTACGGCGTCTGGCACGCGCATGTGCCGGGGGTGCTCCCCGGCCAGCACTACGGCTTCCGCGCGCACGGCTCATGGGACCCGGGCGCCGGGACGCGGTACAACCCCGCGAAGCTCCTCGTCGACCCGTACGCGCGCGGGCTGGCCGGAATCGAACGCCTCGGGATGCCGAGCCCGCTCGCCTACGGGCAGCGGGTCGACGCCGAGCACCGCCCGCTGGACGGGCGCCCCGTCGACTCGCGGGACTCGCGGGCCCACGTCCCGCACTCCGTCGTGCTCGCCGAGAGCCGTCCCGCGCCCGACACGCGACCGCGGACGCCGTGGGCGGGCACCGTCGTGTACGAGGCGCATGTGCGCGGGCTCACCCGTCGCCTGCGCGCCCTTCCTGCCGAGCTCCGCGGCACCTATGCGGGCCTGGGCCACCCCGCGACGATCGAGCACCTGCGCTCCCTCGGCGTCACGGCGATCGAGCTGCTCCCGGTGCACGCGATGGTCACCGAGCCGTGGCTCGCGCTGCACGGCCGCAGCAACTACTGGGGGTACAACACCCTCGGCTTCTTCGCCCCTCACCCGGGCTACGCCACGCACGCGGCCCAGGAGCTCGGCCCCGACGCCGTCCTGGCCGAGCTCAAGGAGGCCGTCCAGGCGCTGCACGCTGCCGGGATCGAGGTCCTGCTCGACGTCGTCTACAACCACACGGCTGAGGGCGGGACCGACGGCCTGCACCTGTCGTGGCGCGGGCTGGACCCCACGGTCTACTACCTGCACGACGGAGGCACCCCTGCGCGCTTCGCCGACGTCACGGGTTGCGGCAACTCCCTGGACTTCCGGCGCCCGCGCGTGGTGCAGCTCGCCCTCGACTCCTTGCGCTACTGGGCGACGGAGGTCGGCGTCGACGGCTTCCGCTTCGACCTCATGGTCACCCTCGCCCGCGACGACGACGGCTTCGACCCGCAGCACCCCTTCCTCGTGGCCCTGCAGACCGATCCCGTGCTCACCGGCCTCAAGCTCATCGCCGAGCCGTGGGACGTCGGCCCCGGCGGCTGGCGCACCGGCGCCTTCCCCGCCCCGATCGCCGAGTGGAACGACCGCTTCCGCAACGCCGCGCGCTCCTTCTGGCTCCAGGACCCGGCCGAGGCGGCCCACGGTCGGCTCGGTCACGGCGTGCGCGAGCTCGCGACGCGGCTCGCCGGCTCCGCCGACCTGTTCGGCTACTCCGACCCGCCCGCTCATGCGCGGACTCGGCGCGAGCATCAACTACGTGACCGCCCACGACGGCTTCACCCTCGCCGACCTCGTCGCCTACGACCACAAGCACAACGCAGGCAACGGCGAGCAGAACCGCGACGGGACCGACGACAACCGCTCGTGGAACCACGGGATCGAGGGCCCGGCGCGCGACCCGGGGGTCGGGCTGGAGATCGTCCCGCTCCGCCGCCGCAGTCGATGCGCAACCTGCTCGCCACGCTGCTGCTCTCCGCGGGCGTGCCGATGATCACCGCGGGTGACGAGATCGGCCGGACGCAGCAGGGCAACAACAACGCCTACAACCAGGACAACGAGATCTCCTGGATCGACTGGGAGCTCTCGCCGTGGCGGGAGAACCTCCTCGCGACGGCCAGGCACCTGCTGCGGCTGCGCCGCGAGCTGCCGGCGCTGCAGCGCCGAGACAGTTCTTCCGCGGCGTGCCGCGGCCCGACTGCGAGGACCCTCGCCCCGACCTGTACTGGCGCGGCGCGCACGGCGCACCCCCTCGCGACCCACGAGTGGAACGACCCGCACGTCCGCACGATCCAGATGATCCGGACCTCCTGCGACGGCTCTGCCGTCCTCGTGCTGATCAACGGGGCGCTCGACCCCGTCGCGGTCACGCTCGCCGACGGCGCGCCCGCATGGCACCTGCGCTGGGACTCGACCGTCGAGCACCCCGACGACCTCGAGCGCCCCGACGGCCCGGCGGCGAACGGCAACGGCCTGGCACGCTCCGGAGCCTCCGTCCTGGTCGAGGCGCTCTCGATCCGCGTGTACTCCGCCCCCGCGACACCGGAGCCCGACCCGGCCGAGTGAGGCGGGCTCCCGTACCGGCGCCCGGGCGGCGGCCGAACGCAGGAGATCCGGGCGCACCACCGCCCGCCGAGGTGCCGACCACGCGCGACGGTCGCTAAGTTCTAGGGGTGACTCCGCCCCCGCCGTCCTCACGCCCGACCCCGCCGCCCGGCCGCCACGGCCGTTCGGGACGAGCCGCGAAGGCGACGCGACTCGCTCCCTGCGGCCGGTACCGGCCCGACGAAGGGCGCAGGACCGAAGGGCACACCCCCGCAGGACGCGGTGGCCGCCGTCACGCCACGATCGGTCGGCCGGATCCCCGTCGTCGACGTCTCGCCGGTGCTCGAGGGCGGACGGTGGCCGAGCAAGGCCGTCGTCGGCGAGGCCGTCGAGGTCGGCGCCACCGTCTTCCGCGAGGGCCATGACGCCGTCGCCGCGAGCGCCGTCCTCCTGCGTCCCGACGGTTCGGTGCACAGCCGCGTCCGGATGACCGTCGTGAACAAGGGTCTCGACACCTTCCGCGCGTACCTGATCCCCGACGCCGTCGGCCGCTGGGCCTTCCGCGTCGAGGGCTGGTCCGACCCGTACGCCACCTGGGTGCACGACGCGAGCGATCAAGGTGGACGCCGGGGTCGACGTCGAGCTGATGCTCGCCGAGGGCGCGCGCCTGATCGAGCGGGCGGCGGCACGCGAGGACCTGCCGGAGGCCGACGTCGCCGTGCTGTCCACGCGCGGCCGAGGGTCTGCGCGACGTGCTGCGGTCCCCGCGCGCCCGGCTCCACGCGGGCCTGACCGCCGAGGTCGTCGAGGCGCTGGACGCGCACCCCGTCCGCGAGCTCGTCTCCGCCTCCCCGACCTACCCCCTGGCCGTCGAGCGCGAGCGGGCCCTGGTCGGTTCCTGGTACGAGATGTTCCCACGGTCGGAGGGCGCGACGCTGCGACGAGGCGACGGGCACGTGGCGATCGGGGACCTTCCGCACCGCGGCGCGAGCGCCTGCCCGGGATCGCGGCGATGGGCTTCGACGTCGTCTACCTCACGCCGATCCACCCCATCGGCACCACGCACCGCAAGGGCCGCAACAACTCGCTGACGCTGCGCACCGGGAGACCCGGGATCGCCCTACGCGATCGGCTCGGCCGACGGCGGGCACGACGCGCTGCACCCGGACCTCGGCACCTTCGACGACTTCGACGACTTCGTCGCTCGCGCCAAGGGCCTCGGCATGGAGATCGCGCTCGACCTGGCGCTCCAGTGCTCACCCGACCACCCCTGGGTCACCGAGCACCCGGAGTGGTTCACCACACGGCTGGACGGCACGATCGCCTACGCGGAGAACCCGCCGAAGAAGTATCAGGACATCTACCCCGTCAACTTCGACAACGACCCCGAGGGGATCTACGCCGAGGTCCGGCGCGTCCTGCAGGT
Source organism: uncultured Actinomycetota bacterium (assembly GCA_963777075.1). Classification (GTDB taxonomy): domain Bacteria; phylum Actinomycetota; class Actinomycetes; order Actinomycetales; family Cellulomonadaceae; genus Actinotalea. The sequence continues at coordinate 53,888 of CAVZPH010000021.1, read as the reverse complement.
GTGGATCGACCACGGGGTCACCGCCTTCCGGGTCGACAACCCGCACACCAAGCCGCTGGAGTTCTGGGAGTGGGTGATCGCCGACGTCAACGCCGCGCACCCCGACGTCGTCTTCCTCGCCGAGGCCTTCACCCGGCCCGCGATGATGCACACGCTCGCCAAGATCGGCTTCCAGCAGTCGTACTCGTACTTCACCTGGCGGAACACGCGCGAGGAGATCGAGGAGTACCTCGAGGAGGTCTCCGGCCCGGCCGCCGCCTACATGCGGCCGAGCTTCTGGCCGACGACCCACGACATCCTCACCCCCTACCTCCAGCACGGTGGCGCACCGGCCTTCGCGATCCGCGCGATCCTCGCGGCGACGGGCGCACCGACCTGGGGCATCTACTCCGGCTACGAGTTCGTCGAGAACGTCCCGCGGCCGGGGGTCGAGGAGCAGATCGACAACGAGAAGTACGAGTACCGCCCGCGCGACTGGGCCGCGGCCGAGGCGACCGGCATCCCCGACCTGCTCACGCGCCTCAACACGATCAGGCGCGAGCACCCCGCGCTCCAGCGGCTGCGCGGGCTGACCGTGCACCCCACCGACGACGAGTCGGTGCTGTGCTTCTCGCGACACCTCGACGCCGCCCAGTCCCCCACCGGGCAGGCGGACACGGTGATCGTCGTGCTCAACATCGACCCTCAGCGCACCCACGAGACCCTCGTGCACCTCGACCTCGAGGCGCTCGGCGCCGGCGAGGCCGGCCAGGTGCTCGTGCGGGACCTGCTCTCCGGTGACACGTTCACCTGGGGCCCTGACGCCTTCGTCCGGCTCGACCCTTGGACCCGTTGCGGTCACGTCCTGGCCGTGGAGGCCCGATGAGCATCGAACGCCCGCACGAGCCCGTCCCCGTCGACACCGGGACGTTGCACGCCGTGGAGGTCTCGGCGCCGCCGGCGGCCGTCGACCCGAGCAAGGCACTGCCGCCGCGTCCCTCGCCGACGGCGCTGGTCCCGGCCGTGGCCCCGAGCTCGCTGAGCAACGACCCCGAGTGGTACCGCACGGCGGTCTTCTACGAGGTGATGCTTCGCTGCTTCGCCGACTCGACGGGCGCCGGCTCCGGTGACCTCCGCGGGCTCATCGAACGCCTGGACTACCTCCAGTGGCTCGGTGTCGACTGCCTGTGGCTCCCGCCGTTCTTCCCCTCCCCGCTGCGCGACGGCGGCTACGACGTCGCCGACTACACCTCGATCGCCACGCAGTACGGCACGGTCCAGGACTTCGCCGAGCTGATCGAGGCAGCCCACTCCCGCGGGATCCGCCTGGTCATCGACCTCGTGATGAACCACACCTCCGACGCCCACCCCTGGTTCCAGGCCTCCCGCGCCGACCCGGACGGCCCCTACGGGGACTTCTACGTCTGGAGCGACGACAACACGCGCTACGAGGACGCCCGGATCATCTTCGTCGACACGGAGACGTCCAACTGGACCTTCGACCCCGTGCGCCGGCAGTACTTCTGGCACCGCTTCTTCAGCCACCAGCCCGACCTCAACTTCGAGAACCCCTACGTGCGCGAGGCGATGAAGGACGTCGCCCGGTTCTGGCTGCGGCTGGGGGTCGACGGGTTCCGCCTCGACGCCGTCCCGTACCTCTTCGAGGAGGAGGGGACCAACTGCGAGAACCTGCCCCGCACCCATGCCTACCTGCGCGAGATGCGGGCGATGGTCGACGCCGAGTTCCCCGGCCGGATCATGCTCGCCGAGGCGAACCAGTGGCCGGAGGACGTCGCGGCCTACTACGGCACGCCGGAGGAGCCGGAGTGCCACCTGTGCTTCCACTTCCCCGTCATGCCGCGGATCTTCTACTCGATCAAGGACCAGAAGGCCGCGCCGATCGTCGACATCCTCGCCGACACTCCGTCGATCCCGGCCGGCGGCCAGTGGAGCACCTTCCTGCGCAACCACGACGAGCTGACCCTCGAGATGGTCTCCACCGAGGAGCGCGCCGCGATGTACGGCTGGTACGCGCCGGACCCGCGCATGAGGGCGAACGTCGGCATCCGGCGCCGGCTGGCGCCCCTGCTGGACAACTCGCGCGCCGAGATCGAGCTCGCGCACGCGCTGCTGCTCTCGCTCCCCGGCAGCCCGTGCCTGTACTACGGCGACGAGATCGGCATGGGCGACAACATCTGGCTGCCGGACCGTGACGCGGTGCGCACCCCGATGCAGTGGACCCCCGACCGCAACGCCGGCTTCTCCACGGCGGACCCGGGAAAGCTCTACCTGCCGGTCGTCCAGTCGCTCGTGCACACCTACTCGGCGATCAACGTCGAGTCGCAGCTCGCGCAGACGGCATCGCTCCTGCACTGGGTGCGCGGGATGCTCAGCATCCGCAAGAAGCATCCCGTCTTCGGCACCGGGGAGTTCGTCGCGCTCGACTGCGACAACGAGTCGGTGCTCGCCTACCTTCGCCGCAACGACGAGGAGACCGTCCTGTGCGTCGTCAACCTCGCCTCGACGCCGCGCTCGGCGACGGTGACGATGCCGGAGCACACGGGCCACGCGCTGCACGACGTCTTCGGCGGAGCGGCGTTCCCCTCGGTCGACGAGGCAGGGCGCGTCTCGGTCGCGCTCGGCTCGCGTGACTTCTACTGGCTGAGCGTCGGACCCCCGGAGGTCACCGGCTGATGTCGCAGCCCCCCGTCGGCACCCCGGCCCTCACCGGCCCGACCGCCCCCGACCTGCTCGAGCTCCTCGGCGGATGGCTCCCGAGCCGCCGCTGGTACCCGGCCAAGGGGACGGCGTCCGTCCCGGAACCGATCGGGGAGATCGCCCTGGTGGACCCCGAGGGGGCGGCGTCCGTCGGCCTCCACCTGTTCCGTCTCGCCGGGGGCGCCGTCCTCCAGGTCCCGCTCGTGCTGCGCGCAGGGGCGGTGCGCCACCCGGACGCCGTCGGCACGGTGATCCGCGACGGTGCCGAGGTGGACGTCCTCGACGGCTGCGCGGATCCCGCCTTCCTGCGGGCATGGCTCGCACTCGCCGACCGTGAGCCCGGGCAGGGCCCCGACCTCCGCGCCGGTGACCTGGACGCCCCCGGCGCGGTGCGGGCGCTCTCGGGCGAGCAGTCGAACACCTCGGTGCTGCTCCCGGAGGCCGACCCGCCGGCGATCCTCAAGGTGTTCCGCCTGGTCACCCCCGGTCAGAACCCCGACGTGGCGGTCCCCTCCGCCCTGCACCGCGTGGGCTGGACGGGTGTCCCGCGCCCGCTCGGCTGGCTCACGGGCAGCTGGCCGGGTGCCGACGGCGAGCCGGCCGTCACGGGTCACCTCGGCGTGGTGAGCGAGCTCGTCCTCGGCGCCCGCGACGGGTTCGAGCTGGCCTGCTCGATGGCCGCGGCGGGCACGGACCTGGCCCCGCTCGCGCGCGAGCTCGGCCGCACCACGGCCCAGCTGCATGCCGGCCTGCGTCGGGCCCTGCCCTCCACCGCCGCACCCGCCTCGGCCGCGGAGGTCCTCGGGACGCTCCGGGCGCGCGCGGCCGTCCGCCGTCGAGGCCGTCCCCGCCCTGGACGGACCGCGCGGAGCGCGTCCTCGCCGTCCTGGACCTGGTCGGGACCGTCGGCACCCTGCCGGCCCTGCAGCGCGTGCACGGCGACTACCACCTCGGTCAGGTGCTGCACTCGGCGGACCGCGGCTGGTTCGTCCTCGACTTCGAGGGCGAGCCCTCGGCCTCGGCCGAGCGAGCGCGAGCGGCCCGACCTGGCCCTGCGCGACCTCGCGGGGATGCTCCGCTCGCTCGACTACGCCGCCGCCGTCGGCGGGGCGAGCGAGCCCCGGTGGCTCGACGTCGGCGCGGACCGCGCTCACCGAGGGCTACCACGCCGAGTCCGCGGCCGTCGGCGCGACGTCGGACGACGGCTGCCACGACCACGCTGCTGCGCGCCCTCGAGCTCGACAAGGCCCTCTACGAGGTCGTCTACGAGACCCGCAACCGGCCGGTCTGGGTCGCACATCCCGCTCGCCGGAGTCGATCGCCTGCTCGTCGGCGGACCTTGACTGACGCCCACCCGGCCCGCCCGTGACCCGATCGTGACGGACTTTCGGGTGCTCATCGGCCCCGCTGTGTGCGGTCCGCGCCAGTCGGTGGAAGGGTAGGCGCATGACGACGACGCCTACCCCTCGACCGGTGTTCACCGAAGAGCTCGACGCGATCGCCGCGGGCGTCCATCAAGACCCGCACCGCATCCTCGGGGTCCACCTCGACGACGGCGTCGCGACGGTCCGCACGCTGCGCCCGCTCGCCGACCGCGTCGTCGTCGTCACCGCCGACGGCGAGCACGTGGCGACGCACGAGCACGGCGGCGTCTGGACGGCAGCCTTCCCGGCCGCCGTGACCCCCGACTACCGGGTGCGCGTGACCTACGGGGACGTCACCTCCACCGTCGACGACCCGTACCGCTTCCTGCCGACGCTCGGCGCGATGGACCTGCACCTGATCCGCGAGGGCCGCCACGAGGAGCTGTGGACCGCGCTCGGCGCGAACGTCCGCCACTACCCGGGCGCGCTGGGCGAGGTCGACGGGACGGCCTTCGCCGTCTGGGCCCCGAACGCCCGCGCCGTCCGCGTCGTCGGCGACTTCAACCACTGGCAGGGCTCACCGCACGCGATGCGCGTGCTCGGCGACTCCGGTGTCTGGGAGATCTTCATCCCGGCCGTCGGCGCGGGAGCCCGCTACAAGTTCGAGATCCTCAGCAACGACGGCTCGTGGCGGCAGAAGGCCGACCCGATGGCCAAGGGGACGGAGGTGCCGCCCGCGACGGCCTCCGTCGTGGTCGACCACTCAGCACACGTGGTCCGACGAGGCCTGGCTGGCGCGGCGTGCGGCGAGCGACCCGCACTCCGGGCCCGATGAGCATCTACGAGGTGCACCTCGGCTCCTGGCGACCGGGCCTGAGCTACCGCGAGCTGGCCGACCAGCTCACCGGCGCATGTCGTGCAGATGGGCTTCACCCATGTCGAGCTGATGCCCGTCGCCGAGCACCCCTTCGGCGGCTCCTGGGGCTACCAGGTGAGCTCGTACTACGCCCCGACCTCGCGATTCGGCCACCCCGACGACTTCCGGCTGCTGGTCGACCGCCTGCACCAGGCCGGCGTCGGCGTCATCCTCGACTGGGTGCCCGCGCACTTCCCCAAGGACGAGTGGGCGCTCGGCCGCTTCGACGGCACGCCGCTGTACGAGCACCCGGACCCGATGCTCGGCGAGCAGATGGACTGGGGCACCTACGTCTTCAACTTCGGCCGCAACGAGGTGCGCAACTTCCTCGTCGCGAACGCGACCTACTGGCTCGAGGAGTTCCACCTCGACGGCCTGCGCGTCGACGCCGTCGCCTCGATGCTCTACCTCGACTACTCGCGCGAGGCCGGCCAGTGGCGACCCAACGTGCACGGCGGGCGCGAGAACCTCGAGGCGATCCGCTTCATCCAGGAGGCCAATGCGACGGCCTACCGCCGTACTCCCGGGCATCCTCATGATCGCCGAGGAGTCGACGGCCTGGCCGGGCGTCACCACGCCGACCGACCAGGGCGGCCTGGGCTACGGCCTGAAGTGGAACATGGGCTGGATGAACGACACCCTCCGCTACCTGGCGGAGTCGCCGATCAACCGGCGCTACCACCACAACGAGATCACCTTCTCGATGGTCTACGCGTTCTCCGAGCACTTCGTCCTCCCGCTGAGCCACGACGAGGTCGTGCACGGCAAGGGCTCGCTGATGCACAAGATGCCCGGCGACCACCTCGAGCAGGCCGCGGGCGTCCGCGCGCTGCTCGCCTACCAGTGGACGCACCCGGGCAAGCAGCTGATCTTCATGGGCTGCGAGTTCGGTCAGACCTCGGAGTGGAACGAGGGGGTCGGGCTCCCGTGGCACCTGCTCGACTACCGCACCCACCAGGGCATCCGCCAGCTCGTGATCGACCTCAACCGCACTTACCGCGAGGAGCCGGCCCTGTGGGCGCTCGACTCGAGCCCCGCCGGCTTCGAGTGGATCGACTCCCAGGACGCCGACCACAACGTGCTGGCCTACATCCGTCGGGACGGACAGGGCCGCTCCGCCGTCGTGGTGGTCAACTTCGCCGGGAGCCCGCACGAGGGCTACCGCCTCGGCCTGCCCTCGGGCGGCGCCTGGCGTGAGGCGCTCAACACCGACAGCGAGGGCTACGGCGGCTGGGGCGTCGGCAACCTCGGGCGGATCGAGGCGAGCGACGAGCCGCCGCTACGGGCAGGCGTTCTCGGCGAGCGTGCGGGTCCCGCCGCTCGGCGTGCTGATCTTCGTCCCGGAGGGCCAGGAGCCCGTCGTCCGCTGAGGCTGGACGGTCACTGACGAGGTGCGTGCCCGCTGACGGCGGGCACGCACCTCGTCAGTACAGCGCGCTGGCCAGCGCGCGCCGGGCGGCGAGCGTCCGCAGGTCCGCGTCGCCGACGACGGCGAAGAGCTCGATCAGGCGCACCCGGGCCCGGTCGCGGTCGGGCCCAGCCGTCCGGCGCACGGCGGCGACGCAGGCGCTCGAAGGCCTCGGCGACGAGTCCGGACATGAGCTCGAGGTCGGCCATCGCGAGCTGGGCGTCCAGGTCGCCGGGCGTCGGCGGCCGCGGCCTGCACGGCCGCGGGGTCGAGCTCGCACCGTGCGCTGCATCAGCTCGACCTGGGCGAGGCCGGCCCTGGCCTCCTCGTCCCGCGGGTTCTCGGCGAGCGCCTGCGTCGAACGCCGAGGCGGCCGCCTCGAGGTCGCCGACCTCGATCGCGTCGTAGGCCGCCTGGTGCAGCGGCGGCAGGGGCGGCTCCGCGGGCTCGGCTCCTCGGCCTGCCGGGGCCCACTCCACCGTCCCGGTGACCCCGTTCGCCGCGGCCGCCTCGAGCAGCTGGCCGAGCACGCCGCGCACCTCGTCCCTGCTCGCGGCGCCCTGGAACAGCGGGACCGGCTGGCCGCGGAGCACCGCGAGGACGGCGGGGACCGACTGCGCGCCGAAGGCCTGGGCGATCTGGGGGTTCGCCTCGGCGTCGATCCGCGCGAGCAGGAACCTGCCGCCGAACTCGGTCGCGAGCGCGACGAGGTCCGCCGACGAGCGTCGTGGAGACCTCGCTCCACGACGCCCACAGGACGACGACGACCGGCACCTCGGTCGAGCGCTGGACGACCTCGCGGAAGCTCGCCTCGGTCACGTCGACGACGACCCCGCCGCTCGGTGCCCCGCCGGGGGGCGGGGCCGCCGGGCGCCCGAGGGACGACAGGTCGATCGCCCCGCGGGCGTCGAGGCGCGGGCGCTGGCCGGGAGGAGTGCTCATCTGGTCCTCATGCTGATCGGGTGGGTGGGGTCAGGAGCCGGTGACCGAGACCGGGGCGTGCTCGCCGCCGAGCACCGTGATCGGATCGGTCGAGCCGGCGGGCGGGACCGTAGAAGGCGACGACGCTGTCCCAGGTGATCGCCAGGCTGCTGGAGACCGTGCTCGCGCCGAGCAGCGCGGCCGTCTGGGCGCCGACCGTCAGCGTGCTGTCCACGAGACTCGATCGTGGTGACCGTCCGCAGCGAGCCGACGACGATCGCCCCGCCGTCGGCGGTCGCGAGGGCGTAGGGCCCGTCGTCGAGGACCTCGTAGGTCTCGGTGACGGAGCCCTGCTCGCCGACGGCCGTCGTCCAGCCGGCGCGCTGCTGCGCGATCCGGTCGCGGAGCGGGTCCGCGGTGAACGCCGCGGCGTACGGCGACGCGTCGCCGTTCGTCAGCAGGTCGACGTAGTTCGCGAGGACGTCGGCCGGGCGCACGGACGGAGCCGCGGAGTCGGCGTCGACCGGGAGCGCTGCCGATCGTCGGGCTGCGCCGTCCCTGGCATCTGCGTCCCGGGGAACAGCCGCGCCCACCCGACGAGCCGGTACTGCGCGCGCGGTGAGTCCTGGACGAGCGTGACCAGCAGCGGCGCGCGCAGGTCCGCCGGAGCGGTGGTGACCACCATGATCGTCCGCGGCCAGAGGGTCGTCGCGGGTGCGATGACCGTCTGCGGGGTCGCGGGGATCTCCGTCAAGGCGTCCGTCGCGCCGGCGGCGGCCTGGACGTACTGGGCGGCGCGGATCTCCGCTGCCGTACCCGTCACGCGCGGTGCGAGGAGCTCGGGGGAACCCGCGGCATCCGCTGCGGCGAGGGTCGACGCCACCTCGCCGAGGATCCGGCTCACCTGGGCGTCGTCGACGGCGACGGGCGCCATCGCGGGGATCGCCTCGGGGGTCGGCTCGGGCAGGGGCGCGCTGCAGGCAGCGAGGCCCGCTGCGAGTGCGGCCGCCACGGACCAGGCTCTCAGGCGCCTCACTGCTCCTCCTCGGTCGGGGTCGTCGGGGTCGGGGTACCGGACTCCGTGCCCGACTCGGGCGTCCACGTCGTGCCACCGGCCGGAAGGCCCCAGGCGCGGCGCCAGGCGTCGGCGGAGGCCGTCGGCACCTGGGCGGGCGTCCCGACCGCCTCCTCGACGGCCGGGCGGGGTCCGGTGGGTGCCTCGAGCGCAGGACCGCCGTGATGCTCGCTCGGGGACGGGCGCCGGCGGCCGAACAGGAGCCGACCACGCGGAGCCTGCGGGACCGGGCCGGGCTCCGTCGGGACCTTGCTCCATGGTCCGGCGTCCGAGGCAGGAGCCGCGTCGCTCGGCGAGGCGTCAGCGGGGCTCGTCCAGGGAGCGCTCGGGCTCGGGGTGCGACCGGCGGGGATCGGTGCGGGGGCCGTCGGCCCCGGAGCGGGGGCGGCCTCGCCAGGGGCACGAGGGGCCGCGCCCGGCGCGGAGCCCTGGTCGAGCACCGGCGCGGGAGCCTGGCCCGCAGCGCGCTCGCGCTCGGCTCGCTCACGCTGCTCCCGCAGCGCGCGACGGGTCAGCGGGACCGGCGAGGTCTCGGCCTCGGGTCCGGGCGCGATCTCGCCGTGCTGCGCATCGGTGGCCTGCGCCCCGGGCCGCTCGACCTCGACCTCCTGGCCGCCGTCCCCGTCGCCACCCGAGTCGACCTGGGCGGCGGCAGCGGCCTCGGCAGCAGCGGCCGCCTCCCGGGCTCGCCGGGCGCGACGCCCACCGATCTCGCCGGCGCCTGCCTCGGAGGGCGCCGACGCCTCGGCGACGGCTGCCGGCCCCGAGAGCTCCGGACCGCCCTCACCGGGCCCCAGCGGTGACGCATCGGGTCGGCCTGCGTCCTTCGGCCCTCGCCCCCGCGCGCCGCGCAGCGTCGTCCTGAAGCGGTCGACGGAGGCCGCGAGCCCCAGGAGCGCGTCGGGCCGGTAGCGCCGCAGCAGCAGCAGCACCCACCAGGCCAGCCCGCCCAGCAGGAGCAGCGACCCGAGCACGATGCCGGGAAGCCTCCATGGCGTCGTGACGACCTGGGGCCACGTGAGCTCGATCGTCACCGGCCCGCCGGAGCTCGCGACCGCGAGGGCGCTCCACCGGCCGGGGACGGCGGTCCACTCGATCGTCGCCGTCGGGGTCCCGCTCGTCTCCTGGACCCACAGGTCCGAGCCCGTGGGGTCGGCCGGGACCGGGGAGCCGGACGCGTCACGCAGCCACGGCTCCCGCCTGCAGCAGGGTCCTGCTCTCGAGGCCGGAGACGTGCGTGGCAGGGTCCTCGCCGACCCACGACACGACGTCCTCGGAGCGCCCGATGGCGAGCACGGCAGGGCCGTCCTCGGCGCGGGCCGAGATCGTCACGGTGTCCGCTGCGAGCTCGAGGACACCCGGATCCGTCAGCACCATGCCGTCGTCGACCTGGAGGGATGCGGTGAGGCTGTCAGCCGGGCGCCAGAGGGTCGCCGAGGCGACTCCGAGGCCGACCGCCGCGATGCCCAGGAGGCAGAGCAGCGTCGCGAGAGCGCGCTGGAGCACAGGTGTCCCTTTCGACGTGACGTTCCAGGATAGGCGAGCACCACCCGAATGCACGCAGAAGCCGGTGCTGAGGCCACGGCCGGCGGCCCGATAGGCTGGCCCTCGGCCGTCCGCCGCAGCATGCGCGCGGGACGGGTGCCGCGCTGCAGCCGGTACGCGAAGAACTCCAGGAGGTAGCTGTGCCTGAGGACCGTTCGGCCTTCCCGGTCGTGATGCGCGGCTACGACCGCACCCAGGTCGAGCAGCGGCTGACGCAGCTCGAGAAGCAGCTGCGACGCCGCCCGCGCCCAGGTCGAGCAGCTCGACGCCAAGGCGATGCAGGTCGCCGGCGAGCTCTCCGAGGCGCACCGCCAGCTGCGCGAGGCCGAGCGTCCGACCTACTCCGGTCTCGGCTCGCGGATCGAGCAGCTGCTGCGCTCGGCCGAGGAGCAGTCCTCCGACGTCGTCGCCCAGGCCAACGCCCAGGCCGCCGACGCGATGGCCCGCGCGAAGCTCTCCTCCGGCCAGCTGCGCGCGCGGGCGGAGAACGAGGTCGCCGAGCTCCTGGCGACCGCACGGCGCGAGGCCGAGGAGGTGCGCACGAGCGCAGCCTCCGAGGCCGAGAGCACGCTGACGAACGCCCAGCGCCGCGCCGAGGAGCTCGTGAGCTCGGCCGAGCGCGAGTCCGCCCGCATCTCCTCGGCGATCACGACGGAGGAGTCCGAGCGCCGCACGAGCCTTGAGCGGGAGCTCGGCACGCTGCGGGCCACCGTCGAGCGCGAGACCACCGAGCTGCGTGTGAGCACCGAGAACGCCGCCGCCGAGCTCACGAGCACGACGGCGGCCCAGACGACCGCCCTGCGCGACGAGACCGAGCGCTACGTCCAGGACCTGCGCGCGACCGCCGACGCCGAGACGAGCGCCCTGCGCCAGCGCACCGAGTCCGAGACGGCTGCCCTGCGCCAGCGCACCGAGACCGAGTCCGCCGCGATGCGGACCGAGGCCGAGCAGTACGCCGCCACGCTGCGGGCCCAGGCCCAGTCCGAGACGACGCAGCTCGGGCCACGACCGAGGAGCAGGTCGCCGCGCATGCGTCGCGAGGCCCAGGAGGCAGCCGACGCCGTCCGCGTGGCCGCCGAGCGCGAGGCGCGGGCCGTCAAGGCACGCGCCGAGACCGAGGCCACCGCCCTGCGCACCGAGGCCGACCAGTACGCGGCGTTCGTCCGGGCGACGGCCGACCGCGAGGTCGCCGAGCTCCGGTCGACGGTCGCCGACGAGGCCACTGCCGCGCGCAACGCCCTCGCCACCGAGCTCGACGCGCTGCGCGCCGACGCCGAGGAGTACAGCGCGACGCTGCGCGCCGCCGCCGAGCGCGAGACGACCGAGCAGCGCGAGTCCGCCGAGCGCGAGTCGGGCCACCTGCGCCTGACGGTCGAGCAGGAGACGACCGAGCTGCGCGAGACGACCGAGCGCGAGACGACCGAGCTGAGGAGCAGCACCGAGCGCACGGCGAAGGAGCTGCGCGAGACGACGGAGCGCGAGACCTCCGAGCTGCGCGAGCAGACCCGCCTCGAGGTGGAGCGTCTGCTGTCCGAGGCCAAGCGGGCCGCGGCCGACCTGACGGCCGCCGCGACGGCGGACGCCGAGGCCAAGCGGGCCGCGGCCGCACGAGCCCTCGCCGACGCCGAGGTGGAGATCGCGACCAGGCACGAGGCGGCCGAGAAGGCCGACGCCGAGCAGCACGACGCCGCACGCCTCGCCACGGAGAAGCTCGTCGCCGACGCCGAGGCCCATGCCGCCGACGCCGAGCGACGCGTCGCGAACGCGCTGGAGCAGGCCGAGAAGATCCGCCGCGAGGCGGACGAGCACGCCAAGGACCTCCTGTCGAACGCGCGGCGCAACGCCGATCGCGTCGTCGCGGAGGCCCGCGAGCACGCCGAGCACACGCTCTCGGAGTCGATGACCGAGGCCGAGCGCGAGCGCACCACCGCGCAGCGGCAGGTCGAGGACCTCAACCGCCAGCGCGAGGCGATCACCTCCTACCTCGACGAGCTGCGCAACCTGCTGGGCCACGAGCCCGTCCCCTCGCAGCGCACCCTCAAGAAGGTCGAGGCCGCCGAGAAGCGTCTCGCTGCGGCCGTCCCGGACTCCCCCGCCGACGGTGCCGCTGCTGCGGCCGAGGAGCCTGCCGCCGAGCCGGACCAGAGGGCGCCGCAGGACGAGGCAGCCCAGGAGGCGGCAGCAGACGACACCGCCGAGCCCGCCGAGGCGGAGGCGGCCGAGACCGCCGACGCCGACACGGAGCCCTCGGACGAGGCCCCGGCCGAGTCCTCCGAGGCCGGCGAGGCCCATGAGGAGCCCGCGAGCTCCACCGACGAGGACGCCTCCGGGAAGCGGTCACCTCGCGCCCGGGCGGGCCGGGGTGCCTGAGAGCTCCGAGTGGCGTGAGCAGCGCACCCAGGCCGCCGAGGCGCACGAGCGGGAGCTGAGGAGGCGACGGGCCGAGGAGAGCGCCCGCGCGCACCAGCTGCTGCTCGAGTTCGTCGCCGAGGCAGGGCGACGAGGCCTGGAGCCGGTGCCCCTGCGGGCGCGCAGCTATGACGGCCGTCACCGCTACCGCACCGACGTGACGGGTTGGTACCTCAAGCTCAACGAGTCGGTCGCGGTCGGGACGGACGGATCCTTCTACGTCCTCGGCGTGCCCACCAGTCTCACGGCGATCCTCCGGGGCGTGACGCTGTCCCCCTCGGACCCGCCCCTCGTGCTCGGCAAGGGCGGCCGCGACGGCGAGTCGATCGACCTTCCCGACGCCATCGCCCTGGTGCTCGCTCGGGCGTCCTAGGCCCCGGCGCTGCCCACCATGGCCGCCAGCTCCGTGAGGGCCGCGGCGACCGGCTCCGGGTTCTCGACCGTCGTCATGTGACCGGCCCCCGGGACGACGACGAGGGTCCCGGCCGGGCAGTGCGTCGACCATGTGCCGGGCCTCGGCCACCGGGGCGATGTCGTCCTCCTCGCCCACCACGACGACCGCCGGCCCGCCGAAACGCGCCAGCACCCCGGTGCGGTCGGGGCGGGCGGCCATCGCGCGCTGCGCCCAGGCGACCGCGTCCGGGCCCTGGTCGCGGATCCACGTCTCGAGGCGCTCGACCAGGTCGGGCCGAGCCGCACGGCTCGTCGCCCCGAGCAGCGCGGTGCGCATCCCGAGGACGGCCTCGACGGTCTGCTCGGCCTCGACGGTACGGGCCACCAGGAGCCTGCGCTCACGGGCCTCGTCGCCGTCCGCCGTCGACTTCGTGTCGACGAGCCCGAGCCCGGCGACGAGAGCCGGGTGGCGCTCGACGAGCGACATCGCCACGTAGCCGCCCATCGACATCCCGACGACGACGGCACGCTCCACGCCTGCGGCGAGCAGGGTCGCGGCGACGCCGTCGGCCATGACGTCGACCGAGGGGAGGTCCCCACCGACCCTCGCGGCCACGTCCGGGCCCGTCGGTGAGGTGCCGAAGCCCGGCAGGTCGGGCGCCAGGACCGTCGGGTCCCCCCGCAGGAGGTCGGTCACGTCGAGCCACATCCGGTGGTCGAGCGGGAACCCGTGCAGGAGGACGATCGGCGGCGCGCCCGGCGCACCCGTGCGGACCCTGTGCAGCTGGAGCATTCCGTCGCTCGTCATCGTGGACTCTCCCTCGTGGTCGGGCCGTGCCTCAGCGCTCGTCGTCGCTGCCCGGGGCCGAGGCGATCGCCCCGTCCCATGTCGTCGGCAGGGGGTCGTGACCGGGCAGGACGTGCGCGACGATCTCGTCGAGCACGCGCCGGACGGAGGCCTCGCCCACCCACAGGTGCTTGGCGCCGTCGACACCGATCACCTCGGCCTGGCGCACGCGGGCGAAGCGCTCCCGCGCCTCCTCCGGCCGCAGGAAGTCGTCGAGCTCAGGGACGAGCGCGATCGAGCGGGCCGGCCGAAGCGGTCCCAGCTGTCGAGGTCGGCGTCGGTCGCACGGCTTGAGCGGTGGCGACAGCAGGATCGCACCCTCGACCGCCGGGTCGGCACCGTGCATGAGGGCGAGCTCGGTGCCGAAGGACCAGCCCACGAGCCACGGGTGCGGGAGCCCGGAGAACTCGGCGAACTCGATCGCCGCGGCGACGTCGAAGCGCTCCGCGTCTCCCCCGTCGAACTGGCCGTCGCTGCGTCCGCGCGGGCTCGAGGTGCCACGCGTGTTGAAGCGCAGGACGGCGAGGTCCGCGAGAGCCGGCAGCCGCCAGGCGGCCTTGCGCAGCACATGGGAGTCCATGAAGCCGCCATGCGTCGGCAGCGGGTGCAGGGTCACGAGCGTCGCGACGGGGTCGCGCTCCGCCGGGAGCGCGAGCTCGCCGACGAGCGTCAGCCCGTCCGCCGTGTGCAGCTCGATCTCGCTGCGGCGCGCCGGGAGCACGCTCAGGGCCCTGATCTCGGCGGGCGCGCCGGTGCTGTCGGTGCTCATCGGCACGAGCCTAGCCGCGCCCGGCAGCAGGGTCTCCTCGAGATAGGCCGCGACGCCGTCCTCGGTGTGCGGGCCGCAGACGACGTCGGCGACCGCGAGGACGCTCGGGTGGGCGTTCGCGACGGCGCAGGCCCTGCCCGGCCCAGCGCAGCATCTCCAGGTCGTTCGGCATGTCCCCGAAAGCCCAGACCTCGGCGGCCTCGATCCCGCGCGCCGCGGCCCAGCGCGCGAGGGTCGGCGGCCTTCGTCACACCGGGCGCCGTGATCTCGGCGAGACCGGGGGCGCCGGAGTCCGCGACGCAGGGCCCGACCCGCGAGGACCTCGCGCCACCCGCTGCGACGAGCTCCTCGTCCGCGACCTCGCAGCGGGCGAGGAGCTTTCCCGTCGCGCCGTCGAGCAGCTCCTCCAGGCGACCGGCCGCGGGGGTCGCGTCGGGGACGGGCCAGCGGGCCGGGAACTCGTGCTCGACGGCGAGGCCGCTGCCCCGCTCGGCGGCGAAGCGGGAGCCGGGAAGGGCGGCCCGCAGGTCGCCGAGCACCTCACGGACGAGCGCGTCTGCGAGCGGGTACGACTCGAGCACCCGGCCGCTGCCGGCATCGACCACCAGCGCCCCGTTGAGGCAGACGACCGTCCCGTGGCGGGAGACGGCGGGCACGAGCTCGTCGAGCCACCGGGGCGGGCGCGCGGTGACGAAGAGCACCTCGACGTCAGCAGCAGCCAGGGCGCCGAGCACCCGGGCGGACCGTGTCGAGAGCCGACCCTCGCCGTCGAGCAGCGTGCCGTCCAGGTCGGTGGCGATCAGCCGTGGCCTCATCGACGGCGTCCCCGCGCGTCCCAGCAGCCGCGGTGCCAGTGCCGCCGGTCCTCGAGGCCGGCGTCCGGGCCACCCCAGGCGTCCTGCGACCAGGCGACGACATGCGCCGTGCCCGGCGGGATCTCCTGACGGCAGCCCGGGCAGAGATAGGCCTTCAGGGCGGCAGAGGCGCTGATCGCGCGCACCGTCCAGACGCCGTCGGCCGACTCCTCACGGCGCGAGCCACCGCGCGCACGCTCGAGGTCGAGCTCGGGGTGCTCCGCGGCCCATGGTCTCTTGCTCGACCGGCGCGCCATGGCCCCCATTGTGCCGTCAGCCGAGCGTGGCCGCCGTCTCGACCGGCGGCAGGCTCGAGGTGCGGACGACCTCGCGGTACCAGTACGCCGAGTCCTTCCAGGTCCGCTCGAGGCTGTCGTAGTCGACCCGGACGATGCCGAAGCGGCGGTGGTACCCGTAGGCCCACTCGTAGTTGTCCATGAGCGACCACACGAGGTAGCCGCGCACGTCCGCGCCCGCGTCGATCGCCTTCCCGACGGCCTCGAGGTGCCGCGAGAGGTAGCTGACACGGTCCTCGTCGTGCACCCGGCCGTCCGCCGAGACGACGTCGTCGAAGGCTGCGCCGTTCTCGGTGATCATCAGGGGCTGGTCCGGGTAGCGCCCGTGCAGCTCGAGGAGCAGGTCGGTCATCCCCTGCGGCTCGATGTTCCAGCCCATCGCCGTGTAGGGGCCGGGCTGCTTGAGCCACTCGATGTCGTCGCAGCCGAGCCACGGGCTTGCGTTGCCTGCCCGGTGGCCGTCCGGGGCCGGGGTGCCCGGAGCCGGGCGCGTGGCCGGAGCCCCGGCACGGACCCGCCCGGTGGAGTAGTAGTTCACCCCGAGGACGTCGATCGGGACGTGGATGGCCTCGAGGTCGCCGTCGTGCACGAAGGACCAGTCGCGTCAGCCCGGCCGTCTCGGTCGAGCAGCTGCTCGGGGTAGGAGCCTTCGAGCATCGGCTGGAGGAAGGCCTCGTTCGCGATGCGGTCGATGCGCGCCTTGGCCTCGACGTCCTCGGGGCCGTCGGCGCGCGTGACGTGCAGGTTGAGCGTGACGGACACCGGCGTCTTCTCGCCGAGCACCCCGCGGATCGCGCGTGGCGGCCAGTCCGTGCGCGAGGTTGAGGTGGTGCACGGCGGCGAGCGAGGCACCGCCCTCGGTGCGGCCCGGTGCGTGCCCGCCGGAGGTGTAGCCGAGGAAGGCCGAGCACCACGGCTCGTTGAGCGTCGTCCACATCGAGATCCGGTCACCGAGCTCGCTCGCCATGATCGCGGCGTACTCGGCGAAGCGGTACGCGGTCTCACGGTTCATCCAGCCGCCCTCGTCCTCCAGGGCCTGCGGCAGGTCCCAGTGGTACAGCGTGGCGACTGGCGCGATGCCCGCGGCGAGCAGCTCGTCGACCAGTCGGGAGTAGAAGTCGAGCCCAGCGCGCAGCGGCTCGCCGCTCCCGGTGGGCTGGATCCGCGGCCAGGCGATCGAGAACCGGTAGGCCTGGAGGCCGAGCTCGCGCATCATCGCGACGTCGGAGGTCATCCGGTGGTAGTGGTCGGCCGCGACGTCGCCCGTGTGCCCGTCGAGGACGGCCCCCGGCACGCGGCTGAAGGTGTCCCAGATGGACGGCCCGCGGCCGTCCTCGGCCACCGCCCCCTCGATCTGGTAGGAGGCCGTCGCGGCCCCCCACAGGAACCCGTCGGGAAAGACCCTGCTCACCACTGCACCTCCGCGTGTCCGGCAACCGCGGTGACGCTAGCACCTCGCCGCCCCCCGACCATCACCGCGAGGGCCCAGGATGAGACCGGTCCCGTGGCCCGGACGCGAGAGCCTGCGCGTTCGACGACGACGACTCCGTCCGGCGCGCACCCCGTGCGCTCAGGGCGCCAGTCGCTCCAGCACCCAGGCACCGCCCTCACGCCGGTAGCGCAGCCGGTCGTGCAGACGGTCGCGGCGTCCCTGCCAGAGCTCGACCGTCGCCGGGACGACCCGGAAGCCACCCCAGTGATCGGGCATCGGCACCGCTGTCCCCTCGGGCCACCGCTCGGCGAGCCGCGCCCACTCCGCCTCGAGCTCCGCGCGGCCGGAGACGACCTGCGACTGCGGGCTCACCCAGGCCGAGAGCCGCGAACCCCAGGGCCGGCTCGCGAAGTACTCGGCGGTCTCGGCCCTGTCCACCTCCTCCACGGAGCCCACCACGGTCACCTGGCGGTCCATCGAGTGCCACGGGAAGACGAGGCTCGCCCTCGGCTGCGCGATCATCGCCCGGCCCTTGCGCGAGCGTCGCTGGCTGTACAGGACGAAGCCCCGCTCGTCGACGCCCTTGAGCAGGACGGTGCGCGCCGAGGGGGTGCCGTCCGCGTCGATCGTCGCCAGGACCATCGCATTGGGTTCGACGACACCCACCTCGACGGCCTCGGACAGCCAGCGGGAGAACTGGACGATCGGGTCGGGGTCGACGTCGCTCTCGTCGAGGGACCCGAGCTCGTAGGAGCGGCGCAGGGCGGCGAGTCGTTCGGACGCGGTGGTCATGACCCGATCCTGCCCGGTACGCGGGGCCGACGCGCGGCGGCTCAGAAGAGCCTGGCGTGCACGTCGTCCATCCCGCGCAGCGCGTCGTAGTCCAGGACGAGGCACTCGATGCCCCGGTCGGTCGCGAGCACGCGCGCCTGCGGCTTGATCTCCTGGGCGGCGAAGACGCCGCGCACGGGTGCGAGGTGCGGGTCGCGGTTGAGCAGCTCGAGGTACCTGGTCAGCTGCTCGACCCCGTCGATGTCGCCACGCCTCTTGATCTCGATCGCGACGGCCCTGCCGTCCGCGTCGCGCGCGAGGATGTCGACGGGCCCGATCGCCGTCGGGAACTCGCGTCGGACCAGGACGTGCCCTGCGCCGAGGACCTGGATCTGCTCGGCGAGCAGGGCCTGCAGATGCGCCTCGACACCGTCCTTGACGAGCCCCGGGTCCACCCCGAGCTCATGGGCGGAGTCGTGCAGGACGTCGAAGAGCTCGATCTCCAGGCGGTCGTCCGACTTCGTGTGCTGGACGTGCCAGACGGCGCTGACCCCACGCTCGGCCGCCTCGGCGTCCGGGTCGAGGACAGCGAGGGAGCAGGGAGGGCTCATCCAGTTCAGCGGCTTGTACGAGCCACCGTCCGAGTGCAGCAGGACGCTCCCGTCCGACTTCACGACGATCAGCCGGGTCGCCCTCGGCAGGTGGGCCGAGAGCCGCCCGGTGTAGTGGGCAGAGCACTGCGCGACGACGAGCCTCATCAGCTCGACGAGCCGACAGTGCGCGGTCCGGCCTCGAGCCAGCTCACCAGCCCGGCGTACGGCGCCGAGGAGAGCTTGATCTCGACGCTCGTGCCCGCGGCGCTCAGGTGCGCGCGGACCAGCGGCCTGCCGAGCTCGTCCACCTCGTCCAGCACCGTCCGTTCGATGATCTCCAGGGAGTCCCTCTTCCAGGTCCGCGCCGGGCGGGGCGCGAGGGACAGCGCGCGCCACCAGCGCAGGTCGCTCGCGCCGTACCTCGCCACACCGTCGACCCAGGCCTCGTCCCCTGCCCCGGCCGCGCGGACGGCGCAGACGAACGAGCCGACCCGTCGGGTCAGCGCCCGCTGACGCGAGATGAAGAGCCCGACCACGAGCGCCAGGGCGAGCGCGAGAGCGCTCACACCGATCAGCTCAGGAAGGAGCACCACCGGCGCCCTGCCCTCAGTTCCGGGCGCCCGAGGCGTCGGGGACCTCGGCGGAGTCCACGACGATCGTGACGCGGTCCTTGTCGACGGACAGGAAGCCGGCATCCACCTTGGCGTGCTGCACCTGGCCGTCGACCCCGCGGATCCGCACCGAGCCGGCGCGCAGCACCGCGAGGACGGGCTCGTGCCCCGGCATGATGCCGATCTCGCCGTCCGCCGCGGGAGCGACGACCATGAGCGCCTCGCCGGACCAGACGGTCCGGTCGGTGGCGACCAGGTCGACGCTCAGGTGAGCCACTAGCCGATCTCCTTCTGGATCCGGGCCCAGTTGCGCTCGAGGTCCTCCAGGCCGCCGATGTTGAAGAAGGCCTGCTCGGCGATGTGGTCGAACTCGCCGTCGGCGATCTTCGAGAACGCCTCGACCGTCTCGCTCAGCGGCACCGTGGACCCGGGCACGTTGGTGAACTGCGTCGCCATGTAGGTGTTCTGCGAGAGGAACTGCTGGATCCGGCGAGCACGCGAGACGACGATCTTGTCCTCCTCGGACAGCTCGTCGACGCCGAGGATCGCGATGATGTCCTGGAGCTCCTTGTTGCGCTGCAGGATCTGCTTGACGCGCACGGCCGTCTCGTAGTGGTCCTTGCCCACGAAGCGCGGGTCGAGGATGCGCGAGCTCGAGGCCAGCGGGTCGACGGCGGGGTACAGGCCGCGCGAGGCGATCTCACGTGAGAGCTCCGTCGTGGCGTCCAGGTGCGCGAACGTCGTGGCGGGGGCCGGGTCGGTGTAGTCGTCGGCCGGGACGTAGATCGCCTGGAGCGAGGTGATCGAGTGACCGCGCGTCGAGGTGATCCGCTCCTGGAGCTGGCCCATCTCGTCGGCGAGGTTGGGCTGGTAGCCCACCGCGGACGGCATGCGGCCGAGCAGCGTGGAGACCTCGGAACCGGCCTGCGTGTAGCGGAAGATGTTGTCGATGAAGAGCAGCACGTCCTGCTTCTGCACGTCGCGGAAGTACTCCGCCATCGTCAGCGCCGAGAGGGCGACGCGAAGACGCGTGCCCGGCGGCTCGTCCATCTGGCCGAAGACGAGGGCCGTCTGCTTGATGACGCCCGACTCGGTCATCTCGTCGATGAGGTCGTTGCCCTCACGCGTGCGCTCTCCGACACCGGCGAACACGGAGACACCGTTGTGGTTGTTCGCGACGCGGTAGATCATCTCCTGGATCAGGACGGTCTTGCCGACGCCGGCGCCGCCGAACAGGCCGATCTTGCCGCCCTGGACGTACGGGGTCAGCAGGTCGATGACCTTGATGCCCGTCTCGAACATGTTGGTCTTCGACTCGAGCTGGTCGAATGCCGGCGGGCGGCGGTGGATGGGCCAGCGCTCGGTGATCTCGAGCGTCTCGCCCTCCTTGAGGTTGAGCACCTCACCGGTGACGTTGAAGACGTGGCCCTTGGTCACGTCGCCGACGGGCACGCTGATCGGGCCGCCGGTGTTGGTCACGACGGCCCCGCGGACGAGGCCGTCCGTCGGCTTGAGCGCGATCGCGCGCACCATCGCGTCGCCGAGGTGCTGGGCGACCTCGAGCGTGAGGATGAAGGAGCTCTCGCCCTCGCCCTGGGCCGAGAGGTCGATCGGGACCGTCAGGGCGTTGTACATCTCGGGCAGCGCGTCGGCCGGGAACTCGATGTCGACGACGGGGCCGATCACTCGAGCGACGCGGCCCGAGGGGGCCGCTGCCGCGGAGGTGGCCGCCGAGCCGGTGGTGGTCGCTGTCATCAGTCTTCCTGCCTTTCGACCGTGCTGGTCTGGGTCTGGTGCGTGGTCACGAGGCAGCCAGCGCGTCGGCGCCGGACACGATCTCGCTGATCTCCTGGGTGATCTCCGACTGCCGGGCCTGGTTGGCCAGCCGGGTGTACATCCGGACGAGGTCCTCCGCGTTCTCGGTCGCGGTGTGCATGGCGCGCTGCCTCGAGGCGAGCTCGGAGGCGGCGGCCTGGAGCAGGCACGAGCGGATCCGGCTCTGGACGTAGCGCGGCAGCAGCGCGTCGAGCACGACCTCGGGCGACGGCTCGTACTCGTACAGCGGCAGCGCCTCGACATGGACGTCGGCGGTCTCGACCTCGACCTCGACGACCTCCAGCGGGAGCATCCGCAGCACCTGGGGCGTCTGGGTGACCATGTTGACGAACTGCGTGTAGACGATGTGGAGCTCGCCGACCCCGCCGTCGTCCTCCGGCGCCAGGAAGGCGTCGAGGAGCGTGTCAGCGATCTCCTGGGCCAGCTCGGGCGACGGGGAGTCCGACTCCCCCGTCCAGCGCCCGGCGAGCGGCCGGTTGCGGAAGGTGAAGTACGACACCGCGCGACGGCCTGCGGCGTAGACGACCGCCTCCTTGCCCTGCGAGGACAGCCGCTCGATGAGCCGCTCGGACTCGCGCAGCACCGATGCCGAGTAGGCACCGGCCATGCCGCGGTCCGAGGTGACCACCAGGACGGCAGCACGTCGCGTGTCGGGCCGCTCGGTGGTCAGCGGGTGGTCGACGCCGGCATGCGTGGCGACGGCCGAGACCGCCTGGGTGATCGCGCGGGCGTAGGGCCCGGCCGCGGTCACCCGCGCCCTGGCCTTGCCGATGCGCGAGGCAGCGATGAGCTCCATCGCGCGGAAGATCTTCTTCAGCGACTGGGTCGACCGGATCCGCTCCCGGTAGACGCGCTGCTGACCCGCCACCGTCAGCCCCGCTTCTGCTTGACGATCTGCTCCTGCGCGACATCGGCCTCGCCATCGCTCGCCGGGACGGCGCTCGGTGCTCGAGAGCGGCGTCCTCGTCGACGAGGAAGCCGGCGGCGAAGGCGTCGATCGCCGCGGCCAGGGCCGCCTCGGTCTCGTCGGAGAGCTGTCCCGTGCTCGCGATCGTCGTCAGGACCTCGGTGTTGCGTCGCAGGTGGTCGAGCATCTCGCGCTCGAAGCGACGGACCTCGGCCAGCGGCACCTTGTCGAGCTTGCCCTTGGTGCCCGCCCAGATCGACGCGACCTGGTCCTCGACCGGGTACGGCGTGTACTGCGGCTGCTTGAGCAGCTCCATGAGGCGTGCCCCACGCGTGAGCTGCTGACGCGAGGCGGCGTCGAGGTCGGAGGCGAACATCGCGAAGGCCTCGAGCGAGCGGTACTGCGCGAGGTCGATCTTGAGCGTGCCGGCCACCTTCTTCATGGCCTTGACCTGCGCCGAGCCACCGACACGAGAGACCGAGATGCCGACGTCGACGGCCGGGCGCTGGTCGGCGTTGAAGAGGTCCGACTGCAGGAAGATCTGGCCGTCGGTGATCGAGATGACGTTGGTCGGGATGTAGGCCGAGACGTCGTTGGCCTTGGTCTCGATCATCGGCAGACCGGTCATCGAGCCCGCGCCGAGCTCGTCGTTCAGCTTCGCACACCGCTCCAGCAGGCGGGAGTGCAGGTAGAAGACGTCACCGGGGTAGGCCTCGCGGCCCGGGGGACGACGCAGCAGCAGCGAGACGGCACGGTAGGCCTCGGCCTGCTTCGACAGGTCGTCGAAGACGATGAGGACATGCTTGCCCTCGTACATCCAGTGCTGGCCGATGGCCGAGCCGGTGTACGGCGCCAGGTACTTGAAGCCTGCCGGGTCCGAGGCAGGGGCCGCGACGATCGTCGTGTACTCCATCGCGCCGGCCTCTTCGAGCGCACCGCGGACGGCGGCGATCGTCGAGCCCTTCTGACCGATGGCGACGTAGATGCAGCGCACCTGCTTGGTGGTGTCGCCGCTCTCCCAGTTCGCCTTCTGGTTGATGATCGTGTCGATCGCGATGGCCGTCTTGCCCGTCTGACGGTCGCCGATGATCAGCTGACGCTGGCCACGGCCGATCGGGATCATCGCGTCGATCGCCTTGAGGCCCGTCTGGAGCGGCTCGTGCACGCTCTTGCGGGACATGACGCCCGGCGCCTGGAGCTCGAGAGCCCGGCGGCCGGTGGTCGCGACGTCACCGAGACCGTCGATCGGGTTGCCGAGCGGGTCGACGACGCGACCGAGGTACCCGTCACCGACGGCGACCGAGAGGACCTCGCCCGTGCGACGGACGACCTGGCCCTCCTCGATCCCGGTGAACTCACCCAGGACGACGACACCGATCTCGCGCACGTCGAGGTTGAGCGCGAGGCCCAGCGTGCCGTCCTCGAACTCGAGGAGCTCGTTGGCCATGCACCCCGGCAGGCCCTCCACCTGGGCGATCCCGTCGCCCGCGAGCGTGACGCGGCCCACCTCTTCGCGCACGGCACCCTCGGGCGCGTACGACGCCACGAAGCTGTCCAGCGCGGCCCGGATGTCCTCGGGCTTGATCGTCAGCTCAGCCATGCTCTGCCTCCTGTCGTGACCGCCGGGGCGGTCTGAATGCTGCGCGGGCGATGAGCCCGGATGTCGTGTGAGCCGGTCAGCCGGCGAGTCTGCGTCGGACGTCCTCGAGCCGGCCGAGCAGCGTGGAGTCCACCACATGTGCGCCGACCTGCACCTTCATGCCACCGATGACCCGAGGGTCGACCGCGACGCTGATCTGCACCGCACGCCCGTAGGCGCCCTCGAGCAGGCTCGCGAGCCGGTCGAGCTGGGCGGGTGCCAGCGGTGCGGCTGCGGTCACCGAGGCGACCAGCATCTGTCGACGACGGGCCGAGAGCCGCAGCATCCGGCCGATCATCGCCGCCATCGTGCGTCCGCGCGGGGCGAAGGCAGCCCGCGAGACGAGCTGGGCCGTCGCCGGCTCCACCTTGCCCTTGAGGAGCGTCCCGACCAGCGCGGAGCGGCTGGCGGCGGGGGCGGAGCGGTCGGTCAGGGCCCGGCGCAGCTCACGCTGCCCGATGAGGACACGCTCGAAGCGGAAGAGCTCCTCCTCGACCGTCTCCAGGGTGCCTGCCGCCTGGGCCGAGGCGAGCACGGCATCGGCCGCGAGCTCCTCGACCGCGTCGACCAGGTCGTCCGCCGAGGTCCACCGGACCCGGGCGAGCTCCTCGGCGACATGGACGACACGCTTGTCGGCCGTCGTGCCGAGGACGGTGCGAACCAGCGCAGCCTTGTCGTCCCCCGAGCGGGCGGGGTCGCTCAGCGCACGCCGGAGCGAGCCCGACGAGGTGAGCGCGTCGACCAGCGAGAAGAGCTGCCCACCCAGCAGGGCGGCATTGCGCTTCGCCGTGCGCAGCACGGGCTCGAAGCCCGCCTGCACCGCCTCCAGCGACGCCGCACTGGTCCCGCGCATCACGCCTCCTTGCCGGCCGTGGCCGCAGGCGCGTTGCTCTGCTCGAGCTCGTCGAGGAAGCGGTCGACGACACGCGACTGGAGGGCCTCGTCCGCGAGCGACTCACCGATGATGCGCGAGGCGAGCTCGGTCGCGAGCGAGCCGATGTCGGCGCGCAGCGTGACGGTCGCCTGGGTGCGCTCGGCCTCGATCTGGCGCTGGGCCGTCTCGACGATCCGGGCGGCGTCCTCCGAGGCCTTCGCCCGCAGCTCCGTGACGATCGCCCCACCCTCGGCGCGCGCGTCCTCGCGGATGCGTGCGGCCTCGGCGCGTGCCTCGGCGAGCTGCTGGTGGTACCCGGCAAGGGCCTGTGCCGCCTCCGCCTGGACCTGCTCCGCCTTGGCGAGGCCGCCCTCGATCTTCGCGGTGCGCTCGTCGAGGACCCGCTGGAACGTCGGCATGACGTAGCGGTAGAAGGCGACCCCGATGATGAGCGCGACGACGGCCGACCACAGGAGGTCGTAGTCCTTCGGCAGCAGCGGGTTGATCGTCCCGGCCTCCTCGGCCTCGACGACGAGTGCCGCGACCTGCAGGAAGGGTGCCATCACGTGAAGAGGAAGCCGGTGACCAGGCCGAGCAGCGCGAGCACCTCGACGAACGCCACACCGATGAACATGGTCGTGCGGAGCTGGCCGGCGACCTCAGGCTGACGGGCGATGCCCTCGAGGGCCTTGCCGATGAGGATGCCGAGGCCGATGCCGGGGCCGAGAGTGCCGAGACCGTAACCGATGGTCGCGACGTTGCCGCTGACGGCGGCGAGCGTGGTGCTGTCCACTGGTGGTGTTCCTTCCATGAGGCGCCCTGGACGGGCGTCGGGTGGCTGCTCGCACGCGGTGTGCGAACGGTGTGTCTCAGTGCTCCTCCGAGACCGCCATGTTCAGGTAGACGGCCGACAGGAGGGTGAAGATGTACGCCTGGAGCAGCGCCACCAGGATCTCGAACAGCGTGAACGCCACGCCCGCGACGAGCGAGACGGCGGCGGCGCCCTTGAGGAACCCGTCGGCACTGAAGAGGAAGAACTGCGTCCCGCTGAAGCACAGGACGAGGATGAGGTGGCCGGAGATCATGTTGGCCGTCAGTCGCAGGGCGAGCGTCGCCGGGCGGAAGAGGAAGACCTGCAGCGCCTCGATCGGGGTGACGAGCACGTAGAGGAACACGGGCAGCCCGGGCGGCAGCAGGTTGTTCTTGAGGTAGCCGCCGAGACCGAACTTCTTGATCCCGACCGCGAGGTACATGACGTACACCCACAGCGCCAGGACGATCGGCATGCCGATGAGCGAGGTGGACGCGATGTTCAGCAGCGGGACGACGCCCGTGATGTTGAACGCGAGCACCGCGAAGAAGATCGTCGTGAGCATCGGCAGGAAGCGCCGTGCGTGGTGACCGAGGGTCTCCTCGGCGATGTTGACCCGGACGAAGTCCAGACCCATCTCGGCGATGTTCTGCCCGCGGCCGGGGACGAGGGTCGCCTTGCGCGCAGCGAGGACCATCAGGCCGACGAGGACGACCGTCGTGATCAGACGGACGAGGATCAGCCGGTTGATCTCGAACGGCGTGTCCGCGAACCACAGCGGCGCCGGGAAGAACTCCGCGATGGACGGGGCGTGGAAGCCGCTGTCACCGTCGGAAGCGGCGAGGATGAGAGTCGTCGCGACGATGGACAGGGCGCACTCCCAGGTCGTGGGCTGAGGACCTGCCCGCGACGGAGAGCTCCATCGGGACGGTCCGCGGTTCGCCGAAATGGTAGCCCATCGTCTCCGGCTCCTCGACGCGAGACGACCAGGTGGACGCCTCAGTCCAGCGGTTCGACGTAGGGCACGCGGCCCGTGACGACGGCCCGGTAGTCCAGCACGGCCGAGCCGATCACGCCGACGAGCGTCACGACCGCGAGCACCGTGCGGTCGTAGAAGTCCATCCCGTCGAGCACGGCGAACAGTGCGACGAGCGCGATCATCTTGGCGAGCCACGCACCGAGCACGACGACACCCGTCGTCGCGGCCGAGGACTCCGTCGTGCGGAGCATCGTCAGGACCGTCGTGCCGCTGAAGACGAGGGCGACGCCCGCACCGATGAGCGCTCCCCAGACACCATGGGAGGGCACCGGCGCGAGCAGCGCGCCGAGCGCGACGCCCAGGACGCCCACGACGGCCACCAGGACGAGCATGTCCCGCAGCGCACGGCGGAAGACCGCCCGTGCCGCGGCGGCGCTCGACGATCCGGCGGCGGGTCGATCGGTCATCTCAGTCTCCTTGGGCGCCGGTGGGCGCCGGGGTCGGGCCCGGGGCGGGGTCGCCCTCGGGTGCGGGGGCGGGGCCGGGTGCCGGGACTCCACGTCCGCGGAGCGGGCCGAGGGTCAGCAGCAGCGCGAGCACGGCTCCGACGCCCAGCGCGAGGAGCGGCCTGCGTCGTCGTCCACACGACGAGCGACGCCCCGCCGAACGCGAAGAGCGCCGTCCAGAGGTAGAGGATCGCGACGGCACGACGGTGCGAGTGCCCGATCTGCAGCATCCGGTGGTGCAGGTGCAGACGGTCGGGCCGGAACGGGGAGGTCCCGGCCCGCAGTCGCCGGACGACGGCGAGCCCCATGTCGAGCAGCGGGAGCAGCAGCACGGCGACGGGCAGGACGAGCGGGACGAAGGCGGGGGCCTGCTGCCGGGCGGTGAGCGTCGCCGCGTCGACCTGGCCGGTGACGAGGATCGCCGCGGCGGAGAAGGTCAACCCGATGAGCATCGAGCCGGAGTCGCCCATGAAGATGCGTGCCGGGTGCGAGTTGTGCGGCAGGAACCCGACGCAGGCCCCGACGAGCACGGCGACCACGACGCTGGCTGCGTTCGCGTAGTCCGAGGAGATGTTGCGCGTGAGGAGGTAGGTGTAGAGGAAGAAGCCCGTGCCGCCGATCGCGACGACACCCGCCGCGAGACCGTCGAGCCCGTCGACGAAGTTCACGGCGTTGATGGCGACGATGACGGCGATCACCGTCGCCACGAGCGAGAGCCGACCCGAGGTGATCGTCAGGCTCGCGCCCGTCGGCAAGGCGTAGAGCTGCACCTTGCCCCACCAGGCGAGCAGCCCGGCGGCCAGGACCTGACCCGTGAGCTTGGTGACCCAGTCGAGCTCCCAGACGTCGTCCGCGGCACCGAGGAGCGCGATCGCGCCGGCGGCTCCGAGGATCCCCCACATCGAGCCCGAGGCGAAGGTGCCCTCGAGGAAGGGCATCCGGGAGGCCAGCAGCAGCGCGAGGGCCATCCCCGCGAGCATCGCCAGCCCGCCGAGCCGCGGGATCGGGACGACGTGCACGTCCCTGGCCCGCAAGGCGGTGATCGCCCCCGTGCGCACGGCGAGCCGACGGGCCAGGGGCGTCGCGAGGTACGTCCCGGCCGCCGCGACGAGCGCGAGGAGGAGGTAGACCCTCATCCGTCGCCCTGGACGTCCGCCACCGCGCGCAGCTCGTCGAGGCTGATCGCGCCGGCGCGGACCAGACGCAGCCCGCTCGTCACGTCGACGATCGTCGAGGCCACGCCTCCTGGTGCCGTGCCGCCGTCGAGCACGACGTCGACCGAGGCGCCGAGCTGCTCCTGCGCCTCCTGGGCCGTGACGGCGGCGGGACGTCCGGTGAGGTTGGCGCTGGAGACGGCGAGCGGCCCCGTGCGGCGCAGCAGGGCCAGCGCGGCGGGATGGTCCGGCATCCGGACCGCGACCGTGCCCCGTGTCTCACCCAGGTCCCAGGCGAGCGAGGGCTGGGCGCGGCAGATGAGCGTCAGGCCGCCCGGCCAGAAGGCCGCCATGAGATCGCGTGCGGAGTCGGGCAGCTCGGTGCACAGGCCGTCGACGGTCCGCAGCTCGGGGACCAGGACGGGAGGCGGCATCTGCCGGCCCCGCCCCTTCGCCGCCAGCAGAGCCGCAACCGCGGCCGCGGTGAAGGCGTCGGCCCCGATGCCGTAGACGGTGTCGGTGGGCAGGACGACGAGCCCGCCGCGGCCGATCGCGTTGACGGCCTCGTCGATCGCGGGGCCCCAGGTCCCCTCCGTCGTGCAGTCCAGGATCACGGCCGCGAGTCTTTCATGCCCGGTGCGGGCGTGGGGCTCCGGCGCGCGACCACCATGCGGTCCCGCCCCGTCAGGTCCGCTCGGGTGCCGACGTCCTCGAACAGCCCTGTCGCGCCGACCATCGCGCGGACGGCCGCCGCCTGGACCTCGGCGTGCTCCATGACCAGGAGCCCGCCCGGTCGCAGCAGGCGCGCCGCCGCGGCGACGACACCGCGCGGCACCTCGAGGCCGTCGGGTCCGAGCCCGTACAGCGCGACGGCCGGGTCGTGGTCGCGCACCTCCGGGTCGACGGGCCTGGCGTCCGGCGGGATGTACGGCGGGTTCGTCACGAGGACGTCGACGGAGCCGTCGAGCTCGTGCAGCGCGGTGCGTGCGTCGCCGCGGACCAGGTGGACCCTCGCTCCGGCGCTGAGCCGGGCGACGTTCCCTGCGGCCCATCGATGCGCCTCGGCGTCGAGCTCGACGGCATGGACGGTCGCGAGCGGGACCTCGTCGGCGACCGCGAGCGCCAGGGCACCGCTGCCCGTGCACAGGTCCACGACCAGGACCTCGCCCCGCCGCCGGGCGACGGCCGAGGCCTCGTCGATCGCGACCTGGCCGAGCTGCTCGGTCTCCGGTCGCGGCACGAAGACCCCGGCCCGACGGCGAGCTCCAGGTGGCGGAAGGCAGCGAGCCCGTCAGGTGCTGGAGCGGGACACGCTCGGCACGTCGGGCGACGAGCGCCTCGAGCCCCTCGGGTGCCGCGTCCCCGCGCAGGCTCGCGAGCTGCACCCCGCTGCGGTCGGTCCCCAGGAGGTGACCGGCGAGCAGCTCGACGTCGACGCGCGCCGAGTCCACCCCCGCCTCGGCGAGGCGGGCGGCGCCGGCGCGCAACGCGGCGGACAGCGACGTCGCGCCGGGCCCGGCCCTCATCGGGACCTCATGCCTTGCGGTTCACGACGCCGCGCACGGCGACGCTCATGACGCCGTGCCGCCCGCTGCCGCGAGCTGCGCCGCCTCGTCGGCGTCGATCGCCGACCGGATCACCGGGCCGAGGTCGCCGTCGAGCACCTGGTCGAGGTTGTACGCCTTGTACCCCGTGCGGTGGTCGGCGATCCGGTTCTCCGGGAAGTTGTACGTCCGGATCCGCTCGGAGCGGTCGACGGTGCGCACCTGCGAGCGCCGGACCTGCGAGGCGGCGGCCGCCGCCTCCTCCTGGTGCAGGGCGAGCAGGCGGGCGCGCAGGATGCGCAGCGCCTGCTCCTTGTTCTGCAGCTGGGACTTCTCGTTCTGGCAGGAGACCACGATCCCCGTCGGCAGGTGCGTGATTCGCACGGCGGAGTCGGTCGTGTTGACCGACTGGCCGCCCGGGCCGGACGAGCGGTAGACGTCGACCCGCAGGTCGTTCTGGTCGATCTCGACCTCACCGGTCGTCGACCTCCGGGAGCGCGACGACGCCGGCGGCGGAGGTGTGGATCCGCCCCTGCGACTCGGTCACCGGGACGCGCTGCACGCGGTGCACGCCGCCCTCGTACTTCAGGTGCGCCCACACGCCGTCCGCCGGGTCGGTGACCCCGCGCGCCTTGACGGCGAGCGTCGCGTCCTTGACCCCGCCGAGGTCCGAGCTGGTGAGCTCGAGGATCTCGCTCGACCAGCCGCTCCGCTCGGCGTAGCGCTGGTACATCCGCAGCAGGTCGCCGGCGAACAGGGCCGACTCGTCACCGCCCTCGCCCGCCTTGATCTCCAGCAGCGCGTCGCGGCCGTCGTCGGGGTCGCGTGGCACGAGCACGCGGCGCAGCACCTCGGCCGCCGCGGCGGCAGCCTCGCGCAGCACGGGGAGCTCCTCGGCGAACGCCGCGTCGAGCTCGGCGAGCTCGGCGGCGGCGCGTGCGTCGCCGTCCGCCTGGGACCACGCGCGGTACGCGGCCACGACACGCCCCAGCTCGGCGTAGCGCCGCCCGACCTTGCGGGCCCGACCCGCGTCGGCGTGCAGCTCGGGGTCGGCGAGCTCGCGCTCCAGCGCCTCATGCTCCTGGAGCATCGGTTCCACCGATGCGAACGGGTCGCTCATGCCACTCCCCCGGGTCTCGTGCCGACCGTGCGGACGAAAAAACGCCGGCGGGCGGCCCCAGGGGGCGGCCCGCCGGCGTCAGGAGAACTAGTTGGAGGCCGGCTTCTTGCCGTAGCGCGCCTCGAAGCGGGCCACGCGGCCACCGGTGTCGAGGATCTTCTGCTTGCCCGTGTAGAACGGGTGGCACGCGGAGCACACATCGGCGTGGATCTGGCCCGACGTCGCGGTGCTGCGGGTCTCGAACGTGTTGCCGCAGGTGCAGGTGACCGTGGTGGCGACGTACTGCGGGTGGATGTCCTTCTTCACGGGATTCTCCTATCGGAGGCCGCCGGGTCGAGCACGGGATCGTGCACGTGAACCGGAGACCGAGGGGACAGTCTGCCAGAACACCGCCGGGGGCCAAAACCTTCCCGGCGGCGATCGGGCCCGGCCGGCGCCACGGGGCGCAGGCCGAGCCGGAGATCAGTCGTCGCGCCCGGAGACCGACGGCGTCGTCTTCTGCACCTGGAGCAGGAACTCCACGTTGGACTGCGTCTCGCGCAGCTTGCCGAGCAGCAGCTCGATCGCCTGCTGCTGGTCGAGCGCGCTCATCACGCGACGCAGCTTCCAGCTGATCTTGAGCTCGTCGGCCGGGATGAGGATCTCCTCGCGACGCGTACCCGAGGCGTCGACGTCGACCGCGGGGAAGATGCGCTTGTCCGCGAGCTGCCGGGAGAGCTTGAGCTCCATGTTCCCGGTGCCCTTGAACTCCTCGAAGATGACCTCGTCGGCCTTCGAGCCCGTCTCGACGAGGGCCGTGGCCAGGATGGTCAGCGAGCCGCCGTTCTCGATGTTGCGCGCAGCACCGAAGAAGCGCTTCGGCGGGTACAGCGCGCTCGAGTCGACACCACCGGACAGGATGCGACCGGAGGCGGGTGCCGCGATGTTGTAGGCGCGACCGAGACGTGTGATCGAGTCGAGCAGCACGACGACGTCCTGGCCCAGCTCGACCAGGCGCTTGGCGCGCTCGATGGCGAGCTCGGCGACCGTCGTGTGGTCGTCGGCCGGGCGGTCGAAGGTCGAGGCGATGACCTCGCCCTTCACCGTGCGCTGCATGTCCGTGACCTCCTCCGGCCGCTCGTCGACGAGCACGACCATGAGGTGGACCTCGGGGTTGTTGGTGGTGATCGCGTTGGCGATCGCCTGGAGCACGAGGGTCTTGCCCGCCTTGGGCGGCGAGACGATCAGGCCACGCTGCCCCTTGCCGATCGGGGCGACGAGGTCGATGACCCGGGTGGTGAGGACCTTCGCGTCGGTCTCCAGGCGCAGCCGCTCCTGGGGGTACAGCGGAGTGAGCTTGCCGAACTCTGCCCGGTTGCGGGCCTCGTCGGGGTTCATGCCGTTGACCGAGTCGAGGCGCACGAGCGCGTTGACCTTGCTGTTGCGCCCCTGCGGCAGCGGGTCGCCCTCGCGCGGCTGGCGGACGGCGCCGGTGATCGCGTCACCCTTGCGCAGTCCCGTCTTGCGGACCTGGTTCATCGTGACGTAGACGTCGTGGTCCCCCGGCAGGTAGCCAGAGGTCCGCACGAACGCGAAGTTGTCCTTGATGTCGAGGATCCCGGCCACGGGAAGCAGGACGTCGTCGTCGGCGACCTCGATCTGCTCGTCGAAACCGGGGATGTCCTGGCCGACCCCGCGCGTCCGGCCGCCACGCTTGTTGCGGTCGCGGTCACGGTAGCGACCGCGACGGCGACGGCCGCCGAGCTCGTCGTCCTCGCGCGGCTGGGCGTAGGGCTGGCCGTCACGCTGCGGTGCGCGGCTCTCACGCTGCTGGCCGGCGACCTGCTCGCCCTCACGCTGCTGGCCGGCGACCTGCTGGCCCGCACGCTGCTGCGGCTCGCGCTGCTGGCCGTTGGTCGCCGGCGTCTCGATCTCGACGGGAGCGCCCTCGGCGCGGCCCGCGCGGCGCGAGCGGCGGACGTCGACGGCTCCGCGAGCGGCCTCGGCGGCCCGTGCGGCACGGTCCTCCGCTGCCTCGTTCCCGTGGCGGGCCCCGGACTCCTGCCCGATGGGCTCGCGAGTGAGCCGCGACTGCCCGCCCCGACGGGTGCGGGCCGGGCGGCCCTCGCCCTCGTCGCCGGTCTCGGCCGTGGCGTGCTCGGCCGTGGAGTGCTCGGTCGTGGTGTGCTCGCGTCGTGGTGGCCGGCAGGACGGCGGCAGGCTCGCCGGCGTCGGTCCCGTCGGCCGAGCTCTGGGCCCCGGCCTTCGCCCGCGCGGAGCTGCGGCGGGCGGCGGGCGCCTGCGTCGAGGCGCCGTCCGAGCTCTCCTGGGCGGCAGCGCCGCCGGCCCGGCGGTCGCGGATCGCCGCGACGAGGTCGCCCTTGCGCATGGCCGATGCGCCGGACAGGCCCAGCTCGGCGGCGAGCACCTGGAGCTCAGGCAGCCGGAGCGTGGACAGGGCCGCACCGCGCGAACGCTCGGTACCGGCCTCGATGGTCTCTGACACGAAGGATCCTTCCCCCTCGTCGGCGGCCGACATGTGGGCCGCGTGGGTCGACGCCCGATCGACGGGCGTTCCTCGTCCCTCGGGTGCGCACGAGCGGACCTGAGGTTGGTGAGTGTGATCCCCGCCTACCGCGGGACGCGGGTACCGTCGCAGCGCGCGCTCGGTACCGGGGGGATTCCCCTCACCATAGCACCGGAGGACCGGCCGTCAGGCACGGCCGCGACAGCCGTGCGCAGTTCACCCGCGCGGGTGAGTCGACTCAGAGCCGCTCGGCCAGCGCGCCGTCGGCGAAGCCCGGGTGGAGCACGGTCCAGGTGTCCGGCAGCGCGGCGAGGACCTCGGCACGTGCCTGCTCGCCCGCGTCGCCGTCGCTCGCCCGCTCGAGCACGAGCACCGAGGGCCCGGCTCCCGAGACGACGGCCGCCTGACCCGCGTCCCGCAGCGCCTGAACCAGTCGCCAGGTCGCCGGCATCACCCCGGAGCGGTACTCCTGGTGCAGGCGCTCCTCGGTGGCCTCGAGCAGGAGCTCCGGACGATGGCACAGGGCCTGGACGAGCAGCGCGGAGCGTCCAGCGGTGAATGCGGCGTCGGCATGCGGCACCGTCGCGGGAAGGACCCCGCGGGCCGTCTTCGTCGCGAGCCTCGTCGTCGGGACGAGCACCACGGGCTCGATGTCGGGGTGGAGCGCGAGCTGCGTGGCATGCGGTCCGTCGGGGCCGGTCCAGGAGATCGTCCCGCCGCCCAGGATCGCCGGCGCCGCGTTGTCCGGGTGCCCCTCGAAGGCCGAGGCGATGCGGAAGGCCGCCGTGTTGTGCAGGGCCTGCGGCTCGCCGATGAGCATCCGCGCGGCCAGGATCCCCGCGACGACGGCCGCGGCGGACGAGCCGAGCCCACGTCCGTGCGGGATGGTGTTGTGGCACACGAGGTGCAGGCCCACCTGCGGAGCGCCGACGTCGTCGAGCGCTGCCCGGATCGCCCGGACGATGAGGTGGTCCTCGCCCGTGGGCAGCTCGCCCGCGCCCTCGCCGGTGACCTCGACGAGGACCTCCGTGCTGCCGAGCGCGCGCACCTCCACCTCGTCGACGACGCCGAGGGCGAGGCCCATCGCGTCGAAACCGGGGCCGAGGTTCGCACTGGTCGCGGGCACCCGCACCCGCACATGGTCCGCGCCGAGCCTCATGCGCCGTCCTCCAGACCGAGTGCCGCGACGATCGACATGACATCGGGGGCGACCCGCTGCGGTCGCACCTCGGAGCCGTCCTCCGTGCGCAGCGCCCACTGCGGGTCCTTCAGTCCGTGCCCGGTCACCGTGATGGTGATGCGCGCACCGGCCGGGACCCGGCCCTGCTCGGCGAGCATGAGCAGCCCGGCGACCCCGGCGGCGGACGCCGGCTCGACGAAGACCCCCACCTGCGAGGACAGGAGACGGTGGGCGGCGAGGATCTGCTCGTCGGTGACCGACTCGATCAGCCCGCCGGACTCCTCGCGTGCCGTCAGCGCCTGCTGCCACGACGCGGGGTTGCCGATCCGGATCGCCGTGGCGATCGTCTCGGGCTCGTCGACCGGGTGGCCGAGGACGATCGGCGCGGAGCCGGCCGCCTGGAAGCCCCACATCGCCGGCCGCTGCGTCGCCGGTCCGTCGGCCTCGTACTCGGTGAACCCACGCCAGTACGCGGTGATGTTGCCCGCGTTGCCGACCGGGAGGCAGTGGATGTCGGGGGCGTCGCCGAGCGCGTCGACGATCTCGAAGGCGCCCGTCTTCTGCCCCTCGATCCGGTCGGGGTTCACCGAGTTGACGAGCTCGACGGGGTAGGCCTCGGCGAGCTTGCGCGCCGCGACGAGGCAGTCGTCGAAGTTCCCGTCGACCTGGAGCAGCCGGGCACCGTGCGCGACCGCCTGGCTCAGCTTGCCCATCGCGATCTTGCCGTCCGGCACGAGCACGGCACAGGTCATCCCCGCCGCGACGGCATAGGCCGCTGCCGAGGCCGAGGTGTTCCCGGTGGACGCGCAGACGACGACCTTCGCGCCATGGGCGGCAGCCGCGGAGATCGCCGTCGTCATCCCGCGGTCCTTGAAGGAGCCCGTGGGGTTCATCCCCTCGACCTTGAGGTGCACCTCGGCGCCGACGAGCCGGCTCAGCGCCGGGGCGGGCACGAGCGGGGTGCCTCCCTCACCGAGGGTCACGACATGCGTGCGGACGTGCTCGGGCAGACGGTCGGCGTACTCGGCGATGACGCCACGCCAGGGTGCGGCCACTCAGGCTCCTTCGACTCTCAGGACGGACAGCACTCCGGTGACGACCGGAAGCCCGACGAGCGCCCCGACGGTTGCCGAGAGCGCGTCGTCGGTGGCCTCGTGGGTGACGACGAGGAGGTCGGCCTCGCCGCTGCCCAGCGGGGCGCCGGGCTGACGGACCGCCTCGATCGAGACGTGGTGGTCGGCGAAGACCTGGGCGACGGCCGCGAGGACGCCGGGGCGGTCGGCGACGCGCAGCCGCACCTGGTAGCGCGTCAGCGCCTGGCCCACCCCGAGCGTCGCGAGCTCGGCGTAGCGCGACTCGATCGGGCCCTTGCCGCCCTGGACGCGGTGCCGGGCGACGGTCACGACGTCGCCGAGCACGGCGCTGGCCGTCGGCCGCCCGCCGGCGCCGCGGCCGTAGAACATGAGCTCGCCTGCGGCCTCGGCCTCGACGAACACGGCGTTGAACGCACCGCCGACGGCCGCGAGCGGGTGCCCCACGGGCACCAGCGCAGGGTGCACGCGGACGACGATGCCCGCCTCGCCCCCCTCGGCGGGGACCGCGCGCTCGGCGATGGCGAGGAGCTTGATGACATGGCCGGTGCGCCGCGCCCAGGCGACGTCCTCGGCCGTGACGCCCATGATGCCCTCGCGGTGCACGTCGTCGACGCTCACCCGGGTGTGGAACGCGAGCGAGGCGAGGATCGCGGCCTTCGCGGCGGCGTCGAAGCCCTCGACGTCGGCGGTCGGGTCGGCCTCGGCGTAGCCGAGCGCCTGGGCCTGCATGACGGCCTGCTCGAGCTCGAGGTCATGGGTGGCCATCTGGTCCAGCACGTAGTTCGTCGTGCCGTTGACGATGCCGAGGACGCGAGTGACGCGGTCGCCGGCGAGCGACTCGCGCACCGGACGGACCAGCGGGATCGCGCCCGCGACGGCCGCCTCGAAGTACAGGTCGACCCCGGCGGCGTCGGCCGCGGTGTAGAGCGTCGGCCCGTCCTGACCGAGCAG
This sequence comes from uncultured Actinomycetota bacterium, assembly GCA_963777075.1. Lineage (GTDB taxonomy): Bacteria > Actinomycetota > Actinomycetes > Actinomycetales > Cellulomonadaceae > Actinotalea. The sequence goes on along the minus strand of CAVZPH010000021.1, from coordinate 17,886 downwards.
CGCCTTGTTGGCCGTCACGACGGCGGCCCCTGCGGCGATCGCCTGGAGGAGCAGCCCGCGAGCCGGCTCGATCCCGCCCATCACCTCGACGACGACGTCCGCCCGCGCGACGAGCGCCTCGGCGTCCGTCGTGAGCAGGGAACGGTCCACGACGGGGTCGCGCTCGGCGTCGACATCGCGGACGGCGATGCCCACGAGCTCGAGCGGGGCGCCCACGCGGGCCGCGAGATCGGCCGACTCCGTCGTGAGGACGCGCACGACCTCGGTGCCGACCACCCCGCAGCCGAGAACTGCCACGCGCACCGCGCGTCGATCGGTTGCCACCGGTGGCCCGCCTCTCCTCGTCATGACCGGGGTCAGGATACGGGTGGACGGCGTGCCCGGGTTGCGCCGTCCCGCGTCGGCCCCCCCGGCGCTCAGCCCTGGTCGAGCGCCAGCAGGTCGTCCTCGGTCTCGCGACGCACCAGCACCCGCGTGGTCCCCGCCGAGACCGCCAGGACGGGCGGTCGGGGCACGAGGTTGTAGTTGGAGGCCATCGAGCGCCCGTAGGCGCCCGTCGCGGGCACCGCGAGCAGGTCGCCGGCGCGGACGTCAGCGGGAAGGTCGACGTCGTGCACGACGATGTCGCCGCTCTCGCAGTGCTTGCCGACCACGCGCGCGAGGACCCCACCGGCCTGCGAGGTCCGCCCGACGATCGCTGCGGAGTACCTCGCGCCGTAGAGGGCTGGCCGGAGGTTGTCGCTCATCCCGCCGTCCACCGAGACGTAGGTGCGCAGGACGCCGTCGCCGACGGGGACCGGCTTGACGGTCCCGACGGTGTAGAGCGTCACCGTCGACGGCCCGACGATCGCCCTGCCCGGCTCGATCGAGATCCGCGGCAGGGCCGTGCCCAGCTCCCCGCAGGTCTCGGCGACGACGGAGGCGATGTCCTTGGCCACGCGGGCCGGGTCGAGCGGCACGTCCCCCGGCAGGTACGCGATGCCGTAGCCGCCGCCGAGGTCGACCTCGGGGACGAGGCACCCCGTGCGGGCGGCGAGCTCGGCCCGCAGGGCGAGCACGACACGCGCCGCGGCCTCGAAGCCCGAGGGGTCGAGGATCTGGCTGCCGATGTGCGAGTGGATCCCGACGAGCTCGAGCTCTGGCCGGGCGAGCACGGCGAGCAGCCCGTCCATGGCCTGGCCCCCGGCGACGGACAGGCCGAACTTCTGGTCCTCATGAGCCGTGGCGATGTACTCGTGCCCGCCCGCGTGCACCCCGGTGGTGACCCGGACCATCACGGGTGCGGGTCGGCCGGCACGGTCCGGCCGCGCGGCGACGGCGTCGGCGACGCGATCGATCTCCGGGAGGGAGTCGACGACGATGCGCCCCACCCCGGCGTCCAGCGCGCGGGAGATCTCGGCGTCCGACTTGTTGTTGCCGTGCAGCCCGATGTCGGCACCGGGGACACCGGCACGTAGGGCGACGGCGAGCTCGCCGCCGGTCGCGGTGTCGATCCGCAGGCCCTCCTCGTGGGCCCAGCGCGCGACGGCCGTGCACAGGAAGGCCTTGCCCGCGTAGTAGACGTCGACCTCGGTGCCGATCGCCGCGAAGGCCTCGCCGAAACCGGACCGGAAGGCACGGGCCCTGGCGCGGAAGTCGGCCTCGTCCAGGACGTAGGCGGGGGTCCCGTGCTCGGCGGCGAGCGTGCGCAGGTCGACCCCGGCGATGCTCACCGCGCCGTCGGCGCCGCGGCTCGTGCCCAGCGGCCACAGACCGCCGTCGAGCGTCACATCCGCTCCGGCGCGCTGACCCCCAGCAGGTCCAGCCCGTTGGCGAGCACCTGCCTCGTGGCGTCGTTCAGCCACAGGCGGGTGCGGTGCACGTCGGTGACCGGCTCGTCGCCCATCGGTGAGACGCGGCACTGGTCGTACCACTTGTGGTAGCTGCCGGCGAGCTCCTCGAGGTACCGCGCGACACGGTGCGGCTCGCGCAGCTCGGCCGCCTGCGCGACGACCCGCCCGAGCTCACCGATCTGGGCGAGCAGCGCGGACTCGGTCGCGTGCGAGAGGGTCGAGGGGTCGAAGCCGTCCTCGCGGCGCACGCCGAGCTCGTTCGCGTTGCGAGCGACGCTCACGGTGCGCGCATGGGCGTACTGGACGTAGAAGACGGGGTTCTCGTTGGTCGCCCGCGCCAGCAGGTCGAGGTCGAGGTCCATCGAGGAGTCGGCAGAGGATCGTGCCAGCGCGTACCGCGCGGCATCGATCCCGACGGCGTCGACGAGGTCGTCGATCGTGACGATCGTCCCGGCTCGCTTGCTCATCCGGACGGGCTCGCCGTCCTTGACGAGGTTGACGAGCTGGCCGATGAGGATCTCCAGGTTGACCCACGGTGTGTCACCGAAGGCCGCGCACATGGCCATCATCCGGCCGATGTACCCGTGGTGGTCGGCGCCGAGCATGATGATCGCCCGGTCGAAGCCACGCTCGCGCTTGTCGAGGTAGTAGGCCAGGTCGCCGGCGATGTAGGCGGGCATGCCGTCGGAGCGGATGATGACGCGGTCCTTGTCGTCCCCGAACTCCGTCGTGCGCAGCCAGGTCGCGCCGTCGGCCTCGAAGACATGGCCGAGCTCGCGCAGCCGCGAGACCGCGCGCTGGACGGCACCCGACTCGTGGAGCGAGTCCTCGTGGAAGTAGACCTGGAAGTCCACCCGGAAGGCGTGCAGCGCCGCCTTGATCTCGCCGAACATCAGGTCGACCCCGCGTGCCCGGAAGGCCTCCTCCGCCTCGGCGTCGGGGAGCGTGAGCGGGTCGGGCTCTCCGGCCTCGGCGATCTGGGCGAGCACGGCCTCGGCGATCTCGGCGATGTACTGACCGCCGTAGCCGTCCTCCGGCGCCTCCTGACCGCGCGCGCGGGCCACGAGCGACCTGGCGAACCGGTCGATCTGCGAGCCGTGGTCGTTGAAGTAGTACTCGCGCGTGACGTCGGCGCCGCTCGCGGCGAGCATGCGCGCGAGGCTGTCGCCCACCGCCGCCCAGCGCACCCCGCCGATGTGCAGCGGGCCGGTCGGGTTCGCCGAGACGAACTCGAGGTTGATCCGCTGACCGGCGAGCGTGGTGCCGCGCCCGTACTGCGCACCCTGCTCGACGACCGTGCGGGCGAGCTCCCCGGCGGCAGCGGTGTCGAGCGTGATGTTGAGGAAGCCCGGGCCGGCCACCTGGACCTCGGACACGCCGTCGAGCTCGCGCAGGCGGGCGGCGAGCGCGGTGGCGAGCTCACGCGGCTGCAGGCCAGCCTTCTTCGCCAGCTGCATCGCGACGTTCGTCGCCCAGTCGCCGTGCTCGCGGGAGCGCGGACGCTCGACGGGGACGGTCGCGGGCAACGCCTCGGCGTCGATCGGGAGGGTGCCGTCGGCCTGTGCGGCGACGAGGACGGTCCGCAGCGCGGCGGAGAGCTCAGCGGGGGTCACCGGCCGATCCTACCGAGCACCGGGTGCCCGACCGACCTCCGTCCGCTGCCGTCGGGGGGCTCGCGGGCCGGGCACCTCAGGGCGCCGATTGGATCGACGGGCCGCGAGTGGAGGAGGATGCGCCCGTGGAGCCCTGCAGTGTTGACTGCATCCACCCGAGGCAGCGGAGTAGGGATGCGTCGCACGAACTTGATCGACCAGGCAGTGAGCAGGCTGCGCCAGCAGATCACCTCTGGCGTCTGGGCCATCGGCACCCGGATCCCCGCCGAGCCGGAGCTCGCCGAGCTCATCGGCGTGGGCCGCAACACCGTCCGTGAGGCCGTCCAGTCCCTCGTGCACGCCGGGATGCTCGAGCGCCGCCAGGGATCGGGCACCTACGTGCTCGCCGACTCCGAGCTCGGCAACGCGATGGGCCGCGAGATCGCCGGCGCCCACCAGCGCGACGTCCTCGAGGTGCGCCGCAGCCTGGAGGTCGAGTCCGCCCGGCTCGCGGCCGTCCGGCGGACCCCGGAGCAGGTCGAGCAGCTGCGTCGGCTGCGTGACACACGGTCGAGCGCCTACGCGGGCGGCGAGATGGACCAGATGGTCGCCGCCGACCTCGCCCTGCACCGCACGATCGCCCAGGCCGCGCAGAACCCCGTGCTGCTGGCGCTGTACGAGAACCTCCAGGACGCGATCAGCGACAACATCCGCTTCAACTTCGAGCACCCCGTGCACGACGACGACTCCCACCACGCGCTCGTCGAGGCGATCGCCGAGAGCGATGCCGACGCCGCCGTGAGCGAGATCGACAGGTACCTCTCGGACCTCATCGCGGGCGCGAGCTGGGACTGAACGGCTGGTAAGGTTCTCACCGCCCCGCCCGCGTAGCTCAGGGGATAGAGCGTCCGCCTCCGGAGCGGAAGGTCGTAGGTTCGAATCCTATCGCGGGCACCATCTGACCAGCGGAAACGCAACTCCGCGTCACATATGAGTCACAGTGAAGTGGGCGTCGACGGTGCCTCGTCGGCGGGAGATCATCAGCTCTCGTGGCCTCCGCCGTGGGCCCAGGGCCCGTGGCCAGCATCTCGGGAGCTCCACGAACGAATCGACCTGACCGCCCGCGTCGGTCAATACCGCGTCGAGACAACACCGTGGGTGTCGACCCAGGCTCTGGGCGCCGCGCTGTGGCTCAACGCCGGCTATCTCCAGAGCCTGCTCGGGCGCCCGACGAGAGCCATGCGCGTGTCCGGGTAAGCAGATCAAGCTCCCGTCGGTGGAAGCGAGATCGAGGGTCGCGATGTTCGAACGGGTCCGTAGGGCCCGGCGCGATGAGGGGCTGTCGATCCGAGCGTTCGCGGATCGGCATGAGGTGCATCGGCGCACGGTGCGCCAGGCGTTGGCCGACGCGACGCCGCCGCCGCCGCGCACCGTGCCGGTCCGAAACTCGCCGATGCTTAGGGCGCAGCTGGCGGAGTCGACCATGCGGGGCCCGGTCGGGCCGGCCGCGGCAGCAACCTGCAATCAACGGGTCCAAAACCCGGGGTCAAGGCGCACGCGCCCGCACCCCGAGTCGCCGGACCCGGCCGGGCACTGCGTGGACACGCTCAAGATCGGCCGTCAGGCGGCCGGCCGGACCCCGATCGTGAGGAGGAGGTTGGCGTAGAGGCGCTGGTCGCCCGAAGCGATCACCAGGGCGACGTCGGTCGTCCGACTCGCGTCGTAGAAGGCGTACCGGTCGTGCCCGACGAATGCGGTGTCCGCACCAAGGGCCGCTCGGTAGCCCTCGTGGGCGGGGACCGACTCGCCGTCGGGCGGGACCATCACCGCTGCGGACTCGATCGGCACCGAGGCGACGAGGGTCTCCAGGATGTCGTCGACGGTCGAGCATCCCGGGTCGCAGGTTGAGGAACACGAGGGACGCGGACGGGTTGGACCCGGTGGAGAAGGGGTAGTTGCCGTCGGCGATGAGGACCTTCGATCCATGGCCTGCGGCGGCCAGGGCCCGGATCAGCTCCGGGTGGAGCAGGGGGAGGTTCAGCACGAGGTTCTCCGTTCGTGAAGTCCGATCAGGTAGCCGAGCAGGGTCAGGTGCGGTCCTTCCAGCCGGGGATCGTCCGTCGACGTCCCAGAGGTCCTCCCAGGACGCTGGCGCCTTCCCAGAGGAAGACCTGGCCCTTGATCAGCCGGACCGCGCGATCGTCGGCGGCGATCGCGCGATCTCGTCGGGCGACAGCGGGTCCTCGGTCACGCAGCGCAGGTTCGCGACGTACTTGTCCGCGCTTGACCGAGAACGGGATCGGGATCTGCCCGCGCTGGGCGGCCCACTTCAGGCAGACCACCGCCGGGTGGATCGCCGTGGGCCTGCGCGATCCGACCACCGACGGCATCTCGATGTCGACCACGTCGCCCTCGGCCACGTCGCGCGCGGGCCGAGCGGGCGAGCCGATCGGGCTGAAGCCCACCGGCTGGATGTCGTGGTCGACGCAGTAGCGGAAGAGCTCGCCCTGCTGGAAGGAGGGATGCAGCTCCATCTCGTTCAACGGCGGGACGGATCCGGGCGTCGCGCAGCAGCAGCTCCAGCTTGGGGATCGTCATGTTCGACGTGCCGATGTGCCGGACGAGGCCGCGGTCGACCAGGTCCTCCATGGCCCGCCAGGTGCGCATGAACTCCTCGTGGAGGTAGGGGCGCGACTTCGGGTTCCGGGCATCCGCGTGGGCGAAGGGCTCGTGGTAGTTCGGGAACGGCCAGTGCACGAGGTAGCAGTCGAGGTAGTCGAGCTGCAGGTCGGCCAAGGTCTTCAGGCAGGACGCAAGGACGTCCTGCGGCTCGTGCTGGTCGTTCCAGACCTTGGAGACGACGAAGAGCTCCTCCCGAGGAAGCCCGCCGTCGATCGCCGCGGCAAGAGACTCGCCGACCAGGTGCTCGTTCTGGTAGCACGCGGCGCAGTCCACGAACCGGTAGCCCGCGCGGAGCGCGCCGGCGACGGCGTCCGCGACCTCCTCCCCGCTGACCTGGTCGGAGCCGAAGGTCCCCAGGCCGAGGCCGGGAACGTGAGGCGCCGGTGAACAACGTGCGGCGGGGAACGGCGTGCGGGTCCACCGCGTCGGGCGCCGGCTGGAACGGCGTGGTCATGGTGTCCTCCGGTTGGGGGTGGTGGATCGGCATCGACGGCCGGCTCGCCGGCGCGGGCCGGGTAGGAGAGGTGACTCGCCATCAGTGCCTTTAGACGGTCGTAGAGCTCGAGATAGGTCCGGTAGGCCCGTGCGTAGACGCGATGCGCTCGCCGCGTCGGGTTCGTGGGTGCGCTCGATGCGCACTGTGGCGTCGACGGCCTCGGCGGCACTGGCGTATGCCCCGACGCCGAGGCCGGCGAGGATCGCGGCCCCGAGCGTCGTCGCCGTCGTTGCGGCGGGTACGTGGATCGTGGTGCCGGTGACGTCGGCCTTGATCTGCGTCCACACCGCGCTGGTGGCCGCTCCGCCGATCGCGTACATCTCCTCGACCCGGACCCCCGCTGTGGCAGCGGTCCGCAGGTTGTGCTCGAGCGAGAAGGCCACCCCTTCCATGACGCTGCGGTACATGTGTGCGCGCGTCGTGGCGAAGGTCAGCCCGAAGAGGACGCCGCGGGCCGCCGGATCCCAGATCGGTGACCGCTCACCGGCGAGGTAGGGCAGGAACACGAGACCGTCGGAGCCTGCCGGTGCCTCGGCGGCGAGTCTGCTGACGTCGTCGAAGTGCTCTCGACCGACGACGAACGCCGCGGCCTCCTCGGCGGCGCCGACCTGCTCGACGATCCACTTCAGGCTCGACCCGCCGCCGACCGTCCCGCCCTGCATCAACCACACGTCGGGCACGACGTGACTGCTGAGGATGAGGCGGCCCGTCGATCACCGGCCGGTCGACCGCGATGCTCATCCCGCCCGCCTGGCCACCCTGCTCCTGGGTCTGGCCGGTGCGGTGGACGCCGGCGCCCAAGGCGCCGCAGGCGGCATCGAGACCGCCGGCGACCACTGGCGTCCCTGGCCTGAGCCCGGTGAGCCGCTGCGGCCTCCGCGCGTCACCGTTCCCGACGACCTCGTGACAGGCCACGATCTCGGGCAGCATCGTCCCGGTCGATCCCGAGGCGATCGCACATCGCGTCGTCGTACTCGCCGGTCGCGACGTCGACCACGTGCAGCCCGTAGCTCTGCGAGAGGTCCTGGGAGAACACGCCGGTCAGCGCGTGCACGATGTAGCTGTTGCTCTGCAGGAAGAACGTCGTGCGCCGGTAGACCTCGGGCTGGTGCTCCCGGAACCACAGGATCTTCGGCGTCGAGTACGTCGCCGTCCATGGGTTGCCGCTCAGCGCGAGGATCGTCGACGGGTCGACCGTCTCGGCGACCCGTCGGCAGATCGCCGTCCGAGCGATGGTCCAGCCAGATGGGCGTCGGTGCCAGGACCTGACCCGTGGCGTCGACCGGGATCGCCGACCAGCTCTGGCCGTCGACCCCGATCCCCGCGATGCGACCGGCGTCGACCGCGTCGGTGGCGATCACCCGTCGCACGGCGTCGACGACGGCCGCCCACCACAGGGTCGGGTCCTGCTCGACGAATCCGGGTGCCGGACGGTCGACGGGGTAGCGGCGCTCGCCGAAGCGAGCACCGTTTCCCGTCGAGGTCGAACGCCGTGACCTTGCAGGCCGACGTGCCGACGTCGATGCCGAGCAGGATGTCGCCCCTGCGACGGTCGACCGGTCCGGAGTACCAACGCAGCAGCCGCTCGACCTCGGCGCCGACCGCCTGGTTTCCCGCCGCGACGTACGTGCGCGAGTCCACCGATCTCGGGATTCGCCGGACGAGATAGGTGCGGACCTCGGCCGTGAAGCAGAACGTTGAGGTGCGTGGACACGTTGACCTTGGTGATCCCGGCCGCGATGGCGGCACGCATCCCGTCGTCGCTGACCCCCGACGATCCGTGCAGCACCAGCGGCACCGGGACCTGCGAGCGGATCCGGGCGATCAGATCGGTGTCGAGAACCGCGCCGCGCGTCGTCATGGCATGCGAGGAGCCGACCGCCACGGCGAGCAGGTCCACCCCCGTCGAGCCGCGACGAACCTCGCCGCATCCGCCGGGTCGGTCCGCGCGGTCGGGTCGTGGACGCCGTTCTTCCCGCCCACCTCTCCGAGCTCGGCCTCGACCGCGACCGCGGCGGCATGGCAGTAGGTGACGACCTCGGCCGTCGTGGCCTCGTTCTTCGCGAACGGAAGGGTCGATCCGTCGTACATCACGGAGGTGAACCCGAGGTCGACCGCCTCGTGCACGAGGTCGACGGACTCCGCGTGATCGAGGTGGACGACGACCGGCGTCGCGGCGCGTGCGGCGATCTCGAGGGCCGCCCGTCCGATCGGCGCGAGCCCTCCGTGATAGCGGACGGCGTTCTCGCTGATCTGCAGCACCACGGGTCGGCCGGCACGCTCCGCTGCGGCGACGAAGACCTCTGCGCTCTCGAGGTGGACGACGTTGAACGCACCGAGGCCGAGCCGGGCCGCCGCAGCCTCCTGGGCGAGCGTTGACAGATCAGCGAGCGGCATGGGTCTCCTTGATGCGGATAAGAGGACGGAAGCGTTCAAACGCCGACAGGTCGACGACGCCGGCCACCGGCGCGAGGACGGCGGCGGCCGAGAGCGCGACTGCTTCGGTCAACGCGGCCGGCAGGGCGTCCCTGGGCGCGGCTCCCCCGGCGATGTCGCGCAGGCCGAGGGCGAGCGCGGCGACGGCGGCGTCGCCGGCACCGGTCGCGTTCCCGTTCACCACCTCGACGGGTGCGGCCTGCCAAGCACGGAACGTGCCCGGCTCGCGAGTGACGACGATCAGTCCCTCGGAGCCCAGCGAGACCGCGACGGTCCCCGCGCCAAGATCGAGCAGGGTGCGGGCCCCCTCGAGGACGTCGTGGGCCCCGGTGGCCTCGAGGAGCTCCTCGCGGTTGGGCTTGAGCAGGTCGGCACCCGCCTCGGCCGCGGTGAGCAGGAGCGGACCCGAGGTGTCGACGAGGGCAGCGGCCCCACGCGACCGGACGGCCTCGATGAAGCGGCGCACATGCTCGGGCCGGGTCCCGGGAGGGCACGATCCGGACAGGACGACCGTGTCCCCGGCGCCGACCGCGCCGCAGACCAGCGTCTCCAGTCGGGTCCAGTCGTCGTCGCCGACCTGAGGACCAGGCTCGTTGAGCAGGGTCGTGGAGACCTCGTCGACGAGCGTCGTCGTCGAACGCGTCTCGCCGTCGATCGCGGCCCAGCGCTGCGCGATCCCGGCACCGGTGAGCGTCGACGTCAGCCACTCGCCGCTCGCCCCCCCGAGGAACCCACTCACGACAGGCCGGTGGCCGAGCTGGGCGAGGACCGACGCGACGTTCACGCCCTTGCCCCCTGGCCGACGTGCGACGGAGACCACCCGGTTCATCTGCCCTGTCACGAGGTGCGGCAGGTGATAGGTGACGTCGACCGCGGGATTGGGCGTCACCGTGATCAGGCCGCCTCCCCCGGAGTCGAGCTCCTCGTCACTCATTCATCACCACCGATGCGGTACAGGACCTTGAGCAACGAGCCCTTCGCGTCCCTGACGTCCGTGAACGGCAGTGCCCCGTCGGCGAGCGAGTACTCCCGGCTGACCAGCGGCTCGACCTGAACTGCACCCGAGGCGATCAGCTCGAGCGCCTCGGTCCACTCGTGCCCGGGAAAGGGCGCCGAGTACGACATCCACGACCCGGTCACGAGCAGCTCGCCCCGAAGAATCTTCTCGAACACGGGCGCCACGAGGACCGAGTCCTTGCTGCTCGTCCCGACGAAGACCACGGAGCCACCCTTGGCGCAGTACTCCAGCGCCTGTGCCCGCGTCATCGGCGTCCCGGCCGTCTCGACGCAGACCTCGGGGAGGCGCTCGGCCGCGAACCAGTCGACGACGTTGGATCCCTCGGCGAGGATCGTCGCCGTCGCACCGGACCTGGCTGCGAGCGCGAGCTTGTCCGGCTGGACGTCGATCGCCACGATGTCGGTCACACCACGGGCGCGCAGCACCATGACGGTCAAGAGCCCGATCACACCTGCCCCGAAGACGGCGACGCGCGCGCCCTCCGGGATCGTGACCCTGTCGATCCCGTGGATCGCCACCGTCAACGGCTCGACGAGAGCGGCATCGCGCAGGGAGACCCCGTCCGGCACGGGCACGGCGTTCGCGGCCGGGACGGCGACGTACTCCGCGAGCGCGCCCTGCTGCCGCGATCCGACAAAGCTGTACCCGGAGCACAGGGCGGGACGCCCGAGCATGCACGAGGCGCACTCGCCGCAGGGCAGCAGGGGAGCCACGGCGACCCTCATCCCGGCGCTGAGCGTGGTCACGTCGGGCGCGACCTCCTCGACGACTCCCGAGAACTCGTGACCGAGCACCTGCGGGAAGGCGTGCACGCCACCGGAGAAGTACCGCGGGTAGTCCGACCCGCAGATCCCGCAGTAGGCCACCCGGACCAAGATCCCCCCGGGCGCTGGGCGGGGCCGCTCAACCTCGACCAGCGGCATGTCTTCGACCGCGGTGACCGCAAGTGCCTTCATCGTGACGTCCATCCGTGTCGTGAGCGTTTCATGGGCAGGATCAGGGGCGGGCTGCGACCTCGACGGCGACGTCGTGGGCGGCGAGCTGAGCGAGGATGTCCGCCGGGGGCTCCTCGTCCGTCACCACGACGTCGAGGTCGGGGTACTCCGCAGACTTGTTCGCCGCGACGATCCCGAACTTGCTGTGGTCCACGAGGAGGACCCCCGTGGCACAGTGCGCGAGCGCTTTCGCCGAGATCGCGTTCTCGTGCATGTTGTGGTTCGTGACACCGGCCGTGCCGTCGATCCCACCGCAGCCGAAGAAACCGATCGTCGTGAAGAGGTGCTCCATGTTCCGCGCGGTGAGCGGACCGTAGAGCGAGTTCTCGTTCGGGCGGACGACGCCGCCGGGAACCATCACGGTGATGCTCTTGTTCGACAGCAGGCGGTTGACGATCGGCAGCGTGTTGGTGACCACGGTGATGCCGTCGACCGCCAGGAGCTCCTCGGCGACCATGAAGGTCGTGGTGCCGTAGTCGAGGTACACGATGTCCCCGCGCTTGACCCGGCTCGCCGCGGCACGGGCGATGCTGCGCTTGGCTTCCGTGTTGGTCGTCTTGCGCAGGTCGTACGCGCTCTCGGCGTTGGCGGCGGTGAGCACCGCGCCTCCGCGCACCTTGGTCAGCAGCCCGTCGCGCTCGAGGTCGTAGAGATCCTTGCGGATGGTCTCTCTGCTCGCATCGAGCATCGTCGCGAGCTGGCCGATCTGGATCACCTCGGTCGACTGCAGGCTCGAGAGGATCCGCTTGCGTCGCTCGGACGCGTTCATCGCGAGACCACCACCATCGCGTGACCGTCAAGCACCGTCACCCGAAGCGTGAGGTAGCCGTCCGCCCAGTCCCAGTCCAGGTCTTCGCCCGACGGCTGGAGCCGCACCGCGCTCGGCTCGCGGTCGTACCGGATCTGCACGGGGACGTCGACCACCGGGAACGGGTCCTCGATGACGTCGAGGCCCGCGTGGGGCTGTCCCTCGACGATCGAGTCCGCCACGCGCGTCGGGACGAAGCTGATGAGGTGGAGCACCAGAGCCCCCGGCCCGCTGACGAGCGAAGCCTCCAGGTGGACCGGTCCCCCGACTCGGACCGCCGGTGCCGGGAGCAGCCGCTCCAGGCACGCCCCGACGATCTCGCGGTATGCGGGGGCTCCGTGGTTGCCGATCGCCTCGAACATCGGAGCCGCAGCCACGATCACCCGGCCGCTCCGAGCGACCGCTGACCACGGTGTGGCCTTGCCGGACGGCGGGGTGTACTCGTGCCCGCTGAAGTGGTCCCAGGCGCGCTCGAAGTAGGGCTCCACGACCCCGATCAGTGACTCCGCGTCGCCGCCGACGGACATCCGCAAGGTCCGGTCGTACATGACGTGGTCGAAGGTCGGCGTCGTCGTCGCGATGCCGCCGTCCCGAAGGAAGACGTGACTGAAGGGTGACTCGTCGCCGAGCGTGATGCCGGGCAGGTCCAGCAGCTCGACACCGAACCACCCGCTGCGAGCCCCCCGGCAGACGAGCACACGACCGCCGGCCGCGGTGTGCGTCGCTAGCTTCGCGGCGAGGGCGTCGTCGATCTCGGTCGTCTCGGGGACGACGACGACCGCGTAGCCGTCGAGGGACGCCGCCGGCGGCAGGATGTCGAACTGGGCGCGCAGCTGCTGCAGGGCACGGACCATGCCGAAGCCTGCCGCGCCGGGGGCGTCGCCGAGCGCGGGGTCGACCACGACGGCGACCTCCGCCACGGGCGCGGTGCCATCGACGAACGGTTCACAGGCCTCGATGTGGTGGTACACGGAGCCGATGAGCTCGTACGACGCCGGGTTCAGCTCACCGGTGGGGTGGAGCAGGTCACCGACCCCGCTCGTCATGCCCTGAGCGAGGATCTGGGTGCACTCGTACATCAGCGCGGCGCGAGGCTTGAGGCCGCCGTTGTCGCCCCAGCTCTTGTAGAACCGCCCGGTGTGGCTGAGCGTCGGCTTGCCGAGCGGCCGGACGAAGCGAGAGACATACGGGAAGTACGCGTAGCCCCAGCCTCCGGTCGGGAGGGACTCGATCTCGACGTGGCGCACCAGATGCGACTCCTCCGCGAGGGCGGTCTTCGCACGGCTGTTGAACCACACGCCCGAGGCGACGTCGTCCGCGAGGTGCGGCTCGACCTGGTCGCGGAAGCGCGCCATGAACTCGTTGACGTTCTGGCGGGCGTAGAGGGCCTGCTCGGCGGGGTCGGCCGGGTTCATCCCGCGGCTCTCCATCGCGCGGCGCGTCCAGATCGAGGAGCTCGGCTGGTCCCAGCACATGTCGAGGAACATGCCGTCCAGCGGGGCGAACCGGTCGACCACCTCGCCGATCTGCTCCGCGAGGTAGTCCTGGTAGGGGCTCGACATGTCGAGGATCTGCCAACCGGCGGTGTAGGCCGAGTAGCCCCACTTGACCTGTCGATTGTTCTCGTCGAGCGCGATCCACTCCGGGTGGGCGTTGGCGGCGTACTCGTCGCAGCGCACGCTGAGGTAGATCGGCGTGCGGATCCCTACCCCCTGGAGCGCTTCCACCTGGCGGTCGAGCAGGTCCAGGTCCGCGTCGAGGCCTGGGTGCCGCTCCGGCCGTGAGGTCCCGTAGTACAGGTGGCCGTGGTGGCACTTCGCGAAGAGCGTCACGCTGTCGACGCCCGCGCCGGCCATCGTGTCGGCGAACCGCGTGGCATCGAACTTCGCGCCGACCTCAGGCACGTTCGGGCCGGTGTGGAAGTCGAGGTGGATCGTGCGAAGCGGGAAGGGCGGGCGTGCGGCGGTGCTCACGGTGGTGGTCCGTTCTCTTCGCAGGTGAGGGGCAGGGCTGTCGGTCGGCACGTTCAGCGCCCACCGAGCCCGGTCATGGAGATCCCCCGGACGAGGTACTTCTGCAGGGCGAATGTCAGGAGCAACGTCGGCAGCATCGAGACGGTCGACGCGGCCATGATCAGCTGCCACTGGCCACCACCCTGGCCGAGGAAGAAGTTCAGGCCGAGCGGAACTGTCGCGTGCGCCGCGTCATTCACCACGATCAGCGGCCAGAGGAAGCTGTTCCAGTAGTTGATGAACGTGAAGACGACGAGCACGGCGATGGTCGGGCGGACGACCGGCACCATGATCCGCGTGAGGATGCGGAAGTGGTTCGCTCCGTCGATCTTGGCAGCGTCCTCGAGCTCGGTGGGGACCGACAGGAGCGCCTGCCGGAGGAGGAACGTCCCGAATGCCGTGAAGGCCCACGGGACGATGAGCGCCTGGAACGTGTTCACCCAGCCGATCTTCGTCATGAAGAGGAACATCGGCACGACGACGACCTCCTGCGGGACCATCAGGGTCCCGAGGAAGACGAAGAAGAGTCCGTCGCGACCCCGGAATCGGAGCCGCGAGAACGCATAGGCGGAGGCGAGGGAGCTGGTGACCACCAGGAGCGTGCCGAGCACCGCCACCAGGAAGCCGTTGAGCATGTACCTGGCGAACGGGACGTAGCTCCAGACCTCGGAGTAGTTGCTCCACGCGACCCGGCTGCCGACCAGGCTCGGCGGGCTTGCGAAGACCTCGGCACCGGGCTTGAGGGACGTCGCGAGCATCCAGATCAACGGCACCATGAACAGCAGGGCGACGAGGGTCAGGCCGACCTGGGACGTGATGAGCCGGATCGCTGAGCGACGACGCGTCTTCGCGCCTCTGGACCGGGTGTCCGGGACGGGCCGGGCCGCAGTCAGGCTACTCATAGTGCACCAGTCTCTTCTGGGCGGCGAAGACGATGCCGCTGACGGCGAGGATGAGCACGAACAGGATGACGCCGATCGCCGACGCGTAGCCGAGCTCCTGGAACTGGAAGCCCTCGCGGTAGAGCGACATCACCAGCGTGGACGTGCTGTTCCCCGGACCGCCGTTGGTGAGGATGAACGGTTGGGCGAACACCTGGAAGGAGGTGATCAGGGTCATCGTCGTGGCGAAGAAGATCGCCGGTGAGATCATGGGGAGGCGGATCCGGAAGAACTGGCTGAGCCCGTTGGCGCCGTCGATCGACGCGGCCTCCAGGACGCTCTCCGGAACCCCGTCCAGGGCGCTGGAGAAGACGAGCAGGTTGTAGCCGAAGCCCTGCCACAGCGACATGACCACGACCGAGGCCATGGCGAACGAGCTCGAGCCGAGGAAGTTCGGTGCGCTGACCCCGAAGAGCGACTTCCAGAGGGAGTCGACCGCCCCGGACGGGATGAGCATGAGCTTCCAGACGGCAGCGTTCGCGACCATCGGCGTCACCACCGGGACGAAGAACAGCACTCGGTAGATGTTGCGCCCGCGCATCCTCGGCGAGATCCATGCGGCCAGACCGAGCGAGAGAGCGAGGTTGAGGGGAACGTAGGCAACGACGAACATGATCGTGTTGCGCAGCGAGGTCCAGAAGAGCGGGTCCTCGGTCAGCAGCTGACGGAAGTTGTCGAGGCCGGCGAAGCTCGGGGAACCGATCAGCGGCCAGACGGTGAACGCCAGTGCCAGCGAGGCGACGATCGGAAGGAGCGTGAAGATGGTGAACCCGCCGAGCGTCGGTGAGAGGAACCCCACCGCGGTCTTGGCATCTCCGCGTCGGACAGGTGCAGCCGTGCCGCGCCTCGTGCGCTGGGTCGAACGGGGTTTCTGAGCGGTCAAGGTCATCGAGATCGCCTTCTCGTCATCGGGAGGGGCGCGTGGGGTGGCTTGGATGACCGGGCCACCCCACGCACCGTCGGGCGACCTACTTGGACTGCGCCTGGAGGGTCTTCAGGAACGACTCGGCTGACGCCTCACCGTTGATGACCGGCACGACTCCCTGACCCCAGTTGAGGGAGTCCTGGGTCCAGTTGACGGTCGTCAGGTACGGCAGCGCGCTCTTGTTGGCCATCTCGAGGGTGGCCTGTGCGCCGTCGACAGCACTCGCATACCAGACCGACTGCTGAGCGGTGCGCGCCGGGTAGGCGCGGCCGGCGCTGCCGAGGAAGTTCTCGGCGTCGGGCCCGGTGAGGACCGACAGGGCCTTCATCGCAGCGTCCTGTTCCTTGCACGACTTGCTGATGCCGAAGCCGGAACCGCCGGTCAGGGTGACCACGCCCTCCGGGCCGGCCGGAACGGTGACGATGCCGACGTCGAACTGCGCCTGGTCCTTGATGTTGATCATCGCCCACGGCCCGCTGACGAGCATCGCCGCGTTGCCGGCGAGGAAGGCCTGCTGGTCCGCGTCGCCCGTTCCGGCGACGATGGGCTCGGCCACCTTCTCCTTGGTGACGAGGCCTGCGTACCAGTCGAGCGCCGAGGCGGCTGCGGGGTCGTCCGCGTGGAGCACTCCCTTGTCATCGACCAGCTGCATCCCTGAGAGGCCGGGCAGCCAGGCCTGGTAGTAGTCGATCGACGACGATGCCGCGTAACCGAACTTGCCACCGGTCGTGAGCGCCTTGGCATCCGTGAGGAAGTCGTCGGTCGACCAACCGTTCGCGGGATCGCTGAGTCCGGCAGCCTTGAACATGTCGCGGTTGTAGAACATGACGTAGGGGCCGAGGTCGTACGGGAGGGCGAGCTGCTTGCCGCCGCCCTGGAGCGCCTTCATGATGCCCGGGTCGAAGTCGGCCGGGTCGACCCCGGCACTGCTCAGCAGGTCGTCGAGGGGCGTGAGCGAGTCGGCGAACTGGGCCGTCCGTGCCATCTGGATGCCGACCAGGCAGGGCGCGTCGTTCCCCGCGAGAGTGGTGGGGAGCTTGGTCCAGTAGTCGGGCCAGGCGGCAGGCTGCAGGTTCAAGGTGATGTCCGGGTACTTCTCGGTGACCATGTCGGCCACCTTCTGCCAGGAGGCGGTCTCGGCCTCCGAGCCGGACCACATCGCCCAGTTGAGCGTCGTGGACCCGCCGGCGGCGGGGGCCGTTGCGCTGTCCGAGCTCGTCGAGCTGCATGCCGAGAGTGCAAGGGCAGACACTGCGATCATCGCGAGTGCGGCTGCGGACTTCTTCATCCTGACCTCCATGTGCGGCCAGCCGGGAGCGGCCGGTGGTGAGTGTTCACGTCGTCTGGGGACTGCATGCTCTGTGCGCGCCGACGAACGTCCGGGACCCGGCCCGCAGCGTCGGCAATGACGCCACGGACAACCGTCTCGGGCAAGCATCGGCCGTGACGCTTGCCTGGAGCCGCGCCTTGGTCTAGGCGCTTGCCAAGAGTGTTGGGCATACGCCAATCCCCTGTCAAGGGTGTCTAGGCGGCCATGTCTCCATTGCGAGCGGGTACCGCTAAGCCGCCTCGAGGGACGTGCGAGTTGACCATCTTCGACGGCGCGCGTCGACGCCGCCCTAACGCGCGCTGACGTCCGAGCCGCGACGGCCCGACGGGACCGGCACGGAGTGCAAGAGGAGTAGGCCGGTCTGTCAGGGTTTTGGCAACCGGCTGCTCGGCGTGGCCTGAGGGCCATCAGCGACCGGCCGCGATCCGGTTCTCGCGGTTGGCGGCGTCGTCGGTCAGTGGGCCTTCGTGGGTGACGTGCCGAGGCCAGTGACCGTGTTGGCCGCGCCTGAGGGCGTCGGGGCGTCGATCCCTTCCGGCGGCGGCGCCGAGGGCAAGGTCGCGCACCCATTCGTCGAGCTGGTCGAGGGCCTGGCGGCGTTGGGAGTTCCTCCTGTCGGCCTGCCTGCACGGGCGCCCTGGTCGCGGAGGTAGGTCGCTCGGCGACCGTGGGCTCCTGCTCGCCGCTGGCCTCGGGGGCATCGACCTTTGGCGGTGCCTGACGCAGGGCTCGGCTCGCGTGGGCGGTGGCCTGACGCACTGTCCACAGGCAGGACACCGAACGTGATTCTCAGGCCTGTGACCTGCGGCGACACCTTGC
>CAVZPH010000020.1:0-195000 GCA_963777075.1 uncultured Actinomycetota bacterium | reverse complement strand
CCGTTACCTCACCAACTAGCTGATAGGCCGCGACTCCATCCCCGACCGAAATTCTTTCCAGACGCTACAGATGCCTGTGCGTCTCGTATCCGGTATTAGCTCCGATTTCCCGGGGTTATCCCAGAGTCGGGGGCAGGTTAGTCACGTGTTACTCACCCGTTCGCCACTGATCACCCGGAGCAAGCTCCGAGGTCACCGTTCGACTTGCATGTGTTAAGCACGCCGCCAGCGTTCGTCCTGAGCCAGGATCAAACTCTCCGTTGATGTCTATAGGCATCCATGCTCACGCACGGGTAACCGACACACGAAGTGGCCCCGAAGGACCGTTCTCATCTGGCCAATCCAAATGTTAAACTGACGTAAAACATTCGTCTCAACCACGTCGTACGACAAACCACGACCAACCCGAAGGATCAGCCACGACTCACCGTCGACACATGGCATCGACTTTTGGCACGCTGTTGAGTTCTCAAGGAACGAACGCGCATCCCTTCAGGATTCTCATCCCGTCCGGAGGCAACTTCCCAACCTTATCTGCGCTTCCCCGCGTTGTCAACCGGCCGATTTTCCATCGGCAAGTCCGTGGGGGTGCTGGAGAAGACTACACGCTTCCGGAGGTGGTCGCGACCACCCCCGGCCGGGCAGCCGCGGAGCCCAGGAGGCCCTCCTGCCGCGCCTAGGTGATCGCCACGATGCATCGCAGTGCGAGGACCACCCGAGGGTGGCCTCGCGTGGCCCGGCCTACCGCCGCGTGCCGGCGGTAGGCCGGGCCAGACCGCCGCGTGCCGGCGGTACCCGAGCCCCGACCGCACCGTGCCGGCGGTACGCGCCAGAGACGGTCGTGCTCGGGCGGTTCTACCGGTCAAGACCCCGTCGTTCGTGTCGATGAGAGAGGGACGACGGCGAGATGACAAGGGAGGCACGATGCGCTCGTGGGCCGATCGCGGGGTCCCCGCGTGGGCTGCCGCGGCCGTGGCCGCCGCGACGATCGCCGCAACCGTCCCGGTCGCTCCTGCCTGGGCGCGGTCGTGGATCGCCTGGCTCCTGTTCCTGGTCCTGCACGTCTCGCTGTGCCGCGACGCCTGGGCCGTCTCGCGCGACGAGCGCTCGAGCCGGGCCACCCGAGGGCTGTGGCGCGTGTTCTTCGTCGCCGGCGCGCTGTTCGGCGTGGGCGACCTGGCCGTGCTGGCCGCACTCGCGACCGGACCGTGGAGCTACGAGGTCGCCATCGGGACGGACCTGCAGCAGGTGCTCACGCTCGCGGGAGGGGCGCTCGTGCTCGCCGCGGCCGCCCTCGCTCCGTTGCGGCTGGGTTCCCGACGGGAGAGCGTGAGGTTCGTCCTGGACATCAGCGTGGTGATCCTCGCGGTCGTGGCTGCAGCTGTCGTGCTGGATCCGGGCTCGACCGCCGGGGACGGCCTCTCCGCCCTCCCTCTGACCGGGCCGCTCATCTTCGCGGTCGCGACGCTCGCCCTGGCGAAGCTCGTCCTGGCGCCCGACCGCCCGTTCAGCACCACGACCGGGCAGCTGCTCGGCGCCGCGGCGCTGGGCGAGGCCCTGCTCGGCACGCTCACGGTGCGCGAGGACCTGGCCACGAACCTGGTGCTCATCAACGGGCTCGCGCTGAGCAGCAACGCCCTGCTCGCCCTGGGCGCCAGGGTCCAGCGCAGCGCCGCCGAGCGACCGGGACAGGTGGTCGCTCGACGCATGCGCCTCGTCCGTCTGCCCTACCTGGCCGTCGTGACGACCAACCTGCTTCTCGTGGCGACCCTGGCGACCGGTGGCCTCACGACGAGCGCATGGGTCGTCCTCGGCGCGGCCACCTGCTCCACCGCTCTGGTGCTCGCCCGGCAGCTGCTCCTGCTGACCGAGCAGCAGACGCTCCTGGGCGACCTGCACCACGCTCTCGCCGAGCGCGACTCGCTCACCCACCGTCTCGAGCACCTCGCGTACCACGACGCGCTCACGGGTCTCGGGAACCGAGCCATGTTCGAGGCGGCCGTCGACGCGGCGCTCGGGCAGCGGTCCGGGAGTCGCCGGGACGGGTTCGTCAGCATCGTGCTCGTTGACCTCGACGGCTTCAAGGAGGTCAACGACGCCCATGGGCACTCCGCGGGCGACGAGGTCCTGGTGACGGTGGCCGACCGGTTGAGCACCTGCGTCCGCGGCGACGACACGGTGGCGAGGTTCGGTGGGGACGAGTTCGCGCTGGTCCTGGCGCAGGACGCCGAGCAGGCCGAGGCCGTCGCGTGGCGGATCGTGGAGCTGCTCGCGCGGCCCTTCGACGTCGGCGGCTCGACCGTGCAGGTCGGAGCGAGCGTCGGCGTCGCGACCACGGCGGTCGGCGAGACGGGCGGCGGCGACCTGCTGCGGCGTGCCGATGTCGCGATGTACCGCGCCAAGGCGAACGGGAAGAACCACGTCGTCGTCCACGCGGGCGCCACGGCCTGAGCCGGGCCCACGGCTCTCCCGGCCCTCGGCGCCGAACGGCGCGCCCCGGACCGCCGACGGCGATCCGAGGTCGGCTCAGACAGCCAGCGTGACGCCTGCGGCGTCGGTCGCGGTGATCGTGAACGTCTCGGCGACGAGGTCGGCGTCCAGGGTCGCCGTGGCGCCCGCACGGCGCCAGGTGAGGCGCAGGCGACCCGGTTCCGTGTCGGCGAGCTCGCAGTCGGCGTCGAAACCGAAGGCCTCGAAGGTCGAGCGGAAGCGGAGCAGCTCGAGCTGCCGCCGCACCACAGGACGTTCGAGACCCACCTCGACGTCGGCGAGCGTGAGGTTCGTGCGGTTGATCTCCTTGTGGCCGCTCGGCCCGGCCTTCGCGACGGCGTCATGGTCGTTCCGGCCAGCGAAGAGGTCGAGGTACCAGACCTGCGGCTTGCCCGGCATGAACATCTGGATCGCGCGGGCGAGCAGCATCCGGGCGTCGGACTCGCCGAGCGCCGAGTAGTAGGTCGCGTTGACCTGGTAGTAGATGTTCTTCGCGCCGTGCAGGTCCTTGACGTAGCCGCCGCGGCCCTTGACGACGTCGATGAGGCCCTGGATCCGGTCGCCGTCGAGAAGGCCCTCGAGGTCGAGCAGCGGGATGCCGTCGTGGCAGCCGAGCATCGTCACGGTGCGGATCTTCTTGTCCAGGACCTCGCGGATCCACCCCTTGAGGACGGTCGCGTCCTGCTGCTCGAAGGCGTCGATCACCAGGCCGGGCAGGAAGAAGTCGTAGGTCATGAAGCCCTGCGCGGCGATCGTCTCGTGGATCTTGGCGGCGTAGGTCGAGTGGATCTCCGGCAGGAGCTGGAGACCACGCGCGTCGGCGAGCTCCTTGACGCGGGCGAGCAGCTCCCAGGTTCCGGGCTCGTTGAGGAAGTTGCGCAGGCCCGGCTCCTTCGGCGCGTACGCGAAGGCGTCGAGCCGGACGATCTGCGCGCCGTACCCGGCGAGGGTGTCGAGGGTGTCGGCGTAGAAGTCCCAGACCAGCGGGGAGGCGATGTTGAGGTCCATCTGGCCGAGGTAGCGCCGGCGGGACTCGACCAGGTCGACGACGGCGTCGCGCACGTCCTCGAAGCCGCTCGCGTCGACCTCGCCCGGCCGGCCGCCGTCCGCCAGGGTCGCGGCGAGGCGCTCGGCGAGCAGCGTGGCGCGGCCGTACTGCATACCCGTCGCTGCCATGAGGTCCTGGGCGTCGGGGGCCGTGTAGCGGACCTCCTGGTAGAAGGTGTTCCAGTACGGCTTCTCCGTGCCGTCGGGCAGCCGGACCATGAGGATCGGCAGGCCGGGCTTGCGGAAGAACATGTCCTTGATGAGCTCGGCCTCGGGCTGGAGGTAGCCCTCGGGGGTCATCCGGCCGTGGCCTGCCCAGAAGGCGTTCCAGTCGATGAAGAAGTCGGCGAACGGCGACTCCTCGCCGCGCGCCAGCAGGTCCTGGAACTGCGGGGACAGCACGGAGGCGTGGTTGAGGATGAAGTCCAGCTTGAGGCCGATCCCGGCCTCGGCGAGAGCGTCGAGGTCCGGCCGCGTGGCGTAGAGCTCGCTCAGGCCGTAGTCGATCACCGAGAAGCCGCGGTCGAGGTCGGTGTTGAACACGCTCGGCAGCAGGTACGCCGAGGTGAAGGCGTCCGCGAGCTCCGGGCGGCCAAGGAAGGCAGCGACGTCGGCGAGGGTGCCGCCGATGGAGTCCGGGTAGACGTTGAGCATCGGACCGGCATCGGGCCCGCCCTCCCCCATGGCGGCGAGGTACGTCGGGTAGTCCTGGACCTCGCCGGACTTCGCGACGATGAGCGCCGCGCGCTTCGCCTGGGCGTGCAGCTTCTCCTGCTCGATCCCGAGGACCATCGTCGTGAACGGGCTGTCGACGCCGCCGTCGCGGTTGCGCGAGCGGCGGTGCGCGAGCGTCTCCTCGGGGGTGCTGTTGAGCAGGATCGGCAGGTCGACGCCGCGCAGGTGCTCGCTGTTGCCGTGGGTCCACTCCAGGACGATCACCCGGACCTCGCGCAGGTCGACCTCCTCGTACCAGAGCTCGTCGACGGCGCGGCCCATCCGCTTGAGCATCAGCGAGGGTGCTCCGTCGTGGAAGGACTCGAGCAGGCCGCTGATCTGGTCGAAGTCGATCTCGGCCGGGGTGCCGAGGTACTCCGCGAGCGCGGCGCGGCCACCCTCGAGGTAGGTGGGCAGCCACGGGTGCCCGGCGACCTGGGCCGGTGCGGCGTCCTGGTCGGCCGCCCGCAGGGCGGCGAGCTCGGCACGCACCGTCTCGTCGTACCGACCGGCGGCGGCCAGGGCACGGGCGCCGGCGTCGCGGAAGACGCGCAGCCGCTCGGCGTCGTTGACGGACGGGACCCGGCGCGGGTAGTTGTCGCCGGACAGGACGTAGGCACCGATGCCGTGGGCGTTGAGCCCGTACGCGAGCAGCGAGCCGATCTCGGACTTGCCGACGCCCGACCCGCCGTGGACGGAGACGACGGCCCGGCGGTGGGGTGCGGAGTCGAGGACGCTCGCGAGCCTGTCCCACAGGACCGGGAAGACGGCGCGCACCTTCGCCAGGTGCGCCTCGGTGATCTGGACGCTGTCGCCAGGCATGTCGCCCGTGGGGATGCTGGCGAGGTCGTCGACCTCGGGGAAGGCGGCGGCCACGTCGGGGCTCCTTTGGCGGGACGGTCGGTACCCTCCATCGTAGGCCGGATTGCAAGCGCTGTCATGCGTCGGACGGCACGACGGGTCCGGAGCGACGTCACGAGGCCTTCCGTGTCGGAGCCGCGCCGGAGTTGCCGCGCCCGAGACGACCGCAGATGCTGGTCGCCACGGCCATCGCCGTGCTCGTCGCACCGGCAGGGCCAGCGCGGAGACCACCTCGTGGCCGCCACCTCCGGCGCGACCCGCCAGGACCGTTCCAGGAGGTGGCATGAACGACAGCCGAGGTGCGGCCCCGCGGGCGCCGCGGCGAACGGTCCGCGTCGTGCTCGACGCGAGGAACGTCTGGCAGATCGGCTTCGTGGTGATCGCCCTGGTCGTGGTGATGGCCCTGGGCCGGTTCGTCCTGGCCGGCGGGAGCGGGCTGCTGTTCACCGTCCTCATGGCATGGTTCGCGTCGCTCGCGATCGAGCCCGCCGTGGCTCGGCTCTCCCGCCGGATGCCTCGCGCCGCGGCGACCGGCCTGGTCATGCTGACGACCGTCCTGGCCCTCGGCGCCTTCCTCATGGCCTTCGGGCAGCTCTTCGTCAGCCAGGTGGCCAAGCTCGTCGAGGGCCTGCCGGACCTGGTGACCTCGGGCGTGGACTGGGTGAACGCCACGATGGGCACCACCTACGACCTCGACCAGATCATGTCCGACCTCAGCGTCAGCCCCGAGCGGGCTGCCGGCGTCGCAGCGCAGGTCGCCGGCGGGGTCCTGGCGGTCCTCGGCTCCGTCGTCGGCGCCGTCGGGACCTTCTTCATGTTCGCGCTGCTGCTCTTCTACCTGTCGGCGGACGGGCTCCGGCTCCGGCGCTGGATCGCCTCGCTCTTCCCCCCGCACATCCAGGAGAAGGCGATGGCCGTCTGGGACACGACGGCGGAGAAGACCGGCCGCTACGTCGCGGCCCGCGTGGTCCTCGCCGTGATCAACGCGACGGCCAGCGCGATCGTCTTCGTGAGCGTCGGCCTGCCGTCATGGCTCGCGCTCGCGATCTGGACCGGGTTCGTCGCGCAGTTCGTCCCGGTGATCGGCACCTACATCTCCATCGTGCTGCCGGTGATCGTCGGCCTGCTCAGCCCGAACCCGTGGCTCGGGCTCGTCGTGCTGGGCTGGGCCGTCGTCTACCAGCAGATCGAGAACCTCCTCATCGAGCCCCGGGTCAGCGCGCGCGCCGTGAACGTCCACCCAGCGGTGAGCTTCGCCTCGGTGATCCTCGGCACCGCGCTGTTCGGGGTGGCAGGTGCGCTGCTCGCGATCCCCGTCGTGGCGATGCTCCTCGCGCTGCTCGAGCTGTACCGCACGCGCTACGAGGTCCTGCCTGGGCTCGAGGAGCCCGCGACGCATGACGCCTGAGCGCTTGACAGCGGCACCGCGTTACCTGAAACTCGTTTCGTCAGTAGGTGCTCCGCCCGGAGGTCCTGCTGACAGCGCCGGCCACGAGGTCGGCGTCTGAAGGGGAGTACCCCGCACGTCCTCGTCGTCAGTACGGCCGCCCCGATCCAGGGACGTCCCGGTGAGGCGGGTGGTGGCCGTCGGCCGCCACCGGGAGAGACCTTCGGTTCCGCAGCTGCGCTACCGAGAGGTGTCCCATGTCCGTCCCCCTGTGGCTCTGGTTCGCCGTCATCGCGGTGATCCTGCTCATGCTCGCCGTCGACCTGCTCGCCCACCGCGGAGCGAAGACCGTCTCCCTGCGCGAGGCAGCGGGCTGGAGTGCCGCCTGGGTCACGATCGGGCTGGCGTTCGGAGCAGTGGTCTGGGCGGTCTTCGGTGCACAGGCCGCCGGCGAGTACTACGCCGGCTACGTGATCGAGAAGAGCCTCGCGGTCGACAACATCTTCGTCTTCGCGCTGATCTTCACCGCGTTCGCCGTGCCCCGCGCCTACCAGCACCGCGTGCTGTTCTACGGCGTGCTCGGCGCGCTGGTGATGCGCGCGGGCTTCATCGCCGGCGGGGCCGCCCTGATCCACGAGTTCGCCTGGGTGCTCTACCTGTTCGGGGCCTTCCTCGTGGCGACGGGCGTGCAGATGTTCCGCCACCGCAACCAGCACTCCGACCCGACCCAGCACCCCGTCCTGCGCCTGACCCGCCGGATGATCCCCCACACCGACACGTGGCACGGCACGAAGTTCTGGGTCAAGGAGCACGGCCGCTGGGTCGCCACCCCGCTGTTCACCGTCCTCGTCCTCATCGAGATCACCGACGTGATCTTCGCCGTGGACTCGATCCCGGCGATCTTCGCGGTCACCCAGGAGCCCTTCCTGGTGTTCACGAGCAACGCCTTCGCGATCCTCGGCCTGCGGGCGATGTACTTCCTGCTCGCCGACCTGATCCACCGCTTCGTGTACCTCAAGGTCGGCCTGGCCGCGGTGCTGGTCTTCGTCGGGGTGAAGATGCTCCTGCTCGACGTCTACAAGATCCCGATCGGCATCTCCCTCACGGTGATCGCCACGCTGATCACGGCGTCCGTCGTGGCCAGCCTGATGCGCACGCGCCACCTGGCCGCGACGGCGACGGGCGAGGGCGCGGGCGCGGGCGAGACGGTCGAGGACGCCGGTCTCGCGCTGCGCGACTAGCTCTAGCTCGGGCCGGGGGCGGCGGTCTCCTCGCCGCCCCCGGGCTCCCTGACGATCTGCAGCAGCACCTCGATGGTGCGATGGGACTCGAGCGGGTGCCGCAGGCTCCCGCGGGGCTCGATCGCGTAGTGGTTGCGCCGGCCCACCCGCACCCGGGTGATGTACCCGGCCTCGGCGAGGTCGGCGACGATCAGCTGGACGGCCCGCTCGGTGATCCCGACCTGCTGAGCGACGCTGCGCAGGAGGACGTCCGGGTCGGCAGCCAGGCAGAGCAGGACGTGGGTGTGATTGCTCAGGAACGTCCAGTCACGGCCCCGCTCGCCAGCACTCATGGCGGGCACGCTACCCGGAACCCGATCCCGGGTTCCGGAATCGGCGCTCGGCGGTGGTCACTGCTCGCGCGCCCGACCGATCGCCACGGCGAGGCGCTCGATGAGCTCGTACGGGATCGGCTCGCGGTAGAGGAACCTGACCGTGTCCTTCTTGACCCGGTAGGGGGCGAGCTCGGCCTCGAGCTCGGGGCCCATCGGCGGGACGGGATAGAGGCCGATGTGGTGCTTCCAGCCCGCGAAGTGCAGGGCGTAGCGCCCGCCGAGCATGACGGCGGGCATCCCGTACCGGATCCGCTCCTCGGCGCCCGGAAGCGCCCGCCGCAGGGCCGCGGACACCTGGGCGAGGACCTGCTGGACCTCCTCGGGGAACGTGGCGATGTATTCCTGCGTCGTGGTCACCTGCGCGGTCATGCTGCGTCCCCGTTCGTCCGTCGCCGGACCGTCTCCGGTTCCGGGCCGTCCTCATCCTCGCCGCGGCGGCGCGCGCGGGGTAGGGGGGCGAGGTCCTGAGCACAGCGCCCTCGAAAGTCCGGCGAAGGTGCATCTGCGCACGCCGGTGTGCCCGTAGAGGCAGTGACAGGCAGCCCGAACCTCTTCGAAAGGCACCTCCGATGCGACGCACCCTCTCCCTGGTCTCCGTCCTCGCCCTCGCGCTGGCGAGCGCCGCCGCGTGCAGCAGCACCGACACGGCCAGCACGGACACGTCCTCCGAGACGACCGTCGAGACCCCGATGGAGACGTCCAGCCCCGACGCGATGATGGACAAGGACATCGTCGACACCGCCGTCGCCGCTGGCGACTTCACGACGCTCGCCACCGCGCTCACCGCAGCCGGGCTGGTCGACACCCTCAAGGGCGAAGGCCCCTTCACCGTCTTCGCCCCGACCGACGAGGCCTTCG
This sequence comes from uncultured Actinomycetota bacterium, assembly GCA_963777075.1. GTDB lineage: Bacteria > Actinomycetota > Actinomycetes > Actinomycetales > Cellulomonadaceae > Actinotalea. Next base: position 186,028 of record CAVZPH010000020.1, on the reverse strand, counting down.
CCCAGCTCCCCGACGGCACTCTCGACACGCTCCTGGCCGACCCGACCGGCGACCTCGCGAGCATCCTCACGTACCACGTCGTGCCCGGGAAGGTCATGGCGGCCGACGTCCTCGGCCTTGACGGTCAGATGGTGACCACCGTCAACGGCGCGGACCTCAGGGTGAACGTCGACGGCAGCACGGTCACCCTGACCGACGCGCAGGGCGGCACCTCCACCGTCACGATGACCGACATCGAGGCGAGCAACGGCGTGATCCACGTCATCGACACGGTGCTCCTGCCGTGATCGCCTCCGCTCGACCCTGACGGCCTCGGTCGTCACCCTCGCCCGGCACGGGATCGTCCCGTGCCGGGCGAGCGGCGTCCTGCGGCTCGCGGCGAAGGCACCGGTCCCGTCGTCGGCCGTCAGGCCCCGTCGTCGGCCTCTCCGCGCGGCTCAGCCGGGAGCTTCTGGTGCGCGGCGAGCTCGGCGGGAGAGGTGTAGCCCGACTCCGCACCGTCTCCGTCCGAGCCGGGGGTGGGCTCCTCGTCCTCCGGCTCGCGCCCGTCACTCACGGGCCTCCCGGGGTCGTCGCCACGGTGGTCGGTCCGGGACTGCTCATTCATGCTCGGCTCCTCGCTCCTGCTCGACGTCCGGGCCTCGTGCGGCGGTTCCGCTCCTGTGCGGCGCCCCCTCCGCGACATGAGCCCCTGCCCTCGGACGACCCCGGTGGATCGTCCTCGACGACCGTACGACGCAGCGTCCGGACGAGCGACCCAGGACGCCGCCGCAGCCGGCCGGCCCGGCTCCCGCACCCTCGACCGACGCGGGACCTAGCCGACCCGCGCGCGGTACCTCGTGCCGGCGACCGCGCCGGCCACGACGAGGATGCCGACCAGCCAGGCGAGGGCGACCCAGATGTCGGCGCCGACCGGTTCCTGGGCGAGCAGGGCACGGATCGTGTCCACCACGGCGGTCACCGGCTGGTGCTCGGCGAAGGCCGCGACGGGCCCGGGCATCGCGCTGGTGGGCACGAACGCCGAGCTGAGGAACGGCAGGAAGACCAGCGGGTAGCTGAAGGCGCTCGCGCCCTCGACGGACCCGGCCGACAGCCCCGCGATGACGGCGATCCAGGTCAGCGCGAGGGTGACCAGCGCCAGGATGCCGACGACGGCGAGCCAGGCCGTCACCGAGGCGCCCGAGCGGAAGCCCATGAGCAGGGCGACGCCGATGACGACAGCGACGGACACGAGGTTGGCGGCGAGCGAGGTGAGCACATGCGCCCACAGGACGCTCGACCGCGCGATCGGCATCGAGCGGAGCCGCTCGACCATGCCCTCCTGCAGGTCGAGGAACAGCCGGTAGGCCGTGTAGGCGATACCGGAGGCGATCGTGACGAGCAGGATGCCGGGCAGGAGATACGTCACGTACGGCCCGTCGGCCCCTGTGGTGATCGCACCGCCGAACACGTAGACGAACAGCAGCATCATCGCGATCGGCGTGACGGCGGTGGTCAGGATCGTGTCGGGGCTGCGCAGGACGTGGCGCAGGGATCGGCCGGTCAGCAGGCGGGTGTCGCGCAGGACATGGGCGCTCATCGCTGGTCCCTCCTGAGGGGCGTCGTGCGGTCGTCGTCGGTGGAGCCGGTGCTCGACCCGCCCACCAGGGCGAGGAACACGTCCTGGAGGGAGGGCTGCTTCTCGACGTACTCGACCGTGGCCGCCGGGAGGAGCGCCTTCAGCTCGGCGAGGGTTCCGTTCTGGATGATGACGCCCTGGTGCAGGATCGCGATGCGATCGGCCAGCTCCTCGGCCTCCTCGAGGTGCTGGGTGGTCAGCAGCACCGTCGTACCGTCCCGCGCGAGGTCCTTGACGGTCTGCCACACCTCGATGCGCGCCTGCGGGTCGAGCCCGGTGGTGGGCTCGTCCAGGACGATCACCGGCGGGCTGCCGATCAGGCTCATCGCGATGTCGAGCCGTCGGCGCATCCCGCCGGAGTAGCTCGCGGCCCGGCGGCCCGCCGCGTCCGTGAGCGAGAAGCGCTCGAGCATGCCGTCGGCGACCGCTCCCGCGTCCTTGAGGTGACGCAGCCTCGCCACGAGCACGAGGTTCTCGCGGCCGGTGAGCACGCCGTCCACCGCGGCGAACTGGCCGGTGAGGCTCATGGAGGCGCGCACCTGCTCCGGGGCCGAGGTGACGTCGAAGCCGTTCACGGTGGCCGTCCCGGCGTCGGCCCGGAGCAGTGTCGCCAGGATGCGCACCAGCGTGGTCTTCCCCGCCCCGTTGGAGCCGAGCAGCGCCAGGATGCTGCCGGCAGGCACGTCGAGGTCGACGCCCCGCAGGACGTGCAGACCAGTGAACGACTTCGCGAGACCGCGCACCCGGATGGCGGGTTCGCGGGCCCCGTCGGCGCTCATGCGCCCGACTCGCTCCCGCTGCGCTCCGCGAGGTCGATCGCCGCCCGCAGCCGCATGCGCTCCTTGTCGATCCACTCCTTGCCCGCGTACGCCCGGACGAAGGCCTCGGCGAACTCGACCGGGTCCTCACCGACGATGCCGCGCACCGGGGTGCCGTCGACGGCGGCACGGTCCCACAGGTCCGCATGGTCACCCACCATCGCCACGAGCGTCTCGCCGTCGACGATCCCGCCGGCGTACATGAGGTACCGGTGCACGGCCCTGGCGGCGTCGGCGTAGGGCGCCGGAAGGGCCTCGATACGGGCCATCTGCTGCTTGTACTGCTTCTTCTGCTCGAGCGACCCGGTGAGGGCCTCGATCCACCTGGCTGCCATGACTACTCCCCTTCGCCCTGCTGCGTGTCGATGTCCCGGTAGAGGTGCTCGATCCGGTCAGAGAGGAAGGCCCAGGTGCGACCGAACTCCTCGAGCTGCTCCCGGCCGCGCGCGTTGAGCGAGTAGACCTTGCGCGGCGGCCCCTTCTCGGACGGGACCTTCGCGACGTCGACGAAGCCCCGCTGCTCGATCCGCACGAGGAGCGCGTAGACGGTGCCCTCGACGAGGTCCACGAAGCCCTGCTCGCGCAGCCGCGCCGTGATCTCGTAGCCGTACGCCGGCCGCACGGCCAGGATCGCCAGGACGATCCCCTCCAGGGTGCCCTTGAGCATCTCCGTCATCTGGTTGCCCACCGGGCGACCCTCCTGCCTAGTCTGTCTCACTGACTACCGGTAGACGGTAACACTAGGTACCGCGGGGAGGCAACGGGCGCGAGGCAGGGAGGCCCACCCGGTGCGAGCCCGCGTCCACGGCAGGACCACCGGGGTGCGGGCCGGCGTCTACGGCGCGTCGGCCACGGGTGGGAGGCGAGCGATCCAGTCACGGTCGGCGACCTCGACCAGGGCGGGGTCGTCCGCCGGGAGCCAGGCGGGAGCCCGGGCAGCGTCCGGCGGCACGAGCCACTGCTCGGCGACGGCGAGCGCACGGGCCGTCTCGATGAGGGCGGCGGTCGCCGGGGCGGGCTCCTCGCTGCGCCACGCGAGCGACCACGGGTAGTACGGCTGCACGTCCAGCGGCCAGTAGACCGGGAACCCCATGGCCGCATAGCGCTCGGCGTAGCTGAGGAACTCCAGGCACCGCGCCCGGCTGGCGCCGCGTGCGAGCCGGGCGAGGCAGTGGCTGAACGCTCCGGGGGTGCCCAGCCACTGCAGGGAGAGTCCGAGCTCGCGCTCGAGCGAGCGCAGGAGCCCCCCGTGCGCGCTGTAGCCCCCCGACTCGGGCGGATCGCCGAACACCTCGAGGGGGCGCTCGCGCAGTGGGGCACTGTCCTTCGCGTCGTCTCCCTGCCGGCCCACGAGCACGAGCGGCTCGAGGCGCAGCAGCCGGTGCGCCCAGCCCGTCGGGTGGGCCGCGACCATCTGCGGCGTGACGCGAAGGATCGCGACGTCGAGACGGTGCTGGAGGAGGGCCTCGAGCTGCGTCACGCTGTCCATCGCGTGCTCGCGCAGCTCGACGCCGGGGTGCGCGCGGGCGTAGGCGTCCGCGACAGCGCGGCTCGTCCCCAGCTCGAAGACATGGGCGATCCGCACCCCCTCGAAGGGCACCGGCTGCTGCATGCCCTGGGCGATCGCGAGGAGCCGCCGCGCCTCCTCCAGGACGTGCTCCCCGCGCGGCGTGAGGACGACATGGCGGCTGTCACGCACGAGGAGCGGGGCGCCGAGCTGCTCCTCGAGCTTGCGGATCTGCTTGGAGAGCGCCGGCTGACTGATGTAGAGCCGCGCGGCTGCACGCCCGAAGTGGAGCTCCTCGGCCACGGCGACGAAGTAGCGGACCAGCCGCAGGTCCAGGTCCATGCGGGCCTCCGGAGCGGTCTGCAGGCGCCGGACGGCGCGCCCGGTGCGGCTCACGGTAGCTCCGCCCGTGGCACCACCGACAGGTCGCGCGGTTATCGATCGGGACCGAACAGGTCTTGGACGCCGGGTGCAGCCTGGGTGTTGCCTGTGAGCCTGCTGCCGGAGCCGACGAGGACCGCCGGGCCGGGACCACCCCACCGCACTGCCGGAAGGACGCCTCATGGACGCACCTCGAACCCCCGTCGTCTTCGTCCACGGGCTCTGGCTGCACGCCACCAGCTGGGAACCGTGGGTGGAGCTGTTCCGCGACTCCGGCTACGACCCGGTGGCGCCGGGCTGGCCGGGCGAGCCCGACACGGTCGAGGAGGCGCGCGCGCATCCCGAGGCGGTCGCGAACCTCTCGATCGACGACGTGACCGGGCACATCGCGGCGATCGTCGACGGCCTGGCGACGGCGCCCGTCCTCATCGGGCACTCCTTCGGCGGGCTGATCGTGGAGAAGCTCCTCGGTCAGGGGATCGGGGCGGCGGGCGTGGCGATCGATCCGGCCCAGATCAAGGGGGTCCTGCCCCTGCCGCTCGCCCAGCTGCGCGCCGGGCTCCCGGGGCTGGGCAACCCGGCGAACCTCCACCGGTCGGTGTCCCTGACCCCTGCGGAGTTCCGGTTCGGCTTCGGCAACGCCCTCACCGAGGAGGAGTCCGAGGCGCTGCACGAGCGGTGGACCATCCCCTCGCCGGCGAGGCCGCTGTTCCAGGCCGCTGCCGCGAACTTCGTCATGCACTCGCAGGCGAAGGTCGACACCGGCAACACCACGCGCGGGCCCCTGCTGCTCATCTCGGGCACCGCGGACCACACCGTTCCCGACGTCGTCACCGCGTCGACCTGGAAGCAGTACCGGGACAGCCCTGCCGTCACCGAGCTCACGCGCTTCGAGGGTCGCGGCCACTCGCTGACGATCGACCACGGCTGGCAGGAGGTCGCGACGACCGTCCTGGCCTGGCTCTCCGCTCAGGGGCTCTGAGGACATGGAGCTCGGCCTGGCGGGGAGGGTCGCGGTGGTCACGGGCGCGAGCAAGGGCATCGGGCTCGCCGTCACGAGAGCGCTGGTCGAGGAGGGTGTCCACGTCGTCGCCGGATCGCGCGGCACGAGCGCCGAGCTCGACGCGCTCGTTCGCGGCGGAGCCGTGGAGCAGCTGAGCGTGGACCTGACGACGGCGGCCGGGGCCGCAGCGCTCGTCGACGCGGCGACGAGAGGCGGCCGCCTCGACCTGCTGGTCAACAACGTCGGCGCCGTCACCCCCCGCACGGCCGGGTTCCTCAGCGTCACCGACGAGCAGTGGCTCGACTCCCTGAGCCTCAACCTGATGGCCGCCGTGCGGGTCACCCGGGCGGCGCTGCCGACGATGATCGCCGCGGGCAGCGGGGTCGTCCTGACGATCAGCTCGGTGAACGCGTTCCTGCCCGACCCGCTGGTCATCGACTACGGCGCAGCGAAGGCGGCGACGCAGAACACCTTCAAGGCCCTGTCCAAGGAGGTCGGCCCCCTCGGGATCCGGGTCAACACGATCAGCCCTGGCCCCGTCGCGACGGAGCTCTGGCTGGGCGAGGACGGGGTCGCCGCAGCAGTGGCGCGCACCGGGGGCGGCGATCGGGCGGACGTGGCCGCCCGCGCGGCAGCGGCGAGCCTCACCGGGCGGTTCACCCGTCCCGAGGAGGTCGCCGATCTCGTCGCCTTCCTCGCGAGCGACCGCGCGGCGAACCTCACGGGTGCCGATCTGACGATCGACGGCGGCCTCGTCACGACGACCTGATCGCGCCCGCTCCGGGCACCGCAACCAGTGATTGACAGCGAGGCTTCGATCAACAAGCATTGAGTCAATGGACGCTGAGTGGAAGGCAGACACGCGGCGCCGGGCTGCCGTGCACGGAGTCCTGTCGGACCCGGGCCGCGCTCGCCGTGGTCGACCTGCTCGCCTGCGGCGACCGCTCGCCGTCCGAGCTCGCCTCGCGGCTGGGGATGAGCTCGAACCTCCTCGCCCACCACGTGAACGTCCTCGTCGAGCACGGCCTCGTGCGCCGCTCGCGCTCCGAGGGCGACCGACGCCGGACCTACCTGAGCCTCGCGCCCGGTGCGCTCGACGGCCTGCGCCCGGAAGGGTCGGGGTCAGCACCAGCGGCCCGGGTGCTCTTCGTCTGCACGGCCAACTCCGCGCGCTCCCAGCTCGCGGCGGCGCTGTGGCAGACGGCGAGCGAGCTGCCGAGCGCATCGGCGGGGACCCACCCGGCCGCGCAGGTCGCGCCCGGGGCGCAGCGTGCCGCGCGACGTCATCGGCTCCGGGACCTCGGGGCGCCGCATGCCCTCGACGAGGTCCGCGGCCCCGGCGACTTCGTCGTCACCGTGTGCGACCGGGCCCATGAGGAGACCGGCGACCTGGCCGACTGCCACTGGTCGGTGCCGGACCCGGTCCAGGCCGGGGACGACGCCGCGTTCGACGCGGCGATCGATGAGCTCGAACGCCGCATCACCCTCCTTGCCCCCCATCTGACGCTCGCCCCCTGAGCGCAGCCGGCCTCAGGAGGTCGGCACGATGACCGCCACCCGCGGCGGCACGCCCGCACCAGCCGCTCGCTGACCGACGACACCCACGCCCGACCGACCACCGATCCCGCAACCAGGAGGACCGTCATGACCGAGACCACCGACCGCCCCAGCGTGCTGTTCGTCTGCGTGCACAACGCCGGCCGATCCCAGATGGCCGCCGGCTGGCTGCGCCACCTGTCCGGTGGAGCCGTCGAGGTCCGCTCGGCCGGGTCGATGCCCGCCGAGCAGATCAACCCGACCGCCGTCGAGGCGATGCTCGAGGAGGGCATCGACATCCGCGCCGAGCAGCCGAAGGTCCTCACGACGGAGGCCGTCCAGGCCTCCGACGTCGTCATCACGATGGGCTGCGGTGACGCCTGCCCGATCTTCCCCGGCAAGCGCTACGAGGACTGGGCCCTGGAGGACCCCGCGGGCCAGGGCATCGAGTCCGTCCGTCCGATCCGCGACGAGATCCGCGCCCGCATCACCACGCTCCTCGCCGAGCTCGGCGTCACTGCGGTCGCCTGAGTGTCCGGCACCCCCGCCGACGCCACCGGTCGCAGGTCCCTCGGGCGCCGCCTTCTCGCGGAGCTCGTCGGCACCGGAGCGCTCGTCGCCGCCGTCATCGGCTCAGGGATCGCCGCCCAGCGGCTGTCCCCGGACGACGTCGGGCTGCAGCTCCTGGAGAACATGGCCGCCACGACGCTCGGGCTCACCGTCCTCATCTGGGTCCTGGGGCCGGTGTCGGGCGCGCACCTCAACCCTGCCGTCACGCTCGTCGACTGGCTGCTCGCCCGACGGTCGGGGGACGGGCTCACCCTGCGCGAGGCGGGCGCGTACGTCCTGGCCCAGTGCACGGGCGCCCTCGGCGGCGCGGTGCTCGCCGGGGCCATGTTCGGCTCCCCCGTCACGGCGTCCGGCACCGTGCGCTCCGGGACGGGTCTGCTCCTCGGGGAGGTGGTGGCCACCGCGGGGTTGATCGTCGTCATCGTCGTGCTGACCCGCACCGGCCGCTCCTCGGTGATCGCACCGGCCGTCGGGGCGTGGATCGCCTCCGCGTACTGGTTCACCTCGTCGACCTCGTTCGCCAACCCCGCCGTGACCCTCGGACGCACGTTGACCGACACCTTCGCCGGGATCGCGCCCGCCTCGGCGCCGGCGTTCATCGCCGCTCAGCTCCTCGGCGCCGCCGCAGGGCTCGCGCTCGCCGCGAGCCTCGCCCCGCAGGCCGGTCGAGCCCCGAGCGGCGAGCCGCCCGCCGACGATGCTCGTGCCGACCGGGCCGGGGCGCCCCTCAGCCCAGGACGCGCCGCAGCGGACGCATGAGGAGCAGGCCCCAGACGAAGACGACGACGTCGTGGCCCACGAGCACGAGGGCCAGCAGCCCGCCGTGCAGCCCCGTCGTGTGCAGCAGGAGGTCACCGACGGCGTGGATCGCCGCGAGCAGCCAGACGGCCCTGGTCCGCCAGCGCAGGACGGCGTAGCCGAACCCGAAGGCCGTCGCGCCGACCGCCTGGGACGCCGTGATCCAGACGTCCTGGCCGAACACGATGTTGGCGAGGTGGCTCAGGCCGAAGAGGACCGCCGTGGCGGTCGCCGCTCGCACCGGTCCGAGCGAGCTCGCCACCCGCAGCATGAGCCCCCGGAACCAGAGCTCCTCGTAGACCCCGGTGGCGGCGTAGCCGACGACGAGGACGGCCAGTGTCCCCGCCGACGGCGGCGCCCAGCCCCACAGCAGCGGGACGAGCGCCGCTGCTGCCGGGACGGAGAGCAGGCGCAGGTTCGTCCAGCTCGCCGGCCCGCCGGCCGCGATGCGGGACCAGCCGACGCGCGCGCTCCACGCCACGGCGAGGACCAGGAGGGCCAGGACGGCGACGAGTCGGCGCGTCACCGGGTCGGCTGCCGGGCGCGACGAGCGCCGGTGATCCACTCGCCGGCCACGGCGATGGTGACCGAGAGCGCGGCCATGGAGAGGAGGGTGCGTGCAGGCCGCTCGGGCACTGCCGCCTCGGTCGCCTGGGAGAGGAGAGTGACCGGGCGCTGCGGGGAGAGGTTCATCGTGGGCTCCTGGACTCAGGCGGTGGCGAGCGAGGACGGGACCGCGGCAGCAGTGCGCGCCGCGAGGTAGGCAGTGCGGGCGAGGACCATGCCCAGCGCCATGACGACGAAGGCCGCGGTCCACGCGTCGGCTCCGGTGATCGCGTGCTCCATCGAGAAGCGGCCGACCGCCTGGGCCCCGCTGCCGTTCGCCCACTCGGCGAAGACGACCCGCCCGGCGATCATCACGATCCACAGGGCGGCGAAGGCCGCGCCCGCCGTGGCGACGACGGCCCCTCGCGGTGGTGGACGCGCGTCACGGCACCGGCCGCGAGACCGAACGCGATGCCGATCACCCCGCCGGCGGCGATCAGCTCGACGTCGTTCCCCTGCGTCGGGACGGCCCGGAGGAAGTAGCCGCCGACGACGAGGACGATGAGGAGCGGGAGCACGAAGGTCATCCGCGTGACCTCGCGCGTCCCGAGGTTCCTGGTCAGTGCCCAGCCGAGGAGGACGAGGGAGAGGATCCACTGCACGGTGCTCATCGGGAGCTCCTTTCATGTCGGTGCCACGAGCCTCGCTCCCCGGGCAGGCGCCTCGCGTCGGCTCAGGCGACGGCGGCGACGGGACCATGCGCCGCCCTCGGCTCGGCCGGATGACGTACCCGGCCGCGGCCGTCGATATGGACGAACCCTCGGCCGCGGTGGAAACATCTGCCGCACGGCGCGTGTGGGCGCCGCCCCGGTGCCTGCGGAGCAGACGTGGTGGATGACAGCGAGCTGACGAGCGTCTTCCTCGTCGACGACCACGCGGTCGTCCGGCGTGGACTGGCCGCCTACCTGGCGACCGAGCCGGGCATGTCCGTGATCGGCGAGGCCTCGAACGGTCGACGGGCGCTCGAGGAGCTCGCCGTCCTGGCCAACGGCGACCGGCTCCCCGACGTGGTCCTGATGGACCTGCTCATGCCCGAGATGGACGGCATCGCCACGACGGCGGAGATCAAGTCCCGGTGGCCCGAGGTCGAGGTCGTCGCGGTGACGAGCTTCCTCGAGGAGGACAAGATCCGCGGGGCGCTCGTCGCGGGCGCCGTCGGGTACCTGCTCAAGGACGCGGACGCCGCCGAGGTCGCCGCGGCCATCCGTTCGGCACGGGCCGGCGAGGTCCACCTCGACCCCGCGGCGGCCCGGGCCCTGACCGACGCCCTGAGAGCACCGAAGAAGGAGTCGGTGAGCCTCACCGCGAGGGAGCGCGAGGTGATCGTCGCGATCGCCGAGGGCGGCACCAACCGGGCGATCGCCAGGTCCCTCGGCGTCACCGAGCGCACGGCGCGCACGCACGTGTCGAACATCCTGGCCAAGCTCGGGCTGGCCAGCCGGACCCAGGCGGCGATGTGGGCCGTGCGCGAGGGACTGGTGCAGCCGTCCCCGACGGACGAGCGATGAGCTGGCCGAGCCCTCTCGAGCGGGAGACCGTCCGGCACTCGACGCGCGTGGACGGCGACCTGGACGCGCAGCTCCTGGACATCTTCTTCGACCAGGTACCGATGGGCATCGCCGTGTTCGGCACCGACCTGCGGCTGCTGCGCTGCAACAAGACCTGGGCCGGGTTCTTCACGCACTACCTCGGCGCGCCCGAGGGGTGGGTCACGCCGGGCAAGCACCTGTTCGAGCTGCTCCCGGGCCAGGAGGAGGCCGTCGCGCCCGCTGCTCGAGGGCGTCCTGGCCGGGAGCGTCGTGCGGCAGGCGGCCCATCGGGTCGCCACCGAGGAGATCGCGACCTACTGGGACGTCGTCTTCGCCCCGACCTTCGTCGACGGGCAGGTGGCCGGGTTCGTCGACATCGTCACCGACGCCACCGAGCGCGTGCGCACCTACGAGAAGCTCGAGAACCGCGTCGCGGCGTTCACCGCGATCGCCGACGCGATGACGCTCGAGCACCCCCTGACCCTCACCCTCCGCCAGGTCGCGCGCAGCGTGCGCACGGCGACGGCCTGCGAGGCGGCCGCCGTCGTCGTCTGGGACGACGGCGACCTCCGTGACCTCGCGGCGTACGGCGACGACGGACTGCCCGAGGGGTACCGCGAGGCGGTCGAGGCGGCGTACGCCCTCGGAGTCGACTCCCCGATCCGCGCCGTGACCACCCAGACCGAGGTGACGGTGATCCGCGGCTTTCGCGGCACGGCCGAGGCCGACCCCTGCTACGCGCCGCTGCACCCGTTGTGGCGTGGGCATGGAGTTCCAGGACACCGTCGTCGTGCCGCTGGGCGCTCGCGGTCGCTGCGTCGGCTGCCTGCTGCTGTACGTCGAGTCCGGTCGCGAGCTCGACGTCGACGAGCGGGCCTTCGTCCAGGCCGTCGCCGACCAGGCGGCCGTCGCGGTGGAGAACTCCCGACTCTTCGGTGACGCCGAGTCCCATGCGACGCTCGTCGAACGCCAGCGGCTGGCCCGCGAGCTGCACGACTCCGTGAGCCAGGCGCTGTTCTCGATGACCCTGCACGCCCGCACCGCCGAACGCCATCTCGCCTCCCGGACGACGGACGAGCAGGACCCGCTGGCCGCTGAGCATCGCGACCCTCTCCGAGCTCACCCGGGGCGCGCTGGCGGAGATGCGCGCCCTGATCTTCGAGCTGCGGCCGCGCGCCCTGGAGGAGGAGGGGCTCCTGACCGCCCTCACCCGCCAGGCCGAGGCGATCAACGCACGGGAGTCGCTCACCGTGACGGTGAGGGGACCCCGCGAGCGCCTGCCGCTGGACGCACGCGCCGAGGAGCACGTCTACCGCCTCGTGCTGGAGGCGATGAACAACAGCCTCAAGCACTCCGGCGCGCGGAGCTGCGAGGTCGACGTGGCGCTCGACGCGTCCGGCGACCGGCTGAGGATCCGGGTGCACGACGACGGCCGCGGGTTCGACCCCGGATCCGTCCCGGCGGGCCATCTGGGCCAGACGACGATGCGCGATCGTGCCACGGCGGTCGGCGGCAGGCTCGAGGTCCGCAGCGCCCCGGGGGCGGGGTGCACCGTGACCCTCACTCTGCCCGTCGCCCGGCCGTAAGGGCACGACGACCCACGGCTCAGCGCGGCGCGTCCCCACCCTCCCCGAGGCACGCGAGCTGCTGGACGACGGCGAGGAGCGCGCAGGCGTCGCCGTCCTTCTCGACGAAGGCCGTCGCGCCGGCCGCCATCGCGAGCGGACGCACCGCCCCCGACATGCTGACCACGACGACGGGAAGGGCACGCGCCAACAGGGCGACCAGTCGCAGCTGGATGCTCGTCCCGGCCGACAGGTCGACCACGGCGACCTCCGCGTCGACCCGGGCCGCACCGCCGAGCAGCAGCCCCAGGGCCTGAGCGTCGTCGACGACACGGCAGCACAGGCCCACGTCCTCGTCGAGCAGGGAGCTCAGCGCTGCGCGGACCCGGGCGTCGTCGTCGACGACGAGCACGCGCGTGCACGGCCGGGCGCTCACCGCTGCCCGCCACCGGGCCCCGAGCGGGACCGCCCCATCAGAACCTGACGATCCCCGGACCCGGCATCGGCACGAGGTCACGCCAGTCGACGGCCGAGCGCGGGGCGCCCGCGGCCGTCGAGCGGTCGAGGGGCGGGGTCGGGACGGCGGTGCTGCTCATGGTGGACTCCCAGGTCGCGGGTCGCGGTGACCGGAAGGACGGCCCCGGCACGACGAGCCTCGCCCGGGCGGCAGGACGTCCGCCTCGGCCCTCGCGCCGGGACGGACGGGATCAAGAGCCGGGGCGCCCCGTGGCCGGATGACGTACATGCCCCCGCGCTCCGGCGGCGAGGCTCGAGCTGTCACGAGCCCGGATGGGGCTCCCCGTACCCCGCACCGAGAGGCCACCCATGACCCCGCATCTCCTGAGCCACCCCGAGGCTCCCGCTGCCCCGCACGGGCAGCCGATCGCCGCCGCACCGGCCGAGCGTGGGTCCTTGTTCACGGCACGGGCCTTCATCCTCCTGGTGCGCTACCGGCACCCGGTCAGCCGCATCGACGAGCTGCTGGACGTGCACCGCGCGTGGCTCGACGAGCAGTTCGCGGACGGGACCTTCCTCGTCTCCGGCCCGCAGGTCCCCCGCACCGGGGGCGCGATCCTGGCGACCGGCACGTCGAGGACGCAGATCGAGGAGCTCGTCGAGACGGACCCGCTGGTCCGTGAGGGTGCGGCGAGCTACGAGGTCGTCGAGTTCCTCCCGACGCGCGGCCCCTACGCCCGATGAGCGCCACCACCGTCACCACGCACGCCGCGACGGAGGATCCGCAGGCCAGGGGCCGACGCGTCTTCCACGAGCTGACCGGGAAGGACCCCCGGACCGCCCTCGATCCGATCCGCCACCGGTCACCGCAGATGACCGACTGGCTGCTCCGCGGGGCCTTCAGCCAGCCGCTCGCCGACCCCCGCCTGGCCGGACGGGACCGGGAGCTCGCGACCGTCGCCATGCTCGTGGCCCTCGGCGACACCACCCCTCAGCTGCGCGTGCACCTCGGCGCCGCGCTGCACCAGGGCGCCACCGCGGAGGAGCTCCGCGCGCTCGTCGAGCACGGCTCCGTGTACGCGGGGTTCCCGCGGGCGCTCAACGCCCTCGAGATCCTCGGTGAGCTGCTGGAGGAGCAGGGCTGCGCCGATCCGATCCGGACGCGGATGATCACGCTCTCCGACCACCGCACGGAGCTCGCCCTGGCCGGGGAGACGGGGCCGGCGGTGGTGCTGCTGCACGCGCTGGGGCTGTCCTGGCACATGTGGGAGCCCGTCCTGCGGGACCTGGCCCGTGGGCGCCGGTTGCTCGCCTACGACCTCCGCGGTCACGGCGCTGCCGCCGACGCACCACCGCCCACCGATCTGCGGACCCTCGCGGACGACCTGCGAGAGGTGATCGACCACGAGGGGCTCGCCGGAGCCCACGTCGTGGGGCTGTCGTACGGGGGCGCCGTCGCGCAGACCTTCGCCGTGCACCACAACGAGTCGGTCCTCTCGCTCGCGCTCGCCGCGACGACGGACCGGGCGTTCGCCTCGTTCGAGCAGCGGGCCTCGGCGATCGAGACGCAGGGCCCGGCCGCGCAGCTCGCCTCCTCCCTGACCCGGTGGTTCACGCCAGGAGCCCTCGCCGAGAACTCCCCCGGGGTGCGCTACGCCCGCGACCGCGTCCTGCGGGGCGACCCGGCACAGGTGGCCGCCGCGTGGCGCGCCTTCTCGCGGATCGACGTCGAGGGCAGGCTCCGCGAGCTCGGGCGGCCCACGCTCGTTCTGTGCGGCGAGGTGGACGCCTCGACGGGTCCCGAGGTGATGACGGCCATGGCCGCCCGCATCCCGGGCGCCGCATACCTCGAGCTCCCCGGGGCGCCGCACATGCCCACGCTCGAGACCCCCCGTCTGGTCGCCGAGGCCCTCGACGCCTTCCTGCCCCGTGACGAGACCGCCTCGGGAACCGGGACAGCGGTGCGAGCGGACCGACCACAGCCCTGATCGACCACCCACCAGGAAGGCCCCCTCATGCACGCCATGCAGTACGAGATCACCCTCCCCGCGGACTACGACATGAAGGTCATCCGCGCCCGCGTCGCCGCCGGCGGCAGCGCCCTCGACGCGCTCGCGGGCCTCGGCCTCAAGGCGTACGCCATCCGCGAGCGAGGGGTCGACGGCTCCCCCGTGAACCAGTACGCCCCGATCTACCTGTGGAACGAGGCGGGCGCGATGGCCCGCTTCCTCGCGGGCGGCGGGGGCTTCCAGAACATCGTCCGCGACTTCGGGCGCCCCGTCGTCCGGCACTGGACCGGACTCGCCTGCCATGCGGGACCCTCGCGCACTCACCCCCCGGTGGCCGCCTCACGGCGCCTGACCACGATCCCCGTCGACCCGGACGAGGACTCGACGGGACTGGGCCTGACCGCCCTGGTCGCGGAAGAGATCGAGGACCTCCGCCGGCTCGCGGCGCACGAGGGGGTGCACACGGCCGCCCTGGCCCTCGACCCCCACCACTGGCAGCTGGCGCGCTTCGTGCTGTGGACCGAGGGAGCCGCCGACCGCGAGCCGGGGACGGAGCGCTACGAGGTGCTGCACCTGTCCGCGCCCGGTACCGCCGGGCTCCCGGACGGCCGCGCGTGGTGAGTCCGCAGGAGCACCGCACGCCCGCCGGGGGGCGGGAAGGAACGAGCAGGCTCGTCGCATGGCGCCGCTCCGGTACGACGCAGACCGACGAGCACTGCCGGGTCACCCTCGGCCCGCGGGGGATCTCGCTCCAGGGGACGGTGCTCGGTGCCGAGGGCGGCTCGCCGGTCCGCATCGACTACCTCGTCGTGGCCGACGGCCTCAGCATGAGGGCGCAGGTCGGCCTCTCGCAGGGCGCCGGCCGGCGCGGGACGCGGCTCGTGCGCGCAACCGACGGCCGGTGGACGGTCGACGGTGTCGCGGCGCCTGCTCTCGAGGGGTGCACCGACGTCGACCTCGGCTGCACCCCGGCGACCAACACCCTTCCGCTGAGGCGGCTCGGGCTCGACATGGCAGCCCCGAGGACGATCCGCGCGGCGTGGGTCCGCTTCCCCGAGCTCACGGTCGCCGCCGTGGACCAGACCTACACGCGGCTCGGTGAGCGCCGCTACCACTACACGAGCGGCAGCTATACGGCCGAGCTCACGGTCGACGACCTCGGACTGGTGACGGAGTACGACGAGTGGCGGCGGACCGGCGTCGCCGACCCGTCATAGCCGCCACCACGCGAGCAGCAGGCCGTCGACCAGCGCGACCAGGCCCAGCACGAGGACCGGCGCCCTCGGTCCCGCCCGGGACCTGCCATGCCGGACAACCACCATGGAGGACACGATGGAGCTCGTACCGCTGATGACCCTGCGTCCCACCGTGGACCCGCCGGTCGACACGGGCCCGAGCGTGCCCGCCTTCCCACCGACCGTCGTGCTGCTGCACGGCGCTGGCGACACACCGCTCTCCTGGGCCCTGGTGTGCGCCGAGCTGGCCGACTCGTTCCCTGTCGTGGTTCCCGGCCGCACGGGGACGGACCCGGACGGCCTCACGCTCGCCGGCCGGCTGCGGACCCTCACCGCCGCGCTGACCGATCTGCCGGGGCCGCTCGTCCTGGTCGGCCACTCCTTCGGCGGGCTGCTCGCCCGCGCCTGGGCCGGCCAGCAGCCCGAACGCGTCAGCGGACTGGTCCTCCTCGACCCCACACCACCCCAGGCCGGGCAGCTGCGGGCCGTCAGCGCCGGCATGCACGCCTCCGCCGCCGCCCTGGACCTGATGCGCCTGCTCGCGCCCACCGGCATCCCGTCGCTGCTGCTCCGCACCGGCCTGCACCCCCTGTACCCGGAGCACCGCCACGCGGCTCGAGCCATGCCACCGAGTGCGCGACACGCCTGGGCTCAGGCCGTGGCCGACGCGGCACGTCGCGGCGGAGCCCAGGAGCTCCGTGCCGTGCCGAGCGTCGCGCGTGAGGCGAGCGAGGCCCTCACCCCGCCCGAGGTGCCGTCGATCGTGCTGGCCAGCAACGCCTACGGACCCACCTGGCTCCAGTGGCAGCAGACCACCGCCGAGGAGCTCGGCGCCGAGCTGTGGCGCACCGGCGACCGGTCGCACCACATCCACCTGCGCCACCCCGAGCTCGTCGCGCGGGCCGTGCGTGCCGTCATAGCCGCCACCACGCGAGCAGCAGGCCGTCGACCAGCGCGACCAGGCCCAGCACGAGAGCCGGCGTCGACTTCCCCGAGGCGACGAGCGCCGCGACCGCACCGCCGATGACGAGGACCTGCACGGCCACGAGCAGAGGTGTCGCCAGGTGGACCGGTGCCTTCGGCGCGGCGAGCAGTC
Organism: uncultured Actinomycetota bacterium; assembly: GCA_963777075.1. Classification (GTDB taxonomy): domain Bacteria; phylum Actinomycetota; class Actinomycetes; order Actinomycetales; family Cellulomonadaceae; genus Actinotalea. The sequence continues at coordinate 169,301 of CAVZPH010000020.1, read as the reverse complement.
CCCAGACGACGGCGGCGACAGTGGGGGTGCCGATCGCGGCGGCGAGTCGCACGGGGGTCGCCGCCGGGAGCTTCCAGCCCCACCAGGCGTACGCCACGAGCGCGGCGATCTCGACGAGGAATCGGGTGGCAAGGGTCACGAGCTGCGCAGCCTGAAGCATCGGGTCCTCCGGAGGTCACGGGCCTAGGTGCCCGTTGTGGCACGAGTGCGCGCGGGGCGTCAACGGCCCCGCGCGTACGCTCTCCCCATGGCGGGCTCGACGGGCGCACCGGTGCGGATCGCGCTGAAGAACGACTACGAGATCGTCGTGCGCGGGCTCGCCCAGATGTTCGAGCCGTACCGCGATCGCGTGAACCTCATCGAGCTGAACGCGAGGACACCCGTCGCGACGCCCGTCGACATCGTCCTCTACGACACCTTCGCGCAGGCCCAGGGCAACCTGGCCGAGGTCCGGCAGGCCCTGAGCGACTCACCGGCCGACAAGGTCGTCCTGTACAGCTGGAACACGCAGCCCGAGCTGGTCGCCGCTGCCGTCGAGCGCGGCGCGTCCGGCTACCTGTCCAAGTCGATGACGGCCGCTGAGCTCGTCGACGCCCTCGAGGAGATCCACGCCGGACGCGTCGTCACCGTCGTCCGGCCGGCACCCGACGTCGTCCCCGGGGACTGGCCGGGCCGTGAGACGGGCCTGTCCGCGCGAGAGGCGGAGGTCCTCGCGCTCATCACCCAGGGCCTGAGCAACGAGCTGATCGCCCAGCGCACCTACCTCTCGGCGAACTCGGTGAAGACCTACATCCGCTCGGCGTACCGCAAGCTCGACGTGTCGAGCCGCAGCCAGGCGGTCGTGTGGGGCGTGCGGCACGGCTTCCTGCCCGACGTCATGCGCCAGCCGGGCCCGGACGCGGACTGAGCCGGCCTGCCCCTCCCGCCCGGCTGAGCGGCCGGCGCCTCACACCCCTAGGGGTGAAGCGCGGTCCGCAGCGAGGCTGCGAGCCTCGCTGAGTGAACAATGGAACAGCGTTTCCCGAATCGGTCCGCGTGCTATCGGTACCGCCCGGCAGGGTCCAGGATCCCCGTTCGGCTCTCGAGCTCGGCGGCGGGATCCACCGCAGCGAGATGTGGGCCGGATTCGCCCCCGCGGCGCTGCTGCCCGATCCCGACTGGGTCGAGGAGCACGCGGACGAGTTCGACGTCGCGCACCTGCACCTGGGGCTCAGCGCGATGTCCTCGGTCGCCCTCTTCCACCTCATCGTCCGGCTCCGCGCCTGCGCCAAGCCCGTCGTGCTCACGGTGCACAACCTCGAGCACCCCTGCGTCGAGCAGGCCCTGCTGGACGAGCTGCTGCGTGTCGCCGTCCCGAGCGCCGACGAGATCGTCACCTTCACCGTCGGAGCGGGCCGCGAGATCCTGCGGCGCTGGGGCCGGGCGGCCCACATCCTCCCCCACCCTCCGGTGATCCTCGACGAGCCGCCTCGGGCGCCCCGGGCACCCGGTCACGGGTTCGTCGTCGGCATCGCCGTCACCCAGCACTGCGGGCTCGCCGAGTCCTGGGAGACCGTCGAGGCCGCCGCGCGGGCCCTTCACGGGTCGCCGGACTCCTCCCTGCGCGTGCTGATCGACCCCGCTCTCGTCGCCGACGACGACTCCTCCCCCTGCCCGACCCTGCGCGAGCGCGCACGCGAGCTCGCCTCGCTCGGCGTCATCGAGCTCAGCGAGCACGAGCAGCTCGGCGTCCACGAGCTCGCCGCCTTCCTTCGGGGCCTCGACGCCTTCGTCGTGCCCCGCCATCGCGCCAGCCACTCCAGCTGGATCGAGGCCTGCTACGACGTCGCGACGACGGTCATCGCCCCCGATCGAGGCTTCTACCGCGAGCAGCGGACCTGCCTCACCTACCCGCTCGCGGCGCCCGACGGCCTCGACGGGGCCCTGCGCACCGCGCGCCGGATGCGCAGGGACCGGACGGCCCCCGTCGAGGAGCTCGCGGCCGAGCTCGAGTTCATCGTCCGCGCCCACCGCGAGCTCTACCTCTCCCTGATCGACGCGGCCGCCGGCGACTCCCCCTCCCGCGAGCTGCTCGCCACGAGCTGCCGCCACGGCTGCTCGCCAACTGAGCGTCCGCCGACGAGGCCCCGTCGCCCACCTCTCCCCCATGTCACCGGCAGGGGCGAGGATGTGCCGATGACGACCTACTCAGGTACCCAGGAGTTCGAGGGCGCGAGGTTCGTGAGGACGAGCTTCAAGGGCGCCACGCTGCGCTTCTCCGACGTCAGCGGCGTGACGATGCGCGGCGTCGACGTGGACGGTCTCGACATCGACAGCCACGACCTGTTCTTCGGCAGCCTCGTGGTCAACGGTGTCGACGTCGTGCCGCTCGTCGATGCCGAGCTCAACCGGCAGTTCCCGGGCCGCGAGCTGCAGAAGGCGCAGACGCCCGAGGGGCTGCGCGAGGGCTGGGTCGCGGTTCAGGCCGCGTGGCGGACGACGGTGGACGGCACCGCACCGGAGCTGCGCGACGCCCATGTCGAGGACGAGTGGTCCCTCGCCCAGACCCTGCGGCACCTCGTCCTGGCGACCGACGCCTGGCTGCGCGGCGCGATCCTGGGGGTCGAGCAGCCCTTCCACGAGATCGGCCAGATCTTCACCGGTGCCGCAGGGATGGGCTTCGACATGTCGATCTTCCGGGCGGACCCGCCGGGCTGGGAGGAGATCCTCGCGATCCGCGCCGAGCGCCAGCGGCTCGTGAGCGAGTTCCTCGCCACCGCCACCCCGGAGCTGCTCGCGGAGGAGCGCGAGAACCCCTGGGGCGGCGGTGACGACTGGCGCCCCAGCGTCGGCGACTGCATCCGCGTCATCCTGGAGGAGGAGTGGGCGCACCTGCGCTACATCCGCCGGGACCTCGCCCTGCTCGCCTGAGCCGGGCGGCTCAGCCCACCTGGATGTCGCGCCTGGCGAAGCGGGCCAGGCCCGTCCAGAGCAGGGCGCCCGCGACGAGGCCGAGGATCACCAGCGGAGTCCAGGACATCGGCTCGAGCGGCAGGTAGGGCACCGCGGAGAACGGGAGCGCGCCGAGCAGCCAGTCCGGCAGGCCGAAGACCTCGCCGAACATCGTCGCGAACCACATCGCGGCCACCACGCCCCAGGTGACCGGCACGGCCACGCGCGGGAGCCAGCCGAACAGCGCGACGGCGATCCCGACGATGAGCATGTCGGCCGGCCAGTAGGCGACCGTGGCACCGGCCATCGTCGCGGCCTGCGAGGAGTCGCCGATCACCGACCCGTAGACCGCCCCGAGCAGGGCGCCTCCGAGGAGCAGCATCACGGCCGAGCCGAGCGCGGGGATGAGCAGTCGCTCGAGCGCCCATCTGGTCCGCGAGATCGCACCGGCCAGCTGCGTCTCGATCATCCCGCTCGCCTCGTCGGTGCGCAGCGACACCGCCGTCTGCGTGGCGAAGACCGCGGTGATCAGCCCGATCATCCCCGCGAGCACCGACAGGAGCGCCGTGACGCCGATGCCGCGCAGCAGGTCGGACGCCCCACCACCGGCGTCGGCGATCAGGGTGGTCATCGCGTCGATGATCGAGCCGAACAGCAACGCGGCCAGGACGACGGCGATCGTCCAGCCGATGATCGGCCCGCGCTGCAGGCGCAGCCCGAGCCAGAACGGCGAGGCCAGACGGGCCGGCGCGTCGGCGGGACCCGCCCGGTCGGCGAACAGCCCGGAGCCGTGATCGCGGCCGCCTCGATGCGTGCGGCCACGGCGAGCAGCGCCGCCGCGAGCGCGACGAGAAGCACGAGCGGCCACCACCGATTGCCGCCGTAGGGCTGCATCTGCTGGCCCCAGCCGATCGGCGAGGCCCACGTCAGCGCGCCGTTGCCGAGGTCGCCGATCATGCGCAGCACGTAGAAGCCGATGATCACGGCCGACGCGAGCGCGTTTGCCCCGCGCGACGTCGACGCGACCTGGCCGGCGACCGCGCCGACGCCGAGTCCGACCAGGCCGACGCCGGCGACCGAGGCGCCGAGGAGCAGCGATCCCGCGATCCCGGTGCCCTGCGGGTCGAGCTCGTTCGAGGCGGAGACGAGCGCGACCCCGAGGCCGACCGCGACGCAGAGCAGGCCGTTCACCAGCCACGACGCGGTCGCGTAGGCGTGCACGCCGAGCATCCGCGAGCGCAGCAGCTCGGTGCGGCCGAGCTCCTCGTCCGCCCGGCCGCTGCGGGTGACCAGGAAGGCGCTGCCGATGGCCAGGCTCAGCGACGATCGTCATCCAGCCCTTGGTCCACACCGCGCCGCCGAGCGTGTCGGCCGCCGTCGACAGCCCCGTCAGGGCCCTGATACCTGGGGTGTCGGACAGCGCGGCGTAGTCGTCGAGCGACGGCCTGGGTCGGGAAGAGCGTCCGGAAGTACGAGGCGATGTAGGCGAACATCCCGACGAGCACGACGAACCAGACGGCGAGACGCACCCGGTTGCGTCGCACGACGAGGCGCACCATGGTGCCGAGGCCCGCCAGCGTGTCGGCTCGTGCCGGGCGCGTCATCGTCGGCGCGAGCTCGCCGCGCACCGGAACGCGTCGTGGTCATTGCGCGTCCCCGCCCGCCAGCGAGGCCAGCTCGTCGCCGTAGTGGCGCAGGAAGAGCGCCTCGAGCGAGGGCGGGTTCGCCACGAGCGAGCGCGGGCTCAGGGCGGCGACGGCGGCGAGAACCGCGGGCATGCGCGGCGTCGTCGACGGCGAAGGTCACTCGCCCGTCGACGACGACGAAGTCGTGGACGCCGGGAAGCGACGGCGAGTCCGTCGGCCCCGCTGTCGAGCACCGTCGGTCACCTGGGTGCGGGTGAGGTGGCGCAGCTCGGCGATCGTTCCGGACTCGACGGTCGCACCGTCGCGGATGATCGTCACCCTGTCGGCGAGCCTCTCCACCTCGGCGAAGATGTGGCTCGAGAGCAGGACGGAGCGTGCCCGCGGCCTTCACCTCGCGGATCGACTCGGTGAAGGCCGCCTCCATGAAGGGGTCGAGGCCGCTCGTCGGCTCGTCGAGGAGCAGCAGCTCGGCCTCGGAGGCGAGCGCCGCGACGAGGGCGACCTTCTGCCGGTTGCCCTTGGAGTAGGCCCGCGCCTTCTTGGTGGGGTCGAGCTCGAACCGGTCGAGCATGAGCTTCTTGCGCCTGGGGTCGAGCGAGCCGGAGAGCCGGCACAGGATGTCGATCGCCTCGCCACCGGTGAGGTTGGGCCACGAGAGTCACGTCGCCGGGGACGTAGGCGATCCGCCGGTGCAGCGCGACGGCCTGCGTCCATGGGTCGCCGCCGAGCAGCTCGACGCGCCCGCCGTCGGCCCGGAGCAGGCCGAGCAGGACGCGGATCGTCGTCGTCTTGCCCGAGCCGTTGGGGCCGAGGAAGCCGGTCACCTGGCCGGTCGGGACGGTCAGGTCCAGCCCTCGCAGGGCGTGCGCGGATCCGAAGCTCTTCTTGAGGCCCTCGACGTCGACGGCCATCTCGGTGCTGGACATGGTCTTCCTTCGGGTCGTTCGGGAGGTGGGTTCGGGGAGGCGGGCCGGGGCCCGTCAGTCGCTGCGGGGGCCGCCGTCGGGCCGGCCGTCCGTCGCGGGCGGGTCGCCGACGAACATGAGGTAGTCGTCGAGCATCCGCCGCGTGGTGAGCACGCCCTCGGTGAACAGCTCGAGCATCGGGAGCGTCTGGTGGTGCCGGCCGGAGCGCACCGCCGCGACGAACTCCTCCGGGGTGGCGCCCGGCATGGTGAGGAACTCGATGAGCAGGCGCGCCCATCGCCTGGGAGACGAGGTAGCGCAGCCGCGCCTCCTCGTCGCGCGAGGGACGCACCAGGCCGCTGCCGACGCTCGCGGCCATGACCTCGCGAGTGCTGTCGACCAGGTGCTCGAGGAACTCCTGGGCCGGCCTCCCGCCCGCGTGGATCGCACGGATCAGGTAGACCACGAGCGAGGCGGTGACCTCGGGGCTGGTCAGGCTCGCGAGCAGCGAGCCGCTCGGGTCGGCCAGGCCCTCCGCCTTGAGCGCCCGGTAGCGATCGAGCACCTCGGCGTCGCATGCGGCGCGCAGCGCGGCCTTGGCGCCGAAGTGGTGCGTGATCAGGCCAGGGGACACACCGGCGCGCCGCGCGATGGTGCGGAACGAGGCGTCGAACCCCTCCTCGGCGAAGCAGCCGATCGCCGCCTCGCGGATCCTCGCGCGCGCGGTGAGGTCCGACTCCGGACGCCCCGCCGTCGACGCTGTTCCCACGACCAGCAGGCTATACGCGTGACCAGTCTCGGGGAAGAGGCGGTCGCCCCTGGGATCCATGGGCCGACCCGCACGGGTCCGGAGGAGGTCGGACCTGTGCGGGTCGCTCTTCTCATCCGCCTGCGCGAGCTGCGCGGTACTCCTGCCAGATCTCCCGGAGGCGCGCGTGATCCTCCGGCCCGAGCAGCTCCATCGACTGAGCGATGCCCGTGGCGTAGTAGGTGTCAGGGATCCCGAGCGCCGGTTGCAGCTCGGCGTAGGCGCGCCAGCGCGCCCGGTCGACCATCAGGTCGTCGTCGGTGTCGATGAGCCAGGCCGGCGAGCAGATGCGCGCGAGTGCCGCACGGTTGCTCATCACGCCGAGCACGTCCTCGCAGTCACCGTCGAGGTCGTTGAGCCGGAGCACGTCGACGACATCGGAGAAGTAGGGGTTTGCGGTGTGCGCCATGACCATGGCGTCGGCCTTCGCCCGCTTGACCGCTCGGTGCACGAGCTCCATCGCCCGACGGAGGAGCTCGATCCCCCACAGCGGTTCCGCGGTACGCAGCAGGCTCGTGCGACCCTCGGACAGCCGGGGGTACATCAGGTCGGCATCGGTCTCGTTGATGAGGCCGCCGAAGTGCGGGATGCGGCTGACGAACCGGCCGTCCTCCGACGGGACGCACTGCGTGAAGTCGATCTTCAGCCCGTCGGCGTCGAGGCAGCCCTGCTCCCCCGAGAGCATGCGGTGGAGCTCTGCCTCCAGGATCTCGGCGTAGGCGGACGACGTCGGGTCGGGTGCGACGATCTCGCCGTCGAGCGTCATGCACGCCTCGACGGGAAGGCCGTGGGCGACGAAGGGCGTGAACCAGAGGAGGACCTTGCGCCCGCGGGCATGCTGCTCGTCGACGAAGCCCCTCAGGTCCGCCCACCGATCGGGGTCCGGAGCGGCCCGCGCGGCCTCGCGCGCCCAGCCCATGTCGATCACGATCGTGCCGGGGTCGACACCGGCCTCGTCGAGGGCCGCCAGGTAGTTCCGGTAGCGCAGCTCGGTGCAGTAGGAGGTGACGTTGATGAAGTTCCCGTTCTCGTGCCCTTGGTGGTCGCGCCGGTAGTCGAAACGCATCTGGCCCCACCCGCAGAAGATCGGCTCGGACCACCAGTCCGGAACCTCCTCGTTCCTGATCGCCGGGAGGTGACCGCCCTCGCGAGCCCAGGACACCGACGCCGCGACCGCCTCGTTGCCGGGTCCGTCGCCGAAGCCGAGGACGAGGGCCGGGAGCTCGAACTGCCCGTCGACCTTCGTGTGCGCCTCGTAGGAGAGGGCGAACGACGGCCCTCGTGTGCCCGTGTAGTCGAAGCTGTGGAAGTTGTAGGCGCCGGGCTCGGGGACGACGGAGCACCAGACGTGCTCGCCTGCACCGCTCAGGACGTAGGTCAACGGAGGTGGGCTCAGCCACTGCTGCGCGGCAAGGCTCTCGTCCTGGCCGGGGCTCACGCTGATCGCGGCGTCGAACCAGTCGAAACGCGGGGCGTAGACCTCGGTCATCGACGTGCTTCCCGGTGCCCGACCGCGGTCCAGCAGGTAGGTGGCGTCGAGGAGTCGCTGACCGGATCCGTTGACCCGTACCCGGTAGACGAGACGGTCGACGCCGATCTCGAGCTCGATCTGCTTGCTCACCCAGACCTGCGAGGTGACGTCGAGCGTCACGACGGTCGTGTCACCGCGGCGCGTCTCGCTCGTCAGCGACACCCGGCCTCCACCCGGCTCCGGCTCGCCCCAGGTGTCGACAGCAGAGTCCACCGGGACGTCCAGGACCAGCAGGCCGGACGCGGTCCTCACCTCCAGGCGAGCCGCCTGCACGTCGACGGCGACCTCGTAGTGCGTGGTCCGGTGGACCACGGCCTCAGCCCTTCTCAGCACCGGCGATCATTCCCTTCATGAAGTACCGCTGCAGGAAGAGGTAGGCGACGAGGATCGGCGCGAGGCCGATCAACGAGGCCGCCGCGGCGGCGCCGAGGTTGCTGCTCTGCTGGGAGAAGAACGCCCCGATGGCCGGGGCGATCGTGCGCATGTCCGAGGTCGTCAGCATGTAGAGCGACATCTGGTAGTCGTTCCAGATGAAGACGCCGGTCAGGATGACGACCGTCGCGGTCACCGGCTTGAGCAGGGGCAGGACGATCCGGAAGAAGATCTGGAAGCGGTTGGCGCCGTCGACCAGGGCAGCTTCCTCGAGCGAGATCGGGATGGTCTGGATGAACGAGGCGTACAGGAAGATCGCCAGGGGTAGCTGGCCGCTGACCATGATCGCGACGATGCCCCAGTACGTGTTCACCCCGTCGATCCGGTTCATCAGGGTGTAGATCGGCACCAGGACGCTCAGCGGCGGGATCATCAGCGACCCGAGGAACGCCAGGAAGACGAGCTTGTTCAGTCGGGTCCGCCGTCGCGCCAACGGGTAGGCGGCGAAGGCGCCGAGGACGACGACCAGGACGGTGGCGAGCACCGTGACGATGACGCTGTTCTTGACGGCCGTGAGCATCTGCCCGCGCTCGATCGCCCGTGCGAAGTTGTCCCAGTAGATGCCGTCCATCGGCGGCAGCCAGCGGGACGAGAGGTCGGTCTTGGGCTTCGTCGACACCGTGAGGGCGACGTAGAACGGGGCGAGCTGGACGAGTGCCATGACGACGAGGAAGGCGCCGACGACGAGGCCCCAGGCCCGGCGGGTGCAGGTTCATGAGTCGAGCCTCCGACGGCCGAGGAGCCCGTTGAGCAGCAGCGTCGTCGCCATGATCATGACGAACAGGGCGATCCCCATCGCCGAGGCGTACCCGGCGCTCTGGGCGTCGAAGTAGGTGACCCCGATGAAGGTCGAGACCGAGTTGGTCGAGTAGCCGGGCCCACCGTTGGTCAGCACCTTGATGATGTCGAAGAGCTTGAGCCCGCCGATGAGGTTGAGGATCACGCTCGTCGCGATCGCAGGCCGCAGCAGCGGCAGCGTGATGTGCGCGAAGAGCTGACGACCTCGCGCGCCGTCGAGGCTCGCGGCCTCGTAGTACATCTCCGGGATCGACTGCAGCCCCGCCAGGTAGATGATCATCGACAGACCGACGAACTGCAGCGAGTTGACCAGGACGACGATCGCCACCGAGCCGTTCGCCGAGCTCAGCCACGCGAACGGGCCGGCACCGAAGACGCCGACGAGGTCGTTGAGCGCGCCGTTGTTGTACTGCAGGAGCAGGTAGTACATCGTTCCCATGATCACCGGAGAGACGAGCACCGGGAGGTAGACGATCGCGCGGAGGACGCCCCGGCCCCGCATCGGCCGGTCGAGCGCGAGAGCGAGCCCGAGGCCGAGGACCTGCTGGATCAGCGTGCTGCCGACGCCGTACACCACGGTGTTGACAAGGACGCGCCGGAACGTCGGGTCCTCGAGGAGCCTGCTGTAGTTCTCCAACCCGACGAACGAGCGCCCTGCGCTGTACCCGTCCCAGTCGGTGAAGGACATCTGGAAGCCGCTGATCAAGGGGTAGACGGTCAGCGCGAGGAAGATCAGCAGCGCCGGCAGGTAGAACAGGTTGATCGACATGCCGCGCCAGCTGCGAGGGGTGCGACGGGGGCGGCTCGGGGTCGGCGTGGCCAGACGTGCCGATGCGGTGAGCGTGGACATGCGGTGTCCTTCCTTGTCCCGGGCTGCGCGCAGCGACGTGGGGGCCACGTCGCTGCGTGCAGCGGAGGTCGTCGGGCGGTGCGGAAGGGTCAGGACTTGGCCTGCGCGGTGAGCGAGTCGAAGTCCGCGGAGAGCTTGGCCATCGCGTCGGACACCGACATCTGGTTGGTCAGGACGCCCTCGGTCGTCGAGACGATCGTGTCCCAGGCGCCGTTCGGCATGTACACCCGATCGAAGTAGGGCACGGACGGAGCCTTGCCGACCCACTGGTCGTAGCTCGCCTGGAGGGCGCCGAGGTCGGACGTCGCCGTGGTCAGGCCGGGTGCGCTCCCGGCGGCCTTGGCAAGAGCCGACTCGTTCTCGGGCTGCGCGAGGAAGGCGAGGTAGGCCTTGGCTGCGTCAGGACTCTCGGTGGTCTTCGAGATCCCGATCGCGTTCTTCTCACCGACGACGAGGTAGGGGTCACCACCGCTCGCCGACGGGATCGGCATGAAGCCGACTTTGGCATCCGGGTTGTAGGTGTACGCCGTGACGGCGACGAAGTTCATCAGGAAGCTGAATCCGGTGTCGCCCTGGGCGAGGGCGAGCGAGATGTCGTCGCTGGTCGCCGAGCTGTAGTCAGGGTTGAAGTAGCCGGCGTCGCGGAACTGCGCGACCTTGTCGAGCGCGACCTGGTAGTCCTCCGGAACGAGGGTCCCGTCGAACTGCGTCGCCAGGGCCGCCTCGTCGTAGGCGCCGGGCGCGATCCAGTCGACGAAGAGGCCGGTGGGCCAGCGGTCCTTGCCTGCCGTGTAGATCGCCGTCTTGCCGGCCGCCTTGATCTTGTCGCAGGCCGCGGTGAAGTCGTCCCAGGTCTTCAGGTCCTCGGGCTTGACGCCGACGGAGTCCAGCACGTCAGCGTTGTACAGCAGGCCGGCGACGTCCACGTCGAGAGGAAGGGCGTAGATGGCGCCGCCCGCGTCGCGCATTGCCGCGTCGAGCGCGGGGTTGACGTCCTTCGCCCAGGCCTCGTCGGTGAGCGGCATGAGGAAGTCCGAGTAGCGCAGCAGGGACCAGCCATGGGTCATCCACATGTCGGGGATGTTCCCGGAGGCAAGTCGCGTCTTGACCTCGCCCTCATGGTCGGTGCTCGACGGGACGAGCTCGATCGTGACGTCCGGGTTCGCGCTCTCGAACGCCTTGGTGAGGTCCTCGTAGGCGACGTAGAGCTCAGAGTCGATCGACGTGCCGGTCATGAACTCCAGCGACCCGGACAGCGTCGCCGCCGCGGTCGTGGCCTGATCGGCAGGGGCCGACGAGGCCGGGTCACCGCTCCCGCTGGAACAACCTGCCAGGGCGAGCGCGGCGATCGCGGCGCCGGCCGCCAGTGCCGTGGTCCGTGTGCGCATCTGCATGTCCTCCTCGACATCGGCCCGAGCGCCCGTCTCCGATGGCGGGCGTGTGACCGTTCACACGCAAGGTAGATGCTCGACACGCGCACCGTCAATCCCCCGCCTGTCACGTTTCGGTGACGGCGCCGATCGCGTACCGTGGTAGCTCCAGCACACAGGAGGGAATCGCGTGAAGGGCAGCACGCCAGAGGCGCCGCGGGCCGCGGCTGACCGCGGGAACCCGTCGCGGAACCCGAGCGAGCCATTCGATGCGCGCGGTCACATGAACTCCCTGAGGGCCGGGCGATGACCGGCGGGCGGCCCCCGTCGATGCGCGACGTCGCTCAGCTCAGCGGGGTCACCTACCAGACGGTCTCGCGGGTCATCAACGACAGCCCGAAGGTCCGGCCCGAGACCCGCCTGCGCGTCCTCGCCGCGATCGAGCAGCTCGGATTCCGCCCGAACGGCGCCGCGCGGGCTCTGGCTTCCGGTCGCACCCAGGTCCTGGGCGTCCTCAGCCTCGGGACAAGCGCCTACGAGACGCCGTCCACACTCGAGGGCATCGAGTCAGCGGCGGCTGCCGCCGGGTACACCGTCACCTTCGCCGGCACGCGTGCGCCGGATCCGGCGGCGATGCGCAAGGCGGTGCACGCGCTCGTCGACCAACGCGTCGATGGCGTCATCCTCATCGCCCCCCTCATCTCGATCGACGTCGACACCCTCCCGCTGCCGCCGTCGCTGCCCGTGGTCGCCGTCGAGGGTGCCCCGGGTTCGCGGGTCCCGGCCGTCGTGATCGATCAGGTCGGTGGGTCGCGCGCGGCGACCGAGCACCTGCTCGGGCTGGGCCACCGCAACGTGTGGCACATCTCCGGCCCGCAGGGCTGGTTCGACTCCCGTGGCCGCGAGGAGGGCTGGCGCTCGGCCCTCACCGAGGCGGGGATCGAACCGCCCCCGCTGCTCGTCGGCGACTGGGGACACACCTCGGGATACGAGGCCGGTCGCATCCTCAGCGGACTTCCCGAGGCCACGGCCGTCTTCGTCGCGAACGACGACATGGCCCTCGGCCTGCTCCGTGCGCTGCACGAAGGCGGACGTCGCGTCCCGGAGGATGTCAGCGTCGTCGGCTTCGACGACCTCCCCGAGGCCGCGTACATGAAGCCGCCGCTGACCACGGTCCGTCAGGAGTTCTTCGAGGTCGGCCAGCAGAGCATCCGCCTGCTCCTCGACCAGATCGACGGACGAACCCCCACTGAGTCGCGCCCGGTCGTCCCGACCCGCCTGGTCGTCCGACAGAGCACGGCGCCTCCGCGTTGAGCTCGGTCCGCGAGGATGCCGCGCACCTGCTCGACCTGGGTGCGGCGGGATCGGCGCCCGGGGCGCGGGAGGGGTAGGTGCGAGGTGTCCGCGCCGAGGGGGCGCGGCGGGCGGACAGGTCACACCTGAGCCGGGCAAGCCCCGGCCGGACCGGCGTCTCGCGGGCACGCCCGACCCGGAACCGGTCGACGATCGCCACCTCCATGAGCGGGCCGAACCGGCACAGCGGCGTGTCGATCAGTCGCGGACCAGGGCCCGGGCGCGGGCGAGCCGGACGGCCTCCGCGAGGGCGCGGAGGTCATAGGCCCCGTGGTGGCGCTCACCGTTGATGAAGAAGGTGGGCGTGCCGCGCACGCCGCTGAGGTCAGCGCTCTCGATGTCGTCGGCGACGCGGGCCGCGTGCTCGTGCGTGCGCAGCTCTCGGGCGAACCGGTCGACGTCCAGACCGAGTGCCGCGGCATGGCGCAGGAGCTGCTCGGGTTTGAGTTCCTCCTGACGGTCGAGGAGGACGTCGTGCATCGCCCAGAACGCTCCTTGGCAGGCCGCGGCCTCGGCGGCCTCGGCGGCGAGCTGTGCCTGAGGGTGGACGTCGCGCAACGGCAGGTGCCGCCACACGTAGCGGACGTCCCCGAACTCTGCGAGGAGCGCGCGCACCGCGGGCTCGGCCTGGCCGCAGTAGGGGCACTGGAAGTCGCCGTACTCCACGACGGTGACGGGCGCCTGCGACGGCCCGCGGACGTGGTCGCGCCGCGGGTCGACCGGTTCGGCGAGGTCGACGAGCACCTCGGCGTCACCGAGGAGAGCGCGGATGCGGCGGCGCGTGGGCAGACGACCCGTCGCGGCGAAGACGGCCCAGGTGAGCAGTGCGGAGACGGCGGCCGCGACCAGGACGCCGAGCTTCGCCTCGGCAAGCTCTTCGCCCTGGAAGGCGATCGCCGCGATCAGCAGGCTGAGCGTGAACCCGACTCCGGAGACGGTGCCCGCCCCGAGCACAGCCGCCCAGCCGACGGACGGGCGAAGGTGACCCTTCGACGCCGCGGTTGTCAGCCGCGCACCGACGACGATGCCGAGCGGCTTGCCGACGACGAAGGCGAGGATCACGGCCCAGGTGAGCGGAGACCGGACGGCCGTGGCCAGGAAGTCGCCGCGGACCTCGATCCCTGCGTTGGCCAGGGCGAACAGGGGGACGATGACGTAGCTCGTCCACGGGTGGAAGAGCCCGGCGAGTCGCTCGTTCGGAGGCAGCGCCGCCAGGACGCCCTGCCTCGCGGAGCGCGCGAGTTCCGGGGTGGGCTGCTCGCGGAAGTCACGGAAGAGTCCCGTGGCACGCTCGAGGTTCCCGCGATCCACCGGCCGTGCGAACACGAGCAGGCCCATCACGAGCCCGATGACGACGGCGTCGACGCCCGAGCTCTCCAGGGCGAACCAGGCCGCGACCCCGAGAAGCAGGTAGACCGGCCCGGCCCGGACGTGCAGCCGGATCAGGACGACGATGAGCCCCACGAGCAGCACCGCGACCAGCAGCGGCACGAGCACGAGGGCCTCGGTGTAGAAGGTCGCGATCACGGCGAGCGCGATCACGTCGTCGGTGATGAGCACCGTGAGCAGGAACGCCCGCAGCCGGTAGGAGGACCGCGGCCCGACGACAGCCAGCACCCCCAGCGCGAACGCGGTGTCGGTCGAGAGCGCCACACCCCAGCCCCGCGCCGTCCCGTCGCCTGCCGTCAGAGCCAGGAAGATCAGCGTCGACACCGCCATCCCCGCGATGCCGGCAGCGACCGGCAGGATCACGCGACGCCGTTCCCGCAGGTCGCCGATGTCGAACTCGCGCCGCGTCTCGAGGCCGACCACGAAGAAGTAGAACGCCATGAGCCCGGAGTTGATCCACTCCACCACCGTCAACGAGGACTCGTGCTCGCCCCATGACAGCCCGACCTCGGTGCTCCACAACGACGTGTAGGAGCCCGGTGCGAGATTCGCCCACAGCATCGCCACGACCGAGGCGCCGAGCAGGAGCGCCGCACCTCCGCTCGCCGTGCGGAGGCTCCGCGCGTGACGGCGGAGGGAGCCGGCGCGGCGTTATGGGGCTCTTCGGATCTATGCGTGGTTGAGCCCGGCTTCGTCCGGCGCTCGAGTCGTCCTGGAATGCCCCCCACTCCGCCCGACGCCGCCGACGGCTCAGACCGGCGCGTCCTACTCCCTCGCGATGTTGGGGCCGTCCGGGGCCGCGTCGGCGGCGTCGTGGCGCCCTGACCCCTGCGACGGGGACCAGACCGGGATTTCGAATGCCCGCTCGAACTCGGCGTCGGGCCACTCGCCAGAGGCGATGAAGGAGATCATCCGAGCCGTCTCACGGTGCACCCAGCGCTGACCGTCTGCCAGGTTGGCCAGTTGGCCGGGAACACCACAAATGGCTACGCAAGCGCGGGCATGAGCCACTGACGGCGCTCTCGTGAATCTCCTCAGACCTGCTCCCCTGGGGAGTTTCGGTGAGCGCCATCACCACGCCTGGCCACGTCGGGCGGCGGCGTCATCTGCAACCGCCATCCAGAGCTCCAGCGGCCACTCGAAAGTCTCGGCGAGGTCGGGCGTCTGGGGCTGGGACTCGCGGATCGCCCACTGCGACATGGCGAAGGTGCGGAGATGGCATCGACACCACCGCTGACCTGCACAAACACCCTGTGCGCCTGGGCAGATTCGAACTGCCGACACCCGCTTTAGGAGAGCGGTGCTCTATCCCCTGAGCTACAGGCGCGTCGGGGACGTTCCGGCTGCGGCGCAAGGGCCGCCGCAGTACGTTCTGTCCACGCGGCGTCCGCCGACGGGATCGACCCCGCCGGTGAACGCCAAGAGCCTACCCGCCCGGGCACGCTGATCCCCCGTCGTGCTCGGGTCGCCCCGAACCGCGCCGAAAGGTGACCGTGTCCGGAACCGCACGCACGCCGGCCGTGGTGCACGGCTCGTTCGCGGTGCTGTGCGCCGCGACGCTCCTGGTGCTGGCGCTCACGGGCGCGGTGGGCCGCGGTCTCACGCTGACGCTCGTCAGCGCGGTCGCCGCCGTCTGGGTCCTGCGTGAGCTGCTGCGCCGCGCGCCTCGGGACCAGCCCGATCTGGTGGTTCCTCGTCGTCGGGCTGGCCTTCCTCACGGTGACCAACCTCGCCTGGCTCCTCGCGGTCGACCTCGGCGGGGCCGTCCACCCGCCGCAGCCCTTGACGCAGGTCAGCCTCGCGCTCGGGTACCTGAGCCTCCTCGGCGCCTGCGTCGCTGTGATCACCCCGGCGGCCCGGCGGGACACCGGCGGGGTGCTCGACGCGGCGATCATCGGGGTCGGCGGCGCGAGCGTGCTGTGGATGGTCATCCTGTCCCCCGCGCTGGAACGGGCCGACGCGACGGGCGCGACCCGCGCTCTACGTCCTCGTCGTCGTCCTGGTCCTCAGCGGGATCACCGGCGCCCTGCTGCGCGTGGCGGCCACCGCAGCGGCCGCGCGTCCCTCGCTGTCCTACTTCCTCGTCGCGGTGAGCCTGACGCTCGCCGGCAACGTCCTGCAGGTCGTGGTGGGCGATCCCGGCACAGGAGCCGTGCCGAGCTGGATCTCCACGGTGTGGACCCTCGCGTACACCGCGGCCTGGGCGGCCGCGGCGCATCCGACGAGCAGCGCCATCACCGTGACGGGGCGGTCCGTCGAGGCCCGGCTCACCCGTCGGCGGGTCGTCGCCCTCGGCATCGCCCTCGGCGCCGGCCCGGTGCTGGCGGTGTCCCGCGAGCTCAGCGGCCGGCAGGCGGACTGGCTGATGGTGAGCCTGTTCCAGCTCGTCCTCATCGTCCTGGGGCTCGCGCGGGTGTCGCAGCTCGCGGGCGCCCACGCCGACGCGACGCGACGGCTGGAGCAGCTCGCCGACCACGACCCGCTGACGGGGCTGGCCAACCGCCGGGTCGTCGACCGCCACCTGGAGGCGCTCGTCGGCCGGGTGGGGAGCGGGCACGCGAGCGGTGGGGTCGTCCTGTTCATCGACCTCGACGGGTTCAAGGCGGTCAACGACGGGCTCGGGCACCGCGTCGGCGACGACCTGCTCGGGGCGGTCGCGGGGCGGTTGGCGGGCTGCGTGCGGAGCGACCACGGCGACCTCGTGGGGCGGCTCGGCGGGGACGAGTTCATCCTCGTCCTGGAGGGCGCACCGGCCGAGGTCGCGGTCGCGGCCTCGCACCGCGTGGCCGACGCCTTCTCGACGCCGTTCCCGATCGGCGAGCACATGCTGCGGATGACGGCGAGCATCGGGATCGCGACGGCCACCCCCGGGGTGCCGACCACCGTCGACGAGCTCCTCACCCAGGCCGACCACGCGATGTACGCCCGCAAGCGGGCGGCGACCGAGCACCCCGAGGCCTGAGGACCGGACGCTTGCACGACGCACCCGGGGCCTCACCCTTCGCCCGGGGCGCCCCTCATGCGACCATCGACCATGCCGTCGCTCCGACCCCGCCGTCCGTCCGGCGCCGCCCGCGGGCCGCGCGCCGAGCTCGTCGCGGTCCCACCGGCCGCCGGTCAGCGCGAGGTGCCACCGCGCCGCACCCCCGAGCCGCTCACGGGGATCGGCGTCCTCGACGCCCTCCTCGACAAGGCCGTCGCGATCCCCTCGAGCGTCGTGCACGCCCATGTGGACCGCCTGCGCCGGCGCAACCCGGAGGCGAGCCCGACGCAGCTCGTCCGGATGCTCGAGCGGCAGTACCTGCTGGCCGTCTCGACCTCGGGCGGTGCGGCGGGTGCCGTCGCCGCCGCACCGGGGATCGGCACCGGGACCGGCATCGCGCTGACGACGAGCGAGATCGCGACCTTCTTCGCCGCCTCCTCGGCCTTCGCCCTCGCGGTCGCTGAGGTGCACGGCATCGCGGTGGAGGACACCGCCCGACGGCGCACACTGCTGCTCGCGACGGTGCTCGGCGAGCAGGGCGCGGCCACCGTCGGCGCGGAGACGGGCGTCTCCGGGGCCGCCTGGGCACGCACGCTGCTGACCTCGATGCCGACGACGACGATCAAGCGCGTCAACTCCGCGCTCGCCAAGCGGCTCGTGCGCCGCCAGGCCTCCCGTCAGGGAGCGCTGGCCCTGGGGCGGCTCGCGCCGTTCGGGATCGGGGCCGTCATCGGCGCGACCGGGGCGCGGGCGATGGGCCGCACGGTCGTGCTCGGCGCCGAGCGGGCCTTCGGGCCCCCGCCCGCGACGTTCCCGCTGGTCCTGGAGGTCGCCGCGCCGGCGCCCCTGCACCTGGTCGAGCAGCCCGCCGACCGGTGGGAACCGCCGCGCGCCTGAGGCAGGCCCGCCGCGCCGTCAGCCTCGCCCACTCACCACTGCGCGTGCACGTGCTCCCGGACCCGCTCGTCGTAGATCGCCTCGAGGCGGTCGAGCGTCGCCGCGTCGAGCGGGGCGAGCTCCGCGGCCCCGGCGTTCGCGAGCGCCTGCGCGGGCCGGCTCGCCCCCGGGATCACCGTCGTCACCCCCGGCTGGTCGATGATCCAGCGCAGCGCGAGCTGTGCGGTGGTCGCCCCGGCCGGGGTCAGCGCCGCCACCTCGGCCGCCGCCGCCACGCCGACGTCGTAGGGCACGCCGGAGAAGGTCTCGCCGCGGTCGAAGGCCTCGCCGTGCCGGTTGTAGGTCCGGTGGTCGTTCGTCGGCGAAGGTCGTCGACGCGTCGAAGCGGCCGGTCAGCAGCCCGCTCGCGAGCGGCACCCGGGCGATGATGCCGACCCCGGCCGCGAGCGCGGCGGGAAGCACCTGCTCGAGCGGCTTGCGCCGGAAGACGTTGAGGATGATCTGCACCGAGGCGACGTGCGGGCGGGCGATCGCCGTCAGCGCCTCGGCCACGGTCTCCACCGAGACGCCGTAGGCGGCGATGCGCCCCTCGGCGACGAGCGTGTCCAGGGCGTCGTACACGGCGTCGTCGGAGTAGACCGGCGTGGGCGGGCAGTGCAGCTGGACGAGGTCGAGGGTCTCGACGCCGAGGTTCTCCCGCGAGCGGTCCGTCCAGGCGCGGAAGGCGTCGAGCGTGTACGCCTCGGCCACATGGGGGTTCGCGCGACGGCCCATCTTCGTCGCGACCGTCAGGCCATGGCTCCCGCGCTCGGCGAGCAGCCGCCCGACGAGCCGTTCGCTGCGCCCGTCGCCGTAGACGTCGGCGGTGTCCAGGAAGGTCACGCCCGCGTCGACCGCCGCGTGCAGGATCGCCATCGCGCCGTCCTCGGAGACCTCTCCCCAGTCCGCGCCGAGCTGCCAGCAGCCCTGTCCCACGACCGACACCGACCGACCAGTCCTGCCCAGCACGCGCTCGTCCATGCTCCCGACGCTACCGTGGACCCACCATGCCGACGTTCAGCGCCCTCGCCCGCGAGGCCCTCCGCACCGCACGCCGCGCGCTCGAGGACGAGGCCCTCCCGGCCGCCCGACGGCTGGTCGCCGAGGAGCTCGTCCCCGCCGCGCGACGGGCCATGGACCGGCCCGCCTCCCCCGTCGTCGCCCGCGCCGTCCTGCCCCTTCCCGCCGAGGAGGCCTGGTCGCTGCTGACCGACGTGCGGCAGCACGAGCGCTGGGTCCCGCTCACGCGCATCGAGGCCGAGCGCCCGCTCGGTGTCGGGGACAGCTTCACGGCCGTCACCGGGCCGACGGCGCGTTCGGGCGGGCCGGGCCTCGTCGACCGGATGACCGTCGCTGCGCTCGCAGGCGCCGTCGGCCCGCGAGGTCGGGGTCGCGCGCTACCGCAAGGACGGTCCGGTGCTGCGCGGGGGCGCCGGGATCGAGGTCCGCGCCCTCGGCCCCGACTGGTGCGAGGTGGCCTGGACCGAGGAGATCGGCCTGCGCGGGCTCCCCACCGCGCTGACCGACCTCGTCTCGCGGCCCGCCTCCTGGCTCATGCTCGACACCGTCCTGCGACGCGTGCGCGAGGACGTCAGGGAGGGCCTGCGGAGCCCACGCAACGAATCGCCGTCCTGAGGGCCGATCGCGCAACGATTCGCGCCTCGACACGCATCGTCCTGACCCGCACGGCGCCGCGAGCGAGCCCTAACCTCGAAGGGCAGCCGACGACGGCCACCGGCCCGGCCGATCGAGCCGTCCCGACAGACGAACCCCACGAGGACACATGGACCGCATCGCGACGCCCCGCCACTACCTGATGTGCAAGCCGACCTTCTTCGAGGTCAGCTATGAGATCAACCCGTGGATGGACGTCACGGTCGCCACCGACGCCGAGCTCGCCGTCGCGCAGTGGGAGGTCCTGCGGGACACCTACCTGTCCTGGGGCCACACGCTCGAGTTCATCGACCCCGTCCCCGGGCTGCCGGACATGGTCTACGCGGCCAACGGCGCGACCGTCATCGACGGCCTCGTCTACTCGGCGAAGTTCCGCTACGCCGAGCGTGCGCCCGAGGGCCCGCTGTACCAGAAGTGGTTCGCCGACGCGGGCTTCGTCACGCACACCGCGGCCGAGATCAACGAGGGCGAGGGCGACATCCTCATGGTCGGCGACGACATCCTCGCCGGCTGGGGCTTCCGCACCGACATCGCCTCGCATGCCGAGCTCGCCCGCCTGACGGGCCGCACCGTCGTGAGCCTCGAGCTGGTCAACCCGCACTACTACCACCTGGACACGGCGCTGACGGTGCTCGACTCCGACCCCGCGCACCCCCTGGTCGCGTACCACCCGGCAGCCTTCTCCCCCGCCTCCCAGCAGGTGCTCGCCGAGCGCTACCCGGACGCCCTGCACATCGATGACGCCGACGCCGGTCACCTGGGCCTCAACGCCGTCTCGGACGGGCTGAACGTCGTCGTGGCGCCCGGGGCCGTCGGCCTGGCGGCCGCCCTGCGCGAGCGCGGCTTCCGCCCGCACCCCGTCGACACCTCCGAGCTGCTCAAGGGCGGTGGCGGCGCCAAGTGCTGCACGCTCGAGATCCGCACTGCGGCCGACGCCCGATGAGCGCCACGACGGCCACGACGAGCCACCTCGCGGGCAACTACCACCCGCTCCCGGTTCGCCTCGTCTCCGGGGCGGGCTCCTGGCTGCGCGATGCCGAGGGCACGGACTTCCTCGACCTGCTCGCGGGCTACTCGGCGCTCAACTTCGGCCACGGGCACCCCGCCCTGCTCGCCGCTGCCCACGCCCAGCTCGACCGCCTCACGCTGACCTCGCGCGCCTTCGACCACGAGCTGCTCGAGCCGTTCGCCGACGCCCTCAGCGGGTTGCTCTCCCCGCTCATGCAGGCCGAGCTCGTGCTGCCGATGAACACCGGCGCCGAGGCCGTGGAGACCGCCGTCAAGACCGCGCGCAAGTGGGGCCAGGAGGTCAAGGGCGTCCCCGCCGAGAAGGCGACGATCGTCGTGGCCGCCGGGAACTTCCACGGCCGCACGACGACGATCATCTCGTTCTCCACCGACGAGGACGCCAGGGCCGGATTCGGCCCGTACACCCCCGGCTTCCGGATCGTGCCCTACGGCGACGCGGCGGCTCTCGCCGAGGCCGTCGACGAGAGCACCGTCGCCGTGCTGCTCGAGCCCATCCAGGGCGAGGCCGGAGTCGTCATCCCGCCGGCCGGGTACCTCGCGACGGCGCGCGCGCTGTGCGACGAGCACGGAGCGCTGCTGATCCTCGACGAGGTGCAGTCGGGCCTCGGGCGCACCGGGACGACGCTGGCCTGCGAGCTCGTCGGGGTCCGCCCGGACCTCGTCACGCTCGGCAAGGCGCTCGGCGGCGGGATCCTGCCCGTCTCGGCGGTCGTCGGCCGCCGCGACGTGCTCGGCGTCCTCACCCCGGGGACCCACGGCTCGACCTTCGGTGGCAACCCGCTGGCCTGCGCCGTCGGGATCGCCGTCGTCGGACTGCTGGCGACGGGTGAGCACCAGGCCCGCGCCAGGACCCTCGGCGCGCACCTGGGCGAACGCCTGGACGCGCTCGTCGCGGACGGCCTCCTCGCCGCGCAGCGCAGCGTCGGGCTCTGGGCCGGCATCGACGTCCCGGACGGGCGCGGCACCGGCCGCGAGCTGAGCGAGCGGCTGCTCGCCCGGCGCGTGCTGGTCAAGGACACGCACGGGCACACCGTCCGGCTCGCCCCGCCGCTGACCATCGCCCTCGACGACCTCGACTGGGGTCTCGACCAGCTGGCGGACGCGCTGCGCTGACGCGCAGCCCCACGACGTCCTCGCTCCCGGCGCCCCCCTGCAGCCGGGAGCGAGGACCCCCTCCGGTCGGGCATGCTGTGCCCATGCCCGACGCCGCCCGGATCGACGAGATCGACTCGGCGATCCTCGGCGCCCTGTCCGTCGACGGCCGGGCCAGCTATGCGCAGATCGGCCTGCGGGTGAACCTCTCGGCACCGGCCGTCAAGCGCCGCGTCGACCGGCTGCGCCACGACGGCGTCATCGAGGGGTTCACGGTGCGCATCGACCCGGGAGCCCTCGGCTGGGGCACCGAGGCGCAGGTCGAGGTCTTCTGCACGGGGTCGACGAGCCCCGCACGCATGCGGGAGGCCTTCGAGCGCTACGCCGAGGTCGTGACCGCCAGCACGGTCACCGGCGAGGCGGACGCGATCGTCCACCTGCGCGCGCATGACGTGCGGCACCTGGACGCCGTCGTCGAGCGGATCAACTCCGAGCCCTTCGTGCTGCGCACGCGCTCGACGGTGCTGCTCACGCCCCTGGTGAGCCGGCCGGGCCCGCTACCAGCCTGACGCGCCACCCGGCTCGACCCCGGACTTCGTCGTGACGACCATGACGGGGCACGAGGAGTGGTGCAGCACCGCCTGGCTCGTGGAGCCCAGCAGCAGACCGGCGAAGCCGCCGCGCCCGCGCGAGCCGACGACGACGAGGTCGACGGCCGTGGAGAACTCCGTCAGCAGTGCGGCACCCGTGCCGTCCAGGACCACGCGCCGCACCGACAGGTCCGGGTGCTCGCGCAGGGCGGTGTCGAGCACGACGTCGAGCCCCTCGGCGACATCACGCAGCACGGACTCGTGGTCGGTCGCGGCCGGCAGCCAGGCCAGCAGGCCGGCACCCGAGCCGACGGGGACGGCCGCCACCGCGGTGAGCTCAGCGCCCCAGGCCTCCGCCTCGGCGATCGCCTGAGCCAGCGCGAGCTCGGCCGAGGGCGAGCCGTCCACCCCGACGACGATCTTGCGCACCGGGAGGTTCCCGTGCCGCGCGGGCCAGGGCTGGCCGCTGCGCTCGGCGTTGTGCGGGGCGCCGCTCGAGTGGCCGGTGGGAGCCGGCCCGTCCTCCTCCGGGGGCCGGTAGGGCACGACGACCGTCGGGCAGTGCGCATGGGCCGGCAGCGCCGAGGAGACCGTGCCGAGCAGACGCTCGGCGAAGCCGCCACGCCCGCGGCTGCCGACCACCACGGCCGCCGCCGTGCGGGAGAGCTCGACGAGGACGGCCGCGGCGTCACCGCTCGCGACGTCGGAGGTCACCGAGAGCCCGCGCCCGGCGAGGGCCGCCTCCGACTCCTCCAGGACCCCGCGCGCGCTCGCCGCCACGGCTGAGTCGTCGATGACGGTGTAGCCGCCGTCCAGCCCGGCGACGGCGAAGGAGGGGATGGCGTAGGTGCACACCAGGTGCACCCCGAGACCGTGCTTCTGCGCGTACGCGGCGGCCCAGGCCGCTGCGTCGAGGCTCGCCATCGAACCGTCGACGCCGACGAGGACCCTGTCGTGTGCCGTCATCGCAACCTCCCTCGGCCTGTGCGCCCAGTCTGCCCCTGCACGAGGGTTCCCGCGCGTGCGTTCGGTCCCGGGTTCAGGCCGCCTGGTCCGCGAGGTAGTGGTACCAGGAGGGGTGCGGCCGGACGGCGGAGACGAGGATGAGCGAGCCCCGGGGGACGGTCGGGGTGACGAGCAGCTCCCAGCCGATCTCGGAGAGCAGGCGGTCGGCCTTGCGGTGGTTGCAGCGCGCACAGGCGGCCGCGACGTTCGTCCACTCGTGCCGGCCCCCGCGCGAGCGCGGGTGGATGTGGTCGATCGTGTCGGCCGGGCCGGCGCAGTACACGCAGCGGTGCGCGTCGCGCTGGAGGACGGTCCGCCGCGTGGGCGGCACCACCCCGCGGTAGGGCACGTGCACGTAGCGCGTCAGGACGAGGACCTCCGGCGCGGGGAACGTCGACCGGGCCGACCTCAGCGGGGTCGCCCCCTCCTCCAGGACGACGGCCTTGCCCGCCAGCACCAGCGCGACGGCGCGGTGCAGGGAGACGACGCACAGCGGCTCGCGGCTCGCGTTGAGCACCAGGGCTCGGCGCAGGGCGGGTGCTCGGGGTGACGCTGCGGCGGTAGCCCGGTCCTCGTCGAGATCACGGTCCATGGTGCGGAGCACGGCGGCCTCCTGGTCCTGTCGGACCCGGCTGGCTGCGCGGGTCGCGGGTGGAGCGGCGAGGCCAGCGTACGCGAGAGCACGCCTCGTGGCCCGGAGATGCTCACGGCCCGCGTTCGTGCCGGGAGATCCTCCCGGGGCCCGCGGCCGGGGCGTGCGACGGTGCCCGAGGACGACTCAGGCCCGGACCGTCGGGTCCGGGCCTGAGTGGAGCGGTGGGGCGCGGTCAGCCGGTGACGCGGATGAAGATCGGGGCCGACTGCCAGATCGCGCGGAACTGGATCGTCTTGCCGGGGCGCGGCGCGTCGATCTGCTGGTTGCCGCCCGCGTAGATGCCGACGTGGCCGGGGCTCCAGATGAGGTCGCCCGGAAGGGCGTCCGCACGGGAGACGACCTGGCCCGCGTACCGCTGCGCTGACGACGAGCGCGAGAGCGAGATGCCGAGCTGCGCGTACACGTAGGAGGTGAAGCCGGAGCAGTCGAAGCCGTCCGGCGTCGTGCCACCACTGACGTAGGGCACGCCCACGTAACGAGCGGCGATCTCGAGGACGGCGTTGCCGGAGACCGACTGCGGGACCGGGGCCGAGACCGGCGCGACCTCGGTACGGGTCACGGAGCGCGAGACGGTCGCGGTGCGGCTGACGACGGCCTTGGGCTTCGGGTTCGCCGCGACGGTGATCGCCGGAGAGACGAAGTCCCAGGAGGCGTCCGTGGGCACGGAGACGACCGGGGAGGTCTGCAGGGCGGCCCGGGCGGGGGCCGTCAGCGCACTCGTGTCGACGGCGGGCAGCGCGTTCGCGGGGGCGTCGGCTGCTGCGGCACCGGACATCGAGACGACGAGTCCGCCGGCCGCGACGACGACGGCCGAGCGACGCCCGACGACGGCGAGGCTGCCGGTTGCGGCGGTGGCGAGGTCGCCAAGCCCGGTGGATGCTCGCCTGGCACTTCTGTGCCGGGCTCGATCAGTGGAAACGGACACGCGGAACCTCTCCGTACGCCTACGAGGTGAGCTGTCGGGTTCGGGTGGGAGATACCCGGCCCCGTGCGCACTGAGTGCTCACGGGACTTCACCCCAAGGCCGTCCGAGGACGGCCGTATGTGGTTCCCCCGCTCCTGCCAGCGAGTCGTACGAACCACGGGTGGTGGCAGGACTCGGCGTGTCCACCCATGGGCTACCGCGGAGGAGGGTTCCGTGGAGCGAGTCCGACAGTACCCGAGCCGTCGCTCGAATGTCACGCTTAGGTCACGGGGCAACGCTGTGGCGTTCACCACTTCGGCACGGCTCGCCCGGTTCGTCCCGGTACCGCGGGGCCTCAGGAGGCCACGAATACGTGGCGCGCGAGCTCCTCCGGCAGGTCGAGGATCGTCGTCCCGCCCGGGACGGCAACGCTCAGCATGCCGTCAGCGGCGGTGACCTCGACCGTGGCTCCCGGCACGACGCCGGCGGCCGCGAACCGCGACAGCAGCTCGATGTCTGTCTGGAGCGGCTCGCCGAGGCGCTTGACCACGACGCGTGCCGCGGGGGCGGATCCGTCGCGCAGCGACGGGAGGTCGGGCAGCGCGAGGACGCCGTCGAGGAAGCCCTCGACCAGATGCCCCGGCACCGCGGCGCCGAGGTCGTCCAGACCGGGGATCGGGTTGCCGTAGGGCGAGAAGTGCGGGTGGTCGAGGATCTCCACGAGGCGCTGCTCGACGCGCTCGCTCATCACGTGCTCCCAGCGGCAGGCCTCCTCGTGCACGAGCGACCACTCGAGCCCGATGACGTCGGTGAGCAGCCGCTCGGCGAGGCGGTGCTTGCGCATGACGCGCGTCGCCTTGAGGTGGCCGGCAGCGGTCAGCTCGAGGTGCCGGTCACCGCTGACGACGACGAGGCCGTCCCGCTCCATGCGCGCGACCGTCTGCGAGACCGTCGGCCCGGAGTGCCCGAGCCGCTCGGCGATGCGCGCGCGCAGCGGGACGATGCCCTCCTCCGCGAGCTCGTAGATCGTGCGCAGGTACATCTCGGTGGTGTCGATCAGATCGCTCACGCCGTGTGCCTTTCTCGGTACCGGTTCGGCCAAGGCTACGACGGCGGCCCGTCCAGCGCCGGACACGCCCACGAATCGATCCGAGCCCGCCTTAGAGTGGGCGCGTGGACCCCGACGCGATCACCCTTCCCGCCGACCTCCTCCCCGCAGACGGCCGCTTCGGGGCCGGGCCGTCCAAGGTCCGCGCCGCGCAGGTCGAGGCGCTCGCCGCCGTCGGGACGAGCCTGCTCGGCACCTCGCACCGCCAGGCGCCGGTGCGCAGCGTCGTCGGCCGGGTCCGGGCGGGCCTGCGCGAGCTCTTCGACCTGCCCGAGGGCTACGAGGTCGTCCTGGGCAACGGCGGCTCGACGGCCTTCTGGGACCTCGCGACCTTCAGCCTCGTCCAGGACCGCGCCCAGCTGTGCGCCTTCGGCGAGTTCGGCACCTCCTTCGCCACGGCGGTCGAGCGGGCCCCCTTCCTCTCCGCACCCTCGCTGCGCACGAGCGCCCCCGGGCAGATCGTCCTCCCGCAGCCCGAGGGGGGCGTCGACACCTACGCCTGGCCGCACAACGAGACCTCGACCGGGGCGATGGCCCCGGTGCAGCGCCCGGCCGGGACCGACGGCGCGCTCGTGCTCGTCGACGCGACCTCTGGCGCCGGAGGGCTCGCGGTCGACGTGAGCCAGACGGACGTCTACTACTTCGCCCCGCAGAAGTCCTTCGCCTCCGACGGTGGCCTGTGGCTCGCCCTGTGCTCCCCAGCGGCGATCGCCCGTGCTGAGACGCTCGAGCGCGAGCGCTGGATCCCGCGCTTCCTCTCGCTGTCGACGGCCGTGGAGAACTCGCGCCTCGACCAGACGCTCAACACGCCGGCCATCGCGACGCTCGTGCTGCTCGCCGAGCAGGTCGACTGGCTGCTCGAGCAGGGCGGGCTGCCCTGGGCCGCCGCCCGCACCGCGCAGTCGGCCGCCGCCCTGTACGGCTGGGCCGAGGCGAGGGACTGGGCGACGCCGTTCGTCACCGACCCGGCTGCCCGCAGCACCGTCGTCGGCACGATCGACCTCGACGCGTCGATCGACGCGAGCGCCGTGACCCGCGTGCTGCGGCGCCATGGCGTCGTCGACGTGGAGCCGTACCGCAAGCTGGGCCGCAACCAGATCCGCGTCGCGATGTTCCCGGCCGTCGACCCCGCGGACGTCACGGCACTGACCGCCTGCGTGGACGCCATCGTCGACCGCCTCTCGTGAGCGCGAGCCGGCCGGCGCTCCCGCCACGCGTCACGGGCCTCGTCCGCGACCGGTTCACGCTGAGCCTGTACCTGCCGTTCATCGCCTGGGGCTGGTTCCTCTACGCCTTCTCGCCAGCGGTTCCGCTGATCGCCACCGAGCAGGGCATCTCGCGCGGGGTCGCCGGGCTGCACGGGACCGGGATGGCCCTCGGCTCCGTCGTCACCGGGCTGACCAGCCATGCGCTGACGCGCCGCATCGGCAGGCGCGGGATGGCACTGGTGGGCACGGCGCTCGTGGCCGCCGGGGTCTCCCTGCTGCTCACGGTCCCCGTCACGGCCGTCACGCTCGTCGCCTGCGTGATCGCCGGCTCCGGCGGGACCTTCATGGTCACCGCCGTGCAGCCCGCCCTGCTCGAGCACCACGGCACGGCGGGGACGGCAGCGGTCACGGAGGGGAACGGGCTCGGCGCGGCCGTGGGTCTGCTCGCCCCGCTGGCCCTCGGCGGGTTCGTCGCGGCCGGGCTCGGCTGGCGCCCCGCCGTCTCGATCGAGATCCTCATGGTGGCCGTCGTCGCGCTGCTCGTGCTCAAGCTTCCCCGGGGCGGGGCGATGGGCCGGGGCCCGGCGAGCCCGGTGAGCACCGAGCCGGGCCGGGTGCGCTTCCCCCGGGCCTTCTGGCTCTACTGGACCGCGATGGTCTGCGGGGTCGCCGTCGAGTTCGCGACCACGTTCTGGGCCTCCGACCTCGTGCGCGAGCAGACGGATGCGCCGGCAGCCGTCGCCGCGGCCTCCGTCTCGGCCCTCGTCCTCGGGATGGCGGCCGCTCGCTTCGTCGTCGGGCCGCTCTCGGCACGTCGCTCGCCCGGCGGGCTGCTCCTGCTGGGCTTCGGCGTCGCCGGGGTCGGCTGGTTCGTGCTGTGGACGGCGACGACTCCCGCCGTGGCCGTCATCGGGCTGGTCGTCGCCGGCTTCGGCTACGGGACGCACTACCCGCTCGCGGTGGCCCTCGCGCTGGGCGGCTCGGGCGGCCGCCCGGACGCCGGCCAGGGGCTCCTGACGGTGGGCGGCGGGCTCGCCGTCGGCCTGGCCCCCTTCCTGCTCGGCGGCATCGCCGACCGCGTCGGCCCGCACGGGGCGTTCCTGCTCGTCCCGGCCGTCCTCGCCGTCGGCGGGACCGCCGTGGCGATCGCCGTGAAGGACCACGCCCGCCCGACGGCGCTGCGCAGGGCGCTCAGGCTGCCGTGACGTCCGACTCGGTCTTCTGGGCCACGAGGAGGCGTGCGGCCTCCTCACGAGCCTCGGCGCCGGCCTGCGCCGGGTCCAGCCCGAGGTAGCGCACCTGCAGGTGCGGGCGCAGGCGGAGCCGGTAGCGGATCTCGAGCCGCCAGTGGCGCTCGGCCCACAGTGCGGCACCGGCCGCGACGACGAGCGCGCTGATCGAGCCGACCCCGATCGACCAGCGTGCGCCGAAGGTCTCGGCGACCCAGCCGACGAACGGTGAGCCGATCGGCGTGGCCCCGAGGAAGACGACCATGTAGAGCGACATGACGCGCCCGCGCATCGAGGGCTCCGTCCCGACCTGCAGGGCCGAGTTCGCGGCGGTGAGCATCGTCAGCGAGGCGAAGCCGACCGGGATGCAGGCGATCATGAACATCGTGTAGGTCGGCATGAGCGCGAGCAGTCCGGTCGAGATGCCGAACCCGAACGCCGAGCCGATGACCAGGCGCACGCGCGGCCGCTCCCGGCGGGCCGCCAGCAGGGCGCCGCTGAGCGAGCCGATCGCCAGCACCGAGCCGAGGATCCCGTACTCCCCCGCCCCCTTCTCGAAGACGGTGCGCGCCATGAGCGCGGAGGTGAGCTGGAAGTTCAGCCCGAAGGTGCTGACGACGCCGACCACGACCATGATCACGACGATGTCGCTCCGTCCGCGGACGTAGGCGACCCCCGCCCGCAGCTGGCCCCGCCGCGACCCCGTCGTGCGCGGGGCGGCGTTGAGCTCGCTCGCTCGCATCTGCGTCAGCGCGAGGATCGTCGCGAGGAAGGACACCCCGTTGAGGGCGAAGACCCAGCCGGTGCCGATCCACGCGATGAGCACCCCGGCGAGCCCCGGGCCGATCAGCCGGGCGGCGTTGAACGAGGCGCTGTTGAGCCCGACGGCGTTCGAGAGCTTCTCGGCCGGGACCATGTCGGCGACGAAGGTCATCCGGACGGGGCCGTCGATCGCCGAGACGCAGCCGAGCAGCAGGGCGAAGACGTAGACGTGCCACAGCTGGGCATGGCCCAGCAGCACGAGGGCGCCCAGCCCGAGCGCGAGGACGCCCTGGGAGGCCTGGGTCGCGATGAGCAGGGCGCGGCGCGGGAGACGGTCGGCCAGGACGCCGGCGTAGGCGGACAGCGCCAGCACGGGCGCGAACTGCAGCGCCGTCGTGATCCCGACGGCGACCCCGGAGTCGTTGCTCAGCACGGTCAGCACGAGCCAGTCCTGGGCGACGCGCTGCATCCAGGTGCCGACGTTCGCGACCAGGCCCCCGACGAACCACAGCCGGTAGTTGAAGTACTTCAGCGACGAGAAGGTGGGGCTCACTCGGTGGCGATCCGTTCCAGGAGGTGCGCCGCGCGCGCGAGGGTCTCGCGCTCGGCGGGGGTGAGCTCGGCGAGGCGTCGCTCGAGCCAGACGTTGCGGCGGCGACGGGTCTCGTCGACCTCGGCCATGCCTGCGTCGGTGACCGACACCACGACCTGGCGGCCGTCGGTCGGGTGCTCGTCGCGCCGGGCGAGGCCCGCCTCCACGAGGGCACCGACGATCCGGGACATCGGCGGCCCCTGGACGTGCTGGTCCTCGGCGAGGGCCGTGGGCGACATCGGGCCGCGGTTGGCCAGGGCGGCGAGTGCGGCGTACTGGCCGTCGGTGATCTGCTCGCTGCTGCGCTCCAGCCGCAGCCGGCGCACGACGCGCGTCACCGCGACCCGCAGGTCGGCCGCGAGCGCCGGGGGGCGGCAGGAGGAGGGCGCGGGGGCGGTCGAGGCAGGGTCGGCCGCGGCACGGGTCGAGGACATGTCCCTATCCTAGGTCATGATCCTCGGTAGTTACTTCAGGTAACTACCAGCGCCGAGCGCACCCCGTCGCGAAGGTCGTGGGGCCTACTGCCGGCCGAGCGCGCGGTAGGTCCAGCCCGCCGCCCGCCACGCGGCGGGGTCCAGGGCGTTGCGTCCGTCGAGGATGCGCCGCTCCGCGACGACCTGACCGAAGGCCTCGGGGTCGAGCGTCCTGAACTGGGCCCACTCGGTGGCGAGCACGACGAGGTCCGCCCCGGCGGCCGCCTCCTCCGCGGAGTCGGCGAAGCGCAGGTCCGGCCACTTGCGCTCCGCGTTGGCCCTGGCCTCGGGGTCGGTCACCACGACCTGCGCACCCTGCAGCCCCATCTGGGCGGCGACGCTGAGCGCAGGCGAGTCGCGGACGTCGTCGGAGTCGGGCTTGAAGGCCGCCCCCAGCACCGCGATGCGGCGGCCGACGATCGAGCCCCCGAGGACCTCGCGGGCGAGATCGACCATCCGGACGCGGCGTCGCAGGTTGATCGAGTCGACCTCGCGCAGGAAGGACAGCGCCTGGTCGACGCCGAGCTCCCCGGCCCGCGCCATGAACGCCCGGATGTCCTTGGGCAGGCAGCCGCCGCCGAAGCCGAGACCCGCGTTGAGGAACCTCCGCCCGATCCGCGCGTCATGGCCGATCGCGTCCGCGAGCTCGGTGACGTCGGCGCCGGTCGCCTCGCAGAGCTCGGCCATCGCGTTGATGAAGGAGATCTTGGTGGCAAGGAAGGAGTTGGCGGCGACCTTGACGAGCTGAGCGGTCGCGAGGTCCGTCACGACCTGGGGCGTGCCCTCGGCCAGCGGGGTCGCATAGACCTCGTCGAGCAGCGTCCGTGCCCGCTCGCCGGCCGCGCCCTCGGGAAGGCCGTAGACGAAGCGGTCGGGGTGGAGCGTGTCCTTGACGGCGAAGCCCTCGCGCAGGAACTCCGGGTTCCACACGAGCGTCGCGGCCGGCTGGACCTCCGCCACGCGCTCGGCGAGGCGCTCGGCCGTGCCGACGGGCACGGTCGACTTGCCGACGACGACGTCGCCGGGCTCGAGGTGTGGGAGCAGCGCCTCGAGCGCCGCGTCGACGTAGCGCAGGTCGGCCGCGTTCTCGCCGCGCTTCTGCGGGGTGCCCACGCAGATGAAGTGCACGCTCGCGCCGCGCACGGAGGCGATCTCGGTGGAGAAGCTGAGCCGGCCGGTCTCCGCGGTGGCCGCGAGGAGCTCGGGGAGGCCCGGCTCGAAGAAGGGCGCCTGCGCGGAGGTGAGCAGGGCGACCTTCTCCGCGTCGACGTCGACACCGATCACCTCGTGCCCGAGCTGAGCCATGCACGCCGCGTGCACCGCGCCGAGGTAGCCACAACCGATCACCGAGATCCGCATGCTCTCTCCCACCGTCCCCTGAAGCCCCCGCCTGCCGCGGGCGTCCACATCTTGTCATCCCGACGCAGACGGCCCCCGTCCCTGCACCGCGGCGCAGGGACGGGGGCCGTCGAGATCGGTCAGACGCCCAGGGCCGCCTTGATCGGGCCGAGGGTGAAGTACAGGACGAAGAGGACCGCGGCGCCCCACATGAGGGGGTGGACGGCCTTCGCCTTGCCGAGAGCGAGCTTGATCACGACGAAGGCGATGAAGCCGGCGCCCATACCGGCGGTGATCGAGTACGTGAACGGCATGATGATGATCGTGAGGAAGGCCGGGATGGCGACCTCGTAGTTCTTCCAGTCGATGCCCGAGACCTGCATGACCATGAGAAAGCCGACGACGACCAGGGCCGGAGTCGCCGCCTCGAAGGGCACCATGTCGACGAGCGGCGAGAGGAACGTCGCGAGCAGGAAGGCGATACCGGTGACGACGGAGGCGAGCCCCGTGCGTGCACCGTCGCCCACACCCGCGGCGGACTCGATGTAGCTCGTGTTCGACGAGACACCGCTCGCGCCACCGGCCGCTGCGGCGATGGAGTCGACGATGAGGATCTGCTTCGTCTTCGGCGGGTTGCCGTCCTCGTCGAGCAGGCCGGCCTCGCCGCCGACGGCGACCATCGTGCCCATCGTGTCGAAGAAGTCGGCGAGCAGGATCGAGAAGACGAGGAGGATGACGGCGATGAGGCCGATCTTCTCGAAGGAGCCGAACAGCGAGAACTGACCCAGCAGGCCGAAGTCGGGCAGCTGCACGAGGCTGTCCGGGACCGCCGGGATGTTGAGCTGCCAGCCGGTCGGGTTCGCGATCGCACCCGTCTCGTCGCGGAGGCCGCCGATCTTGCCGACCGCCTGGAGGATCACGGCGAGCACCGTCGAGGTCACGATGGCGATGAGGATCGCGCCGCGCACCTTGCGCACCATGAGCACGATGGCGAGCACGAGCCCGACGACGAAGACCAGCAGCGGCCAGCCGTCGAGCGAGCCGTTGATGCCGAGCTCGACCGGCACGGACTGGCTCGCCGGGATCCGCACGAAGCCGGAGTCCACCAGGCCGATGAAGGCGATGAACAGGCCGATGCCGACGCTGATCGCCGTCTTGAGCTCGATCGGGACGGCCTTGAAGACGGCCGTCCGGAAGCCGGTGAGCACCAGGCCGAGGATGATGAGGCCCTCGAGCACGACGATGCCCATCGCGTCGGCCCAGGTCATGCCCGGGAGCGCCGCGATCGAGTAGGCGACGACGGCGTTGAGGCCGAGGCCGGCGGCGAGGGCGAGGGGGAAGTTCGCCACGACGCCCATGAGGATCGAGATCACGCCCGCGACGAGGGCCGTCGCCGCGGCGATCTTCGCGAGGTCGGGGTTGTCGCCACCGCCGAGGAACTGCCCGGTACCGTCCTGGACGAAGCCGAGGATGATCGGGTTGAGCACGATGATGTAGCTCATCGTGAAGAAGGTCACCAGGCCACCGCGGATCTCGGTGCCCACGGTCGAGCCGCGTTCGGTGATCTTGAAGAAGGAGTCGAGGAAGCCGCCTGCACCGCGTGCGGTGAGGGTCGAGGTCTGCGCCATGGCGCACAGAGTGGCAGAACTGTGTGTCGGATGTGTGACGTTGTACGCCTGGTGGTCACGATTCAAGGCCCTGGGGCTCCGAGCACGCGGTGCGACACCGAGGACCGCCCGCGATGCGGGACCAAGCGCCTAGGCTGGGCCCGTGGCCACCCGACGTCTGCTGGAACCGAGCCGGCTCGCGCCGGTCCCGGTCGACCTGCGGAGGGTGTTCCTCGTCGGGACCGGGATCTGGCTCGTGGCGCTCGTCGTCGCCTCGACGCTCGCGGCGATGGGCTAGCGTGAGCATGCGCACCGTCGTCACCTGTGCGACGGGTGCGGCGCTCGGCGTCCTCGCCTTCCTGTGGGCCCGACGCCGTCGACCGCTGCCCTGAGCGCTCGCGTCGAGCCGGCCGGTTCCGGGCTCAGCCGCTCCGCGCGGGTCGCCCGCCCGTGCCAGGAGCACGGCGGCCCGGGCTGTCGGATCCGCCAGGAGCCGGGCGATCCGGTCCCGCTGACCGTGCGCAGACCAGCGTCGCGAGGCCGTCGGCGAGCCCGTCCGTCGTGGCGGCGTGGACCTCGCCGTCGGCGATCCACCAGTCGACCGGCTCCCCGTCGACCCTCAGGTCCTCGTGCTCGACCCAGCTCGTCGGAGCGCCGGGGAGCAGGTCGAGCGAGCACGGCGGGCATCGCCGTGCGCTGCCCGGTCGACGTGACCCGGCCGGCTGCGCGGTCCGCGGCCGTCGTCGAGGTCGAGCGCCTCGGCGACGAGCTCGACCTCGGCCGTCGGGACGACGAGCGCCGGGCAGGCAGCGGGCCAGCTGGACCCACATGAGGTCGACGACGGCGACCTCCTCGGCCTCGACGACTCGCACCTGACGGCGAGGGCCCCGCGGTCACGAGGGCGGGCAGCCGAGGCGATCTCGTCGAGCGGGTCGGAGGCCGCGGCAGCGGCGACCCCCAGGGCACGCCACAGGTCGACGGCGACCGCGAGGTCGACGCGGGGCGTCCGGTCGAGCCCGTCGAGCACGACCGCCCAGCCCGCACCGTCGACCTGGTCCGCCGACGAGACGCCGCCGAGCGCGTGCAGGAGCGCGACCGCGGCGGGCCCAGCCGGGCCGACGAGTCCCGCGACGACGGCGGGCGGCGGCGGCAGCAGCGAGAGGGCCCCGCGCCGATGCGCGGCCCGGAAGGACGAACGGCCGGTCCGCGCCGATCGCGGCCCGCCGACGCAGCCACCAGCCCGTGTACGAGGGAGCGCGGCTGCCGTCGGGCCGCCGGACGGGGCGAGGGCCTCGGTCCACCCGCCGCCGGCGAGTGCCGCGAGCACCGAGCGGCCAGGACTCAGGCAGGACGGCGTCGAGATCGGCGACGGCGACGAGCTCTGCCGTCGTCGCCCGCGGCGTCTTCGGGCAGGCCGACGCTCGTCGAGGTACTCCGCCCAGCCGTCGATCCCGTCGGCGACGACCGGGATCGTCGACCCGCACCGCCGTGAGCCCGCTGCGGACGCCGCGAGCGACGAGCGTCCGGCCCCAGCGCTCCACCAGCCGGCCGGCGACCCGCGGCAGGACGTCGGGGTCGAACCACTCGGCGGCGGCCGAGCCCGGGCAGGGTCAGCCCGCGAGCCGGGACCAGGCTCGCCGTCCTCGGCCTCGAGCAGGACCTCTCCCCACCAGGGCTCGGGCGGGCCGATCGCACGGCTCGCCCGGTCGCCGCCTGCTCGAGCAGGGCCAGGAGCACCTCGGCGGCGCGCCTCGTCCTCGTCGTCGGGTCCGGCGGGCGATGCTCGCCGAGCACCCACGAGCGCAGGACGGGATGGCGCGCGAGCGCGGCCGCGTCGAGCCGGTCGGCACCGAGCCGCTCCAGGACGGGGTGCGCGGCCTGCGGGTCGACGATGCGCAGACCGGCGTCGGCCAGCGCGTCGAGCACCTCGCGTCATCGAGCTCGGCGTCGACGACGACGAGCCCGCGTGCTCCGTGGACCACGCGGCCGTCGCGCAGCGGCACCGGCACGGCGGCGAGCTCGCTGAGCATGTCGCCGGTGGCCGAGGCGAAGAGCGTCGTAGACGCGGCGCAGCCACGCCGGGTCCCCCGCGGGCAACAGCTCGACGAGATCGGCCATCTCGACCGAGCGGAGCCCGAGGAGGCGGACGAGGTCGCGCTGCGTGTCGTCGAGCCGCACGAGGGCCGCGTCCCAGCCGCCCAGGACGTCGAGGGCGTCCCGGTCGCAGGTCCACGGCGCCGCGAGCACGACGGCGTCCTGCGGGGCGACGCCACGGCCGTCGCCGGCGGCGGTGAGCACCGGCGCCGAGCGGGTCGCGTCCAGGACGGCCTCGCGGATCGCGCCGTCGACCCCGCCGGCCGGCCAGCCGCGCGGCACGAGGTCGAGCGGGTCGGGGGCCGGCGCGTCCGGCAGCGCGCTCCTGGCGGCAGTCGAGGAGGAGCTGCGCCCAGACCTGCCCCGCCCGGCCGACCAGCACGTCCGTCGCCGCGGACGGGGCGATGTGGCGACGCGAGGGGTCGAGCGGGAAGGTGCCGATCAGCATCGCCGGGACGGTGCACGGCTCGCCGGTCGGCGTCGGAGCGTGGACGGTGCCGGGCTCGGTGGCTCCCTGCCTGCGCACCGCCCAGGTGAGCGTCCAGCCACGGCGGTCCTGCTCCTCGATG
This sequence comes from uncultured Actinomycetota bacterium, assembly GCA_963777075.1. Classification (GTDB taxonomy): domain Bacteria; phylum Actinomycetota; class Actinomycetes; order Actinomycetales; family Cellulomonadaceae; genus Actinotalea. The sequence goes on along the minus strand of CAVZPH010000020.1, from coordinate 133,440 downwards.
GGGCGGTCGGCGAGGTCACCCGGCGCGAGCTCGCCCGCAGCGGAGGCGACGATCCAGCGCCGGTGCACGTCGCCGAGCTCGCGCGAGCCGCCGTCGTGCTCCACGACGACGGAGGACAGCCCGGGAAGGGCGAGGAGGAGGCCGTCGTCGACGGCAGCGAGCTGGGCGGCGACCTGGGCGACGGCCGCCTCGTCCCGCAGCGCGAGGACGACGACGGTGGCCCACGGATCGCCCGGGACGATCACCGAGGTGCTCGCCGACCGGGCCCGGACCGGCGAAGGGCAGCCGGAGCGCAGGGAGCGCCCCGCGACGCCGGTCGATCACCTCGGCGAGCGCCGGCTCGGCCGACAGCAGCGCCGTCGTGCGCTCGAGCGAGAAGTGCGCGGAGCCGCCCGCGGTGAGGACGGCGATCTCGTCGGCGACGGAGCGGACGGCGGCGAAGCCGACGCCGAAGCGCCCGACCGACGACGGCGCGCTCGCCGCGACCCGTCCCGCCGCGGCGCCCGGCGGCCGCACGCGACTTCGCCGAGGCGCGCAGCGTGGCGAGCGAGGCGAGGCCCGCCGCGTCGAGCGGGCGTCCCGGTGTTCGCGGCGACGAGCAGCGGCGACGGGCCGCCGGTCAGGCGCAGCAGCAGGCGTCCGCCGTGGCCCGCGGCATCCGCCGCGTTCTGGGCGAGCTCGACGACGACACGGTCGCGGTAGCCACCGCGCGCGTGGTCCTCCTCGGCGTTCGCGTCCTCGCGCAGCCGTGCGGGTCCGGCTCGCCAGGCCGTGAGCGCCGCCTCACGCAGCCCGGCGGCTCCCAGCGGGTCGGTCACTCCGCGGCAGGATCCGCGAGGGGCTCGTCGGCGGAGGGCTCGTCGGCCGGGGCGTCGTCGGCAGGAACGTCGTCGGTCGGGGCCACGGCGGTCGGAGCGTCGTCGGCCGGGGCGTCGCCCGTCGGAGCGTCGTCGGTCGGGAGCTCGTCGGCAGGGACCTCGTCGACGGCGGGCTCGTCCTCGCCGGGAACGCTGATCTCGAGGTCCATCGCCATCTCGTCGATGACCGGGGCCGAGTCGGGCCAGTCCGTGGGGACGGGGCCCGGGTCGGTCTGCGAGTGCGCTCCGCAGCCGTGGTCCATGCTCACCACACGGCCGTCGTCCGGGGACCACTCGTTGGCGCAGACACCGAACTCGGTGCGCAGCGAGCCGCCGAGCAGCAGGAGGAAGCCGCAGGTCGAGCACGGCGCGCTCGCGGAGACGGCGGCGGGCGCCATCGGCCCACGCGTGCCGCGGTACCAGCGCTCGGCCGCCTCGGAACGGCCGAGCGGCGAGAGCACGCGCTCCCGGCCGAGACCGAGCTCGAAGAACGCCATGAGGTCGACGTCGAGGTCGCCCGTGGCCTCGAAGCCCTGCTCCAGGCGCTCGTCGTCCGGCAGGAAGGGCAGGACGTCACCGGGGCCGAGGTCTCCGGGCTGCAGGCGCTCGGACCACGGCACCCAGGCCGGGGCGAGCACGGCGCCGTCCCCGGGGAGCAGCTCGACCTCGCTGACCGTGGCCGTCCGGCCGCGCGGGACGCGGGCCACCGTCACGGCCCAGTGCCAGCCCTGGTAGCCCGGCGAGGTGGTCGCGAACTGGTGGGTGACGACGCGCTCGTCCTCACGGACGGCGCGCAGGTGCTCCCCGACGAGCTCGGGACGCCCGGCGACCTCCTCGGCGGCGGCGCGCGCGAGGTCGACGGCCGTGGTCAGGACGGGGTCGAGCGTCGCCGTCGCCATCAGGACTCGAGGTCGTCGGCGACGGCCCTGAGCAGGCCGGCGAGCTGAGCGCCACGGGCCTTCTCGGGGTACCGGCCACGACGCATGTCGTTGCCGACCTTGTCGAGCACCTTGATGAGGTCCTCGATGATGACGGCCATGTCGTCGGCCGGCTTGCGCTGGGCCTTGACGATCGAGGGCACCGGGTCGAGCAGCGTCACCGCGAGCGCCTGGGGACCGCGACGACCGTCGGCCACGCCGAACTCGACACGCGAGCCGGGCTTGGGAGCCGGGGCGCCGTCGGGCAGTGCCGAGGCGTGCAGGAAGACCTCACCGCCGTCCTCGCCCGCGATGAAGCCGAATCCACGCTCAGTGTCGAACCACTTGACCTTGCCGGTAGGCACCGTTGCTCCTGTCGTCGTACTCCGACCTACCAGGCTACCGGCCCGTGGGCCCCGCCCGTCGCGAATATCGTCCGCGAGGCCCGTGGACGAGCCGGTGGCGGCCCGTCCGGCTCCGTCACCAGAAGACGGCGAGGGTGATGTTGAGCAGCGTGAGCCCGCCGATGGCGCCCCACAGCCCGACGGGAACGCTCGGCTTCTTGCGGTTGAGCACGACGAGCGTCGTGATGACCAGGAGGACGACGAGCTTCACCGCGACCTTGGTGTTGTTGAGGTCCGGGTCGTCCATCGCCTGGTCGAGGCCCACGAGGGCGACACCCGTGACGAGCATCGTCAGCGCGCCGTGGAACATCGCCGGGTCGATCCGCTTGGCTGCCGCGCTCATCTGCACGAGGAACCCGCCGAGCAGGCTCGCGAGGCCGACGAAGTGCAGGACGAGGGCCAGGTTCTTCACGATCTCCATGGGGCGATGCTAGGCGGCCCGGCCGGGAGCGTTCCCCCGCCCCGCCGTAAGGTGGTGCGGATGTCCACGTTCACCGAGCACCTGCGAGCGCTGGAGCCCGAGGCCCTGGCGCAGCTCCTCGGTGCCCGGCCCGACCTCGCGACCCCGCCGCCCGGGACGCTGCGCGCGCTCGCGGCCCGCGCGACGACGAGGGCGAGCATCGACCGCGCCCTCTCGGAGGTCGACGCGGCCGTCCTCGCCCTGCTCGAGGCCGTCGTCGCCCTGGACGCGCACGGCAGGCAGACCCAGACCCCCGGGCCGGGCCTCGACGAGCTCAGCACAGCGCTGGGCCTCGACGCCGCACCCGCGATCGCCCAGGCCCGCCGCCGGGGGCTGGTCTGGGGCGGCGCTCGGCTCCGGCCGGCGCCGGGGCTCGCCGACGCCCTCGGCCCGCACCCCTCGGGTCTCGGCCCCGGCCTCACGCCGAGCGACGACCCCGAGGCGCCCGACGTCAGCGACCCCGACGTGGTGGACCGGCTCCTGGACGAGGCCCCCGTGGGGGCCCGGTCCGTGCTCGACGCCCTGACCTGGGGCCCTCCCGTCGGCCGTGCCCCCGCCGAGCCCGGTGCCGCGCGGACGGCAGTGGTCTGGCTGCTGAGGAACCGGCTGCTGGTCCGCGGCGACGCCCATCACGTGCTGCTCCCACGCGAGGTGGCGCTCGCCCTGCGCCGCGGGCGCACCGTCGCCACCGCCCCGACGCCGCCGACGGTCGAGGCCGTGCCCGTCGACCCCGCCGCCCTGGACGCCGGTGCGGTGCACGAGGCGCTCGAGGCGGTCCGGCTCGTCGCCGAGGTGATCGCCTCCTGGGGAGCCCACCCGCCGCTCGTGCTGCGCTCCGGCGGGCTCGGCTCGCGTGAGCTGCGGCGCCTGGCGACCGAGCTCGAGACGAGCCAGGGCCGCACGGCCCTGGTCGTCGAGGTCGCGGGGGCCGCCGGCCTCGTCGTCGACGACGCGGAGGACCCGCCGTCGTTCGCACCGACCTCCTCGGTCGACGAGTGGCTCCTGCTTCCCGTGGCCGAGCAGTGGGTGCGCCTCGCCCAGGCATGGCTCGACTCCGAGCGTGCCGCCTGGCTCGTGGGCACCAGGGACGACCGCGGCGCGCTGCGCGGGGCCCTGGAGCCGGAGTCCAGGCGACCATGGGCCCGCCGCGTGCGGCGCTCGGTGCTCGTGGTCCTCGCGGGGCTCGACCGGCCCGGACGCCTCTCGGCCGCCCAGGTGCATGCCGTCCTCGCCTGGCAGGCCCCGCGCTCGACCCCGCCGCTGCACGCGATCGAGGCCGTCCTCGAGGAGGGCGAGGCGCTCGGCGTGCTGTCCTCCGGGGCGATCACCGGCCCGGCCTCCGCCCTGCTCGCGGGCGACCTGAGCGGAGCCGCCGGCTCGCTCGCCGCCCTCGTCCCGGCCGCCGTCGACGAGATCCTCCTGCAGGGCGACCTCAGCGGGATCGTCCCGGGGCGCCCGAGCCCGGAGCTCGAGGAGCTGATCGCCCTCACGGCGGACGTCGAGTCGCGCGGAGCGGGGCTGACCGTGCGCTTCGGCGAGGAGAGCGTGCGCCGGGCGCTCGACCACGGCTGGTCGGCGGAGGAGACGCTCGCCGTGCTGTCCCGGCACGCCAGGGGTGGCGTGCCGCAGCCGCTGGAGTACCTGGTGCTCGACACGGCACGCCGGCACGGCCAGGTCCGGGCGGGAGCCGCGCTGTCCTACCTGCGCGCCGAGCCCGCCGCCCTCGCCGGGACGGTCGACGACCCGACGCTGCGCGACCTGGGCCTGCGTCAGCTCGCGCCCGGGGTCCTCGTCTCCCAGGCGCCCGCGGCCGAGCTCGTCTCCCGCCTGCGCGCTCGTGGCATTCCCGCGGTCGTCGAGGACGGGCACGGCGTCGTGCTGCGCGAGCGCACCCCTGCCCGGCGCGTCCGCGTGCCGAGGCAGCGACCCGTCGCCGCCCCCGACCCCGCTGCCCAGGAACGGCACCTGAACCGCCTGGTCACGGACCTGCTGAGCGCGGAGCGGACCGTCGCGGCCCCGGTGCCGACGGCGGCGCCCGGTGCCGCGCAGCCGCCGGGAGCAACGACGACGGGCGCCCGTGCCGCCGTCGGCGCAGGAACCGCCCCGGCGCGCGAGCCAGGCGAGGGAACAGCCGACCCGCTCGAGGCGTTGGCCCTGCTGCGGGAGGCGGTGGCCGACCGCCTCACGGTGGTCCTGGAGATCGCCGGCCCCGACGGACCGACCCGACGCACCGTCCGCCCCGTGCGGGTGGAGGCGGGCCGGGTCCGCGCCGTCGACGCCGAGCGGGAGGCCGAGCTGACCATCGCCGTGCACCGCATCATCCGAGTGACCCTTCAGGGAGACGCATGACGACACCGCCCGGTGGCCCGCTGATCGTGCAGGGCGACAAGACGGTGCTGCTCGAGGTCGACCACCCCGATGCCGCCGCCGCCCGCCGTGCGATCGCCCCGTTCGCCGAGCTCGAGCGCGCGCCCGAGCATGTGCACACCTACCGGCTGACGCCGCTCGGCCTGTGGAACGCCCGCGCGGCCGGCCATGACGCCGAGCAGGTCGTCTCCGTCCTCCTCGCCTACTCGCGCTACTCCGTCCCGCATGCGCTCCTGGTCGACATCGCCGAGACGATGTCGCGCTACGGCCGGCTCCAGCTCGTCGACCACCCGACCCACGGGCTCGTCCTGCACGCCCTGGACCGCGCCGTGCTGGAGGAGGTGCTCCGGTCCCGCCGGACGGCCGGCCTGCTCGGGGCACGGCTCGACGCCGACGACGTCGTCGTGCACCCCTCCGAGCGCGGCCGCCTCAAGCAGGTCCTGCTCAAGCTCGGCTGGCCGGCCGAGGACCTCGCGGGCTACGTCGACGGCGAGGCGCATGCCATCGCTCTCGTCGAGGAGGGCTGGGCGCTGCGCCCGTACCAGGAGCAGGCGGTCGACGGCTTCTGGCACGGCGGCTCCGGGGTCGTCGTCCTTCCCTGCGGCGCGGGCAAGACGATCGTCGGGGCTGCCGCGATGGCTCGCTCCGGGACGACGACGCTCATCCTCGTGACGAACACCGTCTCGGCCCGGCAGTGGCGCGACGAGCTGCTCAAGCGCACCTCGCTCACCGAGGACGAGATCGGCGAGTACTCCGGCGCCCGCAAGGAGGTGCGGCCGGTGACGATCGCGACCTACCAGGTGCTCACGACCAAGCGGAAGGGCGTCTACACGCACCTCGAGCTGCTCGACGCCCGCGACTGGGGCCTCGTCCTGTACGACGAGGTCCACCTGCTCCCCGCGCCGATCTTCCGGATGACCGCCGACCTCCAGGCGCGTCGCCGCCTGGGGCTGACCGCGACGCTCGTGCGTGAGGACGGGCGCGAGGACGAGGTCTTCTCGCTCATCGGGCCCAAGCGCTTCGACGCTCCGTGGAAGGAGATCGAGGCGCAGGGCTACATCGCCCCGGCGGACTGCGTCGAGGTGCGGCTCACCCTGCCCGACCGCGACCGGATGGCCTACGCGATGGCCGAGCCGGAGGAGCGCTACCGCCTCGCCGCCGCCGCGATCGGCAAGAACACCGTCGTCGAGCGGCTCGTCGCGCGTCACCCCGACGACCAGGTCCTGGTGATCGGCCAGTACCTGGACCAGCTCGAGCTGCTCGCCGACCACCTCGACGCGCCGCTCATCACCGGGCAGACGACCGTCCGCGAGCGCCAGCGGCTCTTCGCGGCGTTCCGTACCGGCGAGATCACCCGCCTCGTGGTGAGCAAGGTCGCGAACTTCTCCGTCGACCTGCCGGAGGCGGCCGTCGCCATCCAGGTCAGCGGCTCCTTCGGGTCACGCCAGGAGGAGGCGCAGCGCCTCGGCCGGATCATGCGACCCAAGGCCGACGGTCGCACGGCGCACTTCTACGCCGTCGTCGCGCGCGACACCGTCGACCAGGAGTTCGCCGCGCACCGTCAGCGCTTCCTCGCCGAGCAGGGCTACGCCTACCGCATCATCGACGCCGAGGACCTCGAGAAGGACCCCGCCGCGGGGCCGGCCGCCTGAGCGCTGCTCAGCCCGCAGCGACGAGCGGGACGCCGGTACGGACGAGCGCGGCGAAGGCCTCGGCGATCGCGCGGCCGCCCCGGACGATCTCCTCGTCATGCGCCCTGAACTGCGCGACCACCGCGTCGCTGTCGACGTCGGGGTGCAGCGCGGCCCAGGCGGCGAAGGTCTCCGGGCTGACCTCGGGGTGGAACTGCACACCCCAGGCCGAGCCGATGCGGAAGGCCTGGAAGGGGTAGAGCGCGGAGGAGGCGAGCCACACGGCCGAGCCGGGGAGCTCGACGACGGCGTCGGCGTGCATGGAGGGCATGAGCGCAAGGACGCCGGCGGATCCCGGGTGGTCGGCCAGGACCCCGGCCGCCAGCGCGCCGAGCAGCGGGTCCTCTGCCGCGGCCGGCCGGGGGCGGATCTCCACGACCCCCGACTCACGGCCGGGAGGTGCCGCGACCTGGACGCGCCCTCCGGTGGCGACCGCGAGCAGCTGGGCCCCGAGGCAGATGCCCAGGGTCGGCAGACCCTCGACGGCGGCCTGCGCCATGAGCTCGCGCGTGGCGGGGAGCCACGGCGAGCCCTCGTCGTCATAGGCGTCCTGCTGACCGCCCAGGACGAGCAGACCGGCTCCGCACTCGGCGAGGGAGGGCACGGGCTCCTGCGCCCACAGGCGCACGACGCGCAGCTGGATCTGCGCCTCGGCTCCGCCGTCAGCTGCCCGGCTGAGCCAGGGCACGAAGCGATCGGCGGGGACCGACGGGCCGTGCTCGAGAACCGTGAGAATCACCGCAGGAGTCTAGACGGCGGCCGCACAGGCCCGCCGGGCGTTTGCTCCCTGCCATGAGTTGGTCAAGGATCGGGACGTGAGCACCACAGCTGCCGCTCTGCCGCGCCCGCAGCGGGGACTCGCTGCCCTCCTCGCCCCCGTGGTCGCCCTGCTCGCCCTCGTCGGGAGCCTCGTGCTCGCGGCGCCCGCCGCCGCGGAGTCCCCGGTGAACGTGGCGGCGGAGATCACCGACACGGTCGGCGCGCTCGACGGACGGACGGCCGAGGTCCAGGCCGCCCTCGACTCCCTGACCGGCGCGACGCGCTACCAGCTCTGGGTCGTCTTCGTGTCCTCCTTCGACGGCGAGTCGGGGATCGACTGGGCCAATGCGAGCGCCACCGCCTCCGGGCTCGGCGTCGACGACATCCTCATGGCCGTCGCCGTCGACGACCGCAGCTACGGGATCAGCGTCGACGACGCCATCGCGCTCAGCGACGCCCAGCTCTCGGCCGTCGCGGCCGACGCCGTCGAGCCCCTCCTCTCGCAGGACGACTGGGCCGGAGCGGCCATCGCCGCCGCCGACGGCTACCGCGAGGCGGCCGCCGGGAGCTCCGCGAGCAGCACGACGTCCTCCGGGCTGCCCGTCGGCGGACTGCTCGTGGGACTGCTCGTCCTGGGCCTGGTGCTCGTCGTGGTCGTGGTGGCCGTGCGGTCACGGCGTGGTGGTGCGGGATCGCGGGGCGCGGGGCGCGACCCCGCCGCGCTGCCGACCGCCGAGCTGGGGCGCCGGGCGAGCGCCGCGCTCGTCGAGCTCGACGACGCCGTCAAGACCTCCGAGCAGGAGCTCGGCTTCGCGCAGGCGCAGTTCGGCCTCGAGGCGACGAGGACCTTCACCCAGGTGCTCGCCGAGGCGAAGGCCGGACTCGGCCAGGCGTTCGCCCTGCGCCAGCAGCTCGACGACGCGCAGCCCGAGACGGAGCCGCAGGCGCGCGCGATGATGCAGCAGATCCTCGCGCTGTGCGCCCAGGCCGACGAGGCGCTCGACGCCCAGGCCGAGGAGTTCGACCGGCTGCGTGACCTGCAGTCACGCGCGCCCGAGGTCCTCGCCGAGACCAGGCAGCGGGCCGACGAGGTCGGTTCCCGACTGGCCGGCGGGCGCGCGACCCTGGCGTCCCTCGCCACCACCTACTCGCCCGCGGCGCTCGCCTCCGTCTCGGGGAACGTCGACCAGGCGACGAGCCTGCTGGACGCGGCCCGCACCTCCGTCGAGCAGGGCCTCGAGGTCGTCGGCACGGATCGCGCCGCGGCCGTCGCGCTGGTCCGCGCCGCAGAGGACGCCGTCGAGCAGGCCGTGCGGCTCCTGGACGCCGTCGACCGCGCCCGCGCGGACCTGGCGGCCGCCGGCGCCCGGATCGACGCCGGCATCGCCTCCCTCACCGGCGACGTCGCGGACGCGGCCCGGCTCGCCCCCGCGGACCAGAGCGTCGGCGTCGCGGTGGGGGCCGCCCGCGAGGCGCTCGCCCTCGCCGCGTCCACCCGCGCCGACGGTGACCCGCTCGCCCTCGTCTCGCAGCTCTCCGCCGCGGAGACCGCGCTGGACGCCGCCCTCGCCCCGGCACGCGACCGCGCCGAACGGGACGAGCGCGGCCGCGCCCAGCTCGCGAGCCTGCTGGGCCAGCTCACCTCGCAGATCCGCTCGGTCTCGGACTTCATCGAGACGCGCCGCGGGGCGGTGGGGGCCGAGGCCCGCACGCGCCTCGCCGAGTCCGCACGGCTCGCGCAGGAGGCGGAGCGGACCAGCGCGACCGATGTCTCGAGCGCCCTGGCGACGGCGCAGCGGGCCCAGTCCCTCGCGAGCTCGGCGCAGCAGCTCGCCGAGGCCGACGTCTCGCGCTTCCAGTCCACGAGCGGCGGGCCGTTCGGCCCCGGGGCGGCCGGGGGTCCCGGCGGCGGCCCGAGCACGAACACGCTCGTCCTCGGCGGCATCCTGCTCGACCAGCTCCTGCGTGGCGGCTCGCGCGGCGGTGGGGGCTTCGGCGGAGGCGGGTTCGGCGGCGGCGGGTTCGGCGGAGGTGGTGGCCGCCCCTCCGGCGGTGGGCGCTCCTCCGGCGGAGGCCGCTCCAGCGGATCGTTCGGCGGCGGAGGGACCCGCGGCCGCCGCGGCGGAGGTGGCCGCTTCTGACCACAAGGGATCGGGCCCCGCATCGACGGGCCTCGCAGGACCAGCACGAGCACTCGCACGCACCCAGCACACGGAAGGCAGACTGATGGCGGAGAAGCAGACGATCCTCGGACGCATCGCCCAGATGACCAGGGCGAACATCAACTCCATCCTCGACCGCGCCGAGGACCCCGAGAAGATGCTCGACCAGATGATCCGCGACTACACGAACTCGATCGCCGAGGCCCAGGACGCCGTCGCGGTGACGATCGGCAACCTGCGCCTCGCCGAGGCCGACCACGCGGAGGACGTCCGCGCCGTCGGCGAGTGGGGGACCAAGGCGGGCGCCGCCTCGGCCAAGGCCGACCAGCTGCGTGCGGCGGGCAACGCGGTCGACGCCGACCGCTTCGACAACCTCGCCAAGGTCGCGCTGGGCAAGCAGATCCAGTTCGAGGGCGAGGCGCGTGCCGCCGAGCCGATGATCGCCTCGCAGACGGAGGTCGTCGCCAAGCTGAAGTCCGGCCTCGTGCAGATGCAGGACAAGCTCGGCCAGCTGCGGTCCAAGCGCGACGAGCTCGTCGCCCGCGCGAAGTCCGTCCAGGCGCAGGCCCAGGTCCAGGACGCGATCGGCTCGATCAACGTCCTCGACCCCACGACGGAGGTCGCCCGCTTCGAGGAGAAGGTGCGCCGCGAGGAGGCGCGCGTGGCAGGCCAGGCGGAGATCTCCGCCTCCTCGCTCGACGCGCAGTTCGAGGAGCTCGAGGACGCGGGCGAGACGCTCGAGATCGAGGCCCGGCTCGCGGCACTCAAGGGCGGCGGACCCCGAGGCATCCAGGACACCGTCACCCCGCAGATCGGCTCCTGACACCGAGCCGCGAGCGCTGAGCACGCCGGACGGCCGGGGCCCACGGGCCCCGGCCGTCCTGCTTCCTCCCAGCAAGCGTCCAGGTTGAGGGCGCAGACTGGGCGGATGGCCGAACGCTCAGGAGCCCCCGAGGCCCGCCTCGTCGTGGTCGACGACGAGCCCACCATCCGCGAGCTGCTCACGACCTCCCTGAGGTTCGCCGGCTTCGACGTGCACGGCGCCGCCGACGGCCGCTCGGCCCTGGCCCTGGTCGCCGAGGTGAGCCCCGACCTCGTCGTGATGGACGTGATGCTCCCGGACATCGACGGCTTCACCGTGACCCGCACGATGCGTGAGCGCGGCCAGCGCGCCCCCGTCCTGTTCCTCACCGCGCGCGACGACACGAGCGACAAGGTGACGGGGCTCACCGTCGGCGGCGACGACTACGTCACCAAGCCGTTCAGCCTCGAGGAGGTCGTCGCCCGGATCCGCGCGATCCTCCGCCGCACGGGAGCGGGCGAGGAGTCGGACTCCGTCCTGCGCTACGCGGACCTCGAGCTCGACGAGGACTCCCACGAGGTCCACCGCGCCGGCCGGCCCATCGAGCTCTCCCCCACCGAGTTCGCGCTGCTGCGCTACCTCATGCTCAACGCCGGGCGGGTGCTGTCCAAGGCGCAGATCCTCGACCACGTCTGGGACTACGACTGGGGCGGCGACGGGAGCATCGTCGAGTCCTACATCTCCTACCTGCGCCGCAAGATCGACCGCCCGGACGGCGTCGAGGACGTCGTCCCGCTGCTGCACACCAAGCGCGGCGTCGGGTACGTGCTGCGCATCCCGCCGCGATGAGCTTCTGGAACCGTCTGCCGCTGCGCACCCAGCTCACGGCGGTGTTCAGCGTGCTGCTCCTGCTCGGCCTAGCGCTGACCGGGATCACGGCGCACGCCCTGCTCGAGCGCTCGCTCGTCGGGCAGCTCGACGCGCAGCTCGGCTCGGCCGGCGTCGCCCTGGCCAACCAGGCCCTCGTTCGCCCCAACCTGCCGTCCGACGGCGACTCCGACTCGGTGCTCCCGAGCGACTACCAGGCGATCTTCCTCGACACCGACGGCACCGTGATCCGCCGGTACTCTTCGGGCACGAGCACAACGGCGGGGCCGGAGCTGCCCGCCCTGAGCCCGGCGGACGTCTCCGCGCTGGCCGGTGATCCGTTCACCGTGCGCGACGTGTCGGACGACCGGCGGTGGCGCGTGCTCGCCCTGCCCGTGACGAACCGCGCGACGGGCACCGTCGTCGGCTCCGCCGTCGTCGCCCTGCCGATGACCGCCGCCGAGAGCACGCTGCGCACGATGCAGGTCGCGCTGCTGTCGATCGGGCTCGGTGTCGCGGCCCTCGGAGCGGTCGCCGGGACCTGGGGCGTGCGCCGCTCGCTGCGTCCGCTGCGCGCCATCGAGGAGACCGCTGGGGCGATCGCCGAGGGCGACCTCAGCCGCCGCGTCCCGGACGCACCGCCGACGACGGAGGTCGGCCGGCTCTCGACCTCGCTCAACGCGATGCTCAGCCAGATCGAGCAGGCCTTCGACGCCAGGACGGCCTCCGAGGAGCGCATGCGCCGCTTCGTCGCCGATGCGAGCCATGAGCTCCGCACCCCGCTCGCGACGATCCGCGGCTACGGCGAGCTCTACCGCATGGGCGCCCTGACCGGCCCGGAGGACGTCAGCAGCACGCTGCGACGCATCGAGGACTCGGCCACCCGCATGGGCTCCCTCGTGGAGGACCTGCTCCACCTGGCGCGGCTCGACGAGGGCAGGCCCCAGCGCAGCGAGCCGGTCGACCTCGTCGTCCTCGCGGCCGACGCCGTCGCCGACCTGCGCGCCCTCGACGCCGGCCGGAGCGTGCGCGTCGTGCCCGTCGCGGGCGCCTCCTCGACCGCCGGAGCGCTGACCGTCGGCGACGAGGCCCGGCTGCGCCAGGTCGTGGCGAACCTCGTGGGCAACGTCGTGCAGCACACGCCGGAGGGGAGCCCCGTCGAGCTCGCCGTCGGCCGCGTGGACGAGCGCGCGGTGCTCGAGGTGCGGGACCACGGCCCGGGGATCTCCCCGGAGCATGCGCCGCGCGTCTTCGAGCGCTTCTACCGGGTCGACGCGGCACGCGGCCGCGCCTCGGGCGGCGCGGGGCTGGGCATGGCGATCGTCTCCGCGATCGTCGACGCCCACCGCGGGACGGTCACGCTGGAGCAGACCCCCGGCGGCGGTGCGACGATCCGCGTCAGCTTCCCCGCCGCCGACGCCGAGCCCTGACGGCGATTCACCCGATCGGGTCCCGGCCCCCGATGAGCCGATCCCACCCGCCTCGGGCTACAGTGTCCAACCGTTGTCACCGACGGGATGAGGCAAGACGATGGGCGCTCACGACGCGCCGCAATGGCTGATCGCAGCTTGGCAGCGATCGGTCGCGGGAGCAGGAGCAACCGCCGACCCGGAGACCATCCGGGCCACGGGCGAAGGCCTTCTCGAGCGGTGGTCCCACCCGGATCGCCACTTCCACAACCTCCGGCACCTCGCCGACGTCCTGGCGCGCGTCGACGAGCTCGCCGGCGAGACGCACGAGCCCGAGCTGGTGCGCCTGGCGGCCTGGTACCACGGGGCGATCTTCAGCTCGACCGAGAAGACCTCGTACGCCAACCGCGGAGGTGAGGACGAGCAGGCCAGCGCCGCCCTCGCCCGTGAGGAGCTCACGGCCCTCGGGGTCCCGGCCGCCTCGGCCGAGCGCGTCGCGACCCTCGTGACCGCCCTGACCCGGCACCAGCCGCGTCCGGACGACTTCGACTGCGCCGTGCTGTGCGATGCGGACCTGGCGATGCTCGCCGGCGACCCGCAGCGCTACAAGACCTACCTCGCCGAGATCCGCGCCGAGTACGCGCACCTTCCCGTCGAGGCCTTCGTCCGCGCGCGGATCGCGATCCTGCGCAAGCTGGAGCAGCGCCAGACCCTCTTCGCCAGCCCGCTCGGTGCCGCCTGGGAGGAGCCCGCGCGGCAGAACCTCGGCGCCGAGCTGCACCGGCTCGAGAAGGAGCTCGCCGCGATCGAGGCCGCTCAGGCCGCCGAGCCGAGCCACGACGCCTCTGCCACGGCGCCCGAGGCCGAGTCCCCTGCGTCCGACGCCCCCGCACCGGAGGCCACGGCGGACGTCGAGTCCTTCGCCGAGCCGGCGATCATCCCCCCGGCCGGGCCGACGGACACCGGGACCCCCGCCTCGGGCACCCCCCTCGGCCGCGCGATGTTCGCCCGGCGCTCCTGAGGGTCGTCCCGATCGCCGAGCAGGGCACTGCTCCGCCGGCCTGATCGACCGTCTCGAGCTCCCTCCACAACCCCCACGGGCGGCACGCCTCCACCGGTCCGCCGGTCGGCCCGCGGCTGCGTGACGCCGCGCTCCTACGGTCGTCGCGACCCGAAGGAGGAGGCATGAGGTACGAGGTGGACAGCGCCCAGGTGGCGCAGGCAGGGACGGCGGCAGGGGCGTCGGTGGCGGCGATCCGGAGCGAGGTGGCGGCGCTGATGCGCCATCTCACGCAGCTCCAGGAGTCCTGGCGTGGCGGGGCGGCCCAGGCGTTCGGCGGGATCCTTGGCGAGTGGACGGCGACGCAGCGCCAGGTCGAGGCGAGCCTCGACCACATCACCCAGGCGCTGTCGTCCGCAGCGCAGCAGTACGAGGCGGCGGAGCAGCAGGCCGCGCGTCTCTTCCAGCACTGATCGCGCCCGCGGCGCCTGCGGTCACCCACGTCAGCAGGCGTCGCGGGATGCGAGGATCCACCGGTGACCGTGCTCGTCGACCCGCCGCTGTGGCCCCGCCACGGCCGGATCTGGGGGCACCTGGTCAGCGACAGCTCGCTCGAGGAGCTCCACGCCTTCGCCGCGGCCGCGGGGATCCCCGCGCGGGGCTTCGACCTGGACCACTACGACGTGCCGGCCGAGCGCTACGAGGAGCTCCTCGCGCTCGGGGCCGAGCTCGTCGGCACGCGCGAGCTCGTCCGACGGCTGCGTGCCTCCGGGCTCCGCGTCCGCGCACGCGACCGCCACTGACGCCCCGGCCGTGGACCCGCAGCCCCTGAGGGCCCCGTGCGGCTCTGCTGCGGGCATGAGAACGGCGGGCGCCCCCGAGGGGACGCCCGCCGTTCTTCGTCGTGCAGGTGGACTCAGAAGTCCATGCCACCCATGCCGCCGTCGCCGCCACCGGCAGCCGGAGCGTGACGCTCGGGCTTGTCGGCGACCACGGCCTCCGTGGTGAGGAACAGCGCAGCGATCGAGGCGGCGTTCTGCAGAGCAGAGCGGGTCACCTTGACCGGGTCGTTGACCCCAGCGGCCATGAGGTCCTCGTAGACGCCGGTCGCGGCGTTGAGGCCGTGACCCGTCGGGAGGTTGCGGACACGCTCGGCCACGACGCCACCCTCGAGACCCGCGTTGATCGCGATCTGCTTGAGCGGGGCGTCGATCGCGAGCATGACGATCCGGGCACCGGTCGCCTCGTCGCCCTCGAGGGACGGTGATCTCCGCCATCTCGAACGCGAGCTTGCCTGCCTGGATGAGAGCGACGCCACCACCGGCGACGATGCCCTCCTCGACGGCCGCCTTGGCGTTGCGCACGGCGTCCTCGATGCGGTGCTTGCGCTCCTTGAGCTCGACCTCCGTTGCCGCACCCGCCTTGATGACGGCGACGCCGCCGGCGAGCTTGGCGAGACGCTCCTGGAGCTTCTCGCGGTCGTAGTCGGAGTCGGAGTTCTCGATCTCGGCACGGATCTGGGCGACGCGGCCGGCGATGAGCTCGGCGTCGCCGAGGCCCTCCACGACGGTCGTCTCGTCCTTGGTGACGACGATCTTGCGCGCCTGGCCGAGCAGCTCGAGCCCGGCGTTCTCCAGCTTGAGGCCGACGGTCTCGGAGATGACCTGGCCACCGGTGAGGATCGCCATGTCCTGGAGCATCGCCTTGCGACGGTCGCCGAAGCCAGGTGCCTTGACGGCGACGGACTTGAACGTGCCGCGGATCTTGTTCACGACGAGCGTGGCCAGGGCCTCGCCCTCGATGTCCTCGGCGATGATCGCCAGCGGCTTGCCGGACTGGATGACCTTCTCCAGCAGCGGCAGCAGGTCCTTGACGTTGGTGATCTTCGACTCGACGAGGAGCACGTAGGCGTCCTCGAGGACGGCCTCCTGGCGCTCGGCGTCGGTGACGAAGTACGCCGACAGGTAGCCCTTGTCGAAGCGCATGCCCTCGGTCAGCTCCAGCTCGAGGCCCAGCGCGCTGGACTCCTCGACGGTGATGACGCCTTCCTTGCCGACCTTGTCCATCGCCTCGGCGATGAGCTCGCCGATGGCGGGGTCGCCGGCGGAGATCCCGGCGGTGGCAGCGATCTGCTCCTTGGTCTCCACCTCCTTGGCGGCGGCCAGCAGCTGGGTCGTGACGGCCGCGACGGCCGTCTCGATGCCACGCTTGAGGGCGATCGGGTTCGCGCCGGCGGCGACGTTGCGCAGCCCCTCGCGGACGAGCGCCTGGGCGAGGACGGTGGCGGTGGTGGTGCCGTCGCCCGCGACGTCGTCCGTCTTCTTGGCGACCTCCTTGACGAGCTCGGCGCCGATCTTCTCGAGGGGGTCCTCGAGCTCGATCTCCTTGGCGATGGAGACACCATCGTTGGTGATCGTGGGGGCGCCCCACTTCTTCTCGAGCACCACGTTGCGGCCCTTGGGGCCGAGGGTGACCTTGACGGCGTCTGCGAGGGCGTTCATGCCCCGCTCCATACCGCGGCGAGCCTCCTCGTCGAAGGCAATGATCTTGGCCATGCGGGAAGATCCTCCGTTGGTGACGGTGGGCTGGTCGCAGCGCCCGCGACGGACGGATCGTGGCGGCTCGCGGTCATGTCCCGCGACGCCCCGACCCTCACCGGACCAGGGTGTTCTGTCACTCTCAGGTCGAGAGTGCTAAGGCATTATTGGCACTCGACCCTCGCGAGTGCAAGCGGCCGGAGGATCTGTGCACGAGGAGCACGCGGCGCTGGTCGGCGTCACGGGCGCCACGACTCAGGGCGTGTAGTCCCCCGCGAGCACGACGAGGATGCCGTCGGGGAACTCGGTCGCCGACTCGGTCACCGTGGTGATCTTGAGAGCGGCCGCGACGGCGGCAGCGGTGGCCTGGTCGGCCGCCGACGGGTAGAAGACCACCGAGGCGCTCGGCGCCGTCCCGGAGAAGTTGCCGGCGGTGACCGCCGTGAAGCCCGCCGAGGTCAGGACGGTCTTGGCCCCCGAGGCGAGCCCCGCCGTGCTCGTGGCGTTCTGCACCTCGACGACCCGCGTGAGGTCCTTCACCGCGGCGGGGGTCTCGGCCGCCGTCTCGGTCGCGGCGGGCGACGGCGTCGTCGCGGTGTCCGTCGGCGCGGCGGACTCGGCAGCGGGTGCGCTCGTCGAGGACTCGGCACCCGACCCGAGGGGGTTGCCGCCCGAGGCGACCGTCACGGCGGCGTAGGACAGCACCGGGAGGATCACGAGGACGGCGAGGAAGGGCCACCAGCGGCTCCAGGCCGACCGCGGCTTGCGGTGCACGCCATGCGGGCCCCCCGCGGCGGCAGCGTCGAACTCGTCCGGGGGGTAGGGGTAGTCGGCCGCTCTCACGGCGGTCAGGGTATCGGGTCGAGCCGTGTATCCGTGCCGGACGCGGCAGCGAGCCGGTTCAGCCGTCGACGCCGAGGCGGCGAGCGGTGCGCGCACGCTGGCGCGAGGTGCGCATCCGGCGCAGCCGCTTGACCAGCATGGGGTCGTGCGCCAGGGCAGCAGGCGAGTCGATCAGGGCGTTGAGCACCTGGTAGTACCGCGTCGCGGACATGTCGAAGAGGTCACGGACGGCCTGCTCCTTGGCCCCGGCGTACTTCCACCACTGGCGCTCGAAGTCGAGGACGGCGCGATCACGCTCGGTGAGCTCACCGACGTGGGACAAGACCTCGTGCCCCGCGTGCGCGATGGCTTCCATGCTGACCTCCAGGCCGGACGACTGCGAGCACTCTACCGCCGTAATCACAGGGGTGTCATTACGCTCCACCCACCTGCGGGAGCAGCCAGCACTAGCCTGACGCCGTGCTGAGCGAACCCCTGGACCAGCTCGTCGCGGACGACTGGGCCACCGCCCTCGCGCCCGTGGCGCCGACGATCCGACGGATCGGCTCAGCCCTCGCCGCCGAGGCCGCGGCCGGCCGGACCGTCCTGCCCGCACCGCAGGACGTCCTGCGAGCCCTCGCCCGTCCGATGGCCCAGGTCCGCGTGCTGATCGTCGGCCAGGACCCCTACCCGACGCCGGGGCACGCCGTCGGGCTCGCGTTCTCCGTCGCGCCGGGCGTGCCACGCCGCTGCCGCGGTCGCTGGCGAACATCCGTCGCGAGCTCGTCGAGGACCTCGGCTGCGAGCCGCGGCCGGGCGGTGACCTGACGCCGTGGGCCGAGCAGGGCGTGCTGCTGCTCAACCGTGTGCTGACCGTCCGTGCGGGAGAACCCGGTTCGCACCGCGCCCTCGGCTGGCAGGAGGTCACCTCCCGCGCCGTCACGGCACTCGCCGATCGCGGAGGGCCGCTCGTCGCCGTCCTGTGGGGCCGACAGGCTCAAGAGCTCGCTCCCCTGCTCGACGGCGTGCCCGTCGTCCGCGGGGTGCACCCCAGCCCGCTGTCCGCCTCGCGCGGCTTCTTCGGCTCTCGCCCGTTCTCCCGCGTGAACGCCCTGCTCGCCGAGCAGGGCTCGGCGGCGGTGCGCTGGTGCTGGTGACCGGGGCCGCCCCACCCCCCGGCGGGGCGGCACCCTGTCAACCGCTAGGGGCTAGGCCCCTGTCGCCCTGCTGAGCACGACGCTCACCCCCGTGAGCTGCTCAGCGGACACCGGCGAGCTCGCCGGCACTGCGACGCGCACGCGCGTCGCATCGACCTGCCCGGACAACGTGGCCAACGGGACCCCCCCGGGTCCGTTGAGGGTCACGACGATGTCGTACCCGTGGCAGCGCTCGTCCAACCCCGACAGCCGGGCGGCGCTCACCCCATATCCGTGCAGATCGACGTCATAGGCGGTGTCGTAGTCGATGGCGACCTGCGACCTCCCGCAACCGTCGTCGGTCGAGCCGCCGACGAGGATGGACCCACCGAGGGAGTCGGCGCCGAAGGCCCCGGCCGCCCGCACCCCGATGAGGGCGAGCGCTAGGAGTGCGACAGATGCCGCTCGACGCGCTGTTGCGTGATTCACCTGTACCCCTCCTGGGTCGCTCTGCGTGGTGCTTCGACGGGCATCCTGCCCATCGGTACGTACTGCTAGATCACGTCAGGTGATCGGTCGCTCCTGCCGCGACGATGAGAGGACGCGACCGGGGAAGGTTCCTCGGCCTGCCCACGGCGGGATCGAGCGACGTCGGCCACGGCGTCACGCCTTGGCGAGGGTGCATCCTCATGATGACCACCTGTCGTTCGGTAACCCGGCTGGCCCTGGGGGCTCCGTGGCTTTGCGTCCCCACCTCGCGGTGGGTTTGCCCTTGTTCGCTGACTTGACCAGGATGACCCTGGGTACGCGAGACGTCCAGGACCCGGCCGCGGTCACGGTGCCCGTATTGCCCGCCTCGTGGGCATTGGAGGGGATGTCAGACGTGAGAATCACCCGTCCGCGCCACCCGAATGCCACACCGCCGCCCTCCCCGTGGCGCCGCTACGTCGCCGTCGGGGACTCGTTCACCGAGGGCCTGTGGGACGTGCCCGACCAGGAGCCCCCGGCGAAGACGGGTTTCACCGACCCGACGCTCGTCTGCCGCGGCTGGGCCGACCTCCTCGCCGAGGGGCTCGCGCGGCGCTCGGGAGGCGCCGAGGTGCAGTACGCCAACCTCGCGATCCGCGGCCGGCTGCTCGGTCCGATCCTCGAGGAGCAGGTGCCCGCAGCGCTCGAGCTCGGGCCGGACCTGGTGAGCGTGATCGGCGGCGGCAACGACCTGCTGCGTCCCGCAGCCGACCCCGACGCCCTCGCCGCAGCCGTCGAGGAGACCGTCGCGCGGCTCAGGGCTGCGGGCGTCGACGTCCTGCTCAGCACGGGCATCGACACGAAGGACAGCCCCGTCATCCGCCGCACGCGGGGACGGACCGCCGTCCTCAACGCGCACCTGTGGACCATCGCGCGCCGGCACGGCGCCTTCGTGCTCGACATCTGGGGCATGCGCTCGCTCCAGGACTGGCGCATGTGGGCACCGGACCGCATCCACCTGACGACGGAGGGCCATCGCCGCGTCGCCGAGGCCGCGCTCGTCGCGCTCGGCCTCGAGCCGGACGACCCGGCCTGGGACGACCCGATGGTCCCGCTGCCGACTCCTCCGCTCGCCGAGCGCGTGCGTGGCGACGTCGACTGGCTGCAGAACCACGCCTACCCGTGGGCGACCCGCCGCCTGCACCGGCGCTCCTCGGGGGACGAGCGGCTGCCGAAGTACGCCGAGCTCATCACGGTCCAACCGGACTGAGCCGGCCGGTCAGCAGCCGGGCGAGAAGACGTCGGTGTACGTGCCCGAGTTGTAGTTGAGCACGAGCGAGAAGTTCCGCTGGCGGCCGGCGACGACGTTCTCGAAACGGTTGTTGATGGGGCCGCTCGGCCGCCCGGCGACGACGAGCACGGGCGAGTCAGAGCACGCCGAGATCCGGTCGACGTCGTTGACGTTGCCGGTGCCACTCCAGGTGGTGACGCCGTCGTTGAACCCGTCGAGCGTGGAGTTGCCGAGATAGGTCGGGACGCCGGGGTAGTCCGGGTACGACATCAGTATCGTGACCTGCCACGGCACCGGAGTCGTCGAGGTCGTCGTCACCACGACGTCGTAGTACGTGAAGTAGCCTCCGCCTGGCTTGTTGCCCGTGAAGATCGTCACGCCGGCGTCACAGGTCGCCTCCCCGGTGGGCACCGCGCAGGTGACCGGCGCGTAGGACCAGGTCACCGGCAAGGTCCAGCCGTCGATCGTGGCGACGATCGTCATCGACGTCAGGGCCGTATACGTGTTGTTGAGCGTGACGATCCCTGACGAGGCGAACGTCGACGTGCCGGTGCGCCAGTTGTTCCCGTCCTTCAGCGCCACCTGGACCGTGCGGGAACCGCAGCCCGACGGGAGCGTGAAGGCGATCCCGCGGTACTTCGACCTGTTCTGCTGCGCGGGAGTCGCCGACACAGCGCCGGTACAGGGATGCGTGACGGACTCCGCGGCGATCTCCGGGGAGCCGACGCCCAAGGTCGAGGCGCTCGCCAGACCGAGCCCTGCCGCTGCGAGCAGCAGGACGCTCATGGCCAGCAATCGGCGCCGCACCCGTACCTCCGTCTCTGAGAGCTCGTGTCGATCAGCCGCTGAAGACCAGTGCGACGCTGCCGATCGCCGCCGCCGGGACCACAGTGCTGAAGTCCGTCGTGGTGAACGAGCCGCCACCCGACGGGACCGTTCCGCTCACATCCGTCGCCGCACCGCTGGCCAGGTCGATCACCGCACCCGTCGTGCTGAGGATCTGGAACCGGTACGCGAGGCCGCCGCAGGCGGGGTCGACGCTCGAGACGGTTGCGTTGCTCGCCGAGTACGTGCCCGTCGACGTCGAGAAGGCACTCGCGAAGCTCACCTTGACGGGCGTCCCCGTGGGCTGGCAGTCGACGACGAGCCCGACGCCCGACTGGAGCGTCCCGCCGTTCACGCTCAGCTGGGACGCGGACGCAGCAGAGAGCCCGGCGATCGCCACGAGGGCGAGCACGAGCGCTGCCATGCGTCGGGTCGGGCGGAGGCGGGACATCGGGGGTCTCCAGGTGCTGATCTGTGTGGCCGAGGATACCGGGGGGTCGGTCGGCTCGAGGGGAGGCGCAGCGTCCGGGCCCGATCCGGGCCGTCACGACGCGGCCGGTCGCTCAGCTCGCGACGGGTGCCGACCCACCCCGGCCGCTCATGTCCGGCGGTCGGGTTCCGGGCCTGCCTCGTCTCCCACGGGGACCAGGGCGGGCAGCTCGGTCTCTGCCTCCCCTGGCTCGGGCGAGGCGGCGTCCTCGCCGGCGGCGGCGACGGCCACCGGCTCGGGCTTCGACGGCCACAGGACGAGGGCGCCGGCGATGAGGAACAGGGAGATCCAGGTCATCGGGCTGACCAGCACGGTGCCGAGCAGGCCGACCTTGGGAAGGTGCAGCACGGCCTCGCCGAGGATGCGGTCGTTCCCGGGCTCCCACGGGTCGATGAAGGAGTTGTTGTCACCCTGGATGACCCAGCCGTTCTCGGCGTCCCCGCCGATGATGCGGTGGATGATCCGGGCGGAGCCGACGTTCGGCGGGTTGTAGACGACGACGTCACCGACGCCGTAGTCGCCGCACCGCGAGACGACGAGGTCACCGGTGTAGTAGGTCGGCTCCATCGAGTGCCCCGACACGATCGTCAGGGTCGTGCAGCCGCCGAGCGAGGTCGGCCAGAGGAAGTAGCCGACGACGAGCGCGAGAACGAGGAAGACGATGTCTCCGGCGTTGCGGCGCAGCCGGCGCGGGAGTCCCGCGCCGGCTGCTCGTGCCTCAGTGGCGTCCATCGACGACCTTCAGGTCAGAACGGGGTCAGTCGGAGATGATGACGGCGATGCCCTTGACGGACTCGGCGGTCACGTTGGCCGGCGCAGACAGGCTCGCCGTCGCCGTGGCGGGGGCGACAACGGTGGGGATCAGGAGCGAGACCGGCGAGCCGAGGGCCACGTTCCCCACGCCGATCAGCTGCGCGCTCACGGTCTTGCCACCACAGGCGGCGGAGATGCCGGAGATCGTCACGGAGCCGGACTGGAAGCCGACGAGCGACGCGCTGTAGGTGCCGGCGGCGACCTTCGCCGTGACGTTGCCCGTCTGGCAGTTCGTCAGGTCCTGGGTACCGGCCTGCAGGGTCCCCGGGGTGATTCCCAGCGTCGACGCGCTGGCGAGGGAGAGGCCCGCGACGCCGATGAAGGCGAGGGCGATGGCGGCAGACTTACGGCGCTTGGAGGCCATGAGAGGAGTCCTTCTGGTGTCGGGATGGCGGCGTCGCTTGGGGGGCGGCGCCCACTGAGGGGGTTCAACCGGCTGGGTGACCGGCTGAGACTTTGTCGTCGGAAGAGAGCGAGGACTTGAGGGGGCATGACGCGGTTTCCCCTGTGTCACCCGAACGGCGCTGGTCAAAGCGGGCAGAACCGGACAGAACGGCCGTCGAGGGCACCCGCAGCGGGGTGAGACGTCTCACATCGTGAGATGTCTCATGATCGAGACCAGGGCCGTGGGCCTGTGGAGCCGCCTGTCGGGATTGAACCGACGACCGTCCGCTTACAAGGCGGGTGCTCTACCACTGAGCTAAGGCGGCGGGACGCTGATGACGGCGCGATTCTGCCAGAAGGGCGGCGCCCCGGAGCCGTGGCCCCGGGGCGCCGCCCGTCGTGCGTCTGGTCAGCCCTTGGCTGCGGCGATGGCGTCCTTGAGGGTCGCCGGGTCGAAGTAGTTCGTCGTGCTCGGGTCGAGCTTCACGCCGTTGATCAGCACCGTCGGCGTGGAGAGGCTGCCGAGGTCCTTCGAGGCCTGGTCGGTCGCCTGGGCGGCCCACCACTCGTAGGTGCCGTCACCGAGGGCAGCGGCCACGTCCGCGGGCACCCCGACGCCGGTCGCGATCGACTCGATCTGCGCCGCCGACAGCCCGGTGGTGTTCTCCGCCGGCTGCTGGCCCATCATCGCCTCGACGAAGGCCGAGTACTGCTCGGGCGCCTTCTCGGCGATCTCCCAGGCGGCCGCGGCCGAACGGGTCGAGAACGCCGTCCCGGAGGAGGCGCGGTCGAGGATCGAGACCGGGTGCGAGTCGAGCAGGATGTCGCCCGACTTCACGAGTGCGTCGAGCGTCGGGCCGACGGTGGTCTCGAACTGACCGCAGTACGGGCACATGAAGTCGAAGTAGACGCTGACGACGACCTTGTCGCTGGAGTTCACCGGCCAGGCCGTGACCGTGCCGTCGGCCGCCGTGGTCTCCTGGTCGGCCGGCGGGGTCACGGTGCCGTTCTCGTCGAAGACGACCCCGGCCTGCGCGGTCGCGAAGGCGGGGGTGACCTGAGCCGATGCCGGCGTCTTGCCCTGGCCGAGGATCACCGCGACGAGCACGCCGACGACGACGAGCCCCACGACGAGGGCTGAGATCGCGATGGTGCGCTGGCGGGCCTGGTCACGCTTCTGCTTCTCGCGCAGGGCCTGTGCCGCGGCACGGGCCTCCTCGCGACGGTCGTTCTTGGTGGGACGGTCGTTCGTGGGCATGGGAGTCCTTCCGGTTCAGGCCTGCGCGCTCGGCGCGACGAGGCCGAGGGAGGTGTCGAGTGAGTAGCGGGACCGCGGCCAACGGGCCAGGACGAGCGCAGCGGCGAGGATCGCCAGGTCGCGCACGACCTCGAGCGGGTACTGCGTACGAGCGGGATCCGTCGGGCCGCCGCCGCCGAAGCAGCCGCAGTCGATCGCGAGGCCGCGTGACCACGCGCTGACGATGCCGACGAGGAAGCCCACCATGAGCAGTCCGCCGAGGATGGCGGAGTAGCGCGTGAGGAGGCCGGCGAGCAGCAGGAGGCCGAGGACGACCTCCAGCACGGGCAGCCCGTAGCCGACGGGCTTGGCGAGCACCTCGGGAAGGATCTCGAAGGCACGCACCGCCCGCACGCTCGCGGGCAGGTCGCCGACCTTGGCGCCCCCGGCCCAGAGGAAGACGACGGCCAGGGCGAGCCTCAACGCGGTGGACACCCACGGCTGGGCGACGGCCCAGCGTGCGGGTGGTGGATCGGTGGACGGGACGGGGACGCGTGCGGACGCGTCGGTTGACGGGTCGGGCATGACTGCTCCAGTGCTGGGCGAGAGCGCGCCGAGGGGCGCGCGGGGTCCTCAGGCGAGCTGGAGCGGCGGTCCCCTGAGCAGCGGTGCGGCGACGTCGACCGGACCGGGCGGGCGGACGGCGCGCGAGGCGACGAAGCGACGGACCTCGCGCAGGACGACGGCGACGGGAGCCGGACGACGGCGCAGCCGCGGCCGCAGGAGCCGCAGGGCGATGCCGACGACGAGCCTGGCTCGCCGCGCGAGGCCGAGGCCGATGGCTGCCGCGCCGAGATGGGCGAGCAACGCGGGGACCGCCACCATGACGACGACGGCGAGGGCCTGGCGTCCGTCCGGGCCGACCGCGAGCGTCCCGCTCGGGCACGTGGCGTCGGGCCGCAGGAGGGCCAGCCTCAGGCCGAGCCATCCGGCCGCACCACCGCCCACGCCGACGCACTGGTGGACCAGGAGCGCACCGCGCTCGGCGAGGAGGGCAGCGAGCCCCACGAGGAGTCCGAGCACGCCGAGGGCAGGCAGCACCAGGGGTGCTGCGCGTCCGGGGCGCACCGTCATGACCTCAGGGTACGGGTCACGGCAGCAGAAATCACAGGGACGGGGGTCCGGCCAGCGGCCACCACGCGATCGCGCGCCCGGCGAGCACGAACGAGGCGAGCACGGCGGCACCGGCGAGCGCGAGGAGCACGACGACGACGGCCCCGCCCGTGCCCGGTGCGACACCCGCCAGCGTCCAGCGCGCACCGCGCCGCGTGGCCCAGCCGGCCGGCCCGAACCAGAAGGTGAGGAGGGCAACGAGCACCGCGAGCGCGACGAGGCCCGACCTCACCGCCGAGCTGTTCGGGCCGAGCGCACCGGCGTCATCCGCGGCGGCCTCGACGAGGAGCAGGCGCCCGGAGCCGAGCAGCCACCAGCCGACCCCGCCGACCAGGACGAAGGCGCTCGCGGCGACGAGGGCGGCGGGGAGCACCCCGAGGGCCGCGCGCAGCAGGTACCAGGGCCAGCTCACGACGGCACGCAGCCCGTCCGAGCGCCGCGCCCCGCGCTGGATCCGGCGGGTGTGGTGCGCGTCGACGTCCAGGCCGATGCTTCGCACCAGGACCGCGAGCAGGGCGACGACCAGCAGCGTCGGCCCCGGCCATGTCGTCCCGGCGGCGAGGGCGGCCAGGCCGAGCGCGAGCAGGGTCCCAGGGCGCCGGCGCGGCTCGGGCAGGACGACCTCGTCGATCGGCACCGCCTCGACGTCCGGGACGGGCGGCCACTCCGCGGGCGGCGGAGGCGGACCGGCGTCGGGCGCGACCCCTGGCTCCTGGCCGGCCCAGCGGGGCTGCCACGGAGCGGCGGCCGCCGGTCCCGAGTCGACCACCTGGGTGGCGGCGGTCGACTCGACAGGCAGCACCCGCGTCCCCCCTGCGGCGAGGTCCTCGTCCGCCTCCAGGGGGACGGCACCGTCGGCGACCGCCCTCAGCGCGGCCACCACCTCCGCATGCGGGCTGCGCTGCTCGGGGTCGAGGACGAGCGCACGGCGCAGCACCGAGGCGACCCGGGGGTCGATCCCCGCGAGGTCGGGCTCGCCGTCGCGCACCCGGGCGAGGACGGCCGAGAGCGGTCGCACCCCGAACGGTGGCCGACCGGTCGCAGCGAAGGCCAGCACGGCGGCCCAGCCCCACCAGTCGTCGCGTCGGCCGGGCTCGGCCCCGGCGAGGAGCTCGGGGCTGAGGTAGCCGGGGGTGCCGGCGACCTGCCCGGCCGAGGTCAGGCGCGCGTCCTCCACGACCTGGGCGATGCCGAAGTCGATGAGTACAGGGCCGTCGACGGTGATCATCACGTTGCCAGGGGTGAGGTCACGGTGCAGGACGCCTGCCGCGTGCACGGCCTCGAGCGCGACCGCGAGCTGCTCGGCGAGGTCGGCGAGCTCGTCGAGCCGCGAGAGGCCGAGCGGCCCCGAGCCGAGCACGCTGGCCGCGAGGTCTGCCCCCTCGACCAGCTCGGTGACGACGAAGGCCTCGGCGGAGTCGAGCTCGGCGTCCAGGACGCGGGCGACGCCCGGGTGGCGCACCTTCTGCAGCGCGGAGACCTCACGCGCCAGCCGGTCCCTGGCCGAGCCCTCCGCCAGGTGCGGGTGCAGCAGCTTGAGCGCGACGCCGATCCCGTCGGCGTCGACCGCCCGGTAGACGGCACCCATCCCGCCCTGGCCCAGCGGGGCCAGCACGCGGTACCCGCCGAGCTCCGTGCCCGGCACGAGGCCCATCCGCTCCATGCGGGCACGCTACCTGCGCCGCGGGACGCCGTCGGGTTGCCGCGCGCGGACCGGCGGCAGCTCGGTCGGTCACCCGATAGCCTCAGGTGCCACCCCTGGAGGAGCACCGTGACCTATCCGCTCGTCGTCGTCGCCAACCGCCTTCCGGTCGATCTCACGGTCGCCGAGGACGGCACCACCACGTGGCGCCGGTCCCCCGGAGGGCTCGTCAGCGCGCTCGAGCCCGTGATGCAGGCGACCACGGGCGCCTGGGTGGGCTGGTCCGGCTCCCCTGGCGACGCCCCCGAGCCGTTCGACGCCGAGGGCAAGCACCTGGTCCCCGTGCCGCTCTCGGCGGAGGAGATCGCCGACTACTACGAGGGCTTCTCCAACGACACCCTCTGGCCGCTGAGCCACGACGTGATCAGCACCCCCGAGTACCACCGGCACTGGTGGGAGGCGTACCGCCGGGTCAACGAGCGCTTCGCCAGGACGGCGGCCGAGCAGGCCGACGAGGGCGGGACGATCTGGGTCCACGACTACCAGCTCCAGCTCGTGCCCGCCCTGATCCGCGAGCTGCGCCCCGACGTGCGGATCGGCTACTTCCACCACATCCCCTTCCCTCCGCTCGAGCTCTTCGCCCAGCTGCCCTGGCGGCGCCAGGTCGTCGAGGGTCTGCTCGGCGCCGATGTCATCGGCTTCCAGCGCGCGGGTGACGCGGCGAACTTCATCCGCGTCGTGCGCCGCTGGACGGACGTGTCCACGCGGGGCCAGCTGCTCACCATCCCCGCGGGGCCGGACGGGCTCGGCGAGCGGACGGTGCGCGCCGCCGCCTTCCCCATCTCGATCGAGTCGTCGAAGTTCGACGCCCTGGCGCGCACCCCGGAGATCCAGGAGCGCGCGGCCCAGATCCGCCGCGACCTCGGCTCGCCCGAGGTGCTGCTGCTCGGCGTCGACCGCCTCGACTACTCCAAGGGCATCCGCCACCGGCTCAAGGCCTTCGGCGAGCTGCTGGCCGACGGGCGGCTCGAGGTCCCCGGCGCGACGCTCGTCCAGGTCGCCAGCCCGAGTCGCGAGAACGTCGCCGCCTACCAGCAGCTGCGCGAGGACGTCGAGATCGTGGTTGCCCGGATCAACGGCGAGCACGGGCAGATCGGCGCGCCGGCGATCCACTACATGCACCACTCCTACCCGCCGGAGGAGATGGCCGCGCTCTACCTCGCGGCCGACGTCATGCTCGTCACCTCGCTGCGCGACGGGATGAACCTCGTCGCCAAGGAGTTCGTGGCGACCTGCATCGAGGACCGTGGCGTGCTCGTGCTGAGCGAGTTCACCGGCGCGGCCGACGAGCTCAGCGGCGCCCTGCTCGTCAACCCGCATGACATCGACGGGCTCAAGGACGTCATCGCCCAGGCCGCGTCGATGTCGGGCAAGGAGATGCGCAGCCGGATGCGGCGGCTGCGCCGACGGGTGCTCACCGACGACGTCGGCCGGTGGTCGGCGAGCTTCCTCGACGCGCTCGCGGACCCGGGACGGACCCCGCGCCGCGGGGTCCGGCTCAGCGCAGAGCTCGACGCGGAGCTCCAGCGCGTCGCCGACGGCGTCCAGGCAGGCGGGACGGCGCTCATCGCCCTCGACTTCGACGGGGTGCTCGCGCCGCTCGTGGACGACCCGGCCGCGAGCCGCACGACCCCCGACGCCGTGCGCGCGCTCGAACGGCTCGGCCGGGTGGCCGGGGTCCGCCTCGCGCTCGTCTCCGGTCGCGGACTGGCCGATCTCGCCCAGCGGGCCGAGGTGCCCGACGGCACCCTCCTGGTCGGCAGCCACGGCGCCGAGCGCGGGCAGTGGGACGGCGGCCTGGTGCGCGACGAGCATGCGCTCGACGCGGGGGCGGCCGCCCTGCACGCCGAGCTCGCTGCCGCGGTCGACCGCGCGGCCGAGGGCACAGCGGCGCGGGTCGAGCACAAGCCGACGACGGTCGTCCTGCACACCCGTGGCCTGCCGGCGGCCGAGGCCGCCCGGCTCACCGCCGCGGCGATGCAGATCGGCGACCGTGACGGGGTCGACACGATGCGCGGCAAGGACGTCGTCGAGCTCTCGGTCTCCTCGGCGACCAAGGGGCACGCGCTCGCCGAGCTGCGCACGCAGGTGGGCGCCGGTTTCCTGCTGTACGCGGGCGACGACGTCACGGACGAGCGGGCCTTCGAGACGCTCGGCACCGGCGACGTGACCGTCCGGGTGGGCCCTGGGCGCACCTCGGCACGGTTCCGGGTCGCCGACACCGCTCGCGTCTCCGCCCTCCTCAGCCGACTGGCCGACCTGGTCGACGGCGGCTGAGGAGCGGCCCGGCGACGCTCGCCGGTCGCGGCCTCCCGCCAGATCGGTCAGCGAAGATCCCGGCGCGCACGCAGACTGATGTGGCAAGATGGCCGAGCGGTGCAGGGCCTCGGCCCGTGCACCGGGTGTCGATGTCGACACCTCATCCCATTCACTCGGATCGTCCGGCACGTACCTGCCGGTGAGGGGAATTACTCATCATGGCCACTGTCACCTTCGACAAGGCAACCCGGATCTACCCGGGTACCGAACGCCCCGCCGTCGACTCGCTCGACCTGCACGTCGAGGACGGCGAGTTCCTCGTCCTCGTCGGCCCGTCCGGCTGCGGCAAGTCGACCTCGCTGCGCATGCTCGCCGGCCTCGAGGACGTCAACGGCGGTCGCATCCTCATCGGGCGACCGCGACGTCACCGACGTGCAGCCCAAGGACCGCGACATCGCGATGGTCTTCCAGAACTACGCGCTGTACCCGCACATGTCCGTCGCGGACAACATGGGCTTCGCGCTGAAGATCGCCGGCACCCCGAAGGCCGAGATCCGCTCAGCGCGTCGAGGAGGCAGCGAAGATCCTCGACCTGACCGAGTACCTGGACCGCAAGCCGAAGGCCCTCTCCGGTGGCCAGCGTCAGCGCGTCGCCATGGGCCGCGCCATCGTGCGTCAGCCCCAGGTGTTCCTCATGGACGAGCCGCTGTCGAACCTCGACGCCAAGCTCCGCGTGCAGACGCGTACGCAGATCGCCTCGCTCCAGCGCCGTCTCGGCGTCACCACGGTCTACGTCACGCACGACCAGACCGAGGCCCTCACCATGGGTGACCGCATCGCCGTGCTCAAGGACGGCCTGCTCCAGCAGGTCGGCACCCCGCGCGACATGTACGACACCCCGCAGAACGTCTTCGTCGCCGGCTTCATCGGCTCGCCCGCGATGAACATCGGCACGTTCAACGTGGCCGACGGTCGCCGCGCACCTCGGCAAGACGATCATCCCGCTGGAGCGCGGGGTGCTCGACGGCCTCACGCCCGAGGACAAGAACCAGATCACGATCGGCTTCCGCCCCGAGTCCCTCGACATCGTCACCGAGGGCACCGTCGGCGCCATCCCGGTCTCCGTCGACCTCGTCGAGGAGCTCGGCTCCGACGCGTTCGTCTACGGCGGAATCGTCGGCGCGGGTGACGCGGCCCGCTCGATCCACTCCGGTGCGGGCGACGCGCAGGTCATCGTGCGCGTCGACCCCCGTCAGGTCCCCCGCAAGGGTGAGGTGCTCTGGGTCACGATCCGCCCGGGTGAGCGCCACACGTTCGCGGCGGCCAGCGGCCAGCGGATCACCGTCTGATCGTCTGATCACCGACTGATCGGTCTCGACCGAGGAGGGCGGGACGGCTACGGCCGTCCCGCCCTTCGTCACGAAGGAGCACGATGCCCGACTCCCTGCAGATCACTGCGGCCCAGCTCGACCCGGCGCTGCTCGACCTGCCGTGGGACGTACCGCTCGAGGACTGGCCCACCGACGTCCTCGCCGCACTCCCCCGGGGCATCTCGCGGCACATCGTGCGGTTCGTGCGCCTCTCCGGCAAGGTCATCGCCGTCAAGGAGATCGGCGAGACGGTGGCCTACCGCGAGTACGAGCTGCTGCGCGCGCTGCGCCGGCTCGACGTGCCGAGCGTCGAGCCCCTCGGCGTGATCACGGGGCGCCGGGCGCCCGACGGCTCCCGCCTGGAGGCGGTGCTGATCACACGCCACCTGCAGTTCTCGCTGCCCTATCGCGCGCTGTTCAGCCAGGCGCTCCAGCCAGGGACCACCGAGAAGCTCATCGACGCCCTCGCCGTCCTGCTCGTGCGCCTGCACCTCTCGGGCTTCTACTGGGGCGACGTCTCGCTGTCCAACACGCTCTTCCGGCGTGATGCCGACGCCTTCGCGGCCTACCTCGTCGACGCCGAGACGGGCGACCTGCACGCGAAGCTGACGGACGGGCAGCGCGGCTACGACCTGGAGATCGCGCGGGTCAACATCATCGGCGAGCTGATGGACCTCGAGGCCGGCGAGCTCCTCGAGAGCGGGGTGGACACCGTCGCCGTCGGGGCGCGCCTCGTCGAGCGCTACTGCGAGCTCTGGGACGCCCTGACCGGAGCCGAGTCCTTCGGCGCCGGGGACAGGTGGCGGGTCACCGCGCGCATCGAGCGCCTCAACCTGCTCGGCTTCGACGTCGGCGAGCTCGACATCACCACCGATGTCGGCGGGACGACGGTCCGCATCCAGCCGCGCATCGTCGACGCCGGGCACCACTCCCGCCGGCTCATGCGCCTGACGGGGCTCGACGTCGAGGAGAACCAGGCCCGCCGCCTGCTCAACGACCTCGACACCTACCGCGCGAGCACCGAGCGCCAGGGCGACGACGAGGAGTTCGTCGCTCACGACTGGCTCAACGAGGTGTACGAGATGGCCGTCCGGGCAGTGCCGCGCGAGCTGCGCGGGAAGCTCGAGTCGGCGCAGATGTTCCACGAGATCCTCGACCACCGCTGGTTCATCTCGGCCGAGCAGGACCGCGACGTGCCGATGCGCGAGGCCGTGGCCAGCTATGTGGACAACGTGCTCGCCGGGCGGCCGGACGAGCACGCCGTGCTCGAGGTCGACACCGGGATGCTGCCGCGCATCGAGGGCTGACGGCGGGCGGTGCGATCGTCGTCGCCCCGCCCGCCGCGCACGTGGTCAGCGCCTGCTGCGGATCCGCGACACCTCGTAGAGGCTGATCCCGGCGGCGACACCGGCGTTGAGCGACTCGACCTCGCTGCGGATCGGGATGGCAGCGATGACGTCGCAGGTCTGCCGCACGAGGCGACCGAGACCCTTGCCCTCGGAGCCGACGACGAGCACGACAGGGTCGGTCGCGATGTCGAGGTCGCCGATCTCGGTCGATCCCTCCCCGTCGAGGCCGATGATCGTGCACCCGGCGTCGCGGAGCTCGATCAGGGCCCGCACGAGGTTGGTGACCTGGGCGACGGGGACGCGGGCCGCGGCGCCTGCCGAGACCTTCCACGCCGAGGCGGTGACGCCGGCAGCGCGACGCTCGGGAACGACGACGCCGTGCACGCCGAAGGCACCGGCGGAGCGCAGCACCGCACCGAGGTTGCGCGGGTCCGTGATCCCGTCGAGCGCGACGATGAGCGGCGGCTTCCCGGTGCGACGCGCCTGGAGCAGGATCCCCTCCAGGTCGGCGTACTCGTACGGCGGGACCTGGATCGCGACGCCCTGGTGGACGACGCCGTCGGTCAGCCGGTCGAGCTCGGGCTTGGTGACCTCCAGCAGCGGCAGGTTGCGCTCCCCGACGTACTTGAGGATCTCCTTCAGACGCTCGTCGGAGTCCGTCTTGTGGGCGATCCAGACCCCGCCGCAGGGGATCCCCGCGCGCAGCGCCTCGACGACGGCGTTGCGACCGGCGACGACCTCCGCGAGGGTCTTGCCCGTCCGGGTCCGGCCGGCGGGTGCCGAACGCTGGTCACGGCTCGTCGGGCGGGCAGCGCGACCACCGCGGTCCGGCGCTCCACGGCCGCCCGAGCCCTCGGCTCCGGCGCGACCGCCGGTCCGCTCACCGGCGCGTCCACCCGCGGCACGCGAACCCTGTGCGCGGGTCCCGGTGTCCTCGCCGGGACGCTGACGGGTGGACCGGCCGGGGCCGGCCGGGGTGCGACCCGAGGCCGCGGCGGCCTCCGCCGCGGCCTTGCGCTTGCCGGCGACGTGGTACGTGCGGTCCTCGGCCTTCGGCGTGGGCCCCCTGCCCTCGAGCGCGCGGCGGTTGCGGCCCCCGGAGCCGCGCCTGGGCCCCCTTCTTCGAGCCAGGCTTGCGGGTGGCCCCGCGTCGCTGGGAGTTGCCGGCCATCAGTTCTCCTCGTCCGTGCGCAATGGTGCAGCCAATGACCAGCGGGCGCCGGTCGGGGAGTCCTCGACGACGAGCCCGGCCGCCGCGAGGCGGTCCCGGACGGCATCGGCGGTCGTCCAGTCACGCGCGGCACGTGCCTGCGCGCGGTCGTCGAGTGCGGCGCGCACGAGCGCGTCGAGTGCGGCCTCGACCCGCTGGTCGACCCCCTGGTCGCGCCAGGCGACCGGGTCGAGTCCCAGGGCGTCGAGCATCGAGCGCACCGCCAGGAGCGAGGCCCGCAGGTCCTGCGGGTCGCCGTCGGCGAGCGCGGTGTTGCCGCGGTGCAGGTGCTCGTGCACGACGGCGAGCGCAGCCGGCACGTTGAGGTCGTCGTCCATCGCCGCGGTGAAGGCCGCAGGGAGCTCCGCGCTCGCCAGGTCGACGTCGGAGAGGTCGACGCGCTCGCCTGCACGCTCGACGAAGCCCGCGAGCCGGCCCCAGGTGGTCGCTGCCTCCTCGACCGTCTCGGGTGTCCACTCGAGCATCGAGCGGTAGTGGACGGCGGTCAGCGCGTAGCGCAGCACGACGGGCGGTGCCTGCCCGAGCAGGGTCGAGACGAGCAGCGAGTTGCCGAGCGACTTGCTCATCTTGGTGCCGCCCTGCGTCACCCAGGCGCTGTGCATCCAGCGCTGGGCGAATCCGTAGCCGGCCGAGCGCGACTGCGCCTGCTCGTTCTCGTGGTGCGGGAAGCGCAGGTCGAGGCCGCCTCCGTGGATGTCGAAGGTGTCGCCGAGGTACCGCTGCGCCATCGCCGAGCACTCCAGGTGCCAGCCGGGCCGGCCGCGGCCGTACGGGGTCGGCCAGGCCGCCGTCGCGGGCTCACCGGGCTTGACCGACTTCCAGAGCGCGAAGTCGCGCGGGTCCCGCTTCCCGGTGCCGTCCTCGGGGGACAGGCCGATGTCCTCGGGCCGCTGGTTCGTGAGGCTGCCGTAGTCGGGGTAGGCGCGGACGTCGAACCAGACGTCCCCCTCTCCCGTGGCGTAGGCGTGGCCGCCGTCGACCAGGCGCGTCATCAGCTCGACCATCTCGGTCATGTGGCCCGTGGCGCGCGGCTCGTAGTCGGCGGGGACGAGGCCGAGGCGCCGCCCGGGCATGAGCGAACTCGCGCTCGTGGCGCATCGCCCAGGCCCACCACGGCACGCCGGCGTCCTCGGCCTTCGCGAGGATCTTGTCGTCGATGTCGGTGACGTTGCGCACGAGGGTGACCTCGAGCCCCGAGCGGCGCAGCCAGCGCACCAGCACGTCGAAGGCGACGTCCGTGCGCAGGTGGCCGATGTGCGGAGAGCCCTGGACGGTCGAGCCGCAGACGTAGATGCCGACCCTGCCCGGGATGCAGCGGGACGAACGCGCTCTGGGCGCGCGTCGCGGTGTCGAAGAGGTGCAGGGTCACCGCCAAAGGGTACCGGGGCGGGCGCTCATCGGCCGCCGTCCCACTGAGCGAGACACCGCGTCTCTCGCTCAGGCGCTGGTCGCGCCAGTCCTGGACCGGGCCCGGCTCCTGGTCGATGATCGGGGTATGAGTCGAGCAATGGTGGCGACGGCATATGGCGGACCCGAGGTCCTGCGCGCGATCGACGTCGATCCCGGCGCCCCCGGTCCGGGCCAGGTCCTGCTCAAGGTCCACGCCGCGGGCGTGAACCCTGCCGACTGGAAGATGTACTCCGGCGCATGGGGGACCGATCCCGCGCGCCTGCCGATCCGTCTCGGGCTCGAGGCCTCCGGGACGATCCTCGCGCTCGGCCCGGGGGTCAGCGAGGTCGACCTCGGCGACGAGGTCATCGCCCAGCCGATCACTGGTGCCTACGCGGAGCTCGTCGTGGTGCCCGTGAGCGCACTGATCACCAAGCCGGCGGCGATGAGCTGGGAGAAGGCGGCCGGGCTGATGGTCGCCGGGGCGACGGCTGCCCACGCGATCGCGGCCGTCGGGGTCGGCGCGGGCGACACCGTCCTGGTGCACGGCGCCAGCGGTGGCGTCGGCGCGATGGTGGTCCAGCTGGCGCACGCCCGCGGCGCGCGCGTCATCGGGACGGCCGGGCCCTCGAACCACGACTACCTCACTGGCCTCAACGCCACACCCGTCGCCTACGGCCCCGGCCTCACCGATCGCGTCCGCGCCGTCTCCCCCACGATCTCGGCAGCGATCGACACCTCGGGGGCCGACGAGGCCCTCGACGCCTCCGCCGAGCTCGTCGGGCACCGGTCACGGATCGCGACGATCGCCGGCTTCGGCCGCGGCGCCCAGCTCGGGGTGCAGCTGCTCGGCAACGGCCCGCATGCCGACCCGGGCACCAGCGCCCGGCTGGCGGCGCGTCAGCGCCTGGTGGACCTGTGGGAGGCCGGACGTCTGGACGTACGCATCGGCGCCACGTACCACCTCGCCGACGCCGCCAAGGCGCACACGGCAGGTATCGAGGGACGGGTCTCCGGGAAGATCATCCTGCTGCCCTGAGCGAGCGCTCAGCCGAGCGGGACGACGAGCGCCGTCGCGATCGCGGCGACGCCCTCGCCGCGACCGGTCAGCCCCAGCCCGTCGGTCGTCGTCGCCGTGACCGACACGGGCGCCCCGCAGGCCGCGCCGAGCGCCGCCGAGGCCTCCTCACGTCGCGCGGACAGCCGCGGACGCACACCGATCACCTGGACGGCCACGTTCCCGATCTCGAAGCCCTGCGCGCGCACGCGACGCGCGCACTCGGCGAGCAGGGCTGCACCCGAGGCGCCGGCCCACTCGGGGGCGGCCGTGCCGAAGTTGGAGCCGAGGTCGCCGAGCCCGCTCGCCGAGAAGAGCGCGTCCGCGGCGGCATGGGCGGCCACGTCGGCGTCCGAGTGGCCGTCGAGCCCGAGCTCGCCCGGCCAGTGCAGGCCGGCGAGCCACATCTCGCGGCCGCTGCCGGGCAGGGCGAAGGCGTGCACGTCCACGCCGATCCCCGTGCGCGGCAGCCGTGCCACCGCGCTCATGGGGACACCAGCGGGCTGGGCTGCGCGAGCAGGAGCTCGGCCAGGGCGAGGTCCCGACGGGTGGTGATCTTCATCGCGTCCTCATGTCCCTCGACGAGCCAGACGGCCAGCCCGGCGGACTCCGCGAGCGCCGCATCGTCCGTGGCGGCCGTCGCCGACTCCTCGGCCCGCTCGGCGCCGACGGCATGGGCCCTCAGCAGGGCGGCGAGAGTGAATCCCTGGGGCGTCTGCACCGCGCGCAGGTCCCGCCGGTCCGGCGTCGAGACGACCCGCTCGGCGGCCCCTGGCCCCTCGGCGCGCTCGACGACCTTGATCGTGTCGACGACCGCCAGCCCGGGGACGACGGCCTCGTGACCCGCCCGGAGCGCCTCGACGACCCGCCGCACGACCTCGACCGGGACGAGCGGACGCGCCGCGTCGTGCACGAGGACCAGGGCGGCCGGGTCGTGGCCCACGAGCTCGGCGACCCGGGCAAGGCCCGCTGCCACGGAGGCCTGCCTCGTCTCGCCGCCCGCGACGACCTCCGCGACCACCGGCGGATCGGCCTCGGCGAGCAGGGCGGCCATCTGCTCGACCTGCTCGGCCGGGGCCGTCACGACGAGCGTGCCCACGAGGCCTGAGGCGGCCAGGGCGCGCGCAGCGAGCACGACGATCGGCACCCCGCCCAGGGGCACGAAGGCCTTCGGGCCCTGGGCACCCAGGCGCGAACCGCTGCCGGCCGCGGTGAGGACCGCAGCGACATGCACGAGGGCCTCGGACTCAGCGAACGGGCGTCAGGACGCCAGGACCTCGTCGAGGATGGCCTCGGCCTTCTCCTCCTCGGTGTGCTCCGCCAGGGCGAGCTCGGAGACGAGGATCTGACGGGCCTTGGCCAGCATGCGCTTCTCGCCGGCCGAGAGCCCGCGGTCGGCGTCGCGGCGCGAGAGGTCGCGGACGACCTCTGCCACCTTGATGACATCGCCCGACTGGAGCTTCTCGAGGTTCGCCTTGTAGCGACGCGACCAGTTGGTCGGCTCCTCGGTGTACGGGGCGCGCAGGACGTCGAAGACCTTCTCGAGGCCCTCGGCCCCGACGACGTCGCGCACACCGACCAGGTCGACGTTCTCGGCGGGCACCTCGATCGTCAGGTCCCCGTGGGCGACCTTGAGCTTGAGGTAGAGCTTGGCCTCGCCCCTGATCGTCCGGGTCTTGATCTCCTCGATCAGTGCTGCGCCATGGTGCGGGTAGACCACTGTCTCGCCGACGGTGAAGGTCATGTGGAGGTGTCCCCTTTCGCGGAGGCCAGTCTACCACGCAGGTCGTCGCCTGTGACCAGGGCATTCGCCCGTTTGCCCTGGTCAGGGGCACGGGAGTGCCGGGCCGTTGACCACGCACTAGGCTGACGGCGCCAGCCCGCCGCGACCCGGGAGACAGCCGTGACCACCCCCCGCCCCCGCACGCCCGCCGTCCGGCGTGCCGCAGCCCTCTCGTTCGCCGCCGCCGGCCTCCTGCTCGCCGGCTGCTCCGCGACGAACCCGGTGACCACGAACAAGGCCTACGCGGCCTCTGACGGCGTCGACGAGCGCCTCGGCTCGCTCAGCTTCGGGAACCTCCTCGTGCTCGCCGCCGCCGACAAGGCACCCGGCACCGTGCATCGGATCGGTCACCAGCTCGGCCGAGCGGGACGCCACCGTGACGATCGGCCTCTCGGGCGACGTGACGAGCGTCGTGGTGCCCGCCGGGGAGACGGTCATCCTCGGGCCGGAGGCGGGCGAGGTCCCCCTCGCGACCGTCCCCGCCCCGCCCGGAAGCCTCGTCACGCTCGTCCTGACCTCGGACGTCGACGGTTCGGTGTCCGTCCAGGTGCCCGTGCTCGACGGCACCCTCGAGCAGTACGCGACGCTGGTCCCCACGCCCTGAGCACCGAGCGTCGAACGACGAAGGGAGCGCACCTCGGTGCGCTCCCTTCGTCGTTCGCCACGGGTCCGCCCCGGGCTCAGATCACCCGAAGCGGCCGGAGATGTAGTCCTCCGTCGCCTTCTGCGAGGGCGAGGAGAACATCGTGCGGGTGTCGTCCATCTCGATCAGGCGACCCGGCTTGCCGGTGCCCTCGATGTTGAAGAAGCCCGTCTTCTCCGAGACGCGCGCCGCCTGCTGCATGTTGTGGGTGACGATGACGATCGTGTAGTCGTCCTTGAGCTCGGCGATGAGGTCCTCGATCGCGAGGGTGGAGATCGGGTCGAGCGCCGAGCAGGGCTCGTCCATGAGGAGGACCTGCGGCTTGACCGCGATCGCGCGCGCGATGCACAGGCGCTGCTGCTGGCCGCCGGACAGCGAGGAGCCCGGGCGGTCGAGTCGGTCCTTGACCTCGTTCCACAGGTTCGAGTGCGTCAGCGACTGCTCGACGAGGTCGGCGGCGTCCGTCTTGGAGATCCGGCGGTTGTTGAGCCGGACACCGGCCAGCACGTTCTCCGCGATCGACATCGTGGGGAAGGGGTTGGGCCGCTGGAACACCATGCCCACCTGGCGGCGGACGGCGACCGGGTCGACGCCGGCCCCGTACAGGTCGGTGCCGTCGACCTCGACGGTCCCCTCGACGCGGGCGCCGGGGATCACCTCGTGCATCCGGTTGAGCGTGCGCAGGAACGTCGACTTTCCGCAGCCCGAGGGGCCGATGAGGGCGGTCACGGAGCGCGGGGCGATGTGCATGCTGACGTCCGCCACGGCCCGGAAGGAGCCGTAGAAGATGTTGAGGTCCTTGACCTCGATGCGCTGAGCCATCGGAGAGGTTCCCGTCGTCGATCAGTGGGTGGAGGTCTTGGGGGCGAACAGCCGGCTGACGAGCCGGGCCACGAGGTTGAGCAGCATGACGATGAGGATCAGCGTCAGGGCCGCGGCCCAGGCCCGCAGGTAGTTGATGTCGGCGATGCAGACCTCGCCGCTCGTGCTGTCGCACGGGACGAGACCCTGGCTGTACTGCCGGAACACGTACACCGGCAGGGTCATCATCCGGCCGCTGAAGAGGTCGGAGTTGATCGAGTCGATCACGCCGACCGTGATGAGCAGCGGGGCGGTCTCGCCGATGACGCGGGCGACGGCGATCATCACGCCCGTCACCAGGCCGGCGATCGAGGTCCGCAGGACGACCTTGATGATCGTCAGCCACTTCGGCACGCCGAGCGCGTACGAGGCCTCGCGCAGCTCGTTGGGCACGAGCTTGAGCATCTCCTCGCTCGAGCGGACGACGACCGGGATCATCAGCACCGAGAGCGCGACCGAGCCGACGACGCCCATCCGGACGCCGTTGCCGAAGAACAGCGCGAAGAGCGCGTACGCGAACAGGCCAGCGACGATCGACGGGATGCCCGTCATGACGTCGACGAAGAAGGTCACCGCCCGGGCCATCGGACCCGTGCCGTACTCGACGAGGTAGATCGCCGTCATCAGGCCGATCGGCACGGAGATGAGCGCAGCGAAGAGCGTGATCTCCACCGTGCCGAGGATCGCGTGGTAGATGCCACCCGCGTCCATCCCGCCGAAGACCCCGCGCATCGAGACGCTGAGGAAGTACAGGTTGAAGCGGTGCAGCCCGTTCGACAGCACCGTCCAGATCACCGAGACGAGCGGGATCATCGCGAGCAGGAACGCACCGACGATGAGCACGCGCATCGTCACGTCGGTACGACGTCGGCGGGCGTCGGTCTGCTGGAGCAGGTCGCCGAAGGACACGTCGGTCACGGTGGCCACGTCAGTTCGCTCCAGAGAAGTCCTTGCGCCGCGCGACGATCGCGCGGGCGGCCATGTTGACGGCCAGGGTGATGACGAACAGCGCGAGACCGGTCGCGATGAGCACCGAGACCCCGTCCGGGTTCGCCTCGGGGAACTGTGCGGCGATGTTCGCCGCGATCGTCTGCTGCTGACCGGCGACGAGGAGCTTGAACGAGTACAGGAACCCCGGCGACATGATCATCAGCACGGCCATCGTCTCGCCGAGCGCACGACCGAGGCCGAGCATCGCGGCCGAGATGATCCCCGAGCGGGCGAACGGCAGGACGGCGGTCCGCACCATCTCCCAGCGCGTGGCCCCCAGGGCCAGCGCCGCCTCCTCGTGCAGCCGAGGAGTCTGCAGGAAGACCTCCCGGCAGACGGCGGTGATGATCGGCAGGATCATCACGGCCAGGACGATCGCGACGGTGAGCATGACGCGCCCCGTCGGCGAGACCTCGCCGGAGAAGAACGGGAGCCAGCCGAACGCGGACGCCAGGAACTGCCAGACCGGCAGCACGGCGGGCGACAGGACGAGCCCGCCCCACAGGCCGTAGACGACCGAGGGGATCGCCGCGAGCAGGTCGACGACGTAGCCCAGGCCGTTGGCGAGCCGACGCGGGGCGTAGTGCGAGATGAACAGCCCGATGCCGACGGCGACCGGCGTCGCGAAGAGCAGGGCGAGCGCGGCGGCGAGGAGCGAGCCGAAGACGAGCGGCCCGACGAACTCCAGCAGCGTGGTGTCCTTGGGGAACCAGCTGATGTCCTCCGCCAGGACGGCCGGGTCGGCCGTGAGGGCCGGCAGCGCGCGGACGACGAGGAAGACGGTCACGGCGGCGAGGACGAGAAGGATGAACCCGCCCGAGCCGACGGCGAGCCATCGGAAGACCCTGCTGCCACCGCGCTCGGTGGACGGACCGCGGCGACGCGAGGGGCGCCCGGGGGGCGGGGCCGGCTCCTGGTCGAGGGGCGGTGCGGTGATGGTCACTCTTCTCCCGTGGCTCGATGTCCGGTGCACCTGCGTGGCCTGAGCCAAGCACCGTCGGTGCGGCCCCGGCAACCCGGGACCGCACCGACCGGTCAGGCCGTGCTCTCGATCAGGACGCCAGGGCGATCGAGTCGATCGCCGTCTGGACGTCCGCGCGCAGCGCGTCGGAGATCGGGGCGGACCCCGCGGCGCTCTCGGCGGCGGACTGGCCCTCGGCGCTCGCGACGTAGCTGAGGAAGGCCTTGACGTTGTCGACGTCGGACTGGTTGTCGTACTGCTGGCAGGCGACCAGGTAGGAGACGAGGATCAGCGGGTAGGCGCCGGCCTCCGTCGTGGTCCGGTCGACCTTGATCACGATGTCGTTCGCCGTGCGGCTGTCGTCACGCGGCGAGACGTCGAGCGTCTTGGCCGCGGCCTCCTCGCTCGGGGCGACGAACGCGTCGCCGACCTTGACCGAGACCTTGCCGAGGTCTCCGGCCTTCGAGGCGTCGGCGTAGGTGATGGTTCCCTCGCCGGCCTGGACGGCCTGGACGACGCCCGAGGTGCCCTGAGCCGACTCGCCGCCGTCGATCGGCCAGACGCCGTCGGCGTCGTAGCCCCAGGCGCCGTTCCCGGCCTTGGCCAGGTAGTCGGTGAAGTTCTTCGTGGTGCCCGAGTCGTCGGAGCGGTGCACGGGCGTGATCGTCGCGGCGGGGAGCGTCACCCCTGCGTTGTCCGCGGCGATGGCCGGGTCGTCCCAGCTGGTGATCTTGCCGTCGAAGATCGAGGCGATCGTCTCGGGCGAGAGGTTGAGCTCCTTGACGCCGGAGAGGTTGAAGACGACGGCGATCGGGGAGACGTAGATCGGCAGGTCCATCGCGTCGCTGCCGAAGCAGCGGTCGGTCGCCTGCGTGAGCTCGTCGGCCGAGAGCGCTGCGTCGGAGCCGGCGAAGGTGATCGAGCCGTCGAGGAACTGCGTGCGACCGCCGCCCGAGCCGACCGGGTCGTAGGTGACGGCGACGTCGGGGTTGGCTGCGCCGAAGCCCGCACGCCAGGCGCCCATCGCGGACTCCTGGGCGCTCGAGCCGGCGCCGTTGAGCTGCCCGCTGAGGGCAGCCATCGTCTCGCCGCCGGTGGTCGCTGCAGCGGAGGAGGAGGTTCCGGTCGCGTTGTCCGAACCGCACGCTGAGAGGGTCAGCGCGAGCGCGCCCATCACTGCGGTGGCAGCAATCCGGCTGTGTCGGTTGAGCTTCACTGTCTTCCGTCCTGTCGTCCTGAGGCCAGGCGGGGTGCCCTTGGCCACAGGACGACGCTAAGAGGCTTGGGTGACTCGTCGGACGACCTCAGGTGAACGCACGGTGAACAACGGCTGTCAGTTCCGTATGCGGGATGGCGCTGCGGGGACGCATGGATGAACCGGTCCTCCCGCCGAGCGCTCAGTCCTCGTCGACGACCTTGTAGCCGAGGCCGCGCACCGTCTGCAGGCGCACCGGGTTGGCCGGGTCCTGCTCGATCTTCGCGCGGATCCGCTTGACGTGGACGTCGAGCGTCTTGGTGTCGCCGACGTAGTCGGAGCCCCAGACGCGGTCGATGAGCTGACCGCGCGTCAGGACGCGTCCGGCGTTGCGCAGCAGCACCTCGAGCAGCTCGAACTCCTTGAGCGGGAAGGCCGTCGCCGTGCCGTCCACCTCGACGACATGCCGCTCCGGGTCGAGTCGCAGTCCACCCACCGCGATGACGGCGTCGTCGGCGACGGCCGACTCCCCCGTGCGCCGCAGCACCGCCCGGATCCGGGCGAGCAGCTCGCGTGAGGAGTACGGCTTGGTGACGTAGTCGTCGGCGCCGATCTCCAGGCCGACGACCTTGTCGATCTCGCCGTCCTTGGCGGTCAGCATGATGACCGGCACGGCGCTGCGCGTGCGGATCACCCGGCAGACGTCCGATCCGCTCATCCCCGGGAGCATGAGGTCGAGCAGCACGAGGTCAGGGCCGAACCTGTCGAACTCCTCGAGCGCAGCCGGGCCGGTCGCCGCGACCCCGACCTCGAAGCCCTCCTTGCGCAGGAGGTAGGCCAGCGGGTCGCGGTAGGACTCCTCGTCCTCGACCACCAGGATGCGGGTCACGGGGCGACTCCTTGGATCGGTGTGGGCTCCGCGTCGAGCGGGGCACGGATGACGGGCAGCCGCAGGGTGAAGGTCGAGCCCTTGCCCGGCTGGGACCAGACGGTGACGTCGCCGCCGTGGTCGGCCGCGACATGCTTGACGATGCTCAGGCCCAGCCCCGTCCCGCCCGTCTCGCGCGAGCGGGCCGGGTCGACCCGGTAGAAGCGTTCGAAGAGCCGCGGCTGCTCGGCCGCCGGGATGCCGATCCCACGGTCGACGACGGCGACCTCCACCGTGCCGACGTCGGCCCTCAGGGTCGAGCCGACGGCCACCCTCGTCCCGGGCTCGGAGTAGGCGACGGCGTTGTCGAGCAGGTTGCGGATCGCCGTGACGAGCAGGTCGTGGTCCCCCCAGACCGTTGCGCCGGTGGCCGGGCTCACCTCGATGGCGATGCCCTTGGCCGTCGCCGGC
Source organism: uncultured Actinomycetota bacterium (assembly GCA_963777075.1). Taxonomy (GTDB): domain Bacteria; phylum Actinomycetota; class Actinomycetes; order Actinomycetales; family Cellulomonadaceae; genus Actinotalea. Next base: position 90,440 of record CAVZPH010000020.1, on the reverse strand, counting down.
GTCCGGGCACGGTCGACGGCCTCCTGGACGACGCGGTCCATGTCGACGGGCCGGGCGGCACCGAGCGGGTCGGCGACCTGGAGCCGCGAGAGCTCGATGATCTCCTGGACCAGGGCCGACAGTCGCGCGGCCTCCGTCTGCATCCGGCCGGCGAAGCGGCGCACCGTCTCCGGGTCGTCGGCCGCGTCCTCGACGGTCTCGGCGAGCAGGCTCAGCGCCCCGACGGGCGTCTTGAGCTCATGCGAGACGTTGACGACGAAGTCGCGCCGGGTGGCCTCGACGCGCCGGGCCTCGGTGCGGTCGTCGGCCAGGAGCAGGATCTGGCTCTGCCCGAGCGGAGCCACACGCAGGTGCAGGACGAGGGTCCCGCCGCCGAAGGGTCCGCGCGGCACCTCGAGATCGGCGTCGCGCGTCTCGCCGTCTCGACGGACGGCGTCGACGAGCGCGAGCACGGGGGCGTGCGCCAGCAGGTCACCGCGGACCAGCCCGAAGGCGTGCGCTGCCGCATCCGCACGCAGCACGCTGGCGTCGGCGCGCAGGACGACGGTGGCCGAGGGGAGCACGGCGAGCAGGGCGGCGACCCGCTCGTCGAGCTCGGGCGGCGGGACCACCGGAAGGCGGAGGGAGCTGCGTTCGCTCGCCCGGAAGAACGAGGTCGCGACGACACCCACGACGAGCCCGAGAAGGCCCGCCCCGAGCGCCTGCAGTCCTTCGATCACCTGTCCAGCGTACGGTTGCCCCAGGGCGGCAGGACACCGTGACGGGCCCGTCCGGCCTGCCGTCGAGCAATGTTCATCTGACAGTGGTGCGCCGTTCACCACCCCATGACACGGTGGGAAGCCAGGACGAGAGGGAACCATGCGCGACATCTTCACTGCCGAGCTCACCGCGCTCGGCGAGGACCTGACGGCGATGAGCCGCCTGGTCGAGACAGCGATCGCCTCGGCGAGCACGGCCTTGCTGACGAACGATCTCGAGCTCGCCGAGTCGGTCATCGCCGACGACCTGACGATCGACGCCCAGGAACGCGAGCTCGACGAGCGCTGCGTGCTGCTCATCGCCCAGCAGCAGCCGGTCGCGAGCGACCTGAGGGTGATCGTCGCCGGACTGCGGATCAGCGCCTCGCTCGAGCGGATGGGCGACCTCGCCCAGCACATCGCTGACATCGCCCGGCTGCGCTACCCGGCGTCGGCGATCCCCGCTCCCCTCGTGGAGACCTTCACGCAGATGGCTGCGGCGGCCGTCGACATCTCGCGCAAGGTCACGACGGTCATCGAGAACCGCGACGTCGAGCTCGCCCGCACGATCGAGCGGGACGACGACGTCCTCGACCGCCTCCACGGCGCGACCTTCGACGCGACGACGGTCGCGGACGACAGCCTCACCGGCCAGCAGGTCGTCGACATCACGCTCGCCGCGCGGTACTTCGAGCGCTTCGGCGACCACGCCGTTGCGGTCGCGAACCGCGTCGTCTACCTCGTCACCGGCGAGCTGGGCGACGCCGAGGCCGTCTGAGCCCTGCGGCACCCGTCATGAGGAAGGGCCCGTCACCTCGCGGTGACGGGCCCTTCCTCGTGCTCGGGTCGGTCGGGCTCAGCGGCCCTGGTTGGCGACGGCCTTGATGGCCTCTGCTGCGGCGTCCGGGTCGAGGTAGGTCCCGCCCTTGACGAGCGGCTTGAGGCTCTCCTCGTCGAGCTCGTACTTCAGCGGGATGCCCGTCGGGATGTTGATCCCCGCGATGGTCTCGTCGTCGATGTCGTCGAGGTACTTGACGATCGCGCGGATCGAGTTGCCGTGCGCGGCGACCAGGACGGTCTTGCCGGACTGCAGGTCGGGGACGATGTCGCTGGTCCAGTACGGCAGCGCGCGCTCGAGGACGTCCTTGAGGCACTCGGTGCGCACGACGGGGGCGTCGGCGTAGCGCGGGTCGGCGTCCTGCGAGAACTCCGAGCCGAGCTCGACCAGGGGCGGCGGGACGTCGTAGGAGCGACGCCAGAGCATGAACTGCTCCTCGCCGAACTCGGCGAGCGTCTGCTTCTTGTCCTTGCCCTGCAGAGCGCCGTAGTGACGCTCGTTGAGGCGCCAGCTGCGCTTGACGGGGATCCAGTGACGGTCCGCCGCGTCCAGGGCGAGATTCGCCGTGGTGATCGCGCGACGCAGCAGCGAGGTGTGCACGACGTCCGGCAGCACGCCGGCGTCGGTGAGCAGGGTCCCGCCCCGCTTCGCCTCCTCGACGCCCTTCTCGGACAGGGCGACATCCACCCAGCCGGTGAACAGGTTCTTCGCGTTCCACTCGCTCTCGCCGTGGCGGAGGAGCACAAGGGTGTAGGCCATGGGTCCATCCTGCCGCATCCCGACGGCGGGGTCCGGGGGACCTCGGGCCCGCGAGACGGGCCGGCCGGCTGCCCGACGCGAGAGGTGGCGGGGCCGGGAAGCCGTCGGGGCAGGTCAGCCGGCGATCGGCCGCCGGCGAGTGGTGGTCCGTGATGTTCGCGTGCCGGTCAGGGCCGGTCAGGGCCGGTCAGGGCCGGTCAGTGCCGTTCGCGTGCGTGCTCGTAGACCTTGAGCATCGCGGAGGCTGCCGCTGCCCAGCCCATGCGCTCGGCATGGCGACGCGCACCCACGCCCAGCTCGAGGCGCCTTCCGTCGTCGGCGAGCAGCCCGCCGAGGGTCCTGGCCCACAGCGCCGGGTCGTGGCCGCGGACGAGCGCACCCGAGCGCCCGTCGGCCACGACGGTACGCAGGCCGCCGACACCCGTGGCGACGACGGGCGTCCCGCAGGCCTGCGCCTCGGCCGCGACGAGCCCGAAGGACTCGCTGCGCGAGGGCATCGCGACGAGGTCGGCCGCGCGGTACCAGGTCGCCAGCTGCGTACGGGGGACGGGCGGACGCAGGTCGACGCGGCCCGCCAGACCGAGCCGGGCGGCGAGGTCGAGCAGCTCCCGGTCGGCTCCTGGCCGCCCGCTCGCGCCGCCGAGGACAACGAGCAGGGGCACGCGACCGTCACGGGCGGCGATCTCGGCGAGGGCCCGCACCAGGACGTCCGGCGCCTTGAGCGGCTGGATCCTCCCGGCGAACAGGACGATCGACTCGTCGAGCGGCAGGCCGAGGCGCGCGCGGGCCCGCAGCTGCGCGGCACCCAGACCCGCGGCGTCGAGCACCGGGGTGTCCGGCGTGAAGAGGTCGAGGTCGACCCCCGGCGCGACGACGTGCACGGCGCCCGGGTCGGCGTCGTACAGGTCGACGAGGTCGGAGGCCTCCTCCGCCGTGCTGGCCACGAGCGCGTCGGCTGCTGCGACGACCTGGTCCTCGCCGATCAGCCGGCCGCGCGGCTCGGGGAGGTCCCCCGGACCGAGGGTGGCGTTCTTGACCTTGGCCATCGTGTGCATCGTGTGCACCAGGGGGACGTCCCAGCGATCGGCCGCCAGCCAGCCGACCTGACCGGAGAGCCAGTAGTGCGAGTGGATCACGTCGTACCACTCGCGCGATCGCCCGGCCTCGGTGCGCAGGACCCCCGAGGTGAACGCGCAGAGCTGGCCGGGGAGGTCGTTCTTGTCCAGGCCCTCGTAGGGGCCGGCGGGGATGTGCCGCACGAGGACGCCGTCCGCGACCTCGACGACGTCCGGCAGCCGGGAGGAGGTCGCACGCGTGAAGATCTCCACCTGCGTGCCCTGCGCGGCGAGGGCGGCGGCGAGCTCGCTGACGTAGACGTTCATCCCGCCCGCGTCGCCCGTCCCCGGCTGGTCGAGCGGGGAGGTGTGCACGCTGAGCATCGCGACCCGCAGGCCCATCGCCGTCCTTCGTTCCGTGCCCGTTGCTCGGGCAGCCCAGACGAGTATCCGTGACGCGCGCCGCGCCCGCAGCACCGTCCCGCCCTGCGCCCGCCGGTCCGGGAGCCGCCGCGTGCCGACGCCGCGCGGCGGGACATGCGCACGGGTGCGGCCGACCGAGGTCGACCGCACCCGTGCGCTGTGCTCAGGCCGAGGTGGAGCGGCGCTTGTTGAGCAGGTCGAACGCGACGGCGAGCAGGAGCACCAGGCCCTTGATCGCCTGCTGCCAGGCGGCGTCGACGTTCATGATCGACAGACCCATGTTCAGCACGCCCATGATGAGCGCACCGACCATCGCGCCCGAGACCCGACCGATACCGCCGGTCACGGCCGTGCCGCCGATGAAGCAGGCGGCGATGGCGTCGAGCTCGTAGTTCTGACCGGCGGCGGCCAGGGCCGCACCGGCGCGCGAGGTCGTGACGACGCCGGCCACTCCGGCCAGGGCGCCGATGTTCACGAACACCCAGAAGTTGACCTTCTTCGTGTCGACACCCGACAGGATCGCCGCGTGCAGGTTGCCACCGATCGCGTAGATGTGGCGGCCGAAGACGGTCTTGCCCATGACGAACGAGTACACGACGACGAGCGCGCCGACGATGATCAGCACGATGGGCGAGCCCTTGGTGCTCCCGCTGAGGATCCAGGCGAAGCCGCCGATGGCGACCGAGAACACCACGAGCTTGGCCGCGAAGGCCCCCATCGAGTCGACCTGGAGGTCGTGCCGCGAGCGGTCGAGGCGCTCGCGGAGCTGGCTCAGGACGAGCGCGCCGATGGTGATCGCGCCGAGCGTGAGGGTGACCACGTCGCGGTTGGCGATGTAGCCGAGCACGTTCGGCAGGTACCCGTTGGAGATGTTGACGAAGGGCTGCGGGAACCCGGCGAGCGTGACGCCGACGATGACGATCGCCAGCCCACGGAAGATGAGCATCCCCGCGAGGGTCACGATGAACGCCGGGATGCCGACGTAGGCGACCCAGAACCCCTGCCAGGCACCGACGACCGCGCCGAGCGCGATGCCGATGGCCACCGCGAGGAGCCACGGGAGCCCCCACTGGTTCATCGAGATCGCGACGACACCGCCGACGAAGGCGACGACCGAGCCGACCGAGAGGTCGATGTGCCCGGCGACGATCACCATGACCATGCCGATCGCCAGGATCATCACGTAGGCGTTCTGCCCGATGAGGCTCGCGACGTTGTTCGGGAAGAGGATCTTGCCGTCGGTCAGCTGCGAGAACAGCAGGATGATCACGACGAGCGCGCCGATGATCCCGTACTGGCGGATGTCACCGCCGAGGAGGCGCTTCACAGTGGTCATCTCGGTAGTTCCCTCTCCATCGTCATGTAGCGCATGAGGTTCTCCTGAGTCGCCTGCGCGCGAGGCACCTCGCCGGTGACCCGGCCCTGGCTCAGGGTGTAGATCCGGTCGCAGACGCCGATGAGCTCCGGGAGCTCGGAGGAGATGACCAGGACGGCCTTCCCCTCCTCGGCGAGCCGGTTGATGATCGTGTAGATCTCGTACTTGGCACCGACGTCGATCCCTCGCGTGGGCTCGTCGAGGATCAGCACGTCGGGGTCGGAGAAGATCCACTTCGACAGGACGACCTTCTGCTGGTTGCCGCCCGAGAGCTTCCCGGTGAGCACGTCGGCGTTGGGTGCCTTGATGTTGAGGTCGACGAGGTACTTGCTCGCGACCTTCGACTCCCCGCTCGCGTCCATCACTCCCCAGCGCGAGACCTTGCCGAGGGCGGAGGCCGTGATGTTGCGCCGGATGGTGTCGATGAGGTTGAGGCCGTAGTGCTTGCGGTCCTCCGTCGCGTACGCGATGCCATGGGCGATCGCGTCGCGGATGGTCGGGAGGTGGACCTCCACGCCGTCCCGGAAGACGCGTCCGCTGATGTGGCTGCCGTAGGCGCGACCGAAGACGCTCATCGCGAGCTCGGTGCGCCCGGCCCCCATGAGTCCGGCGAGGCCGACGACCTCACCGCGGTGGACCGTGAGGTTCGCGCCGTCGACGACGACCCGCCCCGACTGCATCGGGTGGTGGACCGTCCAGTCCTCGATCCGGAAGGCCTCGGCGCCGATCTGCGCGGTGCGGTGGGGGAACCGGTTCTCGAGCTCGCGGCCGACCATCCCGCGGATGATCCGCTCCTCGCTGACCGGCTCGTCCCCGCGCATGTCGAGCGTCTCGATCGTCTGACCGTCACGAAGGATCGTGGTCGAGTCGGCGATCGCGGCGATCTCGTTGAGCTTGTGGCTGATGATGATCGAGGTGATCCCCTGCCCCTTGAGGCTGCGGATCAGGTCGAGCAGGTGGGCGCTGTCCTCGTCGTTCAGCGCGGCGGTCGGCTCGTCGAGGATGAGGAGCTTGACCTCCTTCGACAGCGCCTTGGCGATCTCGACCAGCTGCTGCTTGCCGACGCCGATGTCGATGATCTTCGTGTCGGGGTGCTCGGAGAGGCCGACCCGCGCGAGCAGCTTGCTCGCCTCGAGGTTCGTCTTCGTCCAGTTCACGACGCCGCGCCTGGACTGCTCGTTGCCGAGGAAGATGTTCTCGGCGATCGACAGGTAGGGGCTCAGGGCGAGCTCCTGGTGGATGATGACGATCCCGCGGTGCTCGCTGTCGCGGATCGTCCTGAACTCGCAGGGCTCGCCCTCGAAGAGGATGTCGCCCTCGTAGCTGCCGTGCGGGTAGACCCCGGACAGCACCTTCATCAGGGTCGACTTGCCTGCGCCGTTCTCCCCGCAGATCGCGTGGACCTCGCCACGCTCGACCTGGAGGCTGACGTCCTGCAGGGCCTTGACCCCGGGGAACGTCTTGGTGATGTCTCGCATCTCGAGGATGGTGCCTCGACTGGCCATGTCAGCTCACAGTCTCTCGGGGGTGGTCGGCCGTGCCCGCGCCCGGGGAGCAGGGCCCGTCCGGAGTCGATCCGGACGGGCCCTGCCCTGGACGTGCCTCGGGCTCAGAGACCGAGCTGTGCGGCCGTGAAGTAGCCGGACTCCACCAGGTACTGCTGGATGGTGTCCTTCGTGACGACCTGCGGGGGCAGGAGGAAGGTCGGGACGACCTTCTTGCCGTTGTCGTAGGTCTCGCTGTCGTTCGTGGTGACCTCTTCGCCCTTGACGATCTGGTCGACCATGACCGAGACCTGCTTGGCCAGGGTGCGGGTGTCCTTCCACACGGTCATCGACTGCTTGCCGGCGATCATGTTCTTGACGTTGGCCTCGTCGGCGTCCTGACCGGTCAGGACGGGGTAGCCGTCACCGGGGGCGTAGCCGGCGCCCTCGAGCGCCTGGGCGATGCCCAGTGCGAGCGAGTCGTTCGGGGACAGGACGACGTCGACCTTCTTGCCGTCGGTGTAGAACGAGTTCAGGCGGTTCTCCATCTCGGCCTGGGCGTCGTCCGAGCCCCAGCCGAGGATGCCGATGGAGGCCCAGTCGTCGTTGCTCGCGGGCGACTTGCCGGACGGGACGACGAGCTGGCCCTTCTCGACGTACGGGAGCAGGATGTCCCAGGCGCCGCTGAAGAAGAACTTCGCGTTGTTGTCGTCGGGCGAACCGGCGAAGGGCTCCAGGTTGAACGGGCCCTTGCCATCGGCGAGACCGAGCGTCTCCTCGATGTACTTCCCCTGGTCCTGGCCGACCTGGTAGTTGTCGAACGTCGCGTAGTAGTCGACGTTCTCGGTGCCGTTGATGAGGCGGTCGTAGGCGACGACCTTGATCCCGGCGTCGGCGGCGGTCTGCAGGACGGGCGCGAGCGCCGTGCCGTCGATCGAGGCGACCACGAGGACCTTGGCTCCCGCGTTGATCATGTTCTGCAGCTGCGTGATCTGCTGGTCGACCTTGTTGTCCGCGTACTGGAGGTTGGTGGTGTAGCCCGCGTCCTTGAGGAGGCCCTCGAGGTTCGAGCCGTCCTTGTTCCAGCGCTCGAGGCTCTTGGTCGGCATCGCGATGCCGATGAGCTCGCCGCCCGCTGCCGGGGCGGCGGCGGAGGTGCCGTCGGAGGCGGCGGGCTCCTCCGTCTTCGTGGACGTGCACGCGGTCAGGCTCCCGGCGAGGAGAGCGACCCCTGCGACGGCCGCGGCAACCTTGATTCTTCTCAGCGACATCGTTGTCCACCTTCACATCGACATGCCCCGGACCACCCGGGGCACGGATCTCAGACCGTCATCGGCAGGGCGCTCATCGTTGGGCCCGGGCTCCGTTGACTTCTTGAACGTAACGATCCGGAGGCGGCGGAGCAAGTTTGTTCACTGAATGAACGGTCACGATCGGATCACGGTTTCATGGCTCGCCGCCGCGCGGACAGGCCCTGGGACCGTGGTCCCGGTCGGCGGCGACCGGCGCGGGGCGCTACTCCTGCTCGGCGGCGACGACGTCCGACGCCCATGCCGACGGGTCGGCGACGAGCAGCCGGAGCACCGCGAGCGCACCACCGGTCATCGCGGGGAAGTCCCCCGCCTGGGCGGCGCTGACGGACACCGGACCCCACGGCGAGGCGAGGACGCGGCGCGTCAGCTGCTCGAGCATGGGGGCGCGCAGGTGCTCGGCGAGCCGGTGGTAGTTGCCGCCGAGCACGATGTCGCCCACGTCGACGATGTTCACGACATTGGCCAGCGCGAGGCCGAGGGCCGAGCCGGCGCGGGCGAGGGAGGCGAGCGCGGCGGTATCGCCGGCGTCGGCCGCGTCGACGAGCGCGCGCAGGCCGAGCGCGCGGGGCAGGCCCGCGGCCTCCATCAGCGCGTCCTGGCCCGCATAGGTCTCGAGCGTCCCGCCCTCGTCGAAGCCGCCGGCCGTGCCGAGCGCGATATGGCCGATCTCGCCGCTCCAGCCGTGCCTCCCGGGGAAGATCTCGCCGTCGAGGACGATGGCGCCACCGATGCCGATCTCGCCGGAGACGTACAGGAAGCTCTGGCTCGCCAGACCTCGACGCGCGTGCGCCTCCGCCCTCGCCGCGAGGTTCGCCTCGTTCGCCAGTCGCGGAGGCAGCGCGGCGAGCACGGGGTGCTCGGTGAGCAGGGCGACGGCGTCGACATCGCGCCAGCCGAGGTTGGGCGCCAGCCGGAGCGGACCCGTCACGCGGTCGACGAGGCCGGGCAGGGCGAGCGCCGTCCCGGCGATCCGCATCCCGTCGGCGCTGAGCAGGGCGATGACCTCGCCCGCGATGTCCGCCAGACGCCCCAGGACGACGGCGGGATCGCTCCCGCGGAAGTCCCCCGGCTCGATGCGCTCGCTGATGACCCCACCGGCCAGGTCGACCGCACGGACGCCGAGGTAGTCGACGTTGACCTCCATGCCCACGGCCGCGACGCTGCGCGAGGCCGGGACGAGCGGCACCCCCGGACGCCCGGCACGAGGAGCGGCCACGGGTTCGAGCTCGACGACGAGCCCCGAGGTGACGAGCCGGTCGACGAGCGCGGAGACCGTGGCGCGCGTGAGGCCGGTCATCGCCGAGATGTCGGCGCGCGAGACCGGGCTCGCCGCGTCCATCACCTGACCGAGCACGAGGCTGAGGTTGTGCTCACGCAGGCTCGCCTGCCGCGCCGCGCGCTCGGGCCCGCCCGCGACGCGCAGCGCCCCGGGCGAACGACGCCCGGGACGCGCCGCACCGCGACCGCTGTCCGGTGGCTGGGTCGACATGACTTGACCCTAGCGCGAGACGGCTATAAGTTCAGCCATACAACAAACTTCGAACGGAGAGCAGCAATGGTGCGCACGCCTACCCCCGAGGACAAGTTCTCCTTCGGTCTCTGGACCGTCGGATGGAACGCCCAGGACCAGTTCGGTGCGGCCAGCCGCCCCGACCTCGACCCCGTCGAGTCCCTCCACCGCCTGCCGAGCTCGGCGCCTCGCACGTCACCTTCCACGACGACGACGTCGTCCCGTTTCCCTCTCCCTTCGACGGAGAGCAGCAATGGTGCGCACGCCTACCCCCGAGGACAAGTTCTCCTTCGGTCTCTGGACCGTCGGATGGAACGCCCAGGACCAGTTCGGCGCGGCCAGCCGCCCTGACCTCGACCCGGTCGAGTCCCTCCACCGCCTGGCCGAGCTCGGCGCCTCTCACGTGACCTTCCACGACGACGACGTCGTCCCGTTCGGCTCGAACGCCGCCGAGCGCGACCGGATCCTCGCTCGCTTCAAGGCAGCGCTCGTCGAGACGGGCATCACCGTCGAGATGGTCACGACCAACACCTTCAGCCACCCGATCTTCAAGGACGGCGCGTTCACCTCGAACGACCGCCGGGTGCGCCGCTACGGCCTGACGAAGGTCGTCCGCAACGTCGACCTCGCCGCCGAGCTCGGCGCCGACACCTTCGTCATGTGGGGTGGCCGCGAGGGCGCCGAGTACGACAGCGCCAAGGACCTCAAGGCCGCGCACGACCGCTACGCCGAGGGCATCGACACCGTCGCCGGCTACATCAAGGAGAAGGGCTACGGGCTGCGCATCGCCATCGAGCCCAAGCCGAACGAGCCCCGCGGCGACATCCTGCTCCCGACCGTCGGTCACGCGCTCGGCTTCATCGCCCAGCTCGAGCACGGCGACATCGTCGGCCTGAACCCGGAGACGGGTCACGAGCAGATGGCCGGCCTCAACTACACCTCGGGCCTCGCCCAGGCGCTGTGGGCGGACAAGCTCTTCCACATCGACCTCAACGGCCAGCGGTCCATCAAGTACGACCAGGACCTCGTCTTCGGCCACGGCGACCTGTTCTCGGCCTTCGCGACCGTCGACCTCGTCGAGAACGGCTTCCCGAGCGGCGGCCCGACGTACGACGGCCCGCGTCACTTCGACTACAAGCCCTCGCGCACCGAGTCGATCAAGGGCGTCTGGGAGTCCGCCGCCGCGAACATGGCGACGTACATCCTGCTCAAGGAGCGCGCCGCTCGCGTTCCGTGCCGACCCCGAGGTCCAGGCGGCGCTCGAGGAGTCCGGTGTCTACGAGCTCGCCGTCCCGACGATGGCCGAGGGCGAGACGCTCAGCGACCTGCTCGCGGACCGCTCCTCGTACGCGGACCTCGACGTCGACGCGGTCGCCGCACGCGGCTACGGCTTCGTCCGCCTGAACCAGCTCGCCCTCGAGCACGCGCTCGGCGCCCGCTGAGCTCACCCAGACCGACGTCGGCCGGGTCCCGGGTTGGGGGCCCGGCCGACGTCGCACCCACACCTGAACATCCATGAAGGAGGAGCGATGACGCTCGTCGCCGGGGTGGACTCGTCCACCCAGTCCTGCAAGGTCGTCGTCAAGGACGCCGCGACCGGAGCGCTGGTGCGCAGCGGCCGCGCGACCCACCCCGACGGCACCGAGGTCGACCCGCGCCACTGGTGGACGGCGCTGACCGAGGCGATCGCCCTGGCGGGCGGCCTCGACGACGTCGCGGCGCTCGCCGTCGGCGGTCAGCAGCACGGCATGGTCGCGCTCGACGCCGACGGCGTCGTGGTGCGCGACGCCCTGCTGTGGAACGACACCCGCTCCGCGCAGGCGGCGACGGACCTGATCGCCGAGCTCGGCGAGGGCGACGCTGCAGGCCGGGGCCGCCGCCTGGGCCGAGGCGATCGGCTCGGTCCCCGTCGCGAGCTTCACGATCACCAAGCTCCGCTGGCTGCGCGACAACGAGCCGGAGAAGGCCGCCCGGGTCGCGGCGGTCGCCCTCCCCCACGACTGGCTGACCTGGCGTCTGGCCGGCTACGGCCCCGTCGCCGAGGGCGGCGTCCCGGACCTCTCGGCCCTGACGACCGACCGCTCCGACGCCTCGGGCACCGGCTACTGGTCCCCCACGACCGAGGACTACCGCCCTGACCTGCTCCGGATGGCCTTCGGCCGCGAGCTCGTGCTGCCGCGCGTCGTCGGCCCCGCCGAGGTCGCGCAGACGGTCGAGCGCAGCAGCGGACCGCTCCTCATCGGCGCGGGCGCCGGGGACAACGCCGCCGCCGCCCTCGGTCTCGGCATGGCCGTCGGCGACGTCGCCGTGTCGATCGGCACCTCGGGAGTCGTCTCGGCGATCAGCCCGCACGCCACGACGGACGCCTCGGGGATGGTCACCGGGTTCGCCGACGCGACCGGTGCCTTCCTGCCGCTCGCCTGCACGCTCAACGCCTCCCGCGTGCTCGACGTCACGGCCCGGCTCCTCGGGGTCGACCACGCTGGGCTCTCCGCGCTCGCGCTGTCCGCCCCTGCGGGGGCCGACGGCCTCGTCCTGGTGCCGTACCTCGAGGGCGAGCGGACGCCGAACCGTCCCGACGCCACCGGCGCGCTGCACGGGATGCGCCTGGCCAACACCACACCGGCGCACCTGGCGCGGGCCGCCGTCGAGGGGATGCTGTGCGCGCTCGCCGACGGCCTCGACGCGCTGCGCGAGCAGGGCGTTCCGGTCGAGCGGGTCCGCCTCATCGGCGGCGGGGCACGCTCGGAGGCCGTGCAGGTCATCGCTCCGGCCGTGCTCGGGATCGACGTCCTGGTGCCCGAGCCCGGTGAGTACGTCGCCGACGGCGCGGCGCGGCAGGCGGCGTGGGCGCTCGCCCGCACGACGGACGCCCAGGCCTCGGCACCTGCCTGGCCGGCCGAGGGCGAGCAGCTGCGACGTGCGGAGCCGACCCCCGAGGTACGGGCGCGCTACGCCTCGGTACGAGACCTCACGGCCACGCGACCTGGGGTCTGACCCGGCTCCTCCCGGGTGCACGAGAGCCCCCGCACCGACCGGTGCGGGGGCTCTCGTCGTCCCTGCGCGGGAAGGGCTCGGGGGTCAGCTCCCGTTGGCCTTCTCGTACGCCTCACGGAGCTCGGCCGAGATGCGGCCGCGCTCGTTGACCGTGTACCCGTGCTCCCGGCCCCAGTCGCGGATCTGGGTGCTCGTCGAGCGGGAGCGCGAGCTGGACGAGCCGCGCCGTGCGGCCCGCTGAGCGCGGCCACCGACCCGACGGGCGGAGCCGACCCACGGAGCGAACGCCTCGCGCAGCTGCGCTGCATGCGCCGTCGTCAGATCGATCTCGTACGTGACGCCGTCGAGCGAGAACGTGACCGTCTCGTCCGCCGCGCCGCCGTCGATGTCGTCGACCAGCACGACCTGTACTTTTTGCGCCATCATCATTCCCTCGTGTCGGAGCATGCCCCTGCTGACGCGAGAAGGGTAACGCACAGAATGTCAATTCTCGCGCCCAACCGAATATGTTCGAGGATTTCCGTGCGCCCGCTGTGCGGCGTCGCACCGGAGCGGGCGCACGGATGACCGTTCCGGAATAGGCGTCGACCGCCGGACGAATCGGCACGAATGCCCCCGGGGGTACACGTGCGCCCGTTCAGGGCTCCGTGCGGCCCCGGGCCTTGTCGCCAGCCGATCCGGGCGCCGTCGTCGCCGGTTCCCTTGACGTCCGGATCGGCGATCAGGCCCGACTCGATCGCGTCGAGGCGCGCCATGGCGGCTCGTTCCGTCCGGTCCGCACGAATGATGGAGCGCAGGGCGAACCAGAAGATCAGCCCGACACCGACGGGCGGGGCGAGCGCGCCGAGCGCCTGGAGAACGTTGTCCATGGCATTCCTTCCGTCGGGTTCGCATCGCCTTCGGCGACGATGGCGGGCAGAGCCCCGGGATCAGCCGAGCGGCTTGACGAGCGGGAAGAGGATCGTGTCGCGGATACCGAGACCGGTCATCGCCATGAGCAGCCGGTCGATCCCCATGCCCATTCCGCCCGAGGGCGGCATGCGCGTGCTCCATCGCCACGAGGAAGTCCTCGTCGAGCGCCATCGCCTCGTCGTCACCGACCGCCGCGAGCCGCGCCTGGGCCTCGAAGCGCTGCCGCTGGATGACGGGGTCGACGAGCTCGGAATAGGCCGTCGCGAGCTCGAGGCCGCGCACGTACAGGTCCCACTTCTCCACGACGCCGGCGCGCGTCCGGTGATCGCGCGTCAGCGGGCTGGTGTCCACCGGGAAGTCGCGCACGAAGGTCGGTGCGACGAGGTGGTCGCCGATGTGGTGCTCCCAGAGCTCCTCGACGAGCTTCCCGTGGTTCTGCTTCTTGGGGTCGACCTGGATGTCGAACTTCTCCACCAGGGCGAGGAGCGTCTCGACCGGGGCCTGCGGGGTGATCTCCTCGCCGAGCGCCCCGGACAGGGAGTCGTACAGGCTGAGCACCGTCCACTCGCCGCCGAGGTCGTACTGCGTCCCGTCCGCCAGGGTCACGAGCGTGCTGCCGAGGGCCTCCTCGGCCGCCCGCTGCACGAGGTCCTGGGTGAGCGCGGCCATCGTGTCGTAGTCGCCGTAGGCCTGGTAGGCCTCGAGCGTCGCGAACTCCGGAGAGTGCGTGGAGTCGGCGCCCTCGTTGCGGAAGGAGCGGTTGATCTCGAAGACCCGCTCCACCCCGCCGACGACGGCGCGCTTGAGGAAGAGCTCCGGGGCGATGCGCAGGAACACGTCGAGGTCGAAGGCGTTGATGTGCGTCGTGAACGGCCGCGCCGAGGCGCCGCCGTGCAGCGTCTGGAGCATCGGGGTCTCGACCTCGACGTAGTCGCGCCGGTGGAAGTTCTCGCGCAGGGAGTGCATGACGGCTGCGCGCATGCGCACCATGTCGCGCGCGGCGGGCCGCACGATGAGGTCGACGTAGCGCTGGCGCACGCGACCCTCCTCGGTGAGCTCCTTGTGCAGCACGGGGAGCGGGCGCAGGGCCTTGGAGGCGATCCGCCAGTCGTCGGCGAAGACGCTCAGCTCGCCACGACGCGAGCTGATGACGCGCCCGTGCGCGAAGAGGTGGTCGCCGAGGTCGACATCGGACTTGAAGGCCGCGAGCGACTCCTCGCCGACGACCGCCTGGCTGATCATGACCTGGAGCCGGTTGCCCTCGCCGTCCTGGACGGTGGCGAAGCAGAGCTTCCCCGTGTTGCGCAGGAAGATCACGCGACCGGCGACGCCGACGAGGTCGTCCGTCTCCTGGCCGGTCTCGAGCCCAGCGTGGGCCTCGCGCACCGCCGCGACGGTATGCGTGACCGGGACGCCGACGGGGTAGGCCTCGCCGCCCTCGGCGAGGATCCGGTCGCGCTTCTCGCGGCGCACCCGGAGCTGCTCGGGCAGGTCGTCCGCCGGGGTCGCCTCGGGGGTGGTGGGGCTCGCGTCAGTCACCGCGGGAGTCTATCGGGGCGCGGGAGCCGCCGAGCCCGACGGCGGCCCGGCGGAGGCCGCCAGGTCGAGCGCGAGGTCGAGGATGGGCGAGGAGTGCGTGAGCCCGCCGACGGAGAGGTAGTCCACCCCCGTCGAGGCGACCTCGACGGCCCGGTCGAGCGTGAGGTTGCCGGTCGCCTCGAGCTCGACCCGGCCGACGGCCGGCTCCATGGCCCGCACGGTCGCCGACGACCTCGGCCAGCAGCGGGGTCGCCATGTTGTCGAGCAGGAGGAAGCGCGCGCCGGCGCCGACGGCCTCGACGGCCTGGTCGAGCGTGTCGGCCTCGACCTGGATCGCGACCTCGGGGAAGCGTGCGGCGACCGCCCTGACGGCAGCGGTCACCGAGCCGGCGGCCGCGACGTGGTTGTCCTTCACCATCGCGACGTCGTACAGGCCCATCCGCTTGTTCGTCCCGCCGCCGCAGCGCACGGCGTACTTCTCCAGGTCGCGCAGGCCCGGCGTCGTCTTGCGGGTGTCGAGGACGCTCGCCCCGGTCCCGGCGAGCACGTCCGCCCAGCGCCGCGTGTGCGTCGCGACGCCCGAGGCGCGGCTGGCGAGGTTGAGCAGGGTGCGCTCCGCGACGAGCAGCACCTGGACCCGGCCCTCCAGGACGGCGAGGACCTGACCGGGCGCGACGCGGTCGCCGTCCTCGGCATGCCGGTGCACGCTCGGCACGGGCAGGCCGAGCCGCGCGGCGACCTGCTCCAGGACGGGGGCGACCACGACGAGCCCCGCCACGACTCCCGGTGCCCGGGCGACGAGCTCGGCCCGCCCGGTCGTCGCGGGGTCGATCGTCGACTGAGTCGTCACGTCGCGCCCGGGTGCCGGCCCGAGGTCCTCGTCGAGAGCGACGGCGACGAGCGCCGCGAGGCGGGTCTCGTCGAGCTGTCCGATGGTCATCGCCCCACGCTAGTGCTCGCCATACCCCTGGGGGTATGCTCCGTCCATGGCATCCTTCCTCGACCGACTCCTGCGCCGCGACCCCGACGCCCTGCCGCACACGGTCCGCGTCGACCGCGCGCTCGCCCTGCTCGAGGAGGGTGCCGTCCTGGTGGACGTGCGCGAGACCGCCGAGTGGAAGTCGGGCCATGCGCCGCGCGCGAAGCACATCCCGCTCGGCCGGCTCGGCAACGAGGCACGGCGGCTGCCGAAGGACTCGCCGATCGTCGTGGTGTGCGCCTCGGGGTCCCGCTCACGATCCGGCGCGGCCCAGCTACGATCGGTGGGATACCAGGCGACGAGCCTGTCCGGCGGGATGAACGCCTGGCGGGCCTCCGGAGGCCCGGTGACATCGAGATGAGCACCCCGCCGGCCGACGAGGCAGCGGGCCTTCCGAGGGAGACCGGCATGCAGCTCGACCCCGAGGAGCTGACCTCCGTCATCCACCGCCTGCGCCGTGCGCAGGGGCAGATCGGCGGAGTGCTGCGCCTGCTCGAGTCCGGCGCTGACTGCGCGGACGTCGTCACCCAGCTCGCGGCGGCCTCGAAGGCGCTCGACCGGGCAGGGTTCGCCATCATCGCCTCCGGGCTCGAGCAGTGCATCACGCGCGGCGACGAGGCAGCGGGCGTCGACCGCACGAAGCTGCAGAAGCTCTTCCTCTCCCTCGCGTGAGCCAGGCAGCCCGGCCTGACGCCGCCGACTGGGACGCGCGCTACGCCGCCGGCTCGCCGTGGGGGCGTGAGCCGAACCGCACCGTGCGCGAGCTCGTCACTGCGCTGAGGCCCGGACGGGCGCGCGACGTCGCCGCCGGCGACGGCCGCCACGCGCTGTGGATCGCGGCGATCGGCTGGGACGTCGACGCGCTCGACTTCTCCGCCACGGCCGTCGAGCACGGGCGCTCCGCCGCCGAGCGCCTCGCGGCCGAGGGCGAGCTGAGCGGGACGGTGCACTGGGAGGTCGCGGACGCGACGACGGCACGTCCCGAGCAGCAGGCCTACGACCTCGTGCTGCACGCCTACCTGCACCTGCCGCCCGAGGCCTCCGCTGCCGCGCTGTCGCTCTCGGCCTCGGGGGTCGCCCCGGGAGGGCTCTTCCTGCTCGTCGGGCACGACTCCTCGAACCTCGAGCACGGCGTCGGCGGACCCCAGGACCCCTCCGTGCTCACCGTGCTCGACGACGTCACGGCCGCGATGCGCGCCGCCGGGCTGGGGATCGAGCGAGCCGAGGTGGTCCGCCGTGAGGTCCCCGGCGCCGAGCGACCGGCCCTGGACACCCTCGTCCTCGCGCGGCGGCCTCCGGCCTGAGCCGTCGGGACGACCCGGGACTCACGTCCCCGGGGGAATATACCCCCGGGGGTATGCTGTTCCCCGGTGGCGTACCGAGATGCGCCGATGAAGTGCCAGCCGTCCCGTCGCCGGTACGACCGCCAGCGGTCGTCGCGGGCCCGGGCGGCGCGGCAGGAGCCCGAGCAGCAGAGGACAACTGATGAAGATCGTGATCGTCGGCGGAGTCGCCGGAGGAATGAGCGCAGCGGCCAGGGCCCGGCGCCTCTCGGAGGACGCCGAGATCGTCGTCCTGGAGCGCAGCGAGTACGTCTCGTTCGCCAACTGCGGCCTGCCGTACCACCTGGGCGACGAGATCGCCGAGCGCTCGTCGCTGCTGCTGCAGACGCCCGCCTCGCTGCACGCCTCGCTCAACCTCGACGTGCGCACCGGCCACGAGGTCACCTCGATCGACCCCGACGCCAAGCAGGTCACCTACTCCACCGCGCACGGCTCGGGCGTCCTCGACTACGACGCCCTCGTGCTCGCGCCGGGTGCTGCGGCGATCCGCCCGCCGATCGACGGGCTGGACCTGCCGCAGGTCCACACGCTGCGGACGGTGCCCGACGCCGACGCGCTGCGCGCCCTGGTCACCGACACCGCGAGCCGCGCCGTCGTCCTCGGAGCCGGGTTCATCGGGCTCGAGGCGGCCGAGGCGCTGCGCCTGCGCGGGCTCGCCGTCGACCTGGTGGACCTCGCCCCGCATGTGCTCCCCCCGCTCGACTCGGAGCTGGCCTCGCTTCTCGACGACGAGCTGGCGCTGCACGGGGTCACGACCCGCGTCGGTGTGGCCGCCGAGGCGATCGAGCCCCTGCGCGACGCCGACCACCCCGTGCAGGTCCGCCTCTCGGACGGCACCGTGCTCCCGGCCGACATCGTCGTGCTCTCGGTCGGTGTCCGGCCCGACACCCACCTGGCCGCCGGCGCCGGGCTCGAGCTGACGCAGCGCGGCGCCATCGTCGTCGACGAGGCCCAGCGCACCTCCGACCCGTCGATCTGGGCGGTCGGCGACGCGACGGCCGTCCGGCACGGGGTCACCGGGGCGCTCGGACCGGTCCCGCTCGCGGGGCCCGCCAACCGCCAGGGACGTCGCGCCGCCGCGTCGATCCTCGGCAGGCTCACCGAGGCGACCCTCGCCAGGCCCGTCCTGGCGACGGCCGTCGTGCGCGTGTTCGGCCTCACGGCCGCCGTGACGGGTGCGAGCCAGCACCAGCTCCGGCAGGCCGGGATCGAGCACCATGTGGTGCACGTGCACCCAGGGCACCACGCCGGCTACTACCCCGGCGCGGAGACGGTGCACCTGACCGTGATCTTCGCTCCGGACGGTCGCCTCCTCGGCGCCCAGGCGGTGGGCAAGGCGGGCGTGGACAAGCGCATCGACGTGCTCGCGATGGCGCTGAGCGCCGGGATGACGGTGGACGACCTCGCCGAGCTGGAGCTCTCGTACGCCCCGCCGTACGGCTCGGCGAAGGATGCCGTCAACATGGCGGGCATGGTCGCCCAGAACGTGCTCGACGGGACGCTGACCCTCTGGTACGCCGAGGACCTGCCGACGGTGCTGGACACCGCCCTGGTGCTCGACGTCCGCTCGCCTGGCGAGTACCGGCGCGGGCACCTGCCCAAGGCGCTCAACATCCCGCACACCGAGCTGCGCGCCCGGCTGGACGAGGTGCGCGAGGCCGCCGCTGGACGCCCCGTCCGGGTGCACTGCGCGAGCGGCTTCCGCTCCTACCTCGCGCACCGGGTCCTGGTCGCGGCCGGGTTCGACTCGGCCAACCTCTCCGGCGGGATGCTCACGCTGCGTGCGGCGCTCCCCGCGCTCGAGCTCGAGCACAGCTGACCGGCAGCTGCACCCCCGAGTGACGGCAGGGCCCGTGCGGGCCCTGCCGTCCTCGTCTCAGCCGCCGAGGGCGACCGTCTCGACGCGCAGCTCTCCGTCCGGGTCGAGCGTGGACACGAGCCTGCGCCGCCACTGCTCGACCTGCACGGGGAAGTCCTCGCGGTAGTGACCGCCGCGGCTCTCCTCACGCTCGAGGGAGGTCGCGGTGAGCAGCGTGGCGACCTGGTGCAGGTTCGTCGTCTCCCACTCGGCCACCTGCGGGCTCGCCTGGACCCCTGGGACCTCGTGGGCGCGCGTCGGGACGGCCCCGAGCGCCTCGAGCGCGTCCAGCAGGGGTCCGCGGCTGCGGATGACGCCGGGCCCCTTGGCCGCGATGCGCTGCACCCGGCTGCGGGCCGTCGCCGCCACGAGCGCGGCCTGGCCGGGACGCTCGACGGGGTCCCGCTGGGTGAGCGTCCCGTCGGCGACCTGCGCCGCGACGTCCTCGGCTGCGCGATGCGCGAAGACCAGACCCTCGAGCAGCGAGTTCGAGGCCAGCCGGTTCGCCCCGTGCACCCCGGTGCACGCGGCCTCGCCCGCCGCGTAGAGCCCCTCGACGGAGGACCGGCCGCGCAGGTCGGTCACCACCCCGCCCGAGTGGTAGTGCTGGGCAGGGGCGACGGGGACCAGGTCCGTCGTCAGGTCGATCCCCTCCGCGAGCAGCCGCTCGTGGATCGTGGGGAAACGCGCGCGCAGGAAGTCGGCGCCGAGGTGCCGCGCGTCGAGGTACACGTGGTCGGAGCCCGTCTCGGCCATCCGCCGCACGATCGCATGGGCGACGACGTCGCGCGGGGCGAGCTCGGCCATCGGGTGCACCTGCGGCATGAAGCGCAGGCCGTCGGTGTCGAGCAGCAGCGCGCCCTCGCCCCGCACGGCCTCGGAGACGAGCGTGAGCTGGCCGCGCGCGCCCGCACCGAGCCACAGCACCGTCGGGTGGAACTGCACGAACTCCACGTCGGCGACGGCGGCACCGGCGCGCAGGGCGGCCGCGAGGCCGTCCCCCGTGGCCTGCACCGGGTTCGTCGAGGAGGGGTAGACCTGGCCGATGCCGCCGGTCGCCAGGACGACGGCCTTGGCGAGGGCCGCGCCGACCCCGTCGCGGCTGCCCTCGCCGATGACGTGCAGCGTGACCCCGCAGACGGCGCCGGGGCGTCCGTCCGGTCCCGGGGCCGCGGTCAGCAGGTCCAGGACCAGGGCGTGCTCGAGGACCTCGATGCCGGGGTCGTTGCGCACGGCCTCGAGCTGGGCGACGAGCGCCCGCGAGATCTCCGCACCCGTCGCGTCGCCGCCGGCGTGCACGATGCGGTCGGCGTGGTGCCCACCCTCGCGCGTGAGCGAGATGCCGCCGTCGGCCTCGGTGTCGAAGCGCGCGCCGAGAGCCATCAGCTCGCGCACCCGGTCCGGGCCCTCGGTGACCAGGACCTCGACCGCGACGGGGTCGCAGATCCCGGCCCCGGCGACGAGCGTGTCGCTCAGGTGCGCCTGCGGGCTGTCCGCCGGGTCGAGGGCCGCGGCGATCCCGCCCTGGGCCCAGACGGTCGAGCCGGAGGCGAGCACGCCCTTGGTGACGAGCAGCACCTTCGGCACCCGGGTGCGCAGGCGCAGCGCCGCCGTCGAGCCCGGCGATCCCCGAGCCGACGACGATCGCATCGGCCTGGACGGTCCAGCCAGGGGTCGGCCCGGCCAGTCGTGCCGCGAGCCTCATCGTCCGGCCCCCCACGGCAGCGCGGCGCTCCGCAGGCCGGGCTGGGCCATGCCCGGGTCCGAGCCGCGGTGCAGGATCCGGTTCTCGCCGTCGACGTGCACGACATGGGGCGCATAGCTGCGCGCCTCGGCGTCGGTCAGCAGGCCGTAGGCGATCACGATGACGACGTCCTGCGGGCCGACGAGGTGGGCGGCCGCCCCGTTGACGCAGACGATGCCCGAGCCCGCCTCGCCGGCGATCGCGTACGTCGTCAGGCGTGCGCCGTTCGTCACGTCGACGACGTCGACGCGCTCGCCCGGCAGGATGTCGGCGGCCTCGAGGAGATCGCTGTCGAGGGTGATCGACCCGACGTAGTCGAGATCGGCGGCGGTGACCGTCGCGCGGTGGATCTTTCCCGTCATCATCGTGCGCATCCGGGGTCCCTGGCTCATCACGTCTCCTGGGGTGCGAGGTCGAGCACCGTGTTGTCGATCAGTCGCGTCGCTCCGACCCGAGCGGCGAGGGCGAGAAGGGCGGGGCCCCGGTGCCCGGGGTCGACGTCCTGAGCCGAGTCCGGGTCCACCAGCGCGACGTAGTCGACCTCGAGGCCGTCCGTCGCGTCGAGCAGTGCTGCGGCCGTGGCCAGCACCTGCGCCGCGGCGCTCCCCTCGGCTGCGGCCTGCTCGGCCGCATGGAGGGCCCTGGGCAGCGCGAGGGCCACCGTCCGCTCGGCCTCGCTCAGGTAGGCGTTGCGCGAGGACAGCGCGAGCCCGTCGGCGTCGCGGACGATCGGCGCCCCGACGACGCGGACGGGCACGTCCAGGTCCGCGACCATCCGGCGCACCGCCATGAGCTGCTGCGCGTCCTTCTGGCCGAAGACCGCGACATCGGGAGCCGTGAGGTGGATCAGCTTGAGCACGACCGTCAGGACGCCGTCGAGGTGCCCCGGTCGCGTGACGCCCTCGAGGATCTCCCCGATCCGACCGGCGCGCACCGTCACGACCGGGTCGCCGTCGTACATCTGGCTGACCTCCGGGGCGAAGACGAGGTCCGCCCCGGCCGAGGTGAGCAGGGCGACGTCGCCGTCGAGGTCCCGCGGGTAGCGCTCGAGGTCCTCGCCCGGCCCGAACTGGAGCGGGTTGACGAAGATCGTCACCACCACCTCGTCGGCGAGCTCGCTCGCCGCGCGCACGAGCGAGAGATGGCCGGCGTGCAGCGCACCCATCGTCATCACGACGGCACGACGGCGCCCGGGCGGGGGGTCGGCGAGCGCGGCGGCGAGCTCCGCGCGGGTCGACACGACGGTGGTCATGCGGGGTCCTCCGAGGTGAGCACGTCGAGGAGGCGCTGGGCCTGCTCCTGGGTGAGGCGTCCACCGCGCAGCGCCCTGGCCGTGGTCGCGCGGGCGAGGGCACGGTACGTCGGCGGGAGGTCGGTCGTGCCCGCGTCTCGTCCCGCGAGCCTGGCGAGCTCCGTCAGGTGCGCCGAGACGGTCCCGACGTCCCCGCGCACCACGGGGCCGGTCAGCGAGGACACCCCCGAGGCGTCGGCGCCGGCGCTGCGCACCGCTCCGTCGAGAGCGGCGCCGAGCAGCGGGCCGAGCAGCCGGTCCGGGGCCTCGACACCGGCCGCGAGCAGGGCCTGCGCGGCCTGGGCGACGAGGACGACGAGGTGGTTCGCGCCATGGGCGAGGGCCGCGTGGTACAGCCCGCGGGCCTCCTCGGCGACGACGACGGGCTCGCCGCCGATCTCCACGACGAGCGCCTGGCCGATGGGCAGCACCGGACCGGGGCCGGTGACGGCGAACGTCGCCCCGACGATGCGGGCGAGGTCGAGCGAGGTACCGGTGAAGGTCATCGCGGGATGGATCGCGAGCGGGATCGCCCCGGCGGCGCGCGCGGGGGCGAGCACGGAGGTGCCCGAGGCCCCGGAGACGTGCACGACGATCTGACCCGGTTGCCAGGCACCGAGGGCGGCGAGGCCCTCGACGAGCCCCGGCAGGGCGTCGTCGGGGACCGTGAGCAGGACGAGCTCGGCACGCTCGACGACCTGCGGGACCTCGAGCACGGGAACCCCCGGGAGCATCGTCTCGATGCGCTCGCGGCTGCCTGCGGAGATCCCGCTCGCCCCGACGACGGCGTGACCGGCGGCGCGCAGGGCGCTGCCGAGGACGGCTCCGACCCGTCCCGCGCCGACGATGCCGACGCCGAGCCGGCCCGAACGGGCGTCGGGCGCGGTCATTCCTCTCCCCAGCCGGCGGGGGGCGGCGGGGGCGCCGCGGGAGGCGGGGTCGAGGGAGCGGGCGGGGCCGGGGGCTGGAAGGCGAGCGGCGGCGGGGGCGGCGGCAGGACGGCCGAGGGAGGGGTCGCCTGCTCCGGGGAGCCGGGAGCGCCCGCGGGGGCGCTGCCGCGACGCATCCACTGCTCGGGCCCTGCCTGGGCGCGCGCACGCCGGGCACGGACGGACTGCGCGTCCAGCAGGGCCCCGGCCGCGCCGGCACCGAGGTGCTCCACGATCGGCCGGACGGGACCCGGCGTCGAGTGCAGCGTGACCGTCGCGAGGCGGAACCTGCGCTGGAGCGGCCCCTGGTGCAGGCCGAGCGACTGCGTCCGCTCGTGCGGCACGACGTCGACCCGCCGGTTGAGCCGACCGCGCCGCACCAGGACGGCGCGGTCGGTCAGGACGTAGCCGTTGCGCCGCCAGGAGATCGGGTCGAGCCAGCGGGCACGCGCGGGGCTCGTGACGAAGCCGTGGGCGCGGTCCGAGCCGGAGAGGGCCTCGTCGAGCACACCGCGCGGGTCGTTCGCGCCGAGGTCGGGAAGGACGAGCCACAGGGCGAGCAGCGCCTCCGTCCGGGTGCCGACGGGCAGCAGGACCGTCTCGGATGCCTTGTTCTCCTCCTGGACGTAGCCCGCGATGTTCATCTCGACGCGCCACCAGTCACGCCCGCGCCACAGCAGGGGCTGGACGAGCCGGACCGCCTGGACCCGGCCGGGCGGCACCGTCTGCGCGCGTGACTCCAGCAGCCCGTGCCGCAACCGGATGCCGTCGGGCGACTGAGCCACCCGGAAGCCGAACTCGGTGCTGAACCGCTGCCAGACGTACCCCGCGAGGGGGAAGAACCCGATGGCGAGGCTGAGGACGAGCCCGGGCTGACGCGCGACGACACCGGCGACGACGATGACGACGACGGCCAGCACGACGCTCACCACGACGCTCGAGCGCAGCAGCGACCCGACGAGGATGCCCGTCTGCACCGAGAGGATCTCGCGTTCCGGCGCCGGGGCAGCAGGCTCGTCGCCCTCGGACTCGAGCCCGGCCGCGCGCGCGAGCAGGGTGCTGCGCAGCTGGACGGCATCGGGCTCGCGCAGGTACGCGAGGCTGACCGAGGAGTTGGCGCCACCGGCGACCTCGAACTTCAGCTCGGCGAGTCCCGTGAGCCGCGCGAGGAGCGGCTGGACCAGGTCGATGCCCTGCACGCGGTCGAGCCGCGCCGAGCGCTGCCGCCGGAAGAGGATCCCCGACTCGAGGTAGACGGTGTCGCGGTCGATGGCGTAGCGGGTCATCCGCCAGGCGACGAGGGCGTAGCCGAAACCGAGCAGGACGGCGCCTACGAGGATCCCCGCGACGGGACCCGCCCCGACATCGCGCGAGAGCTCCTCGTAGGAGGAGACGTTGACGCCGACCTGCTGGACGAGGATCGCGAGCAGGACGGCGATGACCTTCCAGCCCTTGATCGCCGGGGTGATCGGGTGGACCCGCAACCAGGTGAGCTCGGAGTTCACAGACCCGCCAGCCGGGCCTCGCCGCGCGCGGCGAGCCGGTCCCTGAGCAGCGAGGCCTCGGCGGGCCGCAGCCCGGGGATGGCCGCGTCGCTGCTCGCCGACGCCGTGTGCAGCTGCACGCGGGCCACCCCGGCGAGGCGGTCGAGCGGGCCGGCGTGGACGTCGACGAACTGCAGCCGCCCGTAGGGCACCACGACGAGGTTGCGCATCATCACCCCGCGGCGCACGAGCAGGTCGTCGTCACGCTCCGCGTAGCCGATCGCGCGCACCTGGCGCGGGATGAGGAGCGCGAGCCACAGGCCCACGAGCGCGAGGGCTCCGGGGACCGCCCACAGCGCGGCGAGCCCGCTGAGGACCGCCGCGAGCACCCCGCCGGCGAGCGGCAGGACGAGCACCATCGCGACGGTCGCCAGGCGGACCGTCGTCAGTCGCGGCGAGACCGGCTCCCATCGGACGCCGATCGGGTCGAACGGGCTCGGCTCCGGGGTGCTCTCGGTCATGGCCGACATCCTCCCACCGCTGACCCCACCGGGTGCATCGCTCCTGCGCCTGCCCGGTCAGGCCGGTGAACCGGCCGAGCCCGGCGGGGCCGAGGGCGAGCCCGGGCTCGCCGTCCTCCGGCGGGGGGACCCGGCACCAGCGCTCGACGACGAGGCCCGTCACGGCGAGCGCGACCGAGGCGAGCAGCGCGATCGCCGCGGCGACGGCGACGGCACGCCGCCCCGCGAAGGCGAGGTCGCCCAGGACGAGCAGGATGTGCCCGGCGTACCAGCCGCTGAGCAGGGCCCCGGTGTAGGCGGCCGCCGTCGCCAGCACGACGGTGCGGGCGGCGAGGATCGGGTCGAGCCCCGGTCTCTTGCCCCGCGTGAACTGACGCACGTTCCAGCCGGCGGCACCGACGCCGAGGGCGATCGCCAGGAGGACGAGCCAGGACAGCGCCGAGGGCGGGAGCACCGTCGCCCCGCGCCCCTCGAGCAGCCGGAGCACCCCGTAGCCGAGCCCGGCGCTGAGCGTGGCGACCAGCAGGAGCCACGGCCACGGGGTCGTCCGCATCACGAGGTCTCCGGACGCGTCCACCAGTCGAGGGCGAGCCACCGGATGCCGTCACGGTCCGGCGCCGTCGTCGCCAGGAGGGCGACGGGCCCGCCCCCGAGGCCGGGCAGCACGGCGTCGGGGTCGATCTGCGCCCAGGGCTCGAGGACGAAGGCGCGCGAGTGCGCCCGCGGGTGCGGGAGCTCGAGGTCGTCCGTCACCGCCAGGACCGTGCCGTACACGATGACGTCGATGTCGAGCGTGCGCGGTCCCCAGTGCTCCTCGCGCAGGCGCCCGTTCTCCTGCTCGATCTGCTGGCAGACGCGCAGCAGGGCGCGCGGGCTGAGCATGCAGGTGGCCTGGACGACCGTGTTGAGGAAGTCGGGCTGGTCCGGCCCTCCCACGGCCCCCGTCCGCGCGAGCGGGGCGATGCGGGTCACCCGCAGCCCGTCGACCTCGGCCAGGGCCGCGATCGCGTGCCGGAGGATCTCCTGGCTCGAGCCGAGGTTCGAGCCGAGGGCAAGGACGACGTCCACCGGCTCCGTCGGCGGCTCGTCGAGGTGGTCGACCGGACCCTCGTCGACGGCGGGGAACGGGACGGGGGGTGCCGGGGGCGCGAGGACCGGCAGGGCTGCGGTGGCGGGCGGACCCGCCGGAACGCCAGGCGCCGTCACCGGGAGCGCCGGCGGCGTCGGCGGGGCACGGTGGGCGGGCGGGGCGGGCGGGAGCGGGGACAGCCCCGGGAGCGCGAGCCCGGGGGGCGGGACGACGGCGGGCCGGCTGCGGCTGCGGTGCACCTCGACCGTGACGTCGCCGAAGGGCACCGTGATCGGAGCGGCCGGCTTGTGCACGACGACGTCGACCGCGTGGACGGCCGGATCGGCGAGGGCGAGCGCGGCGATCCGCTCGGCGACGGTCTCGATGAGATCGGCCGGGTCCCCCGAGAGGATCTGGGCGACACCCGTCGCGAGCCCGCCGTAGTCGACGGTGCGGTCCAGCCGGTCGGTCGCGGCCGCCTCCCGCGTGTCCAGGTGCAGCACGACGTCGGCCACGAACTCCTGGCCGTCGCGCCGCTCCTCGGGGAACACCCCGTGGTAGCCCGTCGCGCGGACGCCGGTCAGCCGGATCCTGTCCCCCGCCGGCATGTCGGCGATGAGCTCAGCCACGGTCGTCTCCTGTCGTCGGTGCCATGGGCCTGCGGGCCCCTGACCACGCCTGGGCCACGCGGACGGCGTCGGCCGTCGCCGGGACGTCGTGCACCCGGACGCACCAGGCCCCGGCCGCCGCGGCGAGCGCGCTCACCGCCGCCGTGGCGTGGTCCCGCGCCTCGGGCGGTGCGGGGACGGCGTCGGGCCCGGCCAGCAGGTGGCCGAGGAACCTCTTGCGCGAGGCCCCGACGAGCACCGGGAGCCCGAGCGAGGTGAGCGCGTCGAGGTGGGCGAGCAGCGGCCAGTTGTCGGCTCCGGGCTTCGCGAAGCCCAGACCGGGGTCGAGGACGATCGCCGAGCGCGCCAGCCCCGCGGCCTGGGCCTGGGCCACGCGATCGAGGAGCTCGGCACGCACCTGCGCCACGACGTCGTCGTACCGCGCGAGCTCGTCCATGACGTCGGAGGGGCCGCGCCAGTGCATCGCGACGTAGACGGCTCCGCTGCGCGCCACCGTCGCGTGCATCCGCGGGTCGCCGAGCCCGCCGGTCACGTCGTTGACGATCGCGGCACCCTCCTGGACGGCCTCGGCGGCGAGCTCGGAGCGCGAGGTGTCGATGCTGATCACGGCACCGGCCGCGACGAGCGCGCGCAGGACGGGGAGCACCCGCTCACGCTCCTCGGCGAGCGGGACGCGCACCGCACCGGGCCGGGTCGACTCGCCCCCGAGGTCGAGGAGGTCGGCACCCTCCGCGAGCAGCCGCAGGCCGTGCTCGATCGCTGCCGAGGGCTCGAACCACCGCCCCCCGTCGCTGAAGGAGTCGGGGGTCACGTTGACGACGCCCATGACGAGGGTGCGGTCGAGCTCCGTCAGGCGGGTCGGCAGGGGTGCCGGGTGACGGGGGCTCACCGCCCCAGCGTAGGGCGGCTCGGGAACCACGGGACCCGACTATCGGGCCAGGATGAGGCTCATCGCCTCGGCCCTGGTCGGCCCGCTGCGCATCTGGCCGCGGACGGCCGAGGTGACGGTCCGGGTACCGGCCGTCTTGACGCCACGCATCGACATGCACAGGTGCTCGCACTCGACCACGACGATGACCCCGGCGGCACCGAGGATCTCGCACATCGAGTCGGCGACCTGAGAGGTGAGCCGCTCCTGGACCTGGGGGCGGCGGGCGAAGAGGTCGACGAGCCGCGCGAGCTTCGACAGGCCGGCGATCCGGCCGTCCTTGCCGGGGATGTAGCCGACATGGGCGACCCCGTGGAAGGGCGCGAGGTGGTGCTCGCATGTCGAGTACACGGGGATGTCCTTGACCAGCACCATCTCGTCGTGGCCGAGGTCGAAGGTCGTGGTCAGGACGTCGCGCGCCTCGCTGTGCAGACCGGCGAACATCTCGGCATAGGCCCGGGCGACGCGGCCGGGCGTCTCACGAAGGCCGTCGCGGTCCGGGTCCTCGCCCATCGCGTACAGCAGCTCGCGGACGGCGTTCTCGGCCCGGGCGTGGTCGAAGGCCGGGCGGGCGGGGGCGTCGGCGGGCAGCGCCGCGAGGCCGTCCTCCGTGGCGTCCGGGAGGACGGCGATCGGCTCGAGCTCGGGCTCACCCGGCAGCCAGACGGTCATGAGGGGCTCCCCGTTCCCGCTGCCCCGTTCTCGGGCAGGTCGCTGACCGGCGCGGCCGGCGCCGCACCGGTGGTCTCGTCCTGCGGGACGCTCGCATGGCCGTTGCTCGCGGCCCGCTCCGCCGCCGTCTGGACGGGCGGCACGTCGGAGACGCCACGCTCGGGGTGGGCGAGCCAGACCTCACGCGGCTCGCGCTTGACGACGGGAGCGAAGATCTCGGCGAGCTCGGCCTGGTTGAGGGTCTCGCGCTCGAGCAGCTGCGTGACGAGCTCGTCGAGCACGGGGCGGTACTCCTGGAGGATCTGCCAGGCCTCGTCGTGCGCGAAGTCCATGAACCGCCGGACCTCGACGTCGACGACCGCCGCGACCTGCTCGGAGTAGTCGCGCCCGTGGCCCATGTCGCGGCCCATGAAGACCTCGCCGCTGTCCTGGCCGAGCTTCACGGCGCCGACGCGGTCGCTCATCCCGTACTGCGTGACCATCTTGCGCGCGGTGGCGGTCGCCTTCTCGATGTCGTTCGAGGCGCCCGTCGTCGGGTCGTGGAAGACGAGCTCCTCCGCGACACGGCCACCCATCGCGTAGGCGAGCTGGTCGAGGAGCTCGTTGCGCGTGACGGAGTACCTGTCCTCCGCCGGCATGACCATCGTGTAGCCCAGCGCCCGGCCGCGCGGGAGGATCGTCACCTTGGTCACCGGGTCGGTGTACCGCAGCGTCGCCGCCACCAGGGCGTGGCCGCCCTCGTGGTACGCGGTGATCTTCCGCTCCTTGTCGTTCATCAGCCGCGTGCGCTTCTGCGGGCCGGCGACGACACGGTCGATCGCCTCGTCGAGCTCGTGGTTGCCCACCACGACCCCCGCCGTGCGCGCGGTGAGCAGCGCGGCCTCGTTGAGCACGTTCGCCAGGTCGGCGCCCGTGAAGCCGGGGGTGCGCTTGGCGACCGCGTGCAGGTCGACGTCGGTCGCCATCGGCTTGCCCTTGGCGTGCACCTGGAGGATGCGCTCGCGTCCACGCAGGTCGGGGGCGTCGACGGAGACCTGGCGGTCGAAGCGGCCGGGGCGCAGCAGCGCGGGGTCGAGGATGTCGGGCCGGTTGGTGGCGGCGATGAGGATGACGTTCGCGTTGACGTCGAAGCCGTCCATCTCGACGAGCATCTGGTTGAGGGTCTGCTCGCGCTCGTCGTGGCCGCCGCCCATGCCGGCACCTCGGTGGCGTCCGACGGCGTCGATCTCGTCGATGAAGATGATCGCCGGGGCGTTCGCCTTGGCCTGCTCGAACAGGTCGCGCACACGCGAGGCGCCGACGCCGACGAACATCTCGACGAAGTCCGACCCGGAGATCGAGTAGAAGGGCACCCCGGCCTCGCCGGCGACGGCCCGCGCGAGCAGCGTCTTTCCGGTACCGGGCTGCCCGTAGAGCAGCACGCCCTTGGGGATCTTCGCGCCGACGGCCTGGAACTTGGCCGGGTCGGCGAGGAAGTCCTTGATCTCCTCGAGCTCCTCGACGGCCTCGTCGACTCCCGCGACGTCGGCGAAGGTGACCTGCGGGGTCTCCTTGCTCACGAGCTTGGCTCGTGACTTGCCGAACTGCATGACGCGCGAGCCGCCGCCCTGCATGCGGGACATGAGGAACCAGAACAGCCCGAGGATGATGACGAACGGCAGCACGAAGCCGAGCAGCGACTGCCACCAGCTCGTCGGTCGGGTTGACCGAGTTGAAGCCGCCCTTCGGGTCGGCGGCGGCGATCGCCTCGACGACGCTCTCACCCTGCGGAGCGACGTAGTAGAACTGGACGTTCTTGCCGTAGTCCTTCTCGCCGACGACGTAGCTCTCCGTCAGCGTGAGGTCGACCCGCTGCTGCCCGTCGGTGATGAGCGCCTGCTCGACCGTCCCGCCCTTGAGCAGCGCGAGCCCTGCCGAGGTGTCGATCCGCTGGACCGTCTGGGTGGCGAAGGAGGACGCGGCGATGGCCAGGATGAGGACCGCGATCGCGATCCAGATGACGGGGCCCTTGGTGAGGCGCTTGAGATTCATCGGCGGCGGGGCACGTGCCCCGGTCCCTCCTGCTCGCACGGCTGGTCTGGCCTGCAGGTTACCTTCTGGCCCTGGGCGCGGCCCGCCTGTTCGCCCAGGGCGGCATCCCCGGCCCCCCGCCGGCGCCGCGAGCGCTCAGTCGGCGTAGACGTGCGGGGCGAGCGTGCCGACGAAGGGCAGGTTGCGGTAGCGCTCGGCGTAGTCGAGCCCGTAGCCGACGACGAACTCCGTCGGGATGTCGAAACCGACGTAGCGCACGTCGACCTCGACCTTGGCCGCCTCGGGCTTGCGGAGCATCGCTGCGACCTCGACGGTGGCCGGCCCGCGGCTGCGCAGGTTCGACAGCAGCCAGGAGAGCGTGAGGCCCGAGTCGACGATGTCCTCGACGATGAGCACATGGCGCCCGGTGAGGTCGGTGTCCAGGTCCTTGAGGATCCGCACGACCCCGGAGGACGTCGTCCCCGCGCCGTAGGACGAGACCGCCATCCAGTCCATCTGCACCGAGGAGCGCAGCCGACGCGCGAGGTCGGCCATCACCATGACGGCGCCCTTGAGGACCCCGACGAGCAGGACCTCGCGGCCCGCGTAGTCGGCGTCGATCTGCGCCGCGAGCTCGTCGAGCCGCCCTTGGAGCTGCGCCTCGGTGAGGAGGACTCGCTCGAGGTCGTCGCCCATGTCCGCTGCGTCCACCGTGATGCTCCCTAGCTCGGAATCTCGGGGGTCAGCCTGCCATACCGCCGCACCACCGCGACGCCCGGGACGTGCACCGGACCCTGGCCCGTCCACGCGGTCAGGAGCGCGTCGACCGCGAGGACATGGCTCGCCGCGAGGGAGCCGGGAGGGCATCCCCAGCCCAGCAGCGCCTCGCGCAGCGCGCGGCGACGCAGGGCCGTCGGCGCGGCGGCGAGCGTCGGGACGTCGAGCTCGCCGGGTCCGTCGGGCCCGTCGGCCGGCGGTGCCGCCTCGGCGGCGAGGGCGTCGGCCCCCGCCGCGCGCGCCGCGTCGAGCAGCTCGGCCGCGAGCGCGTCGAGCACGGCGCCGTCCTCGCGCAGCAGGGACGCCGTGCGCGCGAGGGCAGCGGGCACGGCGTCACCCAGCACCTCGGTGAGCACCGGCACGACCCGGTTGCGGAGCTGCGCGCGCAGGTTCGGGCCCGTGAGGTTCGTCGGGTCCTGCCAGGCGGTGAGCCCCGCCGCGGCACAGGCCTCGTGCACGAGCGCGCGCGGCAGCTCGAGCAGGGGCCGACGCAGCAGCCCGCGCACGGGCGGCATCCCGGACAGCGAGCGCGAGCCCGAGCCGCGCGCCAGGGCGAGCAGGACGGTCTCGGCCTGGTCGTCGAGCGTGTGCCCGAGCAGGACGGCGACCGCACCGAGCCGTGCGGCCGCGTCCTCGAGCGCCGCGTAGCGGGCCGTGCGCGCCGCGGCCTCCGGCCCGCCGAGCGTCCCGACGCGGACGGCCACGACCTCGACCGGGTCGAGCCCCAGCGCGCGGCACTGCCCGGCGGCCCGTTCGGCGACCACCTCGCTGCCCTCCTGGAGACCGTGGTCCACCAGGACGGCGCCCGCGCGGTAGCCGGACCGTGCTGCGACGAAGGCCAGAGCCGCGGCGAGCGCGAGCGAGTCCGGCCCGCCGGAGCAGGCCACGAGCACGAGCGGGCCCGACGCCGTGCCGGTGCCGGCGCCGACCGAGAGCGTCGAGGTCGGCCCGCACGGCGGAGCGGACCCGGGCGAGCGCCGGGTGCGGTCCGCTCACGGGGAACGCGTCCGGGCGAGCCACTGCTCGGGCGCCTCGATCTCCTCAGGGCTCGGCAACGCGGAGGGATCCGTCCACACGGGGTCGAGGGCATGCGGACCGGCGCGCCGCACGGTACGGACGAAGTCGGCTCCCCGGCGGTACTGGTCGAGCTTCGCGTCGATGCCGAGCACGCGCCGCAGGAGGGTGCCCTGGCCCGTGAGCCGACGGGCCGACATCTTCTCCCGCAGCCTCCGCCTGCTCGGCACCAGTCCCGGCGGGATCTCGTCCATCGTCACGTCGGCATGCCCCTCGAGCAGGGACATCGTCGCGACCAGGTGCGCGGCCCTGAGCTGCTGCTCGGCGGGAAGGAGGGACCCGAGCGGGCCGAGCCCGAGATCGGGAGCGGGCGCGGCACCGCGGCGCCGGCGCGCCAGGACGGCGTCCCTCAGCGCGACGAGCTCGTTCGCCTCGTCGAGATCGGACTGCAGCGCGGCGAGCTCGCCGGCGATGTGCCCGGCGAGCCATGGTGCCGCGGCGAACTGGAGCGCATGGGTCTGCTCGTGCACGCAGATCCACAGCCGGAAGTCGGCCGGCTCGGCTCCCATCGCCGTGCCGATCTGCAGGATGTTCGGCGCGACCAGCGCGAGCCGGCCGCCCTCGTCGTCCGAGCCGTAGGGGTCGAACTGCCCGAGCACGCGCGTGGACAGGACGGAGATCAGTCCAGCGATCTGGGCGGTCGCGGGCCAGCCCCTGAGTCCCGAGCCACGCCCGGGTTCGTCACCCTCCTCCGGGCCCGCCATCAGCGCGGAGAGGGATCCCGCCGCGACCCGGGCCCAGCCCGGCCGGTCGACGACGAGCACCGCCGGCCGCGCGACGTCCGCCGGCAGCGCGTCGCCGAAGGCGCCGGCCGCCCGCGCGACGGGGAACGCCTGCTCGGCCGCCGCATGCAGCCCCGAGACGAGGCGCAGCAGCTCGGCACGCTCGACCTTCGGGCCTGGAGCCGCGACGCGGCCGGCCCACCGGGCTACCCGGTCGGTGTCGACCGTCGAGCTCATGGGCTGCACCCGCAGCCGGCGACCCGCCCGACGAAGGCGTCGATCGCGGCACGCGGCGAGGACTGGCCGCCTGCCGGGGTCGCGTCGGCGACGACGGCGAAGGCGAGGAAGCGCCCGTCGACGGTCTGCACCGTCCCGGCGAGCGAGGTCACCCCGGGGAGCGAGCCCGTCTTGGCGCGGACGAGGCCCTGCGCGGCAGCCGAGAGCGACCTGTCCGCCAGGGTCCCGGTCCACCCGGCGACCGGGAGGTCGAGAGCGAGCGTGCGCAGGGCGGGCACCTGGGTCGCCGCACTCAGGAGGTCGACGAGCGTCGCCGCCGGGATCCGGGTGAACGCGGACAGCCCGCTGCAGTCGCGCAGCGTCACGCTGCCGACGTCGACGAGCCGCCCGACGGCCTGCGTGACGGCCATGGTGGCTCCGTCGAAGCTGCCGGGAAGCCCCTTGGAGACGGCGACCATCCTGCCGAGCACCTCGGCGAGGGTGTTGTCGGAGACCCGGAGCATGTGGCCCACCACATCGGCGACGGGCGCCGAGGTGACACGGGCGAGCTCGATCGCCCCGGCGGGGGCGGCCTCTCTCGTCGGTGCACCGTCGACGGTGATGCCCTCCGCCGCGAGCGCGACGGCGAGCTGGGCCGCGGCGGCCATCGCCGGGTCGGGCGAGCGTGGCGGGTACTCCTCGTCCGGCTCGGTCTTGGCGACGTCGACCTCCACCGAGGCGACCCCGGCGACGTAGCCGGCCGCGATGTCCGAGGCCTTCCAGTCCGGGCTCATCAGCGGCCCGCTGAACAGGGTGTCGTCGACGGCGAGCGTGACGGTCGTCGTCCCGGCCAGGCGCAGCGTCCGGGCTGCCTTCGCCGCGAGGTCGGCGAGCCCGGCGTGGCCGACGGTCGCCGAGGGGTCGCCCGCACCGGCGGCGAGCAGGGCGTCGCCCCCGCCCACGAGGACGATCCGGCCAGGGGCCGGCTGGACGATCGTCGTCGGGAAGGTCGTCGCGCCACCGAGAACGGTGAGTGCCGCGGCCGCGGTGAGCAGCTTCGTCGTCGACGCCGGCGTGCGGGGGGTCGAGGCGGAGACCTCCGCGAGCACCGTCCCGGACAGCACATCCGTCACCTGGACACCGGTCGAGCCGCCCATGCGCGCATCGGCGGCGAGCGCCTCCGCCCAGCCCTGGACCGTCGCGGCGTCGGGGCTGGGGGCGTTCGGGTCGAGGTCGGGAGGGACCTCGAGGACGACGGGGGCCGAGGACGCGCCAGGGGCCGTCGGGAACGGCGCGGCCGGGGCGGGGACGGGGGCCGTCGTGAGCACTCCGGGCACGAGGTCGTAGGCGTCGGCGGCTCCGTAGCCCGCGCCCGCGAGCAGCAGGAACGAGACGAGTCCGGCGGTCACCGCAGCCTTCCTTGCCATGCCCACCTCCCGTTCCCGATCGCCGACGAGGGCCCTTCCGCGAGCCGTCCCGGCCCACCGGATGGGACGCGAGGCGCCGAGATCGTCGCCGGTGCGTCACACTAGGACACAGCACACCACAGCACGGCACGCCGCCGCGGCGCGCTGACGGGCGAGGGAGAACCGTGGAGTTCGACGTCACGATCGAGATCCCCAAGGGGCAGCGCAACAAGTACGAGGTCGATCACGCGACCGGGCGCATCCGCCTGGACCGCATGCTCTTCACCTCCACGCGCTACCCCGACGACTACGGCTTCATCGACGGGACGCTCGGCGAGGACGGCGATCCGCTCGACGCGCTCGTGCTGCTCGAGGAGCCGACGTTCCCGGGCTGCCTGATCCGCTGCCGCGCGCTCGGCATGTTCCGCATGCGCGACGAGGCCGGCGGCGACGACAAGGTGCTCTGCGTGCCGACGGGCGACCAGCGCGCCTCGTGGCGCCAGGACATCGACGACGTGTCGGAGTTCCACCGCCTGGAGATCCAGCACTTCTTCGAGGTCTACAAGGACCTCGAGCCCGGCAAGTCCGTCGAGGGCGCCCACTGGGTGGATCGCGCAGCCGCCGAGGCCGAGATCCAGAACTCGCGCCAGCGCGCCATCGACCGCGGGTACTACGACAACCACTGAGCGCCCTCCCCGGGATCTCCACGGCTCTGTCACCCCCTCGCCATCGGGCCGACTCCTGCCGTTCATCCGGCGCTCGTACCCTGATGGGACCGGTCTCGTCATGCGAGGGGACCGGCCGCCCGTCGGCGACAGCTCGGGCGACCTGATCCCCGAGGTGGACCATGCCCGAGTTCCTGCTCATCGACGGACCGCTCGCCGGTCAGATGCTCTCCTTCGACGACGCCCCGCTGCGCGGCGAGCTCGTCGAGGTCGAGGTCGTCGACGTGGGCCAGACGGACATCCCCCGCCACGGCTACGTCGTCGAGTCGAGCGCGCGCTGGCGCCGGCCCGGGCGGCTCCGCCACTCCGTCACCGACGGCGCGGCCTGACGCTCAGGGGTGGAGCGACCTGATGGTCAGGGTCGCCCTGCGTAGGACATCGTCCCGGCCCAGCGGATCGAGGTGACCCGCAGGGCCACGCCCGGCCGGGGCGCCTCGACCATCTGGTTGCCGCCGATGAACATCGCCACATGCGTGATGCTCGACGGGTCCGAGGTGTCGCTCCCCCAGAAGATCAGGTCACCGGGCCGCATCGAGTCGTAGGTGATCTTCAGGACCTGCCGGTACTGGTCGCGTGAGGTGCGGCTGATGCTCAGGCCGGCCGCGAGCCAGGCCTGGCTCGTGAGCCCAGAGCAGTCGAAGGAGTCGGCCCCGGAGGCCCCCCACTCGTAGGGCTTGCCCGCTTGCGCCACGGCCCAGTCGACGGCGGCCTGGCCCTGGGCGGCCGAACCGCGCTGAGAGCCCGTGCCGAGTCCGTACGCGCCGGTCGACGGGGTGCTCGGGGTCGGGGTCGCGGACGGCGTCGGGGTCGGGTCGGGACGGCTCGGGGTCGGCGTCGCCGAGGAGGTGGGCGCAGCGGTCGCCGAGGGTGCGGGGGAGGCCGTCGGCACCGAGGGGCTCGGCACCGGGTTCGAGACCGGGACGACGCTGACCGGCGGCGTCGTGGCGTGGGCCGCCCGTGCCGCGGCATCGGCCCGTGCCGCGCGCTCGGCGTCGAGCGACTCCTGGCGGGCCCGCTCCACCTCGACCGAGGTGTTGCGACGCTCGGCGAGCTCGGCGATGAGGTCGGTCCGTCGGGCCCCGACCTCGGCGACCTTGGCCTCGGCCGCCGACTGCGCGGCGGCGGCCGCGTCGAGAGCCTCCTGGGCGCGGGTGGCAGCGGTCTCGGCCTCGTTGGCCGCGGCGGCGGATCGGTCGCCGAGCGTCGTCGCCACGGCGGTGGCCGCCTGGAAGCGCTGGACCGCCGACTCGGCGCGCTGGCCGAGCTTGTCGAGGGCCGTCGACCGCGCGAGGTAGTCGTCGAGACCGTCGGCGGACAGCAGGGCCGAGGCGCCGTTCATCGACGCACCCGAGCGGTAGGCCTCCAGAGCGATGGCACCCAGGTCGGCGCGTGCCGCCTCCTGCTGGGCCGCGGCGGCCTCGAGCCGGCTGGCGGCGAGCGCTCTCGCGGCGACGGCGGCGTCCCGGTCGACCATCGCCTGCGTGTAGGCCTCGCCCGCGGCGTCGACGGCGGTCCACGAGGCGTCGAGCTCCGCCTGCTGCACGGCGAGCTCGAGCTCGATCTGCGCGACGGCGGTCGCGGCGGTGGCCACCGCCGCCTGGGCCTGGGCGACGTCGCCGGCGCTCGGGCCGGGATCGGCCGAGGAGACCGACGCGGAGCCGACACCGGCGAGCAGCACGACGAGGGCCGCGGCGGCCGCCCTCGGCATCGCTCGTCTCACGTCCGCTCCTTCGTCACGACTTCTCGATCCCTGCCGGCCACCTGTCTGCGGGCCGCGCTCGTCCGCAGGGACCCGAGGGCCCCCGCCCGACCGTAGTGGCCCGGGACGCCGTTGTGAACACCTGTCACACGAACACCGTGAACAACAGGAGCACCACAGGTACCGCACGACCCCTGCCCGGTTCATCGGCAGCACGCCGCTGCCCCTTGACCCACCCGGACAGCCGATCCGGGGTCAGGTTCCCGAGGGAGGCCCTGAACCGGATGTCCCGAGACGGCCGTCCCACTGGATGAGACGGGACTGCACCGCGAGTCGAGACGGGGCGTAGGGTCCCGCACATGTCCCGCCGAATGTGCCGCTGAAGCGCACGTTCGGCGTGCCCGGATCCCGGTAGGACATCTGCGCTGCGGCGCCCCTCCCGGCTGGGCCCGATCCCGACGTGCCACCCCTGTCTCGACCCCTCGCGGGCCGGCCGGGTGCAGCACGCTGCCCGTGGTCTCCCGCACCCCACACCCCAGGAGCCCACCATGAGCAACCAGAGCTGGTCCTTCGAGACCCGACAGATCCACGCAGGCCAGACGGCCGACGCCGCCACCGGCGCGCGCGCCCTCCCGATCTACCAGACCTCGTCCTTCGTCTTCCCCGACGCCGAGACGGCCGCCGCGCGGTTCGCCCTGGGCGACCTCGGCCCGATCTACACGCGCATCGGCAACCCCACGCAGAGCGCCGTCGAGGACCGCATCGCCTCGCTCGAGGGCGGCGTGGGCGCGCTGCTCGTCGCGAGCGGCCAGGCGGCGGAGACGCTCGCGATCCTCAACATCGCCGAGGCCGGCGACCATGTCGTGGCCAGCCCCTCGCTGTACGGCGGCACGTACAACCTGCTGCACCACACGCTGCCGAAGCTCGGCATCACGACGAGCTTCGTGACGGACCCGCACGACCCGCAGGCCTGGCGCGACGCCGTCCAGCCGAACACCAAGCTCTTCTTCGGCGAGACGATCCCCAACCCGAAGTCCGACGTGCTCGACATCGAGGCCGTCGCGGCCGTCGCGCACGAGGTCGGCGTGCCGCTGCTGGTCGACAACACGGTCGCCACGCCCTACCTCGTCCGGCCCTTCGAGCACGGCGCCGACGTCGTCATCCACTCCGCGACGAAGTACCTCGGCGGGCACGGGACCGCGATCGGCGGCGTGATCGTCGACGGCGGGACCTTCGACTACGCCCAGTACCCCGAGCGCTTCCCGAACTACAACACCCCCGACCCCTCCTACGGCGGCCTCGTCTACGCGCGGGACCTCGGGGTCGGCAGCGCCTTCGGGGCGAACCTCTCCTACATCCTCAAGGCCCGGGTCCAGCTGCTTCGCGACCTCGGCGCGGCGATCTCGCCGTTCAACGCCTTCCTCATCGCCCAGGGCCTGGAGACGCTGTCGCTGCGGATCGAGCGCCACGTCGCGAACGCCCAGGCCGTCGCGGAGTACCTCGAGGCCCGTGACGACGTCACGACCGTGCACTACGCCGGTCTCGCGTCTAGCCCGTGGAACGCGAACGCGAAGAAGTACGCCCCGCGCGGTGCCGGCGCGATCGTCGCCTTCGAGATCGCCGGTGGCCTCGCCGCCGGCAAGGCCTTCGTCGACGGCCTCGAGCTGCACTCGCACGTGGCCAACATCGGTGACGTGCGCTCGCTCGTCATCCACCCGGCCACCACGACGCACAGCCAGCTCACCCCGGAGGACCAGCTCAAGTCCGGCGTCACGCCCGGACTGGTCCGCCTGAGCGTCGGCATCGAGAACATCGTCGACATCCTGGCCGACCTGGACGCGGGCTTCCGCGCCGCCAAGGGCGCCTGATGCCGGGCCCCTCCCGCCGGGTGGCGGGCGCACGGACCGGGCTCCACGTGGTGCCCGGGACGCGCCGTGCCGCCTGGCGGGAGGGGGACACCGTCGGACGACGGCAGTTCGTCGACGTCGGGGCGATGGACCTCGAGACGGGCGGGCACCTGCCGCAGGTCCGCCTCGCCTACGAGACCTGGGGGACGCTCTCCCCCGCCCGCGACAACGCCGTCCTCGTGCTGCACGCGCTGACCGGGGACTCCCATGCGAGCGGCCCTGCCGGGCCGGGGCATGTCACCGCCGGCTGGTGGGACACGCTCATCGGGCCGGGCCGTCCGATCGACACCGACCGCTACTTCGTCGTGGCGCCCAACGTCCTGGGCGGCTGTCAGGGCTCGACGGGCCCGGCCTCGCCCGCCCCCGACGGGCGCCCCTGGGGAAGCAGGTTCCCCTTCGTCACGATCCGCGACCAGGTCACGGCCGAGACGAGCCTCGCCGACCAGCTCGGGATCGACGCCTGGGCCGTCGTGATCGGCGGCTCGATGGGCGGGATGCGTGCCCTGGAGTGGGCGGCCATGGCCCCGGAGCGCGTCCGCACCGTGGTGCCCGTCGCGACGACGGCGCAGTCCACGGGCGACCAGATCGCCTGGGCGCACGCCCAGCTCGCCGCCGTCCGGGCCGACCCGGCCTGGCACGGTGGCGACTATCACGACGTCGCGGACGGTCGCGGGCCGGTCGCCGGCCTCGGCGTCGCGCGCCAGATCGCGCACACCACGTACCGCAGCGCCCTCGAGCTGGACGTGCGCTTCGGCCGACGTGCCCAGGACGACGAGCAGCCGCTCGGCGGCGGTGGCCGGTTCGCCGTGCAGTCCTACCTCGACCACCACGCCGAGAAGCTCGTCGGCCGATTCGACCCGGGTTCCTACGTCGTGCTCACCGAGGCGATCCTCTCGCACGACCTCGGTCGAGGACGCGGGGGCGTCGAGGCCGCCCTGGCCGCCGTCACGGCCCGCGCGCTCGTCGTCGCCGTCGACACCGACCGCCTGTACCTGCCGTCCGAGTCGGCCCAGATCGCCGAGGCGATCCCCGGTGCACGGCTCGCGACCGTGCGCTCGGACTACGGGCACGACGGCTTCCTCATCGAGGTCGACCAGGTCGGTGCGCTCGTGCGCGGGGTCCTCGACTCCTAGCATGGCCCGATGGGCGGACGGCTGAGCGACGACGACCTGACCGGGCTCGAGACGACGCTGCGGCGCCAGTGGGAGCTGCTGCGCTCCTGGGTCGGCGACCTCGACGAGGCCTTCGGGCGCGAACCCAGCGTCCTGCCGCAGTGGACCGTCGCGGACCTCGTGGCGCACCTCGGCCGCGCGATGGACGCGTTGACCGCCGCGCGGCCGGCACCCGAGCTGACGCCGCTGACCCTCGGGGAGTACCTGGGGACCTACCCCGAGCGAGCATCGGAGGTCGCCGCGACGAGCCATGCCATCGCCGAGGAGATCCGCTTCGACCCGCTCGGCGCGGTCGACTCGATGGCGGCGGCGGCCTTCGCTCACCTCACCGAGCTCCGGTCCGCCGGTGGCGACGTCGTGGTCCAGGCGAGGCGGGGGCCGATCCTGCTGTCGGAGATGCTGCTGTCCCGGCTCGTCGAGCTCGTCGTGCACGGGGACGACCTGCTGCGCTCCCTTCCCCGGTCAACGAGCAGCCCGCTCGACCCGGAGGCCGTCGACCTCGTCGCCGCGACCCTGCTCGAGGTGCTGACCGACCGCGGCGGCTGGGACCTGGAGGTCGTCGACCCGATCGCCTGGATCCGGCTGGCGAGCGGGCGGGTGCCCTTCGGCATGGAGACCGTCAGCTCGGCCCTGCGGACCAGGTGGACCTCCGACTCGCTTCCCGACCTCGGCTCGCGACTGCCGCTGCTCTGACGGCCCCGCACGCGTCGAGGGACCGCAGGGGGACCGCCGTCACGCGTCCGGGGCGAGCGGGGGTCGTAGGTTGGGGACATGCTCGCCGCCTACGCCGCCGCCATCGATCCCGCCGACCCGATCGCCGCGCTCCGCGTCGGCGAGATGCCCGAGGCCTCGCCCCCGGCCGGGCGGCCGGACTGGACGGTCGTCGAGGTGCGAGCGGCTGCGCTCAACCACCACGACCTGTGGTCGCTGCGCGGTGTCGGGCTGCCCGCCGATCGACTCCCGATGATCCTGGGCTGCGACGCGGCCGGGGTGGACGCCGAGGGCCGCGAGGTCGTCGTGCACGCCGTCGTCGGCGCGACGGGCCACGGCGTCGGCCCCGAGGAGGGTCCGTCGATCCTGTCCGAGCGCTACCCCGGGACGCTCGCCGAGCGCGTCGCCGTCCCGGCCTGGAACCTCGTCCCCAAGCCGCCGGAGCTCTCCTTCGAGGAGGCGGCCTGCCTGCCGACGGCCTGGCTGACCGCCTACCGCATGCTGTTCACCAGCGCGGCACTTCGCCCCGGCGACCGCGTGCTCGTCCAGGGCGCCGGCGGCGGGGTCGCCTCCGCGGCGATCGCCCTGGGGGCCGCCGCCGGTCTCGAGGTCGTCGCCACCAGCCGCACCGCCGCCAAGCGCGAGCACGCGCTCGCCGCGGGAGCCGTCGCTGCGGTCGAGCCGGGCAGCCGGCTGCCGTTCCGGGTCGACGCCGTGATCGAGACCGTCGGCGCGGCGACCTGGTCGCACTCGGTGAGGTCGCTGCGACGCGGCGGGGTGATCGTCACGGCGGGGGCGACGAGCGGCGACCAGCCCGGCGCCGAGCTCACGCGCGTCTTCTTCACCGAGCTCCGCGTGCTCGGCGCCACGATGGGCACCAAGGAGGACCTCGTCGCCCTCCTGCGCTTCCTCGCCAGGAGCGGGCTGCGCCCGACGATCGACTCGACCTTCGCCCTCGCCGACGCCCGTGCGGCGGTGGCGCGCCTCGCCTCGGGCGAGCACACCGGGAAGGTCGTCGTCCGCCCGTGAGCACGCTCGACCCGGTGGCACCGGGGTGGCTCTCCCCCGAGCCCGCCGAGGGCTGGGTGCCCGACGTCCTCGGCGAGGGGTTCGAGGCGAGGACGCTCGCGCTCACCCCCGACGAGGAGGGGGAGGTCGTCGCGACGCTCGTCCGGTACCGCCCGCCGAGCGCCGAGCCCGTCCGTCCGGCCCGCGCCGTGCTGTACCTGCACGGCTGGAACGACTACTTCTTCCAGCGTGGGCTCGCCGAGTACTGGCACAGCCAGGGAGCGGCGTTCTACGCGCTCGACCTGCGCAAGTACGGCCGGAGCCTGCGCGCCCACCAGACGCCGAACTACATCGACGACCTCGACGACTACGACGAGGAGCTCGACGACGCCGTCCGGCTGATCCGCACGGAGCTGGGTCAGCGCATGCGCCTCATGGTCATGGGTCACTCGACGGGTGGGCTGATCGCTCCGCTGTGGGCCTCGAGGCGCCGCGGGGACGTGGCAGCGCTCGTGCTCAACAGCCCGTGGCTGGAGCTCGCCGGGGCGAGCTTCGCGCGGACGCTCACGACCCCCGTCGTCGCCGGCCTCGCGCGGACGCAGCCGAAGAGCCCGCTGCCGAACATCGACCCCGGGCACTACGCCCGCACCGTCCTCGCCCGCAACGGCGGCGAGTGGGAGTACGACGAGCGCTGGCGCCCCAACCCCTTCTTCCCCGTCCGGGCCGGCTGGCTCCAGGCGATCCTCGCCGGCCATGCGCGGGTGGCGCGCGGGCTGGCGCTCGACATCCCCGTGCTGATGGCCGCCTCCGGGGTCTCCGTCATGCAGCCGCGCTGGCGTGAGGAGATGCGCACCGCCGACACCGTGCTCGACGTCGACCTCATCGCCCGGCGCGCCGTGCTCCTCGGATCGGTCGTGACCGTGGTGCGCATCTCCGGCGGGCT
The DNA here is from genome assembly GCA_963777075.1 of uncultured Actinomycetota bacterium. Lineage (GTDB taxonomy): Bacteria > Actinomycetota > Actinomycetes > Actinomycetales > Cellulomonadaceae > Actinotalea. Next base: position 47,681 of record CAVZPH010000020.1, on the reverse strand, counting down.
GCACGACCTGACGCTCTCCGCTGCGCCCGCACGCGAACGCTTCTACGGCGAGGTCAGCCGCTGGGCCTCGGCGTACGGCTGGGGCTGAGCCCGCCGCGGAACAGGTCGCTCAGGACCAGCCCGAGGGCCCGACGGCGTCGGACAGCGACAGCCCCTCACGATCGCCGATCCGCCAGACCTGCCAGCCGTCGATCGGCGCATGCGAGCCCGAGGCGATCTCCGCGGCCGCAGACGGGTCCATCACACGGGTGCCGTCCGCGAGCTCGATGCTGCCGTCGGCGTGCAGCATCGCCTCGTGCACCACGTCCCGGCGCCGGCGCCACCACACGAGCACGACGGCACCGCCGCGTGCGGCGGCCAGCGCGACGAGGCGCGCATCGGGACCGTAGGCCGGGGTGCGGCTCGGGGCCGCGACGGCCACGTGGCCCATTCCCGTCGCCGCGCCCTCCGGCACGAGCGCCCCGTTGCTCGCGGGGACCGCAGGCGCCGGCATCCGGACACCGGTCGAGACGCGCGTCGGGATGCCCTCGGGGGTCAGGACGGGAAGCGCCCTGGTCGGGGCGGAGGACTCGACCGGCTCGGCTGCCGGAGCGGGGCGCACCGGAGCAGCCGGGGCCGGCGGCGGGCCCGGCGCCGGAGCCGGAGCCTGGGTGGGTCCGTGGGACTGGGCCGGGGCCTGACGACGGACAGGTGAGACGTCGAGCAGCGGGGGGCCGTCTCCCGACTCGAGCATGCCGACCTGGAGCACGTCGACCCCGCGGCCCGGCTGGGTCAGGGCCTCGACGACGTCGGCCATCCCCTCGGCGACCTCCGCGCAGACCAGCAGCAGGCGGACCCCTGAGGCCGAGACGCCGAGGTTGCTCACCGGGACGGACTCCCGGAAGAGCGCCAGGTCCCGCGTGAAACGCTCACGCCCCGAGGGGTGCAGCGCGCCGATCTCGAGCAGGCTCATCTGTGCGACCTGACCGGTGTACCGCAGCGCACGCACGACGGCGTCGTCGTCGAGCAGGGCGGTGACCTCCACCACCACGGGGTGACCCCCGGCGTCGACCGCGAGCAGGTAGGGGCGGTCCTCGGCGCCTGATCGCACCCGCACCGGAAGGAGCTGCTCGCCGAGGAGTGCCGCGAGGTCGGCCGTCAGGGCCCTGGAGGCCTGCCCGAAGGTGAAGGCCGCAGGCCGCACCGGCTGGACGACGACGGCTCGGCCGTTGTCGACCTGGAACATCGGCATGGCTGGCACATCCAAGGTCTCGGGGGTGTCTCCGAGAATAGGTGGTCGGCAGGCTGTCCGTCATGCACCGTTTGGGTGTTCTTGCGGGTGTCGGTGCTGGTCGGCGCGCTGCCCCGGATGACGGCGGGCGAGGGCGCCGCGATCAGCGACGCGGGCCGGGCGCGGTGATCCTCGCAGCGAGCAGCTGAGCCAGGTGCGTCCCCGGCGCGGCGGCGAGCTGCTCGGCCTGGGTCCGGCAGGAGAAGCCGTCGGCCAGCAGGACGGTGCCCTCGGGGGCGGCGCGCAAGGCGGGCAGGAGCCCGTTCTCCGCGACGGCGACCGAGACGTCGTAGTGGCCCTTCTCCATGCCGAAGTTCCCGGCGAGGCCGCAGCAGCCGGCGATCGTCGTCACCTCGGCGCCCGCGCGGGCGAGCAGGGCCAGGTCCGCCTCGTAGCCCATCACGGCGTGCTGGTGGCAGTGCGGCTGGGCGAGCACCTGCACGCCCTCCAGGCTCGGCGGGGCCCAGTCGTGCGGCACATGGGGACCGTCGGCGGCGAGCAGCTCGGCGAGGGTCATCGTCGCCTGCGCGACGACGGCCGAGCGCGGGTCGTCCGGGAGGAGGTCGAGCAGGTCGGAGCGCAGCACAGCGGTGCAGGAGGGCTCGATGCCGACGATCGGGATGCCGTTCGTCGCGAAGGGGCCGAGCACGCCGAGCAGGTCCGTCAGCCGGGCCCTGGCGCCGTCGAGCTGACCGGTGCTGATCCAGGTCAGACCGCAGCAGGCGTCCTCCTCGGGGACGATCACCTCGAAGCCGGCGTCCTGGAGCACGGCGATCATGGCGGCGGGGACCTCGGGGTCGAAGGCGTCGCTGAAGGAGTCCGTCCACAGGACGACGCGGCGCGAGACGTCCGACCGGCCGACCGCGCCGGCGCTGTGCGGCTCGCCGACGAGGTCGGGGCCGTGGTGCAGTCCGGCGCCGCGGGCCCAGGACTGCCGGAAGGTCGTCGTGGCGAACCGCGGGATCGAGCGGCGCGCGTCCATCCCGCCGAGGCTCAGGACGAGCCGGCCCAGCGGGCGCCAGCCCAGGACGGCGTTCGCGACCCTGGCGAGCCGCAGCCGCGCGACGAGCCTCGTCCAGCGCGGGAGCCAGCCGAGCGCGTAGTGGTTCATCGGCCGCAGCCGGCCCGCGTACGCACGGTGCAGGACCTCGGCCTTGTACTGCGCCATGTCCACGCCCGCGGGGCAGTCGCTCGAGCAGGCCTTGCAGCTCAGGCACAGGTCGAGCGCCTGGTGCACCTCGGGAGAGCGCCAGCCGCCGGTCACGAGCGTCCCGTTCGCCATCTCCTGGAGCACGCGCGCCCTTCCGCGTGTGGAGTCCTTCTCGTCGCGTGTCGCGAGGTAGCTCGGGCACATGAACCCACCGGAGGCCGAGGAGTCGGCGCGGCACTTGCCCACCCCGACGCAACGGTGGACGGCCGTGGTGAGGTCACCGTCGTCATGCTCGAAGGCGAAGCCCGAGCGCCCGAGAGCGACGGCGTGCGGGCGCCGCAGGTCGGCGTCCATGGGGCGCGGCCGGACGACGATCCCCGGGTTGAGCACGTCGTCCGGGTCGAAGAGGTCCTTGACCGCGGCGAAGAGCGCGAGGGCCCGCGGCGAGTACATGAGGGACAGGAGCTCCCCGCGAGCGCGCCCGTCGCCGTGCTCGCCCGAGAGCGAGCCGCCGTGCGCGACGACGAGCCTCGCGGAGGCCTCGAGGAACGCGCGGAACCCTGCGACGTCCGACTGCTTCTCCAGCGGCAGGTCGAGCCGCACGTGCACGCAGCCGTCCCCGAAGTGCCCGTAGGGGAGCCCGTCGATCCCGTGCTCGGCCATGAGGGCCTCGAACTCGCGCAGGTAGGCGCCGAGCCGTGCGGGGGGCACGGCGGCGTCCTCCCAGCCGGGCCAGGCCTGGGCGCCCGAGGGCGTGCGCCCGGCGAGGCCGGCCCCGTCCGCGCGGATCTGCCACATGGCGCTGGCCTCCGGGCCGGGCGGGACCACGCGCACGGCCTGCGTCCCGGCGTCGGCGGCGAGCGCCTCGGCGCGAGCGAGCGCCTCGGCGCGGTCGGCCCCACCCATCTCGACCATGAGCCAGCCGCCGCCGGTGGGCAGCTCGGGGACCTGCGCGGCACCGCGGGCTCGCCGGACGACCTCGACGAGTCGCGCGTCCAGCCCCTCGACCGCGAGCGGCGAGTGCGCCAGCAGCGCGGGCACGGCATCGGCGGCAGCCGCCATGTCGGGGTAGCCCAGGACGACGAGCACCGCCGCGTCGGCGATCGGCACGAGACGGACGGTCGCGCCGAGGACGGTGACGAGCGTGCCCTCCGTGCCGACGAGCATCCCTGCGAGGTTCGTCCCGTTCTCCGGGAGCAGGTGCTCCAGGGAGTAGCCCGACACCTGGCGGCCGAAGCGCCCGAGCTCGGTCCGGATGACGTCGAGGTTGTCGGCCACGAGCGCGGCGAGGCCGGGCACGACGTCGAGCGCACCCGCGCCGCTGCCCGCGGTGAAGCGGCGGCCTCGTCCGTCGACGACGTCGAGCGCCACGACGTTGTCGGCCGTGCGGCCGTAGGCGACGGCATGCGGCCCGCAGGCGTTGTTGCCGATCATCCCGCCAAGGGTCGCGCGGTTCTGCGTCGAGGGGTCAGGGCCGAACCGCAGCCCGAAGGGCTTCGCGGCCGCCTGCAGCTCGCTCATCACGACGCCCGGCTCGACGAAGGCCGTGCGGTCGGCCTCGTCGATCTGGCCGATCCCGCGCAGGTGACGCGAGGTGTCGACGACGATGCCCGTGCCGATCGCGTTGCCGGCGACCGACGTCCCACCGCCCCGGAGGGTCAGCGGGGTCCGCGTGTCGAGGGCGACCTCCACGACGGCGAGCAGGTCGTCGACGTCGAGCGGGACGACGACCGCCTGCGGGACGACGCGGTAGTTCGAGGCGTCCGTCGAGTACTCCGCGCGCCTGAGGGTGGAGGTGTGGACCTCTCCGCGAACGGCAGAGCCGAGGCGCGCGGCGAGCTCGCTCGCGGCCAGCGGGCTGCCTGCTGCGGGGGTGACGATCGCCATCCGTCGATCGTGCCACGCCGACCGGCCCGCGAGACCGGACGTCCGTCAGCCGGGCGACGCCCGCCGCGGGGTACCGCCGCAGGACCGGTAGCGTTCAGCAGCCGACCTCGACCAAGGGAGCACCGTGAGCACCGATCCGATCGGCGCCTTCTACACCGCGTTCACCGCGAGCGACGGGGACGCGATGGCCGCCTGCTACGCGCAGGACGTCGTCTTCGAGGACCCCGCCTTCGGGCGGCTGCTCGGGCCGGAGGCCGGCGACATGTGGCGCATGCTCTGCGGAGGGTCCGGCAGCCCGAGGGTGACCTTCGAGGTGCTCGAGCGCACACCGACCTCTGCCGTCGTCCGCTGGTCGGCCGACTACCGATTCGGGCCGGCGGCCCGGCCGGTGCACAACGAGGTCACCTCACGCCTGAAGGTGCGCGATGGCCTCATCGCCGAGCACCGCGACGAGTTCGACTTCTGGCGCTGGTCGAGCCAGGCCCTCGGGCTGCCGGGACGGCTGCTGGGCTGGACGCCGATGCTGCGCGCGAAGGTCCGTTCCGGCGCTCGCGAGCGCCTCGCGGCGTACCGGTCCCACGCGGGCTGATCCCGCCCCGGACGCACGACGGCCCGGGCCGCTGTCGCGGTCCGGGCCGTCGCTACCGGTTGTCGGGAGGCACCCGGGGATTCGTGTGGTCACCCGGGTTCACCCGGCCTCACCGGGGACTGGAGGTCAGCGGGTGTCGCCACCACCGGTGACGACGCTCGCCCGGCCGGCCTCGAGCCGGGCGATCGGGATGCGGAACGGCGAGCAGGAGACGTAGTCCAGGCCGACCCCGTGGAAGAAGTGGATCGACTCCGGGTCCCCGCCGTGCTCACCGCAGACACCGAGGGTGATGTCGGGGCGGGTGGCCCTGCCCTCCTCGACGGCGATCTTCACCAGGCGGCCGACGCCCTGCCGGTCGATCGTCTCGAACGGGGAGACGCTGAACACGCCCTTCTCGGTGTACTCGGCGAAGAACGCGCCCTCGACGTCGTCGCGGGAGAAGCCCCACGTCGTCTGGGTGAGGTCGTTCGTGCCGAAGGAGAAGAACTCGGCGACATCGGCCATGCGGTCGGCCGTGAGTGCCGCACGCGGCAGCTCGATCATGGCGCCGATCGGGATGCGCAGCTCGACGCCCTGCTCCGCTGCGACCTCGGCGAGGACCTTCTCCGCCTCGTCGCGCACCAGGTGCAGCTCCATGATGCTCGCCGCGAGCGGGATCATGATCTCCGCGTGCGGGTTGCCGCCGGCCTTGATCCGGGCGGCTGCCGCCTCGGCGACCGCCCTGATCTGCAGGGCGAACAGGCCGGGCACCATGAGCCCGAGCCGGACACCGCGCAGCCCGAGCATCGGGTTGGCCTCGTGCATCCGCTCCACGGCGGTGAGCAGGAGCTTGTCGCGGTCGACCTCCGGGCCGCTCCTCGCCGCGCTCGGCCGCGATCGCGACCTTGACGGAGAGCGTCGTGAGGTCCGGGAGGAACTCGTGCAGCGGCGGGTCGATGAGGCGGATCGTCGTCGGCAGCCCGTCCATCTCGGTGAGCAGGCCGATGAAGTCCTCACGCTGCAGCGGAAGGAGTGCGTCGAGCGCCGCGTGCCGGTCGGCGTCCTCCTGGGCGACGATGAGCCGCTCGATGAGCACGCGGCGGTCGCCGAGGAACATGTGCTCCGTCCGGCACAGGCCGATGCCCTGGGCCCCCCAGCCACGCGCCCGGCGGGCGTCCTCCGGGGTGTCGGCGTTCGCGTGCACCCGCAGCCGGCGGACCGAGTCGGCATGCGTGAGGACCCGGTCGACGGCCGAGACGAGCTCCGCCGTCTCCTCGTCGCCCTCGGGGACCTCGGCGAGCGCCACGTCCAGGCCGTCCTCGAGGTAGCGCACGACGGGCGAGGGCACGACAGGCACGGCACCGAGGAAGATCTCCCCGGTCGAGCCGTCGATCGCGATCATGTCCCCCTCGGCGAACGCGGGCTTGCCGCCGACGCTGGCCACGCGCTTGACCGTGTCGACGTCGAGCTTCTCGGCGCCCACGACGCAGGTCGTGCCCATGCCACGCGCCACGACGGCCGCGTGCGAGGTCTTCCCGCCGCGTGAGGTGAGCACGCCGACCGAGGCGATCATGCCGCCGAGGTCGTCGGGGTTCGTCTCGCGGCGCACGAGGATGACCTTGCGGCCGGCCGCCGCCCACTCCTGGGCGAGCGTCGAGTCGAAGACCGCCTCGCCGACCGCGGCACCCGGCGAGGCCGCCATGCCCTTGGCCAGCAGCGTGCGCGCCGCGCTCGCGTCGAACTGCGGGAACATCAGCTTGCTCAGCTGCTCGCCCGTGACGCGCTCGAGCGCCTCGTCGAGCGTGATGAGGTGCTCGTCGACGAGCTGCGTGGCGATCCGGAAGGCCGCGGCGGCCGTCCGCTTGCCCACGCGGGTCTGCAGCATCCACAGCTTGCCGCGCTCCACCGTGAACTCGATGTCGCACAGGTCGCGGTAGTGCGTCTCGAGCCGGCGCATCGCCTGACGCAGCTCGCTGTAGGCCTCGGGGTCGAGCTGCTCGAAGTCGGCGAGCGACAGGGTGTTGCGGATGCCCGGAGACGACGTCCTCGCCCTGCGCGTTCGGCAGGTAGTCGCCGTAGTCGCCCGTGCGGCCCGGTGGAGGGGTCGCGCGTGAAGCAGACGCCGGTGCCGGAGTCGTCGCCGAGGTTGCCGAAGACCATCGAGACGATGTTGACCGCGGTGCCGAGGTCGTTGGAGATGCGCTCCTGCGGCGGTACAGCCGCGCGCGGTCGGTGTTCCACGAGTTGAAGACGGCCTCGATGGCCAGGTCGAGCTGCTCGCGCGGGTGCTGCGGGAAGTCGCGGCCCGACTCCTCGCGGACGATCGCCTTGAACTCCTCCACGAGCGTCTCGCAGGTCGCTCGGCGGTGAGGTCGGTGTCGGCGGCGACGCCCGGGCCTTCTTCATCGAGTCCAGCGCGTGGGCGAAGCGGTCGCCGTCGATGTCGAGCACCGTCTTGCCGAACATCTGGATCAGCCGGCGGTAGGAGTCCCAGGCGAAGCGCGCGTCACCGGAGAACTGCGCGAGCCCCTGCACCGAGGCGTCGTTCAGGCCGATGTTGAGGACCGTCTCCATCATTCCCGGCATCGAGAACTTCGCGCCCGAGCGCACGGAGACGAGCAGCGGGTCGTGGAAGTCGCCGAGGCTGCCTGCCGAGGGCGTCCTCGAGGCGTCGCAGGGCCATCGTGACCTCGACCCGCGAGCTCGGCGGGCAGCTCGCCGGTGCGCATGTACGTGCGACAGGCCTCGGTCGTGATCGTGAACCCGGGCGGCACCGGCAGCCCGAGGTTCGTCATCTCGGCAAGGTTCGCGCCCTTGCCACCGAGGAGATCCTTGAGGTCCCTGTTGCCCTCGCTGAAGTCGTAGACGTACTTGGCCACGATGCGCCTCTCTGCACGGGATCACCGGCCCCATCGCCGGCTCCCCCAGAGTGCTGCCTGCCCCCGCGCCGCGGGAAGGACCTTGGACCCCCGGGTTCGAGGTTCAGCGCAGCGGGTCGTCCTCGCCCCACAGGGACAGGCGCAGGCGGCGCGCGTCCGTCGCCACGATCCGGTCAGCCGTCTCACGCAGCCGGTCGACGGTGTCGAGCCCCGCATGGACGAACCTGCCGGCGAGCGCGTCGAGCTCGCCGTCGCCGATCGCCGCGAGCATGGCAGCGACGTCCTCGACCGGCGTCCAGTCCGTGCGCTCCTCGTGCATCGGCATCGACAGGGTCATGTCGGTGCGGACGACGCCAGGGGCGAGGTCGAAGACGAGGATGCCCTGCTCGCGGTACTGCGTGTCGATCATCGTCGTGAGCCGCGCGAGCGCGCCCTTGCTGATCCCGTAGCCCGTCATCGAGGTCGACGCCTTGTGCCCTGCCCCGGAGTTCAGGTGCACGATCCGGCCGCCGCCCGCGGCCAGCATCCCCGGCAGCAGCGCCCTGGTGAGCAGCAGCGGGCCGCGGACGTTGGTCTCGATGACGCGCCAGGTGTCCTCGACGTCGTCCAGCGCGAAGGGCTGCTCGTCCCGCTCGACGACTCCCGCGTTGTGGACGAGGAGGTCCACCCCACCCAGCCCGTGCTCGACACGCGCCGCCGCCTCGCGCACCGCCTGCGGGTCGACGAGGTCGACCGCGACCGTCGTCACCCGTGCCGCAGGGTCGCTCGCGGCGATCCGACGGGCGACCTCCTCCAGGTGCGCCTGCGTGCGGCCGAGGAGCGCGAGCTCGTAGCCACGGGCGGCAAGGCCGAGCGCGAGCCCTGCCCCGATCCCCCGGCCTGCTCCGGTGACCACCGCGGTACGACGTCGATCTGCCATCGGGCCATCGTGCCACCGGCCGCGCGCGGGGCACATGCTCAGGCGCGGCCGAGCTCCACCATCGGCGTCCGCTCCGCGAGCGCCTGCGCCGAGCCGGGGCTTCCGTCGAACGGGACGCCGAGCAGCTTCTGACCGAGGGCGCGTGCGGCCTTGGGGTGCCTGCGCTGGTAGCGCACCAGGACGGCCGCACGCTCCTCGGGCTCGAGCTCGCGGACGGTCGGCACCCAGTGCTCGCTGCCGAGGTCGAGCCGCAGCGGCGGCGCCGCACGGATGTTCCGGAGCCACTGCGAGACGCCGAAGCCCGAGGCGAGCACGACCGTGTGCCGCTCGCGGTCCTCCTCGACGACCTCGAGCACCGTCCGGCGGACGAGGCCGGAGGTGCGGCCCACATGCGTGAGCATGCACAGGCGCCGCCCGAAGAGCGCACCCAGCCCGAGCCGGAACGCGAGCTCCGGCGTCCGGGCGAAGGCGCGGAAGGCTGCCGAGGGCCGCCGGTAGCCCGAGGGCTCGCTCATCGGCCGGCTACAGCCCCTCGGCCACGACGGCCGCGACGCGCAGCCACGCCTCGCGCGTGCGTCGGTCGAGGTGCTCGACGAGCAGCGGGCTGCCGCCGACGAGCGAGGCGTCGTACGGGACGTCCACGACGGCGCGCGTCAGCTGGCCGAAGTGCTCGTGCAGGCGCGCCGCGAGCGCGGAGTCGCGCTGGGGCGCGGGGTCGGAGAGCACGGTGACCGCGTTGCGCACGACCTCGGCGTGCCCCGTCGCCCGCAGCGCGTCGATCGCCCAGGCAGCGGACTGCGCGGTGTCCTCCCGCACGGTGGACACGATGACGACCTGGTCGGCCGCCTCGATCGCGGCCTGCCAGTTCGAGGCGCGCATGTTGTTGCCGGTGTCGACGATCATCACGCGGTAGAACCTCGACAGCGTGCGGTGCAGCGCCCGGAACGCGAAGGAGTCGATCGAGGCGGCGGAGGCGGCGTCCTCGTCGGAGGCGAGCACGTCGAACTGCGCCGAGCCCTGCGAGCGCACGTAGCTGTCCAGGTCACCGACGCGCGCGGCGCCGCCCTCGCTGAACCGGTCGAGGTTCTGCAGGAGGTCGACGGCGGTGCGCTGGTGGGTCCCGGGCATCGAGCGCCAGCCGAGGGTCCCGCGCGTCTCGTTGTTGTCCCAGGCGAGCGTGTAGCCGCCGCGGTGCTGCCCGAACGCCGCGGCCAGCAGCAGGGTCCCGGTGGTCTTGTGCGCGCCACCCTTGGGGTTGATGACGACGATCGTGCGCGGGCCGTCGAGGTGCCGCTGGACGGCGGCGACGGCCTCGCGGTGCGCCTGCTCCGTCGGCCCCGGCCGCAGGCGGAGGAGCCCACCGGTCATCCGGCGCACGACGCCCTGCCAGCCGAGCTGTGCCGGTCCGGCTGCGGGGTCCGGGCGGGCGGCGAGGAGGTCGGAGAGCGTCGGGAGCGGGGCGGGGACCGCTGGCTCGAGAGCCTGGGGGACCTCGGCGGCGTCCGGCTGCTCCTCGGGGATCTCCTCGACCGCCGTCGCCGTGGGCGGCTCGGGCTCGTCCGCCCCCGTGCTGTCCTCCTCGCCATGGGGCTCCACGTCCCGCGGGACGAACTGCGGGACGAAGGCCACGTCGTGCTCGGCCTGGGCCATCGCCTCGACGGCCGGCTCGTCCGGCTCCCACCGGACCCCCGCGTCGCCCGGCTCGGGCACGGGCTGCCAGACGGGCGCGTCGGGAACTGGGGGCACAGGGGGCACTGCGGCATCGGGCTGGCCCATCAACCAGACCGAGCGCCGACGCGGGACCCCGCCGGTGGCGGGCGGCACCTGCGGGAGCACCGTCGTCGCCTCGTCCTGGCCGGGCGTGGAGACAGGGGCCGGGGCGGCGGCATCCTCCTCGCCGGTGCGCTCCGGTGCGGCCGCGCTCGCGGCACCCTCCTCGTCGGCGTCCGGGGCGAGCTGAGGCAGGTCGGCGGAGGTGCCGCCGGGAGGCGTGACCGGCTCCCACCGGACGTCGTCCTCGTCCGGCTCGTCCGGGACGAGGGCAGGAAGCTCGTGGTGCAGGGACCACCGGACCTTCGAGCCCCAGTCGACCTCGGTGGGCGCGGGCGCGACGGTCTCCTCGACCTCGACCGCGACCTCGGCGGCCTCGACACCCGGCTCGGCTGGAGCCGCGGCGTCCTCGACCCCCGGCTCGACCGCGACCTCGGCGTCCTCGACCGTCGGCTCGGCTGGAACCTCGGCGTCCTCGACCCCGGGCTCGTCCGCCGCCGACGCCGCAGCCGCCGCTCGCTCGCGCAGCTCGCGACGGGTCAGCGGCCGTCCGGTGCTGTCGGGCTCTCGCTCGTCCACGCGTGTCCTCCTGCTGGTCCTGCCTCGGGCAGGACGCGGGAGCCGCGGCCCCGTGCGTCCCGGTGCATGAGGACACCCTGCCGCAGGAAGAGGGCCTGTGTCGTGCGCCACAGCGCAGGACACAGGCCCTCTTCGGTTCGAGGGGTGCGATCGCCCTCCGCGATCGCCGCCCTCGGGCTCAGCCCGCCGCGGTGAAGTCGAGCGCGGAGTCGCTCACGGCGATCACGCTCCACGACGTCCCGTCGGCGCCGGTCAGCTGGTACGTCGGGACGAGGACGACGGAGCCGTCCTGCTGCCAGGTCATCGCCAGCCCCAGCCGAGCGGCGGTGATCTCGACCGTCCGCACCGGCCAGGAGAACGACGAGCCGGCCTGCGGCACGGGCGGGAGGCTCGCCACGAGCTCGGGGGCGATCGCGCTGGACGCGGAGTCCGAGGCCGGACCCTCGGCGCCGCCCATGCTCGTGTCGGCCGCCATCGGGTACCCGCCGGTCGCTCCGAACCTCGGGTCGCCCAGGCGGGCGACGGCCTCGGTGGGGCTCACCACGTCGTACTGACCGAGCGAGACGAGACGAGCGGTCGAGCCGTAGAGCGAGGAGAGTCCCGCCCCCGTCATCGCTGCCGACCACGTGACGCCGGTGCGCTGACCGTCGAGCACCTGGTAGCCGGTGACGTAGGTCCACGTCGGGTCGCCGTAGTCCTCCGCGACGAGCTCGTAGCTCGAGGCGTCGATGCCGAGCGCGCCGAGCACCTCACGCAGGCGGGCCGCCGCCGCGTCGCTCCCCGGCGCCGCACCGAGCTCGCGCTCGCTGCAGACCGGCTCTCCCGGGGCGATGGCGCTCCCGGGCTCCGTCGTGGCGTCGGGCGCCACGGTCGCCGTATCGGGTGCCGGTGTCACGCAGGCCCACGGGTCGACGCTCGGGTCGTAGTACGAGAGCGTGCCCTGGCCGTCGGGCGAGAGGGTCAGCGAGGGTCCCGAGCCGTCGGTGGGACCGACCTGCCACGCACCGTTGACGAGGGCCGGGGCTCCCGAGAGCCCGAGGGCCGCAGCGGCCGCTGCCGCCGTCGCCTCGGTGAACGAGGTGGACGCGTCCATGGCCCAGGCCTCGGCGCGGCCACCAGCGGTCGACAGCCCGGACGAGGTGAAGACGGTACGCCCCCACCAGCCGCCGAAGCCGGCGTCCATCGAGGTGGAGGCGAGCTTCGACCCACCGAGCCGCTCGGCGCCCCCCGGAGCGGGCGCGACGGCGGAGGTGTCACCGGACTGGGCGGGGCCGGCGAGCGAGATCACCGGCGCGGCGTCCGCGACAGGGGACGTCGCGCGCCCCGCACCGATGGCGTAGCCACCGGAGCCGACGACGAGGACCGCGGCGGCCGCCGCGACGAGCCGCACGGGGCGACCGAACCGCGAGTGCCGCCTGGCCGCGAGCTCGTCGGGGACGGCGGTAGGGTCCGTGCTCGTCGCGGCGCGTGCCGCGACGCTCGCCCGGAGGGCGTTCAGGTCGACTCCGGGCCCGACGGCCGGGTCGACGGCGCGGAGCCGGTCGAGGTAGGCCTCCTCGTCGGAGGCGGCAGTGGGATCGAGGGGGGGCGGGGTGCTCATGGTGACCTCCTGTGGTCGTTCACCCCGTCTGTGTCAGGAGGGGCGCCCCGCTTGCACGGCGTCCCGTTCGGCCCACACGGCACGCAGCCGCGCCCGGGCCCGGGACAGCGCTGCGTCGGCCCCGCCCCTGCTGATGCCGAGCACCTCGGCCAGGCCCTCGCCGTCCATGCCCTCCCAGGCGTGCAGCAGCAGGATCCGGCGGTCGCGCGGGCTCAGCGCCGCGAGCACGGCGCGCACCTCGTCGTCGCTGATCGCGAGATCGGCCGGGTCGACGTCCTCCGGCTCCTCCGGCAGGTGCTCCACCGGGATCGGGCGGCCCTTGCGGTGGTGGTTGGCCAGGACGTACGAGGCGGTCCGGTAGAGCCACGGGAGCTCGGCGCCCTCAGGGACGTCCTGCCTGCGACGCCAGGCGACCACGAGGACGTCGGCGGTGAGGTCCTGGGCGTCGGAGGGCGCGCACCGACGTCGCACGTAGCGATGGACCGCTTCCGCATGCGCACGGAAGAGGTCCTCGAACCACGCGTCGTCCCGCACCGGTGCTCCCGCCGTCGTCCACGGCCCGAAGGGCCCTCCCCCTCTTCCTGTCCCGAGGAGGCCCAGCCTTGCACCCGAGGGGCCACGACTCACCCATCCGGGTGAGGCAATACGCTCGGCTGAGCACGGCGGACCGGTGCGGCTCACGCCGGTACGCACCGTGCCGATGGACAGGTCGACCCCGCCGCCACGAGCGAGGCCCGAGGACGATCGCATCGCCGCACGAGGCAAGGAGGGCCGATGACGTCGCAGCACGGCCCTGTCGACGCCACGGGTCGCCTCGCCCAGACCCTCGACCTGCTCAGCGAACGCGTCGCGCGCTACCGCGCGAGCGATCTCGTCCTGGTGTACTGCAACCGCGCATGGGCCGCCCAGTTCGACGCCGAGCCCGACGAGCTCGTCGGGCAGCCGATCACGAGCTTCCTCGACCCCGCGGAGGTCAGGGGCCTGTACGCCCAGCTCGCACGACTCGGACCCGCGAGCCCGTACCTCACCGACTCCGAGCCCCGTCCCGCCTCGCGCGAGCCGGGGCGCTGGATCGAGTGGGTCGACCGCTTCCTTCCCGGCCCCGACGGTGCGCACATCCTCGCGGTCGGCCGTGACGTCACCGAGCGCAAGCTCACCGAGGAGCGGCTCGCCGAGTCCGAGGCCCGCTTCCGCGAGATGGCCGAGCGCTCCTCCGACCTGGTCTTCCGCCTCTCGCGGACGCCCGTACCCCACCTGAGCTACGCGAGCCCGTCGATCGAGCACCTGACCGGCTGGCCGCCCGAGGCCTTCGCCGAGAACCTCGACGTCCTCTTCGAGCATGTCGACGCCCAGGGGCGCGTCATCGTCGACGCCGCCATCGAGGGCCGGGAGCCGCCCGAGCGCTTCGACCTGCGCATCCGGCGGCCGGACGGGACCTGGGCCGTGCTCGAGTTCCAGGTGGTGCGCATCCCCGACGGCTGGCAGGGCATCGCACGAGACGTGTCGACGGTGCGCCGGCTCCAGGACGACCTCGCGATGCTCGCCCTGCGCGACCCGCTGACCGGCCTGGCGAACCGCCGACTGCTCGACATCCTCCTCGAGGCCGCGCTGGCCCGCTCCGGCCCGCTCGACGCCCGCGTGCTCGTCACCTACCTCGACCTCGACGACTTCAAGGCCGTGAACGACACCTACGGGCACGCCGCGGGCGACGCCGTCCTGGTGGAGGTCGCCCGCCGACTGCTGGGGACCGTCCGCGGGGCCGATGTCGTGGCGCAGGCTCGGCGGTGACGAGTTCGTCACGATCCACGAGTCGGACCGCGAGGGCGCCGCAGCCGTCCTCGACCGCATCCGCGAGGCACTCCGCGGTCCGTACCCGATCGGGGACGGGACGGAGGTCGTCTGCGAGGCGAGCCTCGGCTCGGCGATGAGCTCGGGGCAGGTCGACGCGGCCGAGCTCCTCGAGCAGGCCGACGTCGCGATGTACCGGGCCAAGCACGCGCGGCGCGCAGCGCGGGAGGCCGCCGAGCCGAGGGCTGACTACGCTCAGTCGTCGTGAGACCGTTCCTGCTCCTCGCGACGCGTCCGGAGGACGAGGCCGCCGACCTGGAGTACGAGGCCTTCTGCAGGTTCGGCGGCCTCACCGAGGGCGAGCTCCTGCGGGTCCGCCTCGACCGCACCCCGCTCCCGGACCTCGCGCTCGACGAGCTCTCCGGGGTGATCGTCGGCGGCAGCCCGTTCAACGCCTCCGACCCCGTGCAGGAGAAGGGCGCGCTCCAGCGACGTGTCGAGGCGGAGCTCTCCGGCCTCCTCGACGAGCTCGTCGAGCGGGACCTGCCGTTCCTCGGCGCCTGCTACGGCGTCGGGACGCTCGGCGTCCACCAGGGCGGCGTGATCGACCGGACCTACGGCGAGGCCGTCGGAGCCGTCCCGGTGACCCTCACCGACGAGGGACGGGCCGACCCCTTGTTCGGGGGCCTCCCGGGGACCTTCGCGGCCTTCGTCGGCCACAAGGAGGCCGTCCGCACGCTGCCGACGCGGGCCGTCGTCCTCGCGTCCTCACCCTCGTGCCCGGTCCAGGCCTTCCGCGTCAAGCAGAACCTCTACGCGACGCAGTTCCACCCCGAGCTCGACGTGCCGGGAATCGTCCAGCGCGTCCAGACCTACCGGAACTCCGGCTACTTCGCCCCGGACGAGCTCGAGGCCGTGATCGACCGCGTCAGCCGCGCGACGGTCGACGTGCCGGGGCGCCTGCTCGCAGCCTTCGTCGAGCGCTACGCGCGCTGACCGGACGCCGCCCCGCCCGCCGCGCCGCGATTTCACCCCGGGACGGCCTCAGCGCCAGGGCTCGCCGGCCGATGGAACGGCATGGACAGGAGCGAGGTGCACGCGGGAGCACCAGGGTGGCCGGCCTCGGCCGCGCGCGCGTCCGGCAGCAGGCCGGGGCTCCCCGCCGCGGTGCCTTGCGCGGCCCGTCCGTCGACCGGGTTCGTCCACCCCGACGGCGCCTGCCGGTGCTTCGTCGGCGGCCCGCCGCCCGAGTTCGCCCCGTCGATCGCGATCGCGACGGTGCCCGAGCAGCTCATGCACCGCCTCGCCGGCTGAGCAGATTCCGGCCACGGGCCACGAGATCCGCGTGTCACGGCACCTCCGACCCGCCTGACCCGCCCCCTTCCCGGTGTCATGAGGCTCCACTAGGGTGCGAGCAGCGCGTTCGTCCCATTCGCCCGAATGTCCGGGATCGCGCGCTGCCCCTGGCACCTGGTGCCCTCCGTCACGGGAAGAGAGCCTCATGTCTCGTCGCGTCCTCGCCGCCCTCACCTGCGCGGCCCTCAGCCTGCCCCTGTCCGCAGGGATCGCCGCGGCCGCGACGGCCCCGCCGGACAGCGGGCACGGCCTGACGATCCAGAGATCGACGCAGCTGAGCGGGCCGTCCGGCGCGATGGCGAAGGTCGGCGCACCGCTCGCCGCAGCCTCCGGCACCGTCACGGCCTTCGTCCAGCTCGATGCGCCCTCCGGTGTCGAGACGGCCGAGTCCGGTGGCGGGACGGCCGCCGTCGAGGCCGCGGCGAGCACGGTCGAGGAGCTGGCGGCCGAGGTCGTCGCCGACGGCGCGACGAGCCGGTCCGCCGCGGGCGCCCCCACGACGCTGAGCGTGACCTCCGACCTGGTCGCCGGGGTCATCGTCACCGGCGACGCCGGCCGGATCCGTGCCCTCGCGGCCGATCCGAAGGTCCTCGGCGTCCACCTCATGGTGCCGAAGAAGCCGCTGAACAAGGGGACCGACGCCTTCACCGGCGCCGCTGCAGGCCTGGGAGGCCACCGGCCAGACGGGTGCCGGCGTGCGGATCGGCGTCATCGACACCGGCCTGGACTACACCCACGCCGACTTCGGCGGCCCGGGCACCCCTGAGGCCTACGCACAGGCCTACGGCACGGACGGGACCGTCGCACCCGCCGCCGGGCTGTTCGACCCCGCCAAGTACCTCGGCGGCTGGGACTTCGCCGGACCGACGTACAACGCCGACTCGAACGACCCCGCCGCGTTCATCGCGCAGCCCGACCCGAACCCGATCGACGGCGTCGACGGCGTCAGCGGGCACGGCTCGCATGTCGCGGGCACGGCTGCCGGCTACGGCGTCCAGGCGGACGGCACCCGTTCACGGGTGACTACTCCACCCTGACGGACATCTCGGGCTGGAAGATCGGCCCGGGGTCGGCCCCCGGCGCCGGCATCTACGCGCTCAAGGTCTTCGGCGACGGCGAGGGCTCGACGAACCTCACGATCAACGCGCTCGAGTGGGCGGCCGACCCGAACGGCGACGGCGACTACAGCGACCACCTCGACGTCATCAACCTCTCGCTCGGCTCGGACAACTCCCCGGCCGACGACCCGGACAACCTCTTCATCGACCAGCTCACGACGCTGGGCGTCGTCTCCGTCATCGCCTCGGGCAACGCCGGGGACATCACCGACGTCGGCGGGACGCCGGGCAACGCCCGCAGCGCCCTCACCGTGGCGAACTCGGTCGGCAACACGCAGACCGTCGACGCCGTCGAGGTCACGGATGCGGGCGACCCCTCGCTCCTCGGGCAGCACGCCGCCCAGAACACGATCAACTACACCGGGACGAGCGACGTCACGGCTCCGGTCGCCTTCATCGGCGCGGACGTCACGGGATGCACCCCGCTGACAGCCGAGCAGGCCGCCGCCGTCGCCGGGAAGATCGTCTGGCTCTTCTGGGGCGACGACGCCCGCGCGTGCGGGAGCGTCGGCCGGTGGAACAACGCCGCGGCCGCAGGGGCAGTCGGCGCCCTCATCGGGACGGCCGACCCCGTCTTCAGCTACGGGATCTCCGGCGGGACGGCGATCCCCGGAGCGATGCTGACCGCCGACTCCACGACGCTGCTCATGCCGGCGATCATGGCGGGCACGCTGACCATGCGGATGGGCCCCTCGCTCGCGAACGCCTCGTTCATCTCCGTGGCGGGCGTCGCCGACACGCTCAACCCGAGCTCCTCGCGCGGCGTCCACGGCTCGCTCGGCATCGTCAAGCCCGACGTCGCCGCACCGGGGACCGGGATCTCCTCCGCCTCCAGCGGCTCGGGTGACGACCGCTCCACGAAGTCCGGCACCTCGATGGCCACCCCGCATGTCGCGGGCATCGCCGCGCTGGTCACGGCCGCGCACCCGGACTGGACCGCTCAGCAGGTCAAGGCCGACGTGATGAACACGGCGACTCATGACGTCTCGGTGGGAGCCAACGGCACGGGGGCCCTGTACGGCCCCGAGCGCGTCGGCTCGGGGCGCGTCGACGCCCTGGCCGCGACGACGAACTCCGTCCTGGCCTACGCCACCGACGACCCGGCACTCGTCTCCGTCGGGTTCGGCATCGTGCCGGTCGGGGCCAGGACCGTCACGCTCCGCAAGACGGTCACCGTCGCCAACACCGGGACGACGACGCAGCGGTTCAGCACCTCCTTCCAGCAGTCGAGCACGGCCGGTGGCGCGACGATCTCCGTCTCGCCCGCGTCCGTGACCGTGCCGGCCGGTTCCACACGCACCGTCCGGGTCACCCTGACGGCCGACCCGAGGACCTTGGCCAAGGATCTCGACCCGACCTCGGCCGCGACCTACGACCTCGGCATCCCGGTGCCCAGGGACTACGTGGCCGTGCTCTCCGGCCGAGTCGTGCTGACCGCGACGGACGGAAGCACGCTGCGCGTGCCCGTCCAGGCGGCACCGCGGCTCGTCAGCGAGATGTCGACCGCACCCGTCGTCCTGCCCGCCGGCGAGTCCTCGACGGCCATGACGCTCAAGGGCCGCGCTGTCGACTCGGGCGGCTGGACCTCGCTCGTCGCTCCGTTCGAGCTGGTGGCCACGAGCCCGAAGCTCGACTCCTCGGCGAGCAACGGCACCTCGCCCTCCGTGGTCGCCGCCGGTGACCTGCGCTACGTCGGGTTCACCTCGACCGCCCCGCAGATCGGCGACGGCGTCAACGGGACGATCGGGATCGGGATCGCCGTCGACGGCGAGTGGTCCTCGCTCGGGACGACGACCATCCCGGTGATCGACACCGACATCGACGGCGACGGCGTGCCCGACCTGGAGACGGTCATCCAGAAGTACTCGCAGGACGACGACTTCACCACGGTCGAGACGTACCAGATCGTCTCGGTCGACGGAGTCCTGTACCTGGGCGACCTCGTCGACCTCAGCCCCGTGAACGGGCTCTGGGGTGACACCGACTCGAGCGTCTTCGACAGCAACGTCGTCGTCGCACCGATCAACCTCCCGGCGGTCGGGATCGTGGCCGGCGACACGCCGACCTTCGACGTCTACACCGTCTCCTCCTCGGCCTCCGACCCGAGCGGGGTGCTCGACTCCGTCGCCCCGTTCACGGCGGACCCCTTCGCACCGAGCACCTGGTTCGACCTCGGCGCTCCGGACTCGCTGTGGACCTACGACGCCCCCGGCACCCCGCTCACCGTGCACCGTGCGACGGGCAGCGGTGACGCCCAGCTGCTGATGCTGCACACGCACAACGCGGCGGCAGGGCGAGCGGAGGTCGTGAGCCTCACGGCAACGCCCGCCACGGCGACCACCACGGCGCTCGCGGTGAGCGGGAGCCGGACGGACGGCGGGCAGCAGTCGCTCGTCGCCACGGTCGCACCGCGGGCAGCGGTCGGCACCGTCCGGTTCCTGGACGGCGTCACCGAGCTCGGCACCGCGGACGTCAGCCGGGGCACCGCTCGGCTCACGGTCGCCCTGCCGGTCGGGGCACACTCCCTGACCGCGCAGTTCGTCCCTGCGAGCGGCGCCTACCTCGCCTCGACCTCGGCAGCGGTGAGCTGGACGGTCGCGGCGCGCGCGTCCTCGACGACCTGGGCGTACGCGCCCCCGGTCGTCTCCTCGCGGAGCACGCCGTGGGTCACGGTGTCGGTGCGGTCGACCGAGCGGCCGACGGGGACGGTGACCGTCAGCGAGAACGGGACGGTCCTCGGCACGGCGACGCTGTTCCCGCTCGCCACGACCGGGATCGCCGTGGTGACCCTGCCGAGGCTCGGCAGCGGGACGCACCACCTCACGGTGAGCTACGGCGGGAGCGCGACGGTTGCACCGTCCACGACCACCGTCGACCTGAGGGTCATCACGAGCAGGTGGTACTGACCGCTGAGTGCTGAGCCCGGCGAGACGGGCCGGTGAACGAGGAGGGCCCCGGGGCGAGTCGCCCCGGGGCCCTCCTCGTTCGCCACGGGCCCGGCCGGGCATGCGGGACTCTCGCGAGCCGTCACGTCACGCCCGGGGTGAGGCGGCCGTGCGGCGCAGTGCGCTCAGAACTCGGCGCGGTCCAGCTCGAACCAGACGGTCTTGCCGCCCTCGGCGTGGTTCTCGACTCCCCAGCGCTGGGACATGGCCTCGACGATCGCCATCCCGCGACCGTGCAGGTCGGAGGGCTCGGAGTGCAGGACGACGGGTGCCTCGCGCGCGGCGTCGCTCACCGAGACGCGGACCGCCGTCGTGCTCACGCGGACGGCGAGGGCGACGGGACCGCCGTCGGCCCCGTGCAGGACGGCATTGGTGAGGAGCTCGCTGCACAGCAGCTCGATGACCTGCCCGAGCACGCCGTTGAGCCCATGGCCGGAGGCGCAGGCGACCACCCAGTGCCGGCCGACAGCGACCGACTGGCGCTGACCGGGAAGGACGACGCTCTGCTCGGCGACATGCGGGCCGGCGGGGGACACCACCACGGGATCGGAGCCGACCAGGCGCAGCGTGCTGCCGGAGGTCGTGCGCCGTTCGCGGTCGCCCGGCATCCACTCCTCCTCATGCTCACGGTTCGACGAGTCGCGCACGCCAGAACCCTGCCAGGGCAGTGCCCTCCGGGTCCTTCGGCGCGCCGACACCGCACGATTCCATCACCGTACGGCGCGCACGTCTGCCCCTCCAAGGGTCTGATCGCGGGTGAAATCACGACCGACAGGCCTCGTACGGGGGTGCGCGACGGACATTTCTGACGGTTCCGGGCCACCCGACGCACATCCCGGACCCAAACCTGTGGGCCCGAGGGCTGTCCTTGTGGGCCGCGGGGGGCGACACTTGACCTAATGTCCCCCGCCCCTGCCGGACGATCCCGGTACCTCGCCACCAGTCCCTTCAACGCCTCCCGCGCCGCGGAGATCCCCGAGATCCTGCCGATCTCGGTCGGTCAGTCCGTCTCCCACGACCGCCACGGCCTCGGCAAGGCGGTCTCCCTCGAGGGGGACAAGGCCGTGATCATCGACTTCAGCGGTCGCGGTCTCGTGCGCGTCGCCCTCGACAGCCCGCGCCTGCACCGCCTCTGAGGCACGGCCGCCGACCGTCGCCCCGCCTCAGGGCAGGGCGATGAGCCGCGGTATGCCCACGGGTGCCGACGTCGACAGCTCGAGGTACTTCGCCTCCGCGCGGTGCAGGCGGACGTGCTCGTCGAGCGTCCAGGTGGGCCCGTTGCGCAGGACGGTCCCGCAGGAGCACTCGAGCCAGACCGTCCCGTCGCCGTCCGTCTGCAGCGTCCCGACGGTGTAGTGGGTCGAGCGGGCACGCGCCTTCGCGTCCCGCAGGGCTGCACTGACCGGCTCGTCCATCGTCACGGAGCCAGTCTGACGCATCGGCCAGGCGAGCGGCAGGTCGCCGCGTCACGGTCCTCAGCCGAGGGCAGCGCGCAGGGCCGTCTCGCCGGACGAGGCCAGCGGCACGGGCAGCTCGAGGACACCGCCGACCCGCACCACGCGCACCCCGAGGTACACCTCGTGGTCCACGAGCTCCGGCGCACCGGCACGGGCGATCGGGAGGACCGTCCGGGCGACCGAGT
The DNA here is from genome assembly GCA_963777075.1 of uncultured Actinomycetota bacterium. GTDB lineage: Bacteria > Actinomycetota > Actinomycetes > Actinomycetales > Cellulomonadaceae > Actinotalea. Next base: position 26,210 of record CAVZPH010000020.1, on the reverse strand, counting down.
GCACGGGCCGCTGGCCACGCGCCCACCACGGCCGGCGGTGCAGGACGACGAGCTCGCGCCCGTCGGAGCAGACGACAGCACCCTGCAGGTGCATCGGCCTGATCCGGTGCGCGAGCCGCGTCAGCGTCCCCCGCGACTCGGTGGTGGCAGGGACCACCGTCTGGCGCGGATGGGCCCCGAGGAGCCGCATCGCGGGCTCCGCGGCCACGAGCGCGCGGTACTCGGTGACCAGGGCCACGTCGGGGCCGAGGTCCCGCAGCCCGAGCGGGACGGGGTGCGGGTCGGGCTCCGGCTCGGGCTCCCCCGGGGAGAGGCCCTGCGTCCAGTGCGCACGGACGACGTCGACGAAGCCACGCACGGTGTCGCGGGAGGCGCCGTTGAACGCGACACGCAGCGCTGGGCCCTCGCGCGTGTAGAGCAGGAGCCGTCCGTCGAGGAGGTTCACGCTCTCCTCGATCGCGAGGAGCTCGGCGGCCCCGAGCGAGCGCTTGCGCACACCACCGCGCTCGCCGGGCGCCCTCGAGAGCAGGACGACCGTGCCGTCGCGGACCAGCAGCAGGTGGTCGTACAGGTCCATCGCCGGGTTCGCGTCCCGCCGGGAGATCTTCCGCGGGACCTTGAGCATGATCTCCGCGGTGGCCGGATCGCCCGCATGCGGCCGGAACAGCCGCGGGACCCCCTCGGCGTCGGACACGGGGAGCACCCATGGGCCGAAGGCGTCGAACTCCTCGGTCCGCTCCATGTGCTGCGGGGCTGGCCCCTTCACCTTGGGCATCTTTCGACCATACGCCCGTCCCCCGGACCTCGCCCGGCGCCCGGTCCCCCCGCCCCGTGACCAGCGATCGACCTGTCGTACGCTCAGGCATGCCGTCGACCTCACCAGCAGTCGAGCTCACCGTCGCCGATCGCACCGTCCGGGTCAGCAGCCCTGACCGGGTCGTCTTCCCGGCGCGGCAGATCACCAAGCTCCAGGTGGTCGAGTACTTGCTGGCCGTCGGCCCGGGGATCCTCGGCGCGCTCCAGGACCGGCCGACGACGCTCGAGCGCTGGCCGCGAGGGCTCGTGGAGGGCGCGCACCTGGCCACCCGCGCCGACCCGAAGGCCGACGCCTTCTTCCAGAAGCGTGTGCCGCAGGGCGCCCCGGACTGGGTGCGGACGGCGACGGTCACCTTCCCCAGCGGCAGGACGGCCGACGAGGTCTGCCCGACGAGCTCGCCGTCGTGGCCTGGGCGGCCAACCTCGGCACGCTCACCTTCCACCCCTGGCCCGTCGCCCGCCCCGACCTCGACTCCCCCGACCAGCTGCGCATCGACCTCGACCCGCAGCCCGGGACCGACTTCAGCGATGCCGCCCGGGTGGCCGGGCACCTGCGGGAGCTCCTCGGCGAGCTCGGCCTGAGCGGGTGGCCGAAGACCTCCGGCGGGCGCGGGCTGCACGTCTTCGTCCCGATCGAGCCGCGCTGGACCTTCACGCAGGCCCGCCGCGCGACGATCGCCCTCGGCCGCGAGCTCGAGCGGCGGCTGCCAGAGGACGTGACGGTCGCCTGGTGGAAGGAGGAGCGCGGAGAGCGGATCTTCGTCGACTACAACCAGATGGCCCGGGACCGCACGATGGCCTCGGCGTACTCGATCAGGGCGCGGGCGCACGCCCCCGTCTCGGCGCCCCTGCGCTGGGAGGAGGTCGACGAGGCGCGGCCGGAGGACTTCGACGTCCTCACGATGCCTGCGCGCTTCGCCGAGGTCGGCGACCTCGGCGCTGCGCTGGTCGCCGGGGTCGCGCCGCGCGGCTCGCTCGACGAGCTGCTCGAGCGCGCCGACCGGGACGAGCGCGACCACGGGCTCGGCGACCTGCCCTACCCGCCCGAGTACCCGAAGATGCCGGGCGAGCCGAAGCGGGTCCAGCCGAGCCGCGACCGCGACCGACCGCACTAGGGGCGCGGTGCGCTCCCTCACCTGGACGGCGCGGGCGCGGCCGAGGTTCCAGCCGGCCCAGCCGTCCGGACCAGGGTTCGCCTTTCCGCCGAGCACGGCGGAGCGGGCCGGCTCCGCGACGTCCTCCGCCGCCGGGACCGCATCGGCGGACAGCGAGCGAAGGTAGCCGAGGTCGATCGACTCCGGGCCCTGCTCCACCCCGCTCATCGCGGCGTTGTGCCGCACGATGAGCGCGTCGGGGTTGACCACCGCGAGGGCGAGGACCGCGACGGCGGCGACCTGGACGACGGCCCGGGGCAGCCAGGCCCCGCGCCAGCGGATCCCGGCGGCGATGACGAGCAGCAGGACGACGCCGAGCGCGATCTCCGCGACGAGCACGGTGATGCGCAGGCGGCTGAGCCCGAACGCGTCGACGTAGAGCGACATGCGCCGCACGGCCGAGGCGACGACCCCGAGCGTGCCGAGGCACAGCACGGCGAGCGCGATCCGGGTGCTGCGGTCCTGAGCGGGCGTCGCCCGGGGCGCCCGCGAGGCGGCGACCGCCACGACGAGCAGCGTGAGCAGCGTCACCGAGAGGAGCTGGCCGAAGCCCTGACGCGCGTACGTCGCGTAGGTCAGCCCTGCGGTGCGCTGGACGAACGCGTGGCCGCCGACGAGTGCACCGACCTGGACGAGCACGAAGGCCATGACGACGACGTCGAGGGCGAGGCACCGGGACCAGCCACTCGGCGGGCCGCGCCGCCCTGCGGGTGGAGACGGGGGCCACCGGCCACGGCACGCCGCTGAGCGAGAGGTGCGCCGCACCGGCGGTGACGAGGGCCACCAGCAGGCCGACCACGAGCTGACCGGGGAGCAGGCCGAGGTCGATGCGCGGCAGGAGCGAGGCGAAGACGGCGTCGGCACTCGCGAAGAGCGCGCCGAAGACCCCGACGAGCAGCACGGTGACGGCCAGGCTGCGCAGCGCGACGAGGACGGACTCCCGACGACGCCCGGCGAGCGCCCCGAGGGACCTGCGCACGGCCGGCATCGCGCGCACCGTCCCGAGGAGGGCCCCGAGCGGGGCGAGGAGCACGGCAGAGGGGCGCCGCGCGGAGGTGAGCGCCGCGGCCGAGGCGCCGAGGGCGGCGAGCAGGCACAGGGCGACGACCCACTCGGCCGCACGGACGGAGACCATCACGAGGAGCGCACCCGGCCAGGGCGAGGGTGAGGAGGTCGCCGACGGCGCGTCGGCGCAGCAGGGCGGGCACGGCCGTCCCGAGCACGCCGAGACCGACGAGGCTCACGCCGAGGCCGATCCGGTTCCCGACGAGGGCGGCGCCCCCGAGCAGGCCCAGCACCCCGACCGCGACGAGCCGCGAGCGGTCGAGAGGGACCATGCGACCCCTCCAGAACTCGGCGATCGCCACCTCCCAGCGGCCGGGCGGCCGGTGCAGGGGGACGGTGGGGCCGGGCGGGCCGGGAGGCCGGGGCGCGGGAGGCAGGGCGACATCGCTCATGATCAGCACGCTAGGCCACGAGCGGCCGTCGGCACGGGGAGTCGAGGGGCCGACAGTGTGCAGGCTTGTCGCGAACTGTGGACGGGCTGTGAACGCCGCTCAGCGACGCCCCGCCAGCGCGGAGGACACGGCGTCGACACCCGCGCGGAGGATCGAGGTGTCGACCCCCGCCGAGAGCAGGAGGGCGCCGCGTCCGGCCCAGTGCAGGGCCATCTCGGTGTCCGAGCAGAACAGGCCGGGCACCACACCACCGGCGAGGCAGGCCTCGACGACGCGGTCGAGCAGCTGGGCGACGGCCGCGGAGTCGCGGTAGGTCGACCGGCCGTGCCCGCAGCTCAGCGCCAGGTCGTTCGGCCCGACGAGCACGCCGTCGACGCCCGGGACAGCCACGATCTCGTCGAGGGCGTCGATCCCGGCCTGGGTCTCGACCATGACGAAGCAGAGCATCGCGGCGTTCGCGAGCTCTGGCGCCGGGGCGCCGTCGGCCCGGACGCCGCCCCACATGGGACCCCAGCTCCGACCGCCCTCGGGCGGGAACCGGCAGGCGTGCACGGCGGCCGCGGCCTCGGCCGCCGAGCTGACCATCGGCACCACCACGCCCGTCGCACCGCAGTCCGCTGCCCGCATGATCTGGGCCGGCTCGTTCCACGGGACGCGCACGAGCGGCGCGAGGCGACCGGCCCGCATCGCCTGGAGCAGCGTCGGCAGCTCGCCGAGGCTCGCGAACCCGTGCTGGAGGTCGACGACGGCGAAGTCGAGGTCCGTCGCCGCGAGGAGCTCGGCCGCGACCGGGTCGGCCAGCAGGCTCCACAACCCGAACGCCGGCCGTCCGTCCGCCCAGAGGGCGCGCAGGTGCGCCGACCCCCGCTGCTCGCTGCGGTTCTCGATCATCGTCATGCTCCTCGGTCGGGATCGGCCTGCTCGGATGCGTCATGCCCGGCGGGTTCGTGACGGCCGTGGCCGTCGCCCACCCGGTGGTCAGTGCGACTCTCGGCCCACCGCGGAGCCGCTCGCGCCCAGGAGGAAGTCGAGGTCGGCGCCCGTGTCGGCCTGCTGGACGTGGTCGACGTACAGGCGCTCCCAGCCGCGCGCCGGTGCGGCGTACGCGGCCACCGAGGCGGGCGAGGGCGTCCGCAGCTCGAGCTCGGCCTGCGGCACGTCGAGCAGGAGCCTTCGACCCGGCACGTCGAGCTCGATGACGTCGCCGTCGCGCACCAGGGCGAGCATCCCGCCCGCCGCGGCCTCGGGCGCCACGTGCAGCACGACGGTGCCGAAAGCCGTGCCGCTCATGCGTCCGTCGCAGACGCGCACCATGTCGCGCACGCCCTGCTCGAGGAGCTTCCTCGGCAGCGGCATGTTGGAGACCTCCGGCATGCCGGGGTAGCCCTTCGGGCCGCAGCCGCGCAGCACCAGGACGCAGTCGGCGTCGACGTCGAGGTCCGGGTCGTCGATCCGGGCGTGCAGGTCCTCGACGGACTCGAACACGACGGCGCGGCCGCGGTGCCGGAGCAGCGCAGGGGTCGCCGCCGCCGGCTTGATGACGGCGCCGAGCGGGGCGAGGTTCCCGCGCAGGACGGCGATCCCTGCCTCGGGCTGCAGGGGCTCGGCGCGGACGCGGATCACCTCCGGGTCCCAGATGGTCGCGTCGTCGAGGTAGTCGACGAGGGGGCGGCCCGTGACGGTCAGCGCAGCCGGGTCGAGCAGGTCGCGGACCTCGCGCAGCACGGCCAGCAGCCCGCCGGCGCGGTGGAGGTCGTCCATGAGGAAGCGGCCGGCGGGCATGAGGTCGACCAGCAGCGGCACGCCCGAGCCGGTCCGGTCGAAGTCGTCGAGCGTCAGCTCGACCCCGAGCCGCCCCGCGATCGCGAGCAGGTGCACGACGGCGTTCGTCGACCCGCCGATCGCGGCAAGGGCGACGATCGCGTTGAGGAAGGAGCCGCGCGTCAGGATCGTGCTCGGCCGGCGGTCCTCGGTGACCAGCTCGACGGCGAGGCGGCCGGTCTCGTGCGAGGCCTCGAGCAGGCGCGAGTCCGGAGCGGGCGTGCCGGCGACGCCGGGGAGGGTCGTGCCGAGCACCTCGGCGAGCAGGCCCATCGTCGAGGCCGTGCCCATGGTGTTGCAGTGACCCGTGCTGCGGATCATCGCCGACTCCGAGCGTCGGAAGTCCTCAGCCGCCATCGTGCCGGCGCGCACCTCCTCGGCGAGGGCGTAGGTGGAGGTGCCGCAACCCATCGGCCGGCCGCGGAAGGTCCCGGTGAGCATCGGCCCGCCCGGGACGACGACCGCCGGCAGGTCGACCGACGCCGCGGCCATGAGCAGCGAGGGGATCGTCTTGTCGCAACCACCGAGCAGCACGACACCGTCGATCGGGTTGGCCCGGAGCATCTCCTCGGTGGCCATCGCCGCCATGTTGCGCCAGAGCATCGCCGTCGGGCGGACCTGCGTCTCCCCCAGGGAGACGACGGGCAGGTTGAGCGGGACGCCTCCCGCCTCCCAGATCCCCTGCTTGACGGCGGCGGCGACCTCGTCGAGGTGCCTGTTGCAGGGAGTGAGGTCCGAGGCCGTGTTGGCGATGGCGATGTGCGGGCGCCCGTCGAAGGCGTGGCTCGGCAGCCCGCGGCGCATCCAGGCCCGGTGGATGTACGGGTCCCGCCCGTCTCCGGCGTACCACTCGTCGCTGCGCATCCCCATGAGGCCCATCTTTCCGTTAGTTGGAAAGCCGTACTACTATTCGGAACGTGACCGACGGTACTCGCTCCGAGGCCTCCGACGAAACCCCTCGCCTCGTCGGCGCCGACCGCGTGCTCGCCGTCCTCGTCGAGCTGTCCCGGCACCCGGCGGGGATCTCCCTCGACGACCTCAGCAGGATCGTCGGCAGCCCCAAGCCGACCGTCCACCGCGCCCTCGCCTCGCTGCGCGCCGCGGGGCTCGCGGGCCAGGACGCTCCCGGCCACTACGTGCTCGGCGACGAGTTCCTGCGGCTGGCCTTCGCGCACCACGAGGCGCGCCCCGACCACGTGCGCGTCCAGCCGCTCCTGCAGACGCTGGCAGCGCGCTACGGCGAGACGACGCACTACGCCGTGCTCGACGGGCCCGATGTCGTCTACCGGGCGAAGGTCGACCCGGCCGCGGGCGGCGTCCGCCTCACCTCCACCATCGGCGGGCGCAACCCTGCGCATGCCACCGGTGTCGGCAAGGCCCTGCTCGCGGCCCTGCTGCCGGACGACGAGGCCGTGCGCCGATGGGTCGGCGAGCGCGAGCTCGTCCGGTGCACCGCGTCGACGCTCACGACGGCGACGACCCTTGCCGCCGAGCTCGCGGTGACGCGCGAGCGAGGCTGGGCGATCGACGACGAGGAGAACGAGCCGGGGATCGTCTGCGTGGCGTTCCCGGTGCACCTCGTCTCCCCCACCGTGCCGAGCGGCGCGATCTCCGTCAGCGGCCTCCGCTTCCGCACACCGTTGGAGACCCTCGTCGCCGAGGTCCCCGCCATCCTGCGCGACCTCGCCGACGCCCACATCGGGAAGGACTCATGACCACCTACCTCGCCATCCCCGCCGGGGACGTCAGGCACCGGCTCGCCGAAGGCCCCCTGTGGGACGCGGAGCGCGGCGCCCTGTGGGTCGACATCCCCGCGGGTGAGGTGCACGAGGGCCCGCTCGTCGACGGGCGGCTCCGCGCGACGCGCTCGCTGCACGTGGACGAGATGGTCGGGGCCGCCGTGCGGGCCACCGACGGGAGGCTCCTCGTCGCCGGGCTCGAGCGGCTGTGGGTCGTCGCGAGCGACGGGCGGATCGATGCCGGCCCGCTCGTGCTCCCGCCCGGGACCGGACGACGGCTGAACGACGGAGCCTGCGACCCGGCGGGCCGCTTCGTCGTCGGGACGCTCTCGATCCACGGGCCGTCGAGCACCGAGGCCCTCGTGCGCGTCGAGGAGGACGGCAGCCTGACGACGCTCGACGACGACCTCGCACAGTCCAACGGACTGGCCTGGTCGGCCGACGGCGGCACGCTCTTCTCGATCGACACGGTGCCCGGGCAGGTCTGGGCGCGCGACTACGACGCGTCCACAGGCTCCGTCGGGCCCCGGCGGCTGCATGTCCAGGTCGACGGCTATGCGGACGGGATGAGCGCCGACACGGACGGCAACCTGTGGATCGCCGTCTGGGGTGCCGGGCAGGTGCGCTGCCACGCACCGGACGGCACCGTGCGGCATGTCGTCGAGGTGCCGGCCCCGCACACGACCTCGGCGGCCTTCGTCGGCCCCGCGCTGCGGACGCTCCTCATCACGACGGCAGCCGAGGGGCTGGGGCCCGAGCAGCTCGCGGCGCATCCCGACTCCGGGCGGCTCTTCACCGTCGACGTCGACGCGAGGGGCGTTCCCTCGACCCCGTGGAACGGCCGCCTGCCGTCCACCACGCACCAACGGAAAGAGATCTGATGCGCACCTTCGTCGTCACGGGACCGGGCGAGTCCGGCGTCCAGGACCTCCCGGAGCCGGTGGCCGGGCCGGGCCAGGTCGTCGTCGAGATCGCCAGGGTGGGCGTCTGCGGCACCGACATGGAGTTCTTCGGCGGGGACATGGCGTACCTGCTCACCGGGCACGCCTCCTACCCGATGCGCCTGGGGCACGAGTGGTGCGGGACGGTCGTGGAGGTGGCGCCGGGGGTCGACGCGGGCTGGCTCGGCCGACGCGTGACGGGCGACACGATGCTCGGCTGCGGGACGTGCACGCGCTGCCGCGCCGGACGCCAGCACGTCTGCGAGCAGCGCTACGAGCTGGGGATCCGCGGTGGCTTCGCCGGTGCGCTCGCCGAGCGGATGGCCGTGCCCGCCGCCTCGCTCCACGCCCTCCCGGACGCCGTCGACGACAGGGCCGGCGCCCTTGTCGAGCCGGGCGGGAACGCCCTGCGGGCCGTCTGGGAAGCGGGGTCGCCGCCGGGGACCGCCTCCTCGTGCTCGGCCCCGGCACCATCGGGCTGCTCGCCGCGATGCTGGCCCGCGCGCTCGGCGCCGAGGTCCACCTGGCCGGCCGGTCGGCCCGCTCGCGCGCGTTCGCCGCCGGCCTCGGCTTCCCCGTCTGGACGGTCGACGAGCTGCCGGACCTTCCGTGGGACGGTGTCATCGACGCGACGAACGCCCCAGGGATGCCCGCGCGCGCCGTCGACCTCGTCGAGCCGGGGCGTCGCGTCGCCTACATCGGGCTGTCGACCACGCCGAGCCTGCTGGACACGCGCGAGCTGCTGCTCAAGGACGTGACGGCTGCCGGGATCCTCAGCGGCTCGCCCGGCCTCGCCGGGACCATCGAGCAGTACGCCTCGGGCGCCGTCGACCCGAGCCCGCTCGTCGCCGCGACCGTCGGCCTCGAGGCGGTGAGCGCGATCCTCGCCGGGACCAGGCCGGCGGGCGCCGGTGACGGCCCGAAGTTCCACGTCGACCCGCGCCTCTGAGGCGAGCGGCGCGGCCGGCGCCTCAGCTCAACGCGAGGTCGGCGACGGAGGCGAGGTCGCCGTGGCGCCCACCGGCAGCCACCCGGTCGCGCCCGCCGGCCTTGGCCTCGTAGAGCGCGGAGTCCGCGGCACCCAGCACGGCGTCGAGGCCCTCGCCCGGACCGAGCTCCACGAGCCCGATGCTCACGGTGACCGCGACCTCGCCGCCCTCGACCGGGACCCGCAGCTCGCGGCAGCGTCGGCAGAGCTCCTCGGCGCGCTCGCGGACCTGCGCGGCTGTCGCACCCGGGAGCAGCGCGACGAACTCCTCGCCGCCGAAGCGCACCCAGACGTCGCGCGAGCGGCTCTGCGCCACGAGCTCGCGAGCGACGGCCTGGAGGACGACGTCGCCCGTGACGTGCCCGTGCTGGTCGTTGACGCGCTTGAAGTGGTCGACGTCGACCATCATCACGACGAGCGGCTCGTCGCTCGTGTGCGCCTCGGCGATCAGCGCGTCCGCGACCTGGTCGAGGTGGCGGCGGTTGTGCAGGCCCGTCAGCCCGTCGCGCGTCGCCTGCTCGGCGAGGTCCGTCCTCAGCCGCTCGACGGCGGTGACGTCACGCAGCACCACCACGGTGCCGTTGCGCCGCCCCGAGGCCTCGACCGTGGTGAGCCGCACGTCGAAGACCCGCCCGTCCAGGCGCACGAGCTGGCTGGCGGAGCGGACCTGATCGGCGGTCTCGGCCGACACGACGGTGCGCCAGTGGGCGCCCTCGATCCGTTCGGCGGGCGGTCCCCCGAGCATCCGGACGAGCTCGCGGGCCGCGGGGTTCGCCTGGACGATGCGACCCCCCGTGTCGATCACCAGGATCGCGTCGCCGACGGCGGCGAGCACCTGGCCGACGGAGATCGGCACGCCGACGGTCGCCGACCAGTGGCGGCCGGTCCACCACCACACGGCGGCCGTGACGACCGAGAGCGCCCCGGTGAAGTCCGCGACCCCTGCCGTCGACGCGCTCTGCAGCGAGAGGATCGCGCCGATCAGCGGGAAGCCGAGGGCGATGACGGCCACGGCGTAGCGCGCCCGGTGGGCGGGGACCGCCTCGCGCATCGCGGAGAGCATGGCCGCGACCGCGAGGCAGACGAGCCCGAGGCACCAGGCGATGTGCACCCAGGCGAGCGGCCCGAAGACGAGCCGGAGCACCCCGCCGTCCAGGGAGGCGTGAGCGACGAGCAGGTGGTGGGCCGGGTCGGTCAGCGCAGCGACCGTGACCATGGCGGGCTCGACCGCCAGGACCGTCAGCCCGCGCCGCAGGAACCGTGACCGTCGCCCGGTCAGCACGGCCGCGTGCCAGAGCACCGAGGCGGCCAGGAGCCCGCCGACCGGGAAGATGAGCCGGAAGACGGCGAGCTTCGCGCCCTGGCCGTCGACGAGCCCGACGAGCAGCCCGATCGTCGTCCAGAGCGCGGCGAGGAGGAGCATCGCCGCGACGGGACGAGCGGGGCCCGGACGGTGCCGGTCGCGCAGGGTCACGACCGCGGTGCCCAGTGCGGCGAGGACGGCGATCGCGGACACGAGCAGCACCGCGTCCATCGGGGCCGACGTCCTTCCATCCGCGTGAACCGACGCCCTCGGTGCCGTCGAGACCGGCCGCGAGCGCAAGGACCTCGATCATGGCCGAGCCGTACGGCCGCGTCGAGGGCCGCCTGCCGTTTTCACCCGCCTGCCCCTCGGCGGCGCGGCCGGTAGGGACCAGGACGACGATCGGCCCCTCCCCGCATCGCTGCGGGTGAGGGGCCGATCGTTGTGGAGCCGCCTAACAGAATCGAACTGTTGACCTTCTCATTACGAGTGAGACGCTCTACCGACTGAGCTAAGGCGGCGTGGCTCGCATCGCGGGCCGCGCCTACTGTACCGGCGGTGGGGCGGCCTGCCAAAGCGAGGTCAGCAGCTCGTGCCGTCCGCCGGCACGGTCCCGTCGAGGAGGTAGGCCTCGACGGCGTCCGAGACGCAGGCGCCGCCGCGTCCGTAGGCCGTGTGCCCCTCGCCCTCCCAGGTGAGCAGGTGGCCCGAGTCGAGCTGTGCGGCCAGGGCCTGCGCCCAGGCGTACGGCGTCGCCGGGTCGCCCGTCGTGCCGACCACGAGGATCGGCCCGGCACCGGTGGCGTGGATCGGCGCGGGGGTCCGTGTCGAGGTCTCGGGCCAGGCCTCGCAGCCGGCGGTCAGCGCGAACTGGTCGCCGAAGGTCGGGGCGACGGCCGTGACCTGCTCGGCGAACCCGAGCAGCTCGTCGTAGCTGCGCGAGACGACCGGGTAGTCGAGGCAGTTGATCGCGGTGAAGGCCATCATCGCGTTCGAGGTGTAGCTGCCGTCGGGTGTGCGGTCGAGGTAGATGTTCGCGAGCTGGAGGAGCGTGCTCGCGGTGTTCTGCGTGATCGCCTCGGTCAGGGCCGTCGTCAGGTACGGCCACGAGCCGTCGTCGTACAGCGTGACGATGATGCCGTAGAAGGCGAGCGAGCCGTTGACGGTGTGCCCGTCGCCCGCGTCGAGCGGCCGGGCCTTGGCCCGGTCGACGAGCTGCCGGATCTGGGCCATGCCGTCGTCCACCGTGCCGGTCAGCGGGCAGCCGCGCGCGGCCTGGCAGTCGGCGACGTAGGCGCGCATCGCCTTCTCGAAGCCCTCGCCCTGCTGGAGCGCGAGCTCGTCGTTCGTCATCGAGGGGTCGAGCGCACCGTCGAGGACGAAGCGGCCGACCTTGTCGGGGAACAGGCCCGCGTAGGTCGCGCCGAGGAAGGTCCCGTAGGAGTAACCGAGGTAGTTGAGCTTCTCGTCGCCGAGGAGGGCTCGCATCAGGTCGAGGTCCTTCGCGGCGCTGACGGTGTCCACATGGGCCAGCAGCGGGCCGGTCGCGTCGAGGCAGGCCGCGCCGACCTCGGCGACCCGCGCCCTAGCGGCGTCCAGGTCCGCCTGGCTCGCGATCTCGACGTCGGCGGTGAGGAAGGCGTCGAGCGAGGGTCCACCGCCGCAGCGCACGGCCGTCGAGGCGCCCGTCCCGCGCGGGTCGAAGGCGACGATGTCGTAGTCGGCCAGGACCTCGGGGCCGAAGATCCCGGAGACCGCGCTGCTGAGGAAGCTGATCCCCGACTGCCCCGGCCCGCCGGGGTTGAGCAGCAGCGAACCCTTGCGGTCCTTGCCCGTCGCCGCGTGCCGCTCCAGGGCGAGGTCGATCGTGCCGAGCGTGGCGTCGTCCCAGTCGAGCGGTGCGGTGACCGTCGCGCACTCGTCCTCGCCGCAGGGCTCCCAGGTGACCGTCTGGGCGTAGAGGTCGCTCGGGGCGGTCGCGCCGCCCGCGGTCGCCGAGCCCGAGGACTCCTCGGCCGGCGTCGACTGCACCTTGCCGGCGACGCAGCCGCCGAGCACGAGGGCGAGGGCACCCGAGGCGGCCACGAGGCGCAGCGCGACGCGGCGCGGCCCGGCGGGGCGACCGTGGTCCCGCCGGCTGGTGGTCGACAGGGCACGGGACGCGACGCTCAGAGGCACGCCCCTACGGTATCCGCTGGGCGGGGCGCTCAGACCTGGGGGCGCAGCGCGACGGCCATCGCCTCCATCGCGAGCAACGGGGCGACGTTGCCGGCCAGCCTGGTTCGCGCCTCGCCGATCGCGTCCATCCGACGAAGCGTCTGCTCGGGCGTGCTCTCTGCGGCCAGCCGGTGCACGTCCTGCTCGGGGTTGATGAGCTCGACGCCCGCCCCGAGCTGCACGACGAGGACGTCCCGGTACATCGAGAGCAGGTCGAGCGCCGCCCGGTCGAGCTCGTCACGCAGCGCACGCGTGGCGCGGCGCTTCTGGTCCTCCTCGAGCTGGCGCACCTGGGCCCGCAGCGTCGGCGGAAGGGTCTGGGAGTCCTCCGCGCCGAGCGTGTGCAGCAGGGCGGCCTTCTCCGCCGCGTCCCTGTCCTCCGTCGCGGCCTTGGACTCCGCCGTCGCGACCTCGACGAGGTCGGCCGCGGCGAGCACGGCGTCACCCACGCCGCGGATGCCGGCGGCGAGCTCGAGGGTCCGGGAGCGACGCTCCCTCGCTGCCGGGTCGCGCGCGAGGCGTCGGGCCAGGCCGACATGGCTCTGGGCTGCGCGCGCGGCCGCCTCGGCGACCTCGGGCGCGATCCCGTCCCGAGCGACGAGCAGCGCTGCGACATCGGCCACCGGCGGCACGCGCAGCGCCAGCGCGCGGCTGCGCGAGCGGATCGTCACGACGACGTCCTCCGCGCTCGGGGCGCACAGCAGCCAGACGGTGCGCGGCGGCGGCTCCTCGATGGCCTTGAGGAGCACGTTGCTGGTGCGCTCGACCATGCGGTCGGCGTCCTCGACGATGATGACGCGCCAGCGCCCCTGCGAGGGGCTCCGCTGGGCGAGCGAGATGAGGTCACGGACCTCGTCGATCGCGATCGTCACCTTCTGCGTCGCGACGACGGTCACGTCGGCATGCGTCCCGCCGAGGGTCGTCCGGCACGCCGGGCACGTCCCGCAGCCGCCCTCCAGGCACTGCAGCGCCGCGGCGAAGGCCCGGGCGGCGGTCGAGCGACCCGATCCCGGCGGGCCGGTGATCAGCCAGGCGTGCGTCATCGCCTGCGGGTCGGCGACCGCGCCGCGCAGCACCGCGGTGGCCGCCTCCTGGCCGACGAGCGCGTCCCAGACGCTCATCCGAGGCCCCCCGTCAGCTCGGCGACCCGCCGGCGCACCGCGCTCGCGATCTCCTCGACCGGAGCCGAGGCGTCCAGCACGAGCCACCGCCCCGGATCGGTCGCCGCACGCTCGAGGAAGGCGCGGCGCGTGCGCGCGTGGAACTCCGCCCCGGCGCTCTCGAGCCGGTCGGGGCTGCCGGTGAGCCGCGTCAGGCCGACGGCAGGGTCGAGGTCGAGCAGCACGGTGAGCGCAGGGAGCAGGCCCTCGGTCGCCCACAGCGACAGTCGCTCGACGTCCCGGGCACCGAGGTCGCGGCCGTTGCCCTGGTACGCGACCGAGGAGTCGAGGTAGCGGTCGGTCACCACGACGGCGCCGCGCTCGAGAGCCGGACGCACCACGGTGTCGACATGGTGCGCCCGGTCCGTCGCGTAGAGCAGGGCCTCCGTCCGCGGGCTGACGTGCCCGCCGTGCAGCACGGCGGCACGCAGCTCGAGCCCGAGCTCTGTTCCTCCCGGCTCGCGCGTGGCCACGACCTCATGGCCCTGCGCGCGGAGCCACTCGACGAGGATCGCGATCTGCGTCGTCTTCCCGACGCCGTCGCCGCCCTCGAAGGAGAGGAAGACCCCCGGCCCCGCCGCGCGGACGGGCGCCTGGGGAAGTCCTGCCGACACGTCGCTCACCAGGTCAGGGTAGTGGCCGGTCCCGACAGGACCCGCCGCTCACTCCCCCGGGTAGACGAGGCCGATCTGGCGTCGCACCTCGTCCATCGTGCGCATCACCGAGAGGCTGTCCTCCCAGGTGATGCGCGGGCTCTCGGTCGCGCCCTCGGCCACCCGGCGGGCGACCTCGGCGGCCTGGAACTGGAAGCCGCCGTCGACCTCGCGGTCGTAGGACCACCACGAGCCGTCGAGGCCGAGCACCCGGAACGACGTCGGGCGGTAGAAGTCCGTGTCGATCTCGATCCGGCCGGCGGTCCCCGCGATCACGGCCGTCGTGGCCGTGCGGGACCACAGCGTGGTGTGCAGCGAGGCCTGCGAGCGCTCGCCGTAGCCCAGCGCGATGCTGACCTGGCCGTCGACACCCGTCTGCGTGAGGCTGCCGGTCGCCTGGATGCGGTCCGGCGTTCCCAGCAGGTCGTGCGCGAACGAGACGGGGTAGATCCCCAGGTCGAGCAGGGCGCCGCCGGCGAGCGCCGGGTTGTGCAGGCGGTGCTCGGCCGGCAGGTGGCCCATGTTCTGGCCGTGGTCGGCGATGACGGAGACGACCTCGCCGATCTCGCCGCGCGCGATGACGTCGCGCAGGGCCTCCACATGCGGAAGGAAGCGCGTCCACATGGCTTCCATGAGGAAGACGCCTGCGGCTCGCGCGGCGTCGACGATCTCCTGGGTCTCGGCGGCCGAGCGGGCGATCGACTTCTCGACGAGGACGTGCTTGCCCGCCTTGATCGCCAGGAGGGCGTGCTCCCGGTGCTCGGAGTGGGGCGAGGCGACGTAGACGGCCTCGACCTGCGGGTCCTCGACGAGGGCGCGGTAGCTGGAGTGCGTCGTCGGGATGCCGTGGTGGGTCGCGAAGCGCTCCGCGCGGTCGCGGTTGCGCGAGCCGACGGCGACGACCTGGCCGCGCGTGTACTTCGAGACGGCGTCGGCGAAGACGGCGGCGATACCGCCCGGGGCGAGGATCCCCCAGCGCAGCGGCGGTGCGGTGCGGGGGTCGGGAGTGAGAGTCATGGCACCAACCTAGCGCCGCCGCGCGCGATGACAGGCCACCGCCCGGTGGCCGGCGCACGGGCGGCCGGCGGACCCTGGCGCCGTGGCTAGGCTCGGGGGATGACCGGCCCGAGCGTCCTCGCCTGCGGACTGACGACCCTCGACCTCGTGCAGCTCGTCGATCGCGTGCCCGGCCCCGACGAGAAGCTCGTCGCCTCGGGTCTGCTCGTCTCCTCCGGAGGCCCGGCGGCCAACGCCGCCGTCACCGCGACCGCCCTCGGGGCACCGGCCCGCCTGGTCAGCAGGGTGGGCTCGGGCAGCATCGGCCGGCTCGCCGCGGAGGACCTCGCGGCCCACGGGGTCGCCCTGATCGACCTCGCCGGCCCCGGCGACAGCCCAGCGGTCTCCACGGTCCTCGTCACCGCCTCGACGGGAGAGCGCGCCGTCGTCTCGGTCAACGCGACGCTCACCGCGTCGGGGGGCGGCGACCCGTGGCACCCCCACGGCGCCGCGGCCGGCAGCCGGCTCGACGAGGCGCTCGACGGGATCGCGGCCGTCCTGGTCGACGGCCACCACCTCGACCTCGCCCTCCCGCTCGTCGCCGCGGCGCGCGCCAGGGGGATCCTCGTGCTCCTCGACGGCGGCTCGTG
The DNA here is from genome assembly GCA_963777075.1 of uncultured Actinomycetota bacterium. Classification (GTDB taxonomy): domain Bacteria; phylum Actinomycetota; class Actinomycetes; order Actinomycetales; family Cellulomonadaceae; genus Actinotalea. The sequence goes on along the minus strand of CAVZPH010000020.1, from coordinate 10,315 downwards.
GAAGCCCGGACTCGACGAGCTGCTCGCGCAGGTCGACGTCGCGGTGCTCTCCGCCGACTTCGCCCTGCCCGGTCTGAGCGCCGGGGAGTCCTCGCTGGTGCGCGTCGCCGCCCTCGGTCCCGTCGCCGTCGCGCGCTCGCACGGGCCGGCACCCATCGAGCTGCTCGCCGACGGAGCCCTCGTCACGGTCGAGGTCCCGGCGGATCGACGTCGTCGACACCCTCGGCGCCGGGGACGTGCTGCACGGCGCCCTGCTCGCGTGGTTCGCCGCCCATCCCGCCGCTGCCCTCGAGCCGCGACGGGCCGCGCTCGCCGACGGGCTCGGGCGCGCCGCGGTGGTCGCCGGCCGCTCCTGCGCAGCAGCCGGCGCGCGCGGCTGGCTGGGCGCGCCGAGCGGCGTGAGGGAGCTGAGCGCCCTCGTCGCCGGCTGACGCCCGGCTGACAGCCGTGGGCCTCAGCCCTTGGCGGAGGCCTTCTTCTTCGTGGCGGCCGTCGCCGGGGCCTTGCGGGCCGGGGCCTTGCGCGCTGGCTTCTTGACGGGACCGCGGGCCCGCTTCTCCGCGAGGAGCTCCGCCGCCCGTTCCAGGGTGATCGCCTCGACGGAGTCGTCCTTGCGCAGCGTCGCGTTGGACTCGCCGTCGGTCACGTACGGGCCGAAGCGACCGTCCTTGACCACGACGGGCTTCTTGCTCACCGGGTCCTCCCCGAGCTCGCGCAGCGGTGCGCTCGCCGTCGCCCCACGACCGCGCTTGGGTTCGGCGTAGATCGCCAGCGCCTCCTGGAGCGTGACCGTGAACATCAGCTCCTCGGAGGCCAGCGTCCGCGAGTCGGTGCCCTTCTTCAGGTACGGGCCGTAGCGGCCGTTCTGGGCGGTGATCACGTCACCGGACTCCGGGTCCGTGCCGACCACGCGCGGCAGCGAGAGCAGCTTGAGCGCGTCGTCGAGCGTCATCGTCTCGAGCTGCATCGTCGACAGCAGCGAACCGGTGCGCGGCTTGGGCAGTGCCGCGAGCGCCTTCTTCTTCGCGGCTGCCGAGAGCCCCGGGTCGAGCTCCGGCTCGGGGAGGAGCTCGGTGACGTACGGGCCGAAGCGGCCCTTCTTCGCGACGATCGTCGTCCCGGTCGCCGGGTCCTCGCCGAGCACCAGGTCACCCTCGGGCTGCGAGTCGAGGAGCTCGCGGGCCTTGGCGACCGTGAGCTCGTCGGGGGCGAGCTCGTCCGGCACGGAGGCGCGGCGCTGCTCGCCGTCGGTCTCGGCCTCCAGGTAGGGCCCGTACCGGCCGACGCGCAGCGTGATGCCGTCGCCGATGTCGATCGAGTTGACCTCGCGCGCGTCGATGTCGCCGAGGCTCGCGACGAGGTCGCGCAGCCCGGCATCGGCACCCGCGCCGAAGTAGAAGCCCGTCAGCCAGGCGACGCGGTCCTTGTCCCCCGCGGCGATCGCGTCGAGATCCTCCTCCATGGAGGCGGTGAAGTCGTAGTCGACGAGCTTGTCGAGGTTCTCCTCGAGCAGGCGGATCACCGCGAAGGCGAGCCAGGTCGGCACGAGGGCCTGGCCGCGCGCACCGACGTAGCCGCGGTCCTGGATGACCGAGATCGTCGCGGCATAGGTCGACGGCCGGCCGATCCCGCGCTCCTCGAGGGCCTTGACCAGGCTCGCCTCGGTGTAGCGGGGCGGCGGTGAGGTGCGGTGGTCGACGGCGGTGAGCTCGTCACCGGTGAGCGCGTCGCCCTCGGCCATGACCGGCAGGCGGGTCTCACCCTTCTCCCCCTTGGCCTGCTCGCCGTCGCCCTCGTAGCGCTCGGCGTCGCGGCCCTCCTCGTAGGCGGCGAGGAAGCCACGGAAGGTGACGACGGTGCCCGAGGCGGCGAAGACGGCGCGCGTCGCGGGGCCGACGCCAGCGGGCAGGCCGGGGACGGTGACGTCGGCGCCGATCCGCACCGAGGCGGTCGAGCCCTTGGCGTCGGCCATCTGCGAGGCGACGGTGCGCTTCCAGATCAGCTCGTAGAGCCGGAACTGGTCGCCCGAGAGCTCGGAGGAGACCTGCGCAGGGGTGCGGAACTGGTCGCCGGCGGGACGGATCGCCTCATGCGCCTCCTGGGCGCCCTTGGCCTTGCTCGCGTAGACGCGCGGGGAGGCAGGCACGTACTCGGGGCCGTAGAGCTCTGCGGCCTGGCGACGGGCCGCGTCGATCGCCTGCGTCGACAGGACGGGCGAGTCCGTCCGCATGTAGGTGATGTAGCCGTTCTCGTACAGCCCCTGCGCGGTGCGCATCGCCTGACGCGAGCCCATCCGCAGCTTGCGGCTCGCCTCCTGCTGGAGCGTCGAGGTGGTGAACGGCGCGGCGGGCTTGCGCGAGTAGGGCTTCGTCTCCAGGCTCAGCACGCTGAACGGCGGCGTCGGTCAGCGCGCTCGCGAGAGCCGTCGCCGCGCTCTCGTCGAGGACGACCGCACCGGCGGACGTGAGCACCCCGCGGTCGTCGAAGTCGCGGCCGCTGGCCACCCGCTGCTCGCCGAGCCCGACGAGGCGGGCGGCGAAGGAGCCCTCCTGCTCGGGGGTGGCCGGCGCGGCCTGGGCGAAGGTGCCCGTGACGTCCCAGTACTCGGCGGTGCGGAAGGCCATCCGCTCGCGCTCGCGCTCGACGACGAGGCGGGTCGCGACGGACTGCACGCGACCGGCGGACAGGCCCTGGCGGACCTTGCGCCACAGCACCGGCGAGACCTCGTAGCCGTAGAGACGGTCGAGGATGCGTCGCGTCTCCTGGGCGTCGACCATGCGCTGGTCGACCGCGCGGGTCGCCTCGAGCGCGCGCTGGATCGCCTCGCGGGTGATCTCGTGGAAGACCATCCGGTGGACGGGGACCTTCGGCTTGAGCTCGTCGAGCAGGTGCCAGGCGATGGCCTCGCCCTCGCGGTCCTCATCGGTCGCGAGGTAGAGCTCGTCGGCGTCCTTCAGTGCCCGCTTGAGCTCGGCCACCTTCTTCTTCTTGTCCGCGTCGACGACGTAGTACGGCTCGAAGCCGTTGTCGACGTCGACGGCGAACTTGCCGAAGGGGCCCTTCTTCATGTCCGCCGGCATCTCGGAGGGCTGGGGGAGGTCGCGGATGTGACCGACGGAGGCCTCGACCGTGTACCCCTCACCGAGGTATCCGGCGATCGTGCGCGCCTTCGCCGGCGACTCCACGATCACGAGCCTGCGTGTCATCCCTGCTCCTCATGTGTGCGGCGGGTCCACCCCGGCCGTCGGGCACGCACTCTACGACCTGTCAACCTCGTGCGGGCAACGGGGCAGGGGCGGCGATGTCGTGGTCGGCCATCGCGAGGAGGCCGGAGAGGCAGGCGAACGCGAGGCAGACGGCGGCCACGACGGCGAGCGTCCCCCCGCCGAAGGCGACGAGGATCTGGGCCCGCGAGGGGTCGGCGACGAGCCCGAGATCATGCGTCCGGTCCAGGGCGACCCAGGCCATCGCTCCGGTCACCAGGGCGGAACCGCCCAGGAGCGCGACCGTCGTCGCGGCGACCCTCGACGAGCGCCCCGGCTCGAGGGTGCCGTCGAGCGCCATGACCAGCCCGGTCCACGCCAGGACGATGAGGATCCCGCCGACGACGTCGCTCGCCCGGTGCCAGCCGCCGATCATCGTCCCGACGCCCGTCGCCGTCGTGTAGAGCACCCCGAAGACGACGGCAAGGGGGCGGAACCGGCGAGGGACGGCCAGGACGAGCACGGCCGACAGCGAGGCCGCGACCGTCGTGTGGCCGCTCGGCCAGGAGTTGTAGACGCTGTCGCCCAGCCCGAGGTCCGCCCGCTGCAGGTGCGTCTTGAGGTACTGCGAGGTGAGGTTCGCCCCGCCGACGAGGATCACGAGCTGCACGGCGAGCGCGAAGCGCCTGCGGTAGACCGCGAGCCCGCAGGTCAGGACGAGCACCGCGAGCATGAGCTTCTTCGAGACGATCGACACGACGGGCTCGGCGATCGCCCACAGGAGGGCGCCCCAGGTCGATCCCGTCCCCTCGACGCCCGCCCCGCTGAGCGAGAGGACGTCGACGTAGCGCAGGGCGTCCGTCGCGACCGTCGCCTGCCACACGGCCCAGGTCCCGAGGGAGGCGAGAGCCGCGACGGCAAGGCCGGCGACCCGGTGCCGCAGCCCGCGGGGTCGCCGCTGGCCGGCTCGGGGAGTCGTCGTGGGCTCGGCAGTCACCCGACCACGGTACGCGAGCGAGAGCTCAGCCCAGGGCTGCGGCGTGCTCGGCACCGGGGCGGCCCGCGCCCTGCGCGGCCTCCCCCGAGCCGACGACGACGGCGTGCCTGCCTCCGACGAGCCAGGCCGAGGCCTCGGCGTCCGCGTTGAGGCAGATGAGGCAGCCGCCGTGCGACTCGAGCGCTGCGGCTGCCTCGTCGATCGCCGCGGCGGCCCGCGGGCTGCGCAGCCGGACGGCCTGGAGGTCCAGCACCACGATCGATGCGCAGGCGGCGAGGGCCTGGAGCAGGCCGCGGAGCCGTCCGACGTCCTCCCTGCCGAACGAACCGGCCGGGCGCACGGTCGCGGTCAGCCATGCGGGGTCGAGCGTCCCGGCCGCCGCATGCTGCGCGAGGTCCTCACGCCGGGCCGCTGCGGTGCTCGTCGATGCGTTCATGGTCGCTCCCTGAGTCGGGCCGGCTGCCTGCCGGGACGACTCGAGCCTCGACGCCGCACCTGGGTAGCGCCTGGGGCGCGCCCGTGGATGTCCTGTGGGCGCCGCCGGCGCCACGGCACAGGCAACTCACAGGGAGGACCCAGGCGGGTAACAGGATGAGCGCGCACGATGGGTGCATGACGACGACCACGCGCCCGGACCCGAAGGCAGCCCGCGAGCTCCTGACCCGTGCGGACGGAAGCCCCATCCGCGCCCTCGTGGTGGACGACGAGCCCGCCCTCGGCGAGCTCCTCGCCACCGCCCTGCGCTACGAGGGCTGGTCGGTCGAGACCTCGCTGACCGGCTACGACGCCGTCCGCACCGCCAAGAGCTGGGAGCCCGACGTCATCCTGCTCGACGTCATGCTTCCCGACCTCACCGGCCTGGAGGTCCTGCGCCGGGTCCGGGCCACCAGCCCGTCGGTCCCCGTGCTGTTCCTCACCGCGAAGGACGCCGTCGAGGACCGCGTCGCCGGGCTCACCGCCGGCGGGGACGACTACGTGACGAAGCCCTTCTCGATCGAGGAGGTCGTGGCGCGGCTGCGCTCGCTGCTGCGTCGCTCCGGTGCGACCGTCGCACGCGAGGACGCCGTCCTGACCGTCGGCGACCTCGAGATGGACGAGGACTCCCACGAGGTGCGCCGCGGCGGCCAGGAGATCCACCTGACGGCCACCGAGTTCGAGCTGCTCCGCTACCTCATGCGCAACCCGCGCCGCGTGGTGTCCAAGGCGCAGATCCTCGACCGCGTCTGGCAGTACGACTTCGGCGGCCAGGCGAACATCGTCGAGCTGTACATCTCCTACCTGCGTCGCAAGATCGACGCCGGCCGGGCGCCGATGATCCACACGCTGCGCGGGGTGGGGTACGTCCTCAAGCCCGCGGAGGCGGCCACCGCGTGAACGAGGGGCAGCTGCGTCGGCGGCCGTGGACGCTCCGCCGGCGACTCGTCGCCCTCACGGTCGGGGTGTTCGCCGTCGTCGGCGGCACCATGGGCGTCCTGTCGACGCTCGCGCTGCACAACACGCTGGTCGACCAGCTCGACCAGCGGCTGCTCGCCTCGAGCGACCGGGCCCAGCGCGACGCCCCTCCCCAGGCACCACCGGAGGTCGGGAGCGGGAGCTCGCTCCGCGCGGCTCCGCCCGGCCTCGACGTCCCTGGGCAGTCCGCCGGGACGGTCACCTACTCCGTGCTGCGCGGGACGACGGCATCCGGGTACATCGACTCCGCAGGCGACTACCAGCAGCTGACCGCCGAGCAGGACGCCGTGCTCGCCTCCGCCCCGACGACCGGCCGCCCCAGCACCGTCGCCCTCGGCGAGCTGGGCGCCTACCGCATCGTGGCGATCACGACCCCCGACAACGGGGTCCTGGTCACCGGGGTGTCGATGAGCGAGACGACCACCACCACCCAGCGCTACCTCGTCGGTGAGGTCGCGATCGTCGCGCTCGGCATCGCGATCGCCGGAGCCGCCGGGGCCGGACTGGTGCGTCGCGAGCTGCGCCCGCTCGAACGCGTCGCCGAGACGGCGACGCTCGTCTCCGAGCAGAGCCTCGACCGCGGAGCCGTCACCCTCGAGCGGGTCCCCGAGACGGACACGGACCCCGCGACGGAGGTGGGTCAGGTCGGCGCGGCCCTCAACCGGCTGCTCGACCACGTCGAGTCGGCCCTCGCCGCGAGGCACGAGAGCGAGACCCAGGTCCGGCAGTTCGTCGCGGACGCGAGCCATGAGCTGCGCACCCCGCTCGCCTCGATCCGGGGCTACGCCGAGCTCGTCCGACGGCTTCCCGAGGACCTCCCGCCCGATGCCCTGCGCGCGCTCGAGCGCGTGGAGTCCGAGTCCCAGCGCATGACGCGCCTCGTCGAGGACATGCTCCTGCTCGCCCGGCTCGACGCCGGCCGGGCGATCGAGGACACGGAGGTCGACCTCACGGGCCTCGCCGTCGACGCCGTCTCGGACGCGCATGCCGCCGGGCCCGACCACGTCTGGCAGCTCGAGCTCGGGGAGCCGGACGAGGACGACGTGCTCCCGCCGACGCTGGTCCGCGGTGACGCGCACCGACTGCACCAGGTGCTCGCCAACCTGCTGACGAACGCACGCGTGCACACCCCCGCCGGCACAACGGTCGTCACCTCGATCCGCAAGGACGGCGACACCGTGGTGCTCCAGGTGCGCGACGACGGCCCGGGGATCGCTGCCGATCTCCGGCCCCGGCTCTTCCAGCGCTTCACCCGCGGGGATTCCGCGCGCTCTCCCGGCACGGGATCGACCGGGCTCGGGATGGCGATCGCCCATGCGGTGGTCACCGCCCACGCGGGGACGATCGTCCTCGACGAGACGGCGCGCGGCACCTCGTTCACCGTGCGGCTCCCCGCCGCCTGAGCACCTGCAGCTGAGCACGCTGCGACGGGGTCCCCGGTTCAGCTCACGCCCCGCCGCCGAGCGCTCACGGCGGCGGGGCGTGATGGCTCACGGGCTGGTCGTCGCGCCGTCCGTAGGGCCGTCCGTGGGTCCGTCCGTCCCGTTCGGCAGGAGACGCTCACGCGGCGTGCCCTGCCCGGATCCCGTCCCTCCGCGCTGGAAGCCGCGCCCGTCGGGCGCGAACCCGCCATCCCGCGAGAAGCGGTCCATCATCGAGCCGCGCAGGTCGGTGCGCTCGACGGCGGAGGAGCTGCGGTGCGAGACGAGCAGACCCGTGCCGAAGCCGCCGGCGAAGCCGACGCCGAGCAGGACGACCCCGCCGACCACGGACACCACGACCGCCCAGGCCGGCATACCGCGGCGCGGCGGGACGGGCCCTGACGGCGGGTACGCGGTGGCCGAGGGGCCGACCGGTGCGGCGCTCGCGTAGGCGGGCGCCGGGCGCGCGGAGGCGGGTGCCGGGCCCTCGGGGATGGGCCCGGCACCCACCGGCTCCATGGGGGTGGTCGGCTGCTCGTCGGCTGCGGGGGGCGGGGTCTTCTCGGTCATCGCGTCTCCTCGGTCAAGCGATCGATCGACCGATCCTCACGCGTCCACCTCGGACGAGGCCCGACCGCACCTGGGAGGACGCTGTGAATCCCGGCGCTCCGCCGGGATTCACAGCGTGCTCGCCACCCGGCGCAGCCCCGCTACCCGGCGCCGCCCCCGGCTCCCGGCGGCGGCCCGCCCGGGCTACCACCGGTGGTACTCGTGGTCGAGGACGTGCTTGCCCCCAGGCCGCTGAGCCCGCTCTCGGTGCTGCTCGACGTCGGCGAGATCACGGGCTCGGAAAGATCGGCGAGGACGACCTGGTCCCCCTCGGTCAGGCCGGAGGTGATCGCGGTCCGCTCGGTCCCGACGGAACCGAGCGTCACGTCGACGTCGACGAGGGTTCCGTCCTGGACCATCTGGACGGTCGTCGTGCTCGCGGTGCGGTGCACGGCGGAGGTGGGCACGGTGAGCGTCGCCGCGTCCGCACCGACAGCGATCGCGACCTGGACCGAGGCGCCGTCGAAGAGCTGGACGGTCGTCGGGTCGACAGCGATGGTCACCGTGTAGCTCGGCGTCGAGGTGCTCGAGACGTCGAGGACGCCGATGCTCGAGACGAGGCCCGTGAGCGGCTCGTCGGACGCGGCGACCGACAGGCTCGCCGACTGCCCCACGGCGACCGAGTCGATGACCGAGACGCCGAGAGTGGTCGTCACGACATGGCCGGTCGTCCCGAGCACGGTGATCACCGCGCTGGCCGAGGACGCGCCCACCTCGTCGCCCGGGGCGAGCGCGACGGCGGCGACGGTCCCCGCGATCGGCGTCACGAGCGTCACCCGGCCGAGCCGGCTCGTCGCGAGCGCGAGCTGGGCCTCGGCCAGGTCGATGGCGGCCTGGTCGGCGAGCAGGTCGGCAGCAGAGGCGACCTTCGCGACCTGGGTCGAGCCGGAGGCGGATCCGCCCGAGGACCCGGAGTCCGTCCCGGTCCCGGAGGAGGTGGGCGCCGCGGGCGTCGTCGTCGTGGGGCTCGTCGTCGTGGAGGTCGAGGCCGCGAGCGCGGACCGGGCGGCGCCGACGGCCGCGTCGAGCGTGGTGGCGGCGTCGTCGACGGCCGTCTGGGCCGCGTCGACCGCCTCCTGGTCCGTGAGGAGCTGGGCCACGGCCGTCTGGCAGGCCACAAGACCCTCGCCGCTGACGGTCGCCGGCAGCTCGACGGCATCCGTCGAGGCGTCCGTCGAGGCATCGGTCGAGGCGTCCGTCGAGGCATCGGTCGAGGCGTCCGTCGAGGCGTCCGTCGTGGAATCGTCGAGGACCGCGTCGCAGGCCGTCTGGGCCGCCGCGAGCGAGGCCCGCGAGGTCTCCAGGGCCGCGACCGACAGGGCATGGGCGTCGAGCAGGGCGCGTTGCCCCTCCTGGACCGCCTGGACGGCCGCGGAGACGGCGGGGTCGACCGCGCCGGAGCCGGAGTCCCCCGGCGCCTGGGCACCGTCCGAGCCCGACGCCGGCGCGCTCGCCGAGCTGTCCGTCGCGGTCGTCGCGGCGGTGTCGGTCGAGGTGGTCGTCGTGGTCGCGGTCGTGGTCGTGGTCGTCTGCGAGTCGAGGTCGTCCTGGAGCCGCTGCTCGGCATCGGCGAGGTCCGACTCCGCCTGGTCGACGGCGTCCTGCAGCTCGGACGGGTCGAGCGTCGCTAGGGTCTGGCCGGCCGTGACCGTGTCGCCCACGGCGACCGCCACCGACTCGACGGTCCCGCCGACGGGGAAGGAGACGTCCGCACGGCTCATCGAGGAGAGCGTGCCGACCGCGTCGATGGTCTGCTCGACCGAGGCGACCTCCGCCGTGGCGAAGCGGTACTCGACGGTGTCCCCTCGGCCCGCCGCCATGGCGACGCCACCTCCGGCGAGGCCGACGGCGAGCACGCCCCCGCCGATCGCGAGCCACCGTCGCCGGCGCAGGGCCCGGCGGCGCCCGGCCGCGCGGGCCGGAACGGTGCGGAGCGGGCCGTCAGCCATTGCGGCCGCCCGTGGTGCACACGCCGTCGACGGCGTCCGAGAGGCTCATGCTCGTCGCGGCCATCGCGCCCTTGGTGTCGACGGTGCCCCGCGAGGTGACGCACAGGCCCACGGCGATCGCCGTCGTGTCGGCGGCGACCGTCGCGGAGTAGCTCGTGCTCGCGTCGACGGTGACGACGGACTCGCTCGTGCTGCCGTCCTGCGCGGTGGACAGGACGGTGACCGTCGAGCCGTCGACGGCCGTCACGAGCCCCGAGGTCACCGAGCCGGTCGGGGCGCCACCGGCGGGGGCCCCGCTCGGCCTCGTTCCCGTGCCGCCGCTCGCCGCGTCCGTCGGCCTGTCGCCGGACCCGTCAGCGGGAGCACCGCTCGGCGCCCCGCCCGGCGCAGCTCCGTCAGCGGGCCCGCCGGCCTGCTGGCCCGCGGCCCCGTCCGACGCTCCGCCCCCACCGGGGGCTCCGCCGGCCGAGGCGCACGTCCCGTCGACGGCCGGGGTGACCGTCACGCGCGTCACCGGCGTCGTCGTCGCACTCTCGTCGGCAGCGGCCGAGACCGCGACGACGCAGGAGCCGACGACGACCGCCGAGAGGTCCGCCGTCGTGGTGCGCGTCACCGTGGTCGCGTCGGTCCACGTGACGGCCGTCTGGCTGCTCGTCGACTGGACCTGGGCCGTGGTGCCCGAGA
>CAVZPH010000019.1:0-36829 GCA_963777075.1 uncultured Actinomycetota bacterium | reverse complement strand
ACTCGATCTACTCGCCGGTCCTCAAGGTGACCTACAAGGTCGAGGCGACGCGTGTCGAGCAGCGCACGGACTTCGACCGCCTGATCGTCGACGTCGAGACGAAGCCGGGCATGGCCCCGCGCGACGCCCTCGCCTCCGCCGGCAAGACGCTCGTCGAGCTCTTCGGGCTGGCCCGTGAGCTCAACGTCGAGGCCGAGGGCATCGAGATCGGCCCCTCGCCGACGGATGCCGCGCTCGCGGCGGACCTGGCGCTGCCGATCGAGGAGCTCCAGCTGACCATCCGGTCGTACAACTGCCTCAAGCGCGAGGGCATCCACACCGTGGGTGAGCTCGTCGGACGCAGCGAGGCCGACCTCCTGGACATCCGCAACTTCGGTGCGAAGTCGATCACCGAGGTCAAGGAGAAGCTCGTCGGTCTTGGTCTGTCCCTCAAGGACAGCCCGCTGGACTTCGACCCGAGCTCGTACTACGACGACAGCGACTTCGTCGAGGACGAGCTGTCCTGACGCTGCCCCGCCGACGGCACGTCCGGCCGGCCCTGATCTTCGAGAACTGAGGAGTACGACATGCCTACGCCCACCAAGGGTCCGCGGCTCGGCGGTGGACCTGCTCACGAGCGGCGCATCCTCGCGAACCTCGCGACGAGCCTGTTCGAGCACCGCCGCATCACCACCACCGAGACGAAGGCCAAGCGCCTTCGCCCGCTGGCCGAGCGCATGGTCACCTTCGCCAAGCGCGGGGACCTGCACGCACGTCGTCGCGTGCTGACGGTCGTCCGGGACAAGGGCGTCGTCCACGCCCTGTTCACCGAGATCGCCCCGGCCATGGCCGAGCGTCAGGGTGGCTACACGCGGATCACCAAGATCGGTCCCCGCAAGGGCGACAACGCGCCCATGGCCGTCATCGAGCTCGTCATGGAGCCCGTGAGCCCGAAGCAGGCGACCGTGCGCGAGGCCGAGAAGGCCACGCAGCGCGCCGCCGCCCCCAAGAAGGCAGCGGCGCCGGTCGCCGAGGTCGTCGAGGAGGCTCCGGTCGACGTCGTCGAGGAGACCCCCGTCGACACCGTCGAGGTCGAGACCGAGGACGACGCCGCGGAGAAGTCCGCAGAGTGACTCGTCCGGCAGATGCCCGTCGAGGGCCGAGAGGTCCTCGATAGGGCATCTGCCGCGCCGGTCCGGGCCGTAGGCTCGGACCGTGCGTCACCACCCTGTCCAGCCGACCGTGGCCGGGCAGGGTGGAGTCATGTCCGGGCCCGCTCGCCCGCCGGTCGCACTGCGCCGCACAGCCCTGGTCGAGCGATGACGGGCCTTGCGGTGGTCCTGCTGCACGGGGCCCGGACCTCGTCGACGATGTGGCGCGCGCAGCAGGAGGCGCTGGCTCGGGCGGGACGGGTGGCCCTCGCCCCGGACCTGCCCGGTCACGGGAGCCGCCGCGGCGAGCGGTTCACGCTCGACGGTGCTCGCGTCGTCGTGGACGAGGCCGCCGACCGGGTGGGCGGCAGGGCCGTCGTCGTCGGGCTCTCGCTCGGCGGCTACCTCGCCATCGACCACGCGGCTCGTCGGCCGGACCAGGTGGCCGGGCTCGTGGCTGCCGGGTGCAGCACGAGCCCCGGCGGTCCGCTCACGCGTGGCTGGCGCCAGGCCGTGCGGGCCATCGAGCGACTGCCGGACGGCGGCGCCTGGCTCAACCAGGCCCTGGTCCGCCGCATGCTTCCCGCCGACGGAGCGGCTGATGTCGCCGCCGGGGGGTTCGCCCTGGACGTCATGGGGGACGTCATCGACGAGATCGGCACCCTGCGCCCCCTGCGGGAGCTCGCCGAGGTGTCCTGCCCGGTGTGGATCGTCAACGGCCGGTGGGACCACTTCCGTCGCCAGGAGCGCGCCTACCTGCGTGCGGCGACGACTGCCCCTCGGTCGCGGCTCGTCGTCGTGCCGGGTGCGAGCCACCTCGTGAGCCTGACCAGGCCGGCGGCCTTCACGCGCCTGCTGCTGGACGTGGTCGAGGAGTGCGAGCGGTCGGACCGGGGCCCGGCGACGTAGCCGCCCGCCCGGCCCGGCGGCGAGGGCGCCCGCCCGTCCCGGGGAGCTGCGGTCAGGCGAGGGTGGTCGCCGTGCGTCGCAGGTCCCAGGCGCGGACCCCGCCGACGATGCCCGCCGAGTTGGGCACGATGACGACGTCGTCCCCGAGGGCGTCCAGGACGGAGGGGCTGATCCGCCGGGAGTTCCCGCCGCCGATGTAGAGGCGGTCCCACAGCACGACGGGACGCAGTCCGTCGACCGCCCGGCGCACCCGTCGGGACCACGCGGCATTGCCCAGGGCGCGGCGCTGGTGCTCGCCGAGGAAGGCGTCGTAGCTCGTCCGGCGGCGGATCGGCGCATGGGAGAGCTCGAGATGGGGCGCGAGCGAACCGCCGTCGAACAGGGCCGAGCCGAGACCCGTGCCCAGCGTGAGCACCAGCTCGAGGCCGCTGCCGGAGACGACTCCTGCGCCATGCACCTCGGCGTCGTTGAGGACGAGGACGGGGTACCCGAGGGCAGCACTGAGGGCCGAGGCCATGTCCGTCCCGGCCCAGGCGGCGACGAGACCCGGCTCCACGGGGGTGCGCGGGCCCGCCTCGGTGACGTAGTGCGGGGTGGCGATGACCACGCCGTGGCGGATCATCCCTGGCATGCCGACCGTGGCACGCACGGCCGGGGGCAGCTGCCCGGCGATCTGCGTGATCGTGGAGACGAGCCGGGCGGGCGGCAGGGGGTAGGGGGTCGCGACCCGGACCGCCGCCGCGTGCATGGTGCCGGCCGCGTCGAGGACGGAGGCCTTGATCCCGCTGCCCCCGCAGTCCACGGCGAGAGTGAGCGGGGTGCTCGGCGGCTCGGGGTCGGCGGGGCTCACCCTCTCGAGCCTAGCGAGCCCTGGTCGACGCGATAGCGTGCGCGGGTGAACGACGCAGCACCCCTTCGGATCCGACTGGACCTCTCCTACGACGGGACGGACTTCGCGGGCTGGGCGAGCCAGCCGGGCCTGCGCACCGTGCAGGGGACCCTCGAGCTCGCTCTCGGCACGGTCCTGCGCTGCGAGCCCCCGCGGCTGACGGTTGCCGGACGCACCGATGCCGGTGTCCACGCGCGCGGTCAGGTCGCTCATGTCGACGTGCCGCGCGAGCTGTGGACGGCGGTGCGCGGCCGGATGGGCAGCCCGGGGGAGGCCGTCGTGCGCCGGATGGCCGGGGTGCTGCCGCCCGATGTCGTCGTCAACCGGGCCGAGCCGGCCCCCGCGGGCTTCGACGCACGCTTCGGGGCGCTGCACCGGCGCTACATCTACCGGCTCGCCGACTCCACGGCCCTGGTCGACCCGCTGCGTCGCCACCATGTCCTGCGCCACACCTTCCCGCTCGACGTGGAGGCGATGGTGCAGGCCGCAGCGCTGCTCCTCGGGCAGAACGACTTCGCCGCGTACTGCCGCCCGCGGCCAGGGGCCACGACGATCCGCACCCTCCAGGACCTGCGCGTCGAGCGCGTGGAGGCGGGCGTCGACGCGGGGATCCTCGAGCTCACCTTCCAGGCCGACGCGTTCTGCCACAGCATGGTCCGCTCGCTCGTCGGCGCGCTGATCGCCGTGGGGGAGGGGCGCCACCCCGCGACCTGGCCGGCCCAGCTCCTCGCGGGTTCCGAGCGACGCGCCGTCGTCGCCCCGCCGCACGGACTCACGCTCGAGGAGGTCGCCTACCCGCCCGACGAGGACCTCGCCGCGAGGGCCGTCCTCACCAGGGCGAGACGATCGGCCGAGCAGGCTCGCGAGGCCGCCGGCGCGGACGAGGGCGACTGAGCCGGCCGAGCGACCCGTCGGGATCAGTCCTCGTCGATGAAGTGCACGGCGGCCTCCTCGGCGCTCGCGGCGCCCCCGGAGAGCCCCTCGTCCGCCGCGTAGACGCTCGCCGAGCTGCGCCCCGTCGCGTCGGGCAGGCCAGCGCTCAGCCGGCCGACGCGGTCCGGCTCGCGGCCTCCGGCACCGATCTCGTCGCTCTCCCAGACCTCGGGCTCCTCCTGGTCGTGGCGCTCGTCGATGCTGTCGCCGGCGTACTGCTCCTGCTCGGTCTCCAGGCGGTGCCGCCCCGGGCGGTCGCGCGGGCTCCAGCCCTCGTCGAGCGGCTCGGCCGAGTCGCTGCCCATCAGGGTGTCCGACAGCTCGAGCTGGTCGGTGTCACCCTCGGCGCCCGTCTCCGGGTCTGGCGTGGTCCCAGGTGTCTGGCTCATCAGCACACGCTGGCACCGATCGCGCTCCGGCGCACCTGCACGTGCGGGTGGAACCGTCTCGGCGTGCCCGGTGCTTGCCCCGTGCGTGCCCCGTGCGTGCCCCGTGACGCCGCCCCGCCGTATTCGCGTCGCCAGTCGAGCGTCCGGCACGGGACAATCGTCGGCGTGGGACACCTGGACATCAGCGACGTGGGGTACGTGCTCCCCGACGGGCGGCACCTCCTGGCAGGGATCGACCTGCGCGTCGGCGACGGGGCGAAGGTGGCACTCGTCGGCCCGAACGGCGCAGGCAAGACCACCCTGCTGCGGATCGTCGCGGGCGACGAGTCCCCGCACAGCGGGAAGGTCTCGCGCAGCGGCGGCCTCGGGGTGATGAGGCAGATGGTCGGCAGGATCCACGACGACCGCTCGGTGCGCGACCTGCTCGCCTCGCTCTCCTCGGCAGCCGTGGCGCAGGCCGCCGTGGAGCTCGCCGCGGCCGAGCTCCAGATCATGACGGTCGACGACGAGCCCTCGCAGATGAGGTACGCCCAGGCGCTCGCGGACTGGGCCGACGTGGGTGGCTACGACGCCGAGGTCGGCTGGGACCGCGTGACCGACGCCGTGCTGTCGATCCCCTTCGACCGTGCCCAGGACCGCGAGGTGCGCACGCTCTCCGGCGGCGAGCAGAAGCGGCTGGTGCTCGAGGCCCTGCTGCGTGGTCCGGACGAGGTGCTGCTGCTCGACGAGCCCGACAACTACCTCGACGTGCCGACCAAGCGGTGGCTCGAGGAGCAGCTCGCCGCCTCGACCAAGACGGTGCTCTTCGTCAGTCACGACCGTGAGCTGCTCTCCCGCACGGCCACCAAGGTCGCGAGCCTCGAGCCCACTCCCGCCGGATCGACGATGTGGGTCCACGGCGAGGGCTTCTCGACCTTCGCCGCCGCACGGGCCGACCGCCGCTCGCGGCTCGCCGAGCTGACGCGCCGCTGGGAGGAGGAGCGCGCGCAGCTGCGTGAGCTCGTCATGACCCTCAAGACGAAGTCGGCCTTCAACGACGGTCTCGCCTCGCGCTACCAGGCGGCCCAGACGCGCCTGCGCAAGTTCGAGGAGGCCGGGCCGCCGCCCGAGATGGCACGTGAGCAGGACGTGCGCGTGCGGCTCGTCGGGGGTCGCACCGCCAAGCGCGCCGTCGTCGCGACGGACCTCGAGCTCACCGGGCTGATGCGGCCCTTCGACCTCGAGGTCTGGTTCGGGGAGCGCGTGGCCGTGCTCGGGTCGAACGGCTCGGGCAAGTCGCACTTCCTTCGGCTGCTGGCCGCCGGCGGCTCCGACCCCGACCGCGAGCACGCCCCCGTCGTCGAGGACGGGGCGCATGTGCCGGAGCCGGTGCGCCACACGGGCCGCGTCGTGCTCGGCTCGCGCGTGCGGCCCGGCTGGTTCGCCCAGAACGACACCCATCCCGAGCTCGCCGACCGCACGCTGCTGGAGATCCTGCACCGCGGTGAGGGGAGCCGGGAGGGGATGGGCCGCGAGCCCGCGAGCAAGGCCCTTGACCGCTACGAGCTCGTCGCCGCGGCCGAGCAGACCTACGGGACGCTCTCCGGCGGCCAGCAGGCCCGGATGCAGATCCTCCTGCTGGAGCTCGGCGGGGCGACACTGCTGCTGCTCGACGAGCCGACGGACAACCTCGACCTGCACTCGGCCGAGGCCCTGGAGCGCGGGCTTGCCGCCTTCGAGGGGACGGTCATGGCCGTGACCCACGACCGCTGGTTCGCGCGCGGCTTCGACCGCTTCCTGCTCTTCGGGGCCGACGGCGCCGTGGTCGAGACCCCCGAGCCGGTGTGGGACGCGGCCCGGGTCGACCGCGCGCGCTGAGGGCGGCGGGCTCGCTCAGACGAGCAGCGTGACCGCGATCGTCACCATCACCGCGGCGACGAGGAGGTCGAGCACCTGCCAGGCCCGCGGCCGCGCGAACAGCGGTGCGAGCCGCCGGGCGCCGAAGCCGAGCGTGCTGAACCACAGCGAGGCTCGCCGACGACCGCCCCGCCGGCGAACGCCCAGCGCCCCTCGGGCCCGTGGTGGCTCGCGAGGCTGCCGAGCAGGACGACGGTGTCGAGGTAGACGTGCGGGTTGAGGAACGTCAGGCCGAGCGTCGTGAGCACGACGGGACCGAGCCTGGCGGGTGCCTGCGCTGCGGGGTCGAGCCGCTCGGGGCGGCGGGCGCGGCGCAGGGCGCCGACGGCCAGCACGAGCAGGAACGCGGCCCCGCCGTAACGCACGAGCTCCAGGGCCACCGTCGAGCCGCTGATCAGCGCGCCGAGCCCGGCCACCCCGGCGGTGATCAGCGCGGCGTCGGCCAGCGCGCACACCGGCGACGACGGCCAGGACGTGCTCGCGACGGATCCCCTGCCTCAGGACGAAGGCGTTCTGCGCACCGATCGCCACGATGAGCGACAGCCCGGTGAGCAGGCCGGTCAGCGCGGCGGCGGTGTCGAGAGGAGGCATGGGCGGAACGCTAGGCGGTCGATGCTGGATCAGACCAGTTCATCTTCCTGCGGAACCATGAGAATCTCTTCACATGGAGTGGGACCGTGCGCAGCTCGCGGCCGTGGCCGCGGTCGTCGAGGAGGGCAGCTTCGAGGGCGCGGCGCGCCGGCTGCACCTGACGCCCTCCGCCGTGAGCCAGCGCATCAAGGCGCTGGAGTCGCGCGCGGGTCAGGTCGTCGTGCGCCGGACCCGGCCCTGCCTGCCGACCCGCGCCGGCGAGGTGCTCGTGCGGCTCGCGGGTCAGGTGGCGCTCCTGGAGCACGAGGCCGCCGCCCTGCTCGGTGCGCCCGGCGAGGGCGGCGTGCTGACGACGACGGTCGCGGTCAACGCCGACTCGCTCGACTCGTGGTTCGGAGCGGCGCTCCTCGACCTGCCCGAGACCGTCCTGCTCGACCTGCGACGTGCCGACCAGGACCGCAGCGCCGACCTGCTGCGCGACGGGACCGCGATGGCGGCGGTCACCTCCGACGGACGGGCGGTTCAGGGCTGCCGCTGCGTCCCGCTCGGCGCGATGCGCTACCTCGCCGTCGCGTCCCCGGCCTTCCTCGGCCGCTGGTTCGGCTCCGGGGTCGACGCGGGGACGCTGGCGCTCGCTCCCCAGGTCGCCTTCGACGCGGACGACACCCTCCAGCGCCGGTTCGCCGCTCAGCAGGGCGCGGGCGGACGGGCTCCGAGCCACCGGGTTCCCGCGCAGGAGGCGTTCACGGCGGCCGTCCGGGCCGGGATCGGCTGGGGGATGGTCCCGCAGCAGGCCGTCCGCGAGCTCCTCGTGCGGGGGGAGCTCGTCGAGCTCAGCCCCGGCCGGGTGCTCGACGTGCCCCTGTTCTGGCAGCACTGGAAGCTCGAGTCGGCCGTGCTCGGCCAGCTCACCCAGCGGGTGCGAGCCGCGGCGGCGGCCGCGCTGGAACCCTCGTTTTGACCCCTCCGGCGCCGGGCAGGTACTCTGGCATGTCGTTGTGCGTCCCTGTCGTGCCGTGAAGCCGCGGGTGACGCCGGCGCCCGACCTCATCGGGACTCATCGGATCCGGGCCTCTCGCCCGTGTCCGCCCGAGCACCGATACCTCATCAGCGATAGAGACGAAGGCTACGACCGTGCGCACGTACACCCCGAAGCCCGGCGACGTCGAGCGGACCTGGCACGTCGTCGACGCGACCGACGTTGTCCTCGGCCGCCTGGCCACGCAGATCGCCACGCTCCTGCGTGGCAAGCACAAGGCGACGTTCGCCCCGCACGTCGACGGTGGTGACTTCGTCATCGTCATCAACGCGGAGAAGGTCGCCCTGACCGGCAACAAGCGTGAGCAGAAGCTCGCCTACCGCCACTCGGGCTACCCGGGCGGTCTGCGCGCGGTGGCCTACTCCGAGCTGCTCGCCACCCACCCCGAGCGCGTCGTGGAGAAGGCCGTCCGCGGCATGCTCCCGAAGTCCTCGCTGGCCCGCACCCAGCTGGGCAAGCTCAAGGTCTACGTCGGCAGTGAGCACCCGCACTCGGCGCAGCAGCCCAAGCCCTTCGACATCACCCAGGTCGCTCAGTAGGTTCGCCTGCTGACCACCACCCACCAGGACGCGAGGACCCAGCAGTGGCCGAGACCACAGACGAGTTCGAGGGCGAGACGCCCACGACTTACACCTCCGAGACCAGCGCCCCCACCGGGCGTGGCCAGAGCCTCACGGCTCCGGCGCAGGCACTCGGACGCCGCAAGGAGGCCGTGGCGCGCGTGCGTCTCGTCCCCGGCACCGGGCAGTGGAAGATCAACGGGCGCACGCTCGAGGACTACTTCCCGAACAAGGTCCACCAGCAGCTGGTGAACAGCCCGTTCGCGCTGGTCGACGTCGAGGGTCGCTTCGACGTCATCGCGCGCATCCACGGCGGCGGCGTCTCCGGCCAGGCCGGTGCGCTCCGCCTGGGCATCGCCCGTGGCCTCAACGAGATCGACGCGGAGCACAACCGCCCCGCGCTGAAGAAGGCCGGCTTCCTCACGCGTGACCCGCGTGCGGTCGAGCGCAAGAAGGCCGGTCTCAAGAAGGCCCGTAAGGCACCTCAGTACTCCAAGCGCTGATCCAGCGTCACGACGGCCCCGATGGACTCCATCGGGGCCGTCGTCGTTCCCGCACCCGGCCGGCCCGACCGTGCCAGGGTGAATGCTGTTCCTGCACACAAGGAGGTCCGATGGCCCGGTTGTTCGGTACCGACGGGGTCCGTGGCCTGGCGAACCGCGACGTCACCGCCGAGCTCGCGCTCGACGTGTCCGTCGCGGCGGCGCACGTCCTGGCCACCACCGGCGTCTTCGAGGGCCACCGGCCCCGGGCCGTCGTCGGCCGCGACCCCCGGGTCTCGGGGGAGTTCCTCGCCTCGGCTGTCGCCGCGGGGCTCGCCAGCGCCGGGGTCGACGTCATCCACGTCGGGGTCCTGCCGACGCCCGCCGTCGCTCACCTGACGGGTGTGCTGGACGTCGACCTGGGCGTCATGCTCTCCGCCTCGCACAACCCGATGCCGGACAACGGCATCAAGTTCTTCGCCCGTGGCGGGCACAAGCTCGCTGACGAGCTCGAGGACGCCATCGAGGAGCGGGTCGGCGAGCCCTGGGACCGCCCGACCGGGGCCGGCGTCGGCCGGATCACCGTCGACCCGGGGACCGGGGCCGAGCGCTACGTCGAGCACCTCGTCGCGAGCCTCGGTGACGGCCCCGCCCCGCTCGCCGGGCTGCGCATCGTCGTCGACTGCGCGAACGGTGCAGCGAGCGAGGTCGGCCCCGCGGCGCTGCGGGCCGCCGGCGCGGACGTCGTGGTCATCAACGCCTCGCCCGACGGGCGCAACATCAACGAGAAGTGCGGGTCGACCCACCCGGCGCAGCTCCAGGCGACCGTCGGTGCCGCGGGCGCCGACATGGGCGTCGCCTTCGACGGCGACGCCGACCGCTGCCTCGCGGTGGACGCCGACGGCGCGCTCGTCGACGGCGACCAGATCATGGGCATCCTCGCGATCGCGATGAAGCAGAACGGCGGCCTGGCCTCCGACACGCTCGTGATGACCGTCATGAGCAACCTGGGGCTCCAGCTCGCGATGGACGAGGCGGGTATCCGCACCATCCAGACGGGTGTCGGTGACCGCTACGTCCTGGAGGCGATGCGCGCGGGGGGCTACAACCTCGGCGGCGAGCAGTCGGGCCACCTCATCCTGTCCGAGCACGCCACGACGGGCGACGGCACGCTGACGGCGCTCCACCTCGCCGCCCGCGTCGCCGCGACGGGACGCACGCTGGCCCAGCTGGCCGCGGCGGTCGAGCGGCTCCCGCAGGTGCTCATCAACGTCCCGGGGGTCGATCGCAGCAGGGCGGCGCATGACACCGGGGTCGCGGCCGCCGTCGCCGAGGCGGTGGCCGAGCTCGGCAAGACGGGTCGCGTGCTGCTTCGCCCCTCGGGAACGGAACCGCTCGTGCGCGTCATGGTCGAGGCGGCCGACCAGGACCACGCCGACCGGGTCGCCCGGCACCTCGCCGACGTCGTGCTCTCGCGCCTGGCGCTATGAGCGCCCGGCACGGCCGGCACGGCCCGAACGACGAGGTCGACCCGCACGGTGCCCACCGTGCTCCGGACGATGCGCAGGAGGCGGCCCAGGACGCCGCCGTCCGGGAGAAGGTCGCCGAGCTCCTCGCCGGCCCGGTGCCCCTGCCGATCGTCCAGGCCGGGGACCCGGTGCTGCGCAGGCCCGCCGTGCCCTTCCGTGGCCAGATCGGGAGCGGGGCGCTCGCGCTGCTCGTCGAGGCGATGCGCGAGACGATGCTCGCCGCGCCCGGTGTCGGGCTCGCCGCCCCGCAGGTGGGCCTCGGTCTGGCGCTGGCCGTCATCGAGGACCCGGGCGCGCTGGACCCCGAGCGTGCCCTGCTGCGTGAGCGCGTCCCGGTGGGCTTCCGGGTCCTGCTCAACCCGCGCTACACGCCCGTCGGCCAGGAGCGCGCCTGGTTCTACGAGGGCTGCCTGAGCATCAACGGGTGGCAGGCCGTGCGCCCGCGGTGGCGCTCGGTGCGGCTGACCGGGATCGACCAGGGCGGCGCACCCCTCGACGAGCTCGTCACGGGCTGGCCCGCGCGCATCGTCCAGCACGAGACGGACCACCTCGCCGGGGAGCTGTACATCGACCAGGCGATCACCCGCTCGCTCGTCGCTCCGGGGGAGGGCTGGCGCTACGCGCTGGACGGCAGCCCGCTGCGGGCCGCCGACGAGCTGGGTTTCACGATCGGCTGAGCAGGGACGGGCTGTGGCAGCCCCCTGTCTTCTCAGGGTCGACTCGGTGACTTCCCCCATTCCGCGCGGCCGCCGAGCGCCCCTACGGTGAGGTGTCGCCGGCGCCCGGCGCCGCACGAACCGACGGGAGACCCAGCGTGGAGCAGTGGATCGAGGCGCTCGTCGGCTCGCCGTGGGTGTTCGTCGCGCTGTACTCCTTCGCGATGATCGACGGCTTCTTCCCGCCCGTCCCGAGCGAGACGGCCGTCATCGCGCTGGCCGCGATCGGAGCCTCCACGGGGGAGCCGAGCATCGCCGTCCTCGGGGCGGTCGCGGCCGCGGGCGCCTTCACCGGCGACCAGATCGCGTACTCGATCGGCAAGCGCGTCCCGCTGCGCCGATGGCGGTTCATGCGCGGGGAGCGCCAGGAGAAGGCTATCGCCTGGGCCGAGACGGCCCTGGAGAGGCGCGCAGGCGTGTACATCGTGGCGGCCAGGTACATCCCCGTCGGCCGCGTCGCGGTCAACATGACGGCTGGCGCCGTCGCGCTGCCGAGGCTCCGCTTCTCCGGGCTCGCGGCGATCGCCGCCGTGAGCTGGTCGGGCTACTCGGTGCTGCTCGGTGTGGGCGCGGGTGCGTGGCTGCACGGCAGGCCCCTCGTCGCGGTGCTCGTGGGGGCCGCCGGCGGGCTCCTCATCGGGGCGGTCATCGACCCGATCGTCCGCTGGTTCACCGCGCGCACCGCGCGGGCGACCCCCGGTCGGGCCTGAGCCGCACGGTCCCGGGCGCGGCGACCGCCCTCAGAGCTTGCGCAGGCGCACGCGCTCGACGGAGTGGTCGGGGCTCTTGCGCAGGACGAGCGTCGCCCGGCCCCTGGTCGGCAGGATGTTCGCGACGAGGTTCGGCTCGTTGATCGCGTCCCAGACGCCCTCGGCTCGCGCCACGGCGGCCGCGTCGTCGAGCGAGGCGTAGCGGTGGAAGTAGGAGTCCGGGTCGGCGAAGGCCGTCGCGCGCAGGCTGAGGAAGCGGTCGACGTACCACTGGCGCACGTCGCGCGTGCGGGCGTCGACGTAGATCGAGAAGTCGAAGAAGTCGCTCACCGCGAGGCTCGAGCCGCCGGCCCCCGTCGCACGCGCCGGCTGCAGGACGTTGAGCCCCTCGACGATGAGGACGTCCGGGCGTCGGACGACGATCTCGGCGTCGGGGACGATGTCGTAGGACAGGTGCGAGTAGACCGGCGCCCGCACCTCGGCCTGCCCGGCCTTCACCGCGGCGAGGAAGCGGAGCAGCCCGCGGCGGTCGTAGGACTCCGGGAAGCCCTTGCGCTCCATCAGCCCGCGGCGCTCGAGCTCGGCGTTCGGCAGCAGGAAGCCGTCGGTGGTGATGAGCTCGACGTGCGGGGTCTCCGGCCAGCGGGCGAGCAGCTCGCGCAGGACGCGGGCCGTCGTCGACTTGCCGACGGCGACCGACCCGGCGACGCCGATGACGTAGGGGGTCCGCGCCGTCTCCTCGCCGAGGAAGCGCGAGGCGGCCGAGTGCAGCGTCCTCGTCGCCTCGATGTACAGCGCGAGCAGCCGCGACAACGGCCGGTAGACGACGTCGACCTCCGCCAGGTCGATCGGGTCGCCCAGCCCGCGCAGCCGGCGGACGTCCTCGTCGGTCAGGGGGAGCGGTGTCGACTTCGAGAGCCTGCTCCATGCCTCACGATCCAGGTCGACGTACGGCGTCGTCGGGGTGAGGGTCGGCACTGCCATCGCACCAGTCTGCCCGATCCCGCGTGCGCACGACGCGACGGCGGCCCGCAGCCGCCCGGAGGGGCCGGGGCGGGGCGCCGATAGACTCTCGCCCATGTGCGGAATCGTGGGATACGTCGGGGTCCAGGTCGCGGGCGATCGTCCGCTCGAGGTCGTCATGGGAGGCCTTGCCCGTCTGGAGTACCGCGGCTACGACTCGGCGGGTGTCGCGCTCGTCACCTCGGGCGGTCTCGCCTCGGCCAAGCGTGCGGGCAAGCTCGCCAACCTCACGGCCCTCCTGGAGGAGGTCCCGCTCCCGGCGTCGACGGCGGGCATCGGGCACACCCGGTGGGCGACCCACGGCGCCCCGAACGACCTCAACGCCCACCCGCACCTGTCCGAGGACGGGCGCGTCGCTGTCATCCACAACGGGATCATCGAGAACTTCGTCGCGCTGCGGGCCGAGCTCGTCGCCGCCGGGGTGCGGCTGACCAGCGAGACGGACACCGAGGTCGTGGCCCACCTGCTCGGTGCCGCGTACGACGACCTCGGGAACCTCACCTCGGCCATGCGCGCCGTCGCGCGGCGCCTGCACGGCACCTTCACGCTCCTCGCCGTCCACGCGGACGCCCCGGACGTCGTCGTCGGCACGCGGCACGACTCCCCGCTCGTCGTCGGTCTCGGCGAGGGGGAGAACTTCCTCGGCTCGGACGTCGCCGCCTTCATCGCGTACACGCGTGAGGCGATGGAGCTCGGCCAGGACGAGATCGTCACGATCACGCCGAGCTCGGTGACGGTGACCGACTTCGACGGCAACCCCGTCGACGCGCGCCGGTTCACCGTGGACTGGGACGCCTCGGCCGCGCAGAAGGGCGGCTTCTCCTCCTTCATGGACAAGGAGATCCACGACCAGCCGCAGGCCGTCGCCGACACGCTGCTCGGCCGGACGGACCTCGCCGGTCACCTCGTGCTCGACGAGATCCGCGTCGACGAGGCCGTGCTGCGCCAGATCGACAAGATCATCGTCATCGCCTGCGGGACGGCCGCCTACGCCGGGCAGGTCGCGAAGTACGCGATCGAGCACTGGTGCCGGATCCCCGTCGAGGTCGAGCTCGCGCACGAGTTCCGCTACCGCGACCCGGTGGTCAACGCGAAGACGCTCGTCGTCGCCGTCTCGCAGTCGGGCGAGACGATGGACACCCTGATGGCGGTGCGTCACGCACGCGAGCAGGGCGCGACGGTCCTGGCGATCGTCAACACCCACGGCTCGACGATCCCGCGCGAGTCCGACGCCGTGCTCTACACGCATGCCGGCCCGGAGGTCGCGGTCGCCTCGACGAAGGCCTTCCTCGCGCAGATCACCGCCGCGTACCTGCTGGGCCTGTACCTGGCCCAGCTGCGCGGGACGAAGTTCCCCGACGAGATCGCCGCCATCCTCGACGACCTGCGGGAGATCCCCGCCAAGGTGCAGGCGGTCCTCGACCGTTCCGAGCATGTGCGCGCTGTCGCCCGGTCGATGGTCGACGTGCCCTCGGTGATCTTCCTCGGCCGCCACGTGGGCTACCCCGTGGCGATGGAGGGCGCGCTCAAGCTCAAGGAGCTCGCGTACATCCACGCCGAGGGCTTCGCCGCCGGTGAGCTCAAGCACGGGCCGATCGCGCTCATCGAGGAGGGGCAGCCGGTCTTCGTCATCGTGCCGAGCCCGCGTGGCCGCGATGCGCTGCACAGCAAGGTCGTCTCGAACATCCAGGAGATCCGTGCGCGCGGCGCCCGCACGCTGGTCATCGCCGAGGACGGCGACGAGGAGGTCCTGCCCTTCGCGGACGAGGTCTTCTTCGTCCCGCAGACGGCCTCGCTGCTCGCCCCCCTGGTCGAGCGTCGTCCCGCTGCAGATCTTCGCGCTCGAGCTCGCGACGGCCAAGGGGCTCGACGTGGACCAGCCGCGCAACCTGGCGAAGTCGGTCACCGTCGAGTAGCCCGATCGGGCGATGCCCGGTCCGGGCGGGGAGACGCGCGTCCCGCGATCGTCTGGGACCGCTACCTTGTGGGCTCCGTCACAGCGAAGGAGTCCCATGAGCACGCCCGACCCGTACTCGACCCCCCAGGGTTACCAGGCGCCGACGCCTCAGGCCCCCGTGTACCCGCAGCCCGGTGCGCCGACCGCCTACCCGGCCGCCTATGGTGCGCCGAGCTACGCCGCTCCCGCGGCCGCAGGCACGAGCCCGATCGCGATCATCTCCCTCGTCTGCGCTGTCCTCGGGCTCTCGCTCCCCGCCGTGATCGTCGGCCACATCGCCCTGTCGAAGATGAGGACGACGGGCCAGCAGGGCCGGGTGGTCGCGATCATCGGGCTGGTCCTGGGGTACCTCGGGATCCTGGTCAGCGCTGTCGTGTTCTTCGGCGTGCTCCTTCCCGCGCTCTCCAGCGGCAGCACCGGCTACTGAGGTGGTCGCCTACGGGCCCGGGAGCACTCGGGCCCGTAGGGTGGGCCGGTGATCGTGGGAGTGGGGATCGACGTCGTGGACGTCGCGCGGTTCATCGCGACCCTCGAGCGTGCGCCCGGCCTGCGCGAGAAGCTCTTCACCCCGGCGGAGCGTGACCTGCCCGACTCGTCCCTCGCCGCGCGCTTCGCCGCCAAGGAGGCCATCGCGAAGGCGCTCGGCGCCCCCGGCACGATGAGCTGGCAGGACGCGACCGTGCACCGGGTGGTCGGCGGACCGCCGGTGGTCGAGGTCACCGGGACGGTCGCCGCGCGCGCCGCAGAGCTCGGGGTCGACCGCTTCCACCTGTCGATCTCCCACGACGCGGGGATCTCCTCGGCGATGGTGGTGGCGGAGCGGGACGTCTGAGGGAGGCCCCCTCAGCGCAGCGCCGGGATGACCTCGCGCTCGAAGAGCTCGATGCCAGAGCGGTCGTAGGCGGCCTCGGCGAAGTAGGTGATCGCGTAGGTCATGCCCAGTGCCTTCAGCTCGGTGAGCTTCGCGACGATCTGCTCGGGGGTCCCCACGAGCGGCCCGGTGCTCATGTCGCGCGCGCGCTCCTCCGCGCGGTCCGGGACGATCCGCGCGAAGTGCTCGCGGATCCAGCCGATGCGGTCGTCGACCTCGCCCTGCGTCGCGCCGATGACGACGTTGTAGTTGGCCGAGCGGGTGATCGCGCCGAAGTCCCGGCCGAGGTCACGGCAGTGGCCCTCGAGCACCGAGGACTTGTGCGCGAAGTCCTCGGGGGCGCCGGCGAAGTTCGTGTACTGCGCGTACTGGGCAGCGATGCGCAGGGTCTTGCGCTCGCCGCCGCCGGCGATCCAGAACGGGATGCCGCCGTCCTGGAGGGGCTGGGGGTGCACCCGCGCGCCGCTGACCTGGTAGTACTCGCCCTCGAGCGTCGCCTCGCCGGTCTCCCAGGCCTGCTTCATGATCTGCACGCCCTCCTCGAGCGCGGCGATCCGCTTGCCGGCCGTCGGGAAGCCGTAGCCGTAGGCGAGCCACTCGTGCTCGTACCAGCCCGCCCCGATGCCCATCTCGACGCGCCCGCCGGAGATCGCGTCGACGGTCGCGGCGACCTTCGCCAGGTAGGCCGGGTTGCGGTACGCCATGCAGGTGCACATCTGGCCGAGCCGCACGCGGGAGGTGCTCGCGGCGAAGGCCGCCATCAGCGTCCACGCCTCGTGCGTGGCCTCGGTGGTGGGCTCGGGGACGGTGTGGAAGTGGTCGTAGACCCAGATCGACTCCCAGTCGCCGGCATCGGCGTGCTGGGCGAGGCCGTTCATGGTGGCCCACTGCCGGGCGGGGTCGATGCCGACGAGGTCGAGCCGCCAGCCCTGGGGGATGAAGAGTCCGAAGCGCATGGGTCCAACCTAGGCCCGTGCGGCCGGGCGGTCAGCCCTCGTCCGGGTCGTACCCCGAGGTTCGGGGCGAGCCAGCGCTCGGCCTCCTCGAGCGTCCAGCCCTTGCGCTCGGCGTAGTCCGCGACCTGGTCGCGCGCGATCCGCCCGAGCGCGAAGTAGCGCGACTGCTGGTGGCCGAAGTACAGGCCGGAGACGGCAGAGGTCGGCGTCATCGCGAAGGACTCCGTCATCGCCATCCCGATGTCCTCGGTGCCCAGGAGCCGCGCGAGGGTCGCCTTCTCGGTGTGCTCCGGCTGCGCGGGGTAGCCCGGCGCCGGCCGGATCCCCGCGTACCGCTCCTTGATGAGCTCGGTGACCGGCAGGTCCTCGTCGGGCGCGTAGCCCCAGTGGCGGGTGCGGACCTCGCGGTGCAGCCACTCGGCGAAGGCCTCGGCGAGACGGTCGGCGAGCGCCTTGACGAGGATCGAGCTGTAGTCGTCGCCCGCCTGCTCGTAGCCGTCGGCGAGCTCCTCCCCGCCGTGGATCGCGACGGCGAAGGCGCCGACATGGTCGCCGGCCGGGGCGACGAAGTCGGCGAGTGCCGTCAGTGCACCGGAGCGCTCGCGCTGCTGGCGCAAGGTGTGCAGGACGGCGATCGGCGTCGTCGAGCCGGGGACGGGCGAGCAGACCTCGATGTCGTCCCCGTAGGGGCGGGCCGGCCACAGGCCGAAGACGCCGCGCGCCGTGAGCAGCCCCTCCTCGACGATCCGGGCGAGCATCGCCTTCGCGTCGGCGAACAGGATCCGGGCCTGCTCGCCCTGGCGGGGGTCGGACAGGATGCCGGGGTAGGAGCCGCGCAGCTCCCAGCTGGTGAACAGCGGGGTCCAGTCGACGATCTCGACCAGCTCGGCGATGCTCGGGGCGACGAGGTGGCGGCCGAGGACCTTGGGCGCGGGCTGCGCGGGCAGGGTCAGCTCGGTCGCCCGGTGCCCTGGCCTCGGCCAGCGGGACGAGGACCTCGTCGCGGTCCTGGTGGCGAGAGCGCAGCAGCTCGTAGTCCGCCCGGATGCGTGCGGCGATCTCCTCGGGCCGGGCGAGCAGGTCGGCGACGACACCGACGGCGCGCGAGGCGTCGACCACGTGGACGACGGTGCTCGTGTACGCCGGGTCGATCTTCACGGCCGTGTGCGCGCGGCTCGTGGTGGCGCCGCCGACGATCAGCGGGGTGGTCGAGCCCGCGTCGCGTCATCTCCTTCGCGATCGCGACCATCTCGTGCAGGGACGGGGTGATCAGCCCGGAGACGCCGATGACGTCGGCCTCGAGCTCCGCCGCCGCCGCGAGGATCTTCTCGGCAGGGACCATCACGCCGAGGTCGTGCACGACGTAGCCGTTGCAGCCCAGCACGACGCCGACGATGTTCTTGCCGATGTCGTGGACGTCGCCCTTGACCGTGGCCATCACGACGGTGCCCTTGCCGCGCGGGCCGACCTCGCCCGCCTCCTCGAGCGCGAGCTTCTCCGCCTCGAGGTACGGGGTCAGGTACGCGACGGCCGCCTTCATCACGCGCGCCGACTTCACGACCTGCGGCAGGAACATCTTCCCGGCGCCGAACAGGTCGCCGACCTCGTTCATCCCGTCCATCAACGGGCCCTCGATGACCTCCAGCGGCGAGCCGAGGAGCTGGAAGGCCTCCTCGGCGTCCGCCGCGACATGCTCGACCAGCCCGTGCACCAGGCCGTGCCGGAGCCGGTCGGCGACGGGGAGCTCGCGCCAGGCGGCCGAGGCCGTGGCCTCCTTCGTCACGTCCTTGTACGTCTCGGCGAGGGCGATGAGCCGCTCGGTGGCGTCGGGACGGCGCGCGAGGATGACGTCCTCGACGGCCTCGCGCAGCTCCGGCTCGAGGTCGGCGTCGACGGTGAGCATCCCCGCGTTGACGATCCCCATGTCGAGCCCGGCGGCGACCGCATGCGTGAGGAACACCGCGTGCATCGCCTCGCGCACGTGGTTGTTCCCGCGGAAGGAGAACGAGACGTTGGAGATCCCGCCGCTGGTCAGGGCCCCGGGCAGGTTCGCCTTGATCCAGCGGACGGCCTCGATGAAGTCGATCGCGTAGCGGTCGTGCTCGCTCATCCCGGTGGCGACGGTCAGCACGTTCGGGTCGAAGATCACGTCGTGCGGGGCGTAGCCCGCCTCCTGCGTGAGCAGGCGGTACGCCCGCGCGCAGATCTCCTTGCGACGCTCGAGGGTGTCCGCCTGGCCGTCCTCGTCGAAGGCCATGACGACGACGGCCGCCCCGAAGCGCCGCACGCGCCGCGCGCGCTCGAGGAAGGCCTCCTCACCGTCCTTGAGCGAGAGCGAGTTGACGACGGCCTTGCCCTGGACGCGCCGCAGCCCCGCCTCCAGGACGGTCCAGTCCGAGGAGTCGATCATCACCGGGACCCGGGCGATGTCCGGCTCGACGGCGATGAGGTTGAGGAAGCGCGCCATCGTCTCCGGCCCGTCGAGCATGCCGTCGTCGACGTTGACGTCAACGAGCTGGGCGCCGCCCGCGACCTGCTGCGCGGCGATCGCGACGGCCGCCGCGTCGTTCCCGGCGAGGATCTCCTTGCGGAAGCGCGGGCTGCCGGTGAGGTTGGTGCGCTCGCCGACGTTGATGAAGGGGATCTCGCTGCTCAGCGTCAGGGGCTCCAGGCCGGAGAGCCGCAGGTGCTCGGGCGGGGGCGGCGGGACGCGCGGCGCGACGCCGTCGACCGCCGCAGCGAAGGCCCGGATGTGGTCGGGGGTCGTCCCGCAGCAGCCGCCGACGATGTTGACCAGTCCCTCGCGGGCGAAGCGGCCGATCACCTCGGCCATCTGCTCGGGGGTCTCGTCGTACTCGCCGAAGGCGTTCGGCAGGCCTGCGTTCGGGTGGGTGGAGACGAGCGCCGTCGTGCTGGCCGAGATCTCGCGCAGGTAGGGCAGCAGGGGCTCGGGGCCGAGCGCGCAGTTGAGGCCGAGCGCGAGGAGCTCGGCGTGCTCGGTGCTGATCGCGAAGGCCTCGGGGGTCTGGCCCGAGAGCGTCCGGCCGCTCGCGTCGGTGATCGTGCCCGAGAGGATGATCGGGACCCGGGTGCCCGCGGCGGCGAACGCCTCCTCGCAGGCGAACAGCGCGGCCTTGGCGTTGAGCGTGTCGAAGACCGTCTCGAGCAGCAGGAGGTCCACCCCGCCGGCCAGCAGCGCGGTGACCTGCTCCCCGTACGCCTCGGCGAGCTCGTCGAAGGTCACGTTGCGGAAGCCGGGACGGTCGACGTCGGGGGACAGGCTCGCGGTGCGGTTGGTCGGGCCGACGGCCCCGGCGACCCAGCGCTGCCGCCCGTCACGGGCCTGCGCGGCCTCGGCCTCGGCGCGCGCGATCCGCGCCGCCTGCTCGTTCATCGCCCCGACGAGGCGCTCGGTGCCGTAGTCGGCCTGCGAGATCGCGTTGGAGTTGAAGGTGTTCGTGCTGGCGATGTCCGCGCCCGCGTCGAAGTACGCGCGGTGGATCGAGGCGATGAGCTCGGGGCGGGTCAGCTGGAGGAGGTCGAAGTTGCCCTCGTAGGTGCGGGCCGCGTCGTCGCCCTCGAAGCGGAAGTCGGACTCGTCCAGCTCGGCGGCCTGGAGCATCGTTCCCCAGGCGCCGTCCAGGACGAGGATGCGCTCGCGCGCCTGCTCCTCGATTCCTCGGTTCCCGGTCATCCGCCCACCTCGTCTGCTCCTGAGGATCGTCCGCGAGCCCTGCCCGCACGATCGCGGCGAGTGTACGTCCGGGGCCCGGCGCAGCAGGATGGAGTCCATGCGCGAGGCCTGCACCGCTGATCACGTCCGTTCCGCCGAGCTCCCCCTCCTGGCCCAGGAGCGCGGGTTCTCCGGAGGGCTCATGCACCGCGCGGCCTGGGCGCTCGCCTCCGCTGTCCGCCGCGCGCTCGTCGCCGACGGCATCCGGCCGGCCGGGGCGAGCGTCGTCGGGCTGGTCGGTCGCGGCAACAACGGCGGCGACACCCTGCACGCGATGGCCCTGCTCGCGGGGCGTGGCGCTCGCACGACGGCGATCGCCTTCGGCCCCGTCCACGAGGGCGGTCTGCTGGCGCTGCGCGCTGCCGGTGGCCAGGTGCTCTCGGTCGACCCGGACGCGCCGGGGGAGCGGGTGTGGCTCGGCGACGCGGTCGCCGAGGCCTTCGGCGCGGACCTGCTGCTCGACGGGCTGCTCGGGATCGGTGCGCGCGGCGGCCTGAGCGGTACGCCGGCGCGCGTCGTCGAGCTGCTGAACGGCCTGCTCGACGCCGTCGACGACTCCAGGGCCCTCCCGCTGGTCCTCGCCGTGGACGTGCCGAGCGGGATCGGTGTGGACGACGGCACCGTCCCCGGCCCGGTGCTCCGGGCCGACCGGACGGTCACCTTCGGCGCGCTCAAGGCCGGGCTGCTGCTCCCGCCCGCCGCGGGTCTCGTCGGCGAGCTCGAGGTGGTCGACCTCGGGCTCCGGCCCGCGCTCGCCGCGCTGGGCGAGCCCGCCGTGCGTCGGCTCGAGGACGCCGACGCGGCGGCCCTGTGGCCCGTCCCGGGACCCGGCGACGACAAGTACCGGCGCGGGGTGCTGGGCGTGGTCGCCGGCTCGACCGGCTATCCCGGGGCCGCCGTCCTCGCCGTCGCGGGCGCGCTCGGTGCGGGCTGCGGGATGGTCCGTTACCTCGGCCCGCGCCGGGCGACGGAGTCCGTGATCGCCGCGCACCCGGAGGTCGTCGCCGCGCCGGGCCGGGTCCAGGCATGGGTGCTCGGCCCCGGGGTGGACGGCGAGCGGCAGAGCGACCGTGCGAGGGCCGTGCTGCGGGCGCTCGACGGTGTCCCGGCCGTCGTCGACGCGGGCGCGCTCGCGCAGCTGCCCAAGCGTGTCGCCGCCACCGTGGTGCTCACCCCGCATGCCGGCGAGCTCGCGAGCCTGCTGAGGGCGCGCGGGGTCGAGGTGGACAGGGCCGGCGTCGAGGCCGAGCCCCTGCGCTGGGCGCGCGAGGCTCACCGGCTGACCGGTGCGACCGTGCTGCTCAAGGGCGCGACGACGCTCGTCGTCGGCGCCGGGGGAGAGGTGTTCAGCCAGGCCGAGGCCCCGCCGTGGCTGGCGACCGCCGGAGCGGGGGACGTCCTGGCAGGGATGCTCGGCGCGCTCCTCGCCGGCTGCTCCGAGGCCGTCGTCGCCGAGCCCTCGCTCGCCGGGCGGCTGGCCGCAGCCGCCGCGCTCGTCCACGGACGGTCCGCCCATGCGGCCAACCCCGGTGGGCCGGTGAGCGCCTCGGCGGTCGCCGCCGCCGTGCCCGGGGTCCTCGCCGGGCTCCTGAGCCGGTGAGCGCGGGGTTCGTCCCCGGGCCGCTCGGTGCCGGGCTCGCGGCGAGGGCGCTCGCGCTCGCCGACGCCGGGCGGGCGCTGCTCGGGATCACCGGCCCGCCCGGAGCGGGGAAGTCCACGCTGGCGGGCGCCGTCGTCGAGTCGACGCGGGCCGCAGGCGTCGAGACCGTGCTGCTGCCGATGGACGGCTTCCACCTGGCCAACGCGGAGCTCGCCCGGCTCGGCCGGGCCGATCGCAAGGGTGCGCCGGACACCTTCGACGCGGCCGGCTTCGTCGCGCTGCTCGAGCGGGTCCGCGGCCAGCGGCCGGGGGACGGCATCGTGTACGGACCGCTCTTCGAGCGCGGCCGCGAGGCGAGCCTCGCCGGGGCCGTCCCGGTCGAGGCGTCGTCGCGGCTCGTCGTCGTCGAGGGCAACTACCTGCTGCACGAGGACGGCGCCTGGGCGCGCGTCGCCGGGCTGCTCGACGAGTGCTGGTACGTCGATCTCGACGAGGAGGTCCGCGTCGAGCGGCTCATCGCCCGGCATGTCGCGCACGGGCGCTCCCCGCAGGCCGCCAGGGAGTGGGTGCTGCGCTCCGACGAGGCGAACGCACGTCTCGTGGCGCGCGGGCGGGACAGGGCGACGCTCCTCGTCCCGGCGATGGAAGACTGACGCCGTGAGCGACTTCCCGGCCCGAGCGGTCATCGACCTCGCGGCGATCCGCGGCAACGTGCGTGCCCTCGCCGAGCGCGCCGGCTCGGCCGCGGTGATGGCGGTGGTCAAGGCCGACGGCTACGGGCACGGGATCGAGCAGACGGCGCGTGCGGCGCTCGCCGGCGGCGCGACGTGGCTCGGCGTCGCCCAGCTCGCCGAGGCGCTCGCGCTGCGGGCCACCGGGGTCGACGCGCGCCTGCTGACATGGCTCTACGCGCCCGGGGCCCCGCTCGCGGCGGCGCTCGAGGCGGACATCGACCTCTCGGTCGGCGCGCCGTGGGCGCTCGGCGAGGTGCTCGACGCGGCACGGACGACGGGCCGGACGGCACGGATCCACCTCAAGGTCGACACGGGGCTCGGCCGCGGCGGCAGCATGCCGCGCGACCTGGACGCCCTGCTGGGCGACGCGCTCGCCGCCGAGGCCGAGGGCCTGTGCCGCGTCGTCGGCCTGTGGTCGCACCTCGCCTTCGCGGACGCACCGGAGCACCCGGCGGTGCTCGCCCAGGCGGAGGTCTTCGCCGACGCCCTCGCGCTCGCCGAGCGCCGCGGTGCGCGGCTGGAGGTCAGGCACCTGGCGAACTCCGCAGCGACCCTCACCAACCCCGCGATGCACTACGACCTGGTGCGGCCCGGTCTCGCGCGTCGTCGGGCTCTCGCCGGTGCCGCAGATCGGCGACCCCGCGCACTTCGGGCTCGTGCCGGCGATGCGTCTGGAGGCCGAGCTCGTCCTGACCAAGGCCGTCGACGCCGGCCAGGGCGTCAGCTACGCGCATGCCTACGTGACGAGGCAGGACACCGTGCTCGGGGTCGTGCCGCTCGGCTACTCCGACGGCATCCCGCGGCACGCCTCGGGCGGCGCCGACTCCTGGGGCGGTCCCGTCCAGGTCGGCGGGCGCCGGCTCGGGGTGGCCGGCCGGGTCTGCATGGACCAGTTCGTCCTCGACCTCGGACCCGGCGCCCTGGAGCGCGCAGGAGACCGCGTCGTGCTGTTCGGCGACGGCGCGGACGGCGGGCCGACCGCCGAGGACTGGGCGCGCGCGGCGGGGACGATCTCCTACGAGATCGTCACGAGACTCGGCGCGCGGGTGCCGCGCGTCTACCTGGGAGGGGAGTCATGACGGGGACGAGGACGCAGCAGGGCGGCGAGGGGGCGGGCGAGGAGCTCGTCGTGACGGCCGAGGCGGTGCTCGTGGACGCCGAGGCCACGCGTGCCTACGGCCTCGCGCTCGCGGGGCTGCTGCGGGCCGGGGACCTCGTCGTCCTCACCGGGCCGCTCGGGGCGGGCAAGACGACCCTCACCCAGGGTCTCGGCGCGGGCCTCGGCGTGCGTGGGCAGGTCGCCTCGCCGACGTTCATCATCGCGCGCGTGCACCCCTCGGTGACGGACGGGCCGCCGCTCGTCCATGTCGACGCCTACCGGCTGGGGTCCCTCGAGGAGCTCGACGCTCTCGACCTCGACGCAGGGCTCGACGAGTCGGTGACCGTCGTCGAGTGGGGAGAGGGCCTGGCCGAGGTGCTCTCCGACGATCGGCTCGAGGTCGTCATCGACCGGCCGCATGGTGCCTCGGCCGGCGAGGAGGACCTCATGGACGGCTCCGGCGTGCGCCGCATCACGGTCCGGGGGGTCGGCCGGCGCTGGGCGGGCGTGACGCTGCCGGCCTGATCGCCGGCCGGTGGCCGGCGGCCGGGGCCGGCCTCGGGCGCCGGGCGGTGCCGCGACCCCGGACCGGCTCGCGCGCCGCCCCGCCAGTGGAAGAATGCCGCCGTGCCCGTCCTCAGCATCGACACCTCAGCCGAGATCGCCGTCTGCCTCCTCGACGACGACGGTTCCGTCCTCGCCCGCAGGCAGGTCGCCGAGCAGCGCCGCCATGCCGAGCTCCTCGCGCCGATGCTCACGGAGGTCCTCGCGGAGGCCGGGGTCGACCGGCTCGACGTGACGGCCGTCGCCGTGGGCACGGGCCCCGCGCCCTTCACCGGGCTCCGCGCGGGCCTCGTCACCGCCCGCACGCTCGCCTTCGCCCTCGGCGTGCCGGTGCACGGCGTGTGCAGCCTCGACGCGCTCGCCTCCCAGGCCTTCGACGCAGGGCTGGCCGCCGAGGGCGAGGTGCTCGTGGTGACCGACGCGCGTCGCCGTGAGGTCTACGCCGCCCGGTACCGCGCGTCCGCCACCTCGGCCTTCGGCGCGGTGGAGGTCGAGGCCGTTGGCGGCCCCGCCGTCGACCACCCGGACGTCGTCGCCGACGGCCAGCGGGCCGTCGTCGTGGGTGCGGGCGCCCTGATCTACGCCGAGGTCCTGCCCGCTGCCCCCGGTGCCCCGACCGTGCTCGACGCCGCGGTGCTCGGCCGCCTGGCGATGGGGCGCGCAGCCCGCGGCATCGAGCAGTCGACCGCGCCGCTCTACCTGCGCCGGCCCGACGTCGTCCCGTCCTCCTCGCGCAAGCGCGCGACGGGGTGAGTGCCGCCCTGCGGCGGCTGACCTCGTCCGACGTCCGCGCCGTCCTGGCCCTGGAGCGGGCCCTGTTCGGCCCCTCGGCGTGGTCGGAGGCGATGGTCCGCGAGGAGCTCGGTGCCGTGGACCGCTGGTACGTCGGCATCGACGGTCCGGGCCCTGCGGGCGTCGGGGCCGTCGGCGCGGCCCCCGGCCCGGCCCTCGTGGCCTATGCCGGGGCCTCCTTCGACGGCGAGGTCGTCGAGGTGATGACGATCGGCGTGGCCACGCACGCCCAGCGCCGCGGGCTCGGGGCGCGGCTGCTCGAGGAGCTGATGGCCCATGCCCGGACCCTCGGGGCCGTGGCGGTGATGCTGGAGGTCCGGGTCGACAACGACGCGGCGATCGCGCTGTACGAGCGTGCGGGATTCGCGGTGCTGGGGCGCCGACGGCGCTACTACCAGCCCGAGGACGTCGACGCCTTCACGATGAGGGCCACGATCCAGCCCTCGTGAACGGCGACGAGGGACCGCGGCCCGTCGTCGCAGGACGACGAGCCGCGAGCCTCGTCTCAGAGCACGCGCGCGGCCGCGTCGAAGGGGAGGCGCGCCGCACGCGGGTGGGCGCCGTTGTCCTCGGCGGGCCGGCCGACGTTCAGCACCATGATCGAGCGCCAGGCCGTGCCGGCGAGCAGGTCGGCGTCGATCCCTGCGGCGTCCATCCCGCTCATCGGGCCGACGTCCAGGCCGGCGGCACGCAGGCCGACCATGAGGTAGCCGGCCTGCAGGTGGGCGTTGTCACGGCTCACGCGCTCGCGCGCCGCGAGGTTGTCGGCGAACATCGCGCGGGCCCCGGGCATGTGCGGCATGAGCTCCCCGAGCTTCTCGTGGAAGTCCATGTCGGCGGCGAGGACGAGGGCGAGGGGCGCGTCGAGGACGCGCTGCCGGTTGCCCTCGCCCATGTGCGAGGCGAGGCGCTCACGGGCCTCGGGCGAGCGCACGACGAGCAGGCGCAGCGGCGAGGTGTTCATCGCGGTCGGGCCCCAGCGGACGAGGTCGTAGACGGCGTCGATCGTCTCGTCGGTGACGGGCTCGTCCGACCAGGCGCGGACGGAGCGCGCTCCACGGAACAGCGCGTCCTGCGTGGTCTCGTCGATCTGGAAGGCGGGTGCGAAGGCGGTGTCGGTCATGGCTGCTTGAACACTCAACCAGTCAATAATCATCCCAGGTCTTCTGTGGCCTTCGTCACTCCCGGCCGCCGCCTAGGCTTGTCCCATGCCTGCCGACCGCCTCGTGCTCGGGATCGAGACCTCCTGCGACGAGACCGGCGTCGCTCTCGTCCGCCTGGGCGAGGAGGGCTCCGAGCTCCTCGTCGACGTCGTCGCCAGCTCGATGGACGAGCATGCGCGCTTCGGCGGGATCATCCCGGAGATCGCCTCGCGCGCCCATCTCGAGGCCATGGTGCCGACGCTGAGCGCTGCGCTCGAGCGGGCGGGCGTCACGCTGGCCGACGTCGACGCGGTTGCCGTGACGGCCGGGCCCGGCCTGATCGGCCCGCTGACCGTCGGCGCCGCCGCGGCCAAGGCGCTCGCGATCGGCATCGACCGGCCGCTGTACGGGGTCAACCACGTCATCGGTCACGCCGTCGTCGACGAGCTCGTGCACGGGCCCTTCCCGGAGCGCGTGATGGGCCTCGTCGTCTCCGGCGGGCACTCCTCGCTGCTGCTGATCGACGACACGGTGAACGTCACCGAGCTCGGCTCGACGCTCGACGACGCCGCGGGGGAGGCCTTCGACAAGGTCGGCCGCCTGCTCGGCCTGCCGTACCCCGGCGGCCCGCACATCGACCGGCTCGCCCGCGAGGGCAACCCGCGGGCGATCCGCTTCCCGCGCGGGCTCACGGCGGCCAAGGACCAGGCCGACCATGCAGCGGACTTCTCCTTCTCCGGGCTGAAGACGGCCGTGGCCCGCTGGGTCGAGGCTCGCCAGGACGCGGGGGAGGAGATCCCGCTCGCCGACGTCTCCGCCTCCTTCGCGGAGGCCGTCGCCGATGTGCTCACCGCCAAGACGATCGCCGCCTGCCGTGCGCACGGCGTGCGCACGCTCGTCGTCGGTGGGGGGTTCTCCGCGAACTCCCAGCTGCGCGACATGGCCGCCGCCCGCTGCGAGGAGGCCGGGATCGAGCTGCGCATCCCGCCGATCCGCTACTGCACCGACAACGGGGCGATGATCGCGGCGCTGGGCGCTGCCGTGCTGCGGCGGGGGATGCCGGCCTCGGCCCTCGACCTGCCGGTCGACTCCTCGATGCCGCTGACCCAGGTGCTGGTCTGAGCCGTCCGGGTGCTCGTGGGAGCAAGGCGCTGCGGGCCTGAGGCGGCCCCGCTATCGTGCCAAGGGTGGCGGACGGTTCGCGAGCCAGGTCGAGCAGGGGGCGTGACGCAGGGGGGCAGGGGCTGACCGACGGGGATCTCCTCGCGCAGGCCGACGCCCGCTTCGACGCCCTCGCGGAGGCCTGCCCCTGCGCCATGGTCGTCCTGGGCGTCGCCGACAGCTCCGTCCTCGCGTCCAACGCCGTGGCCCGGGCGGCCTTCGCCGACGGGGCGGACCTGCGGGGCATCCGCTTCACGTCCCTGATCGACCCGGCCGCGGCGGGCTCGGTCCTCGCGCGGCTGGCGCAGGTCGGCGACGCCGGCATCCCGCAGACGGCGGTGGAGCAGTCGTCCTGGCCCGGACGTGGGGGTGTGCCCACCGAGATGCGCTACGCCCCGATCCGCTGGCGGCACGAGCGCGCCGTGCTCGTGACCATCCGTGACCTGACCGACGAGCGGATCGCCGAGCAGCAGGAGAGGCGGCTGATCGCCGTCGAGCAGCGGTTCCGACAGGCCTTCGGCGACGCGGCGATCGGCATGGTCCTGGTCTCGGTCGGTCCGGTGCCGCGGCCCGGCGCGTTCCTCGAGGTCAATGCGGCGATGTGCGAGCTGGTGGGCCGCACACCCGAGGAGATGAGTCGCGTCTCGTTCGCCGAGATCACCCATCCGGAGGACGTCGACGCCGGCTTCGACGTCTTCCGGTCCGTGCTCTCCGGCCAGAGCGCCCGCGCGGTCGTGGAGAAGCGCTACCTGCGTCCCGACGGCTCGGCCGTCTGGGCGCGCGTGACCACCTCGGCGGTGCGGGACGCGAACGGAGCCGTGCTGCACCTGACCTCCCAGGCGGAGGACATCACCCTGCGCAAGGAGGCCGAGGCGGCCCTGGTGCACCGGGCCCTGCACGACTCGCTGACCGGGCTGCCCAACCGCGCCCACCTCCTGGACCACCTCGACCTCGCGCTGGCCAGGACGGCCAGGACCGGGACGTTCGTGGCGCTGCTGTACCTCGACATCGACGACTTCAAGGAGATCAACGACTCGCTCGGGCACTCCGAGGGCGACTCCGTCCTCGTCGAGGTCGCGCACCGGGTCGGTGCCGAGCTCCGGGGCGGGGACCTCGCGGCCCGGCTCGGCGGCGACGAGCTGGTCGTGGCCTGCGGTGACCTCGTGAGCCCGGAGGAGATCGAGCCGATCGCGCAGCGGATCCTCGAGGCGGTCGCCCGCCCGCTGGTCGTGGGGGAGCACGTGCTCCACCTCACCGTGAGCATCGGGGTGTCGACGGGCGGCCGTGGATCGACCCCGCCCAGCTCCTGCGTGACGCCGATCGTGCGATGTACCGGGCCAAACGCGGGGGCAAGGCCCGCTACGAGGTGGGGGACGGCTCCCTCGCCACGATCGCGATCCGGCAGATCGAGGTCTACGACGACCTGCACCGCGCCCTGGCGGCCGACGAGTTCCGGCTGGTCTACCAACCGGTCGTCGACGTCGGCAGTGGTCGCGTCGTCGCGGCCGAGGCGCTGCTGCGCTGGGAGCACCCCGAACGCGGTCTGCTCGCGCCGGGAGAGTTCATCGAGGTCGCGGAGAGCCGGGAGCTCATCGTCCCGATCGGACGGTGGGTGCTGCGTGAGGCAGCACGGCAGGCGGCTGCCTGGGCGGCGGTCCACGGTGACCAGGCGCCACGGGTCTGGGCGAACGTCTCCGATCGTCAGGTCGGCCGGCACGACCTGCGCGGGGCCGTGGCGCTGGCGCTGGAGGAGAGCTCGCTGCCTGCGCGCCTCCTCGGGATCGAGCTCGTCGAGCGCCAGCTGATCGGGATCGGCGACTCCGCGCGCGCCGACCTGCGCGCGGTCCACGACCTCGGGGTACTGCTGGCGATCGACGACTTCGGCACGGGGCAGACGGGCTTCGGCCACCTGCGCGAGCTGCCCGTCGCCGTCCTGAAGATCGACCGCAGCTTCGTCGAGGGCCTGGGCGCCGACCGGGCGAGCACCGCGCTGACCGATGCCCTGATCACCCTCGGCCACGGACTCGGCCTGACCGTCACGGCCGAGGGGGTGGAGACCGAGGACCAGCTCGCGATGCTCCGCGGCTGGGGCTGCGATCGCGTGCAGGGCTACCTGCTCGGGCGGCCGGTGCCCGCCGAGGCGTTCGGTGCGCTCCTCGCCGCGCAGCGCGATGCGGAGACCGCCGGCTACTGAGGGCCCCGCGGGTTGCTGGACGCGTCGCAGCGATCGGTGCCCGGGCCGGCCGCTCAGACCGCTGCCGGCTTCCGCCACAGGCGCCAGATGCGGGCGACGGGCAGGAAGGCGAGCAGCCCCGCACCGATCCAGAGCGCCAACCACTGCCACGAGAATGCGCCTTCCACGCCGATCAGGGTCGAGGTGTTCGTGTAGGTCACGGAGGCAGCGAGGGAGGTCAGCGTCACGCTCTCGGCGCCGAGCGCCTCCAGGGTGTCGAGCGCGCCGATCGCATAGGCGATCTGCATGTACCAGATGGCTCCAATGACGAGAGCAGCGGCGGTCGCCCCCGCGGTGAACCGCGGTCGTGGCCGCCCGAGCGCGGAGAGGTACCCCTGAGCGAGGACCGCCGGGCTGCCGAGGGCGGCGAGTGCGGTCGTCATCCCGACGTCGCCGGAGGCGCTGAGGAGGTCGGCTTTGATCTCCCGCCTGATCCCGCGGGCGGCCTTGCCCGGGTAGTCCTGCAGGTGCCAGTCGAGACGGATCAGGTACCAGTCCAGCCGGAGCCGGTCCGTGAGTCCGGGCCGGCCGGCGCGAGGAGCAGAGGGACGAGGAAGGGAGGAGGTGGGGTCAGTGGTGGTCACGGTCATGCTCCTTCGGCAGTGGGGAGGTCGGTGGTGCGGGCCGCGTCCTGCGAAGCCAACGGCTCGCGGAGGATGTCCGTGACGGTCCGACTCAGTGCGGCCCAGCCCTCGGCCGCGCGCAGGAGCTCGGCCTCGCCGTCCGGGGTCGGTCGGTAGTACTTGCGGGCCGGCCCGGCGCTCGAGGCGACGAGCCGCGAGGACAGCTGCTTCTCCCGCTCGAGCCTGCTCAGGACGGGGTAGACGGTGCCGGTGGCGATATCGCCCAGTCCGGCACGCTGGAGGCGGGAGACGAGCTCCCACCCGTAGGACTCCTCGTCGGCGAGGAGTCGGAGCACGAGCATCGGCAGCACGCCCTTGAGGAGCTGCGGGTCGCGGTCGGGGGTGGTCATGGAGCCAAGCTATGCCCGGTAGTAGGCGATGTCAACTACTGGGCATGGCACGACGTCCCGGTGTCGAGGCGAGCGGCTCGAGAGCGCCAGCTCGTCCTGAGCCATCCGGGTGTCGCTGGGGCCTCTCGGGCTTCCCGAGGCACACCCCGGCTAGGGTGTCGACGATGGGGGACGTGCCGGGGGGCGGGGTCGTCCGTGAGCGGCGCGGCGAGGAGCCGAC
This sequence comes from uncultured Actinomycetota bacterium, assembly GCA_963777075.1. Lineage (GTDB taxonomy): Bacteria > Actinomycetota > Actinomycetes > Actinomycetales > Cellulomonadaceae > Actinotalea. Next base: position 5,998 of record CAVZPH010000019.1, on the reverse strand, counting down.
GCTCACGGCCGAGTCACGCGCCGCCGAGGCGGAGCACCGCTTCGAGCGACTCCTCGAGTCCTCGCCGCATGCGGTCATCGTGCTCGCGGTCGCCGATGCCGTCGTCCTCGCGGCGAATCGTGCCGCGCAGGAGGCGTTCGCCGGCGGGGGCGAGCTGGAGGGCCACGCGTTCACCGCTCTCCTCGGCCGGGAGTCGGCGGTGTCGGTCAGGCGCCGGCTCGACGCGGTGGATGCCGCTGGGGCCCCGCGGCTCGCCCTCAAGGAGTCGATCTGGCCGGGACGGGGGCCCGTGCCGACCGAGCTGCGCTACGCGCCGGTGCGGTGGCGCGGCGAGCGGGCGGTCATGGTCACGATCCGCGACATGACGGATCTCGTCACCGCCGAGCACCAGGCGGCCCAGCTCATCGCCGTCGAGCAGCGGTTCCGCCAGGCCTTCGACGACGCCGCGATCGGGATGGTGCTCGTCGCGGTCGGCCCGGAGCCACCCGCCGGGACCTTCCTCGAGGCCAACACCGCGATGTGCGAGCTGCTCGGCCGCACGCAGGACGAGCTCACGTCTCTGACCTTCGCCGACGTCACGCACCCTGACGACGTCGCCGCCGGGTTCTCGGCGATGCGTGCCGTGCTCGCCGGGGAGCTGCCCCGGGCGGTCGTCGAGAAGCGATACGTGCGTGCGGACGGGGAGGTCGTGTGGGCGCGGGTGACGACCTCCGCCGTGCGTGATGAGCCAGGGCACCGTCCTGCACCTGACCTCCCAGGCCGAGGACATCACGGCACGCAAGAAGGCTGAGTCGGCCCTGGTCCACCGTGCCCTGCACGACTCGCTCACGGGACTGCCCAACCGCGCCCACCTGCTCGAGCACCTCGAGCTCGTGCTGGCGAGGGCAGCCCGGACGGCGACCGTCGTCTCGGTGCTCTACCTGGACATCGACGACTTCAAGGAGATCAACGACTCGTTGGGGCACTCCGCCGGCGACGAGGTGCTGGTCGAGGTCGCGCGGCGGGTCGGCTCCGTGCTGCGCGGCGGCGACCTCGCGGCCAGGCTCGGCGGCGACGAGCTCGTCGTGGCCTGCGCCGATCTCTCGAGCCCCGCCGAGGTCGAGCCGATCGCCCAACGGATCCTCGAGGCGATCGCCCTCCCGCTGCTCGTCGCCGATCACGTGCTCCACCTCACGGTGAGCATCGGGGTGGCGACGGGAGGGGTCGGTGCGACGGCCGTCCGCCTCGTCCGCGACGCCGACCGGGCGATGTACCGCGCCAAGCGTGGCGGCAAGGCCCGTTACGAGGTCGGCGACGACTCGCTCGCCTCGCTCGCCATCCGTCAGATCGAGATCTACGACGGGCTGCACCGGGCCCTCGAGGAGGACCAGCTCAGGCTCGTCTACCAACCCGTCGTCGACCTCGTCAGCGATCGTGTCGTCGCGGTCGAGGCCCTCCTGCGCTGGGAGCACCCTCAGCGCGGGCTGCTGGCGCCGGGGGAGTTCATCGACGTGGCCGAGAGCCGGGAGCTCATCGTCCCGATCGGCCGGTGGGTGCTGGCCCAGGCCGCACGCCAGGGCGCCCTGTGGGCCGAGCGCTACGGGGACGCGGCTCCGCAGATGTGGGTGAACGTCTCCGACCGGCAGGTCGGGCGGCACGACCTCGCCGGTGCGGTGCGCGAGGTGCTCGAGGAGAGCGGGCTGCCCGCGCGGCTCCTGGGGATCGAGCTGACCGAGCGACAGCTCATGCGGACAGGGGACTCGGCCCGCGCGGACCTGCGCGCCGTGCGGGACCTCGGCGTCCCGCTGGCGATCGACGACTTCGGCACGGGACACACCGGCATCGAGTACCTGCGCGAGCTCCCGGTCGCCGTCCTGAAGATCGACCGGAGCTTCGTCGAGGGCCTGGGTACGGACCGGACCAGCACGGCGCTGACCGATGCGCTCATCACGCTCGGCCACGGTCTGGGCCTGACGGTGACGGCGGAGGGCGTCGAGACCGAGGGCCAGCTCGCGATGCTCCGGGGCTGGGGCTGCGACCGTGGCCAGGGCTACCTGCTGAGCCGGCCGAGGAGCGCCGAGGACCTCGAGCCGTACCTCGCCGAGCGCGTGTGGCCCGGCCCGGGTCGGTGACGGAACCCCTCAGCGAGCGGTCAGCCCCGCGAGGTACTGCTCGAACGTGACGGTGCCGAGCGTCGCGGCACCGCTCGGGATCAGCCCGCCCGAGCCCATCGCGGCGCCCACCGCTCCGGGCAGCCGCACCGGCACGACTATCCGCCGCAGCCCCCTCGCGGCGACCACCCGGCGCACCATCGTGACGAGGTCGAGCCGTTCCGGCCCGGCGATCGGGTCCATCACCCCCGCCGGCCCGGTGCCCAGCAGCTCGACGATCCGGTCGGCGACCTCGTCCGCGCTGACCGGCCGGCAGAACATCACGGGGCACGGCACGAGCGGACCGCGGCCCATCGCGAGGACCTGGGAGGCGAACTCGTGGAACTGGGTCGAGCGCAGCAGCGTCCACGGCACGGGCCCTGCGGCCACGAGCTGCTCCTGACGGCGCTTGCCGAGGTAGTAGCCGTAGTCGATCCGGTCGGCGCCGACGATCGAGAGGCTGATCAGGTGCCCGACCCCGGCCCGGTGAGCGGCCCGGAGGAGCCGCGTGGTACCGGCCTCGAAGAAGCGCTCGGCTCGGGACCGGCTGATCGTCGACAGGTTGCTCAGGTCGACCACGGCCTCGGCCTCGTCGAGCGCCTGCTCCAGCCCAGTGCCGGTGACCAGGTCGACGCCCGTCGAGCGCGCGGCGACGACCGGCTCGTCGCCGCGGTCCCGCAGGCGCTCGACGACGCGGCTGCCCAGCAGCCCGGTCCCACCGGCGACGACGACCTTCATCGAGCGCTCCTGTCCTGCTGCGCCGGGTCAGCCCACCCGGCGCTCACAGCGGCCGTCCGGCCCGCATCTCCGCGACCAGCGAGGCGACGACGGCCCCGAGGTCGCCCTCGTTGCGCCGCGCCACGGCGCGCTGGCGCTGGTAGGAGGCGCCCTTGCGCAGGATGGTGCGGATCTGGCCGAGCTCGTCGGTGCAGCGCAGCCGCTCGGCCGTCGGCGCGAGCTCGAGCAGCAGGTCCTCGACGGCCTCCGTGACGAGCCGCTCGTTGCCCTCGCGGTCCAGGATGATGATCGCGTCCATCCCGTACCGCGCCGAGCGCCACTTGTTCTCCTGGACGAACCAGGCAGGAAGGCTCGGCAGCTCGCGGCCCTCGTCGATCATCGTCGAGAAGTGCTCGACGAGGCAGTGGATGAGCGCCGCGAAGGCGAGCACCTCGGTGAGGTTGGGCGAGCCGTCGCAGATCCTCATCTCGAGCGTGCCGAAGCGCGAGGGCCTGATGTCCCAGCGGATCTCGTTGATCTCGTCGATCACGCCGACGTGCATCATGTCCGCCGCATAGGCCTCGAACTGGTCCCAGCTGTCGAACTGGAAGGGCAGGCCGGCCGTCGGCAGCTGCTGGAACATCAGCGCGCGGTTGGAGGCGTAGCCGGTGTCCTTGCCGCCCCAGAACGGCGAGGAGGCCGAGAGCGCCTGGATGTGCGGGAAGTACGTCAGCACGGCGCGCAGGATCGGCAGCACCTTGTCGCGGTCCTCGATCCCGACGTGCACGTGCACGCCGAAGATGAGCATCTGCCGGCCCCACCACTGCGTCCGGTCGATCAGCGTCGCGTAGCGCTTCTTGTCGGTGACCTTCTGGTTCGTCCAGCGCGCGAAGGGGTGGGTCCCGGCGCACATGAGCTCGACCCGCAGGGGATCGGTCACCGCACGCAGCTCGGCGATCGAGCGCTCGAGGTCGGCGCCCGCCTCGGCGACCGTCTCGCAGACGTCGGTGATGATCTCGACGGTGTTGAGCAGCAGCTCCTGCTTGATCGTCGGGTGCTCCCCGCCCCCGGGAGGGGCGACGGCGTCCAGGACCGTCTGGGCGACCTGCCGCAGGTCGCCGGAGTCCGAGTCGACCAGCGCGAGCTCCCACTCGATGCCGATGCTCGAGCGCGCCGAGCGTCGCGAAGGGGATCTCCATCACAGCGGCTCCACCACGAGGACCTGCTGGGACCCGGCGACCCGGGTGAGCACGACGGTCGCCTCCTGGTCGCCGCGCAGGTCGAGCTGGGACCTGAGCTGCTCGGGCACGACGGCCGTCCCGCGCTTCTTGATCGTCACGCGACCCACCTCTCGCTCACGCAGGGCCGTGCGGAGCCGCTTGAGCCCGAACGGCATGACGTCAAGGACACGGTAGGCCCGTGCCGTCGGCACCTCGACGAGGTGGTCGGACGTCACATAGGCGATCGTGCGGTCAAGGAGCCGTCCGCGCACCTGCTCGGCGACGAGCGCCACCAGCCCCGCGCGGATCACGGCACCGTCCGGCTCGTAGAGGTACGAGCCGATCGCCCCGACCTCCGCCTGCGGAACGCCGCCCGACGGCGCCCGCAGCGTCGTCGCGCTCTCTCCGTGCAGCACGAGCGCCGTCCGGCCCGGACCGTCCGGTGCGAGTGGACCGAACCACAGCCCGGCCTCGACGACGTCGCCGTCGACGCTCACCCACTCGGCCTCGGCCTCGGGCGGGAGCTCGCCGTGCGCGATCGCCGGGCCGACCTTCACGCCGAGGGCCGGCACCTTCCCGCGCAGGGCCAGGACGTGGTCGAGGGGCGGGGAGTAGGTCGAGGGGTCGTGCGCCCGCCGCCCGCCCGCGGTACGGCGTGCCGGGTCGGCGAAGAGGCCGTCGACCCCGTCGGCGCCGAAGTCGACCTCGAGACCGTTCGCGTGCCGGACGACGGCCTCGGGGAAGTGGCGCAGGTTCACCGTCGCGATCGCTGCGGTCAGCTCGTCGAGGTCGGTGGCCAGCACCGTCAGGCCGAGTGCTGCGAAGGCCATCGCGTCACCGCCGATACCGCAGGTGAGGTCCGCGACGCGCGTGCACCCGGCCCTGGAGTACCGGGCGGCATGCCGGGCGGCGACGGTGAACCGCGTCGCCTGCTCGAGGCCCGCCTGCGTGAAGAGCATGCCCGCGGCGAACTCGCCGAACTTCAGCTGCCCCTTGGTCCGGAGCCTCGACTGGGTGAGCGCGGCTGCGGCGAGGCTCGGGTCGATCCCCTCGCGGCGCAGGCGTTCGGAGATCACCATCGCGAGCTTCTCGTCGTACGGGGGCAGCGCCCCGAGGAGTGCCCAGCCCTCGGGGCTGAGCAGCAGGGACAGCGCCTCGGGGTCCATCCCCCGATCCTGCCAGGTACCGGGGCCGCGGCCCGGTTCCGCCGCCCGCCGTTGGCACTCGTGTTGACCGAGTGCTAACGGCGGCATAGATTTCTCATCGGCCCTCCAGGGCCAGCCGCACGGTCTGGTTGACCGGCACCCGCGACGACGGGCAGCCCGGCCCGGCGGCCATGCATCGTTCCCACGACTGTGAAGGGGAGGTCCGCTGTGTCGGTCTCCATCAAGCCGCTCGAGGACCGTGTCGTCGTTCGCACTCTCGAGGCAGAGCAGACGACGGCCTCCGGTCTTGTCATCCCGGACACCGCGAAGGAGAAGCCCCAGGAGGGCGAGATCCTCGCTGTCGGGCCCGGCCGGATCGACGACAAGGGCCAGCGCGTTCCGCTGGACATCGCCGTCGGTGACACCGTGATCTACAGCAAGTACGGCGGCACCGAGGTCAAGTACGCGGGCGAGGAGTACCTCATCCTCTCCGCGCGCGACATCCTCGCCGTCGTCACGAAGTGACCCTGGCGTCCTCGTGACACCCGGCGTCATCCGACGCCGCAGCTGACGAAGCCCCTCACCGCCGAGCGGTGGGGGGCTTCGTCATGCCTCGCGGAGGACGAGGGCTGAGGGCGGGCGGTACCGGGCCGGCCCGTCGGGTGCGGTACCGGTCAGCCCGCGCGCCGGACGCGTTCGGACAGGGCGAGAGCCCGCTCGTCCTCGGACATCCCTCCCCACACGCCGTACGGCTCGCGGACGGTCAGCGCGTGCTCGCGGCACTGGA
>CAVZPH010000018.1:0-45021 GCA_963777075.1 uncultured Actinomycetota bacterium | reverse complement strand
AGTCGCGCGGCGACCGCCGGTCCTTCTCCAAGGACCGCTACTTCCAGGGCGACCTCTCCGACGACGAGATCATCACGGAGGGCATCGAGGGCCAGGTGCCGTACCGCGGCCCGCTCGGTGCGGTGACCCACCAGCTCGTCGGCGGTCTGCACCAGTCGATGTTCTACGTCGGTGCGCACACCGTCCCCCAGCTGCAGCAGCGCGGCCGCTTCGTGCGGATCACGCCGGCGGGGCTCAAGGAGTCGCACCCGCATGACGTCCAGATGATCCGCGAGGCGCCGAACTACTCGTCCAGATGAGCCTGGACGTCGCGGCGGTCACCGAGCTCGTCGAGCGGGTCGCGCGGGAGATCGTGACGCCCCGCTTCCGTGCGCTCGGCGCCGAGGAGATCAGCGCGAAGGGGATCGGCGACGTCGTGACGATCGTCGACACGCAGGCCGAGGCCGAGATCAGCCGGGGGCTGAGCGCGCTGCTCCCGGGGGTGCCCGTGATCGGCGAGGAGGGCGCGGCCGCCGACCCTGGCGTCCTCGCAGCGCTCGGCGCCCCGCGCGCCTGGGTGGTCGACCCCCTCGACGGCACCCGCGCCTTCGTCGAGGGCCTGCCCGAGCACGCCGTGATGGTCGCGCTGCTCGAGGACGGGCGATCGGTCGCCGGGTGGATCTGCCTCCCGGCCCTCGGGCGCACCTATGTCGCCGAGCGCGGCTCCGGCGCGTACCGCAACGGCGAGCGCCTCGTCCGCGCGCCCGCCCTGTCCCCGCCGAGCGGGGCCGCGTCGCTCGGCGTGCCCGCCGCCTGGCGCGCCGCCCTCGACGGCTCCCCGCAGACGGCGGGGATCGCGCTCGACGGCCGCCTGTGGTCGGGCTACTACTACTCCCAGGTCGCCGACGGCGCGCTGGACGCCCTGGTCTACGCACGGGCCCACCCCTGGGACCACGCACCGGGCGCGGCGATCCTGCGGGAGCTCGGGGGAGTGGTCCGTCGAGCGGACGGCGGCGACTACACGCCGGGCGCCCATGAGGGCGGGCTCGTCGTGGGGTCCACCCCCGAGGTCGCGGGCCTGCTGCTCGGGGTCCTGGCCGGCTGAGCCGACGGCGCCGCGGGCTCGGCCCGTCGGCGCAGCCCGCGGTCGGGCCGGAGCCTCAGCCCACGGCGCGGACGGGAGCGGCCGTCGATTCCCTCATCGGCCAGTCGGTGGCGGCGCCGTCGCCGGGAAGCCCCTTCGCCTGTCGCCAGGCGTTGAAGGACTCGGCCCAGCGACGGTGCGCGCCGACCTGGAGCGCGTGCATCTCGACGAGGTCGAGCGCGGCGAGCTCGGGGTGGGCGCGGACGACGGCGGCAAGGACGTCGAGGGTCGCCGCGACGTCGGCATCGGCGCTGTGCAGGGCGCCCGTCGTGATGCCGTAGTGGGCGCACAGGTCGCCGAGGCGCCGCTTGCCCGGGCGGTAGGGGTCGACGGCGCGGTCGAGGACGAGCGGGTCGAGGACCGGCCCCAGCGGGCTGCCGAGCCGCTCGGCGAGCCCGGGCAGGCGATGACGGCGCAGCTCCATGTCGAGCAGCGTGAGGTCGTAGGCGGCGTTGTAGGCGACGACGGGCTCACCACGCCGGAACACCTCGACGACCGCGCGGGCGATCTCCTCGACGGCCTCGACGGCCCGGCGTCCGTGCACATGGGCCGTCGCCGTGTCGATGCCGTGGACGGCGGTGGCGGCAGCGGGAATCGGCATGCCGGGATCGACGAGCCAGCTCCGCACATGGTCGGGAGCCGAGCGGCCCGGTCGGTGCACGAGGGCAGCGGTGACGATGCGGTCGCGGTCGACGTCGACTCCGGTCGTCTCGGTGTCGAAGCCCGTCATCGGACCGTCGATCCAGCTGCCCTGCGTTGCCATCCTGGGACCTCACCTCCGCAGATCGGTACCTGCGCTCCTCGCACTCTCCCACCGACCGCCGACACGCTCGGAGCACCACGCCGTCCTCGGACCGGGCGACGGCGACCGAGCAGCGTGCCCGAGCGGTGGAGCAGCCGTCGCGCAGGGCCGGGTCACCGCTAACCTTGGCCGGTGAGCAACGAGATCGAGATCGGCCGGGGCAAGCGCGGCCGCAGGGCCTACTCCTTCGACGACGTCGCCGTCGTCCCCTCGCGCCGCACGCGCGACCCGGAGGAGGTCTCCGTCGGCTGGCAGATCGACGCGTACCACGTCGACCTGCCGATCCTCGCGGCGCCGATGGACTCGGTGATGAGCCCGGCCACCGCGATCCGGTTCGGCCGGCTCGGTGGGATCGGCGTGCTCGACCTCGAGGGCGTCTGGACCAGGTACGAGGACCCGGAGCCGCTCCTCGCGGAGATCGCCGGGCTCGACGCCACCGCCGCGACCGCCCGGATGCAGGAGATCTACTCCGCGCCGATCATCCCCGAGCTGATCACCGCCCGGCTCAAGGAGGTGCGCGAGGCGGGGGTCACCGTCGCCGGCGCCCTGTCTCCGCAGCGCACCCAGCAGCTGTGGAAGCACGTCGTGGACGCCGGGGTCGACCTCTTCGTCATCCGCGGCACGACGGTCTCCGCCGAGCACGTCTCGGGGCGGTCCGAGCCGCTCAACCTCAAGCGGTTCATCTACGAGCTCGACGTCCCGGTGATCGTCGGCGGTGCCTCGACCTACACCGCTGCGCTGCACCTCATGCGCACGGGCGCGGCAGGCGTGCTCGTCGGCTTCGGCGGCGGCGCTGCGCACACGACGCGCGTCTCGCTCGGGATCCACGCGCCGATGGCGACAGCGGTCGCGGACGTCGCAGCCGCGCGCCGCGACTACCTCGACGAGTCGGGCGGCCGCTACGTGCACGTCATCGCCGACGGCGGGGTGGGGCGCTCCGGCGACCTCGTCAAGGCCGTCGCCTGCGGGGCCGACGCCGTGATGCTCGGGGCAGCCCTCGCGCGTGCGGCGGAGGCGCCCGGCCGTGGCTGGCACTGGGGACCGGAGGCGCACCACCCGCAGCTGCCGCGCGGCGAGCGCGTCCAGGTCGGGACGGCCGGCTCGCTCGAGGAGATCCTCTTCGGGCCGGGCCGCCAGGCCGACGGCACCCTCAACCTCATCGGGGCGCTGCGTCGGGCGATGGCCACGACGGGCTACTCGGACCTCAAGGAGTTCCAGCGCGTCGAGGTCGTCGTCTCGCCGTACCAGCCCTTCTGAGCCATGACGCGCGCGGCCATCCGCGCCTCGCGACCCGCGGCCCGGGCACCCCTCAGGGGTGCCCGGGCCGCGCTGCGTCATGGCCCGGAACTCCGGGACCTCCGGCCCACGAACGACCACCCCGTGGACAGCCCGTGCTCAACCGGACGTCCCGTCACCCGATTGTGTCCGAGTAGGGGTTGACACCCGGGTGAAAACGGAAGTAGACAAAGGCATATCAACACAAGCGGGCATCGGTGAGGCCCGGAATCGTCGAAGGAGACGCGGTGTACGCGACGTTGCGGCAGGGCGAGATCGTCTCTCGCGCACGTGCCGTCGGCCGTGTCGACGTCCGTGAGCTCGCCGAGCTGCTCGACGTCACCCCCGAGACCGTCCGCCGCGACCTCACCGCTCTCGAGCGTCAGGGCATCCTGCACCGCGTGCACGGCGGGGCGATCCCGATCGAGCGTCTCGGCATCGAGCCGGCCGTGGCCGAGCGGGAGGGCCGGATGGCCCCCGAGAAGGACCGCATCGCGATCGCGGCCCTCGACGAGCTCCCCGACGGCGGGGCGATCCTGCTCGACGCCGGGACCACGACCATCCGGCTCGCGGAGCTCCTGCCGACGGACCGCGAGCTGACCGTCGTGACGCACAGCCTCCCGATCGCCTCCTTGCTCGCGCTGCGGGCGAACCTCACGCTCCACCTGCTCGGCGGCGTCGTCCGCGGTCGCACCCTCGCCGCCGTCGGCCCCTGGGCCGAGCGCGAGCTCAAGGACGTCTACGCCGACGTCGCCTTCCTGGGGATCAACGGCCTCACGGTCTCCCAGGGACTGACCACACCCGACCTCGCCGAGGCCGGGATCAAGCGAGCGCTGGTCGCCAGCGCCCGCCGCACCGTCGTCCTCGCCGATCACACGAAGATCGGCCGCTCGGACTTCGCCCAGGTTGCTCCGCTCTCGGCGGTCGACACCCTGGTCACCGACGCCGGGTTGGAACCAGATGTTGCCGACGAGATCGAGTCGGCCGGCCCCAGGGTGGTACGCGCATGATCATCACAGTCACTCTCAACCCGAGCCTCGACCGCACGATCGAGGTGCCCGAGCTCGTCCGTGGGCACGTGCTGAGGATCACCGACGGGCACCTGCACCCGGGCGGCAAGGGCGTGAACGTCACGCGCGCGCTGCTGGCCAACGGCGTGGCGAGCCGCGCCGTCGTGCCGATCGGCGGTGCGTCGGGGACCCAGCTGGTCGAGATGCTCGCCGAGGACGGCGTCGACGCGCTCACCGTCCTGATCGCCGGCACGACACGGACCAACATCGCCGTGGCCGAGCCGGACGGCACGGTGACCAAGCTCAACGAGCCCGGCCCCGTCGTCTCCGAGGCGGAGCTCGAGTCCGTGGTCGTGGCCGCTCTCGACGCCGCGAGCCCAGGCGACTGGATCGTCCTGTGCGGCAGCCTTCCGCAGGGCGCCGACGAGGACATCTACGCGTCGATGGTCGGCCGGATCCGCGAGCGTGGCGTCCGTGCGGCGGTGGACACCAGCGGTCCGGCCCTCGCGCGTGTCGTGGCCGCCGGCCCCGACCTCATCAAGCCCAACGCGGAGGAGCTCGCCGAGGCCGTCGGCCGCCCGCTGCGCACGAGGGCCGATGTCATCGAGGCCGCCCGTGAGCTGCAGGCCGCCGGAGCGCGCCGCGTGCTCGTCAGCCTCGGTGGCGCCGGCGCCCTCCTGGTCGACGAGGACGGCGTCCAGGTCGGCACCTCGGTCGCGCTCACCCCGCGCAGCACGGTCGGCGCGGGCGACTCCTTCCTCGCCGGGTACCTCTCGGCCGAGGCCTCCGGTGGCGCCTCGGCTCTCGCCACCGCCCTCTCCTGGGGCGCGGCGGCCGTCCAGCTCCCCGGGACCCAGATGCCCGGACCCGCCGACATCGACCCGGCAGCCGCACGGGTGCTCCCCGACGAGGAGCGCGACGCCCTCCTCGCCGAGACGCTCGTCGGAACCGACTGACGACACCGCATCTCGCCCGACACCGCATCTCGACCGACACCGCACCTCGACCCACACGAAGGAGATCGTCATGAGCAGCCCCCTCATCACCCCGGAGCTCGTCGCCCTCGACCTCAGCTCGGACGACCGCGAGACGATCACCCGCCAGCTCATCGACCTGCTGGCCGCCTCGGGCCGCGTCACCGACGCGGAGGGCTTCCACGCCGACGTCCGCGCCCGTGAGGCGCAGATGGCGACCGGCATGCCCGGCGGGATCGGCCTGCCCCACGCCCGCTCGGAGCACGTCAGCGTGCCGAGCCTCGCCGTCGGGCGCGTGCCCGGTGGTGTGGACTTCGGCGCCCCCGACGGCCCCGCCACCCTGGTGTTCCTCATCGCCGCCCCTGCCGGCGGCGACGCGGACCACCTCAAGATTCTCGCGGCCCTGGCACGACGCCTGGTCCACGAGTCGTTCCGGACCTCGATCCTCGAGGCCGCAGATGCCGGCGCCGTGGCCGACATCGTCACACGAGAGGTAGTCCCGTCATGAAATTTGTCGCAGTGTCGTCATGCCCCACGGGCATCGCGCACACCTACATGGCCGCCGAGGCCCTCGAGCAGGCCGCAGCCGCGGCCGGCCACGAGTGCGTCGTCGAGACCCAGGGTGCCGCCGGTTCCGTCCCGCTCGACCCGGCAGTCATCGCTGCCGCCGACGCCGTCATCTTCGCTGCCGACCTCGAGGTCCAGGGCAAGGACCGGTTCGCCGGCAAGCCCACGATCGACGTCGGCGTGAAGAAGGCCGTGCACGACGCTCCTGGAGTCATCGCCCAGGCCGTCGCCGCTGCGTCCGCCGCCCCGGCACCTGCCGGTGCGAGGGCTGCCGCCCCGGCCGTCGCCGCCGCACCCGCCCGCCAGGTCGGCACCGGCACCCGGATCCGTCAGTACCTGATGACCGGTGTCTCGTACATGATCCCGTTCGTCGCGGCCGGCGGTATCCTCATCGCCCTCGGCTTCCTCATGGCGTCCGTCGCCTGGGGCGAGAACGGCGCCATCGAGGTCACCAAGGTCGACCAGTCCGTCCTGTGGACGGCCTTCGAGTGGGGCAACCTGCAGCACTGGTCCGTCCTGCTCTTCCGTATCGGTGTGGTGGCCTTCGGGTTCCTCGTGCCTGCGCTCTCGGCGTACATCGCCTACGCGATCGCCGACCGCCCGGGCATCGTCCCCGGCTTCGTCGGCGGCATGCTCGCCGGCATGGTCGGCGCCGGCTTCCTCGGCGGCATCGCGACCGGCTTCCTCGCCGGCTACCTCGCGCACTGGCTGTCGACGCGTACCGTCCCCAAGGGCGTGCGCGGTGTCATGCCGGTCGTGGTGACCCCGCTCGTGGCGACCCTCATCACCGGTGCGCTGACGATCCTGGTCATCGGCCCGCCGATGAAGGGCGATCAACGACGGGCTCACCAGCTGGCTCGACGGCCTGGGCACCTCCGCCCTCGTCCCGCTGGGCATCGTGCTCGGCCTGATGATGTGCTTCGACCTCGGTGGCCCGGTCAACAAGGTCGCCTACGTCTTCGCGACGACGGGCCTCGCGAACGCTGCGACCAGCAGCGACAAGCCGGCGCTCATCATGGCCGCCGTCATGGCTGCGGGCATGGTCCCGCCGCTGGCGATCGCCCTGGCGACCTCGCTGCGTCCCCGGATGTTCTCCGAGGCCGAGCGTGAGTCCGGCAAGTCGGCATGGCTGCTCGGGGCCTCCTTCATCTCCGAGGGCGCCATCCCGTTCGCCGCTGCCGACCCGGTCCGCATGATCCCCTCCTTCATGCTCGGCGGCGCCGTCACCGGTGGCCTCTCGATGGCCTTCGGCTCCGGCATCCTGGCCCCCCACGGGGGCGTCTGGGTCGCCGCGCTCGCCAACAAGCCCCTGCTGTTCCTCCTCGCACTGCTCGTCGGTATGGTCGTCTCGGCCGTCGCAGTGGTCGTGGCGAAGAGCATCGGGCGCAACCCCGACGAGTCCGCACTGGAGTCCGTGGAGAGCGTCGCCGCTCTCTCCGGTACTCGCTGACCTCGCCTCACGAACAACGAGAAAGGCTCGACATGTCTCAGCGCACCGTCGTCATCGCCTCCCGTGTGGGTCTCCACGCTCGGCCGGCTTCCCTCTTCACCCAGGCCGTCGCTGCCTCGGGGGCGAAGGTCACCATCGCCAAGCCGGGGGGTCCCGCGATGGACGCCTCGAGCATCCTCATGGTGATGGCCCTCGGGGTCGGTCACGGCGAGGAGGTCGTCCTGGAGTCCGAGGACGACGGTGCGCTCGACGAGCTCGTCACCTTGCTCGAGACCGATCTCGACGCCGAGTGAGTGCTGAGATGAACGACTCGAGCACGGTGCTCCAGGGCGTCGGCGTGGGACGTGGGGCCGTCTGGGGGCCGGTGGCGACCGTGCGCCCCGCCCCCGTCGTCCCCGCCGACGAGCCCGTCCCGGCGGACCGCGCGGCGGCCAAGGAGAAGGTCCTGGAGGCCTTCTCCGCGGTCGCCGCGGGTCTGCTGGCCCAGGCGCAGGGGGCGTCGTCCACCGTGGCCGACGTCCTGAAGGCCACGGCGCAGATGGCCGACGACCCGGCCCTGCGCGAGCAGACGGGACAGCGCATCGACAAGGGCGAGCCGCCGATGCACGCGCTGGTCGCCGTCGTCGACTCCTTCTCCGAGATGTTCACGGCGGCCGGCGGCTACCTCGCCGAGCGCGTCACCGATCTCAACAGCGTCCGGGACCGCGTCGTCGCCCGCTACCAGGAGCTCCCCGAACCGGGGGTGCCTCCGCTGCCGTGGCCCTCGATCATCGTGGCCCCTGACCTGTCACCCGCCGACACGGCCGCCCTGGACCTGGACAAGGTCCTGGGTATCGTGATCGAGCAGGGTGGCCCCACCGGGCACACGGCGATCATCGCCGGCCAGCTGGGCCTGCCCTGCGTGGTCCGGGCCACCGGGGCGTCCGTGCTGGGCGACGGTGACGTCATCGCGATCGACGCCGCGCACGGCACCGTCACCCTGGACCCCGACGAGGCCACCAGGGCCGCCGTCGAGACCCGTCAGGTGGGCCTCGCCGCCCTTGCCGAGGCGCGGGAGGACGGTGCGACGGCCGACGGTCACCGCATCGCGCTGCTCGCGAACATCGGCACGGCCGAGGACGCCGAGCGGCTGACGGATGCCGCGGTCGAGGGCGTCGGCCTGTTCCGCACCGAGGTGCTCTTCCTCGGCGCGGCCACCGCCCCGACCGAGGACGACCAGGCGGCCGTCTACACCCGGGCGCTGACCGCGATGGGTGGGCGCAAGGTCGTGCTGCGCACCCTGGACGCCGGGGCGGACAAGCCCTTGGCGTTCGTCACCCAGGCAGGCGAGGAGAACCCGGCCCTCGGGGTCAGGGGCTTCCGCCTCGTGCGCCATGCCGAGGGGTTGATGCGCACGCAGCTCGGGGCGATCGCTCGCGCGGCGAAGGAGACCGGCGGCACGCCGTGGGTCATGGCGCCGATGATCGCGACCGTCGAGGAGGCCCGGCAGTTCGCCGCGATGGCGCGCGAGGCGGGGATCGAGACCGTCGGGGTGATGGTCGAGGTCCCGGCCGCCGCGCTGCGTGCCAAGGACATCCTCGCGGAGGTCGACTTCGTCTCCCTTGGCACGAACGACCTCGCCCAGTACACGATGGCGACCGACCGGCTGCTCGGGTCCCTGGTGGACCTGCTCGACGCCTGGCAGCCTGCCCTGCTCGACCTCGTCGCGGCGACCGCCGCCGCGGGCGTGGAGACGGGCAAGCCGGTGGGGGTCTGCGGCGAGTCCGCGGCCGACCCGGTCATGGCGCTGCTGCTGACCGGGCTGGGCGTCACGAGCCTGTCGATGTCGCCCTCGGCCGTGCCTGCCGTGCGCTTCGCGCTGAGCCGCCACGACCTGGCGACGTGCCGGGAGATCGGCGAGGTGGCCCGCCGGGCCCCCACGGCCGCCGAGGCCAGGGCAGCAGCCCTCGCCCTGGTCGACCCGCAGGTCCGCGAGGTCCTCGCGCTCGACTGACCGGCCGAGCAGCCGCCGGGTGCCCCTGCGCGAGCAGGGGCGCCCGCCACGGACCACGAGAGGCCCGTCCCGCATCGTGGCGGGACGGGCCTCTCGTGTCGTCCGGTGCGGGACCGCTCGGCGGGGCCGCTCAGGCGGGGGCGAGCAGCCAGTCCAGCGCCTCGTCGGCGCTCCAGCCGCCCGGGTGCAGGGCGATGAGGCGGTTCGCGCCGTCGAGGTCGGCCCCGAGGGTCACCAGGACCTCCTCCTCGTAGCCGTCGGCCCGCGTCTGGCCGAGGCCGATGTCCGTCGCGAGGGCGTTGCACAGGCAGACCCGGCCGACGGCGTCCGCCTCGGTGCCGCCCTTCTTGACGAACATGTCGATCGGCTCGGCCGCACAGCGGTAGCCGACCTTTCCGTCGTCCTTGACGAATCCGGTGCGCAGGAAGCCGAGGTCGCACAGTCGCGGCCGTGCGGCGCGCTGCCCCTGGTCGGAGAGCGTCCCGTCGAGCTGGACGACCTTGAACGGGAACCCCGTGGGGGAGGCGAGGGCGTCGGTGAAGACCTCGAGCGTCCCGGCCGAGAGCTCGCCGAGGAGCCGTCCGCGGATCTCCGGGGTGATCCCGGAGTCCGAGCTCAGCGCGAAGAGCGTGCCGATCTGCACCCCCTGGGCACCCGCGGCCAGCGCCGAGCGGACCGCCTCGGGTGTGCCGTAGGAGCCCGCGAGCCAGAACGGCAGGCCGACGGCCGCGACCTTGGCGAGGTCGGCGTCGTCGCGCGGGCCGAAGACCGGCTGCCCGGTGTCGTCGAGGACCATCTTCCCGCGCGGCGGGGCGTTGTGGCCGCCCGCGCGCGGGCCCTCGATGACGAAGCCGTCCGGACGGATGACGGCGTCGCGGTTGAGGTAGCCGGCGAGGACCTCGCTCGAGACGATCGCGAGGAACATCGGGCGGTGCAGCGGCTCGAGGCCCTCGCCGAGCAGCGCGACGGGGTCCAGCTCGACCCCGTGCTCGCCGTTCGCCGCACCGGCGACGTCGATCGGGAGCCGGACCTTCTGGTGCGTCGAGAGATCGGTGAGCAGCTGGGGGAGGTAGCGGGGGATGCCTGCGCCCATGAGGACGGCGTCGACCCCGGCGAGCATCGCCCCGTAGGCGGCGGCCGGCGTCGCCATCTGGATCTTCTCGAGGAAGTTGATGCCGACGGGGCCGTCATGGCCCTCCTTGGCGAGCCAGACCTCCGCGAAGTTGCCGAGGACGGTCAGCTCGTTCAGGGCACGGTTGGGGCGAAGGCTCATCCGGGGGATCGGGGTGTACGGGGTGCCCGGAGCGCGCCCTCCCTCGCGGAAGTGGCGCGTGAGCACGCGCTCGACGGCGGCCTGGACGGGGAACGCGGCGAGGGCGCGGCGGCAGGAGCCGTCCTTGTCGCCGTCCTCGAGCCGGCGCGCCAGGACGAGGTCGAGCGCCGTGCCCGAGACGACACCGAGCTGTCCGCGCCGGGCCACCGTGGAGGCGAGCCGCCACGAGGAGACGCCGACGCCCATGCCGCCCTGGATGATCGTGGGCAGCGCGCGGCGGAGCGGCGCGGAGTGATGGGGTGCTGACACGGGTCCCTCTCGTCACCTACGGGGGGCGTAGATCTCGTCACCTACGGAGGCGTAAGTTACGCAACCGTAGGCAGGGTACGGCACGAGCACCGGGACCATCTACCCTGGCGAGCAGATGGGATGCAGGTGGGAGCCTCAGGCACCCATCGCATGCGTGCCGCCGTCGACGTGGATGATCTCCGCCGTCGTGGCCGGGAACCAGTCGGAGAGCAGGGCGACGACGGCGCGCGCCGTCGGGCCGGCGTCGCCGACGTCCCAGCCGAGGGGGGCGCGGGCGTCCCAGCCGCCCTCGATGAGCTCGAAACCGGGGATCGACTTGGCTGCCGTCGTCCGGATCGGGCCGGCCGCGACGAGGTTGACCCGGATCCCGTCGGGACCGAGGTCGCGCGCGAGGTAGCGGGAGGTCGACTCGAGCGCCGACTTCGCGACGCCCATCCAGTCGT
Organism: uncultured Actinomycetota bacterium; assembly: GCA_963777075.1. GTDB lineage: Bacteria > Actinomycetota > Actinomycetes > Actinomycetales > Cellulomonadaceae > Actinotalea. Next base: position 33,802 of record CAVZPH010000018.1, on the reverse strand, counting down.
ACACGGGCCATGCGACGGAGGCGTCGAAGGTCAGCCCGACGACGGAGCTGCCGCGCGTCATCAGCGGGCGCGCGGCGACGGCGAGCGACTTGAGCGAGAAGGCCGAGACCTCCAGCGCCGTGGCGACATCGGCCCAGGAGCCGTCGAGGAAGTGCCCGCCGAGCACGGACTGGGGGGCGAAGCCGATCGAGTGCACGACGCCGTCGAGCCGGTCGGCATGCTCGCCGACGCGCTCGGCGAGTGCGGCAAGGTCCTCGGCCGAGGTCACGTCGAGCTGGACGACGGGCGCCGGGACGGGCAGCCGGCGCGCGATCGCCTCGGTGAGGCGCTGCTGGCGCCCGAAGGAGGTGAGCACGACGCTCGCCCCCTGCTCCTGGGCGAGGCGGGCGACGTGGAAGGCGATCGAGCCCTCGGTCAGCACCCCTGTCACGAGCACCGTCTTGCCGTCGAGCAGCGTCATCCCGTGCCTCCGTCGCGTCCCTGCCGGACGTGGTCGTCAGGCAGGGACGACGTTAGCCAACGCCGGCGCGAGCGGGCACGCCGGACCCGACGCAGGATGACGCCCCGCCGTTGTCGAGAACCGACAACCGCCCTCAGCCGGCGGAGACCAGCTGCACGGCCTCGGTGGCGATCTCGAGCTCCTCGTTGGTGGGGATCACCCAGACCGCGACCTCGGCGCCGTCGGGCGAGATGAGCGTCTCCGCCTTCTTGCGGCCGTCGTTGCGCGCGGCGTCGACGCTGATGCCGAGCCGCTCGAGCCCGGCGAGGGAGTTGATCCGCACGATGTCGTCGTTCTCGCCGATCCCTGCGGTGAAGACGATGGCGTCCACGCGCCCGAGCTGCGCGTAGTACGCGCCGACGTAGCTCTTGATCCGGTGGTAGTAGACCTCCAGGGCCGTCCGCGAGCGCTCGTCACCCGCGGCGACGGCCTCGTGGACGTCGCGCATGTCGGAGGAGCCGGAGAGCCCGAGCATCCCCGAGCGGCGGTTGAGCAGGTCGTCGAGCTCGTCGGTGCTCATGCCGGCGACGCGCTGCAGGTGGAAGAGCACCGCGGGGTCGATATCGCCCGAGCGGGTGCCCATGACGAGCCCCTCGAGCGGGGTCAGGCCCATCGAGGTCTCGACCGAGACGCCGCCGCGCACGGCCGTCGCCGAGGCGCCGTTGCCCAGGTGCAGCACGATGACGTTGACCTCGGACGGGTCCTTGCCGAGGATCTCGGCCATCCGGCGCGAGACGTACTTGTGCGAGGTGCCGTGGGCGCCGTAGCGGCGGATCGCGTAGCGCTCGGCGAGCTCGCGGTCGATCGCGTAGGTGTACGCGGCGGCCGGGAGCGTCTGGTGGAAGGAGGTGTCGAAGACGGCGACGTGGGGGACGTCAGGGAAGGCGTGCCGCGCGGCACGGATGCCCTGCAGGTGGGCGGGGTTGTGCAGCGGGGCGAGCGTCGCGAGCTCCTCGATCTGGCCTCGACCGCGTCGTCGATCAGCGCGGGGCCGGCGAAGACGGAGCCGCCCTGCACGACGCGGTGCCCGATCGCCGTCAGGCTCGCGCCGTCGAGCTCCGGGCCGTGCTCGGCGAACAGGCCGAGCACCGTCGCCATGCCGGACTCGTGGTCGGGGACGGGCTGCTCGAGCTTGACGACCCCGTTCGGGCCCTCGTGCTTGAAGGCGCCGATCTCCTGGCCGATCCGCTCGACGAGGCCCGTGGCGAGCGCCTCTCCGCTGTCGACGTCGACCAGCTGGTACTTGATCGACGACGATCCGGAGTTGACGACCAGGACGCGGGTGCTCACAGCTGGGCTCCTTGCGGGGTGGAGGTGACGGCCGTCCCGGAGGGGGTGACGACGGTGGTGATCGGGTGACCCTCACCCGCGGGGGTGAAGGCCTGCGCCTGGATCGCGGTGATCGCGACGGTGTTGACGATGTCCTGGACGAGGGCGCCGCGCGACAGGTCGTTGACGGGCTTGCGCAGACCCTGGAGCACCGGGCCGACGGCGACGGCGCCGGCCGAGCGCTGCACGGCCTTGTAGGTGTTGTTGCCGGTGTTGAGGTCCGGGAAGATGAAGACCGTCGCCCGGCCGGCGACGCTCGAGTCGGGCATCTTCGTCTTGGCGACGGAGGCGTCGACGGCGGCGTCGTACTGGATCGGGCCCTCGACGAGCAGGTCGGGGCGGCGCTCGCGGACGAGCGCGGTCGCCGCGCGCACCTTGTCGACGTCGGCGCCCGTGCCGGACTCGCCGGTCGAGTACGAGAGCATCGCGATCCGCGGCTCGATGCCGAACTGGACGGCCGTCTCCGCCGAGGAGATCGCGATGTCGGCCAGCTGCTCGGCGGTCGGGTCGGGGTTGACGGCGCAGTCGCCGTAGACGAGGACGCGGTCCTCCAGGCACATGAGGAAGACGCTCGAGACGACGGAGGTGCCGGGGACCGTCTTGATGATCTCGAAGGACGGCTTGATGGTGTGCGCCGTGGTGTGCACCGCGCCGGAGACCATGCCGTCGGCCAGGCCGAGCTGGACCATCATCGTGCCGAAGTAGGAGACCGAGCCGACGATCTCGCGGGCCCGCTCGACGGTCATGCCCTTGTGCTTGCGCATCTCGGTGTACTCGCGCGGCGAAGCGTTCGTGCAGCTCGCCGTCCTTGGGGTCGATGACCGTCGCCCCGGAGATGTCCAGGCCGAGCTCGGTCGCGCGGGCGCGGATCGCCGGCTCGGAGCCGAGGATCGTCAGTCGCGCGACCTCGCGCTGCAGCAGCGTGCTCGCGGCGCGCAGGATCCGGTCGTCGCTGCCCTCGGGGAGCACGATGTGCTTGCGGTCGGCGCGGGCACGGGCGAGCAGCTCGTACTCGAACATCAGCGGCGTGACGACGCTCGGCCGTGCGACGTCCATCCGGTCGAGGATCGCCTGGCCGTCGACATGCTTCTCGAACAGCGCGAGCGCGGTGTCGACCTTGCGCTGCGAGTCGGCGGTGAGCCGCCCGCGCGTGGTCGCGCGCCGCGCTCGCCGTGTTGAACGTGCCCATGTCGGTCCGGATGATCGGCAGGCGCGTGCCGAGGCCGTCGACCAGGCGCGAGACGACGGGGGCCGGGTAGAAGCCGCCGTTGAGGATGATCCCCGCGAGCGACGGGAAGCCCTCGGCCGCATGTGCGACGAGCAGCCCGAGCAGGATGTCGGCGCGGTCGCCCGGGGTGATGATGATCGGCGCCGTCGGTCAGCTTCTCCAGCAGGTGCTCGATCGACATGGCGCCGACCATGACGTCGAGCGCCTCGCGCTGCAGGAGCTCCGCGTCGCCGACCATGAGGCGACCGCCGACGGCCTCCATCAGGGCGCCGACCGTCGGTGCGCTGAGCAGCCGGTCGTCCGGCACGGCCCAGGCGGGCAGGTCGTAGCCCAGCGCCGCGCGCATCGAGAGCAGGCTCTGCTGGGCGCAGCGGTTGGCGACGACGCCGAGCACCTCGGCGTGCTGCGCCCTCAGCTCGGCGACGGCGACCTCCGACATGGAGCGCACCTCGTCCGGCTTGCGGTCCGAGCCGCGCACGACGAGCAGCACCGGCGCGCCGAGGTTGGCCGCGATGCGCGCGTTGAACGCGAGCTCGGTCGGCCCGGCGACGTCGGTGTAGTCCGAGCCGACGACGACCACGACGTCGCAGCGCCGCTCGACGTCGTGGTACCGCGAGACGATGCGCGAGAGCGCCGCCTCGGGGTCGGCGTGGACCTCGTCGTAGGTGACCCCGACGCAGGTGTCGTAGTCGAGGTCGACGCCGTCGTGCGCGAGCAGCAGCTCCAGGACGTAGTCCGGCGACTCCGTCGACCGCGCGACGGGTCGGAAGACGCCGACCCGCGCGACCGGTGCGGGTCAGGAGGTCGACCAGCCCGAGGGCGATCGTCGACTTCCCGGTGTCGCCCTCGGCGGACGTGATCATGATGCTGCGTGCCACTGGTTCGCTGCTTCCTCGTCGGTCGGTGCCGGTGGGGACCGGTCTACTCGTTGTCGCCGCCGGTGCTGACGGTCGCCGACGCCGCCGCCGACGGCGACCTCGCCCGCGCCGGGCCAGACCCAGTCGCGGATCTCCGGGATCGTCCTCGCCGTGGTCGCGGGTGTACTCGCGGGCCGCGAGCCGCGCGTCGACCATCTGCTGGCGCAGGTCGGCCTGGCCGCGAGCGCAGCCAGGGCACCTGGTCGATCACGTCGATGACGAGGTGGAACCGGTCGAGGTCGTTGAGCATGACCATGTCGAACGGCGTCGTCGTGGTGCCCTCCTCCTTGTAGCCGCGCACGTGCAGGTTCGCGTGCCCGTTGCGGCGGTAGGTGAGGCGGTGGATGAGCCACGGGTAGCCGTGGTACGCGAAGATGATCGGCGGTCGGTGGTGAAGAGGTGTCGAACTCGCGGTCGGACAGGCCGTGCGGGTGCTCCCGCTCGTCCTGCAGGCGCATGAGGTCGACGACGTTGACGACGCGGACCTTGAGGCTCGGGCAGCTCGCGGCGAAGGATGTCCGCCGCGGCCAGCGTCTCGAGCGTCGGGACGTCGCCGGCGCAGGCGAGGACGACGTCGGGCTGCTCGCCCTCGACCTCGGTGCCCGCCCAGTCCCAGATCCCCAGGCCGCGCGTGCAGTGCGCGATGGCCTGCTCCATGGTCAGGAAGTTCGGCGCGGGCTGCTTGCCGGCGACGACGACGTTGACGTAGTGGCGGCTGCGCAGGCAGTGGTCGTACGTCGAGAGCAGGGTGTTGGCGTCCGGCGGCAGGTAGACCCGGACGACCTCGGCCTTCTTGTTGACCACGTGGTCGATGAAGCCCGGGTCCTGGTGGGAGAAGCCGTTGTGGTCCTGGCGCCAGACGTGGCTCGACAGCAGGTAGTTGAGGGTCGCGATCGGGCGGCGCCAGGGGATCTCGGCGGTGACCTTCAGCCACTTGGCGTGCTGGTTGAACATCGAGTCGATGATGTGGATGAAGGCCTCGTAGCAGTTGAACAGGCCGTGGCGGCCGGTGAGCAGGTAGCCCTCGAGCCAGCCCTGGCACTGGTGCTCGGAGAGCATCTCCATGACGCGGCCGGCGCGGGCCAGGTGCTCGTCGACCTCCGGGCCCTCGAAGTCGGCGTTCCACTGCTTGTCGGTCACCTCGAAGACGGCCTGGAGGCGGTTGGACGCCGTCTCGTCCGGGCCGAAGATCCGGAAGTTGTGCGGGTTGGCCGCGATGACGTCGCGTCAGCCACTGCGCCGAGGACCTTGGGTCGCCTCGCTCGATCGTCGCGCCGGGGCTCGGCACGTCGACGCGCGTAGTCGCGGAAGTCGGGCAGGCGCAGGTCGTGCAGCAGCAGGCCGCCGTTGGCGTGCGGGTTGGCGCTCATCCGCAGGTGGCCCTCGGGGGCGAGCGCCGCGATGTCCGCGGCCGACCCGGCCGTCGGCGTCGAAGAGCTCCTCCGGGCGGTAGGAGCGCAGCCAGTCCTCGAGCACGCGACGGTGCGCCTCGGTGTCGCGCGCGTTGGCCAGCGGCACCTGGTGCGCGCGCCAGGTGCCCTCGGTCTGCTTGCCGTCGATCTACGCCGGGCCCGTCCAGCCCTTGGGCGTGCGCGAAGACGATCATCGGCCACATGGGTCGGGCAGCTCGTCGCCGCTCGGCGGCGCGCGCGCTTGATCGCGGCGATCTCGTCGAGGACCGTCGTCGAGCAGTGGCGGCGAAGCGGCGGTGCGTCTCGACGGGCGCCTCGTCGTCGTAGCCCGCCGGAACGAGGTACGGGCGGTGGCCGTAGCCGACCATCAGCGAGGTGAGCTCCTCCTCGCGGATCCGGGCGAGGACGGTCGGGTTGGCGATCTTGTACCCGTTGAGGTGCAGGATCGGCAGGACGACGCCGTCGTTGACCGGGTTGACGAACTTGTTGGAGTGCCAGCTCGTGGCCAGCGGGCCGGTCTCGGCCTCGCCGTCGCCGACGACCGCGGCGACCAGCAGGTCGGGGTTGTCGAACGCCGCGCCGTAGGCGTGCGACAGCGCGTAGCCGAGCTCGCCGCCCTCGTGGATCGAGCCGGGCGTCTCGGGGGCGACGTGGCTGGGGATGCCGCCGGGGAACGAGAACTGGCGGAACAGCCGGCGCAGGCCCTCGTCGTCCTGGGTGATGTCGGAGTAGACCTCGGTGTAGGTGCCGTCGAGGTAGGCGTTGGCGACCAGGCCGGGGCCGCCGTGGCCGGGACCGGTGACGTAGATCGTCGACTGCGCGCGCTCGCGCGATCACCCGGTTGAGGTGCGCGTAGAGGAAGTTCAGGCCGGGGGTCGTGCCCCAGTGGCCGAGCAGCCGCGGCTTGACGTGGTCGCGGTCGAGCGGCTCGCGCAGCAGCGGGTTGTCGAGCAGGTAGATCTGCCCGACGGAGAGGTAGTTCGCCGCGCGCCACCAGCGGTCGATGGTCTCCAGCGTCTCGTCGCTCGGCTCCGCGCCGCGGGTGCGCCAGCCGGACTCGATGATCTCGGGGGTGGTGCTCACGGGCAGCCTCCAGTGATACCGGGGCCCGACGCCGAATTGTCGGGCGTGCTTAGCATGGCGGACCTGCGGGGGAAATCATGGGACGTTTAGCCCCCCTGGTCGAGTCGGTGACCGTGGAGGGGTCGATGAGACCTACCCCACCACATCCGGGCAGGTTCGCACAGCCCGGCCGCGAGGGCGGGCCGGCTCTGCGCACCGGACCGCGGCGGCGGCGGGCCGGAGGGCTCGGTACGGTGGAGGCATGCCACCGTGGAGCGAGCTCTGGCGCACCGCGAGGTCCGGGCGGATGCTCGTCCTGCTGGTGATCCTGCTGTCGGCCGCCGGCGTCTGTGCCCGGCTGGGGGTCTGGCAGCTCGACCGCGCCGTCCAGCGCGGAGAGCTCGCGGCAGCCGCGGCGGCCGCCGAGGCCTCGACGGCCGATCCGCTGGCCCTGACCGAGGTGCTCGCTCCGCAGACCTCGTTCCCCTCGGGTCTCGTCGCCCACACGGTCACGGCCTCCGGCACCTTCGAGGACGGGCAGCTCCTCGTCGCCGGCCGGGTGCACGACGGCGTCGACGGAGTCCTGCTGCTCTCCCCGCTCCGGGTGACGGCGACCGGGGCCGTCCTGCCGGTCGTGCGCGGCTGGGTCCCCGACCTCGCCGCGGCCGACGGGCTCACGGCGCCCGCCGGGACGGTCGAGGTGACCGGTTACCTCCAGGTCGGCGAGGCCGCCGGCCAGGGTGGATCGCCGAGCGGGCAGATCGACGCGATCAGCCCGGCGGAGCTGGTGAACCTGTGGTCAGGGCCGATCTACTCCGGCTACCTGGTGCTCTCCGAGGTCACGCCGGCGCAGCAGGGTCCGATCACGCTGCTCGACGCGCCGAGCACAGGCGGAGGAGCAGGCCTGAACCTGCAGAGCCTGTCCTACGCGCTGCAGTGGTGGCTCTTCGGCGGGTTCGCGCTCCTGCTGTGGGCACGCATGGTGCGTGACGGGACGCAGGACCGGCTCGCGCCCCCCGAGCAGGACGGGCCGCCGGTCGCGGCGGCGCTCACGACTCCCGAGCCCTGAGCGCCCGCGACGGCCCCGCCCCGCTCACTCCTGCTGCCACGACCTCCACAGCGCCGCGTACTCGCCCTCGGCCGCGACGAGCTCGTCATGCGAGCCCAGCTCGGTGATCCGGCCGGAGTCGACGACCGCGACCCGGTCGGCGTCGTGCGCGGTGTGCAGCCGGTGCGCGATCGCGACGACGGTGCGGCCCCGGAGCACGTTCGACAGCGAGCGCTCCAGGTGACGGGCCGCCCGCGGGTCGAGCAGCGAGGTCGCCTCGTCGAGCACGAGCGTGTGCGGGTCGAGCAGGACGAGCCGCGCGAGCGCGAGCTGCTGGGCCTGCGCGGGGCTCAGGCTCAGCCCGCCCGAGCCGACGGCGGTGTGCAGGCCATCGGGCAGCGCGTCGACCCAGGCCCGCGCGTCGACGGCGTCCATCGCGCGGGCGAGCGCCTCGTCCGTCGCCTCCGGGGCCGCCAGACGCAGGTTCTGGGCGATCGTCCCGACGAAGACGTGGTGCTCCTGGGTGACGAGCGCCACGTGGCCGCGCAGCGTGTCGAGAGGCAGGTCCACGAGCGGGACCTTGCCGACCGTGACCGTCCCGCCCGAGGGCGGGTGGATCCCGGCGAGCATCCGGCCGAGGGTCGACTTGCCGGCACCGGACGGGCCGACGACGGCGAGCCGTTCGCCCTCGACGAGCGCCAGGTCGATGCCGTGCAGGACGTCATGGCCCGGTCGGTACGCGTAGTGCAGGCCGCTCGCCACGACGCGCTCGCCCTCCGGCGCCTCGTCGCCGACGGTGCGGTCGGGTGCGACCTCGCTGACGCCGATGATCCGTGCGAGGGAGGTCGCCCCGACCTGGATCTCGTCGAGCCAGAAGATCAGCTCGCCGATGGGCTGCTTGATCCCCAGGGCGTAGACGGCGATCGCCGCGACGGAGCCGATGCTCGCCTGGCCGTTGCCCACGAGCACGGCTCCCCACAGCACGGTCGCCGCGACCGGGAGCACGAACGAGAGGTCGACCCCGGGGAAGAGCACCGAGCGCAGGGCGAGCGTGCGCTCCTCTGCGGCGAAGGCCTCGCGCAGGTCGGCGTCGACGCGTGCGCGCCTGCGCTGCCCGAGCGAGAGCGCGTCGATCGTCCGCGCGCCCTCGACGGACTCGCTGATCGAGCCGTTGAGCCTCGCGTAGGCCGCCGACTCCCGCAGGTAGGCGGGAGTCGCCCGGCGCAGGTACCAGCGCGCCGTCACCACCAGGAGCGGCGCGCCGACGAGCAGTGCGAGGGCGACGCGGGCGTCGACGAGGAAGGCGGCGACGAGGGTGAGCAGCGTCGTCACCGAGGCGACGAGGATCCGTGGCACGCCGAAGCGGACCGAGTGCTGCGCGCGGTCGATGTCGTTCGTGGTCCGGCCGAGCAGGTCGCCGGTCCCGGCCCGCTCCACCGTCGACAGCGGCAGCCGGGTGACGGTGGTGATGAACTCCTCGCGCAGGTCGGCGAAGACGGACTCCCCGAGCACTCGCGCCGAGAGCTGGGCGAACCGGACCAGGACGGCCTGGGCCAGGACGGCGACGAGCAGGCCGAGCGCCACGCGGTCGATCGCGGCGCTCGTCGTGCCGGCCTGGACCGCGTCGACGATCCTGCCGAGCAGCCACGGGCCCGCGAGGCCGGCGACGGCGGCGAGGCTGTGCAGGGCCAGGACGAGCGCGAGCGGCCGCCGGTGGGCGCGCAGCAGCTCGGCCGTGCGCGTCCGCAGCAGGGTGCGGTCAGCGACCGGCAGTCGCATGGTCGACCTCCGTCCTGGTGGGGTCGTCGTCCTCGGAGCGCGAGACGACGGAGCGGTAGCGGCGGCCCTCGGTGCCGTGGTCGGCGAGCAGGCCGTGGTGGCTGCCCCGGGCGACGACGAGGCCGCCCTCGACGAGCAGCACCTCGTCGGCGTGCTCCAGGACGAGCGGGCTCGTCGTGACCACGAGCGTCGTGCGGCCGGCCGCGCACCGGACCGAGCCGCGGCGGCGATCCGTGCCTCGGTATGGGCGTCGACGGCGCTCGTCGGCTCGACGAGGACGAGCACCTCGGCCTCGGTGAGCAGGGCCCTGGCCAGGGCGAGGCGCTGGCGCTGGCCGCCGGACAGCGAGCGGCCCTTCTCCTCGACCTCGCCGTCGAGACCGCCGGGGACGGAGTCGAGGACGTCGCCCGCGTCGGCCGTCGTCAGGGCGGCGAGGAGGGTCGTCGTCGTCGGCGAGGCCGCGTCACGTCGAGCTCGGCGCGCAGGCTCCCGGTGAACAGGTGCGGGGCGGACTCGGCGACGACGACCCGCCGGCGCACCTCGGCCAGGCCGAGGCTCGGCGAGCGGGACCCCGCCGAGCCGGACCCGTGAGTCCTCGATGCGGTGCTCGGAGCCGAGCGCGCCGAGCCGGACCGCGAGCGCCGCGGTCTCGTCCGGGTCGGCGCTGACGAGGGCGACGAGCCGTCCGGCCCGCACGTGCAGGCCGCTGAGCTCGTCGACGAGGTCGGCGCTCGCGGCGCCGGGGCCAGGGACGGGCGGCGTCGACCCGCGCTCGGCGCCCGTCGTCGGGACGGCGAGCACGCGCAGCATCCGACGCACGCCGACGACGCCCGCGGGTGAGGATCCGCAGCGCGTCGGTCGCCACGTCGAGCGGCCCGGTGAGGAAGGCCGCGTAGCCGTAGAAGGTGACGAGCTGGCCCGGGGTGATCGTCCCGCTGACGGCCAGGCGCGCGCCGAACCAGACGACGCCGGCGAGCAGCAGACCGGGCAGCAGGGACGTGAGGCCGTCCAGCAGCGACTGCGTCCGCGCCACGTCGACCCCGGCCGCGCGCACGCGCTGGGACTGCTCGCGGTAGCGGGCGGCGAAGGCCTCCTCGCCGCCGATCCCGCGCAGGATGCGCAGGCCGGAGACGGTGTCGGCGCCGAGCGTCGTCAGGCGGCCGGCCGCGGCGCGCTGCCCCGACTCGCGCCGGCTGCAGCGGGCGGACGACCAGCCCGAGCGTCGCGGCGACCGTCGGCAGGCCGACGAGCACGGCCACGCCGAGCGGGACGGAGGAGCCGAGCAGCAGCACGGCGACGACGAGGTAGGCCGCGACCGCGCCGATCAGGCGGGGGACGATCCAGAAGACCTCGCCGACGCGCAGCGAGTCCGAGGCGACCGTCGCGACGACCTCGCCCGTGGGCAGCTCGACGGTGACGGCGTCCCCGGTGCGGGTGACGTGATGGCCGAGCAGCTGCGAGGAGCGGAAGGCGGCGCGGAGCCAGTTCTCGACCGAGCGGCGGTGCTCGACGACGTTGGCGAGCACGCCGACCGAGCCCACGGCCAGCAGGACGAGCACGCCGCGCCACACCTCGGGGCTCAGGCCGGAGTCGAGCCCGTGGTCGACGACACGGCCGAGCAGGTACGGCAGGACGGCCGTCGAGACGAAGCCGACGGTGCCCCAGGCCGAGGCGGACAGGACGAGGCCGAGCTGCCCGCGCGCGACCCATCGCAGGTAGGCGGAGACCGAGGTCACCGGCGGCGTGCCGGGATCGCGGTAGGGCAAGGGGCGCATGCGGCCAACCTAGGCGGGCGGGCCGACACGGTCGACGTGTTTTCCCGGTGCCGGTGCCGGGGCGCGAGGGGCCGCCCCGCTGGGGGAGGATGGAGGCCTCACGACAGACGGCTAGGCGCTCCCGAGCGCGCGAGGAGGGTTCCGTGGCTGGCAAGGACTGGAGCGTGCGGGCGACCGGCGCCCTCAAGCGCTACCGCGTCATGGCATGGGTGACCGGCTCGATGCTCCTGGTGCTGACCCTGCACGTCCTGATCCAGGTCGTCCAGGCAGGGGGGACCTTCTCGGCCACGCTGTTCGAGGAGAGCGGGCTCTCGGCCGTGATCCCCGGGGCCGGAACCGTCGTGCCGATCGCCCACGGCTGGATCTACGTCGTCTACCTGGTGACCGTCCTGGACCTGTGGGGCACGATGCGCTGGCGCTTCGGCAGGCTCGTCACGATGGTCCTCGCCGGTGTCGTCCCGGTGATGAGCTTCGTCCTGGAGCGCCGGGTGCACCGCGACGGTGAGGCCAGGCTCGCGTCCGTCACTAGACTCCCCGCGTGACCGCGACCTCCACGCCCCCCGGCGACGGCCCCGTCCTCGTCGTCGACTTCGGCGCCCAGTACGCCCAGCTCATCGCGCGACGCGTCCGTGAGGCGCACGTGTACTCCGAGATCGTCCCGCACACCTGGAGCGTCGAGAAGATGCTCGCGCGGAACCCCTCGGCGGTGATCCTGTCGGGCGGCCCCGCCAGCGTCTACGCCGAGGGCGCTCCCGGGATGGACGCCGCCCTGTTCGAGGCAGGCGTGCCCGTGCTGGGCATCTGCTACGGCTTCCAGGTGATGGCCCAGGCGCTCGGCGGAACGGTCGCGCAGACGGGCGTCCGCGAGTACGGCGGCACCCCCGTCGAGGTCCCCGACGCCGGTGTCCTCCTCGCCGGCTCGCCCGAGGCGCAGCAGGTCTGGATGAGCCACGGCGACGCCGTCCACGAGGCCCCCGCAGGGTTCGCGGTGCTCGCGACGTCGACCGGCTCGCCCGTCGCGGCCTTCGAGGACAGCGCCCGTCGCCTCTACGGCATGCAGTGGCACCCCGAGGTCAAGCACTCGCTGCTCGGCCAGGACGCGCTGGAGAACTTCCTGTACCGCGGCGCCGGGCTCTCGCCGACCTGGACGGCGGGCAACGTCGTCGCCGACCAGGTCGAGCTGATCCGCGCCCAGGTGGGCGACGCCCGGGTGATCTGCGGGCTGTCCGGCGGTGTCGACTCCGCCGTCGCGGCCGCGCTCGTGCAGCGCGCCGTCGGCGAGCAGCTGACCTGCGTGTTCGTCGACCACGGCCTGCTGCGGGCCGGTGAGGCCGAGCAGGTCGAGGAGGACTTCGTCGCCGCGACCGGGCGTGCGCCTCATGGTCGTCGACGCGAAGAAGCGCTTCCTCGACGCGCTCGCGGGCGTCACGCGACCCCGAGACCAAGCGCAAGATCATCGGCCGCGAGTTCATCCGGGTCTTCGAGCAGGCGGCGCGCGACGTCGTCGCCGAGTCCGGCGCGCACGGCGAGGAGGTCCGCTACCTCGTGCAGGGGACGCTCTACCCGGACGTCGTCGAGTCCGGCGGCGGCGAGGGCGCGGCGAACATCAAGTCGCACCACAACGTCGGCGGGCTGCCCGACGACCTGCAGTTCGAGCTCGTCGAGCCGCTGCGGACCCTGTTCAAGGACGAGGTGCGTGCCGTCGGGCTCGAGCTCGGCCTGCCCGGGGAGATCGTCTGGCGTCAGCCGTTCCCCGGTCCCGGGCTCGGGATCCGGATCATCGGCGAGGTCACGGCCGAGCGGCTGGAGATCCTGCGCGCCGCGGACTCGATCGCCCGCGCCGAGCTGACGAAGGCCGGGCTGGACCGGGAGATCTGGCAGTGCCCCGTGGTGCTGCTGGCCGACGTCCGCTCGGTCGGCGTCCAGGGCGACGGCCGGACCTACGGCCACCCCGTCGTGCTGCGTCCGGTGAGCTCGGAGGACGCCATGACGGCGGACTGGACGCGGGTGCCCTACGAGGTGCTCGCCACGATCTCGACCCGGATCACCAACGAGGTCCCCGAGGTCAACCGCGTGACGCTCGACGTCACGAGCAAGCCGCCGGGCACCATCGAGTGGGAGTGAGCGCCTGAGCCGTCCTACCGCGGCGTGACCGCGCTGGACCGGTGCCCGCGCGCGTGACCGCCGATCCCGTGCCGCCTCAGGAGGGGCTCGTCGCCGCGTCGACGGTGGGGCTCTGGTCCCGGTCGGCACGCTTCGCGAGGTACATCTCGGCGTCGGCGCGGTGCAGCAGGCCTCCCGCGTCGGCGCGCTCGCCGGAGCGGACCGCCGCGACGCCGATGCTCGCCCGGCCCGAGACGACGACGGAGCCGATCGTCACGGGCTCGGCCAGCGCACGCGCCAGGTTCGGGACGACGACGGGGGCGACCACCGCCGGGTCGCCCTCCAGGACCACGACGAACTCGTCGCCGCCGAAGCGGGCGACGAGGTCGTTGGAGCGCAGGCAGGAGCGGATCCGCGCGGCGACCGCCTGAAGGAGCAGGTCGCCCGTCGTGTGCCCGTGGGTGTCGTTGACCGACTTGAAGTCGTCGAGGTCGAGGTAGAGCACGACGGTCCCTGGGCCCAGGCCTCGAGCGGTCCGGTCGAGCGTCGCCTCGAGATGGGCGAACAGCGCCCTGCGGTTGGGGAGCCCCGTGAGCTCGTCGCGCGAGGCGAGCTGGTTCAGCCGGTGCACGGCGTCCGCATGCCAGCGGGCGAGGAGCCCGATGCGGGTGACGACGAGCGGCACCATGAGGAGCGAGCCGGCGCTCAGCAGGGCGACGTCGACCGAGGCCCCCGCCAGGTGCCGGATCCCGGCGATGGCGGGGTTGACGGCGAGGGCCCCGCCGAGGAAGACGAGGCGCGCCGCGGTGACACCACTGGGCTGCCGCTCCGGGCCGGCGATCGCCCTCGACGAGGGGTCGGCTGCGGCGGCGGCGAAGGCCAGGTAGGCGACGACCCACAGGCCGTTGACCCACCACGCGCCGTGCCCGGTCGCGGGGTCCGTCGTGAGGGTGGACACGATGTCGGCGAGGTTCGTCGCCGTGATCGAGACGAGCAGGTAGAGGGCGGCGGTGCGCGCCTCGCGCGCGACGACGGCCGCCCGGACGACGGCGCCGGACATCGCGCTGATCAGCAGGACCACCCACATCTCGTAGGTGGTCGTCGCGGTCGAGGAGCCGAGGCGCAGGTGCGCGGGCTGCAGGACGAGCGCCCACACCAGGCTGGCCGCGGCGAAGCCGATGACGGCGGCGTCGAGCATCCCGCCCCCGTCGCGGCGCGCGTAGGGCACGGTCGCGAGCATGCCGCCGACGAGCAGGACGACGTAGCCGAGGAGGAGGCTCGCCGCGTCGACGCCGCCGCTCTGCGCCGAGCCGGTGGCGACGATGCTCAGGAGGGTGTTGAGGTTGTGCACCTCGAGGATGCTGAATCCCGCGAGCATGACGATCCAGCCGATGCGGTCCGAGTAGCTGCCGCGGCGCAGCTGCTGGGCCAGGGCGGCGATCGTCACGGCATTGGCCGCCGTGACGGCGACCTTGCTCAGCAGGAGGCCGTGCGCGCCCAGCAGGAACAGTGCGAGCGCGAGCGCGACGAAGCCGGCCCGAGCCCAGCCCGTGCGAGTCACTGCCGTCTCCTGTCTGCAGCCATCGACCTCCGATCGGCCGTCGGAGGCTGCGCGTTAGCCTTGCAGAGTGCGCATCATCCACGTCTCCGACTGCTATCCGCCCCGGATGGGTGGCATCGAGACGCAGGTCCGGGACCTTGCGGCGTCGCAGGTCGCGGCCGGTCACGAGGTGCACGTCCTGACGGCGACCCCCTGGGAGGCCGCGAGCGGGGCCGGGGCGCAGCAGTCTCCCGAGCTCGGCGACCCGGCGGTCCAGGTGCACCGGATGGGCCTGGACCTGCCGTTCGACCTGCCGGTCAACCCGGCGGCCCCCGCTGCGATGGCTGCGCTCTTCGACCGGTTGGCACCCGATGTCGTGCACGTGCACGCCGGCGTCCTGTCACCCTTCGCCTTCGACGGCGCACGGGTCGCGCTGGGGCGGGAGCTCCCGCTCGCGATCACCTGGCACTGCATGCTCGACGGCTTCGTCCCCGCGCTGCGGGCCGGCGTGCGTCACTCGCGGTGGTCCGGCGCGCCGATCGCTCTCTCGGCGGTCAGCGGGGCGGCGGCGGACCGGGTCAGGGAGGTCTTCGGCGAGCGGGTCGACCTCATGCCGAACGGGGCGGAGCTCGAGCGGTGGGCGGCCCGTGGCGAGGCCGCGCCGACCCCGCCGGTCCGGGCGGTGGCGACGATGCGCCTCGCGCCGCGCAAGCGTGGCCCGGCGCTGCTCGCCGTGGTCGAGGACGCCGTCGAGCAGGTGGGGCACGAGGCCCTGAGGGTCGACATCGTCGGTGACGGGCCGATGCGCGCGCCGATGGCCAAGGCGGTGCGTCGGCGCGGGCTGTCCGATGTCGTGACGATGCACGGGCAGCTCGCCCGCGACCGCCTGCCCGAGCTGTACCGCGGCGCGCACGTCTTCCTCGCGCCCGCCTCGCTCGAGGCGTTCGGGATCGCCGCCCTGGAGGCGCGGACCGCAGGGCTCGTCGTCCTGGCACGGCGCGGCACGGGGATCGAGGAGTTCGTCCAGGACGGAGTCGACGGACTGCTGGTCGACGACGACGCGGGGATGGCGAGGGCGCTGGCCCGGCTGGTGCACGAACCGGAGCTGCTCGCGAGCCTCCAGTCACGTGCGCGAGCGGTCCGGCCGGCCTTCGGCTGGTCGCAGACCGCCGGTGCGGCGCAGGCGCTGTACGAGCGGGCGAGGGAGCTGCGCGGGCTGACGGGCTGACGAGGTCCGACGGGCTGACGAGGGCCGAGGGGCTGGGGGCAGGGGCGGTTTGTGGTCATCCTGTTGAGAAGAAGTGCGCGCCCCGGACCAACGGCCTATCGATCCGGCCGAATCGGGGGACATATTGATGGCTGAGCCCGTGAGAAAGGGTTCCTGGGTTCGGAAGGAGCCCGGCCGTTCTGGAAGGGAAGCCCGATGAGCAGCACCGTCACCGTCAACGCGAAGCCCGTCAAGATCATCAGCTACATCCTCATGCTCGTCGGCCTGCTCATGGTCGTCGCCGGCGGGACGACCTGGGGTCTGGTGAGCAGCCAGCTCGCCGAGGAGAAGATCACGGTCTCGGCCGATGCCGCGAACTTCGGCGGGAGCGCCGTCACCGGTCCGCTGCAGGCCTACGCCCAGGCGGACATCATCAAGCACCACTCGCTCGAGGCGACCGGCGGCAAGACGTACGCCGAGCTCGACCGTGAGGACCCGCTGCGCGCCACGGCCATGAACGGCTCATTCCTCCGCGCCTCGCTGTTCACCTCGGTCGTCGCCTTCGGTGTGGCAGCCTTCGCGATCGGCGTCGGCCTCGTGCTCATCCTCATCGGCTACGCCTTCACCGCGATCCTGCCGAAGAAGGTCGACGCACCCGCGGTCGGCGCGACGGTCTGACCCGAGGGGCGTCCCTCCACGCACGACGCACCACGCACGACGGCGGCCACCCCCCAGGGGGTGGCCGCCGTCGTCGCGTCCCGGGCCCTCCACCCGGGACGCTGCTCACCGCCGTCGGCCGGTGGCCGTGAGCAGGGAGCCGACCAGCAGGGCGATGCCCGCCGCCGCGATGAGGCCGATCGTCGCGAGCTGGACGTCGAAGACGGCGCCCGCGGCGATCGCGAGGAGCCCGAGCCCGATGACGACCACGACCAGACCCCAGACCGTCGTGCCGACGCGGACCCGCGGTCGGGTGCCCGCCGTCGGGATCGGGGTTGCGGCGGCCGTGGTCGGTGCCGGGTCCATCGGTCGCGTGGTCGACGACAGGTCGTCGACGTCGTCGGTGAGGGGTGCGGTGCTCGGGGGCACCGGCGGGATCGGGGTCGTCTGCTCGGTGGCGTCCATCGGGTTCTCCTGTGCGTCGAGGGGGGTCGTGTCGTCGGGCTCCGGCATCGCGGAGGTGGGGGTGGTCATCGGCCCGCCTCCTGCACCGTGAGGGATCCGACGCCCATCGAGATGTCGAGGACGAGGTCGGGTCCCGTGGCGTCGCCCGTGCCGCTGTGCTCGAGGCTCCGGGGTGACTCGTCGCCGAAGCCGATGCTCATCCGGTCGCCGAACCAGCGCACGTCCCCGGCCGCCATGGTGAGGTCGGCGCTCACCGTCGATCCCGACGGGACGACGACGGTCACGTCGCCCGCGGCGACGTCGATCGGGACCACGACGGTCGCTGTCGAGGCGGGGAGCGAGGTGAGGTCGATCGTCGCGTTACCCGCTCCGAGCTCGATTCCGGCCTCGGCGTCGGAGGCGGTCAGCGGAGTCGAGCTGATGTCGCCGAAGACGACCTGGCCGTCGGAGGTCGAGGTCCAGTCGTACCTGTCGGCCGCGGCGAGCGGCGCGGCGACGAGCATGAGGACGATGGCCAGCGCCCCGAGACCCCCGGCGGAGCGGCCGCGGATCCCGGCGACGGCGATCGCCGCTCCGAGGAAGACGACGGCGGCGGCGATCGTCGTGAGACCGACGGGTGCGGCGAGCCGCCCGAGCCGATCGGCGAAGAGCAGGCCGGCGAGGACGAGCAGGGTCAGGGCGACGACCACGCCGAAGGTGCCGCGACCGGCGCCGCGCGGGGCGCGGGGCTGCTGCACGGGGAGGGAGGTCCGCGGTGCGCTGCTCGGCGCCTGCCACGCCGGCGTGTAGCCCGCGGGCTGGGCGGGGTTCGGGTGGTAGCCGGCGTACGCGGGGTAGGGCCCGCTCGTGGGGGCCGGAGGCATGGGCGCCATCGGGGTGGTCGACATCTGAGGTCCTTCCGACTGTGCGGTGTACGCGGTGGGGTGGAGGTCGTCGGGGCGGCCCGGCATGGCGGTGCCGCTCGGGGCGGGCGGGACGGGGCCGCCCGGCCAGGCGCCGGGCGAGGGGGGCTGGCCGGGCCGGAGCGTGGTCGTCGGGCCGTAGCCGGTCGACCGGCCGCGGCGTCCGCGACGGGAGACGAGCAGGGCGACGACGGTCACCAGGACGCCGAGCCAGACGAGGCCCTGCCACCAGCCCGTGTCGTTCCCGCCGCCGAAGTACCAGCCCGGGACGAGCGAGCCCGTCATCGTGAGCCCCGTCACCAGCAGGACGGCCGAGCCGAGGACGGCGATGTCGGCGTTCCCGCGGAAGAGCTCCTGGAGGTGGATGCGGCCGTCGGACTCCTCGGGGAGCAGCAGCCAGGCGATCGCGTACAGCGCGACGCCGAGACCGCCGAGCACGACGGAGACGAGGAGCAGGCCACGCACCACCAGGGGGTCGATGCCGAGGCGGCGCGCGAGGCCGCCACCGACGCCCGCGATCCAGCGGTCGTTGCTGCGCAGGAGGCCCGTGCGGCGGATCGAGTCGAAGAAGGCGTCGGTCGCGCTCGGCGACGGCGGTGCCGGGGTGAGGGGCTCAGGAGTGCTCATGGCTCCATGCTGGCCGCGCCGCGCCGTCGGGACATCGGGGAGTGCCCCTGATCGGACCCTGATCCTCGCCCGGGCTGCCCTGAACCCACCCTGAAGCTGCCCCTGGTCGTGCCCGGCAGGGCCCCGGAGGTGCCCGTGACATGTGACGATGCTTCTCGTGAGCCTCATGTCCCCCGCACCGCGGCTGCCGCTGCGCCGGCCGAGCGCCGACCGCCGGCTCGGCGGTGTCGCCGCGGGACTCGCCGCCCACCTCGGGATGCGTGTCGGCGTGGTCCGGCTCCTCTTCGTCGGTGCGAGCCTGATCGGCGGAGCGGGTGTGGTGCTCTACGTCTTCCTGTGGGTGACCGTTCCGCGGGGGGACCCCGTCGAGGCCGCAGCGGCCGGAGAGCTGCCACCGTCGATGACGAGGCTCGCGCCACGCCTGCGCGAGCGCGCCAGGACCTTCCCGGCCGCCGAGGTGGGGCTCGGGCCTGCTCCTCGTGCTGGCGGCGGCCGTGCTCGTGGCGAACCGCAGCGGGATCGCCGTCGGAGGCACCTGGCTCGTCCCGGCGATCATCGTCGTCGGCGGTACCGCCCTCGCGTGGAGCCAGCTCGACGCGATCTCACGAGGCGGGGACGGCGCTGCGCCCCGCGCAGGTCAGCGGACGAGCATCCTGCGGCTCATCGGCGGGACCGTCCTGGCGGCGCTCGGGGTGTTCCTCCTCGTGGGGCGTGAGACGCCGACCGCTGACCTGCTCGGCTCGGCTGTCGCCGCGCTCGCGGTCCTCGCCGGGGTCGGCCTCGTGCTCGCGCCGTGGTGGCTCGGGCTCGTCCGTGCCCTGGGCGACGAGCGGGTGGCCCGGGAGCGCGAGGCCGAGCGGGCGGACATCGCCGCGCACCTGCACGACTCCGTGCTGCAGACCCTCGCCCTGATCCGGGCACGTGCCGACGACCCCGAGGACGTCGCGCGGCTGGCCAGGGCCCAGGAGCGCGAGCTGCGCTCGTGGCTGTACGACGACCGGACGACACCGGGGACCTCGCTCGCCGCGGAGCTCGCGACCCTCGTGGGCGAGGTCGAGGACCTCCACGCGATCCCGATCGAGGTCGTCGTCGTCGGGGACCGCGTGCCCGACGTCGAGACGGCGGTCATGCTGCGGGCGGCCCGCGAGGCGCTGCTCAACGCGGTGCGCCACGGTCGGCCGCCCGTCTCGGTGTACCTGGAGTGCCGGGCGGACGTGGTCGAGGTCTTCGTGCGCGATCATGGGGACGGCTTCGACGAGCAGGCCGTGCCCGAGGACCGCCTCGGGATACGCGAGTCGATCGTCGGCCGGATGACCAGGCACGGCGGGACGGCGACGGTCCGGTGCCGTGAGAGCGGTACCGAGGTCCACCTGAGCCTTCCGGTGGACGGCAACGAGGAGGCACGCCAGTGAGCGATCCCGTCAACGGGCACGGCGGTGGCCCTGTCGACGTCGTCCTCGTGGACGACCACCTGATCTTCCGCACGGGGGTGCGGGCGGCCCTGGACGACGGGGTGGTCGTGGTCGGCGAGGCCGACGACGTGCCGTCCGCGATCGAGGCGGTCCGGCGGCTCCATCCCCCGGTGGTGCTGCTCGACGTCCACCTGCCGGGTGGCGACGGCGGGGGCGGCGCCGAGGTCATCCGCGCCTGCGCCGAGCTCCATGACGTGCGGTTCCTCGCGCTGTCGGTGTCCGATGCCGCCGAGGACGTCGTCCAGGTGATCCGGGCGGGTGCGCGCGGCTACGTGACGAAGGCGATCAGCGGGCCCGAGCTGTCGAACGCGGTGCGACGCGTGGCCGGCGGCGATGCGGTGTTCTCGCCGCGACTCGCGGGTTTCGTCCTCGACGCGTTCGGGGCGGCGGCCGGGGATGTCGCGACGGGCGACGACGAGCTGGACCGGCTCTCGGCGCGCGAGCGCGAGGTGATGCGGTTGATCGCGCGCGGGTTCACCTACCGCGAGGTGGCGAGCGAGCTGTTCATCTCGATCAAGACGGTCGAGTCCCATGTCTCCGCCGTGCTGCGCAAGCTCCAGCTCTCGAACCGGCACGAGCTGACCCGCTGGGCGGCGGCGCGCCGGCTGCTCTGAGCGACTGCTGCGCGGGTGGCTCGGGGCCCCAGGTCGGCACGGGGGCTCCGTGGGGATCGCGCGGCGACCAGCGGCTCGCCCTCATGTCCGCAGCGGGACTCCGTGACGATCGAGGAACGACCAGCCGCCCGCCTGCCGGGCGATCAGGATCCCGCGCCGGTGCGCGAGCTCGTGGTGGTGCCAGCAGAGCAGGATCCCCTCGTCGACGGCGGTGCTCCCGTGGTCGCGTGCCCAGTGCCGCGTGTGGTGCACCTCGCTGATCGCCGGCGGGGCGGTGCAGCCGGGGTAGCGGCAGTGCTGGTCGCGAGCGATGACCGCTGAGCGCTTGGGCCCGGTATAGGTGCGCTGCGTGCGCCCGGCGTCGAGCACCTGCGAACCGGGGCCGAAGATGACCCTGGCCCACGCGCTGTCGCAGGCGAGGCGGTCCAGGACGTGCCGCGGGACCGGGGTGCCGCCCTCGTAGCGGGCGCCGCGGTCGAGATCGGCGGGGGTGACGCGGGTCCGAGGACGCGGGACTCCGGGCGTCCCGGGGTCGCGGTCGCTCCGGCCCGGCGCACGGGTGCCGCTCTGCCTCGCCTCGGCCCCCGCCGCCTCGGCCATTCCCTCGGCCCTTGCCTCGGCTCGTGCGAGCAGGTCCATCAGCGTGCCGTGGTCGACGTGGACCGTCACCTGCGGCCGGACTGCCATGCCCGTGCCGACGAGGCCGTGGTCGAGCGCGAGGCGGGCCAGGTCCGCCAGGCCCTGGGCGCGGCGCTGGCTGGTGCTGCGCTGATCGGTCGCGGCGGGTACGCCCATGACGGCTCGGAGGGCGGTGCGCAGCTGCTCCCCGTGCTCGACCGTGAGCTGCCCGTCGACGCGGAACCCGTACGGGATGCGCGCGATCTCGAGGTGCTCGCGCTCGGACGCCTCGACGTAGCCGCGGTCGTCGGCGGCCGGGTCGGCGTGGTCCGCCCAGGCGCGGACGAGCGTGCGCAGGTCCTCGACCGGGAGCACCCGGGCCTGCTCCACGAGGAACGGCTCGGCGCAGCTGCTCTCGGGATCGGCGAGCGCCTCGCGTCGCAGGGGAGTCGTCGTGGTCCCGGCTGCGATCACCCGGGCGGCCTCGAGGCCGACGTCTCCCGCCACGGCGGCGTCGGCAGTGTGCGGGAGGTCGTCCCGGAGCGCGCGGCCGAGCCGGACCTGGGCGCGAGCGGTCGCGATCGACGTCCGGTAGCGCGCTGCGGCCCACTGGACGAGGGAGCGGTGCGACCCGAGCGCCCAGAGGCCGTCGGCCTCGATGACGGGCAGGAGCCGCGCCTGCCCGACCCCGGCGCGGCCGGCCACCGAGGCGAGGACCCCGGCGAGGGCGTCGGCCTGGGCACCGTCGAGACTGCGCGGCTCGATCGCGAGGACCTCGTCCAGGGCGGTGAGGAGGGCGTCGACCGCGGGAACGAGGGCGGCCGCGGCATCCCTGGCCGCGTCGGAGCGCTCCGAAGAAGCCCCGGTCGTGGCGAAGATCTGCTGCATCGTCGCCCCTTTCCGCGCTGGTCGCGATGCTGTCCGACAAGGGCAATTCTCCCAGCGACCACTGACATTCCCGAGGTGCCATCAGGGTGCGGCCGGCTGACGGTGTCGGAATGGTGAGCGGCGGCCGCTCGACTCGCTGTCGCCGGGGAGTCCCCATGTGCGCTCGGCCGGTGACCAGGTCGGCTGGCGGCCGTCCGAGGCGCATCTCGACGACCCCGTGTGGCCGTATCCCGCGCCTTCCAGGCGCCTGTCCCCGTCGGGTCGCGGGTTCCCCCGCCGCCGATTCCCGCCCCGAGCCACGCAGTGTCGATGCTCGCTCATGCCGATGAGCGGGCGGGTCATCGGCCCACCATGGGCGCCCCTCATCGCCAGGGTCTCGCATACCTCGCACTGTTGGGTATAGTACCTGCCAGTTCTAGGTATCCCGCCGTCGACAAGGTGAGACCAAGTGAAACTCGCAAAGGACCTCGTGGCCGCCTCTGCCACGCCACTGGTCCTCGCCGTCCTTCGCCGGGGCGACAGTTACGGCTACGCCATCCTGCAGGACATCAAGGCGGCGTCGGGCGGACGGCTCGAGTGGACCGAGGGGATGCTCTACCCGCTGCTGCATCGCCTCGAGTCTCGCAAGTACATCGAGAGCTACCAAGCAACGTCGGACGCCGGGCGAGTCAGGAAGTACTACCGCCTGCTGACCGCAGGAGGCGACCACCTGGACGCCCAATCGCGCGACTTCGACCTGATCTCATCGACCCTCGCCGCCCTGCGCGGCCCGACCCAGGAGGAGCCCATGCCGTCGCTTGACGCGCTCATCAGTCAGTGGATCGACCAGCTGAGCGCCACTCACCCCGAGCTCGCCCCCACCTGGGCGAGCTTGCAAACCACGTGAGGTCCAGCGCGCAGCGTCGCGTCGACGACGGTGCCACCATCGAGGACGCCTTCGCCTCGGCGCTGGGATCCTTCGGTGCTCCGACCAACCTCGGTGCGGAGTTCGACAAGAACTCCGCGTCAGGAAGCGCAAGGAGCGGCTGGCCGTGGGTACCCACCTGCTCATCACCGCAGTCTTCACCGGCGCAGTACTGCTGATTGACAGGCGCTTCGACCTCGGCGACCAGGCACTCGCCTGGTTGCTCGTGGTGTGGTTGGTCACCACCGGATTGCACGATGTACTACTTCGCCGCGCGCGCCACGGGCTCGTGCCGGACTGAGCCAGACGCGCCACACGGCCGCGGCAGGAGCCTTCCGAGTGTCCGCCCCTCGACTGGCCCGCATCGCATGGCTACCGTGCCGCCTAGTAGCCGCTGTCCGGCATGGCGGCATGGCACTGCGGCGTTGCCGCGCGCTCGTGGGTCACTTCCGGGCCGGGCTGCCCCTACGAACTGCAGGTGCTGTTCGGCGCGGACGAAGAGGTACTCCATCCCGGGAGAGGACGCCGCAGCTCCTGGTCGTCGTTGACGGGGAAGAACGTGACCTCCTGCCCGTCCGCTTCGGTCCACTCGGCCTCGCCGTCGGCGAGCCGCCACAGGGTGCCGTCGACCTCACCGACGAACGGGATCGCGAGTTCGGCAGGCGCGCCGACGCGCTGACCATGAACGTCTTCATGGGCCTTGTCGCCGTCCCGCTCGGCCTCGGCCTGTTCGGGGCAGAACGCCTGTGGCTGGTCGCCTCGCTCTTCGCCGCCTACCTGCTCGCGGGGCTGGTGAACGCCTCGATCCGCCTCGCCCTGTACGCACGGAGCTAAGCCCGTGACGCCCAAGCCGACCAGGGTGACCAACGATGCAGGAGCCGCGCCGAGGCCGGGGACATGAGCCAGGCCCGGCTGGCGGCCTTGGTAGGCGTCACTCGGCAGACGATCATCGCGGTCGGGCAGGGCAGGTACTCCCCGACGCTGGAGACCGCGTTCCGGATCGCCCACGCGCCCTGGACCGGCAGCTGGGCGAGGTGTTCTCCTTCGCCGTCGACGACGAACGGCCGACCGGGCCGAGCCGGATCACCTGATGACCGGTGCCAGGACGAATGCCGGGGCGCAGTGAGACCCATTCGCCCGGAGCCACGATCCGCTCGGGTGCGGCCCAAGCCTTCGTTGCGGGAGTCGACGACGGCGACTCCCGCGGCGACGCTGCCCCAGCGGTCACCCATGCCGGGTAGGAAGTGGACCGGGTCTTCGGCGAGCACGCCGAGCATCGCCGGGCACCGGCACTCCGATCGACTTGCCTGATTGGGCAGCCCATACCTCACCAGCCGGCTCGACTCGTATTGCCGCGTGCGTCCGCGGCGAGGTCCTCTCACGGTCACCAGTGCTGCCTGAGCTGGCCGCGAGGACCCGGAGCGGCTGCGGCGGCTGGCCTCACTGGGCGCCGTGGCCAACTGCACCTTGCCCTACAGGAGCAGTGCGAGTGCGCCGACCGTGACGATCCCGTTGTTGAGCCCATGGAGGGCCAAGGATGCCCACAAGGTGCGGTGGGCGCGCACCAGCATCGCGGCACCGAGTCCGATCAGGAACTGGAGCAGGATCACCGGGGGGGCGATGTGGACCAACCCGAAGATCAGCGCTGATCCGCCGAGGGCTGCCACGATGCCGAGGCGCTGCTCGAGCCAGCCGAAGAGAAGTCGTCTGAACAGGACCTCTTCCAGCGCCGGGACCAGGACCGTGACGCAATCGGCAGTTGCCAGCAGCCCGACGGTACCGAGTGCCAGAGCGTCCGCCGAGTTCGACATCGTTGAGTTCGTGTCGGATGGGCCGATGCCGACCAGCGTGCCGACAAGGGCAGTGAGGAGCAGTGCGGTGAGCCAGAGCACGGGGACCTCCCACAGCAATGCCACAGAGAGCGACGAGCGCGCTCGTCCGAAGCCGAGATCCCGCCAGGTCCATCCTCGCCGGAGCAGGGCGAGGTAGAGGCCGATGCCGGCCACGATGGTGGCCACAGGTGTGACGATGCCCGCCGGCCAGGGCTGGTCGAGGGTGACGCTGGCCACGATGAGGGGGATCGCGACAACGACCGGTCCGACCACGACGGCCAGGGCGGACAGGAGAACGTCGGCACCGGTGACCGGGCGTGGGAAGGTCTGCCGGGGAACGCTGAGCGCAGACTCAGACCTTGTGGTCATCTCTGGGTCTTCTGGGTCAGTCACCACGGCCGACTGCCTCCGCCGCGGTCACGAACGATCGCCACTGCGCTAGCAGGTCTTCGCGCATCGCGTGTCCTGCGGCGGTCAACTGGTAGACCTTCCGTGCGGGGCCCGACTCACTCTGTTCCCATTGCGCCACGATGGCGCCTTCGTCCTCGAGCCGCACGACGGCTGGGTAGAGCTGGCCCCCTTTGATCGGTTGAAGGCCCGCCGACACCAGGGCCTGCGAGATGCCGTATCCGTGCCGGGGTGCGACTGAGAGCACGTTGAGGATGAGCATCGGCAGCGAGGCTCGCTGCCACGCCGCGATGCTCATCGTGCCTTCCTCCACGGCCTGCGGTCCCAGCCCGCGACGAGTGCGATGGTAGCCACGATGACGAGGGCAACCGCCAACGGGATCGTCAGCATCCCCCAGCTCCGGTTGACCAGGACGAGCACCGCGAGGCCCAGCGGCCCACCGACCGCTGCGCTCGTGGACACCGCCCAGAGTCGCCTGCGAGCAGTCCGGTCGGCCCGGGCCACCTCGTGGGCGAGGGTCAATGGGTGTCCGAACTCCGAGTAGGCCGACGACTCCCCGGCGGCCAGAGTCTGCCCGATCTCGGCGACGTGGCCACGGGCCGTGGCAGCCGGCACCAGGCGTGCACGTAGACCTCCCCTGAAACGACGCAGCCACTGCGAGTCGTCCCAGTCCTCACGGAGCTCGTGCCGCGGCATCCGGCTGACGACCACCAGCGTGGCGACGCCCGGGGTCAGCATGCCGACCACCAGGAGCGGCAGCGGTACGTCACTGCGCCGCGATGTGGCCGGATCCCAGACTGGCCGCATAGGCGATGCCAGCAACGGCGACAGCGACGGCGCCGGCGCCGGCAGCGACAGCGGCGGCCGACCGGCCGGATGAGAAGAGCGCCCGGGCAATGACCCAGCCCACGAACGCGACCAGCACGCTCGCGGCGACCAGGATCAGCGCGGTGTCGATGTCGACAGACCAACCGCTGCGGATGATCATCCCCAACGAGGCCACGACGCCGACCCCCACCAGCATGCCGCCCACCTCCGTGAGCGCCGGGTGCAGCCCGCCGCCCAGCGAGGTCCGCACCTCGTCCTCCGCCGTGGCGAGCTCGGCTGCGTCCTCGGAGGCCAGCTCCTCGGCGTCGCCGAAGAGCTCCACTGCGGGCACCTTCATCTCACGGACCACGCCCACCAGCTCGCGCTCGCGTTCCTCGAGCGCGAGCGCCGGCACGTTCCTTTCCGCCATCGACCTCCGGTACCTCGCAGCCCACTCCTGGTCCCCGACCGGCCACACGTCGTCGCTCATCGTCACTCCCGTATCTAGATCGAAAGGTACCTAGATAGAACCATGAGCGCGGGGCTTACGCAACCCAATTGCTGCGCCCCCGAGGCGCCAGCACAGCCGCTGTCCGGCATGGCGGCATGGCGGCATGGCGGCATGGCGGCATACCGTCGCACGGTCATGGCTCCCCTCTGTGTCAAGACGCGGCGGGGAGGGCTGTTCTAGGGTCGGTGGTGACGGGTCCGGGAAGTGGCTGATCCGAAGTGTCGGTGTGGGGATGTGAGCCGGCCGCGCTGGATGTGAGTGTCGTTCCCCGGTGCCCTCCCGGGCCCGTCCCTAGTCCCGCGATCACGTCGTCGAGCATCGCCCGGTAGACCACGTCGGAGAGCCGTCGTTTCAGGGCGCGCATGGCTTCCATGGAGCTCTTCCCGTCGGTCTTCTTGCGGTCGTAGTAGTCGCGGCCGATGCCGGGGTTGCGCAGCTGGACGGTGGCCATGATGTGCAGGACGCGGTTGATCTGCCGGTTCCCGCCGCGCGAGAGCCGGTGGCGCACGTTGTCGCCGGAGGACGCGTCGATCGGGGCGGTGCCGGTCCACGAGGCGAAGTGGTGCCGGGTGGGGAACCGGGTGACGTCCCCGACCTCGACCAGCAGTCTTGCGGCGCCGGAGGGGCCGATGCCTTGCAGGTCGAGCAGGCTGGTGCCGGTGGCCCGGACGAGCTCGGTGAGCTCTTTGTCGGCTGCCTTCTTGCGTGTGTAGATCCGCTCCAGGTCACTGATGAGCTCGGCGGCGACGCGGCGGCGGACCTTGCCCGCAGCGTCCCGTGGCCGCACCGTGGCCAGGATCGCCTTGGCCTGCGCCGCGGACAGGGACTTCTTCGCGCCGCCGGGGACCAGCTCCAGCAGCAGGTGGTGCAGTTGGGAGACCAGCCGGGTGTGCTCCTGCCCCAGTGCCCGGCGCCGGTCGGCCAGGGTCCGTAGGACCGCGAGCTGTGCGTCGTCCACGACCGGGCGCAGGCCGGCCATCCGGGTGGCGACCAGGGCGATGGAGTGCGCGTCGGTCGCGTCGGTCTTGCGGCCCTGCCCCGTGGCGAAGACCCGGACCCGGGCCGACATCTTCGGCGGCACGTCCACCACCTCCTGCCCCTGGGCGAGCAGCCGTAGGGCGACGTGCCGGCCGATGCCGTTGCAGCCCTCGATCGCCCAGACCCGGTCGGGCCATGCCCGCACGTACTCGCGCATCGCGGTGAACCCCTCCGCGTCGGTCGCGAACCGGCCACCACCCAGGATCGTCTCCTGGCTGGTCATGACCTCGATCGTCACCGAACGTTTGTGCGGGTCCATCCCGATGACCACGCGTCCGGAGTGCACCATGTCGTCCTCCCGTTGCTCGAACCTGTGGGTTGTCGAGCGGGAGGGCACTGCTACTTCGAGCTGAGCAAACCCCTCTTGAGCCTCTCCGCGCTCAGGCGGTGCCCGGGCCGCGCAGGCCATGAGAGAGCCACACGACGGATCGTGGGCAGCCGCAATCAGAGCGACACCCCGGGCACCTGGACCGAGCCTCGCCAGACCCGTTCCTGAGGTCAATGGAACAAGTAGCCGCTGTCCGGCATGGCGGCATACCGTTGCACGGGTATGCCGCTGCGCGGGCGTATCGGCTAGAGCTGCAGGTGGAGCCGCAGTGCGTCGTCGAGCTGGGTCATCAGGTGCGTGGGAACGCGACCGATCACGTGACCAAGGCGTTCGACGGACACGGACCTGACCTGTTCGGCCTGCGCCTTGGAGTCGAGTCGAAGGCCCGTCTCGTCGGCTCGTAGGAGAACCTGGAAGGGGAACACCCGGTCGACAGCGCTGGTGACCGGGACGACGGTGACCACACCGCGGCCAAGCCGTGCCGCCGTGGCGTTGGCGCGGTCGTTGCTGACGACGACGGCAGGGCGACGCTTGTTGGCCTCGCCGGGCCGGGCCGGGTCCAGATCGGTCAGGCGGATCTCACCGCGCAGCATCAACGAACCCGTCGGCAGCGGTCGACTCCCAGGCCGCAGCGTCACCGGACGCTTCCCACTCGTCCCAGGCGGCGGCGTAGGAGTCCTCGAGCTCTGGGTCGCCCAGGAGCCGGATCGCCTGCTGGATCGCCGCCGATCGCGACGCCAGCCCGGCCGCGTGCGCGTACTTGTCGAGGACTGCCACCTCGTCCTCGGAGAGACTGACACTCAGCTTCATGCGCTTGCATGCTACCCCGGTAGCACTCCAGTGGCCACTCCGGTCGCTCGCCCGCATCTGCCGCTGTCCGGCGTGGCGGCATGGCGTTGCACGGTAGCCGCGTTGAGGGTGGCTGTGCTCGCCTGCCGGAGATGGCTTCCTGGAGCGTCGTGGCTCCGCGCGAGTCGTGGCCCGGAACGCTTAGTCGCTGCCTTCGTGGCCGTCGTGTGCGGCTGCGGTCTCGTCGCGCCGTGCTCGCTGCTGGGCGCGGCGGGCAAGCACGAGCACCGCCGCAACTGCGATGACCACGCCCGTGATGAACCCCGCGAGGGTGGACCCGCTCATGGAGGAACCGTCGGCCCCGGAAAGGGACAGGCTCACCGAGCGGACAAGGCCTACGAGAAGGACGACCACGATCACAGCCAGGAGGACCAAGCGTGACGGGCTACGGGAGCGGAACCTCCAGTCGGCTGCATCGACCCCGAGCCGTCGGGCGTAGCCGATCGTCATGACCGACGCGAGTCCGGTCACGCCCAGCAGCCCGTAGGCATAGGGAAGTGCGTCGCGACCGCCGGCCCAGAGCATGACGGTGCTGAGCAGCAACCCGCCCCAGAGCAGGAGTTGGAAGCCGAACGCCGAGGCCTCGTTCCAGACGTCGCGCTGGCGCTCCTCTGAGTAGAACGGGTCGCCGAAGTCGGCTACCGCTGACGCGAATCGCATGAACACCGAACTCTTGGTTGGCGTGCTCACGGGTGTGACCTCATTTCCTTGAGATTCGGTGCGAAAAGCGACTCGACGTCTGTTCGGAGCACGGCGGCCAGCCGCAGGGCGAGGTAGACGGACGGCGCGTAGTCGCCCGCCTCGATGGCCACGACGGTCTGCCGGCTGACTCCGCAGTCGGCGGCGAGCTGGGCCTGGGTGAGGCCGGCGTTCTGTCGATGCCGGCGCACCGTGTTGGCTCGCCCCTCCGCCGTCGTCTTGACCATGCGCTCAGTGTCTACTTTACTCGACACGAAGTCAATCTTACTTGTCACGCCTCGATCGACTTTGTCGGCCTCGACGGCAACCGGTCATAGCCGCTGTCCGCGCGGCTCTGCCGCACTGAGGGCGGCTACGCTCGCCCGCATCTGCCGCGATCCGCGCGCCTTGGTCGGCCTTGTTGAGGGTCGGGCGTCACACCTCAGCCGCACAGACGGGCACGGCGCGAGGGTGCTTCCTTCGGGACGATGGTCAGCAGCGTCCGGCGTTCCACCCCGACCGGTCACCCTGGTGAGCCGTACTCGAGAAGGGCCGAGTCCGGCAGCGCCGTTCAGTCCAGCGGGCCCTGGAGCCCACCGTCGTCGCGGACGCTCAGCCACACGCCCGGAGACGAGTCGCCAACGGCCGAGACCGGGAGGACGTTCGCGGCGCCCGCCTGCCCGGGCGGCACCAGGGTCGTCGTGGTGGCGTCCCCCGGTCGCCACCCGACCAGCGGTGCCGACAGGTCCACGACGCCGTGGTCATCCGCCTGGTCCGGCGTGGTCGGGTGCCCGATGAGCGCCGTCCCCGTCGCGCCGGCGACCCACGCCAGCGGGGTCTCGACGTCCTCGACGGCCCCGTCCTTCGCGGAGACGACGCGCTGCCCGAGGATCTCGGGGCCCTGCCAGTCCGCCACCGTCAGCAGGACCGACCCGTCGCCACGGGCGAGCATCGCGCTGACCTCGCCCTCGAGGGGGAGCCGGCCGGCACCGCCCGGCCCCACCAGGACCCAGGTGTCCTGGGTGCCGTCGTGACAACGGGCGAGCCAGCGCGTCGCGTCGACCCAGCTGGGCCAGCACTCCTCGTCCATCGGCCGCCCGATCACCTGGAGGGTGTCGGGATCGATCTCGACCACCTGGCCGGCGGCGCGATCGACAGCCAGCGACCGGGCACCGCCCGGGGCCGGGGTCGGGTTCGACCAGTCGGCGTCGACAGAGGCCCTGACCGTGCCGTCGGCCGCCACGCGGAGCAGTCGGCCGCCGTCGTCCGTCCGCATCAGGACGAGCAGGTCGGTCGTCCGGTCGCCCACCAGGGTCACCGTCAGCGAGGTGGTCGCGGGCAGTGCCTCCTGCAGCGCCGGCCAGTCCAGGACACCGACGGGTCGAGCGGTCTCGAGGTCGACGACCTGGACCTCGAGCGACCCGGCGCCGAGGTCCCGCAGCCCGAGGGCGTAGGGCGTGCCGGGCAGCCACTGGGACAGCGAGACGCCGCCGAGGGCGGGCAGCTCGTACCGCTCGCCCTCCGGGGACACGAGGTAGTGCACGCTCCCTGTCCAGTCACCCAGCTCGGCCGGCGCGACCAACGCGAGCAGCCACGACGCGTCCGTCTCGGCCAGCAGACCGGCCGGGAGCGGTGAGGCCGACGGCAGCCGCGGATCGAGGGTCACCGTGGACAGCAGGACCGGGGTCGACGTGGGCGTCGGTGTGGCGGTCGCCGCGGGCGTGGAGCTGGACGGGGACGCCGCGGGCTGCGGGGCCGCCCCGGCGGTGCACCCGGCGAGCAGGGCCAGTCCCGCACCCACGACGGCCGCTCGAACCGCCCACCTCTCCTGCACGAGAGCCCCCTCGCTCAGCCCAGCCCGGCTCCCCATCCAAGCACGCCGTCGACCGCGGCGCGGCTGGTCAGCCCCGCCGCTGACTCGTCAGCGACTGCCGGTCCAGGCCTGCCGTGGTCAGCGGCGAGGCAGTCACGCGGGGCCAGGTCCAGGCCAGCCGAAGGATGACGACGAACAGGATCACCTCCAGGAGGACGGCACCCCCGTAGTAGAACCTCCAGGACTCGCCCACCACGTTGAACATCGCGTAGGGGATCTGGGTCGATGCCACGACGAGGTTCGTGATCCGGTTCGCGCGCGCCGGCAGCATGGCGGAGAGCACCACCATCGCGATCGGGACGGCCATGAGCGCGAGGAAGGTGGTCAGCAAGGACTGGCTGATCTCGAACTCGAAGACGACTCCGGCCAGGATGTCCTCGATCTTGCCCGGCACGAAGAAGCCGATGATGTCGACGTAGGCGTACAGGAACATGACGGCCGTCCATGCCGCGACGAGCGTGGCTCGAACCGGCAGTCGTGAGTCGTCCAGGACGGCGGTGGTCTCTCGTGGTGCGCTCATCGGGTGCTCCGTTGACGTGGTGGGATGCGACTCCTCCACGATCGCCGAACCCCGCGCCGAGCACAGCAGCCTCAGGGCCGGACCTGGACCCGCCGATCGGCCAGTCGGTTCTCGTTCTTTCGGCTGATCCGCGACCCCGGGCGCTTGCCTAGGCTGGCCGGATGGTCCCCACCGTCCTGCGCGCGCTGTGGGCCGAACCTCGTCCGGCGAGCCCTCCCGCGCGGGTCCGCCGGGACTGGCTGCTCGTCTCCGCGCTCACGGTGTGGTCCGTGGCCGAGGCGGTCCTCCGCGACGACCTCGCGCCGCTCCCGCTCGTGCTGGCCGCTGCTGTCGCCGCCGTCGTCCCGCTGCTCTGGCGGCGCAGCCGGCCGCTCGCGACGGTCGCCGCCGCCTTCGGCATCCTCACCGCCGTCGACGTCGTGCGGATCCTCGCGACGGTGCAGGGCGATCTGCCGACGAGCGTCGTGGCGGTGCTCGTCGTGGTCTACGCGCTGTTCCGCTGGGGGTCGGGGCGAGACACCGCCATCGGTCTCGGGATCATCCTCGTCTCGCTGGTCGTCTCGCACCTCGCGGACCCGACGGCGATCTGGGAGATCGTGGCCGGGTACGCCATCTTCTTGTTCACCGCGACGCTCGGTACGGCGATCCGCTACCGCGCGAGGACCCGCGTCCGCGAGATCGACGAGGCGAAGGCCCGCGAGCGTGAACAGCTCGCGCGCGAGCTCCACGACACCGTCGCCCACCACGTCTCGGGCATCGCCATCCAGGCCCAGGCCGGACAAGCCGTGGCACGCTCGCATCCCGAGCGTGCCGTGGAGGCCCTGGCCGCCATCGAGCAGGCGGCCACCCAGACCCTTGGCGAGCTGCGCACCATCGTCCGCGTGCTGCGGACCGCGCAGGACGCCGAGCTCGCCCCCCTGCCGGGACTGGCCGAGCTCGACCGGCTCGCCGTCGGCGGCCAGGAACGTCCGCAGGTCCAGGTCACGCGCTCCGGCCGGCTCGACGACCTCAGCCCGGCCGTCGGTGCCGCGATCTACCGCCTGGCCCAGGAGTCGGTCACCAACGCGCGCCGCCACGCGCGCCACGCCACGCTGGTCACCGTCGCCCTCAGGGGTGAGCCCGACGCCGTCCGTCTGACCGTCGAGGACGACGGCGCCCCGGTCGGTGCCGGTGGGGACGCGACGGGCTACGGCCTGGTCGGCATGCGGGAGCGAGTGACGTTGCTGGGCGGCACCTTCCGCGCCGGACCCGCCGCCGGCAGCGGTTGGCGCGTCGAGGCGACGCTGCCCCGGAGCGGGGCTGAGCGATGACCATCCGGGTGCTCATCGCCGACGACCAGCACATCGTCCGGACCGGACTGGCGATGCTGCTCGACGCCCAGCCCGATGTCGAGGTCGTCGGCGCGGCTTCGGACGGGCGCGAGGCGGTCCGTCTCGCGCGCGAGCTCCGCCCGGACGTCTGCCTGTTCGACATCCGGATGCCGCTGATGGACGGCATCGAGGCGACGCGTCAGCTCGCCGGCCCCGACGTCGCCGACCCGATGCCGGTCGTGGTGATCACGACCTTCGATCTCGACGAGTACGTCCACGGCGCGCTCAAGGCCGGCGCCCGTGGGTTCCTGCTCAAGGACGCCGGACCCGCCCTCCTGACCCAGGCGATCCGCGCGGCGGCCGACGGCGATGCCCTGATCGCGCCGAACGTCACCGTCCGGCTGCTGGCGGCGTTCGCCCAGTCGCAGGCGGTCGCTCCCCGGCAGCCCGTCGAACCGCTCACCGCCCGCGAGGAAGAGGTCCTCCTCGCGCTCGCCACGGGCCGCACCAACGAGGAGATCGCCGCCGAGCTCTACATCAGTCAGAGCACCGTCAAGGCGCATGTCGCGAGCCTCATGCGGAAGCTCGGTGCCCGCAACCGC
>CAVZPH010000017.1:0-28619 GCA_963777075.1 uncultured Actinomycetota bacterium | reverse complement strand
GCTCGACGCGGTTGCGGGCGCCGAGCTTCCGCATGAGGCTCGCGACATGCGCCTTGACGGTGCTCTGACTGATGTAGAGCTCGGCGGCGATCTCCTCGTTGGTGCGGCCCGTGGCGAGCGCGAGGAGGACCTCTTCCTCGCGGGCGGTGAGCGGTTCGACGGGCTGCCGGGGAGCGACCGCCTGCGACTGGGCGAACGCCGCCAGCAGCCGGACGGTGACGTTCGGCGCGATCAGGGCATCGCCGTCGGCCGCCGCGCGGATCGCCTGGGTCAGGAGGGCGGGTCCGGCGTCCTTGAGCAGGAACCCGCGGGCGCCGGCCTTGAGCGCGCCGTGGACGTACTCGTCGAGATCGAAGGTCGTGATCACCACGACCGGCAGCGGGTCGGCGACGTCGGGGCCGGCGAGCTGACGCGTCGCCTCGATGCCGTCCATCAGCGGCATCCGGATGTCGAACAGGCAGACGTCCGGGCGGAGCTCGCGCGCGAGACGGACCGCCTCGCGCCCGTCCGCGGCCGCGCCGACGACCTCGATATCGGGCTGGGCGTCGAGCAGCATCGTCAGTCCGGTCCGGACGATGTGCTGGTCGTCGGCGATGAGCACCCGGATGGTCATCGCTCTGCCCCGCTCCGGGGCAGCGTCGCCTCGACGCGCCAGCCGCGGTCGGCGGCGGGTCCGGCGTGGAAGGTGCCGCCCAGCAACGTCACTCGCTCCCGCATGCCGACCAGGCCGTAGCCCGTCGCGTCCCCACCGGCCCCGACCGGGGCGCCGTCGTCCTCGACGGTCAGACGGACCGCGTCGGGCTCGCCCCTGAGGGCGACGGTGACCAGCGTGGCGTGGCGCGCGTGGCGGCGCGCGTTGGTGACCGACTCCTGGGCCAGGCGGTAGATCGCGGCCCCGACGGCCGGGCTGAGGTCGTCGAGCCGGCCGGAGCGCGTGACCTGGACCTGCGGACGTTCCTGGCCGCCGACGGCGAGCCGGTCGAGCTCGGCCAGTCCCGGCAGGGGGGCGAGCTCGGCGTCCTGCGCGGTCCGCAGCACGCGGACGATGGTGCGCAGCTCGCCAGGGTCTGGGTGGCCGCCTGCTCGATGGCGGCCAGGGCCTCCACGGCACGCTCGGGATGCGAGCGTGCGACGGCCTGTCCGGCCTGGGCCTGGATGGCGATGCCCGAGACGTGGTGGGCGACGGTGTCGTGGAGCTCGCGCGCGAGCTGTTCACGCTCGCGGGCCTTCGCCTCGTCGATCTCGCGGACGCGGGTCCTCGCGCGGTAGCGGATCGCCGTACCGAGCGTCGCGGTGAACAAGAAGATGGCGTACCCGGCCACGATCTCCCAGATCGCCGTCGGGTCCGCGAGGTGCGAGACGACCAGCGAGACGAGGATGATCCCGAGACCGATGGCGGTGTCTCGCGCCCGACCCCCAGCGGAACAGCGCGTAGACCACGACGAGCACCGCCACGACGCTCGTCGGCAGATCGCCCTGCACCGTCGCGAGGATCCGCACGACGTCGACGGCGGTGAGGATGCCGAAGGCGGCGGCGACCGTCGCGAGCGGCCGGCTGCGCCGCCAGAGCAGCGGGACGACGGCGGCGACAGCAGCGGCCAGCACGAGCGGGAGCGGCGCGAGGTCGTCGCGGAGGACCGCCTCGGCCACGGACCACACCGTGAGCGCGGAGACGAGCAGCCAGTCCCGGCGGACCCGCGCGGGAGGGCTCGCCGGACGAGGTTCGGCCCACAGCGCGCGCAGGACGGTGGGGACCATCCGGTCAGCCTAGGCAAGCGCCCGGGCGTCGCGGATCAGCCGAAAGAACGAGAGCCGACTGGCCGATCGGCGGGTCCAGGTCCGGCCCTGAGGCTGCTGTGCTCGGCGCGGGGTTCGGCGATCGTGGAGGAGTCGCATCCCACCACGTCAACGGAGCACCTGATGAGCGCACCACGAGAGACCACCGCCGTCCTGGACGACTCACGACTGCCGGTGCGAGCCACGCTCGTCGCGGCATGGACGGCCGTCATGTTCCTGTACGCCTACGTCGACATCATCGGCTTCTTCGTGCCGGGCAAGATCGAGGACATCCTGGTCGGAGTCGTCTTCGAGTTCGAGATCAGCCAGTCCTTGCTGACCACCTTCCTCGCGCTCATGGCCGTCCCGATCGCGATGGTGGTGCTGTCCGCCATGCTGCCGGCGCGCGCGAACCGGATCACGAACCTCGTCGTGGCATCGATCCAGATCCCGTACGCGATGTTCAACGCGGTGGGCGAGTCCTGGACGTTCTACTACGGGGGCGCCGTCCTCCTGGAGGTGATCCTGTTCGTCGTCATCCTCCGGCTGGCCTGGACCTGGCCCCGCGGGACTGCCTCGCCGCTGACCACGGCCGGCCTGGACCGGGAGTCGCTGACGAGCCAGCGGCGGGGCTGACCAGCCGCGCCGCGGTCGACGGCGTGCTTGGATGGGGAGCCGGGCTGGGCTGAGCGAGGGGGCTCTCGTGCAGGAGAGGTGGGCGGTTCGAGCCGCCGTCGTGGGTGCGGGACTGGCCCTGCTCGCCGGGTGCAGCGCCGGGACGGCCCCGCAGCCCGCGGCGTCCCCGTCCAGCTCCACGCCCGTGGCGACCGCCACACCGACGCCCACGTCGACCCCGGTCCTGCTGTCCACGGTGACCCTCGATCCGCGGCTGCCGTCGGCCTCGCCGCTCCCGGCCGGTCTGCTGGCCGAGACGGACGCGTCGTGGCTGCTCGCGTTCGTCGCGCCGGCCGAGCTGGGTGACTGGACAGGGAGCGTGCACTACCTCGTGTCCCCGGAGGGCGACCGGTACGAGCTGCCCGCCCTCGGCGGCGTCTCGCTGTCCCAGTGGCTGCCCGGCACGCCCTACGCCCTCGGGCTGCGGGACCTCGGCGCCGGGTCGCTCGAGGTCCAGGTCGTCGACCTCGAGACCGCTCGACCCGTCGGTGTCCTGGACTGGCCGGCGCTGCAGGAGGCACTGCCCGCGACCACCTCGCTGACGGTGACCCTGGTGGGCGACCGGACGACCGACCTGCTCGTCCTGATGCGGACGGACGACGGCGGCCGACTGCTCCGCGTGGCGGCCGACGGCACGGTCAGGGCCTCTGTCGACGCCGACTGGTCGAACCCGACCCCGGCCCCGGGCGGTGCCCGGTCGCTGGCTGTCGATCGCGCCGCCGGCCAGGTGGTCGAGATCGATCCCGACACCCTCCAGGTGATCGGGCGGCCGATGGACGAGGAGTGCTGGCCCAGCTGGGTCGACGCGACGCGCTGGCTCGCCCGTTGTCACGACGGCACCCAGGACACCTGGGTCCTGGTGGGGCCGGGCGGTGCCGGCCGGCTCCCCCTCGAGGGCGAGGTCAGCGCGATGCTCGCCCGTGGCGACGGGTCGGTCCTGCTGACGGTGGCGGACTGGCAGGGCCCCGAGATCCTCGGGCAGCGCGTCGTCTCCGCGAAGGACGGGGCCGTCGAGGACGTCGAGACCCCGCTGGCGTGGGTCGCCGGCGCGACGGGGACGGCGCTCATCGGGCACCCGACCACGCCGGACCAGGCGGATGACCACGGCGTCGTGGACCTGTCGGCACCGCTGGTCGGGTGGCGACCGGGGGACGCCACCACGACGACCCTGGTGCCGCCCGGGCAGGCGGGCGCCGCGAACGTCCTCCCGGTCTCGGCCGTTGGCGACTCGTCTCCGGGCGTGTGGCTGAGCGTCCGCGACGACGGTGGGCTCCAGGGCCCGCTGGACTGAACGGCGCTGCCGGACTCGGCCCTTCTCGAGTACGGCTCACCAGGGTGACCGGTCGGGGTGGAACGCCGGACGCTGCTGACCATCGTCCCGAAGGAAGCACCCTCGCGCCGTGCCCGTCTGTGCGGCTGAGGTGTGACGCCCGACCCTCAACAAGGCCGACCAAGGCGCGCGGATCGCGGCAGATCCGGGCGAGCGTAGCCGCCCTCAGTGCGGCAGAGCCGCGCGGACAGCGGCTATGACCGGTTGCCGTCGAGGCCGACAAAGTCGATCGAGGCGTGACAAGTAAGATTGACTTCGTGTCGAGTAAAGTAGACACTGAGCGCATGGTCAAGACGACGGCGGAGGGGCGAGCCAACACGGTGCGCCGGCATCGACAGAACGCCGGCCTCACCCAGGCCCAGCTCGCCGCCGACTGCGGAGTCAGCCGGCAGACCGTCGTGGCCATCGAGGCGGGCGACTACGCGCCGTCCGTCTACCTCGCCCTGCGGCTCGCCACCGTGCTCCGAACAGACGTCGAGTCGCTCTTCGCACCGAATCACAAGGAAATGAGGTCACACCCGTGAGCACGCCAACCAAGAGTTCGGTGTTCATGCGCTTCGCGTCAGCGGTAGCCGACTTCGGTGACCCGTTCTACTCAGAGGAGCGCCAGCGCGACGTCTGGAACGAGGCCTCGGCGTTCGGCTTCCAACTCCTGCTCTGGGGCGGGTTGCTGCTCAGCACCGTCATGCTCTCGGCCGGCGGTCGCGACGCACTTCCATATGCCTACGGGCTGCTTGGCGTGACCGGACTCGCGTCGGTCATGACGATCGGCTACGCCCGACGGCTCGGGGTCGATGCAGCCGACTGGAGGTTCCGCTCCCGTAGCCCGTCACGCTTGGTCCTCCTGGCTGTGATCGTGGTCGTCCTTCTCGTCGGCCTTGTCCGCTCGGTGAGCCTGTCCCTTTCCGGGGCCGACGGTTCCTCCATGAGCGGGTCCACGCTCGCGGGGTTCATCACGGGCGTGGTCATCGCAGCTGCGGCGGTGCTCGTGCTTGCCCGCCGCGCCCAGCAGCGAGCACGGCGGGACGAGACCGCAGCCGCACACGACGGCCACGAAGGCTGCGACTAAGCGTTCCGGGCCACGACTCGCGCGGAGCCACGACGCTCCAGGAAGCCATCTCCGGCAGGCGAGCACAGCCGCCCTCAACGCGGCTACCGTGCAACGCCATGCCGCCACGCCGGACAGCGGCAGATGCGGGCGAGCGACCGGAGTGGCCACTGGAGTGCTACCGGGGTAGCATGAAAGGCATGAAGCTGAGTGTCAGTCTCTCCGAGGACGAGGTAGCGGTTCTCGACAAGTACGCGCACGCGGCCGGGCTGGCGTCGCGATCGGCGGCGATCCAGCAGGCGATCCGGCTCCTGGGCGACCCAGAGCTCGAGGACTCCTACGCTGCCGCCTGGGATGAGTGGGAAGCGTCCGGTGACGCTGCGGCCTGGGAGTCGACCGCTGCCGACGGGTTCGTTGATGCTGCGCGGTGAGATCCGCCTGACCGATCTGGACCCGGCCCGGCCCGGCGAGGCCAACAAGCGTCGTCCTGCCGTCGTCGTCAGCAACGACCGCGCCAACGCCACGGCGGCACGGCTTGGTCGCGGTGTGGTCACCGTCGTCCCCGTCACCAGCGCTGTCGACCGGGTGTTCCCCTTCCAGGTTCTCCTACGAGCCGACGAGACGGGCCTTCGACTCGACTCCAAGGCGCAGGCCGAACAGGTCAGGTCCGTGTCCGTCGAACGTCTTGGTCACGTGATCGGTCGTGTTCCCACGCACCTGATGGCCCAGCTCGAGGACGCACTGCGGCTCCACCTGCAGCTCTGATATGCCCGCGCAGCGGCTACCCGTGCAACGGTATGCCGCCATGCCGGACAGCGGCATGTGCGTGCGTTCGGCTCGCGGCTCTTCGTCGAGTGCGAGGATCGCGTCATGGCCAACTGCGAGCTCTGCGGGCGACCGACCGATGCTCATGACCGGCAGGTGCGGTTCCGTCTCCCAGATCCGGTCCTCCGGGCTTCGGAGCAGGACCGCGCACAGGGGACGTGGAAGACCCACGAGGACCCAAACGCGGCCGTGATGATGATGGTCCCCGAGCTCGGCGCCTTCGTCAGGGCGCTCCTTCCGGTCCAGCTGACTGGGGGCCACACCGTCACCTTCGGCGTGTGGGTGGGCGTTCATGCCGACGACCTGAAGCGGGCGTTCGATTCCTGGTGGGCGCCCGAGTACGTCAATCTCACATTGGAAGGGCGGCTGGCGAACGCCCTCCCGCCGTGGGAGGTGTTCGCGGCGCCGGTGAGTCTGGCGGTCACCGACCCCGACGCCACCCCCTTCTGCGTGGCCAGCACCGACTCAGGGCTCCAGTCGGTCCTCACCCGCGAATGGGACCACGACCTCGTCCTTGCGGCCCTACCCACCTGACAATCTCATTGCGGCATGACCGGGCGAGCGTAGCCGCCCCCAGTGCGGCATGTGCGTGCATCCTCGGACCTCCTTCGGCGCGCGTGGTTCCCTACCGCCGGCAGCCGGATCCATTGGTTGGGGCACCGGTGGTGGCGGGCTCGTGCGGCGGCCGGGTCCGGGACTTGCGCGCCGTCAGGTCGTGAACCGGCCAGCCCGCCCGGGCCTCCTGGAAGGCGTCAAACCTCTTGCCTGGGAGCCCTCGCCACGGGCAAGGTTCAGCGGCATGACGGAACCGGTCGTGCATGTCGATGAGGGCTACTCCGACCTCAGCCTTGCCCGGCTCTACGACGCCGAGTGCCCCTGGCACCACCAGGACGACTTCTACCTCTCCCTGGACCTGGTCGCCGGTTCGGTCCTGGATGTCGGCTGCGGCACCGGCACCCGTCTGGTGCGCGCCCGCGAGGTCGGCCATCGCGGGGTCCTGGTCGGGGTCGATCCGGCGCCTGGCATGCTCGCCGTCGCCCGCGGCAAGCGCGCCGACATCGAGTGGGTCTCGGCTGCCGCGCAGACCCTGGACCTGGGACGCCGCTTCGATCTGGTGACGATGACCGGGCACGCCTTCCAGACGCTGCTTGACGACGCGTCGGTGTTGGCCGCCCTGCGCCGCTTCCGCGAGCATCTGGAGCCGGACGGCCTGCTCGCATTCGAGACCCGCAACCCCGGACCACGCGAGTGGGAGGGCTGGACCGAGTCCCGCACCCGGGCCCAGATCAACTCGCCCGACGGAGAACCGTTCGAGACTTGGGTGGCCGATCCCCGCCACGACGCGACGGACCTGGTGACCTTCACGTCCGCGACACTCGCCCAGCGCACCGGCACCCTGCGGACAAGCCGCTGCACCCTGCGCTTCATCGACCCGAACCAGCTGCGCGACCACCTCGTCGCCTCGGGATTCCGGATCGAGGGCTGGTACGGCGACTGGGACCGCAGCCCCGTCACCCCGACCAGTCCCGAGGTCATCGTCCTCGCCCGCCCCGCCTGAGCTCCTCGGGGGCTGGCCGAGCCCGACGATGGTCCCGAGCCGCGACCGGCTCAGCGACGGTGGCTACTGCGAATGTCCGCCGGACCTCGAGCCCAACCAATGCTCAAGGAGGATCCGGGAAGCCTGCTCGTGGTCCTGGGGCCGATGCTCGTAGCCGGCGAGCACCACGTGCCGTGCGCCGGCTTCCACCAGTGCCGCCGCGACCTCGTCGTAGAGGGCGTTCCAACCCCCCGTGATCACCAGCGTCCGCACGGCAGAGACGAACGACGTGTCGGATGCGTAGTCCCACGGCGGCGGCACGGCCCGCACCCGCTGGCCCATCGCCGAGAGCGCGGGTTCGGGCGGGAACGGCGGTTCGGCCCCCAAAGCGGTGAGGAAGCGGGCCGCGAACTCGCCATCACTCACGGCGGCCTCACTCGCGTCCTCGAAGACCGGGATCATCTGGCTGACGTGGCGTTCGACCTCTTCGCCGCCGCGAGCGAGGGCGAAGCAGGCCGGCTCGAACAGCACGAGCGAGCGCACGAGCCCGGGACTGGCGGCCGCTGCGAGCGTCGCCGCTACCGCGCCCGACGAGTGGGCGACCACGTGCCCGCCGTCCGCGCCCAGTGCTTCGATCACCGCTGTAGCCGGCACCCCCTGGACGCCCGAGTTCAGGAAGACCGGGCGGACCTCTTCGCCAAGACGATCCGAGGACTGCTCGGGCCAGGCCGCGGCGCCGTCACGTCCAGATCCGGGCACGAAGGTGACGGTCATGCCCACATCTTGCCGTGGTCACGTCCTGTCGCAGTCCCTCTTGATCACGCGGCAATCCAATGGGGCGGGGCGCACCTCGGCGACGCGGCGCCTCGGCCCTCACCTCGAAAAGGCGGCAAATTCAGCGTCGTCGATCTCGAAGCGACGGTAGAAGCTCGGGGTTCCCAAGAACTCCGCGTCCTGGCCTCGATGGATCTCGCGCATTCCGATTGTGCGCAGGATGGCCACCGAGGCGTGGTTGGCGTCGACGGCTTCGGCCCAGATCGTGCGCAGTCTCAGGACCTCGAACCCGTATGCCAGACCAGCGCGTGCGACCGCGGTCCCCAGTCCCTGACCCCAGCGTTCGCGCCGACCGACCACGAAGCCCAGCTCGCGCCGGTCGGCTGTGTCTCCGTGCAGGTCGACGTACCCGACGACCTCGCCGTGGACCCGCGCGGCCACGCGGATCAAGCCGGCCGGTGGCTGAGCTATCAGGGCTGCCCACCAGGCAATGCGATCGGGAGTGCCGGTGCCTGGTGACCAGCCTGCGTGCTCGCAGAAGACGCGGTCGGTTCCCCACCCAGCGAGGATCACCGCATCCTCGGCCGCCAGGTTCTGCAGGTGCACCTCCGGCAGGTCGTCGCGTCGCACGTTCCTGACCGTACCGGCGAGATGCCGCCATGCCGGACAGCGGCAGATGCGGGCGAGCGTAGCCGCCCTCAACGCGGCAGATGCGGGCGAGCGTGGCCGCCCTCAACGCGGCTATGACCGGACACCTAGACGGTTGACCGCCCACGGGCACCCGTCGTCTGGCCGCGACGGTCATGCAACCGTTGCCGGACTCCGTGCCAACCTCCACCTACGAAAGGGTCCTCGATCGTGGGTGTGTCGTTAGGTGCGCCCGAGTGGTTCACCCGAGATGTCGTCGGTGCCGTCTGCTCGGAGCAAGTCACACTCGTCCAGGAGCCGAGCGAAGTAGCTGTAAGCGGCGAGCCGCTCCATGCCCTCCTGCTCGCTCAGGTTCGTGCGGGTGTGCGTAGTCACGTTCCGAACGGTCAGGTTGAGGCCAGTTGCGAGCTGGTTCAGGCCGCCACGCATGCTCTTGACGGTCTTGTCCGTCGCGTCGCCGGGCCACACCAGCTTCGGTGCTTCCGGTGTCGGTTCTCCGACGGAGAGGGTCTGCTGCCAGAACACAGTGTCGTCGACGTCGTTGCGGCCGACCTTCGTCTTCCAGTGCACGGTCAGCGCCTCGGCTGCCTCGCGGACCGCCACCCGGTATTGGTGGGTCGTCCAGTGATTGGCGGCCGCCGCCCAGATCGTCGGGTGGAGCTGGGCGGGGGCGAACGCCGGCAGATCGGACTCGTCGGCTTCGGCGTCGGCAATCATCGACCGCAGCCGGCCCCGAATCGTGGCTGCTGTCGATCGGATGTCTGACGGAGCCAAGAGCGCCTTCGGCGCCGACATCAGAGCCCAGTTCGCGATGGGGTCGAGTGGCCCGAGTCCCACGACACCGATGTACGCGCCAGTGACCGCTACTGCCCGCGCAGCGGCGCCGGCGGCCTCTGCTACCGCCAGCTCAAGCGGGCGCGCCTGCGCTGGCGTGACGCCCTCACGCGGCCACACCGTAGGGAACATCCCGCGGGAGGACATGTGGTCGCCTTCCACCTGCGTCTCCAGCCAAGACTCGAACGCGCGCTCGAACTCCTCGACCGCCTCAAGGAGCCGTCTTAGGTAATCCGCACCGTAGGTCGCCATGTCGGGATCCTCGCAGGTTGCCGACGGAACGCGTCGGCACACCCAGGACCGCGGCCGCGGAGGCTCCGTCCCAACCCCACGGCGTTGAGACCCCTCGCCGAGGCGGCCGAAGGAGCGGGCCTTCGCCGCTCAATGGTGGCGCTTCTCGAGTTCACGCTCATCGGCATGAGCGAGCAGATGGCAGCGTGGCATTTCACGCCGCAATCGCGTAGGGGGCGTCGTGAGGCTCTGCCCAGGCCGCGGGGTGTTGCGGCCGGGGCCCGGAGGCGCCCAGTGCCTGCACCCCGCGCGGCTCCGCCGACCGCGGCAGACGCGTTCCGCGCACCCGAGACCGAGCCCGATTCCCTCTCCCGTGCTAGCCGAGCTCAGCCCTTCCTGAGCTCCTCCGCGAGCATGACGATGATGCCGCTGGGCCCGCGGACATAGGTGAGCCTGTAGACGTCCTCGTAGGTCGCGACGCCGCGGAGCGGGTGGCAGCCGTGCGCCGCGGCGATCTCGAGGGCCTCGTCGAGGTCGTCGACCGAGAAGGCCACGCGGTGCATGCCGATCTCGTTCGGTCGCGTGGGTGCCGTCTCGATCGCTTCGGGGTGCCGGTACTCGAAGAGCTCGA
Organism: uncultured Actinomycetota bacterium; assembly: GCA_963777075.1. Taxonomy (GTDB): domain Bacteria; phylum Actinomycetota; class Actinomycetes; order Actinomycetales; family Cellulomonadaceae; genus Actinotalea. The sequence continues at coordinate 18,310 of CAVZPH010000017.1, read as the reverse complement.
GGCGGCCGTTGCCGTCGGGCGTCTGGAGCATGGCGATCTTCACGTGGTTGCCGTCGAGGCCGACCGCGGTGTCGGCCCACTCACCGCTCACCGTGTCGCGGCCGAGGACGGTCATCCCGAGATCGGTGAAGAAGGCGATCGTCGCCTCGAGGTCGCGGACGGCGATGCCGACGTTCTCGAGCTTCAGGGGCATGGCTGTCACGCTACCGACCCGGGTGTCACCATCGGGGGATGGAAGAGATCCGTCGACTGCGCCCCGAGGGGCTCGTCCGCAGCCCCGCCTTCAGCCACGTGGCGATCGTTCCGCCCGGCGCGACGACGATCTACGTCGGCGGCCAGAACGCCGTCGACGCCGACGGCTCGCTCGTGGGCGAGGGCGACGTCGCCGTGCAGTCCGCCCGGGCCCTCGCGAATGTCACGACGGCGCTCGACGCCGCGGGGGCCGGCCTCGGCGACGTCGTGCAGTGGACGGTGCTCTTCGTCGAGGGCGTCGACCTCGCGGCGGGCTACGGGGCGATCGCGTCCGTGCTCGCCTCGGACGAGCCTGCGCTGGTCACGGCGGCCTTCGTGGCGGGACTGGGCGTGGCGGGCGCACTGGTCGAGATCAGCGCGGTCGCCGCCGTGCTGCGCTGACGCTGCCGGGTCGCGTGGCACGGCAGGGGTGAGGGTCCCCCTGCCCCCGCTCGCCGAGACGGGTTGACCTCAGGCACGGGCCGCGACAGCATCGAACGATGGTCACCGTCGTGATGAACCTCGTGGTCCGGGTCGATGTCGCCCAGGAGCGGAGCGGGGACGAAGGGGAGTTCCAGATCGCCGCCATCACCGCCCCGTCCGGCCGGGTCGAGGTCGAGCTGCACCGGGTGGACCTGGCGCGAGTGCCTCGGCCGGCGACCGACGACCTCTTCGGCGTGACCGATCGCGCCGAGCTCGACCTCCCGGTGGCCTCCATCAGTGCGAGCGACCCGTACTTCGCCTATGCCATGCGCGCGATCGAGTTCGACGAGTCGACGGAGGGCATGCGCCAGCGGGACCGGGAGGTGTTCGTCGGGAGCATCCGCCGAGCCGCGCAAGCGGTGTTCGACGGTGGCGGGCGCCCGACCGTGGACACGATCTGGCTGGCCGCGAACGAGCCGTCGTTGGCCGACCGACGCAACCGCGGGGTCCTCGGGCTGCTCGCGCCGTGGCGCTGGCGCGACGACGACGACCTCATCGGCGTGTCCGCCAGGACCTACCCGGACCTCGGGACGATTCTCGACGACCTCCCGCGGGCCCCGGCCCCCGGGGCTCCCGTCCCCGGCTCGCGTCAGTGGACGGAGCTGCACTTCGGGCGTGAGGGGGCGAGCTGGAGCGTCTTGGCGTCCGTGAGCGGGCGTCGGCCCCGGTAGTCGCGCCGCGGCACCCACCCCACCAGCGCACCCGTGGAGGCGCCATGAAGCTCTTGCTCACGTCCGGCGGCGTGACGAACCCGAGCATCCACTCGGCGCTCGTGCGAGCTTCTGGGCAAGCCGATCGCCGAGTGCCACGCCTCTGCATCCCGACGGCGCAGTGGGGTCACCCGATGTGCGGCCCGGCATCGGTGCGGGGCTTCATGGCCGCCGAGCCCGAGTTCCGGCACTTGTCCGGCCTGGGCTGGGCGTCGCTCGGCGTCCTCGAGCTCACCGCGCTGCCCACCATCGGCGCGGAGCGATGGGTCCCCTGGGTCCGGGAGGCCGACGTGCTCCTGGTCGACGGCGGCGACGCGACGTACCTGTGCCACTGGATGCGGGAGTCCGGGCTGGCCGACCTGCTGCCGTCGCTGCCCGACACGGTCTGGGTGGGGGTGAGCGCCGGGAGCATGGTGATGACGCCCCGGATCGGGGAGTCCTTCGTCGAGTGGCCGTCCGCGCCGGACGACCGCACCCTGGGCGTCGTCGACTTCTCGATCTTCCCGCACCTGGACGCCTTCCCGACGAACACCCTGGCCGACGCAGAGCGGTGGGCCGCCGACCTCGGCGTCCCGGCCTACGCCATCGACGAGCAGACGGCCATCAAGGTCGTCGACGGCTCCGTCGAGGTGGTCTCCGAGGGGCAGTGGACGAGGTTCGAGGCGTAGCCGCCCGGCTCGCGTAGCGTCGAGCCATGTGCCGCAACATCACCACCCTGCGCGGGCTCGAGCCGCCCGCCACCACTGAGGAGATCCAGGCCGCTGCGGTGCAGTACGTCCGCAAGGTCACGGGCCTCACGACCGTCACCGATGTGACGCGCGAGGCGTTCGACGCCGCGGTCGAGGCAGTCGCCGTGGCGACCCTCCAGGTCCTCGCCGACCTCCCCGCGCGCCGGAACCCGCCGACGACGGTGCCGCCCCTGCGCCGTGCGGACGTCGCCGCCCGGGTCGCGGCCCGGCAGGCCGCTCGCGAGGAGCACGAGCGCCTGCACGAGCAGGGCGTGCCGCACAGCCACTGACCGGCGTGGTGCGGGCCGTCGTCGCGGCGCCCGCGGGCTCAGTCCTCGGCGCGCTCGGCGAAGACCTGCTTCATCTCGCGGTACCAGCCCATCGACTTCTTGGGGTGCCGCCAGCGGTTCTTCATCGCGTCACGTGCCTCCTGGTGGCTCGCGTCGCCGGCCTTCTCCGCCTCCTTGAGGTGGCGGTCCTGCGCGTTGATCACCTCGTCGGCGCTCTGCCCGTGGTGGGCGAGCTCGCAGGGCCCTCCGAGGTCTCGGCAGGTCATGGTCTTCATCGTCGTCTCCTTCGTCCGTCGTTCTCGACCTCCTGACGCTCGGCAGCGCGCAGGTGTGACCGGCTCAGCCGTGGGGGTGACCTCCGTCGCGGCGGACGACCCGCTCGAGCACCTCCGGTGCGGCGCGGAACGTGATCGCTCGGACGAGGCCGTCGCCGATCGTGAAGTCGAAGACGACCTTGGCCGCGCCGAGGTGGAACCAGGCGCTCGCGGGCCGGTTGCCGACGAAGACCGGCAGGGCGGCCTTGGCGCTTCCGTTGAAGAAGGTCGCCACCTCCTCGCGGCCGTCGATCCGCGGCGGCGTGCCGACGAGGATCGCGGCGTCGTCGGCGCTCACGGTCGCATCGGGGGCGAGCAGGGCGAGCAGCCGGTCGAAGTCACCGTTCCTGGCCGCCGCCATGAACGCGTCGACGACCTCCCAGTCGGCCAGGCCGTCCTCGGGAGAGGGCTGGGTGACCTTGGCCCGTGCCCGCGAGGCGAGCTTGCGCGCGGCCGCCGGCGTCGTGTCGAGCAGCGCCGCGATCGTCGGGAACTCGAAGCCGAAGCTGTCGTGGAGCACGAAGGCGACGCGCTCACGCGGGGAGAGCCGGTCGAGCACGACGTTCAGGGCCAGGCCGACGGTGTCGGCGAGCGCGATGTCGTCGGCCGGGTCGCCGGAGGCACCCTCGGGCTCGACGGACTCCACGGGTACGGGCGTCCGGGAGCGGAGCCGGTCGAGGCACAGCCGGGTGGTCACCGTCGTCAGCCAGGCGGGCAGGCTGTCGATCTCGGCGTCGGTCGCGTGCAGCCGCAGCCACGACTGCTGCACGATGTCCTGCGCCTCGGCATGGTCGCCGAGGACGCGGCTCGCGATCCCCACGAGCCGCGGCCGCTCGGCCTCGAATGCGTCCGTCCGGTCCACGGTGCTCACCCTTCCACCTCGGTCCCTCACCACCCTGACGTGCGGGGCGGACCGGGTGTGACCGAGCTCGCCGGTACCTCGTGCCTCGCGCGGAGCCGGACGGGTGCCGAGGGCCGCTGGGCGAGCGGACCGGTCGCAGCGTGCGTAGCGTCGCAGTCATGACCGAGCAGCAGCCCTACGACGTGGTCGAGCAGCACCTGGGGTTCGAGCTGCGGCGCTACCCGGCGCATGTCGTCGCGGAGGTCAGCGTCCGCGGATCGTTCGAGGGCGCGGGGAACCGGGCCTTCGGCGCGCTGTTCGGCTACATCTCCGGGCGGAACCGCTCGACGACGTCGATCGCCATGACGGCACCCGTGGTCCAGGAGGTCGCCGCTCCCGAGAAGGTCGCCATGACCGCTCCCGTGGTCCAGACCGAGACGTCCACCGGGGAGCACGTCGTCGCCTTCGTGCTCCCCGCGTCGATGACGGCCGAGACGGCTCCCGTCCCGTCCGACCCGACGGTGCGGATCCGCGCGGTGCCGGAGCGACTCGCCGCGGCCACCCGCTACTCGGGCCGGTGGTCGGAGCCCGCCTACCGGCGGCATCTCGCCGACCTCGGGGCGGCGATCACCGACGCCGGTCTCGTGCCCGTCGGCGTCGCGAGGTTCGCCCGGTTCGACCCACCGTTCAGGCCCTGGTTCCTGCGCCGCAACGAGGTCGTGCAGGACGTGCGGCGGCCGGACGAGGCCTGACTGCCACCTGCGACCGGCTCAGGCGCGCAAGGAGTAGGTGAGGATCGCGTTGCCGGCGCTGGTGACCTGGCTGTCCACGAGGCGAAGCCGGGTGAGGGGAACGCTCTCGTCGAAGAGCCGTCGGCCCTCGTTCGTCACGACCGGGTGCACCGTCAGGGTCAGCGCGTCGATCAGGCCGGCGGTGAACAGCGACCGGATGGTCTGCACCCCGCCGACGACGCTGATCGGCCCGCCGTCCCCGGCGCGCAGGTCCCGGACGTACGCCAGCGGGTCACCCGTGACCAGGGTGCTGTTCCACGGCAGCTCGGCCGGCAGGGTCGAGGAGAGGACGTGCTTGCGCACCGGGTTGATCCACTGGGCGAACGGGTCATCGGCGCCGGGCCAGTACTCCGACCACTCCGTCCACAGCGTGCTGCCGATGACGACGTCGGTGACCGGGCCGATGGTGCGCCCCATCAGCTCGCCCTCCTCGGGCCCGAAGGCGTCGAACTGGAAGAGGTTCGGGTTCTCCACCACTCCGTTGACGGAGCTGAACAGGTGGGCGGTCGTGGTGCGGGTCATGTCTGCGCTCCCAGCTCTCGACGGGTGCCGTCAGCGTACGGGCCGTCCTGCTTCCGGCCGGTGTAGGCCACCCCGAGCCGGAAGGCGGCCCACAGCACTCCCGTCACCGCCGTCGCGACGAGCGCCAGCACGAAGTCGGGCACGTACAGCTGGAGGTTGGCCAGCGGGGAGCCGAAGAGCCGTGGCACCAGGCCGAGGATCACCCAGGCCGCGACGCCCGTGGTCAGCAGCGGGAACCACAGGCTGAACCGGCCGGCGATGCCCGTCTTGGCGCGGATCGCGGCGCGGTGACGCCAGGCCCAGACCATGGCGCCCAGGTAGACGATCGGCAGGAGCACCAGGCCGAGGAACAGCGCCTTCTGCGGGAGGCGGGAGTCCGCGCTGACCTCCGGGAGCCCCAGCGCTGCGGCGGTGACGGCGTCCCGGAGCCGGCTCGTCTCGCCGAAGCCGACCCCGCTGCCGCCGTCGACGAGCACGACCACCGCCGTCGACCGCGAGGGGAGCATCGTCGCGAGCGTCTCGACGCCGGGGGTCGACCCGGAGTGCCACACCCGGCCGTCGCCGGAGTCCACGAACCAGCCGAAGCCGTAGAAGCTCGCCGCCCCGCCCGCCGGCCGCATCATCTGCGCCTTGCCCGCCGCGCTGAGCACGTCGTCCTGGCCGTTCATCATCGTCGCGAGGTACAGCGCGAGATCGTTCGCGCTCGAGACGACTCCGCCCTGGGGCGCCGTGGCGCGGTCGGTCGGACCCGTGGCGATCGGGCGCTTGGTGCCGAACCACGGCGTGTGCCCGCTCGCCATCGCCTCGTGGACCTCGCCGTCCGCGACGAAGCTCTGCTCCATGCCGATCGGCTCGAGGACCCGGGCGCTGAGGTAGTCCTGGAACGACTGCCCGCTCACGACCTCGACCAGCCGCCCGAGGATCTGGTAGTTGAGGTTCGAGTACTCCCAGCGCTCGCCGGGGGCGTATGCCGGGGCCTCGTCGGCACGGTCGGCGACGACGCGCTCGAGGGCATCCGTCGGCTGGCTCCCCCCGTCTCCGGAGAGCTCGGGGTTGCTGTTTCCCTGCAGGGTGGAGAAGCCGCTCGTGTGGCTGAGCAGCTGCCGGACCGTGACGGGAGCGGCGGGTCGGCCGGAGAAGACGTCGAGGTACTGCGCGATCCCCGCCCCGAGGTCGACCTCGCCGGCCTCGACGAGCTGCATGACGGCCAGCGCCGTGAAGCTCTTGGAGATCGAGCCGATGAGGAACGGCGTGTCCGGCGTGACGGCGGTGTCGCCGCCGGCCCGGACCACTCCGCGCGCCCCGGCCGAGGTGACCTCGCCGTCCGCCACGACGGCGTAGGACAGGCCGGGGACGCCGGAGGCGGCCATCTCCTGGTCGATGGCGAGCTCGACCGCCTCGTCGGGAGAGCTCCCCGGCGCGAGGGGGACGAGGCTCAGGGCAAGGGCTGCGAGGAGTGTTCTCATGTCGTCTCCCGTCTCAGGCTCGCGGGGTCGCGCGGCGGAGCACGAGGTACCCGATCGTCCCGCTCAGGACGGCGGCCGGCAGGGTCCAGGTGGCCACGAGCGCCGGGGAGTGGCTCCCCAGGTAGTCGCCGAGGCTCCCCCACGAGTCCGTCGTCGTCATCGCCCAGAGCACCAGGACGATCAGCGCGGCGAGCGCACCGAGGAACAGGTAGAGCCCCGTCGCCTTCCACCGTACCCACACCGCCCCGAGGGCGATCCCGAGCATCGCGATCCCCCACCCGGACACGGTGAAGAGGTACCAGACCTCCCAGCCGGGAAGCTCGGCGAGGAACCACGGCGCGAAGAAGCGGCCGCCCATGCCCCAGCCGTCGGTGAGCCCCTCGACCTGGGCCATGAGGGCGATCCCTGCGGCATAGGCGGCGGCGAGGAAGGACAGGTAGGCGACGGTGCCGAAGAAGTAGTCCCTGCGGGTCATGCCGATGCCGAGCGCGAAGCGGAAGGTCAGGCTCATGGTCTGGATCGCCATCGCCATGAGGAAGAAGAGCACCCAGGTGACTCCGCCGTTGTAGGCGAAGGCGTTGCCCTCCAGGTTCTCGACGCCGCCCGCGGCCACGGTCACGAGGTACCAGATGGACAGGTTGAGGGCGAAGACGGCGGCCAGGACGAGCCACGGGACGATGAGGGTCGGCCACGGGTTCGCGGCGTGCAGCCGCAGGGCGTTCCAGAGCCGGCCGCGGAGCGGCGGTGCCGAGGGAGTGGTCGGGAGAGCGATGACGGTCATGACGCGACCTCCTGCCGAGCGGTGCCGCGCGTGCGGCCGATGACGAGCTGCTGGAGCGAGACGGGACCGACGTCGAGCCCCGCGTGGGTGGCGGCGGCCTTCTCGGCCGGGCTCAGGCCCGTGACGGTGACCGAGGAGAAGCCGCCGAGCGTGCCGGTCTCGAGCACCTCACGCCCTCGCGCGAAGGCCTCGACCTCGGCCTGCCTGCCGGAGACGGTGGTCGCGCTCCCGCGCAGGTCCTCGGCGGAGTCGTCGATGATCAGGCGACCCTCGTCGATCACGAGCACGTGCTCGAGCAGGTCGGCGACCTCGTCGATGAGGTGGGTCGACATGATCACCGTGCGCGGGTGCTCCGCGTAGTCGGCGATCAGACGGTCGTAGAAGGCCTGCCGGGCCACGGCGTCGAGACCGGCGTAGGGCTCGTCGAAGATCGTCAGCTCGGCGCGCGAGGCCAGGCCCACCACCACGCCGATCGCCGAGGCCTGACCGCGGGAGAGCTTCTTCATCTTGCGGTTCAGGGGCACCCGGAACTCCCTGACCAGGTCCCGCGCCAGCGCCTCGTCCCAGTGCGGGAAGACCCAGGAGGCGACGCGCAGCACATGCTCGCCCTTGAAGCCGTCAGGGTAGGTCTGGGACTCCTTGATGAAGCAGGTCCTGCTCAGCACGGCGGCGTTCTCCAGCGGGGGAGCGCCGAAGAGCCGGATCCGGCCGTCGGTGGCGAACTCCTGCCCGGTGATCAGCTGCATGAGTGTCGTCTTGCCGGCGCCGTTGCGGCCCAGCAGTCCGGTGATGGCATGCTCGCGGACCGTGAACGAGACCTCGTCCACGGCGGCCAGCGAGCCGAAACGCTTGGTGAGGTGCTCGACCTCGACGATGGCGGTCATCGACCTGCCTCCTTCTGGATCATCTCTGCGAGCTGCGCCGGGCTGAGGGCGAGCTTCGCTGCTTCGGCGACGAGCGGTCGCACGTACTGCTCGCTGAACGCCTCACGGCGCTGGGCGAGGAGGCGGGCCTGGGCGTCCGGTGCCACGAACATCCCGATGCCGCGCTGCTTGACGAGCAGGCCCGCGTCCACGAGCCGGTTGACGCCCTTGAGCGCGGTGGCCGGGTTGATGCGGTGGAACGCCGCGAGCTCGTTGATCGACGGCACCTGTGCCCCCTCGGGCAGGGCGCCGTCGATGATCTGGTTCCCGATCAGCTCCGCGACCTGGAGGAAGATCGGGCGTTCGTCGTCCACGGGCGCTCCGGTTGATTGGTTGGTTACTTGTGTAACTAACCAATCAGGCGAGAGGCCTTCTGTCAAGACCTCGTGCGGCGACTCCTCAGCGCGTGGACGGCAGCGCGTCCTGACGCAGCAGCCCGAGCAGCTCCTCGTGCGGCCCGACGACGAAGGCCTCGTCGCCCGCGTCGAGCGTCGTCCAGCGGCGGACGACGCGGTGCACCGCCCGCTCGTCCCGGTGGCGCACCCAGACCACGCGGCTGCGGCCCGTGACCGCGTCGACGCGTGCCCCGTCGAGCCCACCGCCGCCCGTGACCTGCACCCGCGCGTACAGCAGCGGGACGTCACCGGAGTAGAAGGTGCCGAGCACCTCCAGGCCGAGCGTCGCCCCGACGAACCACGGTGCCGCGAGCTCGTCCGTCGAGCGCACATGGGTGAAGCCGAAGGCCTTGCGCACCGTGGCGGCGAGCCGACGGTCGAAGAGCCGCAGGGCCAGCGCGAGGTCGGTCCGCTCGCCGAGCTCGTCGCGGACGGCGAGCGCGACCTCGAGGTTCGTGAGGTCGTCGGAGGTCAGCACGGCCACGGCGCGCGCCTGGGCGAGGTTGACGCGCTCGAGGGTCCTCGCGAGCGTCGCGTCGCCGAGCACCACCTTCGCGCCGAGCGCGCGCACCTGGGCCAGGTAGCGGTTGTCCTCGTCCGTCTCCACGACGACCACGGGAGTGCCGGTCGCCGCGACCGACTCGGCCACGCGCACGCCGAGCGAGCCGAGCCCCACGATGATCACGTGCCCGCGCAGCCCCGTCACGCGCCCGTGGCCGAGCGACTCCTGGAGCCGCTGCGAGACGAGCATGTTGGTGAGCAGCGCGAACGTCAGCGCCGCGAGCACCGCACCGCTGAGCATGAGCATCACCGCGAAGGCGCGCAGCCAGCTCGGCTGCTCGCGGAAGCTGAAGTCTCCGTAGCCGATCGTGCTGATGGTCTCGGCGGTGAAGTACATCGCGTCGAGAGGTGACATGCGGGTGCCGTCGGGCTCCCGGTACCCGATCAGCAGCACGACGATCGACGTCGTCGCGAGCACCAGGAGAGCGGCGAGGGCTCGCCGCAGGCGCGTGTCGGTGGCCTGCGACAGGACACGGCTCCAGCGGCGGATCGTGGCGATCCGGCCGGTGCCGCTCGTCCGTGCCCGGCGGTATCTCGGGCGGGCGGGCTCGGCCGGCTCGCCCCGGCTCGGGCTGAGCTCGTCCCAGGCCGCCGCCGGCCCGAGCAGGCTCACGGCATCTCCCGCCCGGACGGCGAGGTCGCGGCCAGGGCAGATCTCCGGCTCGCCCAGACCGTCTGAGTGCTCGACGGACAGCGGCACGAGGACCTCGCCGAAGAGGTCCCGGAGCAGGCCGTCGTGCGGGGCGGCGACGGTGCGCACCTGCACGACCTCGTCCGCGACGAGCAGCCCGTGCCCGCGCTCGCCGAGGCAGGCCTCGACGATCGCCGGGGAGGCGATCGTCGCGACGTCGAGCACCAGGACGCCGGCATCGGCCTGGACGGCTCGCGCGACGGCCGGGTTGCGGATCTGGGCGACGACGGTGCAGCTCGGGGCGCAGTCGTCGGGCGAGCAGTGCTGTCTCGAGCGCGCCCAGGTCGGTCGAGGACAGGCACACCACGGCGCGTGCGTCGCGCAGCCCGGCCGCGCTCAGCGCGGCGGCCGCGCCGTCGTGGTGCGGGATGACGGTGGCGCCCAGGGCCGTCGCCGCCTGGACGGCGCCCGGCCGTGCACCGTCGTCGACCACGACGACCTCGAGGTCGAGGGCGACCAGGTGCTCGACGACGCGCAGCCCCAGCCCTTCGAGGCCGTGCACGATGACATGTCCGCCCCGGCCGGCCGAGGGGTGCGTCATGGCGTCAGCCCCTGCAGCACGAGCTCGAGCGCGCGTCTCACGGACGCCGGGCCGAGGAGCCCGGCCGGGCTGTTGACGACTCCGTAGACCATGCCGACGACCATGAGCAGGTCGTCGACCGAGAGGTCGGCACGCACGACGCCTGCCGCCTGGCTGACGCTCAGCGGCTCGGCGAAGAGCCGGATCGAGCGGTCCCAGAGCGTGTCGAGGTAACCCCGCCCCGCCTCGTCGCTGAAGATCAGCCGGAAGAGCCCGGGGATCCGGCCCTGGTCCTGGGTGACCGCCGTCAGCAGCACGAGCAGGACGTCCGGGTCCGCACGGCGCTCCGCGACGAGAGCCTCGTAGCGCGCGAGCCGCTCCTCGTAGAGCGCGGCGGCGAGGGCGTAGCGGTCGGGGAAGTGCCGGTACAGGGTCCCGCGGCCGACCTCGGCGCGCTCGGCGACGCGTTGCAGCGGTGCGTCGACGGTGTCGGCGGAGAAGACCTCGTCGGCGGCGCGCAGCAGGGCCTCGCGGTTGCGACGGGCGTCGCTGCGCTGGCTCACTCGCGCATCGTAGGTCCCCGGGCGGCGAGGACGGGCCGGGCCGATGGTCCCTGTCGGTTCGTCTGGCGCCTGGCATGCTCGGATCTAAACGGACAGTTGTGTCCGTTTAGATTTCGGTCGAGTGCCCGACGAAGGAGCAGCACCCTCATGACCCTCCAGTGGTGGCCCCACCTCCTGGCGATGCCCCTGTACTTCGTCGTCCTCCTCTGGGTGGTGTCGTACTTCCGCAAGCACCCGCGCGCCTCGGCGTGGTTCTGGGCGGCGAGCCTGCTGACCTTCCCGATCTGGATCCTCAGCGGGAACGTCGAGGGCTGGTTCCGGTGGTTCAAGATCCTCTCGGTGATCCTGCCGACGATCGTCGTCGGGCTCTCTCGCGTCGCCGTCCACGAGCAGCGCACCGGTCGCGTCTGGGACACCCTGCGCTCGCCGAGGTTCGTCTGGTTCTTCTACGGGATCCTCTTCCTCAACATCTCCGAGGCCGTCGTCAAGGACCTCCAGCTCGGCAACTACGCCAACGCGCTCGCCGGGGTCGTGCTGTGCGTGACCATCCCCTACGTCCCGAAGTTCTGGACGATCACTCGGACGAACGGCACGGACCTCATCGCCTACACGACGGTCGGCTGGAACCTGCTCTACACGTCGTGGAACGCCGCGTTCGTCTACGCCGAGTCGCCGCTCTACTTCGGCTCGAGCGTCTGCATCCTGCTCGCAGCCGAGCTCTACCCGGTGTTCAAGAAGCGCCCTGAGCTCTACATCACCGCGCGGATCTACACCCTCGCCGACCCACCTGCTGCTGCGGGCCGTCCTCGACGTCTTCCCGCAGACGATGGACACCACCTCATGGTTCGACGAGGACGTCCTGCACGCCTGGGGCGTCGTCAACCTCGTCGCCGCCGTGCCGTTCCTCTTCTGGTTCACCTGGCAGCTCGACTCGGGCCGCTCTGCCGTGAGCTTCCGGCGCGGACGGGCAGAGGGGTCGACGGACGAGGTCGTGGCGGACGAGGCACCGCCGGTGGCCGTCCGCGTCTGACAGCACGCGGGCCCGCTGGACCAGTCAGGGTCCGGCGGGCTCCGCGAGGCCGGCCAGGGCGGGCGTGTCGGCATCGGCCAGCCAGAGATGGAGCTGGTCCGCCGCCAGCGGACGGGTCCAGTAGTACCCCTGGGCGGTGTCGCAGCCGTACTCGGAAAGCATCGAGGCGACCCGCTCGTCCTCGACGCCCTCCGCGACGATGGACAGGCCGAGCGCATGTGCCAGGTCGATCGTCGAGCGCACGATCGCGGCCGCCCGCGGGTCATCGGCCATCGGCATGACGAAGTCCTTGTCGAGCTTGACCTCGTCGACCGTGAGCTCGCGCAGGTAGGCCAGGGAGGAGTAGCCCGAGCCGTAGTCGTCGATGGACGCCCAGATCCCGTCGCCGCGAAGCGTCGCGAGGACGGCGCGGGCCCGGGCGCGATCCTGGAGGAGCGCCTCCTCGGTGATCTCGATCTGGAGCAGGCCGGACGGGGCGCCATGTCGCGCCAGCACCGCACGGATCGTCTCCGGCAGGCCCGCGTCGACGATGGCGCTCGTCGGGAGGTTGACCGCCACGGGCAGGTGCCCGCCCTCCCGTGCGCCCTGCGCGGCATGGGCGACGGCCTCCTCCAGGACGAACGCCGTCAGTGCCGGCATCAGCCCGGCGGCCTCGGCGAGCGGGAGGAAGTCGTCGGGGAGCACCAGGCCGTGGCCCGGCTTGTCCCAGCGCACGAGCGCCTCGACCGCGACCACGTGCCCGGTGCGGAGGCTCACCTTCGGCTGGTAGTGCAGGACGAGCTCGCCGTCGTCGATCGCGCTGCGGAGCTCGCCGATCTGCTGGAGGCGGTGCTCGCCGTCGCGGTCGATGCGCTCGTCGAACGCCGCGTCGCCGAGCCGGGCCGACTTCGCCCTGTTCATCGCGATCTCCGCCCTGCGGAGCAGGGACGAGAGGTCGGTGCCGTCGTCCGGGGAGGTCGCGCTCCCGATGCTCGCGGCGACCTGCAGGCGGACGCCGTCGACCGTCACGGGGGTGCTGAGCGCTGCATGGATGCGTCGAGCGACGTTGTCCGCCCCGCGACGGTCCGTCGCGGGAAGGAGCAGCGCGAACTCGTCGCCGCCGAGGCGCCCGATGATGTCGCGAGGTGAGCGGAGCGACTCCTGCAGGAGCCGCGCTACCGAGGCGAGCACCCGGTCGCCCGCCTCGTGCCCGAGACTCTCGTTCACCTCCTTGAACCCGTCGAGGTCGATCACGAGCAGGGCGCACCAGGCGGTGGCGTCGTCGTCGAACGCAGTGGCGGCCGCGGCGACGAACCCGTGGCGGTTCGGCAGCCCGGTGAGCTCGTCCGTCGCGGCGATGCGACGGGCGTCGGCCAGGCGAGCGGCCTGCGCGACCGACGCCGCCATCCGGACGCCGACGAGCGAGATCGCCGCAGCGGCCATCGCGACCGGAGCGCCCTGGGCGGGACCCGTAGTCGCCTGGACGAGCACGGCGGTGGCGAGCGCGAGGCTGCCCACCGGGGCCACGAGGAACATCACCTGCGAGGCGCGTCGACGCGAGCCGTCCGGCGAGGGCCGCCAGGCGGCGACGGCCAGGCCGATGGCTGCCAGGGGCCACAACGCGTCGATCCACGTCCCCTGGACGTACACGCCGCGGTCGGCGCGGTCGGCGTAGAGGAGGTCGGCGCTCGCCATGAGGACGAGCGAGGCGACGAACCACCAGAAGACCGGACGGCCCGTCCGCCCGACGAGCACCAGGCCGAAGACGACCATCGCGATGAGCGCGGTGTCCGCCAGCGGGTAGGCGAGGCTCGAGCCCGAGGTCCCCTCCAGGGAGGACCCGTGCCGCGACGTCACGATCGCGAGGAGACCGGCGCCGAGGGCGAGCGCCGCGATGAAGCCGTCGAGCCACGCGGACCACGGGGTGTCGCGCACCTGGTCGCGCACGAGGAGGGCGACGGCGACGTAGACGGCGAGGTAGAAGGCCACGTAGAACCCGTCGGCGAGCGCGGGCGCGCCGTCCTGGGGCAGGCTCCCCGCACCGATCGAGTAGACGGCATCCCCGGCCGACATGAGGACGAGGCCGACGCCCAGCGTCAGCCAGGCCAGCCGCCCACGGCGGACGGACACCGCCCTGAGCGCGGTGAGTACGCCCGCGCCGAGCGTGAGGGCCGTGTAGAGGACGACGTCGCGGACGACGTTGTCTCCCGGCCCCAAGCCAAGGAGCAGCCCCCACGAGGACGAGCCAGCCGACCCCGAGCGTGAGCATGCTTCGCGTCACCCAGGCCGGCTGCGCGTCCGTGGCCTGCGCCGAGCCGGGGCGCCGGCGGCGCTCGAGGGACGGTGCCATCGCTACATCTTCCGCGCGGTCGGGGCGGGGATGAAGGATTCCGCGGTGTCGATCGCAGTGGGGGGCGAGTCTCGCTCGCTGCGTGCTATGGCGACCCCGTCGTCGTCCGGCTGCTCCTCGTAGACCTGCGGCCCGAGGCGTCCGGTCTTGGCCCGGTACATCGCACGGTCGGCGCGCCCGAGGAGCTCCGAGAGCCCCCGGCCGTGGCTCGGTGCGACCGCGATGCCGATGCTGGCGCCGGAGGCCACCGCCACCCCGTCGATGAGGAAGGGAGCTGCGAGCGCTGCCGTGATCCGGGCGGCGATCACCTCCGCGCCGTGCCTGTCGGCCTCGGGGAGCAGCAGTGCGAACTCGTCCCCGCCCAGCCGGCCGAGGACGTCGTCGGGCGAACGGAGCGAGTCGCGCAGCCGGTCGGCCACCTCGGCGAGCAGGTGGTCCCCGGACTGGTGCCCGAGGGTGTCGTTGACCCTCTTGAAGTCGTCGAGGTCGAGCATGAGGAGAGCGACGGGGTGCTCCGCGGTCGAGGTCGCGAGCGGAGCCGCCGCGGCGGCGATGAACCCGCGGCGGTTGGTGACGCCAGTGAGCTCGTCCGTCGCTGCGGCGTGCTGGGCGTCGATCATCCGCGCCGTCTCGGCGACCGTCGCCCCGAGGCGGGTCAGCACGCCGAGCAGTGAGGCCGCAGCCAGAGCGACGGACAGGCCGGGGATGATGCGCCAGGTGCCGTAGACGAGTACGCCGACGGCGACAGCGAGGCTCACCGATGGCGGCAGGAGCACCCGCGTACGCGCGCCGGACCGCGCCGCCCGAGCCTTCGCCGGGGCCCACGCGGCCCCGACGAGGATCAGGTTCGCCAGGGGCCAGAGGGCGTCGAGGAGCGTTCCCTCGTGGTAGCCGTCGACGCTGACGAGGACCCAGTACGCGAGATCGGCACCTGCCATGAGGGCGAGCGCCCCGGAGAACCCCCAGAGCGCGGCCTCGCCCCGCGTGCCGAGAAGCACGAGCCCGAGCGCGGCGGCGAGGAGCAGCACCGAGTCGAGGACGGGGTACGCGAGGCCGACGACAGCCGCCGCACCGCTGCCGAGCCCGTTCTCGATCGGCACGACGAGGAAGGCGGCGAGGAGAGAGCCCATGGCGAGGACCGTGACGAAACCGTCGATCCACCGGCCGCGGGGGAGGTCGCGCAGGCGGCGTCCGAGCAGGAGGGCGAGTGCCGGGACGGCCCCGAGGTAGAACGCCAGGTACGCAGGGTCGGCCACGGAGGGGAACGGCTCCGGGTCGAGGAGCGCTACGTACGTCGAATAGGTGAGGTCACCGATCGAGGCGAGCACCATCCCTGCGCCGAGGAGCAGCCAGACCGACCGGTCGCGACGGCGCAGGACCCCCCCGCAGCACGACGAGCGCCGAGGTCGTGACCACGAGGCCGCAGTAGAGGACGGTGTCGCGAGCCGTGGAGTGCCCTTCCCCCCACGCGAGGATCAGGGCGACGTCGGCGAGCCAGCCGAGGATGCTCGCGACGATCGCGGCGCGGATCCAGACCGGCGCGCGGAGAGGCGCCGGGTGGGCCGACGCTCGTGGCCCAGCCGGTTGCCCCCCCGGGCGCTCCATACCTCAGGAATCGGCGGATCACGGCGCGACTTGAGGATTCCCACCCGAGGGTCAGGGGCGGGCGTGCACCGATCCCGGGAGCTCGTCGAGGGGCTCTCCCCCCGCGTCGTCCCCGGCCGGGCGTGCATCCATCCACGCGCGGAACTCGGCTGCCGGCAGCGGGCGGGTCCAGAAGTAGCCCTGGGCGGTGTCGCAGCCGTAGGCGGCGAGGTCCTCCGCGGCGACCCGGTGCTCGACGCCCTCGGCGACGATGCCCAGGCCCAGCGCGTGCGCGAGCTCGATCGTCGACCGGACGATCGAGGCCGCGCGTGCGTCGTCGGCCATCGGGAAGACGAACGACTTGTCGAGCTTGATCTCGTCGACGGTGAGCTCGCGGAGGTAGGCGAGCGAGGAGTACCCGGAGCCGTAGTCGTCGATCGAGATCCGGATGCCGATCTGCCGCAGCCGAGCGAGCACTCCCTGGGCGCGTGGGCGGTCCCTCAGCAGCGCCTCCTCGGTGATCTCGATCTGGAGCAGCAGGGCCGGGAGCCCGTGCCGGGCCAGCAGCTCGGTGACCCGCTCGGGGAGGGCCTCGTCGACCACGGCCGCGCTCGGGAGGTTGACGGCCACCGGGAGCGCGACGCCCTGCGTCGCGCCAGCCGGCGCCTGGGCGACTGCCGCCTCGAGCACGACGGTGGTCAGCGCGGGCATCAGCCCGGCATCCTCGACCAGCGGGAGGAAGTCGTCGGGGAAGACCAGCCCGTGGCCGGGCCGGTCCCAGCGGACGAGCGCCTCGACGGCCACCACCTCGCCCGCGGGCAGGGCGACCTTCGG
Source organism: uncultured Actinomycetota bacterium (assembly GCA_963777075.1). GTDB lineage: Bacteria > Actinomycetota > Actinomycetes > Actinomycetales > Cellulomonadaceae > Actinotalea. The sequence continues at coordinate 1,723 of CAVZPH010000017.1, read as the reverse complement.
CTGGTAGTGCAGGACGAGCTCGCCGCCCTCCACCGCCTGCCGGACCTCCGCGACCCGGTGCAGGCGGTCCTCGCCCTCGTGGTCGCGCTCGCCGTCGTACGTCGTGTGGCCGAGGCGCTCCACCTTCGCGCGGTACATCGCGATGTCCGCCCGCCGCAGCAGGAGCGAGAGCTCGGTGCCGTGCTCGGGAACCAGGGCGATCCCGATGCTCGCCGCGCTCTGCACCCGGACCCCGTCGATCACGAACGGGGTCCGCAGGGCCGTCGCGAGGCGGAGCGCGACGCGCTCCGCCTCGTCGCGGCGTCACGCGCGGCAGCATGAGGGCGAACTCGTCACCGCCCAGCCGCCCGAGGACGTCCTCGGGGGAGCGCAGGGTGTCACGGATGCGGTCGGCGATGTCGGCGAGCAGCCGGTCGCCGGCGTGGTGGCCGAGCGAGTCGTTGACCTCCTTGAATCCGTCGAGGTCCAGCATCAGCAGGGCGCCCGGGCGCTCGACGCTCGCTGAGGCGATCACCCGCGTCGCCCCGACGCCGAACCCGCGGCGGTTCGGCAGGTCGGTGAGCTCGTCGGTCGCGGCGACGCGTTGGGCGTCCATCATCCGGCCCGTCTCGGTGACGGTGGTGGTCAGCCGCAGGAGCACCCCCACCAGTGCCGCCCCGGCCATCACGACGGCCGCCGCCGGCACCTCGTGCCGTGCCGCCCAGACGAGCACGCCACCGGCGGCAAGCAGGCTCGCGGCCGGCGCCACGAGGAGGACGGCGAGCGCCGGCCTTCGTCGGGCGCGCTCCGGGGCCGGTACCCAGGCCGCGACGGCGAGCAGGCCACGGCTCAGGGGCCAGAGCACCGAGAACCACGACGCCCGGATCTCGCCGCCTTCCGCGACGCGCTGCCAGAGCGCGAGGTCGGTGAAGGCCGCCACGATCATCGACGCAGCGAACCACCAGAGCGGTCGTGGGGCGCGAGAGCCGAGGAGCACCAGACCGAAGACGGCGAGGAGGAGCAGCAGGACGTCAAGGACCGGGTACGCCGTCGTGACGAGGACGCTCAGGGTGGATCCGCCGAGCTGCGCGCGGATCGTGCTGGTGTACCAGACCCCGAGGACGGCACCTCCCGCGAGGACGGCAACGACGCCGTCGAGCCAGCACGCTGCGTGGCAGGCCGTGCAGCCGGTCGCGGACGAGGAGCGCGACCGCCGCGTACCAGGCGACGTAGACGCCGAGGTAGAACGGGTCGGCGATCGACGGGCTCGGCTCGGGGTCGACCGGCTCGACCACCAGGCCGTAGAGGGTCAGCCCGACGAGGGCGAGGACCAGGCCGGCGGCCAGGACGCTCCACGCGAGCCGGTCGCGCGGGACGAGCACCGCACGGGCCATGACGAGCCCGAGGGCGAGGACGCTCATGAGCGGGTAGAGCACGACCTCGCGAAAGGCGTTGGGCGTCGGTCCCCAGGCGACGATCAGCGCCGCGTAGAGGACCCATGTCGCGAGCAGGGCGATGAAGCCAGCGCGGACGAGCGGTCTTGACGCGAGCCAGGGGATCCTCGGCTCGCGGGCAGCGCGCGGCTCAGCGCGCGCCCCGCCGGACATCTCCATGGCCGAACGATCGACCACGCCACGCACGCTGTGAGGGATCCATGAGAGCAGCGCGCCGCCCCGGCGCGTCAGCAGCTGCGGATCGACACGACCCGCAGCACCGTCGAGGCCTCCGCGGCCGCCCCGCACGA
>CAVZPH010000016.1:0-7029 GCA_963777075.1 uncultured Actinomycetota bacterium | reverse complement strand
GCCGGGCTGCTCGGCGACGTCGTCCTGTGCCCGACGGTCGCCGCACGCCAGGCGACCGAGGCAGGGCACTCGACGACCGAGGAGCTGCTGCTGCTGACGACGCACGGGATCCTGCACCTGCTCGGGTTCGACCACGCGGAGCCGGAGGAGGAGAAGGAGATGTTCGGCCTGCAGCGGCAGCTCCTGCTGACCTTCCTCGCGGGGCGATGAACGCCCCGGTCTCCTGGCTCGTGGTCGGCACGCTCGCCGTCCTCCTCGCCGGTGCGGTGCTGAGCGCGGGGAGACCGGCCTGCTCCGGCTCGGCCGGACCGCCCTGGCCGGGCTCGTCGGCCAGACCCCGCCGGGCGCCGGGTCGCCGGCTCGTCGACGACCCGCACGGTGCCGCTGCCGCCGCCGCCGCCGTGCGCATCGCCCTGGAGACCTTCGCCGTCGTCGGGCTGACCCTCGTCGTCACCGGGCTCGGCGCCTCTGGTGGCAGTGCGCTGCTCGTGGCCGGGGTGCTCGGCACGGTCGTGGCGCTGCTCGTCGTGCGTCACCTGCCGCGCTCGCTCGGGCGGCGGCACCCCGCCGGAGCCGTCGTGCTCACCTCGGCCGCTGCTGATCGCGACGGTGCTCGCGGGCCCCGTCCGCGTCGCCGGCCGGACCTCGGCCGACCAGCACGAGCTCTCCGACGACGAGATCCGCGAGATGGTCGACCGCGTGAGCGAGTCCGAGGCGATCGAGGACGACGAGCGCGAGATGTTCCGGTCGGTGCTCGAGCTCGGCGACACCCTGACCCGTGCCGTGATGGTCCCGCGCACCGAGATGATCACGATGCCCAGCGGGACGCCGGTGCACAAGGCGATGTCGCTCTTCCTGCGCTCGGGCTACTCGCGCGTCCCGGTGGTCGGCGACTCCGTCGACGACGTGCTCGGTGTGCTCTACCTCAAGGACCTCGTGCGGCACCGGCACCGCGTGCCCGACTCCGACCACGAGCCGGTCGACGGGCTCGCGCGGCCCCCGGTCTTCGTCCCCGAGTCCAAGCCGGTCGACGACCTGCTGCGCGAGATGCAGCACGGCGCCTCGCACGTGGCCATGGTGGTCGACGAGTACGGCGGGATCGCCGGGCTGGTGACGATCGAGGACGCCCTGGAGGAGATCGTCGGCGAGCTGACCGACGAGCACGACCGCTCCGGGCCCGAGGTCGAGGACCTCGGCGGTGGCGTCTACCGGGTACCCTCGCGCCTGCCGGTCGACGAGCTCGGCGAGCTGTTCGACCTCGACCTCGAGGACGACGACGTCGACTCGGCGGGCGGGCTGCTGGCCAAGGCGCTCGGCAAGGTCCCGCTGATCGGCTCGCGGGTCGTCGTCGGTGGGCTCGAGCTGACGGCCGACCGGGTCGAGGGGCGGCGCAAGCAGGTCTCGGCGCTGCTGGTCCGCCGGGCGCCCGCGCCGAGGACGCGGCGCAGACGCCGACCGACAGCCAGCCCAGACCACCAACGGCCGGTCCACCGGCCACCAGGGAGCCCACCGATGACCAGCCCCTTCCGTTCCGGGTTCGTGTGCGTCGTCGGGCGGCCCAACGCCGGCAAGTCGACGCTCACCAACGCCCTCGTCGGCCAGAAGGTCGCGATCACCTCCGGCCGCCCGCAGACCACCCGGCACGTCATCCGGGGGATCGTGCACCGGCCGGACGCCCAGATGGTCCTGGTCGACACCCCGGGGCTGCACCGGCCGCGCACGCTGCTCGGCGAGCGGCTCAACGCGCTCGTCAAGGAGACCCTCGGCGAGGTGGACGTCATCGTCTTCTGCCTGCCGGCCGACCAGCGGGTCGGGCCGGGCGACCGCTTCATCGCCCAGCAGCTGACCGACCTCGCCCGGGGCCGGGCGGCGACCCCGGTGGTCGCGGTCGCCACCAAGGCCGACCTGGTGCCCAAGGGCCGGCTGGCCGAGCACCTCATGGCGATCTCCGAGCTGGGGGAGTGGGCCGACATCGTCCCGGTCAGCGCGGTCGACGGCTACCAGGTCGACACCCTCGTCGACGTGCTCGTCGGCCACCTCGAGCCCGGCCCTGCGCTGTACCCCGACGGCGAGCTCACCGACGAGCCCGAGGTCGTCATGGTCGCCGAGCTCGTCCGCGAGGCGGCGCTCGAGGGGGTGCGCGACGAGCTGCCGCACTCGCTCGCCGTCGTCGTCGACGAGATCGTCCCGCGGGAGGGCCATGTCGGCCCGGACGGGGCGCCGACGCTGCTGGACGTGCGGGTCAACCTCTTCGTCGAGCGCGACAGCCAGAAGGCGATCATCATCGGCAAGGGCGGCACCCGGCTGCGCGACGTCGGCGCGACGGCGCGTCGGGGCATCGAGGCGCTCCTCGGCACCCGCGTGTACCTCGACCTGCACGTCAAGGTCGCCAAGGACTGGCAGCGCGACCCCAAGCAGCTCTCCCGGCTCGGCTTCTGAGCACGGCCGCGCCCGCCGGGGCACGCCGAGCGGGCCACGGCCGGGTCGGCCCGCACCCGGCCCCCGCGACTAGACTGGCCGGGTGCGTTACCGGATCGCTCTGACCAGTGCGATCGCGGTCGTGGCCCTCGGTGCGCTGGGCGCGCTGGCCGGGCCGGGATGGAACCCGGTGCCGATGACCCGCACGATCGACGTCGTACGGGCCGACACCTCCGTCGCCGCCCTGCCCACGGCCGATCCCGTCGGCACCTACGACGTGCTCACCTCGGTCGTCACGGTCCAGCTGACCGGGGCGACGGTCCAGGCGCAGATCTCCGAGCCCGTCGGCGCGACGGGCTGCGGCCGGCGTCGTCTTCGTGCACGGGGCCGGCACCGGTCGCTACCAGGACGCCTTCGTCACCCAGGCCCATGACCTGGCCTCGGCCGGGATCGTCACGATGGTCCCCGACAAGCGCCTGGACACCTACTCCACGCGCCAGCGGGACTACGTCGTCATGGCCAACGACTACCTGCGCTCGCTCGAGCTGCTGCGCCGGCTCCCCGGGGTCGACCCGGCACGGGTCGGCGTCTACGGCGAGAGCGAGGGCTGCTGGATCGTGCCGGTGATGGCGGCGGACAACGCGAACGTGGCGTTCTCGATCCTCGTCGCCGCGCCCGTCGTCGCACCGCGCGAGCAGGCGGCATTCGCCTCCGACTCCTACCTGCGGGCGACGGGCGTCCCGGTCGAGGTCCTCCGGGCGATCCCTCGCACGCTCGGCATGAGGCCTCCCGGGGGCGGCTTCGGCTACGTCGACTTCGACGTCCAGCCCTTCCAGCAACGGATGCGGCAGCCCGTCTTCGTCGCCTACGGCACGGGGGACGCGGCCATGCCCACCGTCCAGGGGGCGCTCGAGATCATCGACGACCTCGCGACGGCCGGCAACGACGGGTGGACGGTGCGCTACTACGACGGTGCGGACCACGGGATCCGGATCGACAAGGTGGTCGTGCCGGACTTCCTCCGGGACCTGGCGGCCTGGATCCAGTCGCTGCCGAACTCGGCACGGCCGGGCCGACGATCGCCGGCGCCGAGCCCTACCAGCGCTTCGTCGCCGGCCCGGTCGAGCGCCCGCGCTGGTTCGCCGAGGGCGACCTCCTGGTCGCCCTGCTCGTGACGCTCGGCCTCGCGCTGCTCGTCGGCCCCGTCGTCTGGGGCGTGCGCCGGGCGCGGCGCCACGCGACGCCTGCTCGCGACGGGGTGCGGCTGCCGCTGACCGTGATGACGGCCTGCGGGCTCGCGTCGTTCGTCGGCTTCGTGGTCTACCTGCTCGGCGTGGCGAACCTCGCGCAGAACTACCGGACCAACGCCCTCGTCGTCCAGGGCGGCTGGCTGACCGTCCGGATGCTCGCGGTGGTGAGCGTCGTCGCCGGGGTCGTGCTCGTCTACCGCGTGCTCGACGGCCGGCGGCGTCGTGGGACGCGTGCCTCGCGCAGCCGCGTCGGCGCCGTGGTGCTGGCCGGGAACGTGATCGGCAGCGTGCTGCTGCTCACCCTGCTCAGCTACTGGAACGTCTTCCCGCCGCTGCACCTGTGACATCCCGCGTGGGTGAACGTCGATCACGGTGCGCTGCGGAACCGTCAGCCGCTAGCGTTGCCGCCGAGCGCCCCCAGCCGACCCGTCGCGAACGATGACAAGGGGCAAGGCCATGACCGAGCCGACCATGTTCACTGCCCAGCAGGCGGCCGATCCGGGTACCCCGGCGCAGATGCTCGCGGACATCGCGGCACTGCGCCCCGACCTGCGGCCCCTCGTCGCGGCGAACCCCTCCGCCTACCCCGGCCTGCTGGAGTGGCTCGGGTCGCTCGGGGAGCCGGCCGTCGACGCCGCCCTCGCCGCCCGAACGGCCGCTCAGCCGTCCGGCCCGTCGCACCGCCGGCCGCCGCGGGCTGGGCGCCCGCGGCGGCCCCCGCCGTCCCGCCCCAGCCGGCCCAGCCCTGGGAGGGGCAGCCCGCGCAGCCGTGGCAGGGCCAGCGGGCCCCCGGCCGCAGCCGTAGCAGGGCAGCACGGCGCTACCCGGCCAGCCGGCAGCCCTACGGGGCCCAGCCCGGTCAGCCCTACGGCTACCAGCCGCCCGCCGCCGGTCCGCGCCAGCGGCAAGAAGGTGCTCATCGTCGTCGGGATCGTCCTGGGTGTGCTTCTCCTGCTCGGCGTCGGCGCGATCTTCGCGGCGCGGGCCCTGTTCAGCAACGCGATCGACTCGCTGAACTCCTTCGCACCGACGTCCTTCACCTCCGGCGAGAAGTACGGCGACGACCCCGCCATGGACGCGCTGTGGGACGCCTGCGCCGGCGGCGACTGGGCCTCCTGCGACAACCTCTACATCTCGGCGGAGTTCGCGCAGCGAGTACGAGGACTTCGGCGGCTCCTGCGGAGGTACGGAGACCGGTGCCGACGGCACCTGCGCGGCGATCCACGGCGTGGAGTCCACGCCGGCGGCAGGCGAGCCCAACGGCTACGGCGACGACCCGGGGCTCGACGCCCTGTACGACGCGTGCACGGGCGGCGACATGGCCTCCTGCGACTCGCTGTACGACGAGTCGCCGTTCGGCTCGGACTACGAGACCTACGGCGACACCTGCGGCGAGACCCGCGAGGCCGGCACGGGCCTGTACTGCGTGGAGGGCTAGACGAGGCCGGTCGCGGGCGGGGTAGGGTGTCGCTCGTGCGCCACCTCCTTCTCGGGCAGCCTGGTCTGCTTCTTGGTCGCCGCGGCGAGGCCTTCTAGGCCGGATCCTCGCCGCGGTGGTTCGGCGTCCCTGGCCGCGACCTGAACCCGAGCGCATCCCGAGGATCACGATGACCATCACACCCGACGCCCCCGCTGCCGCCAACGCGCAGCAGCCGTCCCCGATGCCGGTCCACCGCTACCGGCCGTTCCACGAGCAGTTCACGTCGTCGACCTGCCCGACCGCACCTGGCCGACCAAGCACGCCGAGGTCGCCCCGCGCTGGTGCGCCGTCGACCTGCGCGACGGCAACCAGGCCCTCATCGAGCCGATGAACCCCGAGCGCAAGCTGCGGATGTTCGAGCTGCTCGTCGGCATGGGCTACAAGGAGATCGAGGTCGGCTTCCCGTCGGCCTCGCAGACGGACTTCGACTTCGTCCGGATGCTCATCGAGACGAACCGGATCCCGGACGACGTCGTGATCCAGGTCCTGACGCAGGCGCGCGAGCACCTCATCGAGCGCACCTACGAGTCGATCGCCGGAGCCAAGAACGCGATCGTGCACCTGTACAACTCGACGAGCACGCTGCAGCGCGAGGTCGTGTTCCGCACCGACGAGGACGGCGTGCTCGACCTGGCCGTCTCCGGGGCGCACCTGTGCAAGAAGTACGAGGAGCTCATCCCGGACACCGAGGTCTTCTACGAGTACTCCCCGGAGTCCTACACGGGCACCGAGCTCGAGTTCGCGGTGCGGGTGTGCAACGCCGTGCTCGACGTCTTCCAGCCGACCGCGGCCAAGCCGGTCATCATCAACCTGCCGGCGACGGTCGAGATGGCGACGCCGAACCTCTACGCGGACTCGATCGAGTGGATGAGACGGCACCTGCACTACCGCGAGCACGTCGTCCTCTCCCTGCACCCGCACAACGACCGCGGCACCGCCGTCGCTGCGGCCGAGCTGGGCTACCTGGCCGGGGCCGACCGCATCGAGGGCTGCCTGTTCGGCAACGGCGAGCGCACCGGGAACGTCTGCCTGGTGACGCTGGGCATGAACCTGGCGAGCCAGGGCATCGACCCGCAGATCGACTTCTCGGACATCGACCACGTGCGGCGCACGGTCGAGCACTGCACGCAGCTCCCGGTGCACGAGCGTCACCCCTACGGCGGCGACCTCGTCTACACGGCCTTCTCCGGCTCGCACCAGGACGCGATCAAGAAGGGCTTCGAGTCCATGGCGGCGCGTGCGACCGCGGCCAGGGCGTCGAGGTCGACGACCTCGAGTGGGCCGTGCCGTACCTGCCGATCGACCCGAAGGACGTCGGTCGCTCCTACGAGGCCGTCATCCGCGTCAACTCCCAGTCCGGCAAGGGTGGGATGGCGTACCTCATGAAGAACGAGCGGCACCTGGACCTGCCGCGCCGGCTGCAGATCGAGTTCTCGCGCGTCGTGCAGGTCTACACGGACGCCTCGGGCGCCGAGGTCACCGCGGACGACCTGTGGCGGGTCTTCACCGACGAGTACCTGCCGGCCGACCCCGCGAGCGGGCTGGAGCCCTGGGGCCGGTTCGCGCTGCGGGGATCGCGCACGATCTCGGTCGAGGACGGTCCCGACCGGCTCTCGGTCGACCTGGTGGACCAGGGCGTCGAGCGGACGCTCGAGGGCTCCGGGAACGGCCCGATCGACGCCTTCGTCCAGGCGCTCGCGACGCTCGGGACCTCCGTCGAGGTCCTCGACTACGCCGAGCACGCGCTGTCGACCGGTGGCGACGCGACGGCCGCGGCCTATGTCGAGTGCGCCGTCGGCGACCAGGTCCTGTGGGGTGTCGGGATCGACCCCTCGATCACGACGGCCTCGCTCAAGGCGATCATCTCGGCGATCAACCGCT
>CAVZPH010000015.1:0-171137 GCA_963777075.1 uncultured Actinomycetota bacterium | reverse complement strand
TCCCAAGTAGCACGGGGCCCGAGAAATCCCGTGTGAATCTGGAGAGACCACTCTCTAAGCCTAAATACTCCCTAGTGACCGATAGCGGACAAGTACCGTGAGGGAAAGGTGAAAAGTACCCCGGGAGGGGAGTGAAATAGTACCTGAAACCGTTTGCCTACAATCCGTTGGAGCCTCCCTAGCAGGGGTGACAGCGTGCCTTTTGAAGAATGAGCCTGCGAGTTAGTGGTACGTGGCGAGGTTAACCCGTGAGGGGCAGCCGTAGCGAAAGCGAGTCCGAATAGGGCGATTCAGTCGCGTGCTCTAGACCCGAAGCGAAGTGATCTAGCCATGGGCAGGTTGAAGCGCGGGTAAGACCGCGTGGAGGACCGAACCCACCTGGGTTGAAAACCGGGGGGATGACCTGTGGTTAGGGGTGAAAGGCCAATCAAACTTCGTGATAGCTGGTTCTCCCCGAAATGCATTTAGGTGCAGCGTCACGTGTTTCTTACCGGAGGTAGAGCTACTGGATGGCTAATGGGCCCCAAAAGGTTACTGACGTCAGCCAAACTCCGAATGCCGGTAAGTGAGAGCGTGGCAGTGAGACTGCGGGGGATAAGCTCCGTAGTCGAGAGGGAAACAGCCCAGACCACCAGCTAAGGCCCCTAAGCGTATGCTAAGTGGGAAAGGATGTGGAGTTGCACAGACAACCAGGAGGTTGGCTTAGAAGCAGCCACCCTTGAAAGAGTGCGTAATAGCTCACTGGTCAAGTGATTCCGCGCCGACAATGTAGCGGGGCTCAAGTATACCGCCGAAGCTGTGGCATTCAGACAATAGCTAGGTCTTCGTGATCCAGGCGTCTGGATGGGTAGGGGAGCGTCGTGTAGCGAGTGAAGTCGCGGGGTAACCCAGCGGTGGACGCTACACGAGTGAGAATGCAGGCATGAGTAGCGAAAGACGGGTGAGAAACCCGTCCGCCGAATGATCAAGGGTTCCAGGGCCAGGCTAATCCGCCCTGGGTAAGTCGGGACCTAAGGCGAGGCCGACAGGCGTAGTCGATGGACAACGGGTTGATATTCCCGTACCGGCGAAGAACCGCCCATACCGAATCTGGTGATGCTAAGTGCCCGAAGCCGTCTAGATCCCTTCGGGGACGTGACGGGGGAGCGCACGACCCGAACCAGTAGTAGGTAAGCGTATTAACAGGAGTGACGCAGGAAGGTAGCCCAGCGTGGCGATGGTAGTCCACGTGTAAGGTCGTAGGGCGAGACGTAGGCAAATCCGCGTCTCATCAAGCCTGAGAACCGATAATGACCGCTATGCGGGAAGTGGGTGATCCTATGCTGCCTAGAAAAGCTTCGACGCGAGGTTCTAGCCGCCCGTACCCTAAACCGACTCAGGTGATCAGGTAGAGAATACCAAGGCGATCGAGAGAATCATGGTTAAGGAACTCGGCAAAATGCCCCCGTAACTTCGGGAGAAGGGGGGCCTGAGGCGTGACGGCACTTGCTGCCCGAGCGTTTGAAGGCCGCAGAGACCAGGGGGAAGCGACTGTTTACTAAAAACACAGGTCCGTGCGAAGTCGCAAGACGATGTATACGGACTGACGCCTGCCCGGTGCTGGAAGGTTAAGAGGACGGGTCAGCTCTTCGGAGCGAAGCTCAGAATTTAAGCCCCAGTAAACGGCGGTGGTAACTATAACCATCCTAAGGTAGCGAAATTCCTTGTCGGGTAAGTTCCGACCTGCACGAATGGCGTAACGACTTCCCCGCTGTCTCAACCGTGAACTCGGCGAAATTGCACTACGAGTAAAGATGCTCGTTACGCGCAGCAGGACGGAAAGACCCCGGGACCTTTACTATAGTTTGGTATTGGTGTTCGGTGCGGCTTGTGTAGGATAGGTGGGAGACTGTGAAGCCGGCACGCCAGTGTCGGTGGAGTCAACGTTGAAATACCACTCTGGTCGCTCTGGATATCTAACCTCGGTCCGTAATCCGGATCAGGGACAGTGCCTGATGGGTAGTTTAACTGGGGCGGTTGCCTCCTAAAATGTAACGGAGGCGCTCAAAGGTTCCCTCAGCCTGGTTGGCAATCAGGTGGCGAGTGCAAGTGCACAAGGGAGCTTGACTGTGAGACTGACAGGTCGAGCAGGGACGAAAGTCGGAACTAGTGATCCGGCGGTGGCTTGTGGAAGCGCCGTCGCTCAACGGATAAAAGGTACCCCGGGGATAACAGGCTGATCTTGCCCAAGAGTCCATATCGACGGCATGGTTTGGCACCTCGATGTCGGCTCGTCGCATCCTGGGGCTGGAGTAGGTCCCAAGGGTTGGGCTGTTCGCCCATTAAAGCGGTACGCGAGCTGGGTTTAGAACGTCGTGAGACAGTTCGGTCCCTATCCGCTGCGCGCGCAGGAAACTTGAGAAGGGCTGTCCCTAGTACGAGAGGACCGGGACGGACGAACCTCTGGTGTGCCAGTTGTTCCGCCAGGAGCACGGCTGGTTAGCTACGTTCGGAAGGGATAACCGCTGAAAGCATCTAAGCGGGAAGCCTGCTTCAAGATGAGGTTTCCATGGGGCTTGCCCCGAGAGGCTCCCAGCTAGACCACTGGGTGAATAGGCCGGATGTGGAAGTGTGGACTAAAGACACACGCAGCTGACCGGTACTAATAAGCCGATAACTTGACACAACTCATACTTGTGCTTCGCGTCCACTGTGCGGTTCCCGAGAGACGATCGGGTACCCGATTGACATCTCCATAGAGTTTCGGCGGTCATAGCAAGAGGGAAACGCCCGGCTCCATTCCGAACCCGGAAGCTAAGCCTCTTTGCGCCGATGGTACTGCACCGGGGACGGTGTGGGAGAGTAGGTCGCCGCCGAACATCCATTCAGAAAAGGCCACCCCGGCAACGGGGTGGCCTTTTCTGTTCCCGACCCGACCGGTCCGGGTTCGTCGGGGACGTCATGGCATCATGAGGTGCTGGGGCACAGTGACATCGGCCCGTCAGGGCCATGGCGTCGAGCGTTGCTCGGCAAGGGAAGAGGACTACGCGTGTCTGTCGACAAGGAACGGCCCCAGCGGGACAGCAGCGACGGCAGTGGTGCCCCGGGTCGATCGAAGGCCTCGGGCTCGTCGTCGGGCTCAGGATCCTCGTCGCGCGGCACCGGCGGGCGGCGGTCCTCCAGCCGGGCGTCTTCCGGCCGGGGCAGGGCCTCGGGCGGCACCGCTGCCGGTCGCGGTGCGCCGACGAGCGGGAAGGCTCCGTCCCGGGGCGGTGCAGATCGTGGGGGGTACGGCGGCGGCGCACGTGGCGCGGGATCACCGTCCCGTGGCTCCGACGCGGGTCCGCGGCGCGACGGCACCGCTGGGCCGTCCTCCTCGGGCGCAGGGTCCGAGCGCGGCGGGTACGCGGGTGGCGGGGCCAGGGGTGCTGCTCCCCGGCGCTCGCCTGACGCGCCCGGGGCACCCGGGGGCCAGGGGGGCGGTCGTCCGGAGGGACCTCGCGGTCGCGCCGCCGGCGCGGAGCGGCGCTTCGGCAGCCCGGGTGACGGCGGAGCCCGAGGCGAGCGACAGGGCCGTCCGGCGCGGGCAGGTGGCGCCGCGGACCGCGGGGCGCCCCGGCGTGGCGCGGCCCCCAGTCGAGGAGGACGACCCGACGCGCCGGCCAGGGCCGCCGCGGACCGGCCCGTCTCGCTGTCGAGCGGGCGCGTGCAGGCACCGGAGATCCCCGAGGACGTCGTGGCGAGCGACCTGGACCGGGTGGCTCGCGGCCGGCTGAGGACCTTGAGCAAGGACAACGCGGACGGGGTCGCCAGGCATCTGGTGATGGCCGGACGGCTCATCGACGAGGACCCGGAGCTGGCCTACGAGCATGCCCAGGCGGCGGTCCGTCGCGCGGGTCGCGTCGACGTCGTCAGGGAGGCTGCCGGGCTGACCGCGTACCGCACGGGGCGGTTCGCCGAGTCGCTCCGCGAGCTGCGTACCGTGCGCCGGCTCAACGGCTCGTCGGAGCACCTCGCGGTGATGGCCGACTGCGAGCGTGGGCTGGGTCGTCCCGAGCGTGCGCTCGCGCTCGCTCAGGAGGAGGGTGCCGCCGACCTGTCTGCGGAGGGCGCCGTCGAGCTCGCGCTCGTCGTTGCGGGTGCGCGCCTCGACCTCGAGCAGCCCGACGCCGCCCTGGCTGTGCTCCAGGCGCCCGGTGTGCTCGGCGCCACGGGCGAGCTCGCGCAGCGTGTCGGGCAGGTCAGGGCCGATGTGCTCGAGGCACTCGGTCGCACCGACGAGGCCGCAGCCCTTCGGGCTGAGTTCCCCGAGCCGGCCGACGAGGAGGAGATCGTCGTGGTCGACCTCTCGGAGGACGAGGACGAGGCGGAGCACACCGGGAGCCATGAGGCCGTGACGGAGCGCACCACGGACGGGGGCACCGATGCTGCTGAGCACTGAGCGACCGCTTGCGGAGGTCTACGACCTCGCTCTGGTGGACCTCGACGGCGTGGCCTACCGCGGCCACGACCCGATCGAGCATGCCGCCGCCGGCCTCGCGGCCGCGCGCTCGGCGGGCATGGACGTCGTCTTCGTGACGAACAACGCCTCGCGCGAGCCGGAGTCCGTCGCGGCGCAGCTGCGCGGTCTCGACATCCCGAGCGCCCCTGACGACGTGATGACGGCCGCCCAGGCCGCCGCGGCGGTCCTCGGCGAGCGGCTCGATCCCGGTGCCCGGGTGCTCGTCGTCGGCGGGGCCGGCCTGGTGACGGCGGTCAGGGCCGTCGGCCTCGAGGTCGTGACCACCGCGGACGAGCAGCCTGCCGCCGTCGTGCAGGGCTTCTCTCCCGAGATCGGGTGGCGGCAGCTCGCTGAGGCGGCCTACGCGATCCAGCGCGGCGCGTGGTTCGTGGCGAGCAACCTCGACCTGACCTTGCCCAACGAGCACGGGTTCGCGCCGGGCAACGGCGCGCTCGTGGCCGCGGTGCAGGCAGCGACCGGTGTGGTGCCGGTCAGCGCGGGCAAGCCGGAACCCACCCTGTACCGCCTGGCCGTCTCCCGGCGTGGTGCGCAGCGTCCTCTGGTCGTCGGTGACCGGCTCGACACGGACCTGGGCGGTGCGCACGCCGCGGGCTACCCGGGCCTGCACGTGCTCACGGGGGTCTCGGACGCGCGCGACGCCGTGCTCGCGCCCGCTCACCACCGGCCCTCGTACCTCGGTGCCGACCTGCGCAGCCTCGTGGCGGCGCACCGCGCGCCCGAGAAGGCCGCGGAGTGGTGGCAGTGCGGCCGGGCGCGCGCGCGGGTGCTCGCGGGTGCGCTCGAGCTCGACGGCGCGACGGCGGGGATGGATCTGGTCAGGGCGGCCTGCGCGGCGGCATGGGAGGCGGCCGACCACGGCTCCGCGCTCCCGCCGCAGGCGGTGCCGGTCTTCGACCTCGCGGAGCAGTAGGCCCATCCGCTGCCACGAGCCCCGCCGGTGGACAGCGCGAGCGGGGGCCTCGCGACAGGTAGCGTGGTCCCGGCGGGGAGCCGGAGACGAGCGACCCCGCAGCGCGGCGAGGGACGAGGAGACAGCGTGGAGCACGAGACAGCCGAGCGGCCCGCCACGGGCGACCCTGCCGTCGACGAGGCGCTCCGCACCCTCGACCGCCTGCCGGGCTCGGCGGTGCGCGAGCATGTGGCGATCTTCGAGGCCGTGCACGGCGCCCTTGCCGACCGCCTGAACGAGAACCTCGAGTGACGCAGGTCCGCCTGGACGTCGAGCTCGTCAGGCGCGGCCTCGCGCGTTCCAGGGCCCGGGCCGCCGAGCTCGTCTCCGGAGGCCTCGTCCGTGTGGACGGTGTGCCCGCGCTCAAGCCGTCGACGGCGGTCGGTCCGCAGGACGAGCTCGCCGTCGAGGGGGCCCAGACCGAGTACGTCTCGCGTGGCGCTCTCAAGCTCTCCGGCGCGCTCGACCTGCTCGCCGAGCTGAGCGACGCGGTGCCCGTCATCGACGGGGCCTCCTGCCTGGACGTCGGCGCCTCGACCGGGGGCTTCACGCAGGTCCTGCTCGAACGTGGGGCGCGGCATGTCCTGGCGGTGGACGTCGGCCACGGACAGCTCGCCCAGGTGATCGCCGAGGACCCGCGCGTGAGCGTGCGCGAGGGACTCAACGTCCGCGAGCTCAGCGTCGACGACGTCGACGTCCGGCCCTCGCTGGTGGTCGGGGACCTCTCGTTCATCTCCTTGACGCTCGTCCTGCCTGCTCTGTTCGACGTGGTCGAGCAGGGGGCGGAGCTGTTCCTGCTCGTCAAGCCCCAGTTCGAGGTCGGTCGCACGCGGCTCGGGAACGACGGGGTCGTGACCTCGGCGCAGGCGCGGGCCGAGGCGGTGCTCGCCGTGGCCAGGGTCGCGGCGGAGCGGGTCGAGGTGCTCGCCGTCGTCCCGAGCCCGCTCCCCGGGCCGTCGGGCAACCGCGAGTACTTCCTGTGGTTGCGTGACCCGGCCGGTGGGCGTCTGCCCGTCGACCTCACCGGAGCGCTCGAGACGGCCGTGCGCACGGCCGTCGACGAGAACCGCGCATGCCTGGTGCGACCCCCGTACCGTGGAGTCCCGAGGAGGCCCCTGTGACTCGATCGGTTCTGGTGGTCACCCACCACGGGAGGGCGGAGGCGGTCCGGGCGAGCGCCCTGGCCGTCAGGGCCCTGCGGGAGGCCGGGATCCGTCCCGTCCGTGAGGACGAGCACCACGAGCTCGACGGCTGCGAGATGGTGCTCGTGCTCGGCGGGGACGGCACCATCCTGCGCGCGGCCGAGCTCACGCGCGGCACCGACGTCCCCGTCCTGGGGATCAACCTCGGCCATGTCGGCTTCCTCGCGGAGAGCGAGCGGGAGCAGGTCGAGGAGGTCGTCCGCCGCGTCGCGGAACGCGACTACGAGGTCGAGGAGCGCGGCACCGTCGACGTCCGGATCATCCGACCGGGGATGGAGCCCGAGAGCGACTGGGCCCTCAACGAGGCGACGGTCGAGAAGTCGACGAGGAGCCGGATGGTCGAGGTGGTCCTGGAGGTCGACGGTCGGCCGCTGTCGTCCTTCGGCTGTGACGGCGTGGTGATGGCCACCTCCACCGGTTCGACCGCGCATGCGTTCTCGGCCGGCGGCCCCGTCGTCTGGCCCGATGTCGACGCGATGCTCATGGTGCCGCTGTCCGCGCACGCGCTGTTCGCGCGGCCCCTGGTCGTCGGGCCCGGCTCGGTGCTCGCGGTCGAGGTGCTCGCTCGCTCGTCGAGCGACGCCGTGCTGACCTGCGACGGCCGGCGCAAGCACGACATCCCTGCCGGGAGCCGCGTCGAGGTCAGGCGAGGGTCCGTCCCGGTCCGTCTCGCGCGGCTGAGCAGGGCACCCTTCACCGACCGTCTCGTCTCGCGCTTCGACCTGCCCGTCTCCGGGTGGCGGGGCCGGGTGCTGGAGGGCGGGCACGAGCCGGAGCCGATCGCACCCCTGACGAGCGCACCCGCCCTGGACGGTGAGGCGTGATCGAGGAGCTGCGGATCGACGACGTCGGCGTCATCGTCTCCGCCCGGGTCCCGCTCGGTCCGGGGCTGACCGCCATCACGGGTGAGACGGGCGCCGGGAAGACGATGGTGCTCACCGGGCTCGCGCTGATCCTCGGCGGCAAGGCCGACGCAGGGCTCGTGCGCACGGGTGCCGAGAAGGCGACGGCCGAGGGATGCTTCGTCGTCGACCCGAGGTCGGCGGTGGCCGACAGGGCCCGCGAGGCGGGAGCGGAGGTGGACGAGGACGGCGAGCTGCTGGCCCTGAGGACGGTCGCCGCCACCGGTCGCTCGCGGGCGTTCCTCGGTGGGCGAGGCGTCCCGGCGTCGGTCCTGGTGGAGATCGCTGACCAGCTCGTCACGGTGCACGGACAGCAGGACCAGGCGCGGCTGCGCTCGCCGCGACGCCAGCGCGAGGCCCTCGACGCCTTCGCCGGACCGGCCCACCTGGCCGCCCTCGCGAGCTATCGGGACCTGTGGGCGCTGCTCCAGCGGACCAGGGTCGAGCTCGACGAGGTCCTCACGCATGTCGAGGACCGACGCGTGGAGGCCGAGCTGCTGAGATCGGGCCTCGCCGAGGTCGAGCGCGTCGACCCGCGGCCCGCGGAGGACGTCGAGCTCGCCGCTGAGGCCGAGCGCCTCGGCCATGCGGAGGATCTCGCCGGAGCCGCGGCACTGGCGCACCGCCTCGTCGCGGGCGGTGGCGGGCCCGAGGAGCCCGGTGCGGGTCCGTTGGTCGACCAGGTCAGGCGCGCCCTGGAGCATGTCGGGGAGCACGACCCGCAGCTGGCGGTGCTCGCGGGGCGCGCGGCGGAGGTCGGCTACCTGCTCGAGGACCTCGCGGCCGAGCTCTCCGGCTACGCCCAGGAGCTCGAGGCCGACCCCGCGCGGCTCGAGGAGCTCCACCGACGACTCGCCGAGCTCACCACTCTCGCCCGCGCCCATGGCGGGACGATCGACGCCGTCCTGGCCTGGGCCTCGCAGGCCGGGCTGCGGCTCGCGAGGATCGAGACGCAGGAGGGCACCGCTGAGCTCGCCGCGACCATCGAGCGCATGGAGGGCGAGCTCGCGGCGCTCGCGGAGCGGCTGAGCACCGCGCGGGCCGACGCCGCGGCACGGCTCGCCTCGGCCGTGACCGAGGAGCTCTCCGGTCTCGCGATGCCCGACGCACGCCTCGAGGTGCGGCTCGACCCGCTCGCGGAGCCGGGTCCATGGGGGCTCGAGGACGTGTCGATGCTCCTCGTCCCGCACTCCGGGGCCGAGGCCAGGCCCCTGGGGGTCGGCGCCTCCGGCGGCGAGCTCTCGCGCGTGATGCTGGCGCTGGAGGTGGCGCTCGCGACGGCACCGGGCTCGGGGGCGGCCCGCCCGGAGACCTTCGTCTTCGACGAGGTCGACGCGGGCGTGGGTGGTCGGGCGGCCGTCGAGGTGGGGCGACGGCTGGCCGAGCTGGCCCGTCAGGCCCAGGTCGTCGTGGTCACGCACCTCCCGCAGGTCGCCGCCTACGCCGACCACCACCTCGTCGTCCGCAAGTCGCAGCAGGCCGGGGCCGACGTCGTGACCGCCTCGGACGTGCGGGCCGTGACCGGGGCCGAACGCGTCGACGAGCTCGCCCGGATGCTGGGTGGGCGGGTGACCGACACGGCGCTCCAGCACGCCGCTGAACTCCTCGAGCGCTCGGTCGTGGGACGATGAGCCCCGATGAGACTGAGCCTGCGTAAGCCCCGAGCCACCCCCCAGGAACCTGGCGTCCACGGAGTGGTGCGTGTCGACCCTCGCACCAAGAGCCTGACCAAGAGGCTGCGGCCGGGCGAGATCGCCGTCATCGACCACCTCGACCTCGACCGCGTCTCGGCCGAGGCGCTCGTCGCCTGCTCCCCGGCGGCGGTCCTCAACGCCTCGAGGTCGACCTCCGGCCGCTACCCCAACCTGGGGCCGGACATCCTCGTCTCGGCCGGCATCCCGCTGCTCGACGACCTCGGCCCTGACGTGCTCACGCTCGTCGAGGGGCACCAGGTCCGGGTGCACGAGTCCAGCGTCTACGACGGCGACCGGCTCGTCGCCGAGGGCGTCCTGCAGGACGAGACCACCGTCGCCGACGCGGCGAACGCGGCACGCGAGGGACTCGCCGTCCAGCTCGAGTCCTTCGCCGCCAACACGATGGACTACCTGCGCCGTGAGCGGGACCTGCTCCTGGACGGGATCGGTGTCCCGGACATCGAGACCGTGATCGAGGGGCGCCAGGTGCTCATCGTCGTGCGGGGGTACCACTACAAGGAAGACCTGATCGCGCTGCGGCCCTACATCAAGGAGTACCGCCCGGTGCTCATCGGGGTCGACGGGGGAGCCGACGCGATCCTCGAGGCCGGCTGGAAGCCCGACCTCATCGTCGGTGACATGGACTCCGTCTCCGACCGCTCGCTGCGCTGCGGAGCCGAGGTCGTGGTGCACGCCTACCGCGACGGGCGCGCACCCGGCGCCGAGCGGGTCGCCAAGCTCGGGGTCCGCCATGTCGTCTTCCCAGCGACGGGGACGAGCGAGGACGTCGCCATGCTCCTGGCCGACGACAAGGGCGCGGAGCTCATCGTCGCCGTCGGCACGCACGCCACCCTCGTGGAGTTCCTCGACAAGGGGCGCTCCGGCATGGCGAGCACCTTCCTCACCCGGCTGCGTGTCGGCGGGAAGCTCATCGACGCCAAGGGTGTCTCGCGCCTGTACCGGCAGCGGATCTCCAACTGGCAGCTCGGCTGGCTCGTGCTCGCCGGCCTCCTCGCGCTGACCGTCGCCCTCGCCTCCACGGCGGCCGGCCAGACGCTGTTCGGCCTCGTCGGGGCCAGCGTCGACGACCTCGTCTCCAGCCTGCGCGCCCTCGTCGGCGGTGGGTCATGACCTCTTCAGCCACTGATCGAGAGAACTCACTGTGATCGACTTCCGTTACCACCTCGTCTCCCTGATCTCGGTGTTCCTCGCGCTCGCCGTCGGGATCGCCCTGGGCGCCGGGCCGCTGAAGGACTCGATCGGTGACACGCTCACGGGTCAGGTCGACCAGCTCCGTTCGGAGAAGGACGCCCTGCGGCTCGACCTCGACCAGACGGCAGCCGACCTGGCCGACCAGCAGGCCGTGCTCGCGGCCGTCGCACCCGACCTCCTGGACGGGATCCTCCCGGGCCGCCGCGTCGCCGTCGTCGAGATCGGCGAGGTCGACCCCTCGGTCGCCGAGAGCGTCCTCGGGCAGCTGACGGCGGCAGGCGCCTCGGTGACCGCACAGGTCGCGCTGAGCGACCAGTGGACGAGCTCCTCGCGTGCCTCCTTCCGCGGGACGATCGCAGGGACGCTCGTCGGCTACCTGGACCCGGTGCCGGCCGCTGACGCGGGAACCGGTGTCGAGCTCGCCGAGGCCCTGGTCCAGGCGCTGACCACGGCCGCGCCGAGCGATGTCGACGCGCTGTCGGAGAACGGCGGGGTCATCCTCGACCTGCTGAGCGGGGACGCCGGGATGATCTCGCTCGCCGCGCCCGTGACGGTCCCTGCGGATGCCGTCGTCGTCCTCGCCGGGCCGATCGTCTCGAGCGCGGTCGCCGCCGCGGCCACGGAGCCCACCTCGACTCCCGACCCGTCCTCCGCGGCTGTCGAGGAGGCCCAGAAGGAGGAGATCGACGCGACGACCCAGATCGCCGAGGCGGCCCAGGCGCGCAGCTCCGGTGTCGTCGTCGCGGGAGAGGCGACAGCGGACCGGAGCGTCCTGCTCGCGCTGCGCTCGGACGTCGCCCTCGCCTCCTTGATCTCCACGGTGGACTCCGTCGAGGGCATGGCCGGACAGGTCACCGTCCCGATGGCGCTGTCGGCTCGCATCACCGGCATCGTCGGGCACTACGGCTCCGGGAGCCTCGCGACGAGCGCCATGCCGCGGCGCATCGTGCTCCAGCCGATCGAGCGCGTCCCGACCGCCGTCGTCGAGCCGGAGCCCGCCGCGACCGACGGGGCCGGGCAGGGATGACCTCGCTCGGCCGCGGGCTGCGCGGCGCCGTCGCGGCAGCCCTCGCCACCGAGGCGCTGCGGCGCGGGCTCGTCGCGGCCCCGCCCGGCGGTGCGGAGCGGTGGACGCGGACCAACCATCGCGGTGAGCCGATCAGCCTGACGGCCGGCCCGGCGGCGGCCCTCGGGCTCGTCGCCGGCGCCGTCGCGGCCGGCGGCTCGCGCCGGGAGGTGCTCGGCGCCGTCCTGGCGACCTCGACCGCCGGCGCCCTCGGGCTCCTGGACGACCTCGCCGAGGACACGAGCACGCGGACCAAGGGGCTGCGCGGGCACCTCGGCGCGCTGGCGACGGGGACCGTCACGACGGGTGCGCTGAAGATCGTCGGGATCTCCGGGGCATCCGTGATCGCGGGGGCGGTGCTCGTCGGCGGAACCGGCGCGCGCGCCGACGGACGCCTCGGCCGGTCCGTCGACGCCCTCACGGCGGGCGCCCTCATCGCGGGGACCGCGAACCTGGTCAACCTCCTCGACCTGCGCCCCGGCCGTGCCCGCAAGGCCGTGCTGCTCGCCGCCGTCCCGCTCACGGCCACCGCCGGCTGCGGACTCACCTCGGCCGTGATCGGTTCGGCCGCCTCGGGGCTCGGCGAGGACCTGGCCGAGCGGGACATGCTCGGTGACGCCGGCGCCAACGCCCTCGGCGCCCTTCTCGGGGCGGCCGCCGTGGTCGGCACCTCGCGGGCCGTGCGCGCCGGGCTGCTCGCCGGCGTCGTCGCCCTCACCGTCGCGAGCGAGCGGGTCAGCTTCAGCGCGGTGATCGAGCGGACCCGATGGCTGCGGGCGCTCGACTCCCTGGGCCGGCGCCCGGTCGCCCTGTCGCGTCCGGAACCGGACGACGAGGTCCTGGACCCGCCCGTATGAGAGGGCTGCGGCTCTCGGCGGGCCTCGCCGGCGCGGCCGTGATGATCGCCGCGGTCACCGTCCTCAGCAGGGTGCTGGGTTTCGGTCGGTACCTCGTCCAGGAGGACACCGTCGGGCACGGCTTCGTCGGCTCGGCCTACAACGCGGCCAACCAGCTCCCCAACGTCCTGTTCGAGGTCGCCGTCGGTGGCGCCCTGGCGGGCGCCGTCGTCCCGCTCCTCGCGGGCCCGCTCGCGCGAAGGGCGCGTGACGAGGTCGACCGGATCTCCTCGGCACTGCTCGGCTGGGTCCTGCTGGTCCTCCTGCCGCTCGCCCTCGCGCTCGGACTCCTGGCCGGGCCGATCGGCACCTTCTTCGGCAAGGAGGTCGGCTCGGGCGAGCTCATCGCCCGTTTCGTCGTGGTGTTCGCGGTCCAGCTCCCGCTCTACGGGCTCGCCGTCGTGCTGTCCGGGGTCCTCCAGGCCCAGCGCAGGTTCTTCTGGCCGGCCTTCGCCCCGGTGCTCTCGACCCTCGTCGTCATGGGCTCCTACCTCGCGTACTCCGCCGTCTCGCGCGAGGACGCCGGCCGCTTGTCCGATGCCGCGTTCGACTGGCTCGCCTGGGGGACCACCGGGGGCGTCGCCGCGCTGAGCCTCCCGCTGCTCGTCCCGGTGCTGAGGTCCGGGGTGCGGCTGCGACCGCGGCTCGACTTCCCGCCGGGCCTCGCGGCCCGGGCCAGGGCGCTCGCCGGCGCGGGCATCGGCGCTCTCCTCGCCCAGCAGTGCGCCGTCGTCGTGCTGCTCAAGCTCTCGCTGACCGCCGGCGACGAGGGGACGAACACGGTCTTCATCTACACGCAGGCGGTCTACCTGCTCCCGTACGCGGTGCTCGCCGTGCCCCTGGCGACGAGCACCTTCCCGCGGATCGCCACCCGTGTCGCGGCGGACGACGGCCCGGGCCTTCGGCACATGGTGGCGGTGACCACCCGGGGGATCGTGGCCGTCGGAGCGCTGGGGGCCGCCCTCCTCGTCGCCGTCGCCCCGGCCGTCGCTGCCCTCTTCGGTTCACTCGGGTCCAGCGGCGACCCGGCCCTCATCGAGGCGATGAGCCCGGCGTTGGCCTGGATGGCCCCCGGTGTCGTGGGCTTCGCCCTGGTCTTCCACGTCTCGCGCATCCTCTACACGCTGGACCGCGGTCGGGTCGCGGTGATCTCGACAGCGCTCGGGTGGGTCGTGGTGATCCTCGCCGCGTTCGTCCTCACCCGGCTCCTCGTCCCCGGTGAGGCGAACGGCCCGAGGGCCCTGATCGCCCTGTGCGGTGCGATGGCGATCGGGATGCTGGTGGCGGGCGGTGCGCTCCTCCTGAGCCTTCCCGCCGCCGCGGGGCGCGGCGCGCTCATGGGCATGGGCCGCACCGGTCTCGTGCTGCTGGCGTCGACGCCGGCCGGTGCCGTCCTCGGCCGGCTCGCCACCGACGCCGCCCTGAGCCTGCTCGGCACGGGCCGCGGTGGTGCGGTGCTCGCCGGTGGCGTCGGTGCGGTGCTCGCCTGCGTGATCGTCGGCGGAGCGGTGATCGGGCTGGACCGGGTGACGCTGCGCGAGCTGCGGAACCTCGATCGTGCGGCGGTGCCGTCATGAGGCCGGTGGCAGGCGGTGCCCGGACCCCTCGCGTGGTGCAGGTGCTCGGCTCCAGCGCGGGCGGCGTCGCACGGCATGTCGCCCAGCTCAGCGCGCTCCTCGCGGACGACGGCGCCACGGTGAGGGTCGCGGGTCCGGCAGCTGTGCGCGAGATCGTCCGGCCCGGGTCCACCGTGCGCTTCGTCCCGGTCGAGATCGCCGACAGGCCACGCGCGGGTGACGTCGAGGCCGTCCGTGCGCTGCGCAGGCTCGCGTCCGGGGCGGACGTCCTGCACGCGCACGGGCTGCGCGCTGGTGCCCTCGCCGTGATGGCGGCCCGCCTGTGCGGCCGCCACCGGCCGACGGTCGTCGTGACGCTGCACAACCTGCCCGTCGGCGGGCGCGCGATCCGCGCGGTGGCGGGAGCCCTCGAGCTCGTCGTCGCGCGCGGAGCCGATGTGGTCCTCGGGGTCTCCGGCGACCTCGTCGCCCGCGCCGGCAGGCTCGGCGCCACCCGGACCGAGCGGGCGCTCGTCCCCGCGCCCGTCCGCCCGAGGGGCGACGGGCCGGCTGCTCGTCTCTCGCTCGGCGTGGAACCCGGGACCGGGCTGGTGGTGACGGTTGCGCGGCTGGCGCCGCAGAAGGGCCTCGACACCCTGCTGGACGCGGCCGCGCTGCTCGAGGCCCCTGCCGTGTGGTGCCTTGCGGGAGACGGGCCGCTCGAGGAGGGGCTGCGTGGCCGGGTCGAGGCCCAGGGGCTTCCCGTGCGGCTGCTCGGGCGGCGGGACGACGTCCCCGCGCTGCTCGCCGCGGCCGACGTCGTCGTGCAGACCTCGGTGTGGGAGGGCCAGCCGCTCGGCATCCAGGAGGCCCTGCGTGCCGGGGCGGCGATCGTCACGACGGACGCGGGCGGGACACGCGAGGTGACGGCCGAGGCCGCCGTCGTCGTGCCCGTGGGCGATGCCGCGGCGCTCGCCCGCGCCGTGGAGCGGCTGCTGGGCGACGACGACGAGCGGAGCGGGCTCCAGGAACGGGCCCGTGCCCGTGCCGCCGAGCTCCCCGGGCCCGCGGACGTCCTGGCGCAGGTGCTGCGGTGCTACGGGTGGACGCGCGGCGACGGCTCGCTCGCGTCGCGGGTCTGAGGGCCCGCGCCTGAGGTAGGGTGGAACCCCGTGGCAGAGCGAGCAAACCGACTGACCGGGCGACCCGACAAGACGACCCGGCACATCTTCGTTACCGGGGGCGTCGCCTCCTCACTCGGGAAGGGTCTGACGGCCTCCAGCCTCGGCCGGCTCCTGAGATCCCGTGGCCTGCGGGTCACGATGCAGAAGCTCGACCCGTACCTCAACGTCGACCCCGGGACGATGAACCCGTTCCAGCACGGTGAGGTCTTCGTCACCGAGGACGGCGCCGAGACGGACCTCGACATCGGGCACTACGAGCGCTTCCTCGACGTCCCGCTCACGGCGACGGCGAACGTCACCACCGGGCAGGTCTACTCGACGGTGATCGCCAAGGAGCGGCGCGGGGAGTACCTCGGCGACACCGTCCAGGTCATCCCGCACATCACGGACGAGATCAAGGTCCGGATGCGTGCCCAGGCGGGCCGCGACGTCGACGTGATCATCACCGAGATCGGCGGGACGGTCGGCGACATCGAGTCGCAGCCCTTCCTCGAGGCGGCGCGCCAGGTGCGCCACGACGTCGGCCGCGACAACGTCTTCTTCCTGCACGTCTCGCTCATCCCGTACATCGGCCCGTCGGGGGAGCTGAAGACCAAGCCGACGCAGCACTCCGTCGCCGCGCTGCGCTCGATCGGTATCCAGCCGGACGCCATCGTGCTGCGCTGCGACCGCGACGTCCCGGAGTCGGTCAAGCGCAAGGTCTCGCTGTTCACGGACGTCGAGCAGGAGGCCGTCGTCACGGCCGCCGACGCGGCGAGCATCTACGACATCCCGCGCGTGCTGCACTCGGAGGGCCTCGACGCGTATGTCGTGCGCCGTCTCGACCTGCCGTTCCGGGACGTGGACTGGACGGACTGGGAGCGCGTCACCGACGCCGTCCACAGCCCCGAGCACGAGGTCGAGATCGCGCTCGTCGGCAAGTACGTCGACCTGCCTGACGCCTACCTCTCGGTCACCGAGGCCCTGCGCGCCGGTGCGTTCGCGAACCGCAGCAAGGTGCTGATCCGGTGGGTCGCCTCGGACACCTGCGCCACACCGGAGGGCGCGGAGAACGCCCTGCGCGGGGTCGACGGGGTGCTCGTGCCCGGCGGCTTCGGCGTGCGGGGGATCGAGGGCAAGGTCGGTGCGCTCACCTGGGCGCGCACCCACGGTGTCCCGACGCTCGGCATCTGCCTGGGCCTGCAGGTCATGGTGATGGAGTACGCGCGCACCCACCTCGGGCTCGTCGGCGCCTCGTCCTCGGAGTTCGACGACGCGCCGGAGCACCCGGTCATCGCGACGATGGCCGAGCAGCGCGCGATCGTCGGCGGGGACGGCGACATGGGCGGCACGATGCGGCTGGGCTCCTACGAGGCCGTGCTCACGCCCGGCTCCGTCGTGGCCGAGGCCTACGGGACGACGCGCGTCACCGAGCGCCACCGGCACCGCTACGAGGTCAACAACGCCTACCGCGGGCGGCTGGAGGAGGCGGGGCTGCTCATCTCGGGCGTCTCGCCCGACTCCTCGCTCGTCGAGTTCGTCGAGCTCCCGCGCGAGGTGCACCCGTACTACGTCGGCACCCAGGCGCACCCGGAGTTCAAGTCCCGGCCGACGAAGGCGCACCCGCTCTTCGCCGGTCTCCTTGCGGCGGCACTCGCCCGCCGGTCCCAGGGATGAGCCGGAGCGACGTCGTCGCTCCCCGCCCGGTGACCGGGCGGACCCTGCTGCACGAGGGCATGGTCTGGGACGTCGTGCGCGACACCGTCGACCTGGGGGAGGCCGGAACGGTGCGTCGCGAGTACGTCCGGCACCCCGGGGCGGTCGCGGTGCTCGCGCTCGACGAGGAGGACCGGGTCCTGCTGCTCCGCCAGTACCGGCACCCCGTCGGTCGGGAGCTCTGGGAGCCGCCCGCCGGGCTGCTCGACGTCGACGGCGAGGAGCTCGTCGTCGCCGCGGCGCGGGAGCTCGCCGAGGAGGCCGACCTCGTCGCCGGCTCGTGGTGGCACCTGCTCGACTACTTCACGAGCCCCGGCGGCTCGGACGAGCGGATCCGCATCTTCGTCGCCCGCCACCTCACGCCGGTCCCCGACGCCGAGCGGCACGACCGCGAGGCGGAGGAGCAGGGCATCGTCCCCGAGTGGATCGGCCTCGACGACGCTGTCGCGGGGGTGCTCGGCGGGAGGTTCGCCAACCCGTCGACGGTCGTCGGCGTCCTTGCGCTCGCTGCCGCCCGGGCGCGCGGCTGGGTGGATCTCGCTCTCGTGACCCCGCAGGAACCCTGAGCAGAACGCGCGATATCACCCGCTGATCGGTGGCCGAGGGGCGGACATCCGGGGCGTGGGTGCCTACGATGTTCCGGTGCTGCGCTCCTGGTCGTTCGAGGACGCGGCCCTGCGTCCCGCCACCAGGGGCTGGGTCCTGGGGGGCCTGCTCCTCGCGGGCTCGGTCATCGCCTGGCTGCTCGCCCTGACACCGGAGACGAGCCTCGCCCGGACGGGCATGACGGTGACCGCCGCCGTCGTGCAGGTCGTCCTCGCGGCGGGAGCCGTCCGGTACCGCTCGCGTCCGCGTGCGCTGCTCGCCATCTCCGTCCTCGCCGTCGTCCTGGTCTCCGTCCTCGTGGGTGGCGCCCAGAGCCTCGCGCAGCTCGTGCTCGCCTCGAGCGCGTACACCTACCTCGTGCTGTACGCCGCCTACGCCTTCGAGCGCCGGGCGATGAGCGTCCTGCTCGCCTCCGTCGTCGTCGGTTCGCTGGCGGGCGTCCTGGTCTCACCCGTCGGCCTGCATCTGGCGGTCTGGCTGTGCACCGTCGCGGGGATCACCGTGGCCGGCGCGGTCGTCGGCTACCTGGTCGCCCGGCTCCGCTTCTACGCGACGATCGACTCCCTCACCGGGGTCCTCACGCGTACCGCCTTCGACGCCGTGGCGACGACCGCCATCGCGGGGAGCCTGCGCCGGGCCGAACCGCTCGCCTTCGCGGTGATCGACCTCGACGAGTTCAAGAACGTCAACGACCAGCACGGTCACGCGGCCGGGGACCTCATGCTCGGGCGCGTCGTCGACGCCTGGCGGGCGCGACTGCGCACGCAGGACCTGCTCGGCCGGATGGGTGGGGACGAGTTCGTGCTCCTCCTGCCGGGGACGACGCTCGAGGGCGCCGCGCTGCTGCTCGCCGATCTCGCCGACGTGAGCCCCCTCGCGTTCTCCGCCGGGGTCGCCGCGGCCGAGGCGGGCGATGACGTCGCGGCGCTGCGCCGCCGTGCCGACGCCGGGATGTACGAGGTCAAGCGCAGCAAGCCCCACAGCATCGCCTGACGGCGTGCTGCGACGGGCTTCGCGCCGCGGTGGAGCGCGGGCGGAGGTTCGCGACCGGCGGCAGTGCGCCTCGTGAGGCAGCCCGGCGACCTCGGCGCGAGGGTGCTCCCCGTGGACGAAGGTCAGCATCGTCCGGCGGTCGACGCCGAGCGGTGACCCTGGTCGGCCGTCCTCAGGCGGACGCGAGCTCGACCGACGGGCTGGCGGGCTGGTCGGGACCTGCGCCGGCCTCGTCGACCGCGCGGAACCGCACCGCGTCGAGGTGACGCGTCTGGGAGACGACGAGAAGCGAGGCCCCCAGCATGTGCAGCGCGACGAGCCACCCGGGCAGGCCGGTGAAGTACTGGACGTAGCCGATGACGCCCTGGCCGAGCGTCACCCCGAGCAGCACCGTCGTCCGTCGGCGCAGCGTGGGCCGGGCCTCGCTCGACGAGCGGACCAGCACCACCACGGCCAGCAGCGCAGCGACGAAGAGCCACACGGAGGCCGAGTGGGCGCGCGTGACCAGCAGCGGGTCCAGCGCGAAGCGGTACGGGGTGTTCTCGTCGCCCGAGTGCGGACCGGCGCCCGTCGTCACCGAGCCGAGGACGAGCATGAGCGCGGCGAGCGGGACGAGGGCGATCCCCACGGTGCGCAGGGCTCCGCTCGCGCCCCGGGTGGTGGACGCGCCGGCGCGGTCGAAGCGCAGCAGGAGCTCGGTCGACGCGGCGATGAGCACCATCGAGATGAGGAAGTGCGAGCCGACGACGGCGGGGTGGAGCTTGACGAGCACGGCGAGCCCCCCGATGACCGCCTGAACCAGCACGCCGACCAGCGGTGCAAGGGCGAGCAGCCGCAACCCGCGGGAACCGCCGCTCTGGCGCAGCACCGCCCAGGCGACGGCGACCGCGATGACGACGAGCACGCCCGTGAGGGTCCGGTTGCCGAACTCGATGACCGGGTGCCATGTCGACGCCTCGTGCCGCACGGGGGTGAACTGCCCCGGCTCGCACTGGGGCCAGGTCGAGCAGCCCAGACCGGAGCCGGTGAGCCGGACGGCACCTCCGGTCACCACGATGACGATCTGGGCGACGAGGTTGGCGACGACGAGGCGTCGCGTGACGCGCCGCGACGGGCGGCTCAGCGCGCCGAGGGCTGCGCTCAGGGACGAGGACGGGGCAGGTCGTTCGGGCACCCGGCCACGCTATCCGCTGTGACCGTCGCTCACGACCACCGGGCGAACCGCACGGCTCCGAGCCCGAGCAGGAGCGACCACAGCGTCAGCACGAGGAGCGGCAGGAGGGGGGCGGTACCCGCCTGCAGCGAGCCGCGCAGCGCCTCACCCAGGGCGCCGGAGGGCAGCAGCGGTGCGAGCGCGGCCACGGGGCCGGGCAGCAGGCTCGCCGGGAGGAGGACCGCCCCGCCGACCAGCAGCAGCACCCAGACGAGGTTCGCGACGGCGAGCACCGCCTCGGCCCGCAGCAGTCCCGCCACCAGGATCGCCAGTCCGCTGAAGGCGAGGGTCCCGAGCAGGAGGGCGAGGAGGGCGTAGCCCAGTCCCGCGGTCTCGGGGCGCCAGCCGAGGCTCGCTGCGACGGCCGTGAGGAGCGCGACCTGGAGGAGCTCGAGGGCGAGCACCCCCGTCGCCTTGCCGAGGACGAGCCCGCCGCGCCCGAGCGGTGTCGTCATGAGGAGGCGCAGGACCCCCGCCCTGCGGTCGAAGGCCATCGTGATCGCCTGCGAGGTGAAGGCGGTCGACATGACGGCGAGGGCCAGCACCCCCGGGGCGACGACGCCGATCCGGTCGTCCGAGCCGAGGTCGACGAGGGTCGTCCGGCTCAGGCCCACGAGGAGCAGGACGGGCAGCACGAGGGTCAGGAGGAGCTGCTCCCCGTTCCGCAGCGTCGTCCTGAGCTCGAACAGCGCCTGCCCGAGGACGCGCCGGACGACGGGCGCGGCGCGTTGAGTCGTCCCGTCGGCATCGCCCCCGGGGCCGGCCCGACCGGTGCGTCCCGTCGCCGCGGTCATCGCAGGCTCCGTCCGGTGAGGTCGAGGAAGACGTCCTCGAGGCTGCGCCGCGCGGTGGCGACGGAGGTGAGCACGACGTCGCCCCGGTGCGCCCAGGCGGTGATCTCGGCCAGGAGCGCCGGTGCGTCGGGTCCGTCGACCTCGAGGTGGTGCTCGGGCGACAGGCGCACCGTGCTCCCAGCGAACCGCGCGTCGAGCGCGAGGGCCGAGCGCAGGGCGGCGCAGCTCGCCTCGGCGTCGACCTCGGGGCCGAGCCCGACCCGGACCGTCGTCGCGTCACCGGTGAGCGCGGCGAGGGATCCTGCGGCGACGGCCTTGCCCTCGTCGACGATCACCACATGGTCGGCGAGGGCCTCGGCCTCGGCCATCTGGTGGGTCGTCAGCACGATGCTCGTGCCCCCGGCACGCAGCTCGCCGACGAGCTCCCAGACGGCGTGGCGGGCCTGGGGGTCGAGGCCTGCGCTCGGCTCGTCGAGGAAGACGACCTCGGGTCGCCCGACGACGGCCGCGGCCAGCGCCAGGCGTTGCCGCTCACCGCCCGACAGGCGCCGGACCGTCGTGCGGGCGAAGCGGTCGATGCCCAGGCGCTCGCGCAGCTCGGCCACCGAGCGCGGACGCGCGTACATCGAGGCGATGTGCGCGAGGACCTGCCCGGCCGGCGCGCCGGAGGGCAGGCCGCCGTCCTGGAGCATGACGCCGACCAGGGGGCGCAGCGTCCGGGCCCGGCTCCTGGGGTCGAGCCCCAGGACCCGGACCGTGCCCGCGTCGGGCCGCCTCAGACCGACGCAGCACTCGATGGTGCTGGACTTGCCGGCGCCGTTCGGCCCGAGGACGGCCGTGATCGCGCCGAGGGGTGCGACGAGGCTGAGCCCGGCGACGGCGTCCAGCCGTCCGTAGCGCACCCCGAGCCGGTCGACCTCGACGGCCGATGGGCTCGGCGAGGCGGCGACGGGCGCGGTGGGCACGGTCCAGGAGTCTACGGCTGGAGCGTCTGCCGGGCGGGGGACACCGATCGCCGCAGGTTGGCGGGAAGCAATTGAGCAACGATACTGTTGCTAATATCCAGGTGGCTCAGGACG
This sequence comes from uncultured Actinomycetota bacterium, assembly GCA_963777075.1. Classification (GTDB taxonomy): domain Bacteria; phylum Actinomycetota; class Actinomycetes; order Actinomycetales; family Cellulomonadaceae; genus Actinotalea. The sequence continues at coordinate 149,595 of CAVZPH010000015.1, read as the reverse complement.
AGGAGGTGACATGGCTACGCACGACGAGAAGGAACGCACGACGCGCGAACGCCTGCTGCGCCTGATCGTCGAGGCCGGGCCGGTCACGGTCGTCCAGCTCGCCGAGGATCTCGACCTCGCGACGGCCGGCGTGCGTCGCCATGTCGCCGCGCTGGAGGAGGACGGTCAGATCACCGGGTACGCGGTCACCCCGACGGCTCGCGCGGGCCGGGGCCGCCCCGCGCGCAGGTACGTCGCGACGGACCGTGGCCAGGCCGCGCTGCAGAGCACCTACGCCGACATCGCCGAGGAGGCGCTCGCCTTCCTGCGCGACGCGCTCGGCCCCGACGCGGTCGGCGCGTTCGCGCGCAGCCGGTCGGCTGCCGTCGAGGGCGCGCTCGCCGACGCGACCTCCGCCGTGCCGGACCTGGCCAGTCGCGTCGACGCACTCGCCGACGCCCTCTCCCGTGACGGGTACGCCTCCTCGGTGCGACCGGTCCCCGGTGGCGCCGCCGTGCAGCTGTGCCAGGGGCACTGCCCCGTCCAGGACGTCGCCGCGCGGTTCCCCGAGCTTCTGCGAGGCGGAGGCCCAGATGTTCTCCCGGCTGCTGGGCGTGCACGTCCAGCGGCTGTCCACCCTGGCCGCAGGCGGCCACGTCTGCACCACCCATGTCCCGATCGGCGCCCCCGGCGTCGTCGCCAGAGAACGATCCGAGGGTCGCCTGCAGGCGGCCGTGGAGGGAACCCGATGAGCGCACCCACCGAGCCCGTCACCGTCGCACCGTCGAGCGACGACGAGATCATCGCGTCGATCGGCAGCTACGGCTACGGCTGGCACGACTCCGACGCAGCGGGCATGTCCGCCCAGCGCGGCCTGTCCGAGGCCGTCGTGCGCAACATCTCCGCGCTCAAGAGCGAGCCGCAGTGGATGCTCGACCTGCGCCTGAAGTCCCTGCGGCTCTTCGAGAAGAAGCCCATGCCGAACTGGGGCGCCGACCTGTCGGGCATCGACTTCGACAACATCAAGTACTTCGTCCGGTCGACGGAGAAGCAGGCCACCAGCTGGGAGGACCTGCCCGAGGACATCAAGCGGACCTACGACCGTCTCGGCATCCCCGAGGCCGAGAAGCAGCGCCTGGTCGCCGGCGTCGCCGCCCAGTACGAGTCCGAGGTCGTCTACCACCAGATCCGCGAGGACCTCGAGGAGCAGGGCGTCCTGTTCCTCGACACCGACACGGCGCTGCGCGAGCACCCGGAGATCTTCCAGGAGTACTTCGGCACGGTCATCCCGCCAGGGGACAACAAGTTCGCCGCGCTGAACAGCGCCGTCTGGTCGGGCGGCTCGTTCGTCTACGTCCCGCCGGGCGTGCACGTCGACATCCCGCTGCAGGCCTACTTCCGGATCAACACCGAGAACATGGGCCAGTTCGAGCGGACGCTGATCATCGCCGACGAGGGCTCCTACGTGCACTACGTCGAGGGCTGCACCGCGCCCATCTACTCCAGCGACTCGCTGCACTCGGCGGTCGTGGAGATCATCGTGAAGAAGAACGCCCGCGTGCGGTACACGACGATCCAGAACTGGTCGACGAACGTCTACAACCTCGTCACCAAGCGCGCGACGGCTGCCGAGGGCGCGACGATGGAGTGGGTCGACGGCAACATCGGCTCGAAGGTCACCATGAAGTACCCGGCGATCTACCTCCTCGGCGAGCACGCACGCGGCGAGACCCTCTCGATCGCGTTCTCCGGCGCCGGCCAGCACCAGGACGCCGGCGCGAAGATGGTCCACGCCGCACCGCACACCTCGTCCTCGATCGTCTCGAAGTCGGTGGCGCGCGGTGGTGGCCGGACCTCCTACCGCGGACTGGTGCAGATCCTCGAGGGCGCCGAGCACTCGACGTCCAACGTGCTGTGCGACGCGCTGCTCGTCGACCAGATCTCGCGGTCCGACACCTACCCCTATGTCGACGTCCGCGAGGACGACGTGTCGATGGGGCACGAGGCGACGGTCTCCCGGGTGAGCGAGGACCAGCTCTTCTACCTCATGTCCCGCGGCATGAAGGAGACCGAGGCGATGGCGATGATCGTCCGTGGCTTCGTCGAGCCGATCGCCCGCGAGCTCCCGATGGAGTACGCCCTGGAGCTCAACCGGCTCATCGAGCTGCAGATGGAGGGCTCGGTCGGCTGACGCCGATCTCCCGTTCCGTCCCCGATCCGCGCATCAGCCAGCCTGAGAGGTTCGCAGCACCCCATGACCACTGATCTGTCCGAAGGACTGACCACGGACCACAGCAAGGCCGTCGCCGACGGCGCCCACAGCCACGGCACCGGGGCTGCCGTCCTGGAGGCGAGCCGTGCCGACCGCACGGCCTCCTTCGACCTGGCGGCGTTCCCTGTCCCGACCGGGCGCGAGGAGGCCTGGCGCTTCACGCCGGTCGCGAAGGTCGCGCCGCTCTTCGACGCTCAGGGCCAGGGGCTCGCCACGAACGGCGTCCAGGTCACCGTCGTCGAGGCGCCGGAGGTGACGGTCGAGATCGTCGGACGCGACGACGCGCGGCTCGGCACGGCCGGACGCCCGGGGGACAGGGCAGCGGCTGCCGCGTGGACCTCGTTCCACGAGGCGACCGTCGTGACCCTCCCCGCGCAGGCCGTCGCCTCGAGCGTGACCAGCATCCGCGTCGAGGGCCACCCGGGGGAGCAGGCGGCCTCCGCCCAGCACCTGCTGATCCACGCGCGCGAGCTGAGCGAGGGCATCGTGGTCATCGACCACGCGGGGCCCGCCCTGCTCAGCCAGACGGTCGAGGTCGTCGTCGAGGACGGCGCCCACCTGACTCTCGTGAGCATCCAGGACTGGGACGCCGAGGCGGTGCACGTCTCCTCGCACCGCTTGCGCGTTGGCCGCGACGCGAGCCTCAAGCACATCGTGGTCACCCTGGGCGGCGACGTCGTGCGGCTCGCCCCTGACGCCGAGTTCACCGGCGAGGGCGGCTCGATCGAGTCGCTCGGGCTGTACTTCGCCGACGCGGGCCAGCACCAGGAGCACCGCCTGTTCATCGACCACGCGGTCCCGCGCTGCCGTTCGCGCGTCACGTACAAGGGCGCGCTGCAGGGCGAGGCCGCCCACACGGTCTGGGTCGGTGACGTGCTCATCCGCGCCGAGGCCGAGGGCACCGACACCTACGAGCTCAACCGCAACCTCGTGCTCTCCGACGGCGCCCGAGCCGACTCGGTGCCGAACCTCGAGATCGAGACGGGGCTCATCGAGGGGGCCGGCCACGCGAGCGCGACGGGTCGCTTCGACGACGAGCAGCTCTTCTACCTGCGGGCGCGGGGCATCCCGGAGGACGAGGCCCGACGCCTCGTCGTCCACGGGTTCTTCGCCGAGCTGATCCAGAAGATCGGCGTCCCGGAGATCGAGGCGCGCCTCATGTCCGAGATCGAGAACGAGCTCGCCGCGTCGATGGCTGCTCCGCAGGGAGCACAGCCGTGAGCTCTCAGGAAGCCTGCCGGCTGGCGGACCTCGCTCCTGGTACCGCGATGCGCGTCGAGCTCGCCGGGCCCGCCGGCCCGGTCGAGGTCGCCGTCGTGCGCACGGCAGCCGGTGACGTCCACGCCGTGTCCGACATCTGCTCGCACGGCCAGGTCTCGCTGTCCGACGGCGAGGTCGACGGCGACACCATCGAGTGCTGGCTGCACGGCTCCACCTTCGACCTGCGGACCGGCGCGCCCCTCGCGCTTCCCGCCATCCGTCCCGTCCCCGTCTACCCCGTGACCCTCGACGGCGAGCGCGTGCTCGTCGACGTCGACGTCCTCTGAGGAGAAGAGCATGTCCACCCTGGAGATCCGCGACCTGCATGTCAGCGTCGAGACGAAGGAGGGCGCCAAGCAGATCCTGCGGGGCGTCGACCTGACCGTGAGCGCCGGTGAGGTGCACGCGATCATGGGCCCGAACGGCTCGGGCAAGTCCACGCTCGCCTACTCGCTCGCCGGCCACCCGAAGTACCAGATCACCTCCGGCACGGTCACGCTCGACGGCGAGGACGTCCTGGCCATGTCCGTCGACGAGCGTGCGCGTGCGGGGATGTTCCTCGCGATGCAGTACCCGGTCGAGGTTCCCGGCGTGAGCGTCTCGAACTTCCTGCGCACCGCCAAGACGGCGATCGACGGCCAGGCGCCGCCGCTGCGGCACTGGATCAAGGACGTCAAGGTCGCGATGGAGCGCCTGCGCATGGACCCCGAGTTCGCCGAGCGCAACGTCAACGAGGGCTTCTCCGGCGGCGAGAAGAAGCGTCACGAGATCCTCCAGATGGAGCTCCTCGCGCCGAAGCTCGCCATCCTCGACGAGACCGACTCCGGTCTGGACGTCGACGCCCTGCGCATCGTCTCCGAGGGCGTCAACCGCGTCGCGGCCGGTGGCGAGGTCGGCGTGCTGCTCATCACGCACTACACGCGCATCCTGCGCTACATCCAGCCCGACTTCGTGCACGTCTTCGTCGACGGCCGCATCGCCGAGGAGGGCGGCCCCGAGCTCGCCGACCGCCTCGAGGCCGAGGGCTACGACCGGTTCCTGGCGACCGCGTGACCCCTGGACCCGTCGAGACGCTCGGAGGTCGGCACGCCCAGCAGGGCGAGGTCGTCGGCCTCCGCGCGTCCGCGCCCCTGACGGCGACGGAGCTCGCGGCCGTGCGGGCGGACTTCCCGCTGCTCAACCGGACCGTGCGCGGGGACCGCCCGCTCGTCTACCTCGACTCCGCTGCGACCTCGCAGAAGCCGGATGTCGTGATCGACGCCGAGCTGGACTTCTACACGCGCCACAACGCCGCCGTGCACCGCGGGGCGCACCAGCTCGCCGAGGAGGCGACCTCCGCCTTCGAGCAGGCGCGCGAGGAGGTCGCGTCCTTCGTGGGCGCCGATCCCGACGAGATCGTGTGGACGTCGAACGCGACGGCGGCGATCAACCTCGTGGCCTACGCGATCGGCAACGCCAGCCTCGGGCGCGGTGGCGCCGCCGCCCGTCGCTTCGCCCTCGCCGCGGGGGACGAGATCGTCGTCACCGAGGCCGAGCACCACGCCAACCTCGTCCCCTGGCAGGAGCTGTGCGCCCGGACGGGTGCGACGCTGCGTTGGATCGGGGTCGAGGACGACGGTCGGCTGCGCCTCGAGGAGCTCGCGACGGTCGTGGGGGAGCGGACGAAGCTCATCGCCGTCTCGCACGCCTCGAACGTGACCGGTGCCGTCACGGACGTCGCCCGCGTCGTCGCGCGGGCCCGCGAGGTCGGCGCGCTCGTCGTGCTCGACGCCTGCCAGTCGGTGCCGCACCTGCCGGTCGACCTGCACGGGCTCGGGGTGGACTTCGCCGCGCTGTCGGGTCACAAGATGCTCGGCCCGACGGGTGTCGGCGCCCTGTACGGGCGGCGCGAGCTGCTCGAGGCGATGCCGCCCGTGACCACCGGTGGCTCGATGGTCGAGGTCGTCACGATGGAGGCGACGAGCTACGCCGCGCCCCCTCAGCGCTTCGAGGCCGGTTCCCAGATGGTCGCCCAGGCCGTCGGCATGGGGGCGGCCGCGCGCTACCTCGCCGAGCTCGGCATGGCAGCGGTCGCCGAGCACGAGGCGATGATCGCCGCCGCCCTCCTCGAGGCCGTCGCCGCCGTTCCCGGCGTGCGGGTGATCGGCCCGAGCGACACGCGGGACCGGCTCGCCGTCGTCTCGTTCGTCGTCGACGGCGTCCACCCGCATGACGTCGGGCAGGTGCTCGACGACCAGGGCATCGCCGTGCGCGTCGGCCACCACTGCGCGCAGCCCCTGCACCGGCGGCTCGGGGTCCCGTCGAGCACGCGCGCCTCGGCCTCGGTCTACACGACGCTCGACGAGGTCGCCGCCTTCGGCGCGGCGCTCACCACCGTTCGTCCGTTCTTCGGTCTGGGAGGCCAGCAGTGAGCACCGCGATGGAGCAGCTGTACCAGCAGCTCATCCTCGAGCACGCCAAGGATCCGCACGGCAAGGGCCTCGAGGACGGCGGCCAGGGCGAGTCGTTCCAGGTCAACCCGACCTGCGGCGACGAGGTGCGGCTGCGCGTGCACCTGCGGCCCGAGGAGCCCGTCATCGACCACGTCTCCTGGGACGGCTCGGGCTGCTCGATCTCCCAGGCCTCGCTCTCGGTGATGGCCGAGCTCGTCGAGGGCACCGGGGTGCCGACCGCCGAGGAGCTCGGGACCACCTTCCGCGAGCTCATGCACGCCAGGGGCAAGGGCCTCGACGAGGAGTCGGAGGACCGCCTCGGCGACGCCACCGCCTTCACCGGGGTCGCCCAGTACCCCGCCCGAATCAAGTGCGCCCTGCTGGGCTGGGCCGCGCTGCGCGACGCCCTCGTCCAGGCCGGCGCCGTGTCGACCGACGCCGGTACGCCGGCCACCCCCGAGGAGAACCGATGAGCACCACCCCGACCTCCGTCGCGGACGTCGAGGAGGCCCTGCGCGACGTGATCGACCCCGAGCTAGGGATCAACGTCGTCGACCTCGGCCTCATCTACGGCGTCGTCGTCGACCAGAACAACCACGCGGTCATCGACATGACGCTCACCTCAGCGGCGTGCCCGCTGACCGACGTCATCGAGGACCAGGCCGGCTCGGTGCTGGAGAGCGTCGTCGACGGCTTCCGCATCAACTGGGTGTGGATGCCGCCGTGGGGCCCGGAGAAGATCACCGCTGACGGCAAGGAGCAGCTGCGCGCGCTCGGCTTCAACGTCTGAGCGAAGCGTCCGGCTCGGGGCGATCGGCATCGGCCGGTCGCCCCGAGCCGTCCCTGGCCCCTGGTCTCAGAGCGTCCCGGCCGAGAAGGTGTCGCAGGCGCCGACGGTTCCCTGCTCGTACCCGGCGGTGAACCAGCGCTCGCGCTGGGCGCTCGACCCGTGGGTCCAGGCCTCGGGGTTCACCTGGCCGCCGGAGGCCTGCTGGATGTGGTCGTCCCCGACGGCCGCCGCCGCCGAGAGCGCGTTGGTGAGCTGCTCCTGGGTGATCGGCTCGAGGAACACGACCCCCGTGTCCGGGTCGACCGTCGTCGCGGCGTGCCCCGCCCACAGGCCGGCGTAGCAGTCGGCCTGGAGCTCGACCCGCACGGAGTCGGAGTCGGCGCCCGTGCCCTGGCGGTCGGCGCGGTCCATCACTCCGGTGATCTGCTGGATGTGGTGCCCGTACTCATGAGCCGTGATGTACATCTCGGCGAGGGGGCCGTCACTGGCGCCGAAGCGGCTCTCCAGGAGGTCGTAGAAGCCGAGGTCGATGTAGATCGCCTGGTCCGGCGGGCAGTAGAACGGCCCGGTCGCGGAGGAGGCCTGCCCGCAGCCGGTGCTCGTCGCCGCCTGGAAGTCGACGACCTCGGGGATCGGCATCGTCTCGCCCAGCTGCGTCGCCCAGAAGGCGTCGAGCGACTGGACCGTCGCGGCGAGCCGGCAGCTCTGGTCGCTGTTGGCCTCGGCGGCGGTGCAGTCGCCGGTGTACTCGTCCTGCCCCGTCCCCTGGGCGGACTGCTGCGTGCTGCTGTCACCACCGACGGCGCCGAGCAGAGGGGTGAGGTCGACACCGAGCGCCTGGGAGAGCAGGACGACGACGATCCCGGCGAGGCCGATCCCGCCCCCCGCCACCGCTGCGCCACGGCCACGCCGGCGCACCCGGCCACCTTCGAAGCTGCCGCCGTCCTGGAACGTCATGGGCACACCGTAGGGGCAGCGGCACCCTGAAGCACCTGCAGTCCGTGCCGCAGGCCTCGAGGCCCGGTCAGTCGCCGATGCCTCGGGCCGCCAGCGCCTCCCCGACGGTGCGCGCCCTGCCGACGGTGCGGATCGCGAACGGGACGAGCAGGGCCCGCGGGGAGCGCTCCAGGCCGCGTGCCTTCGCGGCGTCCCGCACCTCGCCGAAGAGGTCGCCGATCGCCGGGACGGTCCGCAGCATGAGGGCGACCGCGAGACCGAAGCCCTCGGGGGGCAGGCCGATCCGCCGCAGCGGGCGCACCGCCCTGGTGAGCCCGTCGAGCAGCACGTCGCTCGGGGTCGTGGCGGTGACGACGGTCCCCGCCAGGACGAGCGCGACCAGGTCGCCCGAGACCTCGACGCCCACCGCAGCCCCGCGCTGCCACGTCTGGTACGCCAGGACGACGGCCGCCGTCAGGAGGACGGCCCGCAGCCCGCGGAGCGTCGAGCGCAGCGGCAGCGCCGCCACGGCGGCCGCGAGGCCGGCGACCCCCAGCCCGGCGAGCGAGGCCCAGGGCCCGCGCAGCACGACGACGGCGAGGCCGAAGAGCCCGAGCCCGACGATGCGCGCCGTCAGCGGCGCGCGGTGCAGCGGGCTCGTGCCCGGGTGGTAGAGGCCGAGCACCGAGGGGCCGGAGCTCATCGCGCGCTCATCAGCTCGACGTAGTGCTCGACCGTCTCGTCTGGCCCGCCGTCAGCGACCACGGCGCCCTGGTCCACCACCAGGACGCGGTCGGCCCGGCGGGCGGCGTCGAGGTCGTGGGTCACCAGAAGGAGCTGGGCGTCGACGTCATCCAGGAGCCCGTCGACGACCCGCCGCCAGCGCAGGTCCAGCAGGGTCGTCGGCTCGTCGCAGACGAGCACCTGCGGTCCGGTGGCCAGGACGCCCGCAAGGGCCAGGAGCTGCTTCTGCCCGCCCGAGAGCGCATGGACCGGGGTGCTCGCATGCTCGGCCAGGCCGAGCCGGGCCAGGGCCGCACGGGCCAGGACCTCGCGTTCGGCAGCATCCGGGACCGAGCGCCGGAGCGAGAGGGCGACGTCCTCGACCGCCGTCGGCATGACGAGCTGGGCGTCGGGGTCCGTGAAGACGAAACCGACCCTCGCGCGCACCGCCGCGCCATGCCGGGCGACGTCGAGCCCGCAGGTCACCACCCGGCCGGTGGTCGCCGCTCGCAGGCCGTTGACGAGGCGGGCGAGCGTCGACTTCCCCGAGCCGTTCGCCCCGATGACGGCGATGCGCCGCTCGGTGAGCGTGCACGAGACGGGGGAGAGCAGGACCCGGTCGGCGCCGCCGGCAGGGTCCGGGACGCTCACCCCGCCGCGTGGAGCTCGATCACCCAGCCGCGCCCCGGCGACCCAGGAGGTCGGGGTACGCCCGGTGGACGGCCGGTGCGACGACCGCGACCAGGGCGATCTTGACGAGGTCGAAGGGGATGAAGGCGTTGTTGATCGCGAGCCCCTCGGCGAGGCTCATGCCGAGGCGGGCGGAGAGCACGGGCACACCGGCCGCGTAGACGACGACCGTGCCGAGCACGCCGGCGAGGGCCACGACGGCCGCGGGGGCGACGAACCGGCGGACGCCGGTCAGGGCCCTGGCCGTCCAGCCGCGGCGGGCCGCCTGCTCGACCAGGACGCCGGTGAGCCATGCGGCGACCGGGAAGGCGAGGAGGTAGCCGACGGTCACCTTGGCGAAGGTCGCGGGGCCGCCGGTGGCGCCGGCGAAGACCGGCAGGCCCGCGAAGCCGACGGCGAGGTAGAGGAGCACCGCCAGGGCGCCCTTGCGGGACCCGAGCACCGCGCCGAGCAGGAGCACGGCGAAGGTCTGGAGCGTGATCGGGGCACCGGACGGCCCGATCGGGACCGACACCAGGGAGCAGACGACGAGCAGGGCGGCGCCCGTGCCGATCAGTGCGAGATCGGCGGCGCGGAAGCCCTGGCGGGCGACCGACTCGGAGGCGAGGGACATGCGGTCTCCAGGAGGACGGTGGGGGTGCGAGGGCACCACCGGCAGTCGCGTGCCGGTCGGCCCACGGTAGTCGGTCGTAGGATGGGTGTCGTTTGTGCCCGGCGACCAATCGACCGGGGACCTCTCGGAGGAAACCTCAGTGATCACCGCACAGGACGTCGAGCTTCGCGTCGGCGTCCGCGTCCTCATCTCCGGCTCGACCTTCCGGGTCGGCCCCGGCGACCGGATCGGCCTCGTCGGCCGCAACGGCGCAGGGAAGACGACCCTCACCAAGGCGCTCGCGGGTGAGGGCCAGGTGACCTCCGGCCGCATCGTCCGCTCCGGCGAGATCGGCTACCTGCCGCAGGACCCGCGCACGGGTGACCTGGAGATGCTGAGCCTCGACCGGATCCTCGCCGCTCGCGGCCTCGACGACCTGCTGCGCAGGATGCGCGAGACCGAGGGAGCCATGGCGAGCGCCGACGACGAGACGCGCGACGCGGCCATGGAGCGCTACCCGCGGCTCGAGGAGCGGTTCACCGCAGCGGGCGGCTACGCGGCCGAGAGCGAGGCCGCGCGCATCTGCGCCAACCTCGGCCTCGACGACCGCATCCTCACCCAGCCCCTCGGCACCCTGTCCGGCGGTCAGCGTCGTCGCGTCGAGCTGGCGCGCATCCTCTTCTCGGGTGCCGACACCCTCCTGCTCGACGAGCCGACGAACCACCTCGACGCCGACTCGATCGCCTGGCTGCGCGACTTCCTCGCGACCTACCCCGGTGGCCTGCTGGTCATCAGCCACGACGTGGACCTCGTGCGCACCGTCGTGAACAAGGTCTTCCACCTGGACGCGAACCGCGCGGAGATCGACCAGTACGCCCTGGGCTGGGACGCCTACCTGCTCCAGCGCGAGACGGACGAGCGCCGTCGCAAGCGTGAGCGCGCCAACGCCGAGAAGAAGGCCTCGACGCTCATCGCGCAGGCGGACAAGATGCGCGCGAAGGCGACGAAGGCCGTCGCGGCCCAGAACATGGCACGTCGGGCCCAGCGCCTGCTCGACGGGCTCGAGGGCGCCCGGGTCTCCGACCGCGTCGCGCACCTGCGCTTCCCCGAGCCTGCCCCCTGCGGCCGGACACCCCTGACGGCGACCGGTCTGAGCAAGTCCTACGGCTCCCTCGAGGTCTTCACGGACGTCGACCTGGCGATCGACCGCGGGAGCAGGGTCGTCATCCTCGGCTTCAACGGTGCGGGCAAGACGACGCTCCTGCGGCTCCTCGCGGGGGTCGAGGAGCCCGACACCGGGGTCGTCGAGGCCGGCCACGGCCTCAAGCTGGGCTACTACGCCCAGGAGCACGAGACGCTCGACTCGACGCTGAGCGTCGTCGACAACCTGCGGCACGCCGCCCCGGACCTCACCGACACCCAGGTGCGCGGGGTGCTCGGCTCGTTCCTGTTCTCCGGGGACGACGCCGACAAGCCCACCCATGTCCTCTCGGGTGGGGAGAAGACCAGGCTCGCGCTCGCGGTGCTCGTGGTCTCCTCCGCGAACGTCCTGCTGCTCGACGAGCCCACCAACAACCTCGACCCGGCCAGCCGCGCCGAGGTGCTCTCGGCGCTCGCCGGGTACAAGGGAGCCGTGGTGATGGTGACCCATGACGAGGGCGCCGTCGAGGCTCTCTCGCCCGAACGAGTGGTGCTCTTGCCCGATGGGGACGAAGATCTTTGGAACGACAGCTACGCGGACCTCATCTCGCTCGCGTGACAACGACCGTGGCGACTGCCCCGGTCGCCACGGAATCGTCGGCCAGTGCGGGCCGGCGAACACGGCAGGAGAAGAACCATGAGCTCGAAGATCCCGAAGGGAACCCGTGTGACGGGTGACCGCCGCAACGACCTCACCGAGGAGCTCGTCGCGCGGTACCGCAGCGGCACGAGCATCCGCGCCCTCGCCGAGGACGTCGGCCGCTCGTACGGATTCGTGCACGCCCTGCTCGTCGAGGCAGGGGTCCCGATGCGCAGCCGGGGCGGTGCCACGCGTGGTGCAGCAGCAGAGAAGCGCCGGGCGGAGCTCGCCTCCGGCTCCTGAGGACCGCCTGACCTCTGACGCTCCGGCCACGGCCGGCGGGTCAGCGCTCGGCGGCCTGCTCCTGCGCGTCCAGGAGGGCGTCCTCCTCCTGCTCGGCGCTGCCGGGCCGCCGCGTGCGCGCGGGCCGGCGAACGGGCGCGCCGGGTCGCGGCGGGTCCTCACGTCTCAGCAGGATCACCGCCCCGACGAGTGAGCCGATCGCGAAGACGAGCCACTGGAACGCGTAGGACAGGTGCGGCCCGAGGTCGGTGCTGGGCGCCTCGAGCGCGCCGAGGCCCGTGGCCGCGCCGTTCTCGCTCACGACGGCCGCGTACGCGTCGAGCGTCGGCTCCTGCCACGGCTCGGACGCGGCCTCGCGCACGGTCTCGGCGTGGATGACCTGGACCTGCCCGGCCGGTGCGATGCGCTCGCTCGCCGCCTCGTCGATGCGCAGTCGCGCCACCAGCCGGACCTGACCGGTCGGCAGCACGGGGGTGGACTGAGGCGAGGAGCCGTCAGCCGCCGTGGGGATCCAGCCGCGGTCCACCACGAGGACGGAGCCGGCGAGAGCGCCCGAGTCGATCGCGAACCCGGCGAGCGCGTGGAAGCCCTGCGCCCCGCCGACAGGCCGGTTGCGCAGCAGGACGGTCGAGCCGCCGACGTAGTGCCCGGTGGCCGAGACGGACTGCCATACCTCGTCGGCCGTCACCGGCTCACCGAGCTCCAGGAGGCTCTCGACCGGTACGGGAGCCGCGTCGAGGTTGCGCTCCACGACGGCGACCGCCGCGCTGCGGGCCTGGTGCCGGTGCCACTGCCACAGGCCCGCGGCCAGGCAGCCGGCCGCCACCAGCACCGCGACGGACATGGTCGCGACCCAGCGCCGCAGCACCGCCCAGGACATCGTCAGCCGTCGGTCGGGTCGAGCTCGTCGACCCCGACGGTGTCACGCCAGAAGCCGCGCACGCCCAGGTACTCCTCGAGGTGCGGCCGGTGGTCCGTGCACGAGAGCCAGACCTTGCGGCGCTCGGGGGTGTGGATCGTCGGGTTGTTCCAGCGCAGCGCCCACTGCGCGGGTGCGCGGCAGCCTCGCGCGCTGCAGACCAGCAGGTCCGTGTCGGTCACCCGAGATCCCCCGTCACCGGAGCCGGCCCGAGTCCGGTCACCGACGGTGACGCCGGGAGGCTCGGCGGCTCCAGGAAGGTACCAGGATCGCTCGTCTCCTCCCTTCCGGCGTTGGCCATCACGACGGCGAGGTACGGGAGCACGACGGCGCCCACGAGGAGCAGCCAGCGCGTCCAGTGGTCGAGGACGACGGCGCCGAGGAAGCAGGCGACGCGGATGGACATCTGCCACAGGTACCGGTGCATCCGGCGGTCGATGTCAGCAGACAGCGGGACGGCGGCCGTCGTGATCCTGGCGACCGGCTCGTCGCCGGGGAGCGCGCGCGAGGGCGCCGGGGCCCCGGGCACCGCACGCGACGACGTCATCCGCTCAGGCTAACTTCGTCCGCCCCGGATCGCGCACCGGGCGGTCGTGCGCGTGCCAGCGGAGTTCCGCTACCGTCAGGTCGTCTGTTCGACCGCCCCCCGACAGGAGATCCCGTGCCTGAGATCACTCCCCGCAGCGTCCTGGTGACCGGCGGGAACCGCGGCATCGGCCGCGCCATCGTCGATCGTTTCGTCGCAGCGGGGGACAAGGTCGCCTCCCTCGACATGGTCGCAGGAGAGCTTCCCGAGGGTGTCCTCGGCGTCCTCGGCAACGTGACGGACAGCGCATCGGTCGACGCGGCGTTCGCCGAGGTCGAGGCGGCGCACGGGCCCGTCGAGGTGCTCGTCGCCAACGCGGGGATCACGCGCGACCAGCTCGTCCTGCGCATGAGCGACGAGGACTTCGAGACGGTCATCGACGTCAACCTCACCGGGGCGTTCCGCTGCGTTCGCCGGGCGACCGCGGGCATGCTGCGCCTGCGCCGGGGACGGATCGTCCTCATCGCCTCCGTGGTCGGCCTGTACGGCGGCCCCGGCCAGGTCAACTACTCGGCGTCGAAGGCCGGGCTCGTCGGCATGGCCCGCTCGCTGACGCGCGAGATCGGCGGGCGCGGGATCACCGCGAACGTCGTCGCGCCCGGCTTCATCGACACGGCGATGACGGCGGCGCTTCCCGACGAGCGCCAGGCCGCGTACAAGGCAGCGATCCCGGCCGGACGGTTCGCTCAGCCCGACGAGGTCGCCGGGGTCGTCCAGTTCCTCGCCTCCGCCGATGCCGGCTACGTCTCCGGGGCGGTCATCCCGGTCGACGGCGGCCTCGGGATGGGCCACTGACCGCTCCCGGTCGTGGGTACGGTGCACTCAGCAGCAGGACAAGCCGTCGCTGACGGCTCCGAGGAAGGAACACACGTGAGTCTGCTCGACGGCAAGACGGTGCTGGTCACCGGGGTCCTCACGGAGGGCTCGATCGCCTTCCACGTCGCCCGGATCGCCCAGCTCGAGGGCGCGACCGTCATCCTCACCTCCTTCGGCCGGACGGCACGGCTGACCGGGGCGATCGCCAAGCGCCTTCCCGTCGAGCCGGCGATCGTCCAGCTCGACGTCACCGACGAGGCCGACCTCGCTGCCCTGCCCGAGCGGCTCCGCGAGCACACCGACCACCTCGACGGGGTCGTGCACTCGATCGGCTTCGCCCCGCAGACGGTCATGGGCGGCAACTTCCTCAGCGCCCCGTGGGAGGACGTCGCGACGGCGATCCACGTCTCGGCCTACTCGCTCAAGGCGCTCGCCGTCGCAGCCCAGCCGCTCCTCGTGCCCGGCTCGTCGGTGGTCGGCCTCACGTTCGACGCTCGCGTCGCCTGGCCCGTCTACGACTGGATGGGCGTGGCCAAGTCCGCCTTCGAGTCGACCTCGCGCTACCTGGCCCGCGACCTGGGCCCCTCGGGGATCCGGGTCAACCTCGTCTCGGCCGGTCCGGTCAAGACGACAGCGGCCAAGTCCATCCCCGGCTTCGAGAAGATCGAGGCCGGCTGGTCCGACCGTGCACCCCTCGGCTGGGACATGACCGACGCCGTCCCGACGGCCAAGGCCGTCGCGGCACTGCTCTCGGACTGGTTCCCGGCCACCACGGGGGAGATGCTGCACGTGGACGGTGGCGTGCACGCGATGGGCCTGTGAGATGACCGGCGCGCGGCCGGGCGGGCACCGTCTCGTCCTGCTGCGTCATGCCAAGGCGGAGTCGCACCTCGGGGTCGCGGACGTCATGCGTCCGCTCGCGCTCACGGGACGCGCACAGAGCGGGGACGTCGGCGCGTGGCTCGCGGCCTCCGGCCTGCTCCCGGAGCGCGTGCTGGTCTCCTCGGCCGTCCGGACGAGGCAGACCTGGGAGCTCGTCCGTGCCTCGCTCGGCGAGCACCCGGAGCCAGAGGTCGAGATCAGCGACGCGCTGTACGACTCCGGCCCGCGCGAGCTCGTCCAGATGCTGTCGCTCTCGGACGAGCGCCTCGCGACGGTCCTCGTGGTCGGCCACGAGCCGACGATGTCGATGACGGGATCCATGCTCGCCGACCCGCAGCCGCCCGTCGGCGCGCTCGCCTCGCTGCACCTCGGGCTGCCCACGGGCGGCGTCGCCGTGCTCGAGGTGCCGAGCTGGGCCGAGATCGGGGCGGGTTCCTGCCGCCTCCAGGAGATCTGGCGCCCCGCGCGCTGAGCGGCTCCGAGCGTCGGCCGGCGGGGCGGGTGCTCAGGCGGGAGCGGCCAGCCCCATGAGGGCGAGCGCCGCGTCGAGACGTCCCGTCACGGAGGCGTCCGCGCGTGCGGCGACCACGGGCTTGGCGTTGAAGGCGATCCCCAGCCCTGCCGCGTCGATCATGTCGAGGTCGTTCGCTCCGTCGCCGATCGCGACGCAGTCGGCGAGCTCGGCTCCGTGCCGTGCGGCGAGCTCGCGCAGGGCGACCGCCTTGGCCGCGCGGTCGATCACCGGCCCGGTGACGCGACCGGTCAGCACGCCCTCGCTCGTCTCGAGCCGGTTGGCGCGCACGAAGTCGATGCCCAGTCGCGCGGCGAGGGGTTCGACGACCTCGGCGAAGCCCCCGCTGACGAGCCCGATCGGCCAGCCGGCGTCCTGGACGGCCGCGATCAGCTCGATCGCTCCCGGGTTGAGCCGGATCCCGGCGAGCACCGTCGTGAGGACGTCCTCGGGAAGGCCGGCGAGCAGCCGCACGCGACGGTGCAGCGACTCCGCGAAGTCGACCTCTCCGCGCATGGCCGACTCGGTCACGGCCGTGACCTCCTCGAGCACCCCCGCGTGTGCGGCGAGCATCTCGATGACCTCGCCGTCGACGAGGGTCGAGTCGACGTCCATGACCAGGACGCGCGGGCGCGGTGCGGAAGTCATCGGCGCAGGCTAGCCGAAGCGCTCAGTCCCTGACGACAACGCCCTTCGGCACGACCGTCACACCCGACTCGGTCACGGTGAACCCGCGAGCGAGGTCCTGCTCGCGGTCGAGCCCGATCCGCGCGCGCTCCTCGACGACGACGTTCTTGTCGACGATCGCCCGGTGGATCTGCGCATGGCGACCCACCGTCACGCCGTCGAGCACGACGGAGTCGCTCACCGAGGCCCAGGAGTGCAGGTACACCCCGGGGGACAGGACCGAGCCGGAGACGGTGGCACCCGAGACGATCACGCCGGGGGAGACGAGCGAGTCCGAGGCGTGCCCGAGCCGTCCGGGCCCGGCGTGCACGAACTTCGCCGGGGGGAGCTGCTGGTACCCGGAGAAGAGCGGCCACCTGTTGTTGTACAGGTTGAACACCGGGTTGATCGAGATGAGGTCCAGGTTGGCGTCGTAGTAGGAGTCGATCGTCCCGACGTCGCGCCAGTAGTCGCGGTCGCGGTCGGTCGATCCCTCGACGTCGTTGTGGATGAAGTCGTACAGGCCGGCCGTCCCCCGCTCGACGAAGTAGGGGACGATGTCGCCGCCCATGTCGTGCCTCGAGGTCGGGTTCGCGGCGTCGGCGGTGACGGCCGCGACGAGAGCGTCGGCGTTGGCGACGTAGTTGCCCATCGAGGCGAGCACCTCGTGCGGGGAGTCCGCGAGGCCGACGGGCTCGGTGGGCTTCTCCAGGAACGCGGCGATCCGGGTGGGGTCGGTCGGGTCGGCCTCGACCACGCCGAACTGGTCGGCCAGCCCGATGGGCTGACGGATGCCCGCGACCGTGAACTCGGCGCCCGACGCGATGTGCGCGTCGACCATCTGCTCGAAGTCCATCCGGTAGACGTGGTCGGCGCCGACCACCACGACGATGTCGGGCTTCTCGTCGGTGATGATGTTCAGGCACTGGAAGATCGCGTCGGCGCTGCCGAGGTACCAGTGCTTGCCGACCCGCTGCTGGGCGGGGACCGGGGCGACGTAGTTGCCGAGCAGCGGAGACATGCGCCACGTCTTGGCCACATGCCTGTCCAGACTGTGGGACTTGTACTGCGTCAGCACGACGATCTGCAGGTACCCGGAGTTCACCAGGTTGGACAGCGCGAAGTCGACGAGGCGGTACATGCCGCCGAACGGGACGGCGGGTTTTGCCCGGTCCGCCGTCAAGGGCATCAGACGCTTGCCCTCTCCACCTGCAAGGACGATGGCCAGGACCCGCGGCGCTCCCATGGCACGACCCTAGCCGGAATCGGTGGGTCGGCGACATAGGCCGCACGGCTGTGTCGCGCTAGCGTGTCGCTGTGCGAGTCGACCTGTTGACACGAGAGTTCCCCCCCCACGTGTACGGCGGTGCCGGGGTCCATGTGACCGAGCTGAGCGCGGTGCTGCGCCGTCAGATCGACGTGCGGGTGCGGTGCTTCGACGGACCGCGCGAGGAGGACGGCGTCACCGGCTACGCGGACCTGGCAGAGCTCGCGGACGCCAACCCCGCTCTGCGCACCTTCGGCGTGGACCTGCGGATGGCCGGGGACGTCGCGGGCGCGGACCTGGTCCACTCGCACACCTGGTACGCCAACCTCGGTGGGCACCTGGCGGGGCTCCTGCACGGGATCCCGCACATCATCAGTGCGCACAGCCTGGAGCCCCTGCGACCGTGGAAGGCCGAGCAGCTCGGCGGGGGCTATGCCGTCTCGAGCTGGGCGGAGCGCACGGCCTACGAGGGTGCCGCGGCGATCATCGCCGTGAGCGCGGGGATGCGGGACGACATCCTGCGCTGCTACCCGCAGCTGGACCCCCAGAAGGTCAAGGTCGTCCACAACGGGATCGACCTGTCCGGATGGCGTCGCCCGGAGGGCGCCGACGCCGAGCGCGCTGACGCCGTCGCGCGTGCCCGGGGGATCGACCCCGACCGCCCGGCCGTCGTCTTCGTCGGCCGGATCACCCGGCAGAAGGGCCTGCCGTACCTGCTCCGTGCCGCCGAGCTCCTGCCGCCTGAGGTCCAGCTCGTGCTGTGCGCCGGTGCTCCGGACACCCCCGAGATCTACACCGAGGTGACCGGCCTGGTCGCGAGCCTGCGCGAACGCCGGGACGGCATCGTCTGGATCGAGGACATGCTCCCGCGCGAGGAGCTCGTCGCGGTCCTCTCTGCCTGCACCGTCTTCGCCTGCCCGTCGGTCTACGAGCCCCTGGGCATCGTCAACCTCGAGGCGATGGCCTGCGGGCTCCCGGTGGTCGGATCGGCGACCGGCGGGATCCCCGAGGTCGTCGACGACGGCGTCACCGGCCTCCTCGTGCCGATCGAGCAGGTCACGGACGGCACCGGGACGCCCGTGCACCCCGAGGTCTTCGTCGCGGACCTCGCAGCCGCCCTGACGGCGCTCGCGACGGATGCGGAGCGCTCCGGGACGATGGGCGCCGCTGCCCGCCGCCGCGTCGAGGACCACTTCGCCTGGGACGCCATCGCCGAGCGGACGCTCGAGGTGTACCGGGGCGTCCTGGCCTGAGCCGCGCGTCGCGCGCCCGTACGGACGGTGCGCGACGAGCCGCCGTCCGGGTCAGCCGATCGGACCGAGCGTCGCGGCGACGACGGCATGACGTGCCGCGCGGTCCAGGACACGGAGCACCTCGGTGCGACGGTCCGCCTGCCATGACGTGACGGCTGCGCCGTCGTCGACCGTCGCCAGGGCCACGACCTCGCGCATCCGCAGGGCGTCAGTCAGCACCCGGACCCGTCGCGGCGCGAGACCTGGGGGGAGCGGGCCGGGCCCGGTCCCGCCGCGCAGGTCGGCCAGCGCCGCCGCCGCCTCGGGGCGCCACCGCGCGAGGTCGAGGTCCACGAGCTCGTCGACGCTGCGCCGGAGCACCTCGCGCAGCTCCTGCTCGGCCTCGGCGAGGGTGCCCACCATCCCGGCGAGGGGGCGGACCTGCTCGACGGCCGTCACCGACCACGTCACCGCGGTCCCCAGGTCGCCCTCGGGCCCGAAGTGGTTGACCTCTGGCACGGCGACCCAGGTGGCCACGGGAGTGCGCAGCAGCACGCACTCCTCGCTCTCCGCCGCCAGCGCGGCCACCTCTGCCGGCGCGGCGAGGTCCCCGGGGACGGGCAGGAGCGCGACGATCTCGCCCGGCTGCCGTCTCCAGGCCGCCACGAGGTCGGCGAGCGTGGAACCCGTGTCGAGGCCGAGGACCTCATGGGGCTCGTCCTCGCCCTCGACGGCTCCCACGGCACCAGACGTGGCCGTCGCGGCCCACAGGGCGAGGAGCACGGATCGGTCGAGGCTCGGCTCGGGGTGAGGAGGCACGGCGACACGCTACGTCGTTCGCGACAAGGGCTGAAGCCCGCCCGGGCCCGGGTAGGGTCGGGCACCATGGACACGGCGCTCGACCTCGTGCTCGACCTCCAGGACGTCACGGTCCGACGGGGTACGACGACCATCCTCGACCGGGTCACCTGGACCGTCCGCGAGGGCGAACGTTGGGTCGTCCTCGGCCGCAACGGTGCGGGCAAGACGACACTGCTGCAGATCGCCTCGGCGCGGATGTACCCCTCCGAGGGCACGGCGGGGGTGCTCTCCGAACGGCTCGGCCGGGTCGACGTGAACGAGCTGCGGACCAGGATCGGCGTCTCCTCGGCGGCGCTCGCCGACCGATTCGCCCCGGGCGAGCGCGTGATCGACCTCGTGCTGACGGCCGCCTACGCGATGACCGGCCGCTGGCGCGAGCAGTACGAGGCGCTCGACCACGAGCGCGCCAGGGCACTGCTGGCGGTCTTCGGCGTGGGCGACCTCGCCGAGCGGAGCTGGGGGACGCTGTCCGAGGGGGAGCGCAAGCGCACCCAGATCGCCCGGTCGCTCATGACCGACCCGGAGCTGCTGCTGCTCGACGAGCCGGCGGCGGGCCTCGACCTCGGCGGTCGCGAGGAGCTCGTCGCGGCACTGGCCGAGCTCGCCGCCGACCCGGGATCCCCCGTCCTGGTGCTCGTGACCCACCACGTCGAGGAGATCCCGCCCGGTTTCACGCACCTGCTGCTGCTCAAGCAGGGGCGCGTGCACGCCGCGGGGCCGATCGGCGAGGTGCTCACGGGGCAGACGCTCTCCGAGGCCTTCGACCTGGACCTCGCCGTCGACCGGCACGAGGGCCGGCACGGCGAGCGGTTCGCGGCCCGCGCGGCACGCTGAACCGCCCCTGCGGGGGCGTCGTCGCGAGCTGGTCCCGAGCCGAGGAGTCGTTCCACCCGTGCAGGCCGCGCGGGCGCGACTAGGATCGACAGGGACAACGAGGTGCGAGAGGGGGACTCATGACCTGGGCCTGGGCACTGTGGTTCGGAGCGGCGCTGCTGCTCGCCGTCCTCGAGGTCGTCTCGCTCGATCTCGTCCTGATCATGTTCGCCGGGGGCGCCGTCGTCGGCGCCGTCCTGTCCTTGATGGGCGCGGCCCTGTGGGTGCAGGTCCTGGGCTTCTCGGCGACCTCCGCGCTCCTGCTCGTCGCGCTGCGGCCCTTCCTGCTCCGCCACCTGCGCGATCGCGTCCCGCTGGTCGAGACCAACGCCGCGGCCCATGTCGGCAGGCTCGCCGTCGTGGTCGCGGAGGTCTCCGAGCGCGGCGGTCGCGTCAAGCTCTCGGGCGAGGTGTGGACCGCCCGGACGGAGAACGACGAGGTCCTGGGCGTCGGCGCCGAGGCGCAGGTCGTGCGGATCGCGGGCGCGACAGCCGTCGTGACCGCCGCCCACGACGACGTCGTGCACGACCACAGGGCGCCGGGATCACCGACGTCATCCCACTGACCACTGGAGACAGACTCGTGAACACTGCGGACGCCGGCGCTCTCGTCGGATACATCCTCCTGGGGCTCCTCGTCCTCTTCGTGGTGGTCACCCTGGTCCGGGCCGTGCGGATCGTCCCGCAGGCCGTGGCGATCATCGTGGAGCGGCTCGGTCGGTACTCGCGGACGCTGGACGCGGGGCTCCACCTGCTCATCCCGTTCGTCGACCGGGTCCGTGCGGGCGTCGACCTGCGCGAGCAGGTCGTCTCGTTCCCGCCGCAGCCCGTGATCACCTCCGACAACCTCGTGGTGAGCATCGACACCGTCATCTACTTCCAGGTCACCGAACCGCGCTCGGCGGTCTACGAGATCGCCAACTACATCCAGGGCATCGAGCAGCTGACCGTCACCACGCTGCGTAACGTCGTCGGCTCGATGGACCTCGAGCAGACGCTGACCAGCCGCGACCAGATCAACGGCCAGCTGCGCGGGGTGCTGGACGAGGCGACCGGTCGCTGGGGCGTGCGCGTCAACCGCGTCGAGCTCAAGTCGATCGACCCGCCGCAGTCGATCCAGGGCTCGATGGAGCAGCAGATGCGTGCCGAGCGCGACCGTCGTGCGGCGATCCTCACGGCCGAGGGCGTCAAGCAGTCGCAGATCCTCACGGCCGAGGGTGAGAAGCAGTCGGCGATCCTGCGGGCAGAGGGCAACGCGCAGGCCGCGATCCTCAACGCCGAGGGCGAGTCCCGGGCGATCCTCCAGGTCTTCGACGCGATCCACCGCGGCGACGCGGACCCCAAGCTTCTCGCGTACCAGTACCTGCAGATGCTTCCCGAGGTCGCCCGCACGCAGTCGAACAAGGTCTGGTTCATCCCGACGGAGTTCACCGCAGCGCTCTCGGCGATCTCCCAGGGCTTCGGCGGGTCGCCCGACTCGGGCCCGATCCAGTTCCGGCCCGCCGGGGACTCCCCGCTGCGCGACGACCTGCCGCCCACGGCACTGACCGACCCTGCCGAGGCGCTCGCCGAGGCGCGGCGTGAGTCGGCGGCCGCGACGGCCGACGCGACCCGCTCCGGGACCCTCAGCGGTCACCGGCACGACCCGAGCGTCGAGGCGGGGCTGCACGAGGGCGCGCCGAAGCCGTCGCAGCGCGAGGCAGGCGCCGAGCCCACCGACCTGCCGGGGCCGCCCCCGCCGCCCCAGGGCTGACTCGGCTGGGGGTCGCAGGCCCCGCACGCCTGCGGAGCGAGCACTCACTCCGCAGGCGTAGCATCACTCCTCGTGAGTCCGCTCCGACCTGTGCACCCTGACGTCTTCGCGATCCCCGAGGGCGCGCGCCCCCGCCTGTCGCCCGAGGACCGCCGGACGGCCATCCTCGAGGCGACCGTCCCGCTGCTGAGGGAGCACGGCGCCTCCGTGACGACCCGGCAGATCGCCGATGCGGCGGGGGTCGCCGAGGGCACCCTCTTCCGCGTCTTCGACGACAAGCTCGCGATCATCGTTGCGGCGATCGCGGCGGCGCTCGACCCGGAGCCGATCGTCCGCGCGATCGGCGCGGTACCGCTCGACGGTCCGCTCGTCGACGTCCTCACCGCCGTGGTCGACGTCATCGAGGTCCGTGGTCACGATCTGCGCACCGTGCTCGCGGTCGCCCATGAGCTGGCCAGGACGCACCACGCCGAGCTCGCCGGCTGCACCTCCGTCACGGACCCGGCTCCCGGGACGAAGGCCCATGCGGCCCAGGACCTGCACGGACGTCGGATGCAGGCCCCCGAGGCCATCATCGAGGCGCTCACCGAGGTGCTCGCCGCGCACCGCGAGGAGCTGCGGCCCGAGCCGGCCGTCTGCGCGCGCATCCTGCTCTCCGTCGCGACGTCGACGCTGCTCAAGCCCTTGAACCCCGCCCACCAGCTCACCAGCCGCGCCATCGTCGAGGTCTTCCTCGACGGGGTCCGCGCCCGCCCCACATCCCCGGAGACCTCATGCTGATGCGTCTGCTGCGCAGCTCCTTGCGCCCCTACGCCGGTCCGCTGTCGATCGTGCTGGTGCTCCAGCTCGTCCAGTCGATCGCGAACCTCTTCCTGCCGAGCCTCAACGCCGACATCATCGACCACGGTGTGGCCAAGGGCGACACGGACTACATCCTGCGGACCGGCGGGCGTCATGCTGCTCGTCTCGCTCGGCCAGGTCGTGTGCGCCATGGTCGCCGTGTACTTCGGTGCGCAGGTCGCCATGGCGATGGGCCGCGACGTGCGGGCCCGCGTCTTCGGCAAGGTGCAGGAGTTCTCGGCCCGGGAGGTCGGCTCCTTCGGTGCGCCGTCGCTCATCACCCGCACCACCAACGACGTCCAGCAGGTCCAGATGGTCGTGCTGCTCAGCCTGACGATGATCGTCGCCGCGCCGGTGATGGCCATCGGCGGCGTGATCATGGCGATGCGCGAGGACGTCGAGCTCTCCGGCGCTGCTGCGTCGTCATCGTGCCGGTGCTGCTGGCCGTCATCGCCCTCGTCATCAGCCGGATGCGGCCGCTGTTCAAGCTCATGCAGGTCGCGCGTCGACTCGATCAACCGCGTGCTGCGCGAGCAGATCCAGGGCATCCGGGTCATCCGGGCCTTCGTGCGCGACGACGTCGAGCGGGAGCGGTTCGCCGAGGCGAACGACGACCTGCGCACCGTGGCGCTCGGCGTCGGCCGCCTCATGGCGATCATGTTCCCCGTCGTCATGCTGGTGATGAACGTCTCCAGCGTGTCGATCCTGTGGTTCGGCGGGCACCGCGTCGCCGACGGCGCTGCAGATCGGCGCGCTGACGGCGTTCCTCAGCTACATCATGCAGATCCTCATGTCGGTGATGATGGCCACGATGATGTTCATGATCGTCCCGCGCGCGGAGGTCAGCGCCGAGCGCATCATGGAGGTCCTCGACACCCCGACCTCCGTCGTCGAGCCGGTCACCGCGGTCACGCGGAGCCGTCGGCGCACGGACGGCTCGAGCTGCGCGACGTCGAGTTCCGCTACCCGGGCGCCGAGGACTCGGTGCTCCAGCGGACGTCTCGTTCCTCGCCGAGCCGGGCGAGACGACGGCGATCGTCGGCTCGACCGGATCGGGCAAGACGACGCTGCTCAACCTCCTCCCGCGGCTCTTCGACGTGACCGGAGGCGCCGTCCTCGTCGACGGCGTCGACGTGCGCGACATCGCCCTCGAGACCTTGTGGGGCCGGATCGGGCTCGTCCCGCAGAAGCCGCTTCCTCTTCTGCGGAACCGTCGGCTCGCAACCTGCGCTACGGCCGCGAGGACGCGACCGAGGAGGAGCTCTGGCACGCGCTCACAGGTGGCGCAGGCCGCGCGACTTCGTCGCGTGAGCCCGGGCGGGCTCGAGGCGGAGATCGTCGCAGGGCGGCACGAACGTCTCCGGCGGGCAGCGCCAGCGCCTCGCCATCGCCCGGGCCCTGGTGCGCAAGCCGGACGATCTACCTCTTCGACGACTCCTTCTCCGCGCTGGACTTCGCGACCGACGCCGCCGCTGCGCGCGCGCTCTCGTGCCCGAACGCGCGAGTCGACCGTCGTCATCGTCGCCCAGCGAGTCAGCACGATCAGTGGACGCCGACCGGATCGTCGTTCTCGATGACGGGCGCGTCGTCGGCATCGGCACCCACGATGAGCTGATGGAGACGTGCGAGACCTACCGGGAGATCGTCTCCTCCCAGGTGACCGAGAGCGAGGTGGCATGAGCGCCCAGACGGCGAGGCGGCCGAGCGCGCCCCGGCCGCGGCCGGCGGCCCTCCCGGTGGCCCGGCCGCGGCCCGATGGGGCCGGCGATGGGTCGGATGGGCATGCCGACGCGAAGGCGACAGGACTTCCGCGGCTCGCTGCGGCGCGTCCTCGGGCTGATCCGGCCCGAGCGCACTGTTCTCGGGGCCGTGATCGCTGCTGGCATGCGGCGAGCGTCATCGCTGGCCGTCGTCGGCCCGAAGATCCTCGGCAACGCGACCGAACATCATCTTCGAGGGCGTCATGGGGACGATGCTCGCCGAGAACTTCCCGGCCGGGACGACTCAGGCCCAGGCCGTCGAGGCGCTGCGGGCGCCGGGCAGACGCAGTTCGCCGACCTGCTCGCGGGCATGATGACGCTCGTGCTCGGGTCAGGGGCATCGACTTCGACGCCCTGCGCGCGCGTCCTGCTCGTCGTGCTCGCGCTGTACGTCGGTGCCGCGGCCTTCGGCTACCTCCAGGGCCTGCTGACCACCGGGCGTGATCCAGCGCACGATGTACCGGCTGCGTCAGCAGGTCGAGCACAAGCTCGGGCGGCTCCCGCTGCGGTACTTCGACAAGCGAGTCGCGCGGCGACATCCTGTCGCCGCGTCACCAACGACATCGACAACCTCGGCCAGACGCTCCAGCAGGCGCTCAGCCAGCTGCATCCGCCATCCTCACGCTCGTCGGCGTGCTCGGCGATGATGTTCTGGATCTCCTGGCAGCTGGCCCTCATCGCGCTGCGTGACGATCCCGCTCTCCGGTCGTCATCACGATGCAGATCGCCAAGCGGTCGCAGCCGCAGTTCGTCGCGCAGTGGAAGTCGACCGGCACGCTCAACGGGCACATCGAGGAGATGTACACCGGGCACGCGCTGGTCAAGGTCTTCGGCCGCCAGAAGGCCGCGGCCGCGACGTTCGACGTCGAGAACGACGAGCTCTACGACGGCGTGCTTCAAGGCCCAGTTCATCTCCGGGCATCATCCATGCCGTCGATGACCTTCGTCTCGAACCTCAACTACGTGGCGATCGCGGTGATCGGCGGGCTCAAGGTGGCCTCCGGGACGATGACCCTCGGCGACGTCCAGGCGTTCATCCAGTACTCGCGGCAGTTCACCCAGCCGATCACCCAGATCGCCTCGATGATGAACCTGCTGCAGTCCGGCGTCGCCTCGGCCGAGCGGGTCTTCGAGCTGCTCGACGCGGAGGAGCAGTCGGCCGAGCCGGTCGACGGCGCGCGAGATCGCCAAGGTCGCAGGGCCGGGTCGCGTTCGAGGACGTGTCCTTCCGGTACGTCGAGGACACCCCGCTGATCGAGGGCTCTCGCTCGTCGCCGAGCCGGGCCAGACGGTCGCCATCGTCGGGCCGACCGGCGCGGGCAAGACGACGCTGGTCAACCTCATCATGCGGTTCTACGAGGTCGACGGTGGCCGGATCACGCTGGACGGCGTGGACACCGCCACGATGAACCGCGAGCACCTGCGGTCCAAGGTCGGCATGGTCCTGCAGGACACCTGGCTGTTCGGCGGGACGATCGCGCGACAACATCGCCTACGGACGGCTCGGCGCGACGCGTGAGGAGGTCGAGGCCGCGGCGGCCACGACCTTCGTCGACCGCTTCGTGCGGACCCTGCCCGACGGCTACGAGACGGTGCTCGACGACGAGGGCTCGAACGTCAGCGCGGGGGAGAAGCAGCTGCTCACCATCGCGCGGGCCTTCCTGGCCGACCCGGCGATCCTCATCCTCGACGAGGCCACCAGCTCGGTGGACACCCGGACCGAGGTGCTGGTCCAGCAGGCCATGGCGGCGCTGCGGCAGGGGCGGACCTCCTTCGTCATCGCGCACCGGCTCTCGACGATCCGCGACGCCGACGTGATCCTGGTGATGGAGCACGGCAGCATCGTCGAGCAGGGCTCGCACGCGAGCCTGATCGAGGCAGGTGGGGCGTACGCCCGGCTGTACCAGAGCCAGTTCGCGCAGGCGGTGGCGCCGGTCGAGTGAGCGGCGTGGAGGCTCGTCCGGTCACGGCGACGGCGGCCACCCTCGCTCCTGGGCTCAGGCCCCGGCGCAGCAGCGGACGGTTGCTGCGGATGTACCCCGCGCGGGTCGCGCTGCCGCCTTGAGCCGGCGCAGGCGTTCGACCGCACGCCGGGTAGGCCTTGGCGAGCGGTCTCGTCGCGGTCGAGGAAGGTCAGCGGGGCCGGTGCCCGTCGACCAGGGAGCCATCGCCGCGAGGAGCGAGTCCAGCCCGGAGCTCATCACCGGGACGAGCTCCGGGGCGGGCACGAGGGCCAGCCCGTTGACCAGGTACGCGTCGTCGAGGCGGTCCCGCGACGGCAGGAGCGCCTGCTCGACCAGCGCACCGCCGAGGTGGCGGACCTGCACCTGGAGCAGCGGTGTGCCGTCCCACCCCTGCCGACGCCCACCAGCGCGTCGATCGACTGCGTCGCTCGAGGGCACCTCACCCGGGTGGCGGCCGAGCATCGTGGGACTCGGGTCCACCGGGTACTCGGCGACGGTCGCCACCTCCGCGAGCGGTCGACCGGACGCATCGCGTCACGCAGCAGCGGGCCGCCGCGCGCATCCCGGCGAGCAGGGCGTCGAGCACGTGGCAGCCTCCCCCAGGTGCATCGCCTGGACCACGCGTGAACGACTGCCCGCGCATCGGCTGCGGGATCGCCTCGATGTCCGGCAGGTGCAGAAGCGCTCGCCCAGAGCGTCGTGGACTCGCCGGCGCGCGGTGGCCGTCGCGTCGCGGAAGGCACGCAGCACCTGCCGGAGCGGCTCGCCGCCGGGAAAGGCGATCGTCCCGCCGTGCATCTCCGCGTGCGGGGAAGAGGTCGAGCTCGACGGCCGTCACGATGCCGAGGTCACCGCCCGCCGCCGCGCAGCGCCCACATGAGCTCCGGGTCGGACGCGTCGCTCACCCAGCGGCGCTGACCCGGAGTGGTCCACCAGCTCGACTGCGCGGAGGGAACCCGCGAGCCCGGCCGTACGCCCTGCTGAACCATGACATCCCGCCTCCGAGGCTGTAGCCCGACGACCGAGACGCCTCCGCTCGAACCGACGAGACCCGTCAGCCCGGTACCTGTCGAGCGCCGCCTGCAGCCGGCTCCGCCAGGACACCCCGCCCCGACCCGGGCGACCCTGCGCCTCGGCGTCGATCCAGATGTCGTCGAGCGCGGACCAGCGCATCAGCACGGTCCGGTCGAGTGCGGTGCCCGCGAGCGAGCGGCGAGGCCCCGTGGCCGGGACCCTGGGCCGTGACGGTCAGGCCGTGGCGGACGTGCGCGACCTGCACCGTCGCGACCACGTCGTCGGCGTCGGCGGGCAGCACGACGGCGCAGCGGCCGCTGGTCGATCGAGCACGTTCCACGGGTTGCGCGTCGCGTCCCAGTCATCTGCGCGTCGGGGTGACGACCCGCCCGCGGATCCTGAGGCCCTCGGAGCGGGTCTGCCCGTAGCCTTGCCGGGTCCGTGGCCGTGGTCGTGGTCGGGCCGGCGAACGATCGCTCGTCGCGGGAGGGGACGGGTTGTCGGTCATGGACCGGCTCTGCGGTGTGGTGGTCATGGATCGAGACTGCGGCGTCCAGCTCGGCCGGTCGGACATCCCGAGCGGTCGTGGTGATCTCGATCCCCCCAGGACAACGGCACGGCCGACCACCCAGAAGTACTGGGGTTCCCCCGCGGCGCGGGACGCGATCCACGATGGGCGGCGTGACCACCTTCCGCACCGACCCGGTCCGACGCGGCCTCGGTCGGCCTCGCCCGCGTCCGGCCTGCCCTGGGACGCGTTCGTCCGTCGGCGCCCTTGACCTCCTGCGACCGCGCCGTGCCCGTTCGACGCTGCGTGCGTCGGACCGATCGACCCGAGCACCGGACTTGCTCACCGGCTCGGTGAAGCAGCGGCATCGGCGACGAGCAGGACCTGGAGTTCCTCCGTCTGCGAGTACGTGGACGACGACGTCGACACCTGTTCCTCGACCTGGCTCGACGCCCGTCCCGTCGCGATCCTCGCCGAGGACACCGATGGGCATCCCGAGCGTGACGCACGCGTCACCGCGAGCTGCTGCGTGCCGCACTGGGACCTCGCGGCACGAGATGCGCGGCATCGGCCGTCGTCGACGGTGAGCCCGTGGGCGGTGCTCGGTGCTCTACCGCGCAGGGGACCACGAGCGGATTCAGTCCGGCCGAGGCCGACTTCCTCGCAGACGTCGTGCTCGACCATCGGGCTCGCGGCATGCGCTCGGGGATCGTCGCCTAGGTCGCCTCCGCCGAGCCTCGCCGATGTCGTTCCCGCGCGTCGACCGGCCTGCGGTGCTCGTCGTCGCGCGCCGACGACACCGTCGTGCAGAGCGAGCCCGCCGCCACCGCAGCGGGTCGACGAGCTCGGCGGGTCGATCTGGGATCGGCTCCCGACGGCCGCTCGGGTCGATCGTCTCCGCCGCCCGAGCGTTCGAGCGCCGGCGGCGCGCGACCTCGTTCCCACGCCTGCGGGTTCGTACGCCGGCCGGCCAGTGGCTCGTCGATCCACGCCTCGCCGCTCGCCGGGCCCGGCGGGCACCGGCGCAGCGATGTCGTCGTGACGATCGAGGAGGCGCGGACCCGTCGACGTCGTGCCGCTCGTCGTCGCGGCGTTCGGGCTCACCGGGCGGGAGCGGGACGTCGTCGGACGCCGTCGTGCGCGGAGCCGAGCACCCAGCAGATCGCCGAGCGCAGCTCCACCTGTCGCCGTACACGGTCCAGGACCACCTCAAGGCCGTGTTCGAGAAGGCCGGCGTGAACAGCCGCCGCGAGCTCATCGCGAGGGTGGTCATCGACCAGTACCTCCCGCGGTTCGGTGGACGCCTCGGCACCTCCGGATGGTTCCAGTCGACCTCCGCGTCGATGCCGATCGACGATCCCGACGCGGGTCGTGGTCGGCAGCCTGCGCTGCGGTCGCCGCTCTGAGGATCCCGGTCGGACGGCGGCCACGCCTCTGGGAGGATCGTCGCGTGCCCACCGTCCACGTCGCCGACCTCACCGATCCCCGCCTGCACGACTACGTCTCCCTGACCGACGTCGCCCTGCGCAGCCGGGTCGAGCCCGAGCGAGGGCTCTACATCGCCGAGGGCTCGACGGTGCTGGGGCGGGCGCTCGACGCCGGGCACCGTGTGCGCTCGGTGCTCTGCTCGGCACGCTGGCTTCCTGACGTCGAGGCCCTGCTCGCCTCCGTCCCCGGGACCGAGGAGGTGCCGGTGCTGGTCATGGAGTCCGAACAGCTCGAGCAGGTCACCGGGTTCCACGTGCACCGCGGGGCGCTCGCGGCGATGCAGCGCCCGGAGCTGCCCGAGCCGGCGCGGCTGCTCGCGACGGCGCGGGACGGGGGACCGGTCCGTCGGGTCGTGGTCCTCGAGGACATCGTCAACCACACGAACGTCGGTGCCGTCTTCCGCAGCGCGGCAGCCCTCGGGGTCGACGCCGTCCTCGTCTCGCCGCGCTGCGCCGACCCGCTGTACCGGCGCAGCGTCCGGGTCTCGATGGGGACCGTCTTCCAGGTGCCGTGGACCCGCCTCGACCCGTGGCCCGAGGGTCTCGAGCTGCTGCGCTCGCAGGGCTTCACGGTCGCGGCGCTCGCACTCTCGCAGGACTCGATCTCGCTCGACGAGCTCGTCGCCGACCCTCCCGAGCGGCTCGCCCTCGTGCTCGGTACCGAGGGCCACGGGCTCTCGGGAGGAGCCGTCGACGCCGCGGACCTGGTGGTCCGGATCCCGATGGCGGGCGGGGTGGACTCGCTCAACGTCGCCGCGGCCTCCGCCGTCGCGTTCTGGGCGACGCGCGTCTGAGTCGCCCCTGGGCGACGGCGCTCAGCGCTGGAAGGTCGCCGTCAGGGTCCCGCGGGCGAGCGTGTGGTAGAGCGCGGTGAACGCGACGGCCGTCGGAGGGCTCTCGCCGTGGAGCCCGAGGCTCGGCACGTCGAGCGCGTGGACGGCGAACACGTAGCGGTGCGGCCGGTCGCCCGGAGGGGGCGCTGCGCCGAGGTAGCCGGCCGCGCCGCTGTCGTTGCGCGCCTGCCGCGCACCGGGAGGCAGGCGGTCGCCGCCGGGGGTCCCCGCGCCCGTCGGCAGCGAGGTCAGGTCGGCGGGCAGGTCCCAGACGGTCCAGTGCCAGAACCCCGCCGGCGTGGGGGCGTCGGGGTCGAAGCAGGAGATCGCGATGCTCTCCGTGCCCTCGGGGACGGCCGACCAGTGCAGCTCGGGTGAGAGGCTGCCGCCGTCCTCGGTGAACGGACGCGCCATCGGCTCGCCCGGCACGAGGTCGTCGCTGGACAGGTCGATCGCCGGGACCTGCGGAAGCTGCTCGTAGGGCTCGGGTGCGAGCGGTCGGTCGAGGTTCATGGCGGCTCCTGACGAGAGACGTGCCGGTCCTTCGACGTTAGCCCACGCGCGGCGGCGCCGCGCAGGAAGCGCTGTGGTGGACGTGCTCACGCGCATGGGCGATCGCGGCGTCCAGGTCGGAGAAGAGGTGGGTCTCCTCGCCGAGGCTCTCGAGCACGCCGACGGCCTCGACCACCCTGACCTGCTCGGGGCGAAGGCCCTTGAGCAGGACGACGATCCCTCGTCGCCGGAGGTCCTCGACGATCTCCGCGAGAGCGTTGGCGCCGCTGGTGTCCATCACCCGGATCGAGGACAGGCGGAGCACCACGACCCTGACGTCGGCGATCGCCGCGAGCTCGTCGAGGAAGCGCCGGACGTCGGCGAAGAACAGCGCGCCGTCGATCCGGTAGACGGCGATGTGCTCGCGCAGCAGCGTGCGCTCCTCCGTGCCGTCGACCTCGGGCAGCGAGAGCTCCTCACGGTGCAGGCCGCTGGAGCGCGAGACGGCGCGCAGGGCGAGGATCGCTGCCAGGGCGACACCGAGCTCGACGGCGACGACGAGGTCGAAGACCACCGTCGTCGCGAGGGTCAGCGCGAACACCGTCGCGCCGGAGCGTCCGGAGCGGATGATCGCGCGGGCCGTCGGCAGATTGACCATCCGGAACGCGGTGACGAGCAGGACCCCGGCGAGCGCGGTCAGCGGGATCCGCGAGACCCATGGCCCGGCCGCGTAGACGACGGCGGCGAGGACGAGGGCATGCGTGACGGCCGAGAGCCGGGTGCGGGCGCCGGCACGGACGTTGACGGCGGTCCGGGCGATGGCGCCCGTCGCGGGCATGCCGCCGAAGATCCCCGCCGCGATGTTCGCCAGCCCCTGGCCGGCGAGCTCGCGGTGCGGGTTGGTGCGGGGAAGGTCGTCGACCATCCCGTCGGCGACGCGGGCCGAGAGCAGGCTCTCCAGCGACGCGAGCGCGGCGACGGCGAGGGCGGCGGAGAACAGGGCACCGGTCGACTCGGGGGAGAGGTCGGGCACGGAGGGCATCGGCAGGTGGGAGGGGATCGCCCCGATCCGTGCGACGTCCAGACGGGTCACCTCGACCAGCACGGTGGCGAGGGCTACGGCGATGAGGGAGGCGGGGAGGGTGCGGCGGACCCGCGGCAGGACGACCATGATCGCGACGACGAAGCCGACGACGGCCAGCGCGAGCGCGGCGTGCGCCCAGCTGACCGTGCCGAGCGTGCGCAGGGCCACCAGGGCGGCGTTCTCGCCTGCGGCCTTCGGGGTGTCCAGGGCGAGCGGGAGCTGCTGCATCGCGATGATGACGCCGATGCCCATCGTGAAGCCCTCGACGACGGGCCACGGGATGTACGCCACCAGGCGCCCCATCCCGACGATGCCCGCCAGCAGCACGAGGCCGCCCGCCATGATCGCGACGGTCGGCACCCCCGTGGGTCCGTACCGGGCGACGATCGGGACCAGGACGACGGTCATCGCGCCCGTCGGCCCGGAGACCTGCAGGTGGGATCCGCCGAACAGGGCGGCGACGAGACCGGCGACGACGGCCGTCACGAGCCCGGCGGCGGCTCCCATGCCGGAGGTGACGCCGAAGCCGAGCGCGAGGGGCAGGGCGACGATCGCGACGGTCACACCGGCGACGAGGTCGGTGCGCCAGGTGCGTCCGAGCTCTGTCCAGTCGCTGCGGCGCGGCAGGGTGTTGCGAGCGGTGGTCGACGCGGCGAGGGAGAGCTGCTCGCGCCAGGTCCGCAGCGAGGAGGAGTCGAGGGCGGTCATCGGGCGACCTCCTGCGCACCGGACGGGCGGGTGGCGGTGGCGCTGTCGTCCGCCGTCGTGGCGAGCTGCTGCTCCAGGTCGTCCAGGGCCTCGCGGGTCTCGCTCAGGGAGTCGACGAGGAAGGTCCTGGCAGCGGTGAGCAGGTCGACGACGCTCGGGTGGGCCAGCGAGTAGTGCACGGCGTTGCCCGTGCGGCGAGCGGTGACCAGCCCGGTGCGGCGCAGCACGGTCAGGTGCTGGGACAGGTGCGAGGCCTCGAGCCCGGTGGCGGCGATGAGCTCGCTCACGGGACGCTCGCCGGGGGTGAGCAGCTCCAGCAGGCGGACCCGGACGGGGTGCCCGAGGGACTTGAAGAGGGCTGCCTTGATCTCGTGGATCGGCGAGGACGGACGGACGGCCCGGTAGGGCACGGGGACTCCAGGGGTCACGGTCGGGAGGGCGGGACGGCGCCGTTGCCGTGGGTTGATGGATTGAGTGTTTCTGTCAATCCATCGAGGAGTCTACGCCCCCTCGCGGCTTGTCCGTGTCGGTGGCGTCGGGTATCTTTCGAACAGACGTTCGAACATGTGAGTGCGGGATCGCTCACCCGTCCTCGGCCACGGTTCAGGCGCCACCGGTGGGTGGCTTCCTTCGTCATGCCCTGGCCGCGACGAGGCCCGATCACCCGGCCCTGATCAGAGAGGAGAGGACGATGGCGACCCCCGTCCTGGCGCACCCGACCCTCGTCGGGTCGACGGATCGCGCGGCCAGGGCACGGGCGATCCTGGCGCGGGCGGAGGAGCGCACCGGCACGGCTCGGTGGGCGCAGCCGGCTGCTGCGCCGGACGCCCTGCCGGTGGGGACGCCGGTCGAGATGCTGCCGCAGGCGACGGACGGCGGCAGGCTCGTCGAGGTCCTCGTCGATTCAGGTGAGCAGCCCGTCGGCGCCGTCGACCAGGATCGCGCCCTCCCGGTGGACGGGCGGCTGGCCGGTCTGCTGCCCTCGGGCGCGTTGGACCGCGGGACGACGCTCGTGGTGAGCGGGTCGACCTCGCTGCTGCTCGGGCTGGTGGCGGAGGCCTCCCGGGCCGGCTGCTGGACGGCGGTGGTCGGGATGCCCGCCGTCGGGGTCCTCGCCGCGGCCCAGCTCGGTCTCGACCTCGAGCGGCTGGTCCTGGTGCCCGCCCCCGGGCCGGATGCCGCCCTCGTGGTCGGCGCCCTGCTCGACGGGATGGATCTCGTCGTCATCGGCCCGAAGACGGCGCTCGGGGACGCCGACCGTCGTCGGCTGAGCGCTCGGGCGAGGGAGCGCTCACGTGTGCTGCTGTCCACCGCCTCATGGCCCGGAGCATCCGTCGTGCTCACGGCTGGTGCCTCGCAGTGGGAGGGGCTCGATCGCGGTCACGGCAGGCTGCGGTCCAGGCGGCTGTGGGTGCAGCGCGAGGGCCGCGGGGCCGCGGCGCGCGGCCGTCGCGTCGAGGTCGAGGTGCCCCTGGCCAGGAGGGCGGGATGAGCGCCCGGGTCGCTGCCCTGTGGGTACCCGACTGGCCCGTGCTCGCCGCGATGACGGCCGAGGAGGTGCCGGTCCACCGGCCTGCCGCCGTGCACGACGCCCAGGGCGTGACCGCCGTCAGCGCTGCCGCTCGCAGCCAGGGGGTGCGGCGCGGGATGCGTCGTCGTCGTGCTCAGCAGTGCTGCCCCGAGCTGGTGCTGCTGCATGTCGACAGGGGGCGTGACACCCGGATGTTCGAGCCGGTGGCCGTCGCCGCGGAGTCGGTCGTCGCCGGGATCGAGGTCGCCAGGCCGGGGCTCCTGCTGCTGCCCGCCTCCGGGGCGGGGCGCTATCACGGCTCGGAGCGGGTGCTCGCCGAGCGGCTCGTCGAGGCCGTCGCCGAGCAGACGGGTTACGAGGCCCAGGTCGGGGTGGCCGACGGTGGTGGCGCGGCCGTGCTCGCCGCGCGTTCCTCGCTCGTCGTCCCGCCGGGTGCCACCCCCGCGTTCCTCGCACCCCTGGGGGTGGGCGAGCTCCTGCACGTGGCCACGGGTGAGGCCGCCGCCGAGGTGCCGGCGCTCGTCGACCTGCTCGGCCGGCTCGGGCTGCGCACCCTGGGGGACCTGGCGCGGCTGGACCGGGCCGACGTGCAGACCAGGTTCGGGCTGCTCGGTGGGTGGGCGCACCGCGTCGCCGCCGGGCAGGACGAGCAGACGGCCGTCGTCCGGCGCCCGGAGCCGGATCTCGCCGTCGCCGAGGAGCTCGACCCGCCGGTCGACAGGGTCGAGGGCACGGCCTTCGTCGCCCGCAGGCTGGCCGAGGCCATGCATGCCCTGATGGTCGCCCGAGGGGTCGGCTGCGGTCGGCTGCGGATCGCCGCCCGCACGGAGGACGGCCACGAGCTCGTGCGGACCTGGCGCACCGACACCGCGCTCGGGGGCCTGTCCGTCCCACGGATGACCGATCGGGTGCGCTGGCAGCTGGAGGGCTGGCTCACCGCTCAGAACGTGCGCCGCCCGGCCCCTGGCGCCGTCGACGACCCGGCTCCCGCTCCCTTGGTCGCGCTGAGCCTGAGCGCCGAGCAGGTCGTGCCGGTCGGCGCCGAGCAGGGTGGGCTCTGGGGGGACGCCCGGGGTGCCGACCTGCGCGCCCAGCGGGCCGTGCACCGTGTCCAGGGGCTGCTCGGCGCGGACGCCGTGCTCGGTGCCGCCCTGCAGGGCGGGCGCGAGGTGCGCGACCAGGTCCGGCTCACCGCCTGGGGGGAGGCCGCCGCGCCCAGCCGCACCCTCGACGCCCCCTGGCCAGGGCGACTTCCCCCGCCTGCCCCGGCCACCGTCCTGGTCGAGCCGGAGGTGGTGCAGCTCTGCGGGGTGGACGGCAGGCGGGTCCAGGTCGACGCGCGGCTCCAGGTCAGCGCCGAGCCGGAGGTCGTCTGGTGGTCCACCCGGGAGGACCCGTCCCGGGAGAGCAAGGTCACCGGGTGGGCCGGGCCCTGGCCCGTCGTCCAGCGGTGGTGGGGAGCGGAGCCGCGCCGGCAGGTGTACCTGCAGGCGAGCCTGCAGGACGGTCGCGCCGTGCTGCTCGCCCTCACCGACGGGGTCTGGACCATCGAGGCGCTCTATGACTAGACGCGCCGTGGGCGGGCAGCCGCGCTCGGGGGAGCCGTGCCATGACTGAGCCGCGCTATGCCGAGCTGCACGCGCACTCGGCGTTCAGCTTCCTCGACGGGGCGAGCCAGCCCGAGGCGCTCGTCCACGAGGCGGTGCGCCTGGGGCTGTCCGGCCTGGCGCTGACCGACCACGACGGCCTGTACGGCGTGGTGCGGTTCGCCCAGGCGGCCAGGGCCGCGGGGCTGCCGACGGTCTTCGGCTCCGAGCTGCACCTGCCCGGGCCCGACGGCACCCTCGACGACCCGACCGGCAGCCCCGACCCGCGATCGACGCACCTGCTCGTTCTGGCGCGCGGCCCTGACGGCTATCGCGCGCTGTCCCGTGCGATCGGGGAGGCCCACCTGGCGGCCGGTGAGAAGGGCCGTGCCGACCACCGGCTCGACACCCTGGCCGAGGCGGCCGACGGTCAGTGGCTCGTGCTCACCGGTTGTCGCAAGGGGGCGGTCCGACAGGCCCTCGACGGTGGCCGTCCGGCCCGGCGCGCCGTCCGGTCGGCGCGTGCCGGGCGTGCCGTTCCCGGGGTCGTGGGCAGCCCCGGACCCCGGCGCGCCGGGCCATGGCCCCGGCCGCGCCGGCGCTCGACCTCGACGCCGCCCGGGTCGAGCTCGACCTGCTCGTGGACCGCTTCGGGCGGGAGAACGTCGCCGTCGAGATCACCGACTCCGCCGACCCGTGGGACGCCGACCGCCACGACGCCCTGGCCGAGCTCGCTCGCCGCTGCGGGCTCCCGCTCGTCGCGACCGGCAACGTCCACTACGCCCGCCCGGCCGACGGCGACCTCGCGGCGGCCCTGGCGGCCGTCCGCTCACGCTCGACCATGGAGGAGATCGACGGCTGGCTCCCCGGCGGGAGCGTCGCGCACCTGCGCTCGGCGACCGAGATGCTGCGCCGTCATCGTCGGCACCCCCAGGCGGTGCGCACCGCGGCGGAGCTCGCTGCCGAGTGCGCCTTCGACCTCGCCCTCGTCGCACCACGGCTGCCGCCCTACCCCGTCCCGTCCGGTCACGACGAGGCGAGCTGGCTGCGTGAGCTGGTCCGCCGTGGAGCCCTCGACCGGTACGGACCGCCGCAGGCCGAGCGGGTCCCCGGTGCCTGGGCCCAGCTCGCCCACGAGCTCGACGTGATCATCACCCTCGGCTTCTCCGGATACTTCCTCATCGTCCACGACCTCGTCTCGTTCTGCCGCGATCGGGGGATCCTCTGCCAGGGGCGCGGATCGGCCGCCAACTCCGCCGTCTGCTACGCGCTGGGGGTCACGGCCGTCGACGCGGTGCGGCACGGGCTCCTCTTCGAGCGCTTCCTCGCGCCGGAGCGGGACGGGCCGCCGGACATCGACGTGGACATCGAGTCGACCAGGCGCGAGGAGGTCATCCAGTACGTCTACGAGCGTTTCGACCGCAGGCATGCCGCCCAGGTCGCCAACGTCATCTCCTACCGGCCACGCTCGGCCGTCCGGGACGCGGCGAAGGCGCTGGGCTTCGACGTGGGCCAGCAGGACGCCTGGAGCAAGAGCATCGAGCGATGGGGCTCGCTGCGCGGGCCCCAGGAGCCGAGCTCCTGGTGGACGGTGACCAGGGCGCCCGCGGTGGGGCCCTCCGTCCAGGTGACCGAGGACGGGCACGACGTCGTCCCGGCGCAGCTCCCGCCGTCGGCCGCCGATGCCGGCGAGATCCCCGAGCAGGTCATCGACCTGGCCGAACGCTTCCTGCGGCTGCCCCGGCACCTGGGCATCCACTCCGGGGGGATGGTCCTGTGCGACCGCCCCGTCATCGAGGTCTGCCCGGTGGAGTGGGCCAGGATGCCAGGGCGCACCGTCCTGCAGTGGGACAAGGAGGACTGCGCCGACGCCGGCCTGGTGAAGTTCGACCTGCTCGGCCTGGGCATGCTCTCCGCCCTGCGGATCGCCTTCGAGCTCATCGCCCGGCACGAGGGCGTCCAGCTGGGCCTGCACGACCTCCCGCAGGAGGCGCCGACCGTCTACGACCTGCTGTGCGCCGCGGACACCGTCGGGGTGTTCCAGGTCGAGTCCCGTGCCCAGATGGCCACGCTGCCCCGGCTGCGTCCCCGGTGCTTCTACGACATCGTCGTGGAGGTCGCGCTCATCCGGCCCGGACCGATCCAAGGCGGTTCCGTCCACCCCTACATCAACCGGGTGCGCGGCCGGGAGCCGGTCACCTACCTGCACCCCTTGCTGGAGAGCTCGCTCGCCAAGACGAAGGGCGTGCCGCTGTTCCAGGAACAGCTCATGCAGATGGCGATCGACGTGGCCGGGTTCAGCGGCGCCGAGGCCGACCAGCTGCGCCGGGCAATGGGCTCCAAGCGCTCGAGCGAGCGGATGGAGGCGCTGCACGCACGACTGATGGACGGGATGTCCGTGCGCGGGATCACCCCGGAGGTCGGCGAGCAGATCTTCGACAAGCTCAAGGCCTTCGCGGACTTCGGCTTCCCTGAGTCGCATGCGTACTCCTTCGCGTACCTCGTCTACGCGAGCTCATGGCTCAAGGTGCACCACCCGGCCGCCTTCTACGCCGGGCTGCTCGCGGCCCAGCCGATGGGCTTCTACTCCCCGCAGACGCTGGCTGCCGACGCACGCCGCCACGACGTCACGGTGCTGCGTCCCGATGTCCAGCACTCCGAGGTGCACGCCGGGCTCGAACGGATCGACCCCCCGGCCGAGCCGCTGCGGCGACCGGAGGTCGGCACCGAGCTGCGTCCGGGTCAGGTCGTCCTGGACGTCGACCCGACGCTCGCCGTGCGGATGGGGCTGACGGCCGTGCGGGGGATGGGCGAGCCGGTGGTCGAGCGTCTCGTCGCCGAACGGACGGCACACGGACCGTTCGCCGACCTGCGCGACCTGGTGCGCAGGGTGCGGCTGAGCACCGCCCAGCTCGAGGCGCTCGCGACCGGTGGGGCGCTCGCCTCCTTCGGCGTCGAGAGACGCGAGGCGCTCTGGGCGGCGGGCGCGCTCGCCCAGGAGGGCCCCGACACCCTGCCGGGGGTCTCGGTCGGCGTCGAGGCGCCGACGCTCCCGGGGATGGACCTCGTCGAGGTGGCACGTGCCGACGTCTGGGCCACCGGTGTCTCGGTGGACAGCTACCCGACGCAGTTCGTGCGGGACGGGCTGCTCGCTGCCGGGGTGCTCACGGTGGCGCAGGCCTTCGAGCACGAGGTCGGCAGGCGGGTCGCCGTCGCCGGGGTGGTCACCCACCGCCAGCGTCCGGGCACCGCCGGGGGAGTGACCTTCCTGTCCGTCGAGGACGAGACGGGCCTGCTCAACATCATCTGCACCGCCGGCCTGTGGCAACGCTTCCGCAGCGTGGCGCGCTCCTCGCCTGCGCTCGTCGTGCGTGGGCGGCTGGAGCGGGCCGACGGTGCGACGAACCTGCTCGCCGAGCACCTCGCGCCGCTCTCGCTCCGGATCCCCACGGCCTCGCGCGACTTCCGCTGACGGGACCCGTGCGCACGGGCTCAGGGGGCGACCGGCTCGTCCTCGATCGTCTCGACGCTCACCGTGGCGGGGTCGACCGACCGCAGACGCGAGAAGACCGACCATGCCACCGCGATGAGCGGGACGGAGATGACGGCGCCCAGGACCCCGGCCACGAGCGTCCCGGCCGTCACGGCGAGCGCCACCACCACGGGGTGCAGCGAGACCTGCCGGCCCATGACGAGCGGCTGGAGCACATGCCCCTCGATCTGCCCGATCAGCGCGATCGCCACACCGACGAGGATCGCGTTGACCACGCCGTTGGCGGCCAGGGCGACGACGATCGCGACGACCATCGCCAGCGGGGCGCCGACGAGCGGGATGAACGCACCGAGGAAGACGACGACGGCCAGCGGGGCGGCGAGCGGGACACCCAGGACGAGCAGCGCGACCGCGGCGAGCAGGCCGTCCGACGCCGCGACGAGGAAGATCCCTCGCGTGTAGCCGGAGAACGTCTCCCAGGCGGAGCCACCGCCCGTGTGCCACGACCTGCGCGCCTGTGCCGGGAGCTGGTTGAGGAACCAGACCCACATCTCACGCCCGCGGAGCAGGAAGAACACCGTGCAGAAGGTCGCCAGCGCGACGGTCGTGAGGACCTCGATCACCGAGCCGGCTCCCGTCAGGGCCTGGCTGGCGATCGTGCTGCTGTTGTGGGCGATCCAGTCCTGGGCCTGGTTGAGCCATCCCTGGACGTCCTGGTCGGTGATCGTCAGGTGCAGCGGGCTCGACTTGAGCAGGTCGAGCAGGGCCGAGACGCCCTCGTTGAACTGCACGCCGAGGTTCTTCCACTGCCCGGCGACGGAGAAGCCGACATAGGTGAGCAGGCCGACGACGGACAGGAAGCCGAGCACGATCGACAGGGCTGTGGCGAGCGCGCGCGGCATGACCCGGGAGAGGAGCTCGACGACCGGGCGCAGCACCGAGGTGAACACCATCGCGAGGAAGAGGGCGACGAACAGCAGGAGCACCTTGGACGTCGCCCAGAACACCAGGGCGACCGCGAGGACCACGACGAGGACCCGCCACGACCATCCCGCGAGCGTCCGCAGCCAGCCGGGGGTGACGTCGTCCCGGGTCGGCACCGTCGGCCTGCGCGATCCCGCGATCCGGGTGGTCTGCACCGATCCTTGGGCCCGCCCTGCGCTCGCAGCCCGTCGGGCGGCCGCACCGATCCCGCCGAGCCCGCTCGTGCCTGCCGGCGTCGTGGCGTCGTCGCTCACTGGCTGGTGCCTCCCGTCGTGCGCCGCACTCGCCCGGGCGAGCCTGCGCCGTCCGCACGGCCGCCTGCTGCCGGCCCGCTCGGCCAAGTCTGCCGCAGGTGCGCGGTCCTGGACGCCCCCCGCGCCGTGCTATCTTTGCTGCCGCACTTGAGGCGGCCTGGAAGGCGCCGAGAGACACCTGTCCGGGTGGCGAAATGGCAGACGCGCTAGCTTGAGGTGCTAGTGCCCTAACGGGCGTGGGGGTTCAAGTCCCCCTCCGGACACTCGTTGAGACAGCGAGCACAGGCCGTGACCAGCAGAGATGCGGGTCGCGGCCATCTGTGTCCCTGAGGCCCCTTCGCTCAGGCGGGCGCGGCGACGGGGCGGCGGCGTCGGCAGCCGTCCCTGGCTCAGGGCGATGCCGAGCACCACGACGAGCCCTCCGACGGGTTCGTACCAGGCGAGCCTCTCGTGCAGCACGAGAACGCCGAGCAGCACGGCCACGACGGGCGTCAGGTAGGTCACCGTGCTCGCGACGCTGCTGCCCGCCGCCTGGATGACGCGGAAGTTGAGCACGTAGGCCACACCCGATCCGAGCGCGCCGAGCGCGATCATCGACCAGACCACCGCGGGGGTCAGCGGCCCGGCGAGCTCGAGGCCGGTCCAGGCCAGCATCGGCAGGGTGAGTGCCGCGCCGAGCAGCACCTGGCCCGTCGCCAGCGCGACGGGCCCCTCGCCCGTCGGCATGAGGTACCGCCTGGCGTAGGGGAACGTCACGCCGTAGCAGCAGATGGCCCCGACGAGGGCGAGGACGCCGAGGCCCTCGGCGCGGCTGAAGCCCTCCCACACCCCGGTGAGCACCACCACCCCGAGGAAGCCGAGCAGCATCCCGGCCACGCGCTCGCGGGTCGGCCGCTCCTCGGGGAACGCCGCGAGGATCACCGCGAGGGTCGCCAAGGGGGTCGCTGCGTTGATCAGCCCCGCGAGCACCGAGGTCACGTGCTGCTCGCCGTAGGCGAAGAGCGTGAACGGGATCGCGTTCGACAGCGCCCCGACGACGGCGAGGTGGCCCCAGGTGCTCAGCCGGCGCGGCAGGCGCGTCCTGGACGCCGCGCTGATCGCCAGCAGCGTCACGGCGCCGAGCACGAGCCGTCCCGAGGCGACCTGGAAGACCGTCAGCGACTGGAGGCCGATCTTGATGAAGGCGAAGGAGCAGCCCCAGATGACCGCGAGCAGGAGGAACCCGGGGAGCCATGAGCGACGGTTCACCCGGCGGCCGCCCGCTCGAGGTCGAGCAGCCGCTCCTTGACCTCCAGGCCCCAGCGGTAGCCGCCCATGGAACCGTCCGAGCGCACCACGCGGTGGCAGGGCACGACGAGGGCCAGCCGGTTCGTCGCGCAGGCCCTCGCGACGGCGCGCACCGAGCGCGGTGCGCCGATCTCCTGGGCGACCTGGCTGTAGGTCCTCGTCTCGCCCGCGGGGATGCGCCGCAGGGCCGACCAGACGGTGGCCTGGAAGGCCGTCCCGCGCAGGTCGAGCGGGAGGTCCGCCACCCCGGGCCGGCCGGCCGTCATCGCCCGCAGCGCCCGTGCGACGTCCGCGAGGTCCTCGTCGGCCCGCTCCAGCCGGGCCTGCGGGTACTCGGCGGCGATCGTGGCGACGAGGGCGTCCGGCTCGGGTCCGATCCGCACGTCAGCGAGGCCGAGGTCACCGGCGACGGCGATGACCCAGCCGAGGTCGGTCCGGACCGTCGTCCAGCGCAGCAGCTGGGCAGGCGCCCCGGCGGCGAAGCTGCGCGGCGGCATGCCGAGCGTCGGGCCCGCCTCCTCGTAGAAGCCGCGGACGGAGTACCCGGCGGCGAACACCGCATCGGTGACCTGGCCGAGGTCGCGCAGCAGGCTGCGTGCCCCACCGGTGCGCACGGCCGATCCGAACGCGCGTGGCGGCACGCCGATGACGGACTGGAAGTCCCTGCCGAGCTGGCGGCTGCTCGTCGTGGCGAGGTCGGCCAGGCTCTGGGCCGGCAACGGCCCGCCCGCGGCGACCATCGCTCGGCAGGCGAGGACCACGCGGTCGACGGCGGTGACCGTCGGGGACGCGGAGGCGGTTTCGGTGGGCATGTCGGCCAACCTAGGCGCCACGGCCACGGCGCCGCACTCCGGTTCCGGACATCGTGGTCCGGGACGGCGCGCTCCGGAGAGCCGTGCCCGTCCGACGGTGAGACGATGGCACCTGAGCGGCAGGTACGTCGACCGGCGAGGCAGGTGATCGGCATCATCCCGATCGTGCTCGTCCACGGCACCAGGACCTCCTCGGCGATCTGGGAGTCCCAGGAGGAGGCGCTGCGCAGCTCCGGGCACCTGACGACGGCCGTCGACCTGCCGGGGCACGGCACCCGGACCGACGAGCGGTTCACGCTCGCCGGCGCCATGGAGACCATCGACCGCGCCGTCATGGACTGCGCGCGGCCGCCGCTGCTCGTCGGCCTCTCCCTCGGCGGCTACACCTCCCTCGCCTATGCGGCCGAGGAGCAGCACAAGCTCTCCGGAGTGGTCCTGTCCGGCTGCTCGACGGAGATCGCCGGCAAGCCGCTGCGGGCCTACCGTCGCGTCACCACCGTCCTGGCCGACACCTTCCGGCCGACGGGCACCTGGCATGTGGTCGCCGACATGCTCGAGGCGATGCACGGCTACTCCTGCGCCTCGGACCTGCGCCGGCTCACCCTTCCGGTCTGGCTGGTCAACGGCAGCCGCGACCCGCTCGGCTCCAGCAGCGGCAGTTCCACCACGCCGTCCCGAGTGCACAGCTGCATGTCGTGCGGGGCGCCGGCCACGACGTCAACTCCCACGCCCCGACGGCGTTCAACCGGATCCTGCTGCACGTCCTGCGTCAGCTCGCGGACGAGCCCGCGCTCTGAGCGGCCGTGCGCCGGTCGGGCACGGCGGTCGGGCCTGGTCGTGGTCGAGGCGCTCGCGTCTGAGCTCGGAGCCTGCTCGACGGCGGCCCCGATCGCGGTCATCGTGACGATCGCCCAGCCCTCGTCGAGATCGAGCGAGGCGGTCAGCCCGTCGAGGTCGAAGGCCCGGAACTGCCGGCAGGCCAGCCCCATCGGCGCCCGGCCCTGCAGCGTCATGTGGGCGACCGCTTGAGCCGAGGACGTACTCGGCGAAGTCCGAGTGGACCCCCAGTCGGTCGCCCGCCAGCCGTGCGGTGCACGAGGTTCACGACGAGCATCGCGGCCTCC
The DNA here is from genome assembly GCA_963777075.1 of uncultured Actinomycetota bacterium. Classification (GTDB taxonomy): domain Bacteria; phylum Actinomycetota; class Actinomycetes; order Actinomycetales; family Cellulomonadaceae; genus Actinotalea. The sequence continues at coordinate 105,711 of CAVZPH010000015.1, read as the reverse complement.
GGGGCCCACCGGCCGCGAGCTCGCGGCGAGGTGGTCGACGACCGCGAGGTGCTCCGGCGTGCCACGGCGGGCGAGGAGGAACCCCCAGGGCTGCGAGTTGCCGGCCGAGGGCGCCCACCGCGCGGCCTCCAGGAGCACGCTCGCGTCGTCGGGCGAGAGCCTCGTGCTCGGGGTCGAACCGCAGAGGGCTGAACCGGCTCCTGAGGACGGGGTGAAGGCCGTCGTGGCTCGCCATGTCCTCTCCAAGATCGGATCAGCGGCGGATATTCCGCCCGCACCCCGACCGCCGAGCCGGTCAGGTCGCGGCGTCGCCCGGGTGCACCGAGGAGGCGATCCGCTCGACCGCCGCGCGGCGCTCGGCGGGAACCCGCGAAGCGAGCCGCAGGAGGCTGCGGCTCAGGGCCCGCCGGGTCTGCGGGTCGCTCCCCGCCGCGACGAGCTCGCGGTAGCCGAGGTCGACGAGCGCCTCCCAGCCCGGCGCGGGAACCCGCAGCCGCACGACCCCGTCCTCGTCGCGCATCGTCTGCGTGCCGAGTCGGCGACCGGCCAGGGTCAGGAGCACCTGCTCGACGTGCTCGATCGCCTGGGCGGCCGTCGTCGGGTCGTTGACCCCGGGGGACAGGGCCCGCAGGGCGACGTCGACGACGAGCCGCAACGGCAGCGACGGGTCGGCGTGGGTCGTGCGGTCGTCGCCGATCTCCAGGGCGTCGACGACGGCGTCGGTCACCGCGTCGTCGACGGGCCGGGGGAGCCCGGTCCCTGCGTCGAGCGCCACCGCCACGATCTCCTCGGTCTGGAGGAAGGCGCCGACGGGCAGCGTCAGGGTCAGGCACGGCGCCGTGCTGCCTCGCGGCGGCGACGAGCGAGCGCGCGTCGATGTCGATCACGCAGCCGCCCCGTCCTCGTCGCCACACGGCACCCGGCCCGGCGACGGCGCCATGCTCGACGACGGCCATGTCCGGGAGGTCCCCGCCGCCCTCCTCCGGGCTCGCGGCGGCACCGGTTCCCCTCGCCTCCTTCGGATAGGCCGTGATCGCCAGGTCCATGGCCGTTCGCGTGAGGCGTCCCATGACCGCTCCGGGGCGCAGTGATCCGATGAGCCGCTCGAGCAGCGTGATGAAGAGCAGCACGGTGGCGATCGCCCCAGCGATCGCCAGCAGCGTCGCAGGTGTCGCTGCGGCGGGATGTGAGCTGCGCATCGCCAGCAGCACGACGACGGCGAAGGTGAAGGTCCCCAGGGCCGAGCCGAGCGTGTGCCGGAGCATCGGGTCGCGGCGGAGCTGGTCGATCATGCGCGGGGCGTAGGTCGAGGCGCCGAGCTGGAGGCCGAGCGTCGTGATCGTCAGCACGAACCCGGCGAGCGAGAGCGTCGCCCCACCGATCGCCGGGAGCACGCTGCGGGCGACGTCGACCGTCGCGAGGTCGGGGCCCGCGTCCAGGGCCTGCGAGACGGGAAGGACGAGCACGCCCAGCACGGCGCCACCGAGGATGTAGCTCACCGGCACGCCGAGCAGCCCGTCGAAGAGCCGCCGCCGCAGCGATCGCAGGAACCCTCCGCGGCTGGTCATCTCCGTCCCTGGACGTGCTGCTCCGGCCTGCCGCGCGGATCCGTCGGCCGGCCGCGCGGGACCCCTTGCTCGGCGAGCGGCTCGGTGACCGAGGCGTTCAGGTGCTCGAAGATCAGGCTGGTCTCGGTGTAGGAGACCTCCGGCCGGGCCGAGAGCTGGTCGAGGACGAAGGAGCGCAGCGCCTCGGTGTCCCTGGCCGCCACGTGCACGAGGAAGTCGTCGGCGCCCGCGACGAAGTACAGGTCGAGCACCTCGGGCTGACGGGCGATCCGGTGGGCCAGCGGAGCGAGGTTGGCGCGCGAGGTCGCCTGCACACGCACAGCGATCATCGCCTGGAGGTTGTGGCCGAGGGCCGCCGGGTCGATGTCGGCGTGGAACCCACGGATCACCCCGCTCTCGCGCAGGGCCTTGACGCGCGACAGGCAGGTGGAGGGAGCGATCCCGACCGCCTCGGCGAGCGCGTTGTTCGGCGTTCGCGCGTCGGCGCGCAGGATCCGCAGGATCTCGCGATCGACCTCGTCGAGCACCGGGCGCCGAAGAATCTTCGACGCGCCGCTTCCTGAACCGGTCTCGAGTGCAGATGTGAGCGACATCTGACGACTCTATCGAATCTTCTGCCGATTTACCCATCGGAAACGTTCGATCCTTCAGACTTGTGAGGTCCGCCACACCAATTCCCCGCGTCGGAGATCATCATGCAGATCGGCATCCCCACGGAGCGCAAGGTCCACGAGTACCGCGTCGCCCTCACCCCGGCAGGGGCGCACCGCCTCGTCGCCGAGGGGCACGACGTCGTCGTCCAGGCTGGTGCCGGTGTCGGCTCGGCCATCTCCGACGCCGAGTACCTCGCCGCCGGAGCGCGCATCGTCGAGACCGCCGAGGAGGTCTGGGCGAGCGAGCTCGTCTGCAAGGTCAAGGAGCCGATCGCCTCGGAGTACGGCCTGCTGCGCCGCGACCAGGTGCTCTTCACCTACCTGCACCTCGCGGCCGACCAGGCGTGCACCGACGCCCTGCTCGCCGCGGGGACGACCTCCGTCGCCTACGAGACCGTCCAGCTCGCCGACGGTTCCCTCCCGCTGCTCGCCCCGATGAGCGAGGTCGCCGGGCGCCTCGCCCCGCAGGTCGGCGCCTACCACCTCATGCGCAGCGAGGGCGGCCGTGGCCTCCTCCCTGGCGGGATCCCCGGTGTGGCTCCCGCGAAGGTCGTCGTCCTCGGCGGCGGCGTCGCCGGCCGTCATGCGGCAGAGATCGCCGTCGGCCTGCGTGCCGACGTGACGATCCTCGACGTCTCGCTCCCGCGGCTGCGCGAGCTCGACACGGCGTTCGGGGGCCGCGTCCGCACGCTCGCCTCGAGCGCCTACGCGATCGAGCAGGAGGTGCTGGCGGCCGATCTCGTCATCGGTGCCGTGCTGGTCACCGGCGCGAAGGCGCCGAAGCTCGTCTCTCACGAGCTGGTCTCGCGGATGAAGGCCGGCTCCGTGCTGGTCGACATCGCGGTGGACCAGGGCGGCTGCTTCGAGGACACGCATGCCACGACGCATGCCGAACCGACCTTCCGGGTCTTCGACTCGACCTTCTACTGCGTCGCGAACATGCCCGGTGCTGTCCCGGCGACCTCGACCGCCGGACTGACGAACGCCACGCTCCCGTACCTCAGCGCGCTCGCGGGTCGCGGCTGGCGCGCGGCGCTCGCGGCGGACGCGGCGCTCGCCGCCGGGCTGACGACCCACGAGGGCGTGCTGCTCAACCTCGCGGTCGCCGAGGCGCACGGCTACAGCGTCGGCGCCGCGGAGGAGCTGCTGATCGGCTGATCCCGGCCGGGCCGTGATCGGTAGCATCCCGGGGATGCAGCCCGTCGCGCTCACCGATGACGTCGTCCTCCTCGAGCTGCCGGGGGAGGACGACGTCCTCGCGATGACGCTCGCCTGCCAGGACCCCGAGGTCACGGCCTGGACACCCCTGCCGTTGCCGTACCTCGCTGAGCATGCACGGGGGTTCATCACGGCGATCGCCCCGGAGGGCTGGGCGACGGGGACGAGCCTGAACTGGGCGATCCGTGAGCTCGGCAGCGAGCACGGGCTGGCGGGGATGGTCGGCCTGCACGGCGTCGAGGACGGCTCGGCCGAGATCGGCTACTGGCTCGCCCCGTGGGCCCGCGGGCGAGGGCTCGCCGGTCGCGCCGCTGCGCTCGTCCTCGACCACGCCTTCGACCGGGCAGGGTTGGGACTCGACCGTGTCTCCTGGGTGGCCTACGTCGGCAACTGGCCCTCGCGCCGCCTCGCCTGGCGGGCCGGGTTCCGGGTCGAGGGGACGGTCCGCGGCTTCGCCGTCCAGCGCGGGGCGCGGGTCGACTCCTGGCTCGGCACCCTCCTGCGCGACGACCCGCGTGAGCCGGCGGAGCCCTGGCCCCGCGACGCGCCGACGGCGGCGACGACGGTCCGCCGCACGCAGCCGTCCTGAGCGGACCGCGCGCCGCGCCGGGCGGCGGATATCACCGGGACTCGCGCCGCCCGGGCTGAGAGGATGGCGCCATGCCACTCGATGCCTCGAACCCCTTCGCCGCGCCCTCGACGCTGCCGTACCACCTGCCCGACTTCGCGGCGATCCGCGTCGAGCACTTCCTCCCGGCCTTCGAGGCCGGCATGGCCGAGCAGCGCGCCGAGGTCGAGGCGATCCTCGCCTCCGGTGAGCCGACCGAGGAGAACACGCTGCTCGCGCTCGAGCGTTCCGGCAGGCTCCTCGCGCGCGTCTCGGCGGTCTTCTTCAACCAGTCGAGCGCGGACAGCACGCCCGAGCTCGACGCGCTGGAGGAGGAGATCGCCCCGCGGCTCTCGGAGCACCACGACGCGATCTACCTCGACCGCCGGCTCTACGACCGGCTCGAGGCGCTCGCCGGTCGCGTCGAGGCTGGCGAGCTCGAGCTCCCCTCCGATGCGGCCTACCTCCTGCACACCCTGCGCCTCGACCTCGTGCGCGCCGGCGCTTCAGCCGACGAGGCCACCCAGGCCCGGCTGCGCGAGCTGAACTCCCGGATCAGCACGCTCGAGACCACCTTCGGCCGTGAGCTCCTCGCCGACCAGAACTCCCGCGCCTTGCTGGTCACGGACGAGGCGGAGCTCGACGGGCTCGCCGCTGACGCGATCGCCGCCGCACGCCAGGCCGCTGCCGACCGCGGTCACGAGAGCGGACTGGCTCCTCGAGCTCATCCTGCCGACCCAGCAGCCGGTCCTGGCCAACCTCACCAGCCGTCAGGTGCGGCGCAGGCTGATGGAGGCCTCGACGGTGCGCGGGGCGGCGGGCGAGCACGACACGCGCGCTGCGCTGCTCGAGGTGGCTCGCCTGCGGGCCGAGCGCGCAGGGCTTCTCGGCTACGAGCACCACGCCGCCTACATCGCAGAGGACGGCACGGCAGCGACCTCGGCGGCGGTCGCGGCGATGCTCGGCCCGCTCGGCCCGGCCGCGGCGGCGAACGCGCGACGCGAGGCCGCCGACCTGGAGCGAGCCCTCCAGGCCGACGAGCCGGGGGCGCGCCTCGAGGCCGCCGACTGGCAGTTCTACGCCGAGCGCGTCCGCCAGGAGCGCTACGCCCTCGACGACGCGCGCCTGCGCCCCTACCTCGAGCTCGAGCGCGTCCTGCGCGAGGGCGTCTTCCGCGCGGCGAACGAGCTCTACGGGCTGAGCTTCACCGAGCGGCCGGACCTCCACGGCTACCACCCCGCCGTCCGGGTCTTCGAGGTGCACGACGCCGACGGGAGCCCGATGGGTCTCTTCCTCGGCGACTTCTGGACGAGGGAGTCCAAGCGAGGCGGCGCGTGGATGAACAACCTCGTCGACCAGAACCACCTGCTCGACGAGAAGCCCGTCGTCGTCAACAACCTCAACATCCCTCGACCGCCCGCCGGTGAGCCCACGCTGCTGACCTGGGACGAGGTCATCACGCTCTTCCACGAGTTCGGCCACGCGCTGCACGGCCTGCTCTCCGACGTGCGGCTCCCCTCGCAGTCCGGCACCGAGGTCCCGCGTGACGCCGTGGAGTTCCCCTCCCAGGTCAACGAGATGTGGGCCTGGGAGCCGAGCATCCTCGCGCACTACGCCGTGCACCACGCGACCGGCGAGCCGATCCCTTCCGAGTGGATCGACGCGCTGCTCGCCTCCCGGCAGTTCAACGAGGGCTTCGGCACGACGGAGTACCTGGCGGCGGCCCTCCTCGACCAGGCATGGCACCGGCTCACCCCCGAGCAGGTGCCGACCGAGGTCGACGCCGTCGAGGCCTTCGAGCGGGCCGCGCTCGAGGCCGCTCAGGTGCAGCTCGACGTCGTCCCGCCGCGGTACCGCTCGACGTACTTCAACCATGTCTTCGGTGGCGGCTACGACGCCGCGTACTACGCCTACCTGTGGTCGGAGGTCCTCGACGCCGAGACCGTCGAGTGGTTCCGGGAGAACGGCGGGCTGAGCCGCGCGAACGGGGATCGCTTCCGTTCCTCGCTGCTCTCGCGCGGGGGCTCCCTCGACTTCATGGAGGCGTTCCGCGACCTGCGGGGACGTGACCCGGAGATCGGTCCGCTGCTCGTGCGCAGGGGTCTCGGCCTAGCCGGTGCCCCAGGCGCAGGCGGGCGGTTCCTGCCCGCGCTCGGGGTCCCGGGCCCGACCGGTAGCGTGGGAGGCATGTCCCTCGACGCCGCGCTTCCGGCCGCCACCGCCGCCCCGACCGCCCAGGACGAGGTCGTCCGGATCTGCCAGGACCTCCTGCGGATCGACACCTCGAACTACGGCGACAACGAGGGTCCGGGGGAGCGCGAGGCCGCGGAGTACGTGATGGCCTCGCTCCAGGAGGTCGGCCTCGACCCCGAGCTCTTCGAGTCCTCGCCGGGCCGGGCCAACGTCGTGGTGCGACTGCCCGGCGCCGACCCCAGCCGCGAGGCGCTCGTGCTGCACGGGCACACCGACGTCGTGCCGGCCGCCGCCGAGGAGTGGAGCGTCGACCCCTTCGCCGGCGAGGAGCGCGACGGCCTGCTCTGGGGCCGCGGCGCCGTCGACATGAAGGACATGGACGCGATGATCCTGGCCGTCGTCCGGCAGATGGCGCGCGAGGGCCGCCGTCCGGCGCGCGCCGTGGTCCTGGCGATGTTCGCCGACGAGGAGGCCGGCGGCAGGTACGGCTCGCACTACGCCGTCGACCCAGCGTCCCGAGCTCTTCGAGGGCGCCACCGAGGCGATCAGCGAGGTCGGCGGCTACTCGGTGCAGATCGGCGCCGGGCCCGACGGCAGCGGTGGGCACCGGGCCTACCTGCTCCAGACGGCGGAGAAGGGCCTCGGCTGGCTGCGCCTCGTCGCGCACGGGCGGGCGGGGCACGGCTCGCAGGTCAACCCGGACAACGCCGTCACGCACCTCGCTGCGGCCGTCGCGCGGCATCGGGGCCCACCCGTGGCCGCTTCGGCTGACGCCGACGGTCCACGCGCTCCTCCAGGGCGTCGCCGACCTCACCGGCCTGCCGTTCGACCCCGAGGACGAGGCGGGCATCGACCGGCTCGTGGCCGCGCTCGGGCCGGCCTCACGATTCGTCGGGGCGACGCTGCGCACCACCTCGAACCCGTCCCAGCTCTCCGCCGGCTACAAGGCGAACGTCATCCCCGGGCGTGCCGAGGCCGTCCTGGACACGAGGTTCCTCCCGGGCGACGAGGCCGAGGTGCGACGGGTCCTCGCCGAGCTCGCCGGGCCGCAGGTGCGGATCGAGGAGATCGTCGGCGACGTCGCCCTGGAGTCGCCGTTCTCGGGCCGTCTGGTCGACGCGATGGTCGACTCGCTCGTCACGGAGGACCCGGGCGCCGTCGTGCTGCCCTACATGCTCTCCGCCGGGACGGACAACAAGGCGCTGTCCGCGCTCGGGATCCGCGGCTACGGCTTCGCACCCCTCCGGCTCGGCGGCTCCCTCGACTTCCCGGCGATGTTCCACGGGGTCGACGAGCGCGTGCCGACCGATGCGCTGGTCTTCGGGACGCGTGTGCTCGACCGCCTGCTCGCGACCTGCTGATCGCGCCGCGAGGTCAGAGGGTCGACCGCACCCGGATGACCTTCCGCCTCAGCCACACGCGCCGCAGGCCCCCGGCGTAGAGCGACGTCCGGGCCAGCTCCCAGCGGCCGTACTCCGCCTCGTCGGTCAGTGCGGTCCTGGCATCCGCCCGGCTGATGCTCGGATCGAAGGTCACGAGCCGGTACTCGAAGTGCGCACTGTCGGGCCGATGATCCTGCGTGGCCCAGCCCGTTGTCGCTGCACGATCCACCGAGGTACCTCCCACCCTGGCTGCTGACTGCCATTGTGCACGTCGCGGCGCTACGGTCGTGCCATGACCGTAGACCCGCGTGCCGCGCTCGACCGACTCCTTGCCGCTCTCGAAGCGCACTTCCACGCCGTCGACTCCCACCGGGGTGAGGGCGACCCTGCGGTCGACGACGCCTACGACGTGCTCGCCGACGCGTTCGAGGCCTACGACGACGCCCTCGTGCAGGTCTACGCCGAGACGCTCCCGTTCTACCTCGCGGAGGACGACGACGAGGACGACGACGAGGACCTTGACGACATGGACGAGGACGACCTCGACGACGAGATCATGGACGGCACCGAGGCGGAGGACGACGGCCACTGATCGGCCAACGGGTCGATCGGGTCACTCCGTGCGGTCGGCGCTCACCTCGTCGAGCGCAGAGGCGATCTCCTCGGGAAGGCTGAGGTCGAGTGCGAGCGCCGGCGCCAGCTGCGCCGGCGTCCGTGCCCCGACGATCGCGGCCGCGACCGGGCGGCTCAGCAGCCAGGCGAGCGCGACCTCCAGGGGGCTGCGCTCGAGGCCATCCGCCGCCGTGACGAGCGCCTCGACGACGGCGCTGCTGCGCCGCCCGAGGTAGGGCGCGACGAAGCCCGCCAGGTGGGCCGAGGCCGCGCGGGAGTCAGCGGGGACGCTCCTGCGGTACTTCCCGGTGAGCACGCCCCTGCCGAGCGGTGACCAGGCGAGCAGCCCGGCGCCGATCTCGGCCGCCGCGGGCACGACCTCCTGCTCGGCCTCGCGCCGCAGCAGCGAGTACTCGACCTCCACGGCGGCGAGCCCCTCGGCGCCCATCAGCGTGCCGATCCTCGCGCTGCGCCAGCCCGGGTGGTTCGACAGCCCGACGTAGCGGGCGCGGCCGGTCTGGACGATGTGCTCCAGGGTCGCCGCGACCTCCTGAGACGGCGTCCGGCCGTCGGGCTGCTGGACCAGGAACAGGTCGACGTGGTCGGTGCCCAGGCGGCGCAGCGACCCGTCGATCGAGGAGAGCAGCGCGCGGCGCGAGCTGTCCGCGACGGGCCCGCGCGGGGTGCGGCGCAGGCCACCCTTGGTGCACAGCACGACGTCGGCGCGGGGCACCACCGGGCCGAGCAGCGAGCCGATGAGCTCCTCCGCCTCGCCGTCGGCGTACGAGGCCGCCGTGTCGAGCAGCGTGCCCCCGGCGGCGACGAACGCCGCCAGCAGCTCCGCAGCGGTCTCGGCATCGGTGTCGCGTGCCCAGGTCAGCGTGCCGAGGCCGATCGACGAGACACATGCACCGGTGCGCCCGAGCTGACGTTCCTCCATGGTCGTGCAGGCTACGGCACCGTGATCGGCTCCTTCAGGTGGCCGCGCTACTCTTCGCGCCATGAACTGGTGGGAAGCCGTCGTCCTCGGTCTCGTCCAGGGGCTCACCGAGTTCCTCCCGATCTCCTCCAGCGCCCATCTGCGCATCATCGGAGAGCTCATCGGCAACGCCGATCCCGGGGCGGCCTTCACCGCGATCACCCAGATCGGCACCGAGCTGGCGGTCCTGCTGTACTTCCGCCGAGACATCGCGCGGATCTGCGTGGCCTGGTGGGTCTCTCTCGTCGGGCGGCACGGCACGGACACCCGCTCGCGACTGGGCGCGCACGACCCGGACGCGCGGATGGCCTGGTGGATCGCGATCGGCTCCGTCCCGATCGTCGTGCTCGGGCTGGCCTTCCAGGACGTGATCACCAGCTCCTTCCGCAACCTGTACCTCATCGTCCTGACGCTCGCCGTCTTCGGCCTGATCCTCGGCTGGGCCGACCGGATCGGTGCGAAGCGCGAGACCCTGTCGCACCTGGGCCCGCGCGACGCGATCGTGCTCGGCTTCGCCCAGGCGATGGCGCTCGTCCCCGGCGTCTCGCGCTCCGGCGGGACGATCACCGTCGGCCTGCTGCTGGGCTACACACGGGAGGCGGCCGCGAGGTACTCCTTCCTGCTCGCCATCCCCGCCGTGCTCGGCTCCGGGATGCAGCAGCTCGTGACGAGCCTCGACGTTCTCGGCACGGCCGGGACGCCGTCGCTCGCGATGACGATGCTCGCCGGCGTGATCGCCTTCGGCGTCGGCTACGTGGTGATCATCGGCTTCCTGCGGCTCATCACGACCCGGAGCTTCATGCCCTTCGTGGTGTACCGGCTCGGCCTCGCGGCGCTCGTCCTCGTGCTGCTGCTCACCGGGACCCTTCTCCCGCTGGGCCCCGGCGCCTGAGCACCGGCCGTACGCAGCGGGCCGGGACCCGCGCGCACGACTAGGCTTCCCGCGTGCTCACCTGGCCCGCCCCGTTCCTGCCCGCACTGCCCGGTACCGGTCACCCGGTCCACGTGCACGACAGCGTCACCGGTGGTCGGGTGCTCGCCTCCCAGGGGCCGGTCGCGACGATGTACGTCTGCGGGATCACCCCGTACGACGCGACGCACCTGGGCCATGCCGCGACGTTCATCGCCTTCGACCTGCTGCACCGCGCGTGGCTCGATGCCGGGCTCGAGGTGCGCTACACCTCCAACGTCACCGACGTCGACGACCCGCTGCTCGAGCGGGCGGCGGCCAGCGGGACCGACTGGCGGGCGCTGGCGACCGAGCAGACGGCGCTCTTCGCCGAGGACATGACGGCTCTCGGCGTGATCCCCCCGCACACCTACCTCGGGGCAGTCGAGACGATCCCGACGGTCGTCGCCACCGTCGAGCGGCTGCTGGAGCAGGGCCTCGCCTACCGCGTGGCGCTGGAGCCCGGGGCGGGCGGCGCGCAGCCAGAGCTCGGTGACGTGTACGCCGACGTGAGCATCGCTCCGGACACACGCGCGCTGCACGGGCTCTCGCACGACGAGACCGTCGCGCTCTTCGCCGAGCGCGGCGGGGACCCGCAGCGCGAGGGCAAGCACGACCCGCTCGACCCCGCCCTGTGGCGCCGTGAGCGCCCGGGCGAGCCCGCCTGGGACGGGAGCACGCTCGGCTCGGGGCGGCCCGGCTGGCACATCGAGTGCACCGTCATCGCGGAGCAGTCGCTCGGGCTCTCCTTCGACGTCCTCGGGGGTGGGCGCGACCTGTGCTTCCCGCACCACGAGATGAGCTCGGCGCACAGCCGTGCGCTCGGCGGCCACGGGCCGCGCGTCCAGGTGCACGCGGGCATGGTCGCGCTCGACGGCGCGAAGATGAGCAAGTCGCTGGGCAACCTCGTCCTGGTCTCGCGACTGCGGGAGCAGGGCATCGACCCGATGGCCGTGCGGCTCGCCGTGCTGGCGCACCACTACCGCTCGGACTGGGAGTGGACGCAGGAGGTCCTGGAGCAGGCCGTGGCGCGGCTGGACCGGTGGCGCTCGGCCGTCTCCGGAAACGGCGGCCCGGACGCGATGTCGACGGTCGAGGACATCCGGCGCGCGCTCGCCGACGACCTCGACGCGCCCGCCGCGCTGCGCGCGGTCGACGCCTGGGCGGACACCTCGCTGAGCCTGGGTGGGACCGTGGAGGGTGCGCCGGGGGTCCTGGCCCGCGCGATCGACGCCTTGCTCGGGATCCGGCTCTAGCTGCTCCCCGGGGCGTCCCGTCGGCGCAGGTACCGCTCGAACTCGCGAGCGATCGCCTCACCGGTCGCCTCGGGCAGCTCGGCGGTGTCCTTCGCCTCCTCGAGCTGGCTGACGTACTCCGCGATCTCCTGGTCCTCCGCTGCGAGCTCGTCGACCCCGGTCTTCCAGGCCTCGGCCTCCTCGGGCAGCTCGCCCATCGAGATCGGCACGGCCCAGATCTCCTCCAGGCGGGCCAGCAGCGCGAGCGTGGCCTTGGGCGAGGGCGGGTGCGCCACGTAGTGCGGGACCGCGGCCCACAGCGAGAGCGTCGTGAACCCGCGCCGGCGTGCCTCGTCCTGGAGGACGCCGACGATGCCCGTCGGGCCCTCGTAGGTGTTCGCGTCGAGGCCGAGGGCCTCCTGGAGCTCGACGTCGTCGCGTCGTGGCCGTCACCGGGATCGGTCGCGTGTGCGGCACGTCCGCGAGCAGCGCACCGAGCGTGACGACCGTCCGGACCCCGAGGCGCTCGGCGGCGTCGAGGACCTCCGAGGCGTAGCGGCGCCACCGCATCGACGGCTCGATGCCCTGGACCAGGACGACGGTCTCGCGGTCCGGCCGGGTGGCGACGCTGATGGTCGTGGAGGGCCAGGCGATCTCGCGGCTCCCGTCGGGGCCGATGCTCACCTGCGGGCGGTTGACCTGGAAGTCGTGGTACTCCTCGGGGTCGAGCTCGTCGACCTGCTCGGTGTCCCAGAGCTCCTCGAGGTGGGCCAGGGCGAAGCTCGCCGCAGAGCCGGCGTCGTTCCAGCCCTCGAAGGCCGCGAGGAGGACCGGGCCGGTGAGGGGGGACGCGCCATGCCGTGCGGGACTCATGAGTCCAGGGTAGGTGCTCTCGCCGTTGACATCGCCTTCCCCGTCGTGCACCGTGTAAAAGCCCGGTAGCCGATCGTGTCGCGAGCGACCACCCGCGGTGGCGGAGCGACAGATCCGCGCAGATCACGAGCCAGGGGGGTTCGGCGTCCCGGTCCGCACGGACAGCGGACCGCGTGTGGAGGCGTTCGGTCCCCACGGGACCGCGCCTGAGCTGTCATCGCACCGCACGATCCCCGCTGCGTCCACCTGGACGAGACGCGCTCCTGGCGCGCGAGGGATCGCCACGCATCGGAGGGAATCCGCATGGGCTTCGTGACAACCGACGACGGGACCGAGATCTTCTACAAGGACTGGGGGACCGGGCAGCCGATCGTCTTCCACCACGGCTGGCCGCTCAGCTCGGACGACTGGGACGCCCAGATGATGTTCTTCCTCGAGCACGGCTACCGCGTCGTCGCGCACGACCGGCGAGGTCACGGACGCTCGAGCCAGCCCACCGGCGGCCACGACATCGACACCTACGCGCGGGATGCCGCCGCGGTCGCGGAGCACCTCGACCTGCGCGACGCCGTCCACGTCGGCCACTCCACGGGTGGCGGCGAGGTCGCGCGCTACGTGGCGAGGTACGGCGCGGGGCGTGTGGCGAAGGCCGTGCTCATCTCGGCCATCACGCCCCTCATGCTCCAGACGGAGTCCAACCCCGGCGGTCTGCCGATCGAGGTCTTCGACGGCTTCCGTCAGGGAACCGGCTTCAACCGCGCGCAGTTCTTCCGCGATGTGGCCTCCGGACCGTTCTACGGGTTCAACCGCGAGGGCGTGACCCCCTCGGAGGGCATCATCGAGAACTGGTGGCGCCAAGGGATGACGGGGGCCGTCAACGCCCACTACCACGGCATCAAGGCGTTCTCGGAGACCGACCAGACCGAGGACCTCAAGGCGATCGACGTCCCGACCCTCGTGATGCACGGCGACGACGACCAGGTCGTGCCGATCGCCGACTCCGCCGAGATCGCGATCACGCTCCTCAAGCACGGGACCCTCACGGTGTACCCGGGCTTCTCGCACGGGATGTGCACGGTCAACGCCGAGGTCATCAACGCCGACCTGCTGAGCTTCATCAGGGCCTGAGGCTCGCGGCCGGGAGTCGACGGGGCCGCCGTGCCGGTGCGCGAGCACGTACCGGCACGACGGCGCCCTCCTCGGCGCCGGTAGCCTCTGAGCGTCCGCACCTCGCCGTACCGCCACGCCTGGAGACCTGTTGACGTCCAGCTCGGACAGCCGCCCCGCAGCCCTGCCGCCGTCACCGCCGCGGACGCCGCCCGCAGCCGTCCTGTGGGACATGGACGGGACGCTCGTCGACACCGAGCCGCACTGGATGGCGGCCGAGCACGCGCTCGTGGCTCGGCACGGGGGAACCTGGACGCACGAGGACGCTCTCGGCCTCGTCGGCTCCGACCTGCTCGACGCCGCGGCGGTGCTCCAGCAGCACGGGGTCGACCTGCCGGCGCAGGAGATCGTCGAGCTCATGCTCGACGAGGTGGTCGCCGGGGTGCGTACCTCTGTCATCTGGCAGCCCGGAGTGCGCGAGCTGCTGGCCGCGCTGCGCGAGGCCGGCATCCCCTGCGCACTGGTGACGATGTCCTACCGGCGCTTCGCCGACGCCGTGCTCTCCCACGTCCCCGAGGGCACATTCGCCGTGGTCGTCACGGGTGACGACGTCGAGCGGGGAAAGCCGCACCCGGAGGCCTACCTGCGCGCGGCGCGTGAGCTCGGGGTCGAGCCCGGCGACTGCGTCGCGATCGAGGACTCCCCGCCGGGGATCGCCTCGGCGATGGCGGCCGGGGCGCGGACTCTCGGCGTCGAGCACATGGTCCCGGTCGCCCCGCTCGCAGGGCTGAGCCGGGCGACGAGCCTGCTCGGCGTCGGTCTCGCCGAGCTCGGCCGGCTCGCGGCGGGCGAGGTGCTCGAGCTGGGCTGAGCCCTGAGCCCTGAGCCGGTCAGCCCTCGGGCCGGATGCCGATCGCGATCTCGACGCGCGCAGGGTCGAGCTCCGGCGGGGTCCCGCCGAACGCCGGGCAGATCGCCTGGTGCGCGCACCAGCCGCACAGCGGTCCCTTCTTCGGCGCCCAGCCGCCCGTGCGCGCCGAGTCCTGGATCGACCCCCAGATCGAGCGGACGCGCCGCTCCGTCGACTCGAGCTCCGCCTCGTCGGGGACATGCCGCACGACGACGCCGTCGCCCAGGTAGATGAGCTGGAGCATGGCCGGCACGCGCCCGCGCAGCCGCGCCAGCAGCAGGGCGTAGAAGCGCATCTGGAACAGGGCGCTGCTCTCGTAGCCTGCGCGCGGCGAGCGTCCCGTCTTGTAGTCGACGACGCGCAGCGCACCATCGGGGGCGACGTCGAGCCGGTCGACGATGCCTCGGAGCTCGAGGTCGTCCTCCAGGGACAGGCGCACCGAGAGCTCGCGCTCGGCGGGCTGGAGCCGGTTCGGGTCCTCGAGCGTGAAGTAGGTCGCCAGGAGCGCGCGCGCCGGGGCGAACCAGGCCTCGAGGTCCTCGCCGGCGGGGAGCACCTCGACGCGTGAGGGCTCCTCCTGGACGAGGCTCTCCCAGACGGTGGGCAGGGCCGCGACGGCGGCCTCGTGGGTCCTCCGGCCCGCCGGCAGGTCGAACAGCCCCTCGAGGACGGCGTGGACCATCGTCCCCCGTACGGCGGCAGCGGACTGAGGCTCCGGGAGCCGGTCGATCACGCGGAAGCGGAACAGCAGCGGGCACTGCAGGAAGTCGTTCGTCCGGGACGGGGAGAGGCCCGGCCTGCTCCGGCGGGGGACGTCGGGGCCGTCGGTGGGTTCGGGCGTCTCGGTGCTCACTCCCGCAGGCTACGGCCTGCCTCCGACGCCGGGCGGCCGGGGCCCGGCAGGGGGCGGCAGGGACCGTAGGGTAGGCGCGTGGCAGGACCGGAGCAGGGCAAGGGGTGGGTCGTCGGGCGAGCCGCGGGCGTGCCCGTCGTGCTGTCGCCCGGATGGCTGGTCGCGGCCGTCGTCCTGACGGCGTTCTTCTTCCCGACGGCTCGCCAGCTCCTTCCCGAGTCAGGGGCCGTCGGCCTGGCCGGTGCGATCGCCCTCGCGCTCGCGGCCGTCCTCATGCTGTTCGGCTCGACCTTCCTGCACGAGCTCGCCCATGCGGCCGTCGCGCGCCGCAAGGGGATGACGGTCCGCCAGATCGTGCTCACCCTGCTCGGCGGGCACACCGAGTTCGCCGAGAGCGCCCCGGGACCGGGCTCCTCGGCCCTGGTGGCCGTCGCCGGCCCAGTGACGAACATCGTCATCGGGCTGCTCGCCTTCGGGGCGTGGAAGATCCTTCCCGTCTCCGGCGCCCTCGCGGCCCTGCTGTTCGTCGCGGCCCTCACCAACGGTTTCGTCGGTGTGTTCAACCTGCTCCCCGGCCTTCCTCTGGACGGCGGCAGGGTGCTCGAGTCGGCCGTCTGGACGGCGACGGGTCGCCGGTCCACCGGGACGACGGTCGCCGCGTGGGCCGGTCATGTCGTCGCCCTCGGCGTCGTCGCCTGGGTCCTCGTGCCCGCCTTCCTCGCGGGAACCTCGCCGGGGCTCACCGAGGTCGTCTGGGGGGCGATGATCGCCGGCTTCCTGTGGACGGGGGCCGTCCAGGCACGGCAGGGTGCCAAGCTCGACGTCGCCGTCGAGGCGATCTCCCTCCGTGCCCTCGCGCAGCCCGCCGTCGCGCTTCCGCTCACGTCGCCCGTCGCTGCCGCCTTCCGGCTCGGTGAGCCGATGCCGCAGGTCGTGCTGCTCGCGGAGGACGGGGCACCGGTCGGCTATGTCGACCTGGCCGCGATGGCAGCCGTCCGGCCGGAGCACCGTGAGTCGGTGACGCTCTCGGCCGTCGGGGTCCCGCTCCCTGCCCATGCGACGGTCGACTCCGCACTGACCGGCCGCAGCGCGCTCGCGGCCGTCGCGGCGATCGCCGCCGAGACCCCCGTGATGGCCGTCGTGAGCAACGGTCGGCTGGTGGGCCTGCTGCGGGCCTCCGACGTCGCCAGGGCGATGCGCCCGGGGACCTAGACTCCTGCGGATGACCACCCCCACGAACCCGGCTCCTCGCGAGGCCACCGGTGCCGCGATGCGCCGCGGCCCCCTGCGCGGCGGCGAGCGCGTCCAGCTCACCGACCAGCGCGGACGCCTGCACACGATCACCCTCGCGCCCGGGGCCTCGTTCCACACCCACCGCGGGTACTTCCAGCACGACGAGCTCATCGGCGCCCCCGAGGGCAGCGTGGTCACCTCCTCGGGCGGCACCGCCTACCTGGCGATGCGCCCGCTGCTGGCCGACTACACGCTGTCGATGCCACGCGGTGCGGCCGTCGTCTACCCCAAGGACGCCGGCCAGATCGTCGCCATGGCCGACATCTACCCCGGTGCGCGCGTGGTCGAGGCCGGTGTCGGCTCGGGTGCGCTCACCCTCAACCTGCTGCGCGCCGTCGGCGACGCGGGCACGCTGCACTCGATCGAGCGCCGCGAGGACTTCGCGGCGATCGCCAGGGCGAACGTCGAGGGCTTCTTCGGCGGGCCGCACCCCGCCTGGACGCTGAGCATCGGCGACCTCGCCGACGTGCTGGTCACGCTCCCTGACGGCTCCGTCGACCGCGTCGTGCTCGACATGCTCGCGCCGTGGGAGAACGTCGACGTCGTCGCGGGGGCGCTCGCCCCCGGCGGGGTGCTCGTCGCCTACGTCGCCACGACGACCCAGCTCTCCCGGCTCGCCGAGGACCTGCGAGACGACGGCCGGTTCACCGAGCCCCAGGCCTTCGAGACGATGGTCCGCACCTGGCACCTCGAGGGGCTCGCGGTCCGGCCCGACCACCGGATGGTCGGCCACACCGGCTTCCTGCTCATCAGCCGCCGCATGGCCGCCGGGGTCCCCGTCCCGGAGCGGCGCCGTCGACCGTCCAAGGGCTACCCGGTCGAGGCCGAGTGGACCTCGGAGGACCTCGGCGAGCGCGCGATCTCGGACAAGAAGGTGCGCCGCGTCCGCAGGGACCTGGGTGCCGGCGCCGTCGTCGTCGACGAGGGCATGTCCGTCGATCCGCAGGGCGAGGAGCAGGAGTAGCGCGACTCACCCAGTGGACCCACCGGGCCTGCGTCGGACGCTGCGCCTAGGCTGGGTGGAACCTGCAGCGGGAGGCACCATGAGCCAGACGCCGGACCACTCCACCCCTCAGGGCGAGGACGCCTCACGATCGTGGTCGTCCTCGGGCGACGCCGCGAGGCGTTCCGACGCGCTCGCCCTGAAGAACGAGCGGCTGGCCGAGGCCCTGCGTCAGGCTCGCGACACGATCGTCGACCTCCAGCAACGCCTCGAGGACCTCGGCAAGCCGCCCGCCACCTTCGCGACCTTCCTCGCGGCGCGCGAGGACGGCTCCGCCGAGATCGTCACCGCCGGACGCAAGATGCACGTGCAGGTCTCGCCATCGGTCGACCTCTCGACGGTGCGCCCCGGCCAGGAGGTCAAGCTCAACGAGGCCATGGCCGTGGTCGAGATCGGCGCCTACGAGATGGTCGGCGAGATCGTCACAGTCAAGGAGATGCTCGACCACGACCGCGCGCTCGTCGTGGGCCGCTCCGACGACGAGCGTGTCGTGCGGCTCGCCGGTGCGCTGCTGGACACGCCCGTCCGGGTCGGCGACGCGCTGACGGTCGAGACGCGCTCGGGCTTCGTCTTCGAGCGGATCCCGCGATCGGAGGTCGAGGAGCTCGTCCTCGAGGAGGTCCCGGACATCGCCTACGAGGACATCGGTGGTCTCGTCCTCGCAGATCGAGCAGATCCGCGACGCCGTCGAGCTGCCGTTCTCCCACCCCGAGCTGTACCGCGAGCACGGGCTGCGGGCACCCAAGGGCGTCCTGCTCTACGGGCCGCCCGGTTGCGGCAAGACCCTCATCGCGAAGGCCGTGGCGCGGTCCCTCGCCGAGACCCGCGGACGCGCGCCCGACGGCACCCCGGGGACGAGCTACTTCCTCAACATCAAGGGCCCCGAGCTGCTCAACAAGTACGTGGGGGAGACGGAGCGCCACATCCGGCTGATCTTCGCCCGGGCGCGGGAGAAGGCCTCGCAGGGTTCGCCCGTCGTGGTCTTCTTCGACGAGATGGAGTCGCTGTTCCGCACGCGTGGGACGGGCATCTCCTCCGACGTCGAGACGACGATCGTCCCGCAGCTGCTCGCCGAGATCGACGGTGTCGAGCGGCTCGACAACGTCATCGTCATCGGGGCGTCCAACCGCGAGGACATGATCGACCCGGCGATCCTTCGCCCCGGCCGGCTCGACGTGAAGATCAAGATCGAGCGACCGGACGCCGAGGCGGCCAAGGACATCTTCGCCAAGTACCTCCTGCCCGATCTCCCGCTGCACCAGGACGACCTCGCCGAGCACGGGGGCAACCGCGAGGCGACGGTCGAGGCGATGATCACCCGCACCGTCGAGCGCATGTACGCCGAGAGCGTGGACAACCAGTTCCTCGAGGTCACCTACGCCTCGGGGGACAAGGAGATCCTCTACTTCAAGGACTTCAGCTCGGGGGCGATGATCCAGAACGTCGTCGACCGGGCCAAGAAGTCGGCGATCAAGGCCGTCCTGTCGACGGGGCAGCGCGGGATCCGCGTCGAGCACCTGCTGGGTGCCTGCGTCGACGAGTTCAAGGAGAACGAGGACCTGCCCAACACGACGAACCCGGACGACTGGGCCCGGATCTCCGGGAAGAAGGGCGAGCGCATCGTCTTCATCCGGACGATCGTCCAGGGCAAGCTCGGCCCCGGCTCGGGCCGCAGGATCGAGTCGGTCACCCCCACGGGGCAGTACCTGTAGCCCCTGCTCCGCTGGCAGGGGGCCGTCGCGCCGACACCCGGGGCGGCCGCGGGTGGACGCCGCGGCGCCCTCGCACGGGGCACGCCTATCCTGACCGGGTGAGCGTGCGCCGGGTGATGGGGATCGAGACCGAGTACGGCGTCCTCGAGCCGGGACGTGCCTATGCGAACCCGATGCTCCTGTCGAGCCATGTGGTCGGCGCCTACGTCGCCATCGCCGAGGGCGAGGGTCATGCGTTGTGGGACTACAGCGACGAGGACCCGCTCGCCGACGCCCGCGGCTTCCGGCTCGACCGCGCCTCGGCGCACCCCTCGCTCCTCACCGACGACCCGAGCCGGCCCGCGCCGTCCGGCCCGGACGCAGGTGCATCGGACGCGGGGGGCCTCGACCTCGGCATGACCACCTTGACGCGGCCGCCGAGCTCCGAGCGCGAGGACCCGGGCGCCGCGACGAGCATCCTCACCAACGGCGCGCGCCTCTACGTCGACCACGCCCACCCCGAGTAC
This sequence comes from uncultured Actinomycetota bacterium, assembly GCA_963777075.1. Classification (GTDB taxonomy): domain Bacteria; phylum Actinomycetota; class Actinomycetes; order Actinomycetales; family Cellulomonadaceae; genus Actinotalea. The sequence goes on along the minus strand of CAVZPH010000015.1, from coordinate 86,058 downwards.
GCCTCGCCGGAGGTCACCAACCCGCGCGATGCCGTCGTCTGGGACAAGGCGGGGGAGCGCGTGATGCTCGCTGCCGTCCGGGCGCTCGCCTCCACCCCCGGGATGCCGGACGTCGTGCTGTACAAGAACAACGTCGACGGCAAGGGCGCCTCCTACGGGACGCACGAGAACTACCTCGTCGAGCGCGACCTCCCCTTCACCACGATCGTCCAGGGCCTGACGCCGTTCCTCGTCACGCGGCAGGTCTTCGCCGGTGCGGGCCGGGTCGGCATCGGTCAGACGGGGGACCGCGCGGGGTTCCAGATCTCCCAGCGGGCCGACTACATCGAGGCCGAGGTGGGCCTGGAGACGACCCTGCGCCGTCCGATCGTGAACACGCGAGACGAGCCCCATGCCGACCGCGAGCGCTGGCGCCGGCTGCACCTGATCCTCGGCGACGCGACGATGCTCGAGGTCGCGACCTACCTGCGGGTCGGCACGACGGCCCTCATGCTGTGGCTCCTCGAGCGCTCGGGACCTCAGGTCCCCGCCGCTCTCGCCGCCCTCGAGCTCGCGGACCCGGTTGCCGCGGTGCACCAGGTCAGCCGCGACCCCTCGCTGGCGACGAGGATCGATCTCGCCGACGGCCGGCGGCTGACCGCGCTCGAGGTCCAGGAGGCCTGCCTGGCGGCGGTGCGCGAGGCCCTCGAGGAGGACGGCGGGCCCGACGAGGCGACGGCCGCGGTCGTCGAGCGCTGGGCCTCGGTGCTCGGCCGGCTCGGCTCCGACCCCGCCTCCTGCGCCCGCGAGGTCGAGTGGGTCGCGAAGCTCAGGGTCCTGGAGGGGATGCGCAGTCGCGACCACCTCGCCTGGGACCACCCTCGGCTCGCCGCGATGGACATCCAGTGGTCCGACGTCCGCCCCGAGCGGGGTCTGTACCACCGGCTCGAGGCAGCGGGTGCCGTCGAACGACTCGTCGGGGACGAGGAGGTGGCGCGCGCGGTGACGGCGCCGCCCCACGACACGCGCGCCTACTTCCGCGGGACGGTCGTGCGTCGCTTCGCGCCCTACGTGCGGGCGGCCAGCTGGGACGCCGTCGTCCTCGACGTGCCGAGCCTGTCCGCGCTGCGCCGCATCCCGCTGAGGGATCCCTGGCGTGGCACGAAGGAGCATGTCGGCGCCGTGCTCGACGCCTCGCCCGATGTCGCGACGCTCGTCGAACGGCTGACCAGCGGCTGAGCCGGGCGCACGCCGCGGCGCGCTCGCACCTAGGATCGTCACGAAGGGTCGCCCCCGGGCGGCCGTCCGCTCGAACCGGGAGGTCAGCAATGGCACAGGAGCAGAAGCGCCGTCACGACGGAGCCCCTGACCCCGACGACGCACCCGTCGCCGCGGCAGCGCCCCAGGCCCGGGACACCGAGGTGGACGCCCTCCTCGACGAGATCGACGACGTGCTCGAGACGAACGCCGAGTCCTTCGTGCGCGGATTCGTGCAGAAGGGCGGTCAGTGAGCCTCGATGGCTGACGCCCACGGCCGCCTGCCGCGGTCCTTCACGACTCCGGGGACCTCGTCCTTCGTGGACTTCCTCGCCGCGCACGACCCCTCCCGGCTCCCCGGCGCCTATGCGGGGTCCCTCGGCGACGCGCCCGTCCCGCACGCCACGACGATCGTCGCGCTGACCTTCGACGGTGGGGTGGTGATGGCGGGCGACCGCCGCGCCACCGCCGGCTCGATGATCGCCAGCAGGCACATCGAGAAGGTCTTCCCCGCCGACGACTTCTCGGCCATCGGGATCGCCGGCACGGCCGGGCTCGCGCTCGAGCTCGTGCGGCTCTTCCAGCTCGAGCTCGAGCACTACGAGAAGATCGAGGGCACCTCGCTCTCGCTCGACGGCAAGGCGAACCGCCTCGCCACGATGGTCCGCGGAAGCCTCGGACTCGCCATGCAGGGCCTCGCCGTCGTCCCCGTCTTCTGCGGCTACGACGAGGTCCGCGGGCTCGGCCGGATCTTCTCCTACGACGTCACCGGTGGTCGCTACGAGGAGACCGAGCACCACGCGATCGGCTCCGGCTCGGTCTTCGCACGCGGCTCCCTGAAGAAGCTGTGGCGGCCCGACCTGGATCGCGCGGCCGCCGTGCGGGTCGCGGTGCACGCTCTCGTCGACGCCGCGGACGACGACTCCGCGACCGGTGGCCCCGACAGCGTCCGGCGGATCTGGCCCGTCGTGGCCGTCGTCGGCCCCGAGGGCTACCGCGCCGTCCCGCAGGACGAGCTCGCCCAGGTCGCCGCAGCAGTGGACGACTCCCGACGAGCGCACGGAGGTCAGCCGACGTGAGCATGCCGTTCTACGTCTCGCCCGAGCAGGTCATGAAGGACCGGGCGGACTACGCCCGCAAGGGGATCGCGCGCGGACGCTCCGTCGTGGTGCTCGCCTACGAGGACGGGATCGCCTTCGCGACCGAGAACCCCTCGCGTGCGCTGCACAAGATCTCCGAGATCTACGACCGGATCGGCTTCGCCGCCGTCGGCAAGTACAACGAGTTCGAGAACCTGCGCGTGGCCGGCGTGCGGTACGCCGACCTGCGCGGCTACTCCTACGACCGCTCGGACGTCAACGCCAGGGGCCTGGCCAACGCCTACGCCCAGACGCTCGGCACGGTGTTCACCACCGAGGCCAAGCCGCTCGAGGTCGAGATCGTCGTCGCGCAGGTCGGCACCGACCAGGCCGGCGACCAGATCTACCGGCTCTCCTATGACGGCTCGGTCAGCGACGAGCACGGCTACGTCGCGATGGGTGGCCAGGCCGAGCGGGTCTCCGAGCTCCTCGCCGAGGGCTGGCGCCCGGGTCTCGACCTCGCGGCAGCGGTCGGGCTCGCGGTCACGGTCCTCGCCGACCAGGCGGACGGCGCCCCGCGTGAGCTCGGCCCTGGCCAGCTCGAGGTCGCGGTGCTGGACCGGAACCGGCCGCGGCGTGCCTTCCGGCGGCTGTCGGCAGCCACGCTCGCGCCGATGCTCTCTGGCGGCGCCGGCGAGAGCACGGCCTGAGCGATGGATCGACGCATCTTCGGTCTGGAGACGGAGTACGGGGTCACCTGCGCCGTCGAGAGCGGACGGGGCCTGTCGGCGGACGAGGTCGCGCGGTACCTGTTCCGCAAGGTCGTCGCCTGGGGTCGCAGCTCGAACGTCTTCCTCGGCAACGGCTCGCGCCTGTACCTCGACGTCGGCTCCCACCCCGAGTACGCCACGGCCGAGTGCGACGACGTCGCCCAGCTGATCGCTCACGACAGGGGCGGGGAGCGTGTGCTCGAGGGGCTCGTCGAGGACGCCCAGTCCCGGCTCGAGCTCGAGGGCGTGCCGGGGACGATCCACCTCTTCAAGAACAACACCGACTCGGCGGGCAACTCCTACGGCTGCCACGAGAACTACCTCGTGCGTCGGCAGGGCGACTTCGGCCGTCTCGCCGACGTCCTGGTGCCCTTCCTCATCACGAGGCAGGTGCTCACCGGGGCGGGCAAGGTGCTCCCGACGCCGCAGGGCCCGATCTACACGCTGTCCCAGCGTGCCGACCACATCTGGGAGTCCGTCTCCAGCGCGACGACGCGCTCGAGGCCCATCATCAACACGCGCGACGAGCCGCATGCTGACGCCGAGCAGTTCCGTCGCCTGCACGTGATCGTCGGGGACTCGTCGATGTCCGAGACGACGACCCTGCTCAAGGTGAGCGCGACGGACCTCGTCCTGCGGCTCATCGAGGCCGGTGTGCCGATGCGCGACCTCAGCATGGAGAACCCGATGCGCGCCATCCGGGACATCAGCCATGACATCAGCGGCAGGGCACCCGTCGCGCTCTCGACCGGGCGCACGGCGACGGCGCTGGACATCCAGGACGAGTACCTCGACCGGGTCCAGTCCCATGTCGACTCCACGCTCGAGCGCACCCCGGTGATCGACCGGACCCTCGACCTGTGGCGCCGTGGCCTCGCCGCTGTCCGCTCGGGTGACCTGGCGCCGGTGGAGCGCGAGCTCGACTGGGTCATCAAGCTGCGTCTCATCGAGAGGTACCGCGCCAAGCACGGGATCGGCCTGGACGACCCGCGCGTGACGCGGCTCGACCTCGCGTACCACGACATCTCGCGGACGGAGGGCCTGTACAACCTCCTCGCCGACCGCGGGCTCGTCGATCGCGTCGTCAGCGACATCGAGGTCTTCGAGGCGACGGCCGTCCCGCCGCAGACGACGCGCGCGAAGCTCCGCGGCGACTTCGTCCGACGTGCCCAGGCGGCACGCCGTGACTACACGGTGGACTGGGTGCACCTGAAGCTCAACGACCAGGCCCAGCGCACCGTGCTGTGCAAGGACCCGTTCCGCAGCGTCGACGAGCGCGTGGACCGGCTCCTCGAGACGCTCTGAGGGCAGCCGCCGACTACAGTGGCCCGGGTCGATCGGGCCGCTGGGGCCCGCGAGGAGGAGTGCTGTGCGACGACGTGCCCGGGCCGCCCTGGTGGCGCTGCTCGCCGCCGCCGCGCTCGTGACGGGCTGCACGGCGGTGCCCGTGGCCGCCGATCCCGTGACGGTGACGGGGACGCTCGGCGTGGCACCCACCCTGACCTTCGCGACACCGCTGAGCGTCTCCTCGCCGCGGGTGGAGGTCCTGGCACCCGGGACCGGGCCCGAGGTCGCCGACGGGTCCGTCGTCCTGGTCAACTACCTCGCGGAGTCGGGCACCGACGGCTCCGTCATCGGCGAGACCTACTCGGCCGCCCCGCGCGCCTACCTGCTGACGGTCGAGTCCGTCGGCCAGGACATCTTCGACGCCCTGCACGGCCGGAAGGTGGGGGCGCGCGTGCTCCAGGTGCTGCCCGCCTCGGGCGACACGCCGTCCACCGTCGCCGTCTTCGACCTGCTGCCCACGCGCGCCGTCGGCTCGGCGGTCGCCCCGCGCGAGGGCCTGCCCACGGTCGCGCTCGACGCGGACGGTGCACCGACGATCACGATGCCGGGCACCGAGCCGCCGTCGGACATCACCGCCCAGCCGCTCATCCGCGGCGAGGGTCCGCAGGTCGAGCCGGGGCAGGTGGTCACCGTGCAGTACACCGGTGCCACCTGGGACGACGGCACGGTCTTCGACTCGACCTGGACCGACGACAAGCTCCCCGCGGCCTTCCCGATCGGCGTCGGCTCGGTGCCAGAGGGCTGGGACGAAGGGCTCGTCGAGCAGACGGTCGGCTCGCAGGTCCTCCTCGTGCTCCCGCCCGGCTCGGGCTACGCGGGGACGGACAACACACTGGTCGACAAGACGCTCGTCTTCGTCGTCGACATCCTGGCCGCCACCGGCGGACCGAAGGGGAGCTGAGATGGGTGTTGCCGTGCGGGTCATCCCGTGCCTCGACGTCGACGCCGGCCGCGTGGTCAAGGGCGTCAACTTCGCGGACCTGCGGGACGCGGGTGACCCCGTCGAGCTCGCCCACCGGTACGACGGCGAGGGCGCCGACGAGCTGACCTTCCTCGACGTGTCCGCCTCCTCCGGCAACCGGGAGACCACCTACGACGTCGTCCGGCGGACGGCGGGCGAGGTCTTCGTCCCGCTGACCGTCGGGGGAGGGGTGCGCTCGACGGACGACGTCGACCGGTTGCTGAGGGCCGGGGCCGACAAGGTCGGCGTGAACACGGCGGCGATCGCCCGGCCCGAGCTGGTCGCCGAGATCGCCCAGCGTTTCGGCAGCCAGGTCCTCGTGCTGTCCGTCGACGCGCGGCGCGTCGTCGACGGGCCGCCGACCCCCTCGGGCTACGAGGTGACCACGCACGGGGGGCGTCGCGGCACGGGCCTGGACGCGCTCGAGTGGGCGCGCCGCGCCGTCGACCTCGGCGTCGGTGAGGTGCTGCTCAACTCCATGGACGCCGACGGCACGACGGGCGGATTCGACCTGGAGATGCTGGCCGCCTTCCGCCCGGTCATCGGCGTGCCGCTCATCGCCTCCGGCGGGGCCGGGACGGTCGCGCACTTCGTCGAGGCGGCCGCGGCCGGTGCCGACGCCCTCCTCGCGGCCAGCGTCTTCCACTTCGGCGTGCTCACCGTCGCCGACGTGAAGGCGGGGCTGCGCGCCGCGGGCGTCGAGGTCCGGTGAGCACGGCGGTTCGCGGGGCCGTCGTCGAGAAGCGGTAGCGGCCTGCCGCGTCCGGCGGCCCTCGCGGTCGGGGCCATCCGGATCAGCCTGCTGGCTGGTCGACGCACAGGGGCCGGCGCTCGTGGGCGAGCGGTCTGACGGGCGCACTCCGTCGTCGAGGTCGCCGTTGTGACGCGAGGTCGCCTGTTCAGACCGGCGACCTCGCGTCGGACCGGCGATCTCGGCGCGAGGGGAGGTGCGCGGCATCTGCCGGCTCGTCGCCCATCAGGGGGAGGCCGTGCGTCCACGGGGTGCTGCGGCATCGCTCGGGGCTACCGTTGCTCGCGTGGCTGTGGTGTGGACGACCGGATTCCTCGACCTGCCCGCGCCGGTGCACGCGCGTGGCAGGGCGTTCTGGTGCGCTGTCGCAGCAGCCACACCCTCGGCGTCACGGGGAGAGGACGGGCAGTTCGCGACCCTCGTACCGCCCGACGGTGAGGCGTTCCTTCGAGTGCAGCGCTTCGGCAGCACTCCGCGCGTGCACGTCGACCTGCACGTCGACGACCTCGACGTCGAGGCCGACCGTGCCGTGGACCTGGGAGCGCAGATCCTGCTGCGTGAGGGGCATGTCGTCCTCCGCTCGCCGGGTGGCTTCGTGCACTGCGTGGTCCGCGACTCAGGTGAGCGCAGGCGCCCGGGACCGGTCACCGGCCCCCTGGGCGGGACGAGCCGCGTCGATCAGGTCTGCCTCGATGTGCCGCGCTCACTCCTTGCCGCAGAGCGGGCCTACTGGACCACGCTGACCGGCTGGCCGGGCCACTCCGGCTCCCGCACCGAGTTCACGGTGCTCGATCGTCCTGCCGGTATGCCACTGCGGTTCATGCTCCAGGAGCTCGGCGCCGACGACCTGCGCACCGAGGTCACCGCACACCTGGACCTCGCCTGTGGGCCCGACCTCGCCATCGTCACCGCCGAGCACCGCGCCCTCGGAGCGGACGTCGTCGCCACGGGCAACCCGTGGACCGTGCTGCGCGACCCGGCAGGCCTCAGCTACTGCCTCACTCCCCGCGACCCCGTGACCGGAGTCCTGGGCTGAGGGCGCAAGGGAGCGTGCGACCTGTCGCCCGACCACCGCGGCGGACCGGCGGCGTGGGCCCCTGCCCGCACCGGTGACCGGGACGGCGGTGACGGCACCGCGACCGAGCCGTCGTCCGAGCGTTGGTCCACGCAGCGTGTCAGGTCTGTACACGACCCCGACCGGACGAGACAGTTGCTCGCATGCTGCCGGAACGCGGACGCGGCCGGTGCCGCAGGGTTCTCGTCGGTCGCCACCGCCCCAGCCGAGGTGGCCGGGGCCCGCACGGCTGGTCCGAGGGAGGGGAGCCATGGGCTTCACGATCGCTGAGCTCGACCCCAGCACGTGGGAGGTGTTCGCCGAGCTCGTCGAGCGCAACAACGGGGTCTTCGGCGGGTGCTGGTGCGTCGGCTTCCACGAGGAGGGCAAGACGCGAGGTCTGGACAGGCGTGCGGTCAAGCTGGAGCGGGTCCGGTGCGGGACGACGCACTCGGCGCTGGTGCTCGACGAGGACGGCCTCGCGCAGGGGTGGTGCCAGTGGGGCAGCCCCGCCGAGCTGCCCACCATCAAGCATCGACGCGCCTACCTCGCCGAGCCACCGCGCGAGCCTGACTGGCGCATCACCTGCTTCTACGTCGACACCAGGCACCGGGGTCAAGGGGTCGCGCGCGCGGCGCTGGGTGGCGCGCTCGACCAGATCGCCAGGGCAGGAGGTGGGCTCGTCGAGGCGATCCCCGAGGTGACCGCCGGTCGAGATGCTCCAGGCCGCTTCCTGTACAGCGCCACCGTCGAGCTCTTCGAGGACCACGGCTTCACGCGTCGGCGACAGGTCGGCAAGCATGCCTGGATCGTCGATCGCACCGTCGACCCGGTGTGATGAAGGCATCAGGGCCGGCGGAGGCGACCACTCCCACGCGGACGGGACCCGAGCACCGTCCGCCCCAGGGACGCTTGTGGCGCTGCTGCCGGCGCCGCCGCGATCAGCGCTCCACCTCGTACGGCAGGGCCAGGTCGTCTCCGGCCTGCCCGCGGATGCCCCAGTCATGGCGAGGGGTCTCGAGGAGGTGGATCTCCAGGTCGTCCGGCGTGATGCCGAGCCGCGACTCGAAACCGGCGAAGAGCGCGGCGTAGAAGGCCTTCTTGGTCGCGAGCGTCCGCCCGGAGAACATCATCACCTCGACGATCGTGTACCGCTCGCTGCGGTGCGGCGGAGTGGGGAAGTCCTCGTCGTCCATCAGGACGAAGCGGTGGAAGCGCTTGTCCGCCGGGAGCCCGAGGACGGCGACGGCGGCGTCGTGAAGGACCTCGGAGACAGTGGCGCGCAGGGGAGCCAGGACGGCACGCCTGCCGTGGACGACGAACTGGGACACGTCAGCACCTCGGGGGAGTCGGAGTCGTGGGTGGGTTCGCGGCCTGCCGGGGAGCTCCCGCAGGTGCAGGCTCAGTCGCGCCGAGGCCGGCCCGCGTCGAGCGTCGCGACGGCGTCCGGGTGACCGAGCACCTCGACATCCGCGACCGCGGAGCGACCGAACGCATGCAGGACGAGCTCTCCGACCTGGCCCCGGACGACGACGTCGTGCGCCGGGCTCCCCGGGACGGGGGAGGACCTCACCCTGAGGTCGGCGCCGGCCTCGTCGTCGGGCGAGAGCACGACACCGACCGGGCTGCTGCGGTACAGGCCGCGGGCGGCGAGACGCAGGCGGCTCCAGAGCGCTGCACGTTCCCCCGCGGGCAGCTCACGGGGCGTGGTCGGCCCCCGGCCGCGGCGCACGTCCTCGGTGTGCACGAAGAGCTCGAGGAGCTGGACGCTGTCGCCCGCCAGGCTCATCGGGTTCCAGCGGGGCGGGCCGCGGCGGATCGTGGCGAGCAGCTGCGACCAGTCCTCGGTGCCGGTCGCCGCATCGCCGAGGTCCTGGGTGCGGCGCTCCGTCCGCTCCGCGAGCCACGGCACGACGATCCCTGCGGCGGTCAGGGGGTCGCCCTCGCGCAGGACGATGTGGGCGGCCAGGTGCTCGGTGCGCCAGCCCGCGCAGCAGGTGGGAGCCCCGGGGCCGACCGCGGAGAGGGCCTCGAGCAGGGCTGCGCGTTCTCGGGGGTGCCAGGGCATGGCACATGCTCGCATGCGAGATCGACCCCTGCTCGGCTGCCGGCGTCGGCTCTGTGGCGCCCCGTCGGCGCGCTCGACCGCCCCGCGGGCGATGTCAGAGGGTGGACCTACGATGGTCGAGCCGTGCGCATCCGCATGAGCGAGCCCGCCCCGGCCAGCCCGGGTGGCACGGGGAGCCGGACCTGATCCAGCTCGGACCACGAGGAGACGTGTGCGTTCAGCCGACCGGACGACCGAGCTCGTCGGTGGTCCCCTGCGTCGAGGCTTCCGGCTGATCGGGCGCGGTATCGCCGCCCACCCGTGGACCTACGTCGGGGCGATCGGCACCTCGGCGGCCTTCGGTGCGCTCACGGTCGCCGTGAGCCAGGTCCTCGGCTCGGTCACCGACTCCGTCGTGGTCCCGGCCATCGGGGGAGACGCCGAGGCGCAGGGCAGGATCGGGCTGGCGGGTCTCGCGCTCCTCGCGGTGGCCGTCACCCTTGCCCTCGCCGTCGCGGGCCGCAGGATCTTCGCCGGGATCGGCTACGCGAGCATCGGGGCCGACCACCGTCGAGGGGTCACCCGGCAGTACCTCCGCCTGCCGATCTCCTGGCACCGCGCCCACCCCACGGGTCAGCTCCTCGCGAACGCGAGCTCGGACGTGGAGGCGGCGACCGGGGTGTTCAACCCCTTGCCGTTCGCCCTCGGGGTCGTCGTGATGATCGGCGTCGCGGCGGTGGCGCTGCTGCGCGTCGACGTCTGGCTCGCGCTGACCGCGCTGACGGTCCTGCCGATCGCCGTCCTGGCCAACCTCGTCTTCCAGCGCTACATGTCGCCGGCGATCACCCGGGCCCAGCAGCTGCGTGCCGAGGTCTCCGACGTCGCCCACGAGAGCTTCGAGGCGGCGTTGCTGGTCAAGTCCCTCGGGACGGAGGCCCGCGAGGAGCGGCGCTTCGCGAGCAAGGCCCATGCGCTGCGGGACGCGAACATCCGGGTGGGACGGGTGCGCGCGGTGTTCGACCCGGTGATCGAGCTCCTGCCGAGCGCCGGGACGCTCGCGGTGCTGCTCGTCGGTGCGGCCCGGCTGGACGCCGGCGCGGTCCAGACCGGCGACATCGTCTCCGCCGCGTACCTCCTGACCTTGATGGCCGTCCCGGTGCGCGCCTTCGGCTGGGTCCTCGGGGAGCTGCCCCGGGCGGTCGTCGGCTACGACAGGATCGCCCGCGTCATCGACGCCCGCAGCGACCAGGTCCAGGGGACCGTCCCGCTGCCGAGCCACGGGCCCGGCCTCGACGTCCGGGTGCGCGGGGTCGGCGTCGAGGTGAGCGACGCGGCCGGGCCCCGGACGCTCCTCACGGACATCGACCTCGACCTGCGCCCCGGTCGGGTCGTCGCGCTCGTCGGTCCGACGGGCTCGGGCAAGACGACCCTCGCCGGCCTGTTCAGTCGCCTCCAGGACCCCAGCGCCGGCCAGATCCTGCTGGACGGGATCGACCTCGTCCACGTGCGTGCTGCCGACCTCACGGCCCAGGTGGCGCTCGTCCCGCAGACGACGTTCATCTTCGAGGACACCGTCCGCGGGAACGTCACGCTCGTCGACGCGGGCGGGCCCGACGACGACGCCGTCTGGGCGGCGCTGCGCGCCGCTCATGTCGACGACGTCGTCCGCGCGCTGCCCGGCGGCCTCGACGCCCCGCTCGGCGAGCGCGGCGCGAACCTCTCGGGTGGCCAGCGACAGCGGCTGGCGATCGCCCGCGCGCTGGTGCGGCGACCGCGACTTCTCGTGCTCGACGACGCCACCTCCGCGGTCGACCCGCAGGTGGAGCAGGCGATCCTCGGCGGCCTGCGCAGCGGTGGCATCGACTCGCTCTCCGCGGGTCGCGGAGCCGTCGGCCCGCCGACCGTCCTGCTCGTGGCGTACCGGATGTCCTCGGTGCTGCTCGCCGACGAGGTCGTCCACCTCGACTCGGGCCGCGTCGTCGACCGCGGGACGCATGATGAGCTCCTCGTCCGTGACGAGGGCTACCGCGAGCTCGCCACCGCCTACGAGCAGCAGGCGGCCGTCAGGGCGGAGCAGTCATGAGCGGCGCCCGGCTCGAGGGGACGAGTGCGCTCGGCGCCCGCGCGACGCTGCGCCGTGGGCTGGAGATCTCGCCGGAGATCGTGCAGGGCGCCGTCGTCACGCTTCTCCTCGCCGTGCTCGCCGCGGCCGGGCGCATCGTCGTGCCGCTCGTCGTGCAGCGGACGATCGACACCGCCGTGGTCCCCGGGCAGGCGGGCAGTGGGCAGCTCGCCCGCTACGTCGCGCTGGCCGGTGCCGCCCTCGTGGTCGCCGGGGTCTGCTCCGCCCTCGTCAACGTGCGGCTCTTCCGCTCGAGCGAGGCCGGGCTGGCGAGGCTGCGGGTGACCGCCTTCCGGCACGTGCACGACCTCTCGGCCCTGACCCAGGGGACCGAGCGGCGCGGGAGCCTCGTCTCGCGGGTGACCAGCGACGTCGACACGATCTCGCTGTTCGTCCAGTGGGGCGGGATCATGCTCCTCGTCTCCGTGCTCCAGATCGCGGCGGCGACGGTGCTGATGGCGATCTGGTCGTGGCAGCTCACTCTCGTCGTGTGGATCTGCTTCGTCCCGCTCGTGCTCGTCCTACGACCGGCGCAGCGCAAGGTCGGCCAGGCCTATGCGGCGGTGCGGCAGTCCGTCGGGGCCATGCTCGGTGCGATCTCCGAGGCCGTCGTCGGGGCGGAGACGGTGCGTGCCTACGGCGTGACCGGGCGGACCCAGCAGCGCATCGACACGGCGGTGGACCGCAACTGGCGCGCCCAGGTCCGTGCCCAGAACCGGGTCGCGCTCGTCTTCTCCAGCGGGGTGCTCGTCGCCTACGGGGTCCTCGCCGTCGTGGTCGTCGTCGGGACGCTCCTCGGGGTGGGCGGCTCGATCAGCGCGGGTCGGCTGGTGGCCTTCCTCTTCCTCATCCAGCTCTTCACCGGCCCGGTGCAGATGGCGACCGAGATCCTCAACGAGCTCCAGAACGCCCTGGCCGGCTGGCGGCGCGTCATCGGCGTCATCGACACCCCCGTCGACATCGCCGACCGCCCGGGGGGTGGCTCGACGAGCGAGCGGGGACCCGCCTCGGTCCGCCTCAGCGGCGTGTCGTACTCCTACCCCGGTGGCCCGCCCGTGCTCCGCGACGTCGACCTGACGGTCGAGGCGGGGCAGAAGGTCGCCGTCGTCGGCGCCACCGGCTCGGGGAAGTCGACGCTCGTCAAGCTCGTCACCAGGCTCGTCGACCCCGACACCGGACGGGTCCTGCTCGACGAGCACGACCTGCGCGACCTCTCCCTCAGCTCGATCCGTTCCCGGGTCGTGCTCGTCCCGCAGGAGGGCTTCCTGTTCGACGGCACCGTCGCGCAGAACGTCGCCTACGGGGCGCGCCCGGCCCAGCCGGGCCTCGAGGTCCCGCCGGAACAGGTCGTCTCCGCCTTCGAGGAGCTGGGTCTCGGCGACTGGCTCGCCGCACTGCCCGACGGGATCGAGACGGACGTCGGCCAACGCGGCGAGCGCTTGTCGGCGGGGGAGCGCCAGCTCGTCTCGCTCGCCCGGGCGCACCTCGCCGGAGCGGACCTCCTCGTCCTGGACGAGGCCACGAGCGCGGTCGACCCCGCCACCGACGTCCGGATCGCCGGTGCGCTCGACCGGCTCGTCGCCGGCCGCACCACGATCACCGTCGCGCACCGCCTCTCGACGGCGGAGGCGGCGGACGTGGTGGTCGTCGTCGAGCAGGGCCGCATCGTCCAGACGGGAGCGCATGACGAGCTGGTCGCGAGCGACGGCCCGTACGCGCAGATGCACGCCGCCTGGATGTCGCAGACCCGCTGAGCGCTCGGCCCGTCCGGGTGAGGCCCGTGCTGCGCCGGGACGAGCCACCTCGTGGCAGGATCGTCCGGTGCCTTCGACCCTCGATCCCGACCTCGCGGCGCGCCTCAAGCGCGACGCCGACGGCCTCGTCTGCGCCGTCGTCCAGCAGCACGACACCCATGAGGTCCTCATGGTCGGCTGGATGGACGACGAGGCCCTTCACCGCACGCTGACCTCGGGCCGGGTCACCTTCTGGAGCCGGTCGCGGCAGATGTACTGGCGCAAGGGCGACACCTCCGGCCACGTCCAGCACGTGCGCTCGGTCGCGCTGGACTGCGACGGCGACGCGGTGCTCGTCCGGGTGGACCAGGTCGGCGCCGCCTGCCACACGGGCACGCGCAGCTGCTTCGAGGCCGGGGGCGACCTCGGCGCGGTGGTCGGCTCATGATCACCGTCCCGACGCCCCTGCCCTGGGGCACGACCTGGCCGACGATCGAGGGCTTCCGCGAGCTCGCGAGCGACCGCCGCGTGGTGCCCGTCGTCCGCCGACTCCTGGCAGACGAGATCACCCCGGTCGGCCTCTACCGGACGCTCGCGCAGGGCCGACCGGGCACCTTCGTCCTGGAGTCGGCCGAGGTCGACGGGACGTGGTCGCGCTACTCCTTCGTCGGCGTGACGTCACGGGCGACGCTCTCGGTCGCGAACGGCCGGGCCGTGTGGACCGGGGACGTCCCCGTCGGCGTCCCGCTCGACGGCGACGTGCTCGAGGTCCTCGCCGGGACGCTCGAGGCGTTGCGCACCCCCGCGCTCGAGGGCCTTCCGCCGCTCACCGGTGGGCTCGTCGGCGCGCTCGGCTGGGACATCGTCCGGCACTGGGAGCCGACGCTCCCCGCCCTCGCGCCCGACGAGCTCGACGTCCCGGAGGTCACGCTGTGCCTCGCGAGCGACCTCGCCGTCGTGGACCACGTCGACGGGTCCGTGTGGCTCATCGCGAACGCCATCAACTTCGACGACACCGACGCCCGCGTGGACGAGGCCTACCAGGACGCGGTGGCCCGGCTCGACGCGATGCAGGACGTCATGTCGCGTGGCGAGGCGGCACCGCCGAGCGTGCTCGTGGACGGCGACGAGCCGGAGCTGGAGTTCCGCAGCAGCCAGGCGGAGTTCGAGCAGGCCGTGCTCGCGGGCAAGGAGGCGATCCGCGAGGGCGACGTCTTCCAGGTCGTGCTGTCCCAGCGCCTGGACCTCGAGTGCCCGGCCGAGCCGATCGACGTCTATCGCGTGCTGCGGACGATCAACCCGAGCCCGTACATGTACTACCTGCAGCTCGAGGACCCCTCGGGGCGTCCGTTCGCCGTCGTCGGGTCCAGCCCGGAGACGCTCGTCAAGGTCACGGGTGACCGTGTGGTGACCTACCCGATCGCCGGCTCGCGGCCACGCGGGGCGGACCCGGAGCAGGACGCCGCCCTGGTCGCGGAGCTCCTGGCCGATCCCAAGGAGCTCGCCGAGCACGTCATGCTCGTCGACCTGTCGCGCAACGACCTGGTGAAGGTCTGCGAGCCGACGAGCGTCGAGGTCGTCGAGTTCATGCTGGTGCGTCGCTTCAGCCACATCATGCACCTGTGCTCGACGGTGACCGGGACGCTCCGGGCCGGTGCGACCGCTCTGCAGACGCTGGTGGCCACCTTCCCGGCAGGCACGCTCTCGGGTGCGCCCAAGCCCCGGGCGATCGCCCTGATCGACGAGCTCGAACCCGCTCGCCGCGGGATCTACGGCGGGACGGTCGGCTACTTCGACTTCGCAGGCGACATGGACATGGCCATCGCGATCCGGACGGCGTTCATCCGCGAGGGCAGGGCGAGCGTCCAGGCCGGTGGCGGGATCGTCGCGGACTCGGTCCCTGCGCTCGAGTACGCCGAGTCCCGCAACAAGGCGGCTGCCGCCGTCCGGGCGGTGCAGATCGCCTCGAGACTGCGACGAGCGGGCCGGTGAGCCGCCGGGTCGTCGTCCTCGCGGCCCTCGTGCTGGCGGCCCTGGTGCTCGGCTGCACCGCGCCGGCATGGGTGCGGGCGACGACGTCGAGCCCGAGCGTCGCGCAGGTCCCGCTGGCCGTGAGCGGCTCCTCGCTCGCCCCTGGCGTGGCGGCAGGAGCCCTTGTCGTGGCCGCCGCCGCCCTGGCCCTTGCGCTCGGACGGCGTTGGGGGCAGCGGGTCGCGCTCCTCGGCCTGGCCGCCGGTGGCGCTCTCGTGACGGCGGCCTCGCTCGCCGCTCGGGGTGCCGCCGACGCCGCCGCCCTCGGTGCCGCGTCCCAGGCGGTCGGCGTCGCGAGCCTCCTCGGCGAGCCGCGTCTGCAGTGGTGGCCGTGGTGCGCCGCCGGACTCGGTCTCGCCGTCGTCGCGCTCGCACTGCTCGGTGCCCTGCGCTCGCGATCCTGGGCGCGGCCCTCGCAGCGCTTCGAGGCGGCCGCGACGGCGGTGCCGACCGGGTCCTCTGCCGCACCCAGCGCCTCCGCGGCGCAGCCCGGCCGGCCCGAGCGGCCCGGCCGGCCCGAGCAGGCCGAACCGGACGACGTCGAGGTCTGGGAGGCCTTGAGCCGCGGGGAGGACCCCACATGAGGTCGCTGCCGCACGGTCCGGACTCCACGACCGCGCCTCGGCCCCTGGACCGACCGGCGGGCCGATCGCGGCTACGCTCGCACCCACACAGGACGGAGACCTTCGATGACTGAGCCGAACCCCGGCGCCGGGCGCAACTACCTTCCCCCGTCGAGCCCCCCGCACAACGAGGGCAACACCGTCGCCGCATGGGTGACGGTCGTCCTCGTCGTCCTCGGGGCACTCGTCGCCTCCCTCGCCATCGTCTTCGCCCTCGTGCCGCTGGCCTGGGTCGGCGCGGGCATCGTCGTCCTCGGCCTCGTCGCGGGCCGCGTGCTCAAGATGCTCGGGCTCGGCCAGCCGGCAGGCCCGGCCTCCCACGAGTCGGGCTCCTCGCACTGACCTCTCGCGCCCGCCTCACGGTGGTCCTGCCGCGCCGCCCGGCGGATGGACGCGTCGGGCAGCGCTCCGAGGCTGGCCTACGATGACCACGTCGGCCAGCGGGGGACGGCTCGGAGGAGGTAGCAGACCATGACGATCCTTGAAGACATCGTGGCCGGCGTTCGCGAGGACCTCGCGGCCCGTGAGGCCGTGACCCCCTTGGGGGCGGTCAAGGAGCGCGCAGCACGGGTGCCCGAGGCCATGGACGCGCTCGTCCGGCTGCACGACGACTCCGCCGTCGTCGTGATCGCGGAGGTCAAGCGCTCGAGCCCGAGCAAGGGGGCGCTCGCGGAGATCCAGGACCCCGCAGCGCTCGCCGGCCTGTACGAGCAGGGCGGTGCCGCGGCGATCTCGGTGCTCACCGAGCAGCGACGCTTCAACGGCAGCCTCGCCGACCTCGACGCCGTGCGCGGTGTCGTCGACGTGCCGGTGCTCCGCAAGGACTTCGTCGTCACGCCCTACCAGGTCTGGGAGGCCAGGGCGCACGGGGCGGACCTCGTCCTGCTCATCGTCGCGGCCCTCGAGCAGACCGTGCTGACCTCGCTCGTCGAGCGCGTGCACTCCCTGGGCATGACCGCCCTGGTCGAGGTGCACGACACCGAGGAGGTCGCCCGCGCGGTGGACGCCGGCGCGCGTGCCATCGGCGTCAACGCCCGCAACCTCAAGAACCTCGAGGTGGACCGAACGACCTTCGCTCGGCTCGCCCCGCTCATCCCGTCGGGCATCGTGCGGATCGCGGAGTCCGGTGTCCGTGGCCCGCATGACGTGATGGACTACGCCCGCTCGGGCGCCGACGCCGTGCTCGTGGGTGAGGCCCTCGTGACCGGCAAGGACCCGCGCGCGGCCGTCGCCGACCTCGTCGCCGCAGGTGCCCACCCCTCTCTCCGGGCGGTGCGTCAGTGATCGAACCCCGCGGTGGACGGGCGGCAGCTGCCGCCCTCCACGACGCCATCAGCGCGCTCGGCGAGGGCAGCGTCCGCGGACCGCTCGCCGGCCAGTCCGGTCCCTACTTCGGCGACTTCGGCGGGCGCTTCGTCCCCGAGGCGCTGATCGCGGCCCTCGACGAGCTCGACACGGCCTACCACAAGGCCCTCGCGGACCCGGGCTTCGGCAAGGAGCTCGAGCGGCTGCACCGCACCTACACCGGCCGGCCGAGCCCGCTCACCGAGGTCGAGCGCTTCGCGGCCCACGTCGGCGGGGGAGCGAGGGTCTTCCTCAAGCGCGAGGACCTCAACCACACCGGTTCGCACAAGATCAACAACGTCCTCGGCCAGGCACTCCTGGTCAAGCGGATGGGCAAGAAGCGCGTCATCGCCGAGACCGGCGCGGGGCAGCACGGTGTCGCCACGGCGACGGCCGCCGCCCTCCTGGACCTCGAGTGCACCGTCTACATGGGCGAGGAGGACACGCAGCGCCAGGCGCTCAACGTCGCCCGGATGCGTCTGCTCGGCGCCGAGGTCGTCCCCGTGACGATCGGCTCGCGCACGCTCAAGGACGCGATCAACGAAGCGCTGCGCGACTGGGTAGCCAACGTCGACACGACGCACTACCTGCTGGGCACCGTCACCGGCCCGCACCCCTTCCCGCAGATGGTGCGCGACTTCCACCAGGTGATCGGCTTCGAGGCCCGTGCCCAGCTGATGGACGAGATCGGCCGGTTCCCCGACGCGATCGCGGCCTGCGTCGGCGGCGGCTCGAACGCGCTCGGCATCTTCAACGCCTTCCTCGACGAGCCGGAGGTCCGGCTCTTCGGCTTCGAGGCGGGCGGCGACGGAGTCTCCTCCGGCCGGCACGCCTCGCGCTTCTCGGGCGGCGCCCCTGGCGTCCTGCACGGCGCGCGCTCCTTCCTGCTCCAGGACGACGACGGCCAGACGCTGCCGACGCACTCCATCTCGGCGGGCCTGGACTACCCGAGCGTCGGGCCGGAGCACGCCTGGCTGCACCAGCTCGGCCGCGTGGCGTACTCCCCGGTCACCGACGTCGAGGCGATGGACGCGTTCTCGCTGCTGTGCCGTACCGAGGGGATCATCCCGGCGATCGAGTCGGCGCACGCCCTGGCCGGGGCGATCCAGCTCGGCGCCCAGCTGGGCGACTGGGCGCTGGACCACCCTCCGGTGATCCTCGTGAACCTCTCAGGTCGTGGGGACAAGGACGTGGCGACGGCGGCCCGCTGGTTCGGGATGCTCGACGACACGCAGTCCGAGCAGAAGGAAGGGCGAGGGTGAGCGACGTCGTCGTGCGCAGCAGGACAGCCGAGCACCTGAGGGCGCTGCGCGAGGAGGGCAGGGCGGCGCTGATCGGCTACCTGCCCCTCGGCTTCCCCGACCTCGAGGGATCGGTTGCCGCCGCCCTGGCGATGGTCGAGTCGGGGGCTGACGTCATCGAGCTCGGCCTGCCCTACACCGACCCGGTGATGGACGGCCCGACGATCCAGCACGCCGTCGAGCGCTCGCTCGCCGCCGGGACCAGGGTGCACGACGTGATGGGCGCGGTCGAGACGATCGCCGCCACCGGCGCCACGGTCCTGGTGATGAGCTACTGGAACCCCGTGCTGCGCTACGGCGTCGACGCCTTCGCCCGTGATCTCGCCTCGGCCGGCGGCGCCGGGCTCATCACTCCCGACCTCATCCCGGACGAGGCCGCCGAGTGGATGAGCGCCTCCGACGAGCAGGGTCTGGACCGGGTGTTCCTCGTCGCGCCGAGCTCGACGGCCGAACGTCTCTCGATGACGGCTGCGGCTGCCCGCGGCTTCGTCTACGCCGCCTCCACGATGGGGGTCACGGGCACCCGCGCCTCCGTGGGGGCCGATGCCTCCAGGCTCGTCGCGGACACCCGCTCGGCCGGCGCCGACCTCGTCTGCGTCGGTCTCGGCGTGAGCACTCCCGAGCAGGCCGCCGAGGTCGCCCGGTACGCCGACGGCGTCATCGTCGGCAGCGCCTTCGTGCGGCCGCTTCTCGACGCGACGGACCGCGCGCAGGGCCGGGCCGCGATGAGCGAGGCCGTCGCGGCGATCGCGGACGGCGTGAGAGGGGCACGTCGATGACGGCCGTCCTCGGGCGCGTGCTCGTCGAGATCCCGAGCCCCTCCCAGGGGGTCTGGATGCTCGGCGGCGTGCTGCCCATCCGTGCCTACGCCCTCGCGATCATGACGGGGATCGTCGTCGCCCTGCTGATGACCCGCCGCCGCTGGGTCGCGCGCGGCGGGGACGCCGACACCGTCCTGGAGATCGTCTTCTGGGCTGTCCCGTTCGGCATCCTCGGCGGCCGGATCTACCACCTCATCACCTCGCCCGACGCCTACTTCGGCCCGGGCGGCGACCCCTGGCGCGCCTTCGCGATCTGGGAGGGCGGTCTCGGCATCTGGGGGGCGATCGCCCTGGGCGCCGTCGGCGCCTGGATCGGTGCGCGCAAGCAGGGAGTGAGCTTCGTCGTCTTCGCCGACGCCGTCGCCCCCGGGCTGCTCGTCGCGCAGGCGATCGGCCGGCTCGGCAACTGGTTCAACCAGGAGCTCTTCGGCGGCCCGACGACGCTGCCGTGGGGGCTGCGCATCGACCCGAGCTCTGCCTCCTTCCCCGCGGGCTACCCCGCCGACACGCTGTTCCACCCGACCTTCCTCTACGAGCTCCTGTGGAACCTCGCGGCAGCGGCGGTCATCATCTGGCTGGAGCGGCGCTTCCGGCTCGGCCACGGCCGTGTCTTCTGGGCCTATGTCATGAGCTACACGCTCGGCCGGGTCTGGATCGAGTACCTGCGCATCGACACCGCGCACACCTTCCTCGGCCTTCGCCTCAACGTCTGGACGTCCATCGTCGTCGGACTGGGCGCGCTGGTAGCCTTCGTGCTGGTCGGACGCCGCCACCCTGGGCGCGAGACCACGGTGCTGGTCGGGAATCCCGCTGAGCCCGCCGACGAGGTCGACCGGATCGACGACGACGCGTCGGGCGTGAAGGGTGTTGCGCCGTCCTCGGACGACGTGGCGCCGTTGCAGAGTGAGACCTGACCCCGCCGTCCAGCGGGCGTCATGGCTGCCCCCGCAGCCGAACACGGTCCGCGGTGTCCACCGCGGCACCGGGCGGTATCGTCGCCGCCAAGCGGGCCGATGACGTCCCCGGACATCCTTTCCGTACCCGTGCGCACGCGCGGGTCAGTACGAGGACGGTGGTAATGAGCCAGTTCGACGCTGCTCCCAAGGGTCTGTACGACCCGGCGAGCGAGCACGACGCCTGTGGCGTCGCGTTCGTCGCGACCCTGCGCGGGACTCCGGGCCGGGACATCGTCGATGCCGGTCTGACGGCACTGCTCAACCTGGACCACCGTGGTGCCGTCGGGGCCGAGAAGGACAGCGGCGACGGCGCCGGCATCCTCACGCAGGTCCCCGACGCCTTCCTGCGCGACGTGATCCCCGCCGAGCTTCCCCCCGCCGGCCGCTACGCGATCGGCCTGGCCTTCCTGCCGACCGAGCCCGCGGAGCTCGCCGCGGCGGTCGCCGCGATCGACGTGATCGTCCGCGAGGAGCAGCTGGACACGCTCGCCTGGCGTGACGTCCCCGTCACGGCCGAGCTCGTCGGGCCGACGGCTCGGGCCACGATGCCCACCTTCCGCCACCTCGTCGTCGCGGACCCGGCGCGTGCGCTCTCGGGGATCGAGCTCGACCGCAAGGCCTTCCGCGTCCGCAAGCGGGTCGAGCACGAGCTCGGCCTGTACTTCGCGTCCCTCTCCGCGCGGACCCTCACGTACAAGGGCATGCTGACCACCGGTCAGCTCGAGCCCTTCTTCCCCGACCTCTCCGACCCGCGCTACGCCTCGGAGATCGCGCTCGTCCACTCGCGGTTCTCGACGAACACCTTCCCGTCGTGGCCGCTCGCGCAGCCCTTCCGGATGATCGCGCACAACGGTGAGATCAACACCGTCCGCGCGAACCGCAACTGGATGGCGGCCCGGCAGAGCACGCTGGCGAGCCCGCTGCTCGGCGACCTCGCCCCGCTGCTGCCCGTCTGCACGCCCAGCAGCTCCGACTCGGGGACCTTCGACGAGGTGCTCGAGCTCCTGCACCTGTCCGGCCGGAGCATGCCGCACGCCGTCCTGATGATGATCCCCGAGGCGTGGGAGAACCACTCCGAGATGGACCCGGCCCGCCGGGCCTTCTACGAGTACCACTCGACGCTCATGGAGCCATGGGACGGCCCCGCCGCCCTCGCCTTCACCGACGGAACGCTCGTCGGCGCCGTCCTGGACCGCAACGGGCTGCGTCCCGGCCGGTACTGGATCACCGACGACGGGCTCGTCGTCCTCGCGAGCGAGGCCGGTGTCCTCGACCTCGACCCGGCGACCGTCGTCCGCAAGGGCCGGCTCGAGCCGGGCCGGATGTTCCTCGTGGACACCGGTGCCGGGCGCGTCGTGCCGGACGAGGAGATCAAGCGCCAGCTCGCCGACCAGCGTCCGTACGCGCAGTGGACGGCCGAGCACTCGATCTTCCTCGACCAGCTCCCCGAGCGCGAGCACATCCAGCACAGCCCCGCCTCGGTGCGGCGTCGTCAGCGCGCCTTCGGGTACACCGAGGAGGAGCTCAAGATCCTCCTCGCGCCGATGGGTGCGAACGGTGCCGAGCCGCTGGGAGCCATGGGCTCCGACACCCCGGTCGCCGTGCTGTCCAAGCGCCCGCGGCTGCTCTTCGACTACTTCACGCAGATGTTCGCGCAGGTGACGAACCCGCCGCTGGACGCGATCCGTGAGGAGCTGGTCACCTCGATCGGCGGGGCGATCGGCCCGGAGCCGAACCTGCTCGCCGACCTGCCCGAGCACGCGCGCAAGCTGATCCTGCCGTTCCCCGTGCTCGACAACGACCAGCTCGCCAAGATCGTCCGGATCGACCGCGACCCGGCCCTTGCCGGGGTGTTCCGTTCGGAGATCGTGCGCGGCCTGTACACGGTCGACGGCGGCGCGCCCGCGCTCGAGGCCCGGCTCGAGGAGATCTTCGCCCAGGTCGACCGTGCGGTCGACGCCGGCGTGAGCTTCCTCATCCTGTCCGACCGCGAGTCGGACGCCGACAACGCGCCGATCCCGTCGCTGCTGCTGTCGAGCGCCGTGCACCACCACCTGCTGCGCCGGCACACCCGGACGCGCGTCAGCCTCGTCGTGGAGGCCGGGGACGTGCGCGAGGTCCACCACGTCGCCCTGCTCATCGGCTACGGTGCGGCGGCGGTCAACCCGTACCTCGCGATGGAGAGCGTCGAGGGGCTGGCCCGCGAGGGAACGCTCGAGGTCGCACCCGAGAAGGCCGTCGCCAACCTCATCAAGGCGCTCGGCAAGGGCGTGCTCAAGGTCATGAGCAAGATGGGGATCTCGACCATCGCCTCCTACCGCGGCGCCCAGACCTTCGAGGCGATCGGTCTGGCGCACGAGGTCGTCGGCGCGCTACTTCGCCGGCACGACGAGCCGCCTCGGCGGGATCGGCCTCGACGTCATCGCGGCCGAGGTCGCGGCGCGGCACCACGACGCCTACCCGGCGAGCGGCAACCCGCAGGCGCACCGCCGGCTCAACGTCGGCGGCGAGTACCAGTGGCGCCGCGACGGCGAGGAGCACCTCTTCGACCCGGAGACGGTCTTCCGCCTGCAGCACTCCACCCGCACGCGCCAGCTCGACGTCTTCCGCGAGTACACGCGACGCGTCGACGACCAGGCCGAGCGCCTGATGACGCTGCGCGGGCTCATGCGCTTCGCCGACGGCGTCCGTCCGCCCGTCCCGCTCGAGGAGGTCGAGTCGGTCGAGGACATCATCACGCGCTTCTCCACCGGCGCGATGTCCTACGGCTCCA
Organism: uncultured Actinomycetota bacterium; assembly: GCA_963777075.1. GTDB lineage: Bacteria > Actinomycetota > Actinomycetes > Actinomycetales > Cellulomonadaceae > Actinotalea. The sequence goes on along the minus strand of CAVZPH010000015.1, from coordinate 63,109 downwards.
TCTCGCTCGAGGCTCACCAGACCCTGGCGATCGCGATGAACCGCATGGGTGCGCGGTCCAACACGGGCGAGGGCGGCGAGGACCCGGAGCGCCTGCACGACCCCGAGCGGAGCTCGGCGATCAAGCAGATCGCCTCCGGCCGGTTCGGCGTGACGTCCGACTACCTGACGAACGCGACCGACCTGCAGATCAAGATGGCCCAGGGTGCCAAGCCCGGCGAGGGCGGGCAGCTGCCCGGCACGAAGGTCTACCCGTGGATCGCCCGGACGCGGCACTCGACGCCCGGCGTCGGTCTCATCTCGCCGCCGCCGCACCACGACATCTACTCGATCGAGGACATCGCCCAGCTCATCCACGACCTGAAGAACGCGAACCCGCAGGCGCGGGTGCACGTCAAGCTGGTCAGCGAGTTCGGCGTGGGCACGGTCGCGACGGGTGTCTCCAAGGCACATGCCGACGTCGTGCTCATCTCGGGCCACGACGGCGGGACGGGTGCGAGCCCGCTCACCTCGCTCAAGCACGCGGGGACCCCGTGGGAGATCGGCCTGGCCGAGACCCAGCAGACCCTGGTGCTCAACAACCTGCGCGACCGGATCGTCGTCCAGGTCGACGGCCAGCTCAAGACGGGCCGTGACGTCGTCATCGGCGCGCTGCTCGGTGCCGAGGAGTTCGGCTTCGCCACGGCGCCGCTGGTGGTCAGCGGCTGCGTGATGATGCGCGTCTGCCACCTCGACACCTGCCCGGTGGGCGTCGCGACGCAGAACCCCGAGCTGCGCGCGCGCTTCAGCGGCAAGCCGGAGTTCGTCGAGACCTTCTTCGAGTACATCGCGATCGAGGTGCGCGAGTACCTCGCGGCTCTCGGCTTCCGCTCGATCGAGGAGGCCGTCGGTCACGTCGAGTCGCTCGACACCCGTGCGGCGATCGACCACTGGAAGGCCTCCGGGCTGGACCTCGGTCCGATCCTCGCCCGGCCCGAGCCCCTTCCGGGCTCGTCGCTGCGCAACACCACCGTCCAGGACCACGGCCTCGACCGCGCGCTCGACAACCAGCTCATCGCCGCCAGCGCCGGTGCGCTGGAGCGCGGGGAGAAGGTCCAGCTCTCGGTCCCGGTGCGCAACGTCAACCGGACGGTCGGCACGATGCTCGGTCACGAGGTCACGCGTCGCCACGGCGGTGACGGCCTTCCGGACGACACGATCGAGATCACCCTGACCGGCTCGGCCGGGCAGTCCCTCGGGGCGTTCCTCCCTCGGGGGATCACGCTGCGACTCTTCGGCGACGCCAACGACTACGTCGGCAAGGGCCTGTCCGGTGGTCGTGTCTCGGTCCGGCCCGACACCGCGGCCGTCCTGGCGGGCGAGCGCGACGTCATCGCCGGCAACGTCATCGGCTACGGCGCGACCTCCGGCGAGATCTACCTGCGGGGCGTCGTCGGCGAGCGGTTCGCCGTGCGCAACTCCGGGGCGACTCTCGTCGTCGAGGGGGTCGGTGACCACGGCTGCGAGTACATGACCGGCGGGACGGTCGTCGTCCTCGGCCGGACCGGCCGCAACTTCGGCGCCGGCATGTCGGGCGGGCACGCCTTCGTGCTCGACCTGCGGCCCGAGCTGGTCAACCAGCCCGCCCTGGTCGCCGGTGAGCTCGCGCTCAGCCCGGTGGGCCCGGAGCACGCCGCCGAGCTCGAGGCGCTGCTGCGCACGCACGAGGCCGAGACGGGCTCGCCGCTCGCCGCCGCGCTCCTCGCCGACCTCCCCACCGCTCTTGCCCGGTTCACCCGCGTCGTGCCCACCGAGTACGAGCGCATGCTCGCCAGCCTTGCTGACGCTCAGGCACAAGGCCTCGACCCCAGCGCCCCCGGTGTCTGGGACCACATCCTGGAGGTGTCACATGGCTGACCCCCGCGGCTTCCTCAAGGTGCGGCAGCGCGAGCTCCCGCCGACCCGTCCCGTCCCGGTGCGCCTCCTCGACTACCGCGACGTCCAGGCGGAGCTCGCCGAGTCGAACGAGGCACGCCTCACGGCCCAGGCCGGGCGCTGCATGGACTGCGGCATCCCGTTCTGCCACCAGGGCTGCCCGCTCGGCAACCTCATCCCCGAGTGGAACCACCTGGTGTGGAAGGGGCAGTGGGCCGAGGCGAGCGACCGCCTGCACGCGACCAACAACTTCCCGGAGTTCACCGGTCGCATCTGCCCGGCCCCGTGCGAGACCTCCTGCGTCCTCGGGATCACCGAGCCCGCCGTGACGATCAAGAACGTCGAGGTCTCGATCGTCGACCAGGCCTTCGAGCGGGGGCTCATCACCCCGCAGGTCCCGCACTTCCTCACGGGCAACACCGTTGCGGTCGTGGGCTCGGGTCCGGCCGGCCTGGCCGCCGCGCAGCAGCTGACCCGCGCCGGTCACACGGTCGCCGTCTTCGAGCGTGCCGACCGGATCGGCGGGCTCCTGCGCTACGGCGTGCCGGACTTCAAGCTCGAGAAGTGGCACATCGACCGCCGCATGGCGCAGATGGAGGCCGAGGGCACGCGGTTCCGCCCCGGTGTCGAGATCGGCAGGGACATCTCCTGGACCGAGCTCCGGGCCAGGTACGACGCCGTCGTGGTCGCGATCGGGTCGACGACCCCGCGACTGCTCACGGTTCCCGGCTCGCACCTGGAGGGCGTGCAGCCCGCCGTGCCCTTCCTGCGCCAGTCGAACCAGGTCCAGGCGGGCGACACGGTCGCGGACCAGGTCACGGCCACCGGCAAGCATGTGGTCGTCATCGGTGGCGGTGACACCGGCTCGGACTGCGTCGGCACCTCGCTGCGCCAGGGCGCCGCGTCGGTCACCTCGCTGGAGATCACCCCGCAGCCCCCCGTCGGCCGCCCGGCGAACCAGCCGTGGCCCACGTACCCGATGGTCTACAAGGTCTCGAGCTCCCACGAAGAGGGGGGCGAGCGCACCTACCTCGCCTCGACCGTCGAGCTCATCGGCGACGAGGCCGGGCACGTCCGCACGCTGCGGGTCGCCAGCACCGAGGTCTCGCCCGAGGGGCGGCTCGTGCCGGTCCCGGGGACCGAGAAGGACCTGCCGGCCGATCTCGTGCTGCTGGCGATGGGCTTCACCGGCCCCGAGACCGAGAGCCTCGTCGCCCAGACCGGCGCCGACCTCACCGGCCAGGGAACCGTTGCTCGTGGGGAGGACTTCTCCTCATCCGTCCCGGGCGTCTTCGTCGCCGGGGACGCCGGACGTGGGCAGTCGCTCATCGTCTGGGCGATCGCCGAGGGTCGCGCCACTGCGGCCGCCGTCGACGCCTACCTCCGCGGGGGAACGGAGCTCCCCGCACCGATCACCCCCACCGAACGGGCGATGCGTCCCTGATCCGGGACTCGGAGCCCAAAGGTCCCATGACCCTCGAACTAGGCTGGAGCCATGCGTAAAGCCAAGATTGTCTGCACACTCGGTCCCGCGACAGAGTCGCCCGAGCAGGTCCAAGCCCTCGTCGACGCCGGTATGGACGTCGCGCGGATCAACCGGAGCCACGGTGAGCCGGAGGAGCACGCCGCGGTCATCCGCCGCGTGCGCGCCGCCGCCAAGGCCTCCGGCCGTGCGGTGGCCGTCCTCGTCGACCTCCAGGGCCCGAAGATCCGCCTCGGCCGGTTCCTCGAGGGCAAGCACGACCTCGCCGTCGGTGACGTGTTCACGATCACCACGGACGACGTCGACGGCACCAAGGAGATCTGCTCCACGACCTACAAGGGCCTGACCGGCGACGCCCGGATCGGCGACCGCATCCTCATCGACGACGGCAAGGTCGCGGTGCGCATCACCGCCGTCGAGGGGACGAACGTCGTCACCGTCGTCGAGGTGCCCGGCACCGTCTCGAACAACAAGGGCCTGAACCTCCCGGGTGTCGCGGTCAACGTCCCCGCGATGTCCGACAAGGACGAGGCCGACCTGCGCTGGGGCCTGGCCCAGGGCTGCGACTTCATCGCGCTGTCCTTCGTCCGCTCCGCCGCCGACTACGCCGACGTGGCCCGGATCATGGAAGAGGAGGGCCGCAAGGTCCCCGTCATCGCCAAGGTCGAGAAGCCGCAGGCCGTGGACAACCTCGCCGAAATCGTCGACGCGTTCGACGGCATCATGGTCGCCCGCGGTGACCTCGGTGTGGAGCTCCCGCTCGAGCAGGTGCCGCTGGTCCAGAAGCGCGCCATCGAGCTCGCCCGCCGCTCGGCCAAGCCGGTCATCGTCGCCACGCAGGTGCTCGAGTCGATGATCACCTCCCCGCGCCCGACGCGCGCCGAGGCCTCCGACTGCGCGAACGCCGTCCTCGACGGTGCTGACGCGGTCATGCTCTCCGGAGAGACCAGCGTCGGCGACTTCCCGATCGAGGCCGTGCGCACGATGGCACGCATCATCGAGAGCACCGAGGAGGGCGGCTTCGAGCGCATCGCACCGCTCGGCTGGAGCCCCCAGACGCGCGGTGGCGCCATCACGCGTGCCGCGGCGGAGGTCGGCGAGACCCTCGGCGTCAAGTACCTGGTGACGTTCACGCAGAGCGGTGACTCGGCTCGCCGCGTCTCGCGACTGCGTGCGCACATCCCGATGGTCGCCTTCACCCCGGACGAGGTCGTGCGCAACCAGCTCGCCCTGAGCTGGGGCGTGGTGACGTACCAGACGGACTCGGTCAAGCACACCGACGAGATGGTCGCGCAGGTCGACGAGACGCTGCGCGCCAACGGCATGGTCGACTCCGGTGACCGCGTCGTCATCGTCTTCGGTGCCCCCGTCGGCGTCCCCGGCACGACGAACTCGCTGCTGGTGCACAAGTTCGCCTGAGCCCGACATGGCATGACGAAGGGCCCCTGGCATCTGCCAGGGGCCCTTCGTCGTACCCGGCCGGCGCCCCGTCGCGCCGGCCGGTACGGGGCGGTCAGATGAAGAACTGACCGTTCGACTCGTTGGCCTCCTCGAGGAACATCGCGACGCCGCCGAACTCGACACCGTCGATGAGGTCCGTCTCCTGGATCCCGAGCAGGTCCATCGTCATCGTGCAGGCGACCATGCGTGCACCGGAGGCGCGGGCGGCGCCGATCAGGTCGGGAAGGCTCGGCACGTTGTTGTCCCGCATGATCTTCTTCATCATCGCGGTGCCGCCCCCGAGCATGTTCATCTGCGAGAGCTTCATGTCGTCCGGTCCGGACGGCATCATCGCGCCCATCATGGTCTCCATGGGCGTGCGGTCCGCCTTCGGGGCGTCCTGACGCCGCAGGGCGTTCAGGCCCCAGAACGTGAAGAACATCGAGACCTCGTCACCCATCGCGAGGGCGCCGTTGGCGATGATGAAGGCCGCCAGCACCTTGTCGAGGTCGCCGGAGAACACGACGAAGGACTTCTTGTCCTTGATCCTCGCCGCGGCACCGCGGGCGAGCGGACCGCCCTTGCGCATCCGCGCCACGTAGCCGGGGCCCTCGGGGGTGAGGTCGACGAGCGTGTGCCCGTTCCGCTTCGCCCAGGCCGGTGCGTCGAGCCGGAAGCCGGGGTCGGAGACGTGGGCGAGGATCTCGTCGCCCGGTGCCAGCGTCACCATGGTCTTCTGCAGCTGCATGATCGGTCCGGGGCAGGCCAGCCCCGTGCAGTCGAGGTCGACGACGACGCCGGTCGCGGCGGCCGGGCCGGACAGCGCAGGCTCGACGTAGGCGATCTCGGCCTCCGTCGTGTCGACCTCCACGCTCGGCTCGACCCCGTGCACGGCACGGAAGGTCGTCATGCCGCCCGAGAGGGTGGACACGTCGGTGAACCCCCGCTGCACGAGCGAGCGGTAGGCGAGGTAGGAGCGGAAGCCGACGGCGCAGTAGAGCCGGATCGGCGTGCTGCGGTCCCAGGACTCCTGGGCGACGCGCAGGTCCTTGAGGGGGACGTTCTCCGCACCGGGCAGGTGCCAGATGCCGAACTCGTCGGGCCCGCGCACGTCGATGATGCGTGCGCCCTCGGTGGCCTGCGGGAAGTCGTTCGCGTACCAGAGCCGCAGGTCGCCGCGCAGCACGTTGGAGGCGACGAACCCGGCCATGTTGACCGGGTCCTTCGCCGAGCCGAACGGCGGTGCGTAGGCGAGCTCGAGGTCCTCGAGGTCGTACACCGTCATCCCGGCCCGCAGCGCCGTCGCCAGGACGTCGAGGCGCTTGTCGACGCCGTCGAAGCCGGCGATCTGCGCGCCGAGGATCTTCCCGTCGCTCGGCGAGAAGGCGAGCTTGACGTTCATCGCGGCCGTGCCGGGGTAGTAGCCGGCGTGCCCGCTCGGGTGCGTGCTCACGGTGAGGAAGGGGATGCCGGCCGCCACGAGCTGCTTCTCCGAGGCGCCGGTCCCGCCGGCCACCATGTCGAAGACCTTGACGATCGAGGTGCCCTCGACGGTCGGGAACACGGTGTCGCGCCCGCAGATGCTCTCCGCGGCGACGCGGCCCTGACGGTTGGCCGGCCCGGCGAGCGGCAGCAGCCAGCTTCCGGGAAGGACGGCGTGCCTGACCTCGACGGCGTCCCCGGCGGCCCAGATGGACGGGTCGGAGGTGCGCATGTGCTCGTCGACGGCGATCCCGCCGCGCGGCCCGAGCTCGAGACCGGCCGCGACGGCCAGCTCGGTGCTCGGCCGGACGCCGGCGGCCATGATGACGAGGTCGGTCTCGATGAACGTCGTGCTCTTCAGCTCGACCAGCGTGCGCCCGTTCGGCTTGAGCGAGAACGCGGCGGCGGCCGTCCCCAGGTGCAGGGTGATCCCGTGCGCCCGGAGGTAGTTCTCCATCGCCGTGCTCATCTCGCGGTCGAGCGGCGGCATGATCTGGTCGGCCATCTCCACGACCTCGACGACGACGCCGCGCTCGTGCAGGTTCTCGGCCATCTCCAGGCCGATGTAGCCCGGCTCCGATGACGACGGCGTGCTTGACGCCGCCGGTGCGCTGGCGGTCGCCCTCGCCGTCGACGGCCTTCTTGATGACGTCCATGTCGCCGACCCGGCGGAGCACGTGGACCGACGGCAGGTCGATGCCCGGCATCGGCGGACGGAACGGGGAGGCGCCGGGGGCGAGCGCGAGGGCGTCGTAGGACTCGTCGTACTCCTCGCCCGTCTCCAGGACGCGCACGTGCACGGTCTTGGCCGCCCGGTCGATGCTCAGGACCCGCACGCCGTTGCGGACGTCGATGTCGAGCGACTCGCGCAGGACTGCGGGGTCTGCAGCATGAGGCGGCTGCGGTCCTTGATGGTCTCGCCGATGTGGTAGGGCAGGCCGCAGTTCGCGAAGGAGACGTGGTGCCCCTTCTCGAAGACGACGATCTCGGCGAACTCGTCGAGGCGGCGCGCTCGGGCCGCGATCGACATTCCGGCGGCGACCCCGCCGACGACAACGATCTTCATGGTCAGTGTTCCCCGCTCCGTAAGGTGTCGATCCGAGGTTATGCCCGGTCGTCCCACCTGCTGCGGGACCTCGGTCGCATACCCAGGGGGGTAATTCGACGGGACGGACCGGGGATTGCCGCGCGGCGTTCCGTATACCCTGGTGGGTATGACTCGGAGCTCTCCAGGACCTCGTCCGCGCCACGGCCGGCACCGTCCGCGCCGCCGGGGCGTCCTGGCGGGGCTGGGGGCGCCGTCGGCACCTGGCCGCGCTGCTGGCGACCGGTGCCACGGTGCTCGTCGTCGCGCTGCCCACTGCGCTGATCCCGAACCCGGTCTTCGGGCGGGAGATCCCGCCGACGGCCTGGGCCTGGCCCGTCCTGCTCGTGACCGCTGCCCTCTCGGGGCTGCTGATGGCCACCTACGTCCGCGAGGACCGGGCCGCGGCGCCGGTCGGTGCGGGCGACGGGCGAGCAGGCTCGGCCCCCGACGGCGCGCCGGAGACCGACGAGGCCATCGCCCAGGGGCGCGCCGGGATGCTCGGCGGACTGCTCACCTTCCTTGCCGTCGGCTGCCCCGTCTGCAACAAGCTCGCGCTGATCGCGCTCGGCTATGCCGGGGCGCTGCAGTGGTTCGCGCCGGTCCAGCCCTTCCTGGCGGGCGGCGGTGTGCTGCTGCTCGGCTGGGCGCTGGTCCGGCGTCTGGCGAACGACGGGCTCCTGCCCGTTGCCGAGCACCTCGGGCCGGGGCAGGGCGTCGATCGTCGGCTGAGCGACGCGCGGCGCGTCAGCGGGTCGCCGGGGGAGAGCTCTCCGAGGTCCGGGCCGGGTCGCGCTCGACGACCTCGCCGACGACCTCGTCGATGCGCGCCATCAGCTCGGCGGGGATCCGGACGCCCGAGGCGGCGACGTTCTCGCTGACCTGCTCTGGCCTCGAGGCGCCGATGATCGCGCTGGCGACGTTGTCGTTCTGGAGCACCCAGGCGACGGCGAGCTGAGCCATGCTCAGGCCGAGCTCCGCTGCGACGGGGGCGAGGTCCTGGACGCGCGCCAGGACGTCGTCGCGCATCCAGCGGGAGATCATCCGCGCCCCGCCCTTCTCGTCGGTCGCGCGCGATCCGGCCGGGAGCTCGGCGCCCGGCCGGTACTTCCCGGTCAGCACGCCCTGGGCGACGGGTGACCAGACGATCTGCGAGAGGCCGAGCTCCCGCGAGGTGGGGACCACCTCGCCCTCGATGACCCGCCACAGCAGCGAGTACTGGGGCTGGTTGGAGACGAGCCGGAAGCCGAGCCCTGAGGCGAGGTCCTGACCGGCGCGGATCTGCTCCGCCGTCCACTCGCTGACCCCGATGTACAGGGCCTTGCCCGCCCGGACGACGTCGGCGAAGGCCTGGATCGTCTCCTCGAGCGGGGTGTCGTGGTCGTAGCGGTGCGCCTGGTAGAGGTCGACGTAGTCCGTGCGCAGCCGCGTCAGCGAGCCGTTGATCCCCTCCATGACGTGCTTGCGGGACAGTCCGCGATCGTTCGGCCCCTGCGGGCCGATGGGCCAGTAGACCTTGGTGAGGATCTCGAGGGACTCGCGGCGCTGGCCGTGCAGCGCCTCCCCGAGCACGGTCTCCGCCGCGGTGTTGGCGTAGACGTCGGCGGTGTCGAAGGTCGTGATCCCCGCGTCGAGCGCTGCGCGAACGCATCGCGTCGCCACCTCGTTCTCGACCTGGGACCCGTGGGTCAACCAGTTCCCGAACGTGATCTCGGAGACCTTGAGTCCGCTGCTGCCCAGGTGTCGGTGTTCCATGGGCCCATCCAACCCCCGATCAGGGCAGCTGCGCGACGCGGCGGCCCCGCGGGCCGGATCAGGGGATCGTGACGCGGACGCCCTCGTCCCCGGAGCGGATGATCGCCCGGGCGACGGCCAGCGCGCGCCGCCCGGCCTCGGCAGGGACGGGCGGCGGGTCCCCCGCCCGGAAGGCGAGCAGCATCGCGTCGACGTAGCGGTCGAGGGTCGCGTGGAAGCTGCGTGCCTCGTCGTCGAAGTAGCCGGCCCTCCACACCCGCGTGACGTCGTCGCCCACCCGCGAGAGCTCCAGGCTCCCGACCGTGTCGTGCACGACGCCGCGCCCGAGTGTCCCGTTGACCTCCAGGTGGTGCGTGCCGGGATAGGCGTACGAGGAGTCGTAGGTCCCGAGCAGCGTCCCGACGGCGCCGCTCGCGAACTCGAGCGCGACCGCGAGCGTCGTCACGACGCCCGGGTGGCTGCGGTCGAAGGTCTGGGCCATCACGCTGGAGATGGGCCCGCAGAGGTGCTCGAGCATGTCGATGCCGTGCACCTGCGTCTCGATGAGGTTGGCGTGGCGCGAGGTGCCGAGGTTCGCCTCGCCGCCGAAGCGCCACGTCGCGAAGACGAGCTCGCCGAGCTCGCCGTCGTCGATCGCCCGCCGCAGGCGCTGGACGGGCTCGGCGTAGCGATGGTTGAGGTCGATCGCGAAGAAGAGCCCGCGCTCCCTCGCCTCGCGGATCAGCTCGTCGGCCTCGGCGAGGTCGAAGACGAGCGGCTTCTCGACCAGCAGCGGGACCCCGCGCCGCAGCAGGTGGAGCGTCGGCCCGAAGTGCTCCTCGTTGGGCAGGCTCACGGTGACCAGGTCCGGCTGCTCGGCGTCGAGCATGGCGTCCAGGTCGGTGTAGCCGGCCGTCCCGTACGCCTCGGCGCGGGCGGCCGTCCGGCCGGGGTCACGCCCGACGAGGGCGCACAGCCTCGTGTCCGTGCGGTCGGCGAAGACCCGGGCATGCTGCTCACCCCACCCTCCCGCGCCGACGACGGCGACCTTCAGGGGCACGTCGCGGGACGGGCGACGCAGCGGAACGGGAGGCCTGAAGGCGGGGCTCATGGGTCCACTGTGCACCCCTGCTGCGGGGTCCGGCGCGCGGACGGATCGCGGTGCCGGGAGGAAAAGACTCAAGGTCTCGGCCGGATGTCCGATACACTTGTCAGACGCCGTTGATTCGGCGTCCAGATCTCACGCACGTGATGGCGGTCGACATCCCGCCGCACGGTGCGTCCCGATCCGCTCGCGGGCCCGCAGTCACAGGCACCGGAGCGGGGCGGGTGGCAGTCCCTGACGGCGACCAAACGGCCGGTCGTGGTTCAGGCTCCCCGGAAAGCGCAAGTGGGGGAGCGGGCAGGGGCACGCGATGTCGTTCCCGGTGGGTGCTCCCGGGACATGGCGCGGCGCCTCGTGCGCACCGCCTCCCGGGACGTGAGCCCAGAGCAGGTCGTCACGGCCGACCTCGTCTCGATCATGCACGTCACCGGTCGGGATTTTTCGACTCCTCGCGGATGAGCCACGCATATGGCCGTCCATATCGGAGCATCGTTGATTCCGTCAGCGGACCGCAAAGGCACGGCGTCCGCCGAGTCATTCATCCTCGAATTCGGGACAATCTGCCGCGTCGATTAAAAACGTGGCGCATTGGGCAAGGCATACCCCCGGGGGTAGGACCTCGGGCCCGTTCCGGTGAGGTATTCGAGGGTGGAACCTGACCATGTGCCCCAGTGTCGAGGCTCGAGACGGGGCAATGAGCAGGATCCACCCGGTGCAGGTCACTGCGCCCTTCTCAGGAGGTCGACTCATGACGGTTGCCATCGAAGAGCTCAAGGCGATCACCGGCACGCAGGTCGTCGACGCGCGAGGCACCTCGTGCCCCGGCCCGATCCTGGCGGCGAAGAAGGGCATCGGCGCCGTTCCCGTCGGCGGCGTGATGGAGGTCCTCGCGACGGACTCCGGCACCCTCAAGGACCTGCCGGCATGGGCGAAGAAGATGGGTCACGAGTACCTCGGCAGCTATGAGGACGGCGGCTTCCTTCGCCTCTTCCTCAAGAAGATGAAGTGATCCCCTGATGGCCGAGCCCAGCACGCACGGCCCGATGCCGACGATCCTGGTGTTCTCCACGAACACCATCTCCGACCCGGGTATCGACCTCGCCGGCAGCAGGCACCTGCACTACCCCGCGTCGGTCTCCGTCCTCGCGATGCCCTGCAGCAGCGGGATCAAGCCCGCGTGGATCGTGCACGCGCTCGAGTCCGGTCAGGACGGCGTCTTCATCGCCTCCGACGGCGAGGAGTGCGCGTTCCTTCCCGACTGCGCCGAGCGGACCTCGTCGATCGCCGCTCAGGCGCAGGTGCTCATGAAGGAGCGGGGCCTGGAGCCCAACCGCCTGAAGATGGCCGCGGTCTGCTCGGTCTGCGCCGAGCCGTTCGCCAAGTACATGCGCGAGTTCGCCGCGGCGCTGAACGAGCTCGGTCCACGCCCGGTTGCCGTCGGCTGAACACGGCCCGAACCGTCGCCATGCTGCGCGACGGCCGTTCAAGAATGCTCACTGAATGTGCACGGCAACGCGTTCTCGGTATCTCAGAGAGGGAAAAACGGTGGAGACCAGCAAGAAGACGATCATCGTCTTCAGCGGAGACTTCGACAAGGTGATGGCCGCGTTCATCATCGCCAACGGTGCGGCGGCGATGGATGACGAGGTCACGATGTTCTTCACGTTCTGGGGCCTGAACGCCCTGCGCAAGGACACCCACGTGAGGACCAGCGGGAAGACTCCGCTGCAGAAGATGTTCGGCGCGATGATGCCGCGCGGCCCGAAGAAGCTGGGGCTGTCGAACCTGAACTTCGCGGGCGTCGGCCCGAAGCTGATGATGCGGGTGATGAGGCAGCAGAACGTCATGCCGCTCGACGAGCTCATCGCGACGGCACGCGAGCAGGGCGTCAAGTTCATCGCCTGCACGATGTCGATGGACGTCATGGGGCTGCGCAAGGAAGAGCTGCTCGACGGGATCGAGTACGCGGGAGTCGCCTCCTACCTCGGCGACGCCGACGAGGCGAACGTCAACCTCTTCATCTGATCAGCCGTGGCCCCTGGGCCATGCGGGAAGCAGGAGCCACTCATGGACTACGACGTCCTGGTGGTCGGCAGCGGGATCGGCGGCATGGAGTCCGTCGATCAAGCTCGGCGACATGGGCTACAAGGTGCTGCTCGTCGAGAAGGAGGCCAGCGTCGGCGGCAAGATGATCCTGCTGTCAGCAAGGTCTTCCCGACGCTCGACTGCGCGAGCTGCATCTCCGGCGCCGAAGATGGCCTCGACGATCCACCACCCGAACATCACCACGATGACCTACAGCCGAGGTGACCGGGATCCGCGGCGACGCCGACGGCACGTTCCACGCCAAGGTCCTCGAGAAGGCCGACGCTTCGTCGACGGGGCCGCCTGCACCGGCTGCAGCGACTGCGAGAACGCCTGCACGGTCGCCGTGCCCGACGAGTTCAACGCCGACCTGGTCGCGCGTCGCGCCGCCTACATCGCCTTCCCGCAGGCCGTGCCGAAGAAGGCCGTCATCGACGCGCGAGGGCACCTCGCCGTGCATCGGGGCCTGCCCGGCCGGCATCAAGGCCCACGGCTACGTCTCCCTGGTGCGCAGCGGCCAGGACGAGCAGGCCTTCCAGCTCGTGCTCGACGCCACCCCGCTCGTCGGGCACGCTCGGGCGCGCCTGCTACGCGCCGTGCGAGTCCGAGTGCACCCGCGCCAAGCTCGAGGGCGCCGTGCCGATCCGGCGCCTCAAGCGCTTCGTCGCCGACCAGCACTACGCGGCCCAGGGCGAGGCCCCGCGGGGCCCCGCCATCGAGGTCGCCGCGCCGAACGGCACGCGGGTCGCCGTCGTCGGCTCCGGGCCCGCCGGCCTGACCGCCGCCTGGCAGCTCGCCCGCCAGGGCTACGCCGTCAAGATCTTCGAGAAGCGCTCGGCTCCCGGCGGCTTCCTGCGGCATGCGATCCCGGCCTACCGGCTGCCCGCACGAGGTCGTCGACGCCGACATCGCGAACGTCACCGCGATCGGCGTCGAGATCGAGTGCGACACGCCCGTCACCGACCTCGCCGCGCTCAAGGACGTCCGGGCTTCGACGCCGTCCTCGTCGCCACCGGCACCCAGGTGGCGACGCGGATGGACGTCCCGAACGAGGACGCCGTCGGCGTCGGTCAACGGCCTGGACTTCCTGCGCCGAGGTCGCGAACGGCGACGGCCCCCGACCTCGCCGGCAAGAAGGTCGTCGTCGTCGGCGGCGGCAACGTCGCGATGGACGCGGCGCGCGTCTGCCTGTCGGCTCGGCGCCGCCGAGGCCAAGGTCGTCTACCGCCGCGACCCGCGACGAGATGCCGGCGCACCACGTCGAGGCGGACGACGCCGAGGCCGAGGGAGCCGTGTTCGAGTTCCTCGTCGCGCCCGTCGGCCGTCGTCGCCGACGCGACGGCCACGTCAGTGGCCTCACGCTCCAGCGGATGCGGCTCGGTGAGCCCGACGCCTCGGGCCGGCGCAGCCCCGAGCCGATCCCCGGCTCCGAGACGACGCTCGACTGCGACATGGTGATCTCCACGATCGGCATGAGCCCGGACGCGAGCCTGTACGAGCAGGTCGTGCCGATCGGCCGGGGCCGCAGGATCGCCGTCGACCCGCAGACGCTGCAGACCGAGCGTCCCGTACCTCTTCGCCGCCGGCGACGTCGACCATGGGCGCCACCGACATCACCCGGGCCATCGGCGCACGGTCGTCGCGCCGCCCACATGGTCGACCGCTGGCTCACCGGCCGGCCGATCGACGGGCTTCACCGCCCTCGACGACCGGATCGCACCGTCGGGCAGGACGCCGTCCTGTCGCGGCAGACGGCGTATCGGCCACCGCAACCCGATCAAGGCAGAGGTCGACCTCGTCAAGGCACCCGACGGACTTCCACGAGATCGAGGCGCCGCTGACCGAGGAGCAGGCGCGCGTCCGGCGCGGGCCGCTGCCTCGACTGCGGCGTCTGCTCCGAGTGCCACGAGTGCGTGCGGGTCTGCCCCGCCGACGCGATCGACTGCGACCACGAAGGAGAAGCGCTCGACGGTCGAGGTCGGCGCCGTCGTCGTCTCGACCGGCTTCAAGCTCTTCGCGGCCGACGCCAAGCCCGAGTACGGCTTCGGCCGGTTCACGAACGTCATCACCGGGCATGCAGATGGACCGCCTGCTCGCCCCGACCCGGCCGTTCAACACGATCCTGCGCCCGGGCGACGGCAAGGTGCCCGAGCGCATCGCCTACATCTTGTGCACCGGCTCGCGCGACGAGACAGGTCGGCAACCCGCTGTGCTCGCGCTTCTGCTGCATGTACTCGATCAAGCAGAACCAGCTGATCATGGGCGCCCTGCCGCTCGCCGACGTGACCATCCACTACATGGACATGCGGGCCGCCGGCAAGCGCTACGACGAGTTCTACGAGCAGGCGAAGGACATGGGCGCGCACGTACATCAAGGGCCGCGTCGCGAAGATCACCGAGAAGGAGAACGGCGACCTGGTCCTGCGCTACGAGGACATCGAGAACGGCGGCGAGATCGTCGAGGCCGAGTACGACCTGGTCGTCCTCGCGGTCGGCGTCCAGCCCAACCGTGAGGTCGAGAAGCTCTTCGAGCGGCGAGTCCCTCGGCGCTGGACGAGTACTTCTACGTCGCCGAGGCCGGACGAGGACATCGACCCGGGCCGGACCGACATCCCCGGCGTCTTCGTGGCCGGGACCGGCGTCCGGGCGCCAAGGACATCGTGGACTCGATCCTGCACGCGGGTGCGGCGGTGGCCCAGGTCGCCGCGCACCTCGAGCACGCCAAGGTGACGGCCGAGGTGGTCGGCATGAGCGAGGAGCCGCAGGTGAGCAAGGATCCGACCCCCGAGCCGACGTCCGAGCCCGGGACCAGGCGACGCATCGGCGTCTACATCTGCCACTGCGGCGGCAACATCTCCGACTACGTCGACGTCGCGGTCGTCGCGGACGCGCTCGAGCGACGACTCGGACGTCGTGGTCGCCGAGACCACGATGTTCGCCTGCTCCGACGGCACCCAGCACGAGATGATCGACGACATCCGGAGCAAGGACCTCGACGGCCTCGTCGTGGCCTCCTGCTCGCCCAAGCTGCACACGTAACCTTCCGCGGCGTCGCCACGCGCGCGGACCTCAACCCCTACGAGTACACGCAGGTGAACATCCGGGAGCAGGGCTCCTGGGCGCACAGCGACGACCGCGAGGGGGCGACGGCGAAGGCGATCGGCCTGGTCCGGGCCGGCATCGCCAAGACGCGGCTGACCGACGCCGCTCGAGCCGCTCGTCGTCGAGACCGTCCCCGCGACGCTGGTCGTCGGCGGCGGGATCGCCGGACTGCGTGCCGCGATCGGGCTCGCCGACATCGGCATCGCGCGTGACCCTCGTGGAGCGCGAGGCGCAGCTCGGCGGCTGGGTCGGCAGGCTCGGGCCGATGTTCCCGCACGACCGGAACGGCCGCGAGCTGATCGCCGAGCTGATGGCCGAGGTCGAGGCCCGCCCGACGATCACCGTCCTGACGAACGCCGAGCTGGTCGGCAAGACCGGCTGCTTCGGCAACTACACCGCGAAGATCCGGTTGCGGACGCCGACCACCGAGGAGCTGCGCCAGGTCGAGGTCGGGTCGTTCATCATCGCCACCGGCTTCGACGTCTACAGCCCCCGAGATCGGCGAGTTCGGCTACGGGATCGACGGCGTGCTGACGATCGCCGAGTTCAAGGCGATGGTCGACGAGGCGAAGGGCTCGCGGCTCACCCATCAGGGGCGCCCGGTCCGCATCGTCGCCTACGTCTACTGCGTCGGCAGCCGGCAGGCCGGAGGGCAACACCTACTGCTCGAAGTTCTGCTGCACGGCGACGGTGCACGCCTCGATCAAGGTCGCGCACCTCGACCCGTCGATCCGCCAGTTCCACCTGTACCGCGACATGCGGACGTACGGCAAGTTCGAGCTGCTCTACAACGAGTCGCGCGAGCGCGGCTCGGTGTTCATGCGAGTTCCCGGACGACACGCCGCCGACGGTCGAGCGGATGCCGGACGAGCGCCTCGCGGTGACCCTGGTCGACGCGCTGACCTCGAGCGAGCCGATCACGGTCCCGGTCGACCTCGTGGTGCTCGTCACCGGCATGGTGCCGCGCGGAGAACGACGGGACTGTCGACGCTGCTCAAGCTGCCGCTCGGGCGACGACGGCTTCTACAACGAGATCCACCCCAAGCTGCGGCCGGTGGAGACCGTCGTCGACGGTGTGATGATCGCGGGCGCCTGCCAGGGCCCGAAGACCGCCGGCGAGGCGGTCAGCGGCGGACTGGCCGCCGTGACCCAGAGCGCGGCGATCCTGCTCAAGGGGTTCGCCGAGCTCGACCCGCTGGTCGCGAAGGTCGACGACGGCGGCGTGCACCGGCTGCGGCGCCTGCCTGACCACCTGCCCCTACGACGCGATCAGCAGCTTCGGCTGCGACGACCGGGACGGTCGCCACGATCAGCGCGGCGAACTGCAAGGGCTGCGGCGGCTGCGTCCCGGTCTGTCCGGAGGACGCGATCGACCTGCTCGGCTACACCGACGCCCAGATGCGGGCGGCGATCGAGGGTCTTCGTGCGAAGGAGCCGGTGGCATGAGCGCGACGAGGCCGACGCTCAGGGACCCGCGAGAGGTCATCCGCGAGGAGATGGTGATGCACGGGGCGATCAGGACGGCGCTCGCCGACGGCCCGCTCACCGTGCCGCAGCTGGCCGAGAGGCTCGGGCACCCGAGCGACGAGGTCGTGTACTGGGTGATGGGGATGCGGCGCTACGGCCACCTGGTCGAGCTGCCCGACGAGGACGACGAGGGCTACTTCCCCTACGCGACCACCACGAAGGGGGTCTGAGATGACCACGATCGCCGACATCGACCTGCTGGCCTCGGTGCAGAAGTTCGGAGCGGCCGAGGTGGACGCCTGCTTCACCTGCGGGACGTGCACGGCGATCTGCCCGCTCTCGGACAACGACTCGACCTTCCCGCGCCGGATGATCCGCTACGCGCAGGTCGGGCTCACGGACGAGCTGCTCTCCAGCAAGGAGCTGTGGACCTGCTACCACTGCGGACTCTGCTCCGACAGCTGCCCGACGCAGGCCGACCCCGGTGAGTTCATGGCGGCCGCGCGTCGCTACGCCGTCGCGAGCTACGACCCGACGGGCCTCGCGAAGATCCTCTACACCCGCCCCGTGCTCGGGACGGCCGTCGCTGCCGGGATCGCCGCGTTCTTCGCGCTGTTCATGTACGCGGCCCGCGGACCTCAGGACGGCAGCACGCTGGCTCTCTTCGAGTTCATCCCCGACGCCCTGATCCACTGGACCGGCATCGGCGTGATGATCGCCCTCGTCGTCTCGGGCGCGATCGGCGTCACGAGGATGACGCGGCGGGTGGCGCGACGCGAGGGCGTGACCCTGCGCTCCGTCGTCGGTGGCCGCGCAGCGCTCGCCCGCACGGCCCGTGCCGCCTGGAGCAGTCTCGGGATCGAGTCGCTCGGCCAGCGGCGCTTCCGCGAGGACTGCAAGGACGACGCCCCCGCCGAACCGCTCTACCGGCGGCGCTGGCTGATCCACGCGCTGACGATCTGGGGCTTCCTCGGGCTGTTCGCCGCGACCCTGATGGACTGGGGGCTGGCGCTCCTCGGCATCAAGGAGACGGGGACGGCGATCCCGATCTGGTACCCGTCCCGGCTGCTCGGCACCGTCGCAGGCGTCAGCCTCGTCTACGGCGTCACGATGTTCATGATCAACCGGCTGCGCCGGATCAACCGGGCAGCGCAGCGCTCGACCGCCTCCGACTGGCTGCTTCTCGCCCTGCTGTGGATCACCGGGGTGACGGGCTTCGTCATCGAGGTGGCGCTGTACCTGCCGGGCGCCCCCGCCTGGGGGTACTGGGTCTTCCTCTTCCACGTCGCCGTCGCGATGGAGCTGATGCTCCTGCTGCCCTTCACCAAGTTCGCCCATGCGATGTACCGGCCGGTCGCGCTGTTCTTCCTCGCGCTCGCCAAGGACCCGGTGCCGCAGGAGGCCTGAGCGTCGGGCGTGGAGGACCCCAGCGGACTGGCAGGATCTAGGGGTCCGCACCCCGGGGACGGCCGGGTGCACCCATCGAAGGGATCCAGATGCCCCTCCTCGACCTCCCGCTGGACGAGCTCGAGCAGTACCGGCCGGACCTCGAGCCGCCGGCGGACCTCGTCGAGCGCTGGGAGGCGACCCTCGCGCAGGCGCGCTCGTACGAGCTCGGGCTGAGGGTCGAGCGGGTCGACGCGGGGATGAGTGCGATCGAGGCGTACGACATGACCTTCGCCGGCTTCGGCGGCGACCCGATCCGCGCCTGGTACCTGCGCCCCGCCGGTGTGCAGGGCCCCCTGCCCGTCGTCGTGGAGTACAACGGCTACGGCGGTGGCCGCGGCCTCGTGCACGAGCGCCTGTACTGGGCGGCCTCCGGCTACGCGCACCTGTTCATGGACACGCGCGGCCAGGGCTCCGGCTGGGGCGCCGGCGGCGAGACGGTCGACCGCGCCGGGGCGAACGGCGAGGCCGGCGGCCCGAGCCACCCCGGCTTCATGACGCGCGGCATCCTGGACTTCGACTCCTACTACTACCGTCGCCTGATCACCGATGCCGTGCGCGCCGTCGACGCAGCGCGTGCCCTGCCGGGTGTCGACCCGGAGCGCGTCGCGGTGACCGGCGGCAGTCAGGGCGGCGCGCTCACGCTCGCGGTCGCCGGGCTGGCCGACGGTCTCGTCGCGGCGATGCCCGACGTGCCCTTCCTGTGCCACGTGCGGCGCGCCGTCGAGATCAGCGACAGCGATCCCTACGGTGAGGTCGCGCGCTACCTCGCGGTGCACCGGGGCCATGTCGACGCGGCCTTCCGCACGCTGTCGTACGTCGACGGCGTCCACCTCGGGGCCCTGGCGAGCGCGCCGGCGCTGTTCTCGGTCGCGCTGATGGACCCCATCTGCCCGCCGTCGACGGTCTTCGCGGCGTTCCACGCCTACGGCGGGTCGGCGAGCATCGAGGTCTACCCCTTCAACGGGCACGAGGGGGGCCAGGCGTACCAGCAGGCCAAGCAGCAGGCCTGGCTCGGCACGGTCCTCGGTCTCGACGGAGCTCGCTCGGTGAGCTGAGGGACAGCCTGCGTCCACGGATCCCGTGGCGCTACCGGGAACTCGCTGTGCGGATCGCCTACGATCTCGACAGAATCTGCCGATACCATCAGCGAGCGCGAGTGCGGGCGGGGGTGACCGGTGTCCACCGATCTCCTTGTCGTGGGCGAGTTCGGAGTCTTCGACGTCCTCTCGGACGTGGCTCACGAGTTCTACGTCGACGGAAACTCCGAGCGTGCGGTGGACGTCTGCCGTCAGTGGCGTCGACTGACCACGGCGGCCGGGGACCGGCTGACCACCCGGTTCCTCCTGTACATCCAGGCCATCGGGCATCTCGAGCTCGGTGACGTCGACTCCGCGCGGCTGTGCATCGACGAGCTCCTCGCCGAGCTCGGCTCAGACGAGACGATCTGGCCGGCGAAGGCTCTGGCGATCCTCGCAGAGATCCACTTCCGCTCCGGCAACCCGGGGCATGCCATCGCGGCGATCGCCGAGGCCGACTGGAAGGCAGGGCTCGTCCGCGAGGGCAGCTACGGGCATGCCTCCGCCCGGATGGCCGTCGCGCTCGGGCTGCGCAGCCTCGACCTCTACGAGCAGGCAGACCAGCGCCTCGCCGAGACCGACATCGGGCCGGACCCGGCGCTACGGATGCTCGTCGCGAGCGAGCGTGCGCTCACCTCGGCAGGCTGGGCGATGGCCCTGGTCGCGATCGGGGACTCCGCGGGCGCCGCGGCTCAGCTGTCGTTGACGGCCTCGCGCGCGCTGCTCATCGAGGAGTACGCGCGGCAGTCGGACAACCTCGTCGCGATCGGGCGGGCCCAGGTGATGGGCGCCTGGGCGATGGCAGGGCTCGGCGAGCTCGAGCTCTCCCGAGCGCGTGCGGAGGCAGCGGCCGGGACCTTCGAGCACCGCCCCGAGGTGATCGAGTCCCTCATGCTCCGGCTGCTGCGCGCTCAGGGAGCGCGCGCCGACGGCGACCTCGACACGGCGCGCACCATGCTCCACGAGTGCGTCGAGCAGGCCGACGCCACGCGCCGCAGCACATGGTCGATCGCGGCCCTGCACGAGCTCGCCGACGTCGAGGAGGACGCGCACGGGCACCACCCCGCCACCGCGCTGTGGCAGCGGCTCGCCGGCGAGGCCCTGCGCCGGGCCTGGACCGAGCGGGACGGGCGGTTCATGTCCGTCCAGGACCGCCACGCCGTCCGGCGTCTGGTCGAGGAGACGGGCCGGATGGGCGTCGCGGTGCTCGAGGACCCGCTCACGGGGCTCGGCAACCGCCGGATGCTCATGGAGTCGCTCGAGGCGCAGAGCGACCGGCACGTGACGGCGCTCTTCGTCGATCTCGACCGGTTCAAGGAGGTCAACGACACCTTCTCCCACGAGGTGGGCGACGAGGCCTTGCGACGCGTCGCTCGCGTCATCGACGCCCGGTGCCGGGGGACCGACGTCGTCGCGCGCTACGGCGGGGACGAGTTCGTCGTGCTCAGTGCGCTCGCGGGCAGCGGCGCCCAGGCCCTTGCGGAGCGCCTGCGCTCCGCCGTCGCCGCCGAGGACTGGGAGTCCGTCGCACCGGGTCTGCGCATCACCATCTCGGTGGGGATCGGGAGCTTCGGCGCGCCGCGCACGGCGATGGCCTCGGCGGACCGGGCCCTGGCACTGGCGAAGCGATCCGGCCGGGACCAGGTGGTCCTGGCGGCCGGTGGCGTCGAGGACTGAGGCTCAGGCAGCCCTGAGGCTCGCCCGGAGCGCTGCCCGCGCGGCCCACGGGTCGGTCAGGCGTGGCATGAGCGGGCCGAGGACGGCCATGACCAGCACGTAGGCAGCGGCGGTCGGGGCCAGCGAGGGGTGCACCGCGCTGCCCGCGAGCCCTGCCACCACGATCGAGAACTCGCCGCGGGGCACGAGGGCTGCCCGGCGCGGACGCGGCCGGCGGGGCCGACGCCGGCCCTCCTCGCGGCGACCCAGCCGGTCGCGAGCTTCGTCGCCACGCCGAGCACGGCGAGCAGCAGGGCGGGGACGAGCACCGACGGCAGGGCCGTCGGATCCGTCGAGAGGCCGAAAAAGACGAAGAAGACGGCAGCGAAGAGGTCCCGCAAGGGCTCAAGGAGCGGCCGTGCCCGCTCCGCGACCTCCCCGGACAGCGCGATCCCCAGCAGGAACGCCCCCACGGCCGCCGAGACGTGCACGGCCTGGGCGAGCCCGGCGACGAAGAGCGCGAGGCCGAAGATGCCGAGCAGCAGGACCTCGCTCCCGGCGTTGATCGGCACGATGCGGTTGATCCGGTGCCCGTGGCGCAGGGACACGACGAGCACGGCGGCCACGACCGCGAGGGCGACGACGATCGACCGCACGGTGGCGGCGGCGCCCGTCGTCGCCAGGAGGGCGGTGAAGATCGGAAGGTAGACCGCCATCGTCAGGTCCTCCAGGACGAGGATCCCCAGGATCGTCGGCGTCTCGCGGTTGCCGAGCCGTCCGAGGTCGCCGAGCACCTTCGCGACGATCCCCGAGGAGCTGACGGCGGTCACCCCGAACAGGGCGAGCGCGCTCGCCGGGCCCCAACCGAGCAGCAGCGCCATCGCCGCGCCGGGCAAGCCGTTGAGCAGGATGTCGAGAACGCCGACGGGTGCCTGGCGTCTGAGCTGGTCCAGGAGGTCGGGAGCCGAGTACTCGAGCCCCAGCATGAGCAGCAGGAGGACGATGCCGATCTCGGAGCCGGAGGAGAAGAAGCCCTCGGGTGCGGACAGGTCGAGCACCCCGCCCGAGCCGAACGCGAGGCCGGCCAGGAGGTACAGCGGGATGGGGGACAGGCGGTACCGCCCGGCGATCCGGGCGAGCAGGCCCAGGCCGAGCAGGACGGCGCCGAGCTCGATGAGGAGTCTGGCGGTGTCCACCTCTCAGGAGCCGGTGAGCAACCGGGCGGCTGCGGCCACGCCGTCGTCCGTCCCCACCACGATGACCGTGTCTCCGGAGCGGAGCTCGAGCTCCGGCCCGGGGGAGGGGAGGACCGTCTCGCCCCGCACCACGGCGACGATCGATGCGCCCGTGCGGCTGCGGACCTGCGCCTCGGCGAGCGTGCGCGAGGCGAAGGGGGATCCGGCGGCGAGCTCGACGCCCTGAGTCGTGATGCCCTCGATCTGGTCCTGGAGCCGGGCGAGGCGCTCGGTCACGCGCTGGGCACCGAGCAGCTCCGCGACGGTCGAGGCCTCGTCCGCCTTGAGGTGCACGACGGCCCGGCAGGCGTCGGGATCCACGCGGTCGTAGAGGAAGAGCTCGCGGTCTCCGTTCGGCTGGGAGACGACGCCGATGTGCTGACCTCCGCGCAGCACGAAGTCGTGCCGCAGGCCGATCCCTGGGAGGCGGGTCTCGTCGATGTCCATGGCGCTCCTGTCGTGCTGGGCCGGACGCGCCGCGACGGCCGCGCGGTGCACGGGCGACGATACCCGGCCGTCGCTCCGGCACGGCGGCCGTCGGCGCCAGGGAGAGGGATGGTCGTTCGAACAGGTGTTCGAGTACGATGTGTCCATGCCCGTCGTCGGAGCCACGATCCTCCACGCGGACCTCGACGCGTTCTACGCCTCCGTCGAGCAGCTCCTCGACCCGGCCCTGCGGGGGCTGCCGATCGCCGTGGGCGGCGGGCCGCACGGGGGTGTCGTGCTCGCGGCGTCCTACGAGGCGAAGGCCTACGGGGTCGGCGGGGGGATGCCCGGCTGGCGGGCGGCGCGACTGTGCCCGCACCTCACCTTCGTCCGTGGTCACTTCGGGGAGTACCAGCGCCTCGGCGACGCCGCGATGTCCGTCCTCGCGGACTTCACCCCGCTCGTCGAGCGCATCTCGATCGACGAGGCCTTCCTCGACGTCTCCGGCTCGACGCACCTCTTCGGGGCACCGCAGGAGATCGCCGCGCAGATCCGCCGGCGGGTCCGGGAGGAGGTCGGCCTGCCGATCTCCGTCGGCGTCGCACGGACGAAGCACCTGGCGAAGATCGCCTCACAGGTCGCGAAGCCCGACGGGCTGGTCGTCGTGGCACCCGGTACGGAGCGGGAGTTCCTCGACCCCCTGCCCGTCGGCCTGATCTGGGGTGTCGGTCCGGTCACCCAGGAGCGGCTCGCCGACCAGGGTGTGCGCACCATCGGGGACCTCTCGCGGACGCCGTCCTCGACCGTCGAGCACCTGCTCGGCCATGCCGTCGGGCGCAAGGTCCTGGCGATGGCCGCAGACGAGGACGCGCGGCGGGTGGTCACGAGCCGTCGCGCCCGGTCGATCGGGGCTCAGTCCGCCCTCGGGCGCCGGCGTCCCGAGGTCGCCGAGGTCAGGGCCGTCCTCGCCCACCTGGCCGATCGTGTCTCGCGGCGCCTGCGGGCGAAGGAGCAGGCGGCCCGGACGGTCACCGTCCGCGTGCGGTTCACCGGGATGCGATCCGTCACCCGCTCGCGCACCCTCGGTGAGCCCGTCGCGACGGCGCTGACCCTGACCGAGGTCGCCGAGCGACTGGTCTGGGCGGCGATCGGCTCGGCGCCCGTGCCGCCGGAGATCAGCCTGCTCGCGGTGTCGGTCACGAACCTCACCGCCCAGCGATCGATCCAGCTCGAGCTCGACCTGGACCCGGACGACCCGTGGCGACCCGGTTCGGCCAGCGGGGCGGCACGCCGGGCCGTCGACGGCTCGCTCGACGCGATCCGGGAGCGATTCGGCGGTGCGGCCGCGGGCTACCTGCCCGTCGTGCTGCGTCGCGGGGCCGGGATCCCCGACGAGTTCCGCGAGCTGGCCGAGCACGACTAGCGTCCCGCGGGCAGCGACCGTCAGGCGCCGTCGTGCACGGGCCGCACGACCGAGGGCTGGCTCCACAGCGAGCCCATCGAGGGGTCCTGGCCACGCAGCCGGCGCATCATCGCGACCGTGCGTCGCAGCATGCCCACCACCCCGACGGCGAGGACCGACGCCACGGGGATCTCGACGAGCGCGGCGGTCAGGACGGCGCCCCACTGCTCCGAGGTCCCCCAGGAGAGCGTCACGTCGAACCAGGCGTCGACCAGGACGAGCGTTGCCGCGACGCTCAGCGCGACCACGGCAAGCTGCCGTCGGTGCCACACGAGCCAGCCCGCCGTGGCCAGCGCGACGGCGAGGATGACGTCGTAGCCGACCCAGGCTGTGCGCCACGAGCCCCCGGACGAGCTCTCGGGAAGGGTCGCCGACAGGTAGGCGACCCAGGGGAACAGCAGGGCCGCCCCGCCCAGGGTGACGAGCAGGACGAGCAGTCGCCGGTGGGGCGCCGTCCGGCCGGGGACTGGCCGCTCGACGAGACGATCGAGCATCCGCGCCATCTCGGCACGCTGCTCGGGCGACCAGCTCTCGACCACCTCGGCAGCCGGGACGCCCGCGTCCGCACCGCTCATGGCACTCTCCTCCCGACCGCCGTCACCGCGCCTTCCAGGCTAGGACCGGCTCAGCCCACGAGGCGCCACGCCACGAGGCCGAACAGGACGCCGAGGCTGTTGGTCGCCCAGTGCATCCCGGCGCTCGCGAGCACATGCCCGCTGCGTCGGCGCAGCTCGCCCGCGACGACACCGCCGACGGCGGTGAACACCACGATGGCCGCGATGACGAGCACCGGGGCTGCCGATCCCGCCTCCTGCGCGACGTCGCCGACGGCCGGGTTGGCGGTCGCGACGTGCAGCGAGGGCAGGATGTGCCAGAGCCCGAAGAGCGCGGAGGAGATCAGCAGGACGCGCCAGGTCGTGGCATGCCGCGAGAGCATCCCCCAGAGCACGGACCGGAAGGCGACCTCCTCGAGCAGGATCGTGCTGAACGGGATGATCACGAACGCCGTGACGAGGGCGCCCTGGAGCCCGAGGTGGTAGCGCGCGTCGAGGAAGGCCGGCCTGGTCAGCGGCAGGAACACGCCGACGAGGTACACGAGCGCGACGAGCAGGATCGCGCCGAGGCCCCAGGCGATCCCGGAGCGCAGCCGGTCGCGGTGCAGGCCGAGCTGGGACCAGCTGAGCCCGCTCCACCGCGCGAACGCGAGCAGGGCCACGGCGACCACCGGCCCGAGCCAGACCGCGTCGCTCAGCAGGTGCACGGCGAGGTTCACGGTCACGAGCGCCGCCACGACGACCCCCGTCGCGACGACGGAGGGCAGGCGGGTGCTGATCTGCTTCTCGGGGACGACGAGGCTCATCCGATGGGGGCCCGGCTCTCGTCGATGCGCATCGGGCCATTCTGCCAGTGATGGGCGTCGATGGACCGGGAAGGATGTGTGGGTCCGGTGTGGGCCGTGGACGCTCGCTCTCAGGCGGTCAGGGCCCTGGCGAGGTCCGCCAGGAGGTCCTGCGGGTCCTCGAGCCCGACGGACAGCCGCACGGTCGACTCCGCGATCCCGATGGCGGCGCGGCCCGTCACCCCGAGCTTGCGATGAGTCGTCGTCGCGGGATGCGTCGCGAGCGACTTGGCATCGCCGAGGTTGTTGGAGATGTCGACGATCCGCAGCGCGTCCAGCACCGCGAAGGTGCGGGCCTTGACCTCCTCGGGCGTCGCGCCGTCCGGGGTCCGGACCGTGAACGTCACGACCGTCCCGCCGGCCTCCTGCTGGGCGAGCGCCAGGGAGTGCTGCGGGTGGGAGGGCAGGTACGGGTAGCGCACCGCGAGGACCTCCGGCTGCTCCTCGAGCCATGTCGCGATCCGCATCGCGGAAGCCGACTGGTGCCGGACCCTCAGTGCCAGCGTCTCCAGGCCCTTGAGGAGGACCCAGGCGCTGAACGGGCTGAGCGAGGGACCGGTGTTGCGCACGAGGGTCTGGACGGGGCCGTCGATGAGCTCGGACGAGCCGAGGATCGCCCCGCCGAGCACGCGCCCCTGCCCGTCGATGTGCTTCGTCGCCGAGTAGACGACCACGTCCGCACCGAGGGCGAGAGGGCGCGACAGCACGGGCGTCGCGAAGACGTTGTCGACGACGACGACGGCGCCCGCCGCATGGGCCAGCCGGCTGACGGCGGCGATGTCGACGAGGTCCTGCATCGGGTTGGACGGGGTCTCGAAGAAGACCACGTCGGCCGGCGTCGAGAGCGCGGCGGCCCACTGCTCGAGGTCGTGCCCGTCGACGTACTCGGTGCGCACGCCCCAACGCGTGAGGATCTCGTCGAAGACCACCACCGAGGAGCCGAAGAGCGCACGTGCGGCGACGATGCGCGAGCCCTGGGAGACGAGAGAGGCCACGGCGGTGAAGACCGCCGACATGCCCGAGGCGGTCGACGCGCAGGCCTCGGCGCCCTCGAGCAGGCGCAGCCGCTCCTCGAACATCGACACCGTGGGGTTCGCGTAGCGCGAGTACTGGAACCGGTCGAGCTCCCCGGCGAAGGCTGCCTCGGCGTCGGCCGCCTGCGGGTAGACGTACCCCTGCGTGAGGAACAGCGCCTCGGAGGTCTCCTGGAACCCGCTGCGGACCGTCCCGCCGCGGACCGCGAGCGTGTCGGGCCGTGCTCCGTCGAGCTCCCGCCCGGCCCCTGCCCAGCCCTTGGGGCCCGGCATCGCCCCGTGCTGCCCGCTCATGACTGACGCCAGGGGAGCCCGGCTGCGCGCCAGCCCTGATGGGCGCGGTGACCGTCCGGGCCGACGTCGCCCTCGAAGCCCTCGAGCACGTTGTAGGCCGGGCCGAGGCCGGCGGCGGTCGCGACGGTGGCCGCAGCGGCCGACCTCCCGCCGGACCGGCACAGGAACACGAGCGGGCGCTCGGCTCCGGGCCTCAGACCGAGTGCCGCGAGCTCGTCGAGGAACCGCGGGTTGCGCGCGCCCGAGGGGTAGTCCACCCACTCGACCTGAGCGCTCCGCGGGCCGTCGGTCAGCGGGGAGGCCGGTGGTGTCCGGGACGCCGACGAAGCGCCACTCGGCGTCGGTCCGCACGTCGACGAGCAGGGCGGACTCGTCGGAGACGAGGAGCTCCCACGCCTCCGCGGGGGTCAGGTCGCCGGCGTACGGCACCTGAGGGGCTGGCAGCGTCATCCCGTCCTCCAACGGTCGGTGCGGGCGGACCCGCGGCAGCACGATCGCGAGGCCCGGGCTGCGGCGTGCTCGTCGCGCAGCTGCGGAGCCGGGGACCGTGCGCCGATGCTAGGTCCGTGCTCCCGCGCGGGGCCACGGGTGTCCATCAGGTGTCGGTGGCCCGGCGCACGGGCGGCCGCGGGCGGGCGCGGGGGCCCGCGCGCGGAGATGGCAGGATCGGGCGATGACCGCTGAGACCCACCGCTCCGTCGACCTCGAACGCCTCGAGACCGGCGTCTACCTCGCCCGCAACGCCCGTGGCGGCACGCTGCGCTTCGGCAGCAGTGCCGGCGAGGACTTCACCCCGGTCGAGCTCCTGCTCGCCGCGATCGCCGGCTGCTCGGCCGTCGACGTCGACGTCCTGACGGGGCGGCGCTCGGCGCCCGAGCGCTTCGAAGCCACCGTCACGGCGCAGAAGGTCCCGGACGGCGGCGGCAGCATCCTGCGCGACATCGTGCTGAGCTTCGACATCGCCTTCCCCGAGGGGGAGGCAGGGGACGCCGCGCGCGCGATCCTCCCGCGCGCCGCGCAGGTCTCGCACGACCGCACCTGCACGGTCTCGCGCACCGTCGAGGCGGGTACCCCGGTGACGGTCCAGCTTCGCTGACCCGCCTGAGGCATCCGCCCTCCGTGCCGGTGCGGAGGCCCAGGTCTCCCGTC
This sequence comes from uncultured Actinomycetota bacterium, assembly GCA_963777075.1. GTDB lineage: Bacteria > Actinomycetota > Actinomycetes > Actinomycetales > Cellulomonadaceae > Actinotalea. The sequence continues at coordinate 35,034 of CAVZPH010000015.1, read as the reverse complement.
GCGATAGGCTCGACGCCCGTCCGACGAAAGGCATCATGGGCCCGACCCACACGCAGATCGGCGAGGTGGCCGGGCGCACCGGTCTCCCGATGCGCATCCTCCGCTCCCACGACGAGGTCGACCCCGTGGCCCCCGCAACCATCGCTCAAGGCCGGTCCCGGCTCTCCGTCGTCGACCGCCGCGCGAGCCCGCGGTCCCCGCTCGCGTCCGTCGAGGGGTCCACGGCACGCCGTCGTCGGGAGATCCGCAGGCAGGCGCGCATGGTCGGGGCGTGGTCGTGACCGCGACGACGCACTCCGCGGCCTCGGTGCTCGCGCAGAGCGCCCGTCGACGCAGCATCGCGGTCATCTCACACCCCGACGCGGGCAAGTCGACCCTCACCGAGGCGCTGGCGCTGCACGCGCACGTGATCAGCGAGGCCGGTGCCGTGCACGGCAAGCACGGGCGCGCCGGCGTCGTCTCGGACTGGTCTGGAGATGGAGCAGAAGCGCGGGCATCTCGATCACCTCCGCCGCTCTCCAGTTCGCGTTCGAGGACGTCGTCATCAACCTCCTCGACACCCCCGGTCACGCCGACTTCTCCGAGGACACCTTCCGCGTGCTCACCGCCGTCGACGCCGCCGTGATGATCCTCGACGCGGCCAAGGGGCTCGAGCCGCAGACCCTCAAGCTCTTCGAGGTGTGCCGGCTCCGCGGCGTGCCCGTCATCACCTTCATCAACAAGTGGGACCGGCCCGGTCGCGAGGCGCTCGCCCTGTGCGACGAGCTCGAGCAGCGGATCAGCCTGCGTGCCACGCCGCTCACCTGGCCGATCGGCGAGGCCGGCGACTTCCGTGGCCTGCTCGACGCCCGCACGCGAGGGCGTGACGCATCTACCACAAGGCCCCGGGCGGGGCCGCTCTCGCCGAGGAGAGCACCTCGGGCTCCGGACGCCGCGCGGACCGCCCTCGGCGAGCGGTCGACGAGGCCACTGCGACTCCGTCGCGCTCCTCGACCCGCGTCGACCGCGAGTCGTTCCTCGCCGGCGCGACGACGCCGCTGCTGTTCGGGGCGGCGCTGTCCAACATCGGTGTGCGCCAGCTCCTCGACGTCGATCGCCGAGCTCGCCCCGCCGCCCTCGCGCCCGCGCCGGCAGCCGAGGGCGACGGTGCGCCCGTGCGTCGACGCCCCGTTCAGCGGCTTCGTGTTCAAGATGCAGGCGGGCATGGACGCGAACCACCGCGACCACCTGGCCTTCGTCCGCGTCTGCTCCGGGCGAGTTCGAGCGCGGCATGATCGTCACCCACGCGAGCACCGGTCGGCCCTTCGCCACGAAGTACGCGCTGTCGGTGTTCGGCCGCGACGCGCGAGATCATCGAGACGGCCTACCCGGGCGACATCGTCGGCCTGGTCAACGCCAGCAACCTGGCGGTCGGCGACACGCTCTACGACCCCGCCGGGACCGGCCGTGCACTTCCCGCCGATGCCCGCCTTCGCTCCCGAGCACTTCGTCGTCGCCCGCGTCGCCGACCCCGGCCGCTCCAAGCAGTTCCGCGGGGGCATCGCGCAGCTCGAGCAGGAGGGCGTCGTCCAGGTGCTCATCTCCGAGGCCCGCGGTGACGGGGCACCGATCCTCGCCGCCGTCGGTCCGCTGCAGTTCGAGGTCGCGCCTTCCGGATGGAGCACGAGTTCAAGGCACCGGTGCGGACCGAGCACCTGGAGTACACGCTCGCCCGGCTCGCCTCCGAGGGGGACACGCGGCTGCTCGCCGGCCACCACGGGTGTCGAGCTCGTCCGCCGCACGGACGGCGCCGCGCTGGTCCTGGTGCGCGACATCTGGACCGCTGCGGGCGCTCCAGCGGGCGGTTCCCGAGCTCGTGCTCGACCCCCTTCCCGCCGGCTCCCGCTGAGCCGCCGGCTCGACCTCGGCACGACCACCGCGCGTCAGCAGCGCAGCAGTCCACGCGAGCTCGGCTCGCGTCACGACCTGGCAGTACCCAGACCGACTCACCACCACAGGGCCGAGCGGCCCTCGTCCCGGAGGCTCACACCATGCCCACCGCGCACCTGCAGACCCTGTCCACCCCGCCCCCGCTCAAGCCGGGCGCGCTGCGCATCACCCCGATGGGTGGTCTCGGCGAGATCGGGCGCAACATGACCGTCTTCGAGCACGCGGGCAAGCTGCTCGTCGTCGACTGCGGCGTCCTGTTCCCCGAGGACCACCAGCCGGGGATCGACGTGATCCTCCCCGACTTCACCCCGCTGCTCGACCGGCTCGACGACATCGTCGCGATCATGCTCACCCACGGCCACGAGGACCACATCGGCGGGGTCCCGTACCTGCTCAAGGAGCGGGCCGACATCCCGGTGATCGGCTCGCAGCTGACCCTCGCGTTCATCGAGGCCAAGCTCAAGGAGCACCGCATCACGCCGAGGACCGTCACCGTCGCCGCGGGGGGCACGCACCAGGCCGGACCCTTCGGGCTGGAGTTCGCCGCGGTCAACCACTCGATCCCGGACGGCCTGTGCGTCGCCATCAGGACGGCGGCGGGCCTGGTCGTCAACACCGGCGACTTCAAGATGGACCAGTTCCCCCTCGACGACCGCATCACCGACCTGCGGGCCTTCGCCCGCTGGGGCGAGGAGGGCGTCGACCTGTTCATGGCCGACTCGACCAACGCCGAGGTCCCCGGGTTCACGACGGCCGAGCGCGACCTCGCTCCGGCCATCGACCAGGTGTTCGCGACCGCGCCGCGCCGGATCATCGTCTCGAGCTTCGCCAGCCATGTGCACCGGATCCAGCAGGTGCTCGACGCCGCGCACACCCACGGGCGCAAGGTCGCGTTCGTCGGGCGCTCGATGGTGCGGAACATGGGCATCGCCCGCGACCTGGGCTACCTCACGATCCCGCGCGGGCTCGTCGTCGACTTCAAGAAGCTCACGACGATGCCCGACGAGAAGGTCACGCTCATCTGCACCGGCTCCCAGGGCGAGCCGATGGCCGCACTGTCGCGGATGGCCAACGGCGACCACCAGATCCGGATCTCCGAGGGGGACACGGTGCTGCTCGCCAGCTCCCTCATCCCGGGCAACGAGGGCGCGATCTACGGGATCATCAACAAGCTCACGGACCTCGGCGCACGGGTCGTGCACAAGGGCAACGCCAAGGTGCACGTCTCGGGCCACGCCAGCGCCGGCGAGCTCGCCTACTGCTACAACATCATGCGTCCGCGCAACGTCCTGCCGATCCACGGCGAGGCCAAGCACCTGCACGCCAACGCGGCGATCGCCGTCCGCACGGGCGTCGACCCGGAGCGCGTGATCGTCGCCAAGGACGGCGTGACGATCGACCTGGTCGACGGCCGCGCCACGATCAGCGGCAAGGTGCCGGCGGCGATGGTCTACGTCGACGGCCAGACGGTCGGTCGTGCGACGGAGGACACCCTCAAGGAGCGCCAGGCGCTGCGCGAGGGCGGGGTCGTCACGGTCCTGGCACTCGTCGAGGCGGGCACGGCGACGCTCGCCGAGCCGCTGGAGTTCCTCACCCGCGGCTTCGTCCACGACGACCACACCTTCGACGGTGCGGTCGCAGAGGTCGACAAGGCCCTGGCGCGGCTCACCGGCCAGAAGGTCGACATCGACCGGCTCGAGGAGGCCATCGCCGGTGCGGTCAGCCGCTACGTCGAGCGCACCTACCGTCGCGAGCCCGTCGTCATCGCGATCGTCGTCGACGCCTGAGCGCAGGTCGCGGTCGGCCCGGGTCGCGCTGACCCGGTCCGGCCGGGCCCGGTCCGCGGCCGTGGCGACCGCCACGGCACCGGACACCCTCCAGCGACAGAAAAGAGCCCCAGGTCAGCTGACCTGGGGCTCTACCTGTGGGCGATACTGGGATCGAACCAGTGACCTCTTCCGTGTCAGGGAAGCGCGCTACCGCTGCGCCAATCGCCCGATCGCAATCGGGTACTGCGTGAGATCGGGTACTGCTTGATGCGAGGTGGAGACGGGATTCGAACCCGTGTGGACGGCTTTGCAGGCCGCTGCCTCGCCTCTCGGCCACTCCACCACCAAAGGCTCGAGGCCCCCTGGGGTGCTTGTCGCCTTCGAGCGGACGACGGGATTCGAACCCGCGACCCTCACCTTGGCAAGGTGATGCTCTACCACTGAGCCACGTCCGCGCAGCACGTCCGCCCGGGGGCGTCGTGTGCGTCCCGAACTCTAACCGACCGTTGTCGGAAGAGTCCAACTGGCTCGCGGCGATGCGGTGATTCGTGCGTGGAGCGGCGCGTGCCGGCCTGACTACGGTGGTCGCATGGTCAGCGGCGGGCAGTCGGAGAGCCGGCGCGCCGCGTCGCGGCCCAGCAGGCCAGGTCAGGCGCGGTTCGCGGGCGTCCGCGCCTCCGGGGTCGTCGAGCATGTCGACCTGGGCCCGGGGGAGCCCTGGGCGCCGCAGGAGGGCTTCTGGGCGGTCGTCGTGGACTTCGAGGGGCGGCTGCGGGCCTGGCGCTTCGCCGAGGTGGAGCGCGACCGAGAGGCCGAGCGCCGCCCCCAGGATGCCGAGGGGCGCGTGCCGTCCTCGTGGTCGGGCCCGGACCCCCGCTCCTGGCGCAGCTCGCTCGACCGCGTGCAGTACGTCGAGGCCGTCGGCAGCGTGCGGGCGGCCGTGCGCGAGGGCGAGGTCTACCAGGTCAACGTCTGCCGGGTCCTCACCGCCCCGTTGCCCGCCGGACCCTCGGGGCCCGACTCCACGGCACTCGCCGATCTCCTCGCGCACGGGAACCCCGCGCCCTACTCCGCGACCGTCCACGTCCCCCCGAGTGCGCACGCCCATGGCAGCGGCCAGGGGCCGGCCGACGAGGGCGTGTGGATCGTGTCCGCCTCGCCGGAGCTCTTCCTCGAGGTGCGTGACGCCCAGGTCACCTCCGGCCCGATCAAGGGGACGGCCACGACGCCCGGTGGCCTGGGGGCGAAGGACGAGGCCGAGAACATCATGATCACCGACCTCGTCCGCAACGACCTCCAGCGCGTCTGCCGCCCCGGGACGGTCGAGGTCGTCGACCTGCTCGCACGCGAGCAGCACCCCGGCCTCGTGCACCTGGTCACCCGGGTGCGCGGGGGGCTCCTCGACGTGCCGCCGTCCTGGGAGGCGCTGCGCAGGGCGACGTTCCCGCCTGCCTCCGTCTCCGGGGCCCCGAAGGCGGCGGCCCTCGCGGTGATCGATGCGCTGGAGCCGGTCCCGCGGGGCCCGTACTGCGGAGCCGTGGGGTGGTGGGACGCCGATGAGGGCGCCGGCGTCCTTGCCGTCGGGATCCGCACGTTCTGGTGGACAGCGGTCGACGGAGGAACGCTGCACTTCGGCACCGGCGCGGGGATCACCTGGGGCAGCGACCCCGAGCAGGAGTGGGCCGAGACGGAGCTGAAGGCCGAGCGGCTCATCGCCCTGGCGAGCGGTCGGCGCTCGCGTGCCGCTGCGACGCCCGTCGCCCCGATGGGACAGGATGGACGAGCACAGGATCGGGAGGAGCCCTGATGGACGGCGTCGTGGTGTGGTCGCGTGGACAGCTGTACCCGCCGGGTGAGCTGCTCGTGAGTGCTGTCGACCACGGGATCACCGTCGGCGACGGCGTCTTCGAGACCTGCGGGGTCGACCAGGGCCAGGCCTTCGCCCTCACCCGTCACCTCGACCGGCTGACGAGCTCGGCGCGAGGGCTCGGCCTCGCGGACCCGGACACCGACCTGATCCGCGACGGGGTCCGTGCCGTCCTCGCCGCCCTGCCCGGTGCGGGACGGGTGCGGATCACGCTCACCGCCGGCCGCGGCCCGCTCGGCTCCGACCGCGAGCCGGGGGAGCAGACCGTCCTGGTGATGGCCGGCTCGGGCGGGCCGGTCGCCACGGCGCGGGCGATCCGGGTGCCATGGGTGCGCAACGAGCGTTCTGCCGTCGTGGGCCTCAAGACGACGTCCTACGCGGAGAACGTCGTCGCCGTCGCCGCGGCGCATGCCGCCGGTGCGGACGAGGCCTACCTCGCCAACACGCGCGACGAGCTCTGCGAGGGCACCGGGAGCAACATCTTCGTCGAGCGGGGTGGGGAGGTCCTCACCCCGCCGCTCACCTCGGGCTGCCTGGCCGGGATCACCCGCGCGCTCGTCCTCGAGTGGGCGGCGCAGGACGGCCTGCCGGTGCGCGAGGCCCAGGACGGCGAGCTGCCCTACGCGGTCCTCGACGAGGCCGTCGCGGGCCGCGCCTCGCTGCTGCTGGCGAGCTCGGTGCGGACCGTCGCCCCGATCGTCGCGCTCGACGGGCACCCGGTGGCCATCGGCACGCTCAGCGGTGACCTCGTGGAGATGTACCGCCGCCACGCCGCGGCCGACCTCGACCCCTGAGTCGCCTCGCGGCACCGGTCCGCTCCGGGTGCCTGCCGCTCGGCGGCGTGCCCGGGCACAGCTGTGCCCCGCGGCCGTCGCCGCGGGGCACAGGGCTGGGTGGTCCTGAGCCGAGGCTCAGGCGTCGAGCAGCGTGTCGATGAGCCGGGAGATCTCGTCCTCCATGTGCGGGCTCTCCGACCCGAACGCGACCAGTCGCACCGAGGCGGACAGGAACGCGAGGAACGGGTCGACGGGGCCGGCGAGGAGGGCGTCCCCCTCGACCCCGCTGAGCGAGATCAGGAGGTAGGCAGGGTCCTCGTCACGCCAGATGTGCACGTCGCCGGTGCCGGCGGGCGAGCTCTCGTCCGCGAGCACGCCGTGCGCGAAGAGCTCGCGCCCGATGAGCCAGGTCGACGTGGAGTGCGTCCCGACGAACTCGGCACGGACGGTGTACGGGTCGGCGGCGTCGAACGAGAGATCTGCTCGGATGGGGAGCACGCTGGCGTCGGGGAGCACCAGGTGCATCGGGACTGCCTCATGGACGGTGCGGGGGCTTGCGGCCATGGTCACCCCTCTCGTGGGTGGGTACCGGTTTCCCGGGGCGGCGTCGGGGGCGCCGCTCGGTCGTTTCGGCATTCGGTCGGGAAACAGGTAGCATTCGCAGGCATCGTTCGGTGAACCTGTGGCCGACCGATGGGCGATTGGCTCAGTGGTAGAGCGCCTCGTTCACACCGAGGAGGTCACTGGTTCGAACCCAGTATCGCCCACACAGGGTCCTCAGGCCCATCACCCAGAAGAGGGCAAAAGTCCGATTCGCCCCCCTTGACCCGGTGCATCCTGCCTGGTCAAGGCCATTGCAAGCGTTTCCGGGTGCGATCGTCCGCCTGAGGGTGAATGCGCCCTCCGTCACCCGCTCGGCGTAGTGCTCCTCCCCTCGGGATGCCGCGCCGGATGTCCGCGGGTGGCACGACGGATCGGTAGCATCGGGACCGCCGTCCATCCGAGGGAGTCCCGTGTCCGAGATCCGCGTCACCGTCGACGGTGTCGTCCACCAGCTCGAGGCCCCGGCGAGCGCCGCGACGCTGTTCGCCGAGCGTCGCGAGGTCGTCGTCGCGAGGGTCGACGGGGTGCTCGTGGACCTCGCCTCGCCGCTGCACGACGGCGCCGTCGTCGAGGCCGTCACGATCGACTCCCCGGAGGGCCTCGCCGTGCTGCGGCACTCCGCGGCGCATGTCCTCGCGCAGGCCGTGCAGCAGGTCAACCCTTCGGCACGCCTCGGTATCGGACCGCCGATCACGGACGGCTTCTACTACGACTTCGACGTCGAGACCCCCTTCACCCCGGAGGACCTCAAGGAGCTCGAGAAGGCGATGCAGCGCATCGTCAAGGAGGGCCAGGGCTTCCGTCGCTGGGACCTGTCGGAGGCCGAGGCCCGCGAGGTGCTGGCGGCCGAGCCGTACAAGCTCGAGCTGATCGGCCTCAAGGGCACCCCCGGTGCCGAGGACGACGGGGCCTCGGTCGAGGTGGGCCTGGGCGGGCTGAGCATCTACCAGAACGTCCGGCGCGACGGGACCGTCGCCTGGCAGGACCTGTGCCGCGGCCCGCACCTGCCCTCGACGCGCCTGCTCGCGAACGGCTTCCAGCTGACCCGCTCCGCGGCCGCCTACTGGCGCGGCTCGGAGAAGAACCCTCAGCTCCAGCGCGTCTACGGCACCGCCTGGCCCACCAAGGACGAGCTGCGCGCCCACCTCGAGCGGCTCGCCGAGGCCGAGCGTCGTGACCACCGACGGCTGGGCAACGAGCTCGACCTGTTCTCCTTCCCCGACGAGATCGGCTCGGGCCTTGCCGTGTTCCACCCCAAGGGGGGGATCATCCGGATGGAGATGGAGGACTACTCCCGGCGCAAGCACGTCGAGGCCGGGTACTCCTTCGTCAACAGCCCGCACATCACCAAGGCGAAGCTCTTCGAGGTCTCCGGCCACCTGGACTGGTACGCCGACGGCATGTACCCGCCCATGCACCTGGACGAGGAGCGCGACGCGGACGGCACCGTCCGCAAGCAGGGGCAGGACTACTACCTCAAGCCGATGAACTGCCCGATGCACAACCTCATCTACGGCGCGCGCGGGCGCTCCTACCGTGAGCTGCCGCTGCGGCTCTTCGAGTTCGGCACCGTCTACCGCTACGAGAAGTCCGGTGTGGTGCACGGCATGACCCGCGCGCGTGGGTTCACGCAGGACGACGCCCACATCTACTGCAGCCGGGAGCAGATGCGCGGCGAGCTGACGAGCCTGCTCACCTTCGTCCTCGACCTGCTCAAGGACTACGGCCTCACCGACTTCTACCTCGAGCTCTCCACCCGCAACCCCGAGAAGTCCGTCGGTTCGCAGGAGGCGTGGGACGAGGCCACCGAGACGCTGCGGGAGGTCGCCACGGCCTCCGGACTCGAGCTCGTGCCCGACCCGGGCGGGGCGGCGTTCTACGGGCCGAAGATCTCCGTGCAGGCGAAGGACGCCATCGGCCGGACCTGGCAGATGTCGACGATCCAGCTCGACTTCAACCTGCCCGAGCGCTTCGACCTCGAGTACACGGCAGCCGACGGCTCGCGTCAGCGGCCCGTGATGATCCACCGCGCCCTGTTCGGCTCGATCGAGCGCTTCTTCGCCGTGCTGACCGAGCACTACGCGGGGGCGTTCCCGGCGTGGCTCGCTCCCGTCCAGGTGCTCGCCGTCCCCGTCGCCGAGCCCTTCAACGCCTACCTCGAGGAGCTCGTCGCACGACTGCGTGCGCTCGGGGTCCGCGCGGAGGTCGACCTGTCCGACGACCGCTTCGGCAAGAAGATCCGCACGGCGAGCACCCAGAAGGTGCCCTTCGTGCTGATCGCCGGGGGAGAGGACGCCGAGGCCGGCGCCGTCTCCTTCCGTTACCGCGACGGGCGCCAGGACAACGGCGTCCCGGTCGACGAGGCCATCGAGCGCGTCGTCTCGGCGATCCGGGACCGCGTGCAGGTCTGACGTGGACGAGGACCCGACAGCAGCCGACGCAGCCCTCGCCGGGGAGCCGGACGGCTTCGAACGCCTGTGGACCCCGCACCGGATGGTCTACGTCGGCGGTCAGGACAAGCCCAAGGGCCCCGGCGCAGGCGACTGCCCGTTCTGCCGGGCCGCTGCCGGACCGGACGAGGCAGGACTCGTCGTCGCGCGCGGCGAGGCAGCGTTCGTGCTGCTCAACCTGTACCCGTACAACTCGGGTCACCTGATGGTCGTGCCGTACCGGCATGTCGCCGACTACACCGAGCTGACCGGCGGGGAGGTGCTCGAGGTCGCCGAGCTGACGCGGACGGCGATGAGCACCCTGCGCGCGGTCATGTCCCCGCAGGGCTTCAACCTCGGGATGAACCAGGGTGCGGTGGCCGGCGCGGGGATCGCCGCCCACCTGCACCAGCATGTCGTCCCGCGCTGGGGCGGGGACGCGAACTTCCTTCCGATCATCGGCCGGACGAAGGCCCTGCCCGAGCTGCTGGGCGACACCCGTGACCGCCTCGCGGCGGCCTGGACGCGGAGCTGAGGCGACAGTGCTCGGACACCTTCGATCTCTCGCGACGACCGTCTTCGGCCCGCTCGCGCGGTTCCTGCTGCGGCGCGGCGTCTCACCCGACACCGTGACCGTCGTCGGCACCCTCGGTGTGGTCGCCGCCGGACTCGGGCTGCTCGGCACCGGGCACCTCCTGCTCGGCTCGATCACGATCGCCGTCTTCGCGCTCACGGACTCGATCGACGGGATCATGGCGCGCGCGGCAGGGCGCTCCGGCCCGTGGGGCGCGTTCCTCGACTCGACGCTCGACAGGTTCGGGGACGCGGCGATCTTCGTCGGCCTCGTCGTGCACCTGAACGCGCGCGACGACGACGTCGGTGCTGCCCTCGCCCTCGCCGCGCTCGTCCTCGGCTCCGTCGTGCCGTACGCCAGGGCCCGCGCAGAGGGCCTGGGCATGACGGCGGCCGTCGGCATCGCCGAACGTGCCGACCGGCTCGCCGTCGTCCTGGTCGCGGCCTTCGTCGTCGGGCTCGGGGCGCCGTACCTCGTGCTCGACCTGCTCCTCGGGCTGCTCGCCGTCGCCAGCGCCGTCACCGTCGGCCAGCGGATGGCGACCGTCCGGCGGCAGGCCCGTGCGCTGGCAGCGCCCTCGGGTCCCGCCGGGCCCGGGCCGAGCGCGGAGCCCCGTCCGTGAACCTTGCCGCTCGTGGTGTGCTCCTCGCCTCACGTCTCGCGCCTCGTGCCCCCGAGGACCTCGTGCGGGCGATCGCGCACGTCGCGGCGGATGTCAGCTGGCTGCTCCGCGGCAAGGGCGTCCGCAGGCTGGAGTCGAACCTGGCACGGGTGCACCCCGGCGACGCCGCCGAGCTGCGCCGCCTGAGCCGTGCGGGGATGCGGACCTACCTGCGCTACTACGCCGAGGCCTTCACGCTCGGTGGGCGCTCGCCCGAGCAGATCTCCGCGCGGGTGCGCGGGGTGGGCATCGACGAGGTCCGCTCGCACACCGCGCAGGGCCGCTCCGTCGTCCTTGCGCTCGGCCACCAGGGCAACTGGGACCTCGCAGGAGCCTGGGCGACCGGCGCGATCGCACCCGTGTCGACGGTCGCCGAGCGCCTCGAGCCGCCGGAGGTCTTCGAGGCCTTCGTCGCGATGCGCGAGTCGATCGGGCTCGAGATCTTCCCGCTCGACGCGGGGCGCGACGTGTTCCGCGACCTGGTGCGGGCGGCGCGCACCGGCGGCCGGCTCATCCCCCTGCTCTCCGACCGTGACCTCACCGCGCGCGGCGTCGAGGTCGAGCTGTGCGGTCACCCGGCGCGGGTCGCGGCCGGGCCGGCGGCCCTCGCCATCACGACGCGCTGCCCGCTCTTCGCCGTGACGATGCGCCACGAGCGGCTCGTCGGCGCGCGCCGTGCTGCCGCCGGGACCCGTTGGGGTCTCGTCGTCGAGTTCACCCCGGTGCACGTCCCCGAGGCGCCACGGGCCGAGCAGGTGCGCGAGCTGACCCAGGCGTGGGTCGACGTGCTCGGGGCGGACATCGCCGCCCACCCGACCCACTGGCACATGCTGCAGCGGGTCTTCCTCGCCGACCTCGACGCGCCGACGACGACGGAGGGTGCCGCGTGAGCCTGCGCATCGGGCTCGTCTGCCCGTACTCCTTCGACGTCCCCGGCGGGGTGCAGTTCCACGTCCGCGACCTGGCCGAGGCGCTGGCCGCACTCGGTCACGAGGTCTCCGTCCTCGCACCGGCCGACGAGGACACCGAGCTGCCGCCGTACATCACGTCCGCAGGGCGGGCGATCCCGGTGCGCTACAACGGCTCGGTCGCGCGGATGACCTTCGGTCCGGTCAGCGCGCGCCGCGTGCGACGCTGGCTCGAGGCCGGGGACTTCGACATCCTCCACCTGCACGAGCCCGTCACGCCGAGCCTGGGGATGCTCGCCCTGTGGATCGCCTCCGGCCCGATCGTCGCGACCTTCCACACCGCGCTCATCCGCTCGCGTGCCCTGCAGGTCGCCTACCCGATGGTGCGCTCGAGCATGGAGAAGATCTCCGCGCGTATCGCTGTCTCGGAGGACGCCAGGCGGACGCTCGTCGAGCACCTGGGCGGGGACGCCGTCGTCATCCCGAACGGCGTGTACGTCGACGCCTTCGAGGGAGTGGCACCGGACCCGCGCTGGACCGGGACCCCCGACGCCCCGACCATCGCCTTCCTCGGACGGCTCGACGAGTCGCGCAAGGGCCTGCCCGTCCTGACGGCCGCGATCCCCGCCGTCCTCGCCGCCCACCCCGGGGCGCGCTTCCTCGTGGCCGGGCACGGTGAGACGGGAGCGGCGGATGCCGTCGAGGCGCTCGGCGAGCACGCCTCCTCCGTGGAGTTCCTCGGTCGGGTCTCGGACGAGGACAAGGCGCGGCTCCTGGCCTCCGTCGACGTGTACTGCGCCCCTCATACGGGAGGCGAGAGCTTCGGCATCGTGCTCGTCGAGGCGATGAGCGCCGGGGCGACGGTCGTCGCGAGCGACCTCGGGGCCTTCCGCCGGGTGCTCGACGAGGGCGCTGCCGGGGTGCTGTTCCGCAACGGCGACTCCGAGGACCTCGCAGCGACCCTCGTCCGCGTCCTCGAGGACCCCGCACTGCGCGCGGCGACCTCCGAGCGTGCCTCCGAGGTCGTGCGCCGCTACGACTGGTCCTCGGTGACCCGCCAGGTGCTCACCGTCTACGAGATGGTCCTCGCCGGGGCGCAGACCAAGGTCGTCGAGGACCCGTCCTCGCGCCGGTGGTTCCGTGGCGGCGGGGCTGAGGCGTCATGACCTGGCCGGAGATCGGGCTGCTGCTCGCCGCCGTCGTGCTGCTCGGCGCGTGGTTCGCCTGGGTCGTCGCCAGCCGCCTCGACCGCTTGCACCGCAAGGTGGCCGGCACGGGCGCGGTGCTGGACAACCAGCTCGTCCGACGTGCCTCGGTCGCGGCCGAGCTCGCCTGGAGCGGGCTGCTGGACCCGGTCAGCTCCGTGCTCGTCGGCGAGGCGGCGTGGCAGGCGCTCGGCGCAGGAGGCGGCGAGCCGGGTGCGCTCCTCGAGCTCCCCGCCGACCTCGCCGGGAGCCTCGGGGTGCCCGAGCTCGCCGCGGACGACCTCGATCGCGACCAGGCCGAGAGCGAGCTGTCCCGGACCCTGTGCGCCGCGCTCGCCGATCCTGCCGAGGTGGCGGAGATCGAGCGGGACCCCAGCGGTGCTGCAGCTCCTCGCGGCGCTCGCCTCCTCGTGGTACCGGATCCAGCTGGCTCGTCGTTTCCACAACGAGGCCGTCGCCCAGGCGCAGCGGGTGCGGCGCAAGGCGCTCGTCCGGCTCCTGCGGATGGCCGGTCACGCCCCGATGCCGCAGACCGTCGAGATCGACGACGGCTGGCCGGACGCCCTGCCCGCGTCCGCCCGCTGAGCAGACCGGGCCAGGTGGGCGGCGCGGTCTAGGATGGACGAGCCCGCGCGAGCGACCCCGCGGGCGACCCACCCTCCACGAAGCAAGGACAGCCGTGAGCAACGAGACCAGCCAGAACGTCGTCGGCACCGCCAAGGTCAAGCGCGGGATGGCAGAGATGCTCAAGGGCGGGGTCATCATGGACGTCGTCACCGCCGAGCAGGCGAAGATCGCCGAGGACGCCGGAGCGGTCGCCGTCATGGCGCTCGAGCGGGTCCCCGCGGACATCCGCGCGCAGGGCGGCGTCGCCCGGATGAGCGACCCCGACCTGATCGACGGAATCATCGAGGCCGTGTCCATCCCCGTGATGGCCAAGGCGCGCATCGGTCACTTCGTCGAGGCCCAGGTGCTCCAGAGCCTCGGCGTCGACTACATCGACGAGTCCGAGGTGCTGACGCCCGCCGACTACACCCACCACATCGACAAGTGGGGCTTCACCGTCCCCTTCGTCTGCGGGGCCACCAACCTGGGCGAGGCGCTGCGCCGGATCACCGAGGGTGCGGCGATGATCCGCTCGAAGGGCGAGGCCGGGACGGGCGACGTCTCGAACGCGACGACCCACATGCGCCAGATCCGCGACCAGATCACCCGGCTCAGCTCGCTGCCTGCCGACGAGCTCTACGTCGCGGCCAAGGAGCTCCAGGCGCCGTACGACCTCGTCGTCGAGGTCGCTCGCACCGGGGCCCTTCCCGTCGTGCTGTTCACCGCCGGTGGCATCGCGACCCCTGCCGACGCCGCGATGATGATGCAGCTCGGCGCCCAGGGCGTCTTCGTCGGCTCCGGCATCTTCAAGTCGGGCAACCCGGCCGAGCGTGCCGCGGCGATCGTCAAGGCGACGACCTTCTTCGACGACCCCGATGTCATCGCGCAGGTCTCGCGCGGTCTCGGCGAGGCGATGGTCGGCATCAACGTCGAGGACGTCCCCGAGCCGCACCGCCTGGCCGAGCGCGGCTGGTGACCCCGGCCGTCGGGGGCGCGCCCGAGCGGCCCGCCTTCATCGGCCCTGACTGGGAGCTCGACGCCGAGGGTCGCTGGTCGCGGCTCGGTGCCCGCGTCGTCCTCATCGACGAGCTCGACCGTGTCCTCATGCTGCGCGCGCACGACGTCGGCGAGCCCGCCCGCTCGCTGGTGGTTCACCGTGGGCGGGGGGATCGACGCCGGCGAGGACGCCCGCGACGCCGCGGTGCGCGAGGCCGCGGAGGAGGTCGGCATCGTGCTGCACCGTGACATGCTCGTGGGACCCGTGCTGACCCGCTCGGCGGTGTTCGACTTCGCGCTCGCCCCCTGCAGGCAGGACGAGACCTTCTTCCTCGCACGGGTGCCGACCCGGCCCGAGGCCGGCGAGGACCGCTCCGCCTGGACGGCGATCGAGCTGGAGACGGTCGACGAGGTCCGGTGGCTCACGGTCGAGGAGATCGCCACCGCGCAGGTGCAGGTCTACCCCGAGGGACTCGCCGAGCTGTTGCCCGGGTGGCTCGCGGGCTGGGACGGCCAGGTCGTCGTCCTCCCTGCGCAGCACTGAGCGTTCGTCGGCCCGCCGCCCGGGCCGGCCCGAGGCCTGTGCCGCGTGTCACAGCGGACCGACCGCGGTACGCAACATGTCCGTCATCCCGGAGGTCTAGCGTCGCGCTGTGCCGATCACGACCTCACCAGCGCTGCGCATGAGTCGCAGCGGGATCCGTGCCCTGATGGAGCTCGCCCTCGCCGATCCGCAGGCGATCCGCCTCGAGGTGGGTGAACCCGCGCAGGCGACTCCGACCTGCGTGATGGACGCCGCCTTCGCCGATGCCCGCGCGGGCCACACGCACTACACCTCGAGCTCGGGCAGCGAGGACCTGCGTGCGGCGCTCGCGGCCAAGGTGCGACGCGCCAACGGGCTCGACGTGACGGCGGAGCAGGTGATCGTCACGCATGGCGCGATGAGCGCCCTGGCGATGCTCTTCACCGCACTGCTGGCCCCCGGCGACGAGGTCCTGCTGCCGGACCCGGAGTTCCCGAACTGGCGCATGGCGGTCCTCGCGGCGGGTGGCGACGTCGTCACCTACCCGGCCGGCGCTGAGCACGGCTTCGTCCCGCGGATCGAGGACATCGAGGCGGCGGTCGGCCCGCGGACCAAGGTCATCCTGCTCTGCTCCCCGAACAACCCGAGCGGCGCCGTCTACCCCGCGGAGCTCCTGGCCGCCGTCGTGGACCTGGCGCGCCGCCGCGACCTGTGGGTGATCTCCGACGAGTGCTACGAGGCGGTCACCTTCGACGTCCGAGCACGTGAGCCCGGCGAGCTTCGACACCGACGACCGCGTCGTGACGGTCTTCTCCTTCTCCAAGACCCATGCGATGACGGGATGGCGGATGGGCTACCTCGTCTCGACCAGCCCCATGCTGGTCGACCTCCTCGTCCAGGTCGCCGAGGCCACCGTGGCCTGCCCCTCGGTGCTCGGCCAGCGCGCGGCACTGGCGGCCCTCGTCGGACCGCAGGACCACGTGGCCCGGGCCGTGGCGACGTATCGAGCGAACCGGGACGCGACGGTGGCCGCCCTGCGCGCCGCCGGGCTGCGGTGCTCGGTTCCCGACGGCGCCTTCTACCTGCTCGTGGACGTCTCGGAGGTCGAGCCGGACGGCCATGCGGTCGCGCTCCGCCTCCTGGCTCGAGGAGCATGTCGCCGTCGCGCCGGGGGAGACCTTCGGCTCCGCGACCGCCGGCTGGGTGCGGCTCTCGCTCGCGGGGGACCCCGCGGAGCTCGCCGAGGGGGTCGCCCGGCTGATCGCCTTCGTGCAGCGGGCCCGTGCCGGGCACGGGCAGCCGGCCGCCGAGGGCTCGCTCGTCAGGTGACGGGCAGCCGGTCCACGTCGAGCGGCCGCTGCTCGCCGGCGTCCAGGACGGCGCGCACCTGCACGAACGCCCCGAGCAGGTCCGCATGGCTCAGGTACGGGGCCGCGACACCGAGCCGGAGCAGCCCCGGCTCCCGGTAGTCACCGACCACCCCGCGCGCGACGAGCGCCCGCACGAGCCCGTAGGCCTGCGGGTGGGCGAAGGAGACCTGCGAGCCGCGTCGCGCGTCCTCGACGGGGGTCACCGGCCTCAGCTCGGGGGTGAGCGTCGCCGCGCAGCGCAGCGCGAAGCCCGTCAACGAGAGCGAGCGGGCCCGCACGGCGTCGATGCCGACATGGTCGAACACGTCGAGGGCGGCCTCGAGCGCCAGCATCGACAGCAGCGGAGGGCTGCCGATCCGGGCCCGGCCCACGCCGTCCGCCGGCACGTAGTGCGCAGACATCGCGAACGGCTCCCGGTGCCCGTGCCAGCCGCGGATCGCCGGGGCCAGACCCGACTGGTGACGCTGGGCGACGTAGGCGAAGGCCGGGGCTCCCGGTCCGCCGTTGAGGTACTTGTAGCCGCAGCCGACGGCCAGGTCGACGCGGTTCTCGTCGAGCCCGATCGGCACAGCGCCTGCGCTGTGCGAGAGGTCCCACAGGGTCAGGGCCCCCGCCGCGTGAGCGGCCGCGGTGACGCGCGGGAGGTCCCAGAGCCGGCCGGTGCGGAAGTCCACGTGCGAGAGCGCCACGAGCCCGACGTCGCCCCGCCGCGCGAGCACGGAAGGGACCTCGTCGGGGTCCGCGGTCACGAGCTCCCAGCCCAGGTCCTGCGCGACCCCGCCGAGCACGTAGAGGTCGGTGGGGAAGGAGCCGGGATCGGTGAGCAGCACGCGGGACCCCGGTCGCAGCGCACCGGCTGCGCGCGCGAGCTGGAAGAGCTGGACCGAGGTCGAGTCGCCGACGACGACCTGCCCGGGAGCCGCACCGATCAGGGGTGCGATCCGCTCGCCGACCCTCGTGGGCGCCTCCCACCAGCCGTGCTCGTTCCAGGAGGAGATGAGGTCCTGCCCCCACTGGCGCCGGACGACGTCCTGCACCACGGCGGGGACATGGGCAGGGAGGGCCCCGAGCGAGTTGCCGTCCAGGTAGGTCATCCCCGGCGGCAGGGCGAACAGGTGACGCAGGTCGGTCGCGGCGGACGCGGAGTCGAGCCGCTCGGCCTCGTCCTCGAGGGTCTCGGGCTGCATCGTCCGGACACTACCCGGCACGCCCCTAGACTCGGCCCTCATGACTGCGACGATCGGCGTGCTCGCCCTCCAGGGCGACGTGCGCGAACACCTGGCCGCGCTCGAGGCCTCCGGTGCCCGTGCGGTCCCGGTCCGGCGACTGCGCGAGCTCGAGTCCGTCGACGGGATCGTCCTGCCCGGCGGCGAGTCGACGACGATCGACAAGCTGCTGCGGATCTTCGACCTCTTCGACCCGCTGCGCGCGGCCATCGCCGGCGGGTTGCCGGCCTACGGCTCCTGCGCGGGGATGATCCTGCTCGCCGAGCGGATCACCGGCGGGCTCCCGGACCAGCAGACGCTCGGCGGCCTCGACATCACCGTGCGGCGCAACGCCTTCGGCCGCCAGGTCGACTCCTTCGAGACCGACCTCGTCGTCGAGCAGGTGCCCGAGAGCCGGCACGGACCCCTTCCACGCGGTCTTCATCCGCGCGCCCTGGGTCGAGGAGGTCGGCGCGGGCGTCCAGGTCCTGGCGCGCGTGGAGGCCGGCGAGGCCGCCGGTAGGATCGTCGCCGTGCGCGAGCGCGACGTGCTGGCCACGTCGTTCCACCCGGAGATCACCGGGGACGTGCGCCTGCACAGACTGTTCGTCCAGATCGTCACCGACCGCGGTTGAGGGGTTAGCAATGTCCGGTCACTCCAAGTGGGCCACCACCAAGCACAAGAAGGCCGTGGTGGACGCCCGGCGCGGCAAGCTCTTCGCCAAGCTCATCAAGAACATCGAGGTCGCGGCGCGCACGGGCGGCGGTGACGTCGCCGGGCAACCCGACGCTCTTCGACGCCATCCAGAAGGCCAAGAAGACCTCGGTCCCGAACGACAACATCGACCGCGCGGTCAAGCGCGGCTCCGGCCAGGAGGCCGGCGGCGCGGACTACCAGACGATCATGTACGAGGGCTACGGCCCGGGCGGTGTCGCCGTGCTCGTCGAGTGCCTGACCGACAACCGCAACCGCGCGGCCTCCGACGTCCGGCTCGCGTTCACCCGCAACGGCGGCTCGCTCGCCGACCCGGGCTCGGTGGCCTACCTGTTCTCCCGCCGTGGCGTCGTCATCGTCCCCAAGACGGAGACGCTCACCGAGGACGACGTCCTGGCGGCCGTGCTCGACGCCGGTGCCGAGGAGGTCAACGACCTCGGCGACTCCTTCGAGGTGATGAGCGAGGCGACCGACTTCGTCGCCGTCCGCACCGCCCTGGTGGACGCCGGTATCGACTACGACTCCGCCGAGGCGCAGTTCGTGCCCGCCACCCAGGTCGAGGTCGACGTCGACGGCGCCCGCAAGATCCTCCGGCTCATCGACGCGCTCGAGGACAGCGACGACGTGCAGAACGTCTTCGCGAACTTCGACGCCTCCGACGAGGTCATGGCGGAGCTCGACGAGGAGGACTGAGCGCCGAGGGCGCTGCCCGCGGGGGAGTGAGCCGACCCGCGCTCCCGGCGCGTGCGCCCGGGTCCTGGGCCCTGGACTGCCACACTGAGCCGTGCGCGTTCTCGGTGTCGACCCAGGGCTGACCCGGTGCGGGATCGGCGTCGTCGACGCCCTTCCCGGGCGCCGCGTCGGCCTCGTCGGCGTCATGGTGGCGCGCTCGGAGCCGGACGCCGACCCTGCGGTTCGCCTCGCGGTGATCGCCGCCCAGGTCGAGGAGTGGCTCGAGCTGCACCGCCCCGATGCCGTCGCCGTCGAGCGCGTGTTCGCGCAGCACAACGTGCGCACGGTGATGGGCACGGCCCAGGTCTCCGGGGTCGTGATGGCGGCCGCGGCGCGCCGCGGGATCCCGGTCGCGCTGCACACGCCGAGCGAGGTCAAGGCGGCGGTGACGGGCAACGGCCGGGCGGACAAGGCCCAGGTGACCTCGATGGTGACCCGGATCCTCGGGCTCACCGAGGCCCCCCGGCCCGCCGACGCCGCCGATGCGCTGGCCCTGGCCATCTGCCACCTCTGGCGCCCGACGGTCCCCGGGGCGCCTCGTGCCGACGCGGAGCCGGTCGGCGCCGCCCCACGGTCCTCCGCCACCCCGGCGCAGCGCGCATGGGCGCAGGCCGAGCAGGCGGCGCGCCGGTCCCACCGCTGAGCCCAGGGCTTGCTAGCGTGTCCGCTCGTACAGGTGTTCGGGCGATGCTGAGCGCGTCGCGGTGTCCGGCGGACGGGTGTCCGGCAGGACGCACAGGTGAAGGAGCTGCTGGGTGATCGCGACGTTGAGCGGCCGGGTCGCCGCCGTGCGGCTCGACTCCGCCGTGCTGGAGGTCGGGGGAGTCGGCCTCCTGGTCCACGCGACGCCCGACGACGCTCGCCGGCCTGCGCCCTGGCGTCGAGGCCCGGTTGTCGACCTCACTCATGGTCCGCGAGGACTCCCTGACGCTGTTCGGCTTCGGCGACGACGACGAGCGTGACGTCTTCGAGGTGGTCCAGACGGTGAGCGGGATCGGTCCGCGCCTCGCGCTGGCGATGCTCGCCGTCCACTCGCCCGACGGGCTGCGGCGTGCCGTCCAGGACGAGGACCTCGCCGCGCTCCAGCGGGTCCCCGGGATCGGCCGCAAGGGTGCCCAGCGTCTCGTGCTGGAGCTCGCGGACCGCCTCGGCGCGGCCGGCGGCGGCGAGGCGAGCCGCGCGCGGCCCGTCCCGACGGACCGTCGTCCGGAGGTGGTCGAGGCGCTCATCGGGCTCGGCTGGACGGCGCGGGTGGCGCAGACCGCCGTCGACGACGTCGCCCCGGCAGACGAGCCCGTGACCGATGTCGCCGTCGTGCTCCGCAGCGCGCTGCGCGCCCTGGGCGGCGCGCGTGCCTGAGGACGAGATCACCACCGAGCGCCTCGTCGCGCCCGGAGCGGAGGCCGTCGAGCGGGCCGCGGAGGCGGCGCTCCGTCCGCGGAGCCTTGCGGAGTTCGTCGGGCAGAAGGTCGTCCGCGAACAGCTCGAGCTCGTGCTGCACGCGGCGATGGGTCGAGGCAGGGCCCCGGACCACGTGCTCCTCTCGGGCCCGCCCGGCCTCGGCAAGACGACCCTCGCCATGATCATCGCCGCCGAGCTCGGCACCTCGGTGCGGATCACCTCCGGCCCGGCGATCCAGCACGCCGGTGACCTCGCGGCCGTGCTGTCCTCGCTCGAGGAGGGTGAGGTGCTCTTCCTCGACGAGATCCACCGCATCGCCCGGCCGGCCGAGGAGCTCCTGTACGTCGCGATGGAGGACTTCCGGGTCGACGTCGTCGTCGGCAAGGGCGCGGGTGCGAACGCGATCGGGCTGAGCCTTCCGCCGTTCACCGTCGTCGGCGCCACGACGCGTGCGGGCCTGCTGCCGGCACCGCTGCGTGACCGCTTCGGCTTCACCGGCCACCTCGACTTCTACGACGAGGCGGAGCTGCACCAGGTGCTGGTCCGCTCGGCCGGTCTGCTCGGTGTCGACCTGCACGACCGACGCCGCCGGGGAGATCGCCTCGCGGTCCCGCGGCACCCCGCGGATCGCGAACCGGCTGCTGCGGCGCGTCCGCGACTGGGCGCAGGTGCGCGGGAACGGCACGCTCGACCTCGTCGCGGCGCAGGGCCGCCCTGGAGGTCTACCAGGTCGACGAGCTCGGCCTCGACCGGCTCGACCGGTCCGTCCTCACGGCGCTGTGCGAGCGCTTCGGCGGGGGCCCCGTCGGGCTGACGACACTGGCCGTCGCCGTCGGCGAGGAGCCCGAGACGGTCGAGACGGTGGCCGAGCCCTTCCTCGTCCGCGAGGGACTCGTGGGGCGCACTCCGCGCGGTCGCGTCGCGACGGCGCGCGCCTGGGCGCACCTCGGCCTGACCCCACCGGCCCAGGGCGCCGTCCTCTTCGAGTGAGCGGAACCCGACGCGCCCCCGCGGCGTTAGGGCTGGGACGCGCGTGTCACCTAGACTTCGCGCGGCCCCACAGACGAAGGACGTGACAGAACCGATGGAACAGTTCCTGCTACCCGCGATGCTCGCCGGGTTGTTCGGTCTCCTGCTCTACTCCTCCAGCCGGACGCGCAAGCGCAACCTGGCGGCCGCCGCCGAGCTCAAGGCGAACCTCGTTCCCGGTCAGCAGGTCATGACCGGCTCCGGCCTGTTCGCGACCGTCGTCTCCGTCGACGACGAGGCCGTCGTGCTCGAGACGAGCCCGGGGGTGACGAGCCGTTGGCTGCTCGCCGCCGTCGCCAAGCTCGTCGACCCGCCCGTCCCCGGTGACGAGGACGACGAGGGCGAGGACGAGGAGTACGACGACGAGTACGACGACGAGTACGACGAGGACGACGAGTACGAGGACGACGACGAGACGGCTGACGAGCTCGACGTCCCCGACGACGTGTCCAGCCTGACCACAGACCCCGGCGAGGACGACGCTCCGCGTCGCTGAGGACCACCGGGCAGGCGATCACCCTCGGCTGCCCACGCTCACGAGAGAAGACGAACCGTTGGCCACATCGACCCGCCGTGAACGGCCCGTGCGCACCCTGGTGACGCTCGGTGTCGTCGTCCTCGCGCTCTTCGGCGGACTGCTCGCCGGTGCGCGGTGGTCCAACGGCTCCATCGTCCCCGAGCTCGCGCTCGACCTGCAGGGTGGGACGCAGCTCGTCCTGCAGCCCGTCGCCTCGGACGCGGACAAGATCACCCCCGCGACCATCGCTCAGGCGATCAACATCATCCGCCAGCGCATCGACTCCTCGGGTGTCGCCGAGGCGGAGATCACGAGCCAGGGCTCGAACCAGATCGTCGTCGGCATCCCCGGGTCGCCGTCGCAGGACACGATCGACCTGGTCAAGCAGGCCGCGCAGATGGACTTCCGGGTCGTCCTCAAGGCGGGCTCGCCGGCCGTCGCCACCGCCGAGACGGCCGCCGCCGACCTGGCGACGCCGACGAGCGTCGAGGACCAGGCCTGGCTCACCCAGGACGTGCTGGACGCCTACGCGGCCCTGGACTGCACCGACCCGAAGAACCTCACCGGCGGCACGACCGCGAGCGGCGACCCGGACAAGCCCGTCGTCGCCTGCGAGGCGAGCGGCGCCGCGAAGTACGTGCTCGGTCCGGTGGCCCTCGCCGGTACCGAGATCTCCTCCGCCACCTCGGGACTGCGAGACCGGGCCCGAACGGGGCGGTCAGCGGCGAGTGGGTCGTGCAACCTGGACCTCAACTCCAAGGGCACCACCGCCTTCCGTGAGGTCACCACGACGATCCAGCCGCTCACCGCAGCCGCTGAACCAGTTCGCGATGGTGCTCGACGGCCTGGTCATCTCGGCCCCGCGGGTCGAGGCGATCATCACCAACGGGCAGGCCGTCATCTCCGGCTCCTTCACGCGGGACTCCGCCGCGACGCTCGCGAGCCAGCTGAACTTCGGTGCCCTTCCGCTGACCTTCGAGGTCAAGACGGAGCAGACGATCTCCGCGACCCTCGGATCCGAGCAGCTCCAGCGCGGGATCCTCGCCGGGCTCATCGGCCTGGCGCTCGTCGCGGTCTACTCGATCTTCCAGTACCGCGGTCTCGCCTCGGTCACGATCGCCTCGCTCATCGTGGCCGGCGGCATCACCTACGTGCTCATCGCCCTGCTCTCCTGGACCCAGGGCTACCGGCTCAGCCTCCCCGGTGTGGCCGGGCTGATCGTGGCGATCGGTATCACGGCCGACTCGTTCATCGTCTACTTCGAACGCGTCAGGGACGAGCTGCGCGACGGCCGCACGCTGCCGTCGGCGGTCTCGCACGCGTGGACGCGTGCCCGCCGCACGATCCTCGCCTCCGACGCGGTGAACTTCCTCGCCGCGACGGTGCTGTACTTCCTCGCCGTCGGTGGGGTGCGCGGCTTCGCGTTCACCCTCGGCCTGGTGACGATCGTCGACCTGGTGGTCGTGTTCATGTTCACCCACCCGATGCTCGAGCTGCTGGCGCGCACGAGGTTCTTCGCCGAGGGCCACCGCTTCTCCGGCCTCGACGCGAGCCAGCTCACCGAGGGTGCGCGCTACGCCGGGCGCGGCCGCATCGCGATGCCCGGTCGCCCGGGCGTCGGCGACACCGCCGCAGCGGTGGACGGGCGCCGCCGACGAGCAGGCCAAGCCGATGACGATCGCCGAGCGGAAGGCCGCCGCGCGTGCGGCAGCGACGACCGGCACCGATGGGAAGGACGCCTGATGGCCAGCACGCGGATGAGCCGCTGGGGTGCCGACCTCTACACCGGGCACACCTCGTACGCGATCGTCGGCGAACCGGCGTCGCTGGTACGTGATCTCGGCCGTGCTGCTCGACGATCTCGATCGGCCTGCTCGCCGTGCGCGGGCTCAACCCGAGCATCGAGTTCAAGGGCGGCTCGGAGTTCACGCGTCTCGGACGCGACGACGCTCGCCCAGCAGCCGGCGCTCGACGCCGTCACGGCGGTCAAGCCCGACGAGGTCGCCCGCGTGACCACCGTCGGCGAGTCGCTCGGTCCGGGTGCAGACCTCCAAGCTCAGCGACGACCGAGACGATCGAGGTCGCCGAGGGGCTCGCGCCGGCCTACGACGTCCCGATCACGCAGATCTCCAAGACCTTCATCGGGCCGACCTGGGGAGCCGACGTCTCCGGCAAGGCGATCCGCGCGCTCATCGTCTTCCTCGTCCTGGTGACGATCGTCATGGCCCTCGTACTTCCGCGCATGGCGGATGGCCGTCGCCGCGCTCGTCGCCCTCGTCCACGACCTGGTGATCACCGTGGGCCTGTACGCGGGCGTCGGCTGGGAGGTCAGCCCGGCCACGGTGATCGGCTTCCTGACGATCCTCGGGTACTCGATCTACGACACGGTCGTCGTGTTCGACAAGGTCCGCGAGAACACCGCGAAGGTCACCGAGCAGCGCCGCTTCACCTACGGGGAGATGGCCAACCTCGCCGTCAACCAGACGCTCGTCCGATCGATCAACACCTCGGTCGTCGCTCTCCTGCCCGTCAGCGGCATCCTCTTCATCGGCGCCTTCCTGCTCGGTGCCGGCACGCTTCGCGACATCGCTCTCGCGCTGTTCATCGGGATCATCATCGGGACCTTCTCCTCGATCTTCATCGCGACGCCCTTCGAGGTGAGCCTGCGAGAGCGGGAGCCGGCGATCAAGGAGCACACGGCCAAGGTGCTCGCGGCGCGCGCTGCCGCCGTGGCCGACGGCGGCGAGGCGGAGGTCGTGCCGGTGCGCGTCGGTGCGGCGATCCCCGGCCACCACCTGGGCAACCAGGCGCAGCCGCGTCGTCGCAAGACCACCGGACCCGGTGGACGGACCTCGTGAGCGCCTCGCTCGCCGATCGGGTCCGCTCGCGCGTCCGTGACGTCCCTGACTACCCGCAGGCGGGGGTCACCTTCCGGGACATCACGCCCCTGCTCGCCGACGGGCCGCTCTTCGGGGAGGTCGTCCGTCACCTCGCGGAGATCGCGCCGCCGGTCGACCTCATCGCGGGGATGGAGGCACGCGGCTTCCTGCTCGGCGTCCCTGTCGCCGTCGCGCTCGGCGTGGGCTTCGTCCCGGTCCGCAAGGAGGGCAAGCTGCCCCGGGCGATCTTCTCCGGCTCCTACGACCTGGAGTACGGCTCCGCCGTCCTCGAGGTCCACCAGGACGCCGTCACGGCAGGAGCCCGTGTCCTGGTGATCGACGACGTCCTGGCGACGGGGGGCACGGCCGCCGCGACGGTCGAGCTGCTGCGTCACGCGGGTGCCGAGGTCGTCGGGATGAGCTTCCTCATGGAGCTCCTCGCCCTCGAGGGCCGCGCGAAGCTGGACGGCGTCCCGGTCGAGGCGCTGCTCGCCTACTGACCGGCGCCGTCGGGCCGGACGCCATCAGTCCGTAGGATGGTGGGACGACACGGGGGAGGTGGCGATGGCTGATCACGAGGGCTCGCCCCTTCCCGTGCCTGCGGGTGCCGCACCGTCACCCGGCGACGTGCCCGCCAGCAGCGCCTCGGTCCGCCAGCGACTCGTGCGTTTCGCGACCAGGCCGGCCTCGACGGCCTCGCCGATCCTCGAGCCGCTGCTCGTCGCGGTCCGGGCGAACCACCCGAAGGCCGACGTCTCGGTGATCGCCAAGGCGTACGTCGCCGCCGACCGCGCGCACCGCGGTCAGCTGCGCCGCAGCGGCGACCCGTACATCACCCACCCGGTCGCGGTCGCGACGATCCTCGCCGAGCTCGGGATGACGCCCCCGACGCTCGCCGCGGCCCTGCTGCACGACACCGTCGAGGACACCGACTACTCGCTCGAGCAGCTCACGGCCGACTTCGGCGACGAGATCGCGATGCTCGTCGACGGCGTGACGAAGCTCGACAAGGTCGTCTACGGCGAGGCCGCCCAGGCCGAGACGGTCCGCAAGATGGTCGTGGCGATGGCGCGGGACATCCGCGTCCTGGTCATCAAGCTCGCCGACCGCCTGCACAACGCCCGTACCTGGAAGTTCGTGCCGACGGCCTCGGCCGAGCGCAAGGCCCGGGAGACCCTGGAGATCTACGCGCCGCTCGCGCACCGTCTCGGGATGAACACGATCAAGTGGGAGCTCGAGGACCTCTCGTTCGCGACGCTCTACCCCAAGATCTACGACGAGATCGTCCACCTGGTGGCCGAGCAGGCACCGGCGCGCGAGGAGTACCTCAACAAGGTCCGCGAGCAGGTCAGCGAGGACCTCAAGGCCGCGAAGGTGCGCTGCACCGTGAGCAGCCGGCCCAAGCACTACTACTCGATCTACCAGAAGATGATCGTCCGCGGTCGGGACTTCTCCGACATCCACGACCTCGTGGGTGTCCGGGTGCTCGTCGACTCGGTGAAGGACTGCTACGCGGCCCTCGGTGCCCTGCACGCGCGATGGAACCCGGTACCCGGCCGGTTCAAGGACTACATCGCGATGCCCAAGTTCAACATGTACCAGTCCTTGCACACGACGGTCATCGGGCCCGGCGGGCGTCCGGTCGAGATCCAGATCCGCACCTACGACATGCACCGCCGCGCCGAGTACGGCGTGGCCGCGCACTGGAAGTACAAGGAGAACGCGAAGCATCCCGGCGGCTCGTCCACGGACGCCTCGAGCGACATGGCCTGGCTGCGTCAGCTCGTCGACTGGCAGAAGGAGACGGCCGACCCCTCGGAGTTCCTCGACTCGCTCCGCTTCGAGATCCGTGGCGCCGAGGTCTACGTCTTCACGCCGAAGGGCGAGGTCGTGGCCCTTCCCGGCGGATCGACTCCTGTCGACTTCGCGTACGCCGTGCACACCGAGGTCGGGCACCGGACGATGGGCGCCCGGGTCAACAAGCGGCTCGTCCCGCTCGACTCGCGGCTCGAGAACGGCGACGTCGTCGAGATCCTCACCTCCAAGGCGGAGTCCGCCGGCCCGAGCCGCGACTGGCTCGCCTTCGTCAAGAGCCCCCGGGCCCGCAACAAGATCCGCCAGTGGTTCTCCAAGGAGCGCCGCGAGGAGGCGATCGAGCACGGCAAGGAGTCGCTCGCCAAGGCGATGCGCAAGCAGAACCTGCCCCTGCAGCGACTGCTGTCCCATGAGGCCCTGGTCACCCTGGCCAACGAGATGCGCCATGCCGACGTCTCGGCCCTCTACGCGGCGATCGGCGAGGGGCAGGTCGCGGCGAGCACCGTCGTCCAGCGACTCGTGCAGTCGATCGGCGGTGAGTCCTCGGCCGAGGAGGACATCGCCGAGGTCACGCGGCCCGGCCGCGCCCAGCACCGTTCGCGCACCGGTGAGGCGGGCGTGCGGGTCAAGGGTGTCTCGGACGTCTGGACCAAGCTCGCCAAGTGCTGCACCCCCGTCCCCGGTGACGACATCATCGGTTTCGTCACGCGCGGTGCTGGCGTGAGCGTCCACCGGACCGACTGCGCCAACGTCGTCGGCCTGCGCGAGCAGCCCGAGCGCATGGTCGAGGTCGAGTGGGACGCCGACTCGGGCTCGGTGTTCCTCGTGCAGATCCAGGTCGAGGCGCTCGACCGCAGCCGGCTCCTGTCGGACGTGACCAGGGTGCTCTCCGACCACCACGTGAACATCCTGTCCGCGACGGTCTCTACCTCACGCGACCGCGTGGCGATCTCCCGCTTCGTCTTCGAGATGGCCGAGACGACTCACCTCAACTCGGTCCTGGCCGCGGTCCGCAAGATCGACGGCGTGTACGACGTCTACCGGATCACCGGCTCGAAGGCGGCCGACCTCACCTTCGGCTGAGCGAGGCCCACGAGGGACTACCGGTCGGGGGAGCAACGCGGGCGGGCTCTGCGGCCCTTCTGGTGAGCGTCTCTCGGAAGGATGGGCGCCATGGGCAGCGGGTTCGGGTTCGCGGCGCCTACCCGTGGGGTGTCCACCGTGCCACGACGGTGGAGGCCGTCGTCCCAGCGCCCGCTTCCAGCTGGCTCCAGGCAAGGAATCCACCTCCGCACATCGCGCCGCTGAAGGCGTTGTCGACGTCGATCCTGGCCAGACCGTGCGAGGCGAGGTCGAGGACGTAGGTCGGTTCGGATCGGCCTTGGCCCTCCGCGTCCGCTTCCGACCACTGCAGGCGCCCGGTGCACAGGGCGAGCGACGCGCTACGCCCGGAGCTGCGGAGCGCGATCCGTCGTGCTGTCTGCGCGCGGGTGTCCACGACGTAGATGGCGCCTCCGCTGCCGGTCTCGGTCGTGGTGGCGAAGACGAGCTGGTCCCCGTCCCCCCTGAGGCCGGTCAGGTGCCCACCAACCGCGCCGGTCCACCGCAGGAGCACGTGGGTCGCGCCGTCGCCGGTGACCCGTTCCACGGTGACGGTGTCGGCGGCCACGTCCGGGTCGTCCATGGCCGAGCGGACGACGTAGGTCCCTGTGGCGTTGCCCGCGGGCTGCGCCACCCCGGTCGCTTCGACCACCAGGGGTCCGCTGCCGTCCGGCGCCCTGGACACCACGTCCATCCGGTAGGAGCCCTCGGCACCTTCCTCGACCGAGGTGTCACCCGTCGGCGCAGCGGTCGCCCAGTACATGCGCCCGTCGATGAGGACCGGCGTGCTGTCACCGTCGACGTACGGCAAGCCACCGTCCTTGATCTCCTCGGCGCGCGCCACCAGGTGCACCCGGCCGTGAGCGTCAGCGGAGAACATGCGCCACGTGGACTGGTAGAGGTCGGTGCTATCGGTCTCCGCCCAGGCGACCGTATCGTCCTGGGCCGCGGCGGCGTACGCCTGACGAGGGTGATCGCCGGCGATGGTCGGCATCCCGGTGAACGGTGCGAACGACGTCCCGTCGAAGACTCCGACGGTGGACGACTTCGTCAACCACTGGCCGCCGTCATAGGAGTGGGGTGGTACCTGCTCTGCCACCAGCGTCCCATCGCTCCGGAGCGCAAGAGGGACGAGGTAGGTCACGTCTCTGCGAGCCGGCAGGGACGGTGTACACCACCGAGTAGTCAGTGCCGGCGACCGCAAGCGATGCGGTGGCCGGGTCGATGTCCACGGCGTCCAGCGCCGTGCCATCACCCCACTCGAACACGCCTCCGACCACCGGCGCCACGCTCGACGGCGAAGTCGAGACCAGCGCCGACGGCATCGGATCCGGTGTGGATGGATCGGGCACAGCGGTTGACGACGTGCACCCGGTGGCGGCCAGCATGAGGACACCGCCGCCCATCGCGGCCACAACGGCTCGCCGCATCAGTCGCCTGCGGCGGCCGGCGGGACAGTGCACTGGGATCGCGTCCGCGACCTCGCTTCCATCAACGGCCCCCTGGCAGAAGTGACGTGGCCTGAAGTCGGCTCGTGGAAGTCGTACCACACGATGTTGGGAGGCGGGGACACCGGCGCCCCCGGAACCCGATCGCCGACTCCGAGCGGGCGCACCCATGGGGGTGCCCGTCGCGGAGGCACATCGGAGACGGGGCAGGGGGCACCGCACCGTCGGCTGAGCCGTCCGGGAGTGCACGGGGCCCCGACCGCTCGTGAGCGACCGGGGCCTCGTGCCTTCGTCAGCGGTTGTCCGCCGCTGCCTTCTCGATCTGCTCGAGCCAGGCGCGGCGGGCGTCGAGGGCGGCCTTCGCCTCGGCGATGCGGCGCGAGTCCTTCGCGGCGGTCGCCCGCTCGAGGTCCGCCTCGAGCTGGGCGATCGCGGACACGAGCTGCGCGAGCGCGCCCTCCGCACGGGCCTTGGTCTCCGGGTTGGACCTCGTCCACTGCGCCTGGTCGACGTCCTTCACCGCCTGCTCGACGGCGCGCAGTCGGGCCTCGATGCGCTGGATGTCGCCGCGGGGCACCTTGCCCGCGTCCTCCCAACGCTCCTGGATGCTGCGCAGGGCACGCTTGGCGGCCGCGATGTCCTTGACGGGGACGAGCGCCTCGGCCTCGACGAGCAGGGCCTCCTTGACCGCGAGGTTGGCGCCGAACTCGGCGTCCGTCTGCTGCGCTGCGGCGTCGCGGGCCGCGAAGAAGCGGTCCTGGGCTGCGCGGAACTTCTCCCACAGCATGTCGTCGTCCTTGCGGCTCGCACGGCCGGCGAGCTTCCACTGGGCCATGAGGTCGCGGAAGGCGCCGGAGGTGGGTCCCCACTCGGTGCTGGACGCGAGGGCCTCGGCCTTCGCGACGAGCTCGGACTTGGCGGACTTCGCCGCGCTCCCGGCCTTCTCGAGCTCGGCGAAGTAGCGCCGGCGCTCACGGTCGAAGGTGGACCGAGCGTGGCTGAACCTCTTCCACAGCGCGTCCTCCGAGGGACGGTCGACCCGGGGTCCGGTGCGCTGGGCCTCCTTCCAGGCGTCGAGGAGCTCACGGAGCTGCTCGCCGGCGGGACGCCACTGGATCTTCTCGGGATCGGTCGAGGCGATCTTCTCGGCGGCCTCGACGAGGGCCGTGCGTGCCTCCAGGGCGACGAGCTTCGCGGCGGCGCGCTCGGCGTCCGCGGCGGCGCGGCGCTCGGCCGTCGTCGACGCGATCGCGGCGAGCCTGGTGCGCAGCGCATCGAGGTCCCCGACGGCAGCGGGCTCGGCGAGCTCCTCGGTCAGGCTCGCGACCGTCGCCTCGAGCTCCTTGGGAGCGACGTCGGTGGCCAGACGTGCCTCGGCCAGCGCGATCTTGGCGTGCAGGTCGGCGTAGCGCCGGACGTAGAACGCGATGGCCTCGTCGGGCGCGATGCCGGGGATCTGCCCGACGGAACGCTCGCCGTCCGCCTGGCGGAGCCACACGGTGCCGTCCTCGTCGACTCGACCCCAGGTCGCTGCCTCGGCCGCCTCGGCCGGGGAGAGGTCCGGCGGGATGATCGCGGCTCCGCTGAGGCCGGCGCTCACCGAGGCACCGATCTCCGCCGGGGTGACGGCGACGGGCCGGGCGGTCGGACGGGGCACGGGCCGGGGGACCGGTCGCGGTGTGGGCCGCGCGGTCGGAGCCGCCGCGACGGCGGGCTCCTCGACGGGGGCCTCCTCGACGGTCGGCTGCTCGACGGGAGCCGCAGGCTCCTCGGCCACGACTGCGGCCTCCTCGACGGGGGCCTCCTCGACGGTCGGCTGCTCGACGGGAGCCGCAGGCTCCTCGGCCACGATCGGCTCGGCTGTCACGGGAGCGGTCTGCGCCGCTGCCTCGAGGGCTTCAGCAACGACGGGCTCGTCGGCGACGGGCTCGCCCGCGACGGCCTGCGTCGCCGGCTCCTCGATCGTCTCGGTGATCGGCTCGGGGGTGGCCTCGGGCGTCGTCGACACCTCGGCCTCGGTCGGGGTCAGGTCGTCGTCGCTCACTTGGTTTCCACCTTCTCGATCGTCACCGGCGTCGCCGGTGCCGGCGGGCTGTCTGTGCTGATCCCGGCCGCGCCCACCTGCTGGACGAGGTCGAGCCCGTTCGTGATGTGCCCGAGGACCGTGTACCCGCCGGCGCTGTCGGCCGGGATCGTCGAGTCCTCGTACACGAGGAATTAATGACTTCGGTGATCTCGCCAATTTGACGGGACGAAGCGGTAATTTCCGTCATTTTTTCCATCGCTTGCGCCACGATCGACTCGCCCGAACTGGCGACCTTGAGCGCATTGGCAGACAATTGGGTTGCCTGCTGAGCGCTGGCAAGGTTGGCACTGACCTTCTCTGCCAGCGAGTTCATGTTTTCCGACGTTTGCTGGACGGTACCGGCAATGCGCGAGCCCCGTTCGGCCAGGTCATTATTGCCTGCAGCGATTTCGGCGGTCGCATCGCTGATCGATTCAGCCGATTCGCGCACACCGTGCACGATGGCGGCCAGCGCGCTGATGCCGGTGCGAAAATTGTTCAGCGATTCGGAAATTTCATCGTTGCCAGTGGCAGCCGAGGATGGGATCAGATCGCCGCTGGCCGAGCCGTTCGACGCGGCTGGCAATGCCCTTGAAGCCGCTCTGGGCGGACATAAAGAACGACACCAGGCAATACGCCGCGACCATCAGCGCCAGCGCGACACCGACAAGCATGACCAGGCGCTCGGTGCGCAACAGTTCCTGCCGTTCCGCCAGTTCCGCTTCCAGTCCGCCAAGGCCGCTATCGCGGACACTGACCATCTTCGGCCAGGGCCACCGTTCCGCCATTGAACAGCGCAGTCGCGTCCGCGCTGGTACCGCTCATGATGCCCGGCTCTGCACACGGGCCAGATACTCGTCGAGTGCGCCAAAGAGGGAAGTATCGATATGGGCAACCAGATCGGCGCGCGCGGCGCCGGCGCGGGCAATCGCGGCCTGGGTGCCGGCACTGTCCGACTTCACCAGCGCGATGAAGCCGGCAAGGCGCAGGCGCGTCGCGGCCAGTTCCTCGGGTTTGGCGGCGGCATAGGCCGCCAGGCCACGCAGCGGTGCCAGGTTGCTGATCAGCGAAGGCAGTTTGTCGGTCGCCGCAATCATCAGGTAGTAGCTGGCCACGTCGGGGTCGAGCGCCAGCTGCGAACGCTCGCTGATTTGCGCCTGGTACGCCACAATGGCATTGGCCAAGGCAACAGAATCGGTCGTGATCTGACTGACTTCCGTGTACTGCGTTGTGCTTGCTTTTTGCCAATCGGTTTTGATTTTCTGGAACGATGGGGCCAGCTTGAAGGGATCATCCTTTGCCAAGGCTTGCTCGACCCTGGCCAGTGCGGCCTCCACCGCGGCAGCACTCTGTGTTGTGCGCGCCTCGTCGCCCTGCTCGAGCAGCGTTTGCAAGGCCAGGCCGCGGTGATGCAGCGTCAATTCCGAGACCGGACCGATCATGCGGAATTGCTCGACCCCATCGCGTTCACTGGCAACAAATTCCAGGTCGGCATTCGCCTTGGCCACATACAAGTAGGACAGCATGAACAGCGGCACTAGCAAGGTGGCGATGATCAGCGTGAATTTCGCGGGCATGCGCATGGAGCGCATCAGGCGTTTTCCTGGGGCGAAAAAGACTTTCAACATGACAGTACTCCGGCTTGAAGCCGCTCCATAAACAGGATCACCGGAGGTAGCCGCTGAGCCTGCGAGTTAAGAAAATCCAGGAATAGGTTGCCTGGCATCGACGAAACTCGCGGGTCTGGGCGAGGAGGAACGCGGTAAGTATTGGGAGCATAACGCACTTACCAAGAGCTTAGTGTACAGACGAGCTTGCAACATGGCAACTAAAGCTGTTTTTACTGTTGCGCTACGCCAACGCGGCAACGCCTCGGATGGCGTATCGTCGCGCTGCACCGTCGCAACCGCGCACTTACCGTGTGCGCGCGCAGCGGGCGGCCAGTTTGACGCAATACATGGCGGCATCGGCTTGCGCGACAGCGGCCGTGCTCGACGCAGGTGGCGCGTCGAAACTGGCGAAGCCGACGCTGGCCGTGATCGGAAAACCGGCGGCGGCCATGCTGCGAGCGATCTCATCCGTAATTTCCTTGCAAAACGCACCGCACTCTTCTTCCGGCATGCCAGGCATCAGCATGGCAAACTCATCGCCACCGACGCGTGCCGGCGTATCGGAGATGCGCACCGAGCGGACAAGAATGGATGACAACAGGCGCAGGGCATCGTCGCCAGCGCGGTGTCCGCGGGTATCGTTGAGCAGTTTGAAGCCGTCAAGGTCCAGCACGGCGAGCAGAAGCACGCCGCCTCTGCGCTTTTGCCGGATGATCTCGGCATCGGCCGCTGCAAAAAACGCACGTCGATTGGCAATGCCAGTCAATTCATCGCTGGTCGCCAGTTCCACGGCACGTTGATGGTCGACCCGCGCCATCCCCGCCAGCGCCATGGCCAGCAGCAACGACACGGCAGCAACGGACGCATCGAGGATGTACTCAAACCACGGGATCTGGTCCCGCCAGTACGTGAACATCTGGAACGCCATCGACATCACAAAGGCGGTGCGTCGCATCCAGCGCCGTTCACACTTTAAGGCAATCACGGACACGGGAAGGCTGTACAGCGTATGCAGGCGTACGCCGCTGCCAGCCAGGACATCGACGATGAAGATTGCCACTTCGACCGCGAGCGCGGCACCGAAGAACAGCCACTGCTGCCCGGCGCGCGACAGATTGGCGAACGCATCGCGTGCCGCATCGGTCATTCTGTTCAACAGGCTCTCCTTGCACGAGCCCGCCGGTATCAACCCGCTTATTTGCACAGCCAAGGCCCTACCGGCGTCGATCATTGCATTGTAGCGCGATGGGAGGACGCGCAAAAAAAAAGCTCCCGTGCGGGAGCTTTTTCTCTACAACTGGCGGAGAGGGTGGGATTCGAACCCACGGTAGGGGGAAACCCTACGCCTGATTTCGAGTCAGGTACATTCGACCACTCTGCCACCTCTCCGGTGTTTCATTTGAACTCTTGGCCAGCTAAGTAGCACAAGGGTGGTCTTCAAATTCTTTTCGCTAACTGCTGCGAGGACAAGATTATAGCAAAGCCTGAGAAAAACGGAAGAGGGAAATCGCAAAAAATCCAAAATCCCTCGTTTCCCCTCACGCAGCCGGCGTCAGCCGCTCCAGACCGCCCATGTACGGGCGCAGCACCTCCGGAATGATCACGCTGCCGTCGGCCTGCTGGTAATTCTCCAGCACCGCCACCAGCGTGCGGCCCACGGCCAGGCCCGAACCATTCAGGGTGTGCAGCAGCTCCGGCTTGCCCTGCGCGTTGCGGAAGCGTGCCTGCATGCGGCGCGCCTGGAAGGCCTCGCAGTTCGACACGACGAAATCTCGCGATACGTGTTCTGCGCCGGCAGCCAGACTTCCAGGTCGTAAGTCTTGGTCGCGCCAAAGCCCATGTCGCCGGTGCACAGCGTCATCACGCGGTACGGCAAGCCCAGTTTCTTCAGAATCGTTTCGGCGTGGCCGACCATCTCCTCCAGCGCGTCGTACGATGTGTCCGGATGCACAATCTGCACCATTTCCACCTTGTCGAACTGGTGCTGGCGGATCATGCCGCGCGTGTCGCGCCCATAGCCGCCCGCTTCCGAACGGAAGCATGGCGTGTGCGCAGTCATCTTGAGCGGCAACTGGTCGGCGGCAACGATCTCATCGCGCACAATGTTGGTCACCGATACTTCCGCGGTCGGAATCAGGTAGAAGGTCTCGCCCTCGCCTTCGGCCCGCCTTTTTTGACCGAGAACAGATCGGCTTCAACTTCGGCAACTGGCCGGTGCCGCGCAGCGAATCGGCATTGACCATGTACGGGGTGTAGACTCGGTGTAGCCATGCTCGTCCGTGTGGGTGTTGAGCATGAACT
>CAVZPH010000014.1:0-95564 GCA_963777075.1 uncultured Actinomycetota bacterium | reverse complement strand
CGACGCCGCTCGGCATGTTCCTCGCGATCCTGCTCGACAAGGAGCTGCGCGGGACCCGGGTCTATCAGATGACCCTCTACATGCCCGTCGTGCTCTCGCTCGCGCTGATCGGCTTCATCTGGCAGCTGATCTTCTCCCAGCAGGAGGGCCTGCTCAACGCCGTCACCGGCAGCAGCATCGACTGGTTCGGGGACCAGAAGTACAACCTCGGGGCCGCTCTCGTCGCCACCTGCTGGCGACAGGTCGGCTACATCATGCTCCTGTACTTGGCCGGCCTGAAGGCCGTCGACCACTCGCTCCGCGAGGCCGCGTCGATCGACGGCTGCAACGAGGTCTCGACGTTCTTCCGGGTGATCTTCCCGGTGATGCGGCCGATCAACATCATCATCCTCGTGGTGACGTTCATCGAGTCGCTCAGAGCCTTCGACCTCGTCTGGATCATCAACAAGGGCCGCAACGGGCTGGAGCTGATCTCCACGCTGGTGACGCAGAACGTCGTCGGTGAGGCCAGCCGGGTCGGGTTCGGCTCGGCACTGGCGACCTTCATGCTGATCATCTCCTCGGTGTTCATCGCCCTGTACCTGCGTGTCGTGATGAAGGAGGACGAGCGATGAGCACCGCACAGGCAGTGCGACCCCGCAACGGCGCGGCACTGACCGGAGATGTCCGCAAGAAGCCGGTGACCCCGCAGCGTCGGTTGCTCCAGGGCTTCCTCATCACCGTCTCCGTCATCTGGTTGTTCCCGCTCGTGTGGGCGCTGTACAACAGCTTCCGCGACTACGGGTTCACCTCCGTGAACGGCTACGCGTCGTTTGGCGGGTTCACCTTCTCCAACTACGTCAACGCCTGGCAGCAGGGTGACTTCACCCTGCACTTCGTGAACTCGGCGCTGATCACGATCCCTGCGGTCCTCCTCACCCTGCTGCTGTCCTCGATGGTGGCGTTCGTCGTGGCGAGGTTCAGCTACAAGTTCAACCTGGCCCTGCTCGGCCTGTTCACGGCGGCGAACCTGCTGCCGCCCCAGGCCCTGCTGATCCCGATCTACCGGATGTTCCGCGCGATCCCGCTGCCGTTCTGGATGAACGACTCCGGGACCATGCTCAACAGCCTGTGGGGCCTGATCGCCATCAACACCGCGTTCCAGACGGGGTTCTGCGCCTTCGTGCTCAGCAACTACATGAAGACGATCCCCAAGGAGCTCTACGAGGCTGCCGACGTCGACGGGGCGAGCATCTTCCGGCAGTGGTGGCAGCTGACCCTGCCGCTGTGCCGGCCGCCGCTCGCGGCACTCGCCACGCTCGAGGTGACGTGGATCTACAACGAGTTCTTCTGGGCGACGGTGCTGCTGCAGAGCGGTGACAAGTTCCCGATCACGAGCTCGCTGAACAACCTCAAGGGCCAGTTCTTCACGGACTTCAACCTGCTCTCTGCCGGGTCGATCATCGTTGCTCTGCCGACGCTGATCGTGTTCTTCCTCCTGCAGAAGCAGTTCGTGTCCGGCCTGACGATGGGCGCGACGAAGGGCTGACCGTCTCGGTCGCGCGGCTCTCGCCTGGGAGCCGCGCGACCGGCGGGTCGGTCCTCTTCTGAGACCGACCCGTCCGCCCGGTCGTGCCCGCACACCGCCACCAGCCGTCGACCAGCACGAGTGCCTGGCCGGCGCCCGTACCGCCCGATCCCCCGGAGGACCTCCCGTGTCGGTCACCCCTTCCGATCTCGTCACGCTGCGAGCCGCCGGCGTCGTGGTGGTCCTCGATGTCGCCGGCCCGCTGCTGCCGCGCGTCCTGCACTGGGGTGCCGATCTGGGCACCGACGTCGACGGGCTCGCCCTCGCCACGACGCCGCCCGTCCCGCACAGCGCTTTCGACGAGCCGATCCCGCTGACCCTGCTGCCGTCGGAGTCCGACGGGTGGGCGGGGACCCCGGGGCTCGAGGTCTCCCGCGGCGGGCTGAGCCGCCCGCCTCGGCTCCTGCTCGCAGCGCGGCCCTCGGTGACGGGGAGCGCCGTCACCGTGCACGCGGTCGACGCCGAGCTGGAGGTCGAGGTCGAGCTCCTCCTCGACCTCGACCCCTTCGGCGTGCTCACCGAGCGGGTGACCGTGCGCAACACCGGGACCGACCCGCTCGCGGTGGTCTCGCTCCAGCACCTGCTCCCGCTTCCCGAGCGTGCGGTGTCCGGGCTGGACCTCTCGGGTCGATGGACCCGCGAGCGGGCGCCCCAGCGGTTCGAGGTCCAGGACGGCACGCGACTGCGGGCGAGCCGCCGTGGGCGCACGGGGCATGACGCGACCCTGATGATGTGTGCGGGGACCTCGGGCTTCGGGTTCCGCCGCGGCGAGGTCTGGGCCGGCCATGTCGCTTGGAGCGGGCTGCACACGCACCTGGTCGAGCGCCTGTCCGAGGGTGCCGGCTGCCACGGCAGCGTCCTGGGCGGCGGCGAGCTGCTCGCTCCCGCTGAGGTCGTGCTCGCGCCCGGCGCAGCGCACTCGTCCCCGACGGTGGTCTTCGTCTACTCCGCCGAGGGGCTCGACGGGCTCTCGGCGCGGCTGCACCAGCGCCTTCGTGCCCGCCCCCAGCACCCGTCGTCGCCGCGCCCCGTCGTCCTGAACACCTGGGAGGCGGTCTACTTCGACCACGACCTCGAGCGGCTCCTCGCCCTCGCCCGGACGGCCGCCTCCATCGGGGTCGAGCGCTTCGTCCTGGACGACGGCTGGTTCGGTGGCCGACGCAACGACCGGGTCGCGCTCGGGGACTGGGTGGTCAGCGACGAGGCATGGCCGGACGGCCTCGCCCCGTTGTTCGACCAGGTCAGGGCGCTCGGGATGCAGGTGGGCCTGTGGGTCGAGCCCGAGATGGTCAACCTCGACTCCGACCTCGTGCGCGCACACCCCGAGTGGGTGCTCGGTCCGGCGGACGGCCGGGCGTGGCGCGGGCAGCACGTGCTGGACCTCACCCAGCCCGAGGCGTGGGCGCACATCCTCGAGCGGCTCGACGCCCTCGTCACCGAGAACGGGATCGACTTCCTCAAGTGGGACCACAACCGTGACCTGCTCGAGGCGGTCAGTGACGGGCATCCGGCGGTGCACCGCCAGACGGCGGCGGTCTACGCCCTGCTCGACGCTCTCCTGGAGCGGCACCCGGGTCTGGAGATCGAGAGCTGCGCCAGCGGTGGCGCGCGCATCGACCTCGGCATCCTCGACCGCACCCACCGAGTGTGGACCTCGGACTGCAACGACGCTCTCGAGCGCGTCGACATCCAGCTGTGGACGAGCCTGCTGCTCCCGCCCGAGCTCATCGGCGAGCACGTCGGGCCCGAGGTCGCGCACACGACCTTCCGGCACGTCGACCTCTCGATGAGGTGCGCCGCGGCGCTGCTCGGCCACGCCGGGCTGGAGTGGGACGTCACGGCGTGCACGCCCGCCGAGCTCGACCAGCTGCGCGGCTGGATCGCGCTGCACAAGGAGCTGCGTCCTTTGCTCCACAGCGGCCGCGTCGTCCGCGCCGACAGCGACGAGCCGGCGGAGCGCCTGCACGGTGTCGTCGCTCAGGACGGCTCGGCCGCCGTGTTCACCTTCGTGCAGCTGACCAGCGGCCGATCCACCCGTCCGGGGCTGCGCCCGCTGCCGGGTCTTGACCCGGCGCGGCGGTACCGGGTCTCGCTCCCGGCAGGTGTGCCCGCCCCTGCCACGATCCAGCGGACCGAACCGGGCTGGGTCGCGGCCGCACGCGACGGTCAGCTCGTGGTCTCCGGCTCCGTCCTCGGCAGCGTCGGACTGTCCCTGCCGGTCCTCGGCCCCGGCCAGGCAGTCGTTCTCGTCCTGACTGCGACGGCATGAACGACGGCCCCCGATCTGGCACGATGGAGCCTGGCTCGCGGGCACCGCGTCCCCGCCCGTCCGCACGATCCCCCCGCCCCGACGAAGGAGCATCCTGATGGACGTCGCCACCCCGCCGCTGACCAGCGTCCTGCCGGGCGAGGGTCGACGTCGAGCACGGGCCCACCTGAGGACCGACGCGCCGGTGCTCCCGCTCGACGGGACGTGGCAGTTCGCCTACGGCACGCGGGCCTGCGACGCCACGCCGGGCTTCGAGGCGAGCGACTTCGACGCGGGAGGCTGGGACACGATCGAGGTGCCCGGCCACTGGCAGCTCCAGGGCCACGGTCGCCCGGCGTACACCAACGTGCGCTACCCGTTCCCCGTCGACCCCCCGTTCGTCCCCGACGAGAACCCCGATCGGTGAGTACCGCCGCACCTTCGAGCTGCCCGCCGGGTGGCCGGACGCAGACGCCGTGCTGCGCTTCCTCGGGGTCGACTCGATCTTCACGGTCTGGCTCAACGGCGTCGAGCTCGGCTGGTCGACGGGGAGCCGGCTGACCACGGAGTTCGACGTCGCCCCGTACCTGCGCGAGGGCGTCAACGTGCTGGCCGTGCGGGTCCACCAGTGGTCCGCCGCGAGCTACCTCGAGGACCAGGACCAGTGGTGGCTGTCCGGGATCTTCCGTTCGGTGAGCCTCGTCTCGCGACCGAGCGGCGCGCTCGACGACGTCTTCGTGCACGCCGACTTCGACCACGAGACCGGCGCCGGCACGCTGCGTGTCGAGACGGACGTCCCCGCGCTCCTCTCGGTCCCCGAGCTCGGACTCGACCGGGTTCCGGCCGACGGCCCGCACACGCTGGGCGCCGTCGAGCCGTGGTCCGCCGAGCAGCCCCGGCTCTACGACGCGACGCTGCTCGCCGGCGGTGAGACGGTCTCGCTGCGCATCGGCTTCCGGACGGTCCGGGTGGCCGACGGCCTGCTCACCGTGAACGGGCGCCCGATCCTGATCCGCGGGGTCAACCGCCACGAGTGGAACCCCGACCGCGGTCGCTCGGTCACGGCGCAGGACATGCTCGCCGACGTCCTGCTCATGAAGCAGCACCACGTCAACGCGGTCCGCACCAGCCACTACCCGCCGCACCCCGACTTCCTCGACCTGTGCGACGAGCACGGGCTCTACGTGATCCTCGAGTGCGACTACGAGACCCACGGCTTCTTCTTCCTGGACTGGCGTGGCAACCCGAGCGACGACCCGCAGTGGCAGCCGGCGCTCCTTGACCGGATGAGCCGCACGCTCGAGCGGGACAAGAACCACGCCTCGGTCATCCTCTGGTCGCTCGGCAACGAGGCCGGTCACGGGCAGAACCTCGAGGCGATGGCCGCCCTCGTGCACGGCCGCGACCCCGGCCGCCCGGTCCACTACGAAGGCGACTGGGACTCGTCCTACGTCGACGTCTACAGCCGGATGTACGCCACGCACGAGGAGGTCGACGAGATCGGCCGCCTCGCCGAGCCCGTCACGACGGACCCCTCGGTCGACGCCCACCGTCGAGGGCTGCCGTTCCTCCAGTGCGAGTACGGGCACGCGATGGGTGCCGGACCCGGCGGGCTGCTGGAGTACCAGCAGCTCTTCGAGCGCTACCCGCGCTGTCAGGGTGGCTTCATCTGGGAGTGGATCGACCACGGCATCCGCCAGCACACGCCCGACGGCCGTGAGTTCTTCGCCTACGGCGGGGACTTCGGCGAGCCGCTGCACGACGGCAGCTTCATCGCCGACGGGCTCCTCTTCCCCGACCGCACGCCGTCACCCGGCCTGATCGAGTTCGCCGCCGTCATCTCGCCGGTTCGCCTCGTCG
Source organism: uncultured Actinomycetota bacterium (assembly GCA_963777075.1). Taxonomy (GTDB): domain Bacteria; phylum Actinomycetota; class Actinomycetes; order Actinomycetales; family Cellulomonadaceae; genus Actinotalea. The sequence goes on along the minus strand of CAVZPH010000014.1, from coordinate 89,889 downwards.
TCGTCGTCGCCGCCGGGACGGTGACCGTCGGCAACCTGCGCGACTTCGCGGACACCTCCGACCTGCGCTTCACCTGGGCGCACGAGGTCGACGGCCTCGAGGTCGCCGGCGGGACGCTCGAGGTCCCGGTGGTCCCCGCGCAGGGCTCCGTCTCGGTAGCGGTCCCGCAGCCCGAGAACGTCCGCCACGACCGCGAGACGTGGGTCACCGTGCGCGCCGTCACGGCCGGCGACCTGCCCTGGGCCCGCGCCGGCCACGTCATCGGTCTCGGCCAGGCGCAGGTCGGGACCCGGGTGCCGCGGGCGGAGGTCGACACCCTGCTCGACCTCGGGCAGTTCGACGAGACGACCGGTCTGCTCGCGCGCCTGGGCTCGCTCGAGGTGGACGGCCCGCGGCTCGACCTCTGGCGTGCGCCGACGGACAACGACGTCGGCACCTTCGGCCCGCCGACCGCCCCGCTGTGGCGCGAGATCGGGCTGCACCGGCTGACCCATCGGCTCGTCGAGCAGCGCCGGCAGGGCGAGGAGTACGTGGTCGTGAGCCGCGTCGCCCCGGCGGCCACCGACCTCGCGATGCTCGTCACCTACCGGTGGACGGCTGACGGCGACGCCCTCGTCCTGACCGTCGAGGTCGAGCCCGAGGGCACCTGGACGGTCCCGCTCCCGCGCCTCGGGCTGCGGATGTCCCTCCCGGCCGAGATCACCGACGTCGAGTGGTTCGGCGGGGGACCGGGGGAGGCCTACGCGGACTTCCGTCAGGCCGCCGTGGTCGGTCGCTACCGCAGCACGGTCGAGGACCTGCAGACGCCGTACGTCCGTCCGCAGGAGAACGGCAACCGCACCGGCGTGCGCTGGGCCGAGCTGCGCGGCGCGGTCGGCGGCGTCCGGGTCGAGGGCGAGCCGACCCTGGAGCTGACGGTACGGCGCTGGACGAGCGAGGAGCTGGACGCCGCCGACCACACGACCGACCTCGTCGCCGGGGACCGGGTCCACGTCAACCTCGACCTCGCCCAGAACGGCCTCGGCACCGCATCCTGCGGCCCTGGCGTCCTCCCGCAGCACCAGTTGCATGCAGGACCGGCGAGGTGGACGATCCGTCTGCTGCCTCTCGGTGCGACGAACCCGGCGCGTCCCTGAACCTGAGCGTCCCGTCCGAACCCCGTCCCACCCTGGAGGTACGCCATGCTGCGCAACGGCCTTGAGCCCATGCACATCCTCGTCATCGTCGTCGTCCTCGTCCTGCTCTTCGGGGCGAAGCGTCTGCCGGACCTCGCCAAGAGCGTCGGCCAGTCGATGAAGATCTTCAAGAACGAGGTCAAGGACCTCCGCGAGCCCGCTGACGGTGGCCCCGACGCGGGCCCGAAGTCGAACGTCTGACCACCGATGGCGTTCCGCCAGCGGCGCCCCCGTGACGAGGGGCGGATGCCGATCCGCGCGCACCTCGTCGAGCTCCGCAAGCGGGTCGTCCTCGCGGCCATCGGCCTCGTGCTGGGTGCCGTGGGCGGCTGGTTCCTCTACGACCCGGTCTTCGAGGCCCTGCAGCAGCCGCTGCTGGTCACCGCGGCCGAGCGGCACGGGGTCATCGCGCTGAACTTCGCGGGGATCGCGTCGTCGTTCGACATGAAGCTCAAGGTCAGTCTCTTCCTCGGGGTCCTCGCGACCAGCCCGTGGTGGCTCTACCAGCTCTGGGCCTTCATCACCCCGGGGCTGAGCGGCCGCGAACGACGCTACGCAGTGGGCTTCGTCGCGGCTTCCGTCCCGCTCTTCCTGTCCGGGGCGGCGCTGGCCTGGTGGGCGCTGCCGAACGCGGTCGAGCTGCTCACGGAGTTCACCCCGACCGGGGCGGTGAACTACATCGACGCCCAGAGCTACCTCGTGTTCGTCATGCGGCTGATCCTCGCCTTCGGGCTGGCGTTCCTCGTCCCGGTCGTGATGGTGGCCCTCAACCTCGTCGGCCTCGTCCGGGCCAGGACGTGGTCCCGCGGGTGGCGCGTCGCGGTGATGCTCGCGTTCGTCTTCGCGGCCGTGATGTCACCGACACCGGACGCGATCACGATGATCGTGCTCGCGATGCCGATCGTCGCCCTGTACTTCGGCGCGATCGTCGTCTGCCATTTCCACGACCGGCGGGTGGATCGCGCCCGGCTGGCCGAAGGGCTGCCGAGCCTCGACTCCGAGGACCTGGCCGAGGAAGACATGTCCGTCGCCGGAGGGAGGCGCTGATGTTCGGGATCAACGGTGGAGAGGCGCTCGTCATGCTCGTCGTGGCGGTCGCCGTCGTCGGGCCCGACCGGCTCCCGCAGTACGCCGCGCGCCTCGGGGTGCTCGTGCGCCAGCTGCGCAGGTATGCCCTCCAGGCCAAGGCCCGCGTCGACGAGGAGCTCGGCGAGCAGGTCGGGGACGTGGACTGGCAGTCGCTGGACCCGCGTCAGTACGACCCCCGCCGGATCGTCCGCGACGCCCTCCTCGACGACCTCGGCGCCGGCTCGGCGTCGGGCGCTCGAGCCCCCAAGGGGGCAGCGCAGCAGCCCGCGCGGACAGCAGACGAGCCGGCCGTGCAGGCTCCGCGCACCGAGGCCGTGGCGGAGCCCGGAACCGCCGCGACCTGACGGAGCACGGGCCCGACCGCGAGTCGTCCGACGATGGGCCTGCCCTTTGTCCCGGCGTGGCCCGTAGGCTCGTGCGCGCCCCACCGTTGACCGAGAGACGAGCGATGGACGAGTCGACCGAGCCCAGCAGCCCAGCCCCCCGTACCGCGATCGCCGTCCTGACCTCCGGTGGCGACGCCCAGGGGATGAACGCCGTGGTCCGGGCGGTCGTGCGGACGGCCATCGGCGCCGGCGCCGACGTGTACGCCGTCTACGAGGGGCTCCAGGGGCTCGTCGACGGCGGCGACCGGATCCAGAAGTTCGAGTGGGGATCCGTCGGCTCGATCCTGCACCGCGGCGGCACCGTCATCGGCACGGCCCGCTCGAAGGAGTTCCGGCAGCGCGAGGGTCGGCTCAAGGCCGCGCGCAACATGGTCCGGCACGGCATCGACAGGATCGTCGTCATCGGCGGCGACGGCTCGCTCACCGGGACGGACCTCTTCCGCAGCGAGTGGTCAGGACTGCTGGCCGAGCTCGTCGAGCAGGGCGAGATCACCGCCGAGCAGGCGGCGCACCACGGCCACCTCATCATCGCCGGCGTCGTCGGCTCGATCGACAACGACATGGTCGGCACCGACATGACCGTCGGGGCGGACTCCGCCCTGCACCGGATCCTCGAGGCGATCGACGCGCTGTCCAGCACGGCAGCGAGCCATCAGCGCTCCTTCGTCGTGGAGGTCATGGGGCGGCACTGCGGGTACCTCGCGCTGATGAGCGCGATCGCCGGTGGCGCCGACTACGCGCTCATCCCGGAGTACCCGCCTGGTGAGGGCTGGGAGGACGAGCTCTGCGAGCGGCTGCGCGCCGGCCGCGCCGCCGGGCGCCGCGACAGCATCGTCGTGGTCGCCGAGGGCGCGCGCGACCGGGCGGGCAACCCGATCACCAGTCAGGACGTCCGGGACCTGCTCCAGGACCGCCTGGGTGAGGACACCCGCGTGACGATCCTCGGGCATGTCCAGCGTGGTGGGACGCCGAGCGCCTACGACCGCTGGATGCCCACCGTCGTCGGCCACGCGGCAGCGCTCGAGGTCGTCACCGCCGGGCCGGACCACGAGCCGCAGCTCATCGGCGTGCGCAACAACCGCGTGCACCGCACCCCCTTGATGGCCGCCGTCGAGGCCACGCAGGAGATCTCCCGGCTCGTCGACGCCGGCGACTACGAGGCTGCGATGGCGGGGCGCGGCGCCTCGTTCTCCGAGATGGTCCGCGTCTTCCGCGGTATCGCGAAGGTCGCCCCGACGCAGACCGGCACGGGATCGCGCATCGCGATCCTGCACGCCGGCGGTCTCGCGCCGGGGATGAACACCGCCGTCCGGGCAGCCGTCCGCTTCGGCATCTCCAACGGGCACACGATGCTCGGTGTCAGGGGGAGCTTCCAGGGCCTCATGGACGGCCAGGTCAGCGAGCTGACCTGGGGCGACGTCGAGGGCTGGGTGGGGATCGGCGGGGCGGAGCTCGGCACGAGCCGCGCCATGCCGAGCGTCGAGCAGTACTACGCCGTGAGCCGTGCGCTGGAGAACCACCAGATCGACGCCCTGCTCGTCATCGGCGGTCACCGCGCCTACGAGGCCACCTACCGGATGCTCCAGGAGCGCGACCGCTACCCGGGCTTCCAGATCCCCGTCATCTGCCTTCCCGCGACGATCGACAACAACCTCCCGGGCTGGGAGATGTCGATCGGTGCCGACACCGCGCTGTGCGAGATCGTCAGCGCCGTCGACCGCCTCAAGCAGTCGGCGATGGCCTCCCGGCGCTGCTTCGTCGTGGAGGTGATGGGCCGCTACTGCGGCTACCTCGCCCTCGTCGGTGCGCTGTCCGTCGGCGCGGAGCGCGTGTACCTGCACGAGAAGGGCGTCACGCTCGCGGACCTCTCGGCCGACGTCGCCGAGATGAGGGCGAGCTTCGCCGCTGGGCGCCGCTTCCACCTCGCGATCCGCAACGAGGCCGTCAGCTCGGGCTACACCACCGACTTCATGTGCCAGCTCTTCGCCGAGGAGTCCGGCGGAGCCTTCGACGTCCGCCCGATGGTCCTCGGTCACCTGCAGCAGGGCGGGAACCCGACGCCCTTCGACCGGGTCCAGGCGACGAGGCTCGCGGCCTACTGCGTCGACTGGCTCTCGGCGCAGATCACCGCGAAGAAGCGCGAGTGGGGCTTCGTCGGGCTGAGCGACGGGCACCTTGCGACCATCCCGCTCAAGACGATGTCCGACCTCGTCGACATGTCGGTGAACCGGCCGTTCGAGCAGTGGTGGACGGCCCTCGAGCCGATCATGGACGCACTGGCGACCGAACCGGTCGGCTAGCCGCCTCGCCGCGGATCCGGCGTCGCGCTGCGTAGAGCGCGGCGTCGGCGTCGGCGACGAGCTTGTGGGCGGAGGTGCCGCCGGGGGCCGTCGCGGCGCCGATGGTCACCGTCGCGCCGTGCGGGAGCAGGCCGGCCGCGATCCGCGCGCTCAGCCGCGCAGAGGTCAGGCGCGCCGCCTTCTGGTCGGCCCCGACGAGCAGCAGGGCGAACTCGTCCCCGCCGATGCGGCCGGGCGCGTCGGCGGAGCGGCAGGAACGTCGGAGCTCGGCCCCGAGCGCCGAGAGGAGCTCGTCGCCGACGGGGTGCCCGTACTCGTCGTTGACCGCCTTGAAGTTGTCGACGTCGAGGACGAGGACGCTCACCGACCGGTCCTCCGGGGTCTCCCGCACGGCGGCCTCGACCTTGTCGTAGAAGGTGCGGTGGTTGAAGCAACCGGTCAGCCCGTCGTGCTCCGCGAGCGTCGTCGCTGCCTGGGCGATGTCGCTGATCCTGCGGTTGAGCGTCAGGTAGCTCTGCGAGGCCATCGCGCAGACGGCCGTCGCCATGGCGAGCGAGCCCGCGACCAGGACGGTGTCGGCGAGGTTCGTCGCGGGTCCGAAGGCCGCGAGGGCACCGTAGGCCAGGACGGAGGCCAGGCCGACGCCGACCGTCCCCGCCGGCGGGAAGGCGAGGGCAGCGTGGGCGATGACGACGAAGAGCAGGGAGCGGTACGCGCTCCCCGAGCCGCCGTCGAGCGCGATGACGACGCTGATCAGCGCGATGCCCAGCGCCTCCCACGCGTAGAAGGCGAGATGGGCGCGACCGGCGGCGACCAGCCTGTCGACGGGCACCAGGAGCATCAGCGGGGTCAGCGCGGCGACCGCGACGCAGATCCAGACGATCGTGGCGCCGTGCGGGGTGCCAGGGCTCATCAGGGTGCGCACGATCCCGGAGGCGGGCAGGGCGTAGGAGAGCACGAGCCCCGAGCGGAAGTGGCGTCGCCAGAAGTCCGCCGGTCGCACCTCCGTCGCGTCGAGCACCATGCCCCTTCATCGGCACGAGGGGCCCCCGGATGAAGGGTGCGGCGCGAGGAGGGCCGCCGATCGGGTGGATTCTCCTGGTCTGCCCGTTGCGTTTGACGGATGGGTCCCCGCGACGTCAGAATTGAGCCCGACGGTGCGCATCGCCTGCCCCCTGCGCGGTGCGCACCGTCTTCGTCTTCGAACGGCCCGTCAGGCGCTCAGCGCCAGGCGGGCCGTTCGTGTCGTGGGGGCGTCGCGGCGCCTGAGGGGGTGCTCCTGGCCTCCTTCGGCGCGTTGACCGGCCGCCGTGACGCACTGCCGTTAGCGTGCTGGTGTGATTCCCGCGCCCATCCCCGGCACGGGACCCGACGAGTCCCGGCCCGAGGGCCCCGTCGCCGTCCCGGTCGCCAGCACCCGGGACCTGGTCGACCGTGCGAGCCAGGTCTGGCGGGCCGCCCTCGTCGCGCGCTCGGGCACCTCGGCGCTGAGCGACGTCGACCGGCTCGGCGAGGCGCAGCTCGACCTCTCGGCAGCGCACCCCTCGGGGATCGCCCAGCTCTTCGCCGGGCGGCCCACGCGGCTGAGCAACCTCGTCCGCGAGGGCTCGGCCCTCGTCCAGGCCAAGCGCCGTGCGCGCGCGGTCGGCGCGCAGGCCGAGGACCATGCGGTCCGCTACGGGCTCGCCTCGGCCTTCCTCGCCATCGGCATCGCCTCGTGGACCGAGGAGGTGGACCCCGCCGACGCCAGCGAGGGGGACACCATCTCGACCGAGGACGCGCGCGCCGGCGTCGAGCAGGCGAGCACGGTGCGCCGCATGAAGGCCCCGGTCCTCCTGCGTCCCGTGGCGATCACCCCGCGCGGACGCGGCGAGGCCGACTACGACCTCATCCTCGAGCCTTCGCTCGAGATCAACCCGCTGCTCGCCTCTGCACTGCGCCGCCGCGGAGCGCTCCTCGACCCCGCTGCGCTGGGCAGGGCCGCCTTCACCGCCTCGGGCTTCGACCCGCGCCCTGCGCTCGGCCGGATCGGCGGGCTCGGGGCGGCGGTGCTCGACGGCTTCGAGCTCGCCGACAGGGTCGTCATCGGCACCTTCGTGCACCCGGAGCAGACCCTCGTCGACGACCTCGACGCCCTGACCGGGGTGATGCGCGAGCACGAGGTCATCGCCGCCGTCGCCGGTGACCAGCGCGCCGCCGACGCCCTGACCCAGCCGCTGCCCGCCCAGCTCGCCGGTGACCGCCCGCTCGAGCAGGAGCGCGGCGTGGGTGATCTCGACACCGCCCAGGCCCATGTGCTCGACGTGATCGCGGCCGGTCACCACCTGCTGCTCGACGCCCCGGCGGGGGCCGATGTCGCCGGGACGCTCGCCGCCGTCGTCGCGGACGCCGCAGCCAGCGGTCGGACGGTCCTGTACGTGGCCGGGCACCGCAGGGCCGCCGAGGCGCTCACGGGCCGGCTGGCCGAGCTCGGCCTCTCGGACCTCGTGCTCGACGTGGCACCCGGATCGGGGTGGCGTGCCGAGGCCGGGCAACGACTGCTCGGCGCGATGACCGGTGAGCCCTTCCGGGTCGACGCCGAGAAGATCGGGATCGTGCAGCGCGAGCTGCTCGACCGGCGCTCCCGGCTCCACGCCTACGTCGAGGCGCTGCACGCCCGCCGCGAGCCCTGGGGCTGCTCGGCCTACGACGCGCTCCAGGCCCTCGCGAAGCTGACGGCCACGCGCCCCGCCCCACGCACGACCGTCCGCCTTCCCGTCTCGGTCGCCGCATCCCTCACCGCGGAGCGTCGCGCCCAGGCGGCAACGGACCTGGTCACGGTCGCGGGCCTCGGGGCCTTCACCGACAGCACCGCCACCACCTCATGGTTCGGCGCCGAGATCCTGACCCCCGAGCGCGCGCACGCGGCCCTCGACCGGGTGAACCGGCTCCTGGTGAGCGTCCCCGAGCTCCAGGCGCAGACGGCGGCCGTCGCCGAGGCGACGGGGCTCACCCAGTCCGAGACGCCGGCCCAGTGGGCGGAGCAGCTCGAGATGCTCGCGGGCGTCCGCGGAGCGCTCGACGTCTTCCTTCCGCTCGTCTTCGAGCGTTCCGCCGCCGATCTCGTCGCCGCGACGGCCTCACCGGCCTGGCGCACGGAGCACGGGGTCGAGATGCCGGGGCGTGTGCGGCGCCGCCTGCGCAGGCAGGCCAAGGACATGGTCCGGCCCGGCCGACCCGTCGCCGACCTGCACGCCGCGCTCACCGAGGTGCAGGCGCAGCGCGAGGTCTGGCGGGCCCACTGCCCCGCCGGCGGCTGGCCCCGCGTCCCCGAGGGCCTCGCGCGCATCGAGGTGGACTTCCGCGCCGTCAGGGCGGACCTCGAGTCGCTCTCCGACGCACTCGCTCCGACCGCAGCGGGCGGCGAGCTGCTGACCATGTCGTGGTCGGCGCTCCTGGACCGGTTGCGCCGGCTGCGGCTCGAGCAGGCGGCACTCGCCTCCCTCCCCGAGCGCACGGCGCTGCTGCGTGACCTGCGCAAGCGCGGGCTCGGTGAGCTGCTCGACGACCTCACGACGCGTCGGGTCCCCGCCGGTGTCGTCGCCTCCGAGCTCGACCTGGCGTGGTGGAGCGCCGTCTTCGAGGAGATCCTGCGGCAGGACCCTGGGATGGCCGGCTACGACGGCGCGGCCCTGGCGCGCCTCACCGCCGAGTACCGGGCGCTCGACACGCGGCACCTGGCCGACCGCTCCCTCATCTACCGCGCGAGCGCCCGTGAGGCCGTGCGCCTTCGCCTGCGGTCCTCCGACGAGCAGACCCAGGCGCTGTTCGCCGAGATCGTCGAGGACCGCTTCTCCAGCCTGCGGCACGCCGTCGAACGGTACCCGGACGTCGCGCGGCACCTGCGGCCGTGCCTCGTCGTCGGGCCGATGCTCGTGCCGTACGTCCTGCCGCCGACGCGCAGCGAGGACCTCGTCATCCTGGACGCCTCGGCCCATCTGCCGATGGAGACGGTCGTCGGCGCGCTCGCCCGTGGACGCCAGGTGCTCGTCGTCGGGGACACGCGCTGCGCCTCGGGGACGGCTCTCGAGTCGCTCATCGGCGTCCTGCCCGTGGTCGCGCTGCATGTCGCCGCCTCACGGCGTGACCCGCACCTGACGGCCTTCCTCGCAGCGAACGGCTACGCGAAGGACGTCACGGCGACCCCGTTGCCGACGACGGAGTCCCTCCTGCGTCTCGACGTCGTCGACGGCTCCGGGATGCCCGGGCCGTCGGGGACGGTCGAGGCCACGCGGGCCGAGGTCGACCATGTCGTCGAGCTCGTCGTCGAGCATGCGCTCGCGCGGCCGGAGGAGTCGCTCGCCGTCGTCACCGCCTCGGCCGTGCATGCCGACCGCGTCCGCGAGGCCGTGCTCTCGCAGGTGCGTGACAACCCCGCGCTGGGGGACTTCTTCCGCGCCGACCAGCCCGAGGCCTTCGTCGTCACCGACGTCACGGGTGCCGAGGGGCTCAGCCGCGAGGCGATCATCCTGTCGATCGGCTTCGGCCGGACCCCGCACGGGCGCGTCCTGCACCGCTTCGGCGCGCTGAGCGCGGACGGTGGCCGGGGGCGGCTCCTCCAGACCCTCGGGGCCACGCGCCACCGGCTCACCGTCGTCAGCTGCTTCACCGCCGCCGACCTGGACGAGAGCAGGCTCACCGCACCCGGTGCCCGGCTGCTGGGCGACCTGCTGGAGATGCTCGGCTCGGCGAAGCCGTACGTCCCGTCGGGGCGTCCGTCCCCCGAGCTGCGGTCAGGGCACGACCGGCTCGTCCTCGACCTTGCCGAGCGGCTGTGGCGCACCGGACTCGTGGTCGACCTCGACCACGGCGTCAAGGGCGGACCGCGCATCCCGCTCGTCGTCGGGCACCCCGACGTCCCCGGCGAGATGCTCGTCGCCGTGCTCACCGACGACGACGCCTACGTGGGCGAGCCGAGCGTGCGCGTGCGGGACCGACAGGTCGCCGAACGACTCGAGGCCCTCGGCTGGACCGTGGTGCACATCTGGTCGACCGCGGCCTTCCTCGACCCCAAGGGTGAGGCGGACGCCGTCTGCGCCGCCGTGCTCGACGCCTCGGCGAAGCGGCTGCTCAGCCGCCGCCCGGCGGCCGTCGAGGCGCCGGTGTCGCTGGACGAGGACGCGGACGAGCCCGATCTCGCCGACGGCCAGGGCGAGCCCCCGGCCGAGGCGGATGCGCCGGCGGTGGTGAGGGCCCACGGGGCCGAGGCCGTCGACGACCCCGATCAGCCGGTCGTGGACGAGTCCGGACCGGCGGGCGAGGTCGGGACCGAGGCCGGCCACCCCGGCGCAGCTCCGACGACTCCTGCTGCCCTCTCGGTGCCTCGCGTCCCCGCTGAGCCCGGCACGCAGGGCATGCTCCTCGTCACACGCCCGGACGTGCGCCCGGGCATGCCGATCGGTGCCTACAGCGACGACGAGCTCGACGACCTCGTCGCGTGGTTGCGCAGCGACGGCGTCGAACGTGACGACGAGGCCCTCGCCGACCTGCTGCGGGCCGAGCTCGGTCTCAAGCGCCGCGGCTCCCGCATCGACGCGACCGTGAACGGCGCGGTCCGGCGATCCCGGTGAGCCCCGATCCCGCGGCGGGTTCAGCACCCGCCGGGGAGCACGACACGGGCGCCCAGGTCCCGGTGGACTCAGCAGCGGCCGACGGGCCCGCGGACGGTAACAGGCCCGCGGACGGCGACGCGCCGAAGCCGCGACGCAAGCACCGCCGAGCCGTCGGCGGCACCGTCCCCCCGACGGCGGAGCCCGACGCCGGGCCGCGCCGCGGCGACGACCTCGACATCGCCTGGGGCGACCAGCCCTCGGGCTCGGACGACGAGCGCTTCCTGCGCGAGGTCCCGCCGCACTGGTGAGGGGCCCGGTGCCCGGACCGACGCCCGGGGCGACACGTCGCGGTCACCGACGGACGCCGGGGCCGGACGCACAGCGGCCGGGCCTGACGCCTGAGCGTCGGACCCGGCCGCGGGAGGGCGAGAGGTCAGCGACTGGCGAGCAGGTCGCGGATCTCGGTGAGCAGCGCGACATCGGCCGCGGGAGCCTCGGGCTCCTCGACGACGCCGGCCTTGCGGCGCTCGGCGAGCTTGTTCAGCGGCATGACGACGGCGAAGTAGATCGCGGCCGCGACGATGAGGAAGTTGATGACGGCCGTGAGGAAGGCGCCGATCGACAGGACCGTCGGGTCCACCCCGTTCGAGCCCTCGCGCAGCGTGAACGTCCAGAGCGCCGAGAGGTCCGGCTTGCCGAAGATCGCCGCGATGAGCGGGTTGACGATGTTGTCGACGAACGCGGTGACGACGGCCCCGAAGGCCGCGCCGATGACGATGCCGACCGCCAGGTCGACCACGTTTCCACGCATGATGAACGTCTTGAAACCAGCAAGCACGTGTCCTCCAGGACGGTATGAAGGCGGCCGGGTGAGCGGCCGACGGTCATGCCGCGGTCGAGCCCGCGGCGCGGCGATCATGGCACGATCACGGCACTCACGCGACAATTCGCGACAATTCCGGCTATTTTTCGCCCGCTCTCCGGGGTGACGGCGATCAGGGTCGTCGAGTCCTGGGCCGTGCTGCCGGACGAGCCGATCGCGAGGCCGGAGCCGAGGAGCCCCGCGCTCGTCCCGTCCGCTCCGGGGCTCCTCCCGCCCCCCGCGGAGCCCAGCCCGACGACGAGCGCCACGACCGCGAGCTGTGTCGCCCTGCGCGGTGCAGCCGGCGTCGGCCACCACCTCGACGCTGTCCCCGAGGCGCAAGGAGGACGCGCCGCCGAGGGTGAGCGGGACGACGACCGTCCCCGCCGGAGGGTCGACGGCGAATCGATCGCCGTCGACGAGCGAGGGGACCAGGGCCAGGCCTGCCGGCAGCTCGACCGCCGCACGTCGCCCGACGACGGTCTCGATCCCGCTCACCGTCGTGCTCGGCACGGCCGAGGAGGGCAGGCGCACGACGCGCAGGTCCTGCGCCGAGAGGACCTCGCCCGCCGGAACGGCTCGCGCCGTGACCACGACGCGGCTCGTGGCCGGAGCGGGCGGTGCCGCCAGCCTCACCGCGAGGCCGACGAGGAGGGCGATCACCAGGACGCGGATCAGGCGCCGCGAGCGCCACGCGGCGAGCCGGAGCGGGAGGAGACCGTGCACCCCGGGGACGCTACGGTCGTCGACCGGGCACGACGGGCAGCGCCCGCCTCGGCTGTGGACGGTCCGCTCCGCGGAGGACGGCGACGATCGCGCTCGGTCAGCCCGCGGCCGGCGCGCTGCTCGTGGAGGACGAGCCCCCCGAGGTGCTCGCGGAGGAGCTGCCCGAGGTCCCGCTCGGGCTCGGCGAGGCCGAGGTCCCGCTCGACGCGGTACCCGAGGAGGTGTCGCTGCCGCCGGAGCCCGTCGAGCCGCCGCTCGAGGAGTCGGCCGTGCCGGCGGAGGAGGATCCGGCCGCCGCCCCGGAGGAGCCGCGGGACCCCGTCTTCTTGCTCTCCGCACGGGCGTCGGTCCGGTAGAAGCCGGAGCCCTTGAAGACGACGCCGACATTGCCGAACATCTTGCGCAGACGACCGCCGCACTCGGGGCAGGCCGTCAGGGCGTCGTCGGTGAACGCCTGCTGGGCGTCGAAGCGGTGCCCGCACTGCGTGCAGGAGTAGGAGTAGGTGGGCACGGTGGGGTCCTCCAGAAGGTGATGCGTCCGGGGTCATTCTCCCACCGTCCGGATGCTCGGCCCGCCGGTGCGGGCCGCGAGGGTCCTGGCGCGGCTCAGCGCTTCAGGCCGGCATGCCCGAGCAGGCGCCACCCGGCCGTCGTGGCCACGGCGTCCACGTGCTTGTCGTGCGTCTCCTGGGGCAGGGGCTGCTCGGCGGCGTCGTAGACCTCCGAGGGGAAGACCATGGCGATGACCGGCACCCCGGGGCGCACATGGTCCAGGACGCGGTCGTACCAGCCGCCACCGTGCCCGAGCCGTGCCCCGGAGCTGTCGACGGCGAGCGCCGGAACCAGCACGACGTCCGCCTCGGCCAGCGCCTCGGCCTCGAGCGCGAGACCCGGCGGCTCCGGCGGACGGCCCGGTGCCCTGACCTCGAGCTCGTCCGTCGAGGTGAGGTAGGCCCACTGGCGCTGGAGGCCGGTGCCGAGCACCGGCAGCAGCACCGTGGCCCCGCGCTGCGCGAGCCGGTCGAGCAGCGGCGTCGTTCCCGGTTCGCTCGAGCGCGCTGCGTAGGCGGCGACGCAGCCTGCCGCACGGACGACGGGGATGTCCCCGACGACCTGGGCGAAGTCCGTCGCCGCGAGCTCGCGCTCGCGGTGGCCGCGCGCCTCGCGCTCGGCGAGGATCGCGCGCCTCAGCTGGTCCTTCACGACCGGGATCTCGCTCCCGGAGTCGAAGGCCACATAGGGCCGCATCTCGCTGCTCATGGCCTCAGTCTCGCAAAGAAGTCACCAAAGGCCGCACCCGGATCGCCCGGGCGCGTCACGGCGTCGGCCGGCACGGGCCGTCGACCACGCCCCGGAGCACGCTCGCCGGGACCTTGGCCTCGACCATCGCCCGCGCGCCCGGGCGGCCCACCGGGGCATGGCGCTGCGATGATGTCCATGCCATGAGATCCGTCGCCGAGCACCTCGCCGCCGTCCTGGAGGCCGCGCGCCCCGTCGCGCCGCTCGACGTCGTCCTGGCGGATGCCGACGGATGCGTGCTGGCGGAGGAGCTCGTGGCCGCGCGTGACGTCCCGGTGTGGGCGGTCGCCGGCTGCGACGGCTACGCGGTCCGCGCGGCCGACCTGCCCGCTCGCAGCGAGGTCGCGGGAACGGCGTCGCAGTCCGCGCAGGAGACGAGCCTGCCGGTGATCGCCGACGTCCCGGTGACGAGCCCTGAGCCGCTCCGCCTCGTCGCGGGGACCACGGCGCTCGTCGCCGCCGGCGGCCCGCTCCCGGCGGGCGCCGACGCCGTCGTACCGCTCGACCGCACCGATCGCGGTCGCGCCCATGTCGTGATCCGCGGCTCGGTCGCCGTCGGGGAGCATGTGCGCCCGGCCGGGCAGGACGTCGGCGCCGGTGCGGCGGTGCTGTCCATCGGGACGCGGCTGGCTCCGCGCCATCTCGCCGTCGCCGCCGCGCTCGGACGCGGCCGGCTCCTCGTCCACCCCGCTCCTCGAGTCGTCGTGCTGAGCGTCGGCGACGAGCTCGTCGAGCCGGGGCGCCCGCGCGCGGCGGGCAGGGTCCACGACGTCGACAACATCGCCCTCGCCGCCGCGGTCAGGGAGACGGGCGCCGTCGCCGTGCGGGTGGGCCCCGTGAGCGACGACCGCCTGCTGCTGCGCGAGGCGCTCGCCGACCAGCTCGTCCGGGCGGATCTCATCATCCTCACCGGTGGACTGAGCTCCGGGCCGTGGGACACCGTGACCGACGTCCTCGCGCCGCTGGGGACGGTCCGCTTCGACCAGGTCGCGATGACCCCCGGCCACCGCCAGGGGTTCGGGACGGTCCGCGCAGAGGACAGCGACGGCGACGTCCGGCACGCCTCGGCACTGGCCGTCGGGCGCAACGGCGGCGGGATCCCCGTCTTCGCCCTCCCCGGCCACCCCGTGGCGGCGATGGTCTCCTACGAGGTCTTCGTCCGTCCGGCGCTGCGCACGATGGCCGGTTACGCCGACGTCTACCGGCCGTCCGTCCGTGCCGCGGCCGCACGTGCCTGGGCCTCCCCGGCCGGCCGGAGGCAGTTCGTCCCCGCGATCGTCACCGGTTCGCCGACGGAGGGCTACGTCGTGCGCCCCGTCGGCGACCCGGACCACGTCTCGCTCGGCGACTTCGCCGCGGCCAACGCGCTCGCCGTCGTCGGGGAGGACCTCACGCGGGTGCGCGCCGGTGACACGCTCGCCTGTCTCGTGCTGGACGGCTGAGATGGCCGAGGGCTGGCCGGCCGTGCTGCGGGAGGGGGACGTCGTGCTCCGCCCGATGAGGCTGCGCGACGGCAAGGCGTGGCTCGCCGTGAGGTCGCGCAACGCTGCCTGGCTCGAGCCGTGGGAGGCGACCTCTCCGACCCCGGTGCTCGGGCCGGCGCCCACCATGAGGCAGTTCGTGCGACGGCTCTCCGCGCAGGCCCGCGCGGGCCTGGCCCTGCCGTTCGTGATCGTCTACCGCGGTGAGCTCGTCGGTCAGCTCACGGTCTCCTCCATCCAGCGGGGATCGGCGGAGTCGGCGAGCATCGGCTACTGGGTCAGCGAGCACGTCGCCGGGCGGGGCATCGTCCCGATGGCCGTCGCGCTCGCGGTCGACCACTGCTTCGGCCCCGTGGGGCTGCACCGGGTCGAGATCGCGATCCGTCCGGAGAACGCGGCGAGCCTGAGGGTCGTCGCGAAGCTCGGGCTGCGGGAGGAGGGCACCCGCCTGCGCTTCCTTCACATCCGCGGCGACTGGCGCGACCACCGCTGCTTCGCCGTGACACCGGAGGAGGTCCCCGGGGGCCTCGTCGCACGACTGCTCGCCACGACCACCGGCCGACACGCCGCAGCCCCTGCGCCCGGCGACTGATCCCGGCACCTACCGTCGTCCTGTGGATCTCGACGGCCTCGTGGTGATCGCGGTGGCCGGGCTCTGGATCGCCTACCTGGTGCCGCACCACCTGCGACACCGCCAGCAGCTGCTCGAGGCCCGCGCGGACGACCGCTTCTCGGAGCGCCTGCGGGTGCTGCGGGTCGCGGAGGGCACGCGGGCCGAGGCGGCGCCGGGACGGTCCACCGCCACAGCCACGGAGCAGCGGGTGCTCCTGCACCCTGGACGACGACGAGAGGACGGGTCGATGCACCGACCGCATGCCGCAGCCGACCGGGTGAGCGCCGATGCCGCCCGTCGCAGCTCCGCCGCTCGCGCCGCCCGTGCGGCCTCGCTCGCCCGTCGCGCCGCCGCGGCCCGCCGCCGCGCCCTGCTGTCCGCCGTCCTGCTCGTCGCCGCCCTCGCCGGCTGGGGAGGGCTCGCGCTCGGGGGTCTCGGCCTCCTCGCGGCCGCCACGCCGTCCGTCCTGCTGCTCGCCGTCCTGGGTCTCGGCCGCCGCGCCGTCCTGGCCGGCCGTCGCGCCGACGCGGCGTGGGAAGCGGGTCAGGGCACTGCTGCGTCGAGCGCGCCGGCTCGCCCGGCGGCCCGGCCTGCCGCTGCCCGCCCGGCGGCTCCGCCCGCCGCTGCCCGCCCGGCCCGGACGTCCCCGGCGTCGAGCGTCGTCGGGCGCGCCGTGCACCCCTCGGAGGCCGTCACCGAGGTCATCATCCCGGCCGGCGGCCTCGTGCCCGCCCAGGCAGACGGGCCCGCCGCGGGCGCCGCGCCCGCGACGCCCGCCCGGGTCGCACCCTCGCTGCGCGTCGACGTCTCGGGTGAGTCCCTCGCGCCGGTCGCCGCCGAGGCCGACCCCATGGTCGACAGCGGGGTCGGGACCTGGGTGCCTGTCCCGGTGCCGCCCCCGGCCTACACGCTCAAGCCGACCGCCCGGCCGCAGGAGCCGGCGCCCCTTCCCGTGCAGGCCCCTGCCGCGACGGTTCCGCCCGCATCGGCTCGCGTGGCCTCGGACTCCTCGGTCGAGGAGCCGCGGCCGACCACCGGCGGCCTCGCCCTCGACGCGATCCTCGCGCGCCGTCGCGCAGCGGGGGAGTGACCCGCCGGTCCATGAGTGTCCGGGTGCATCGGCACCGCCCGACGGATGCTAACCTTGGACCCGCTCTGGGGCTGTGGCGCAGTTGGTAGCGCGTCTCGTTCGCAATGAGAAGGTCAGGGGTTCGAATCCCCTCAGCTCCACCAGAGGCGACACCCCGCCGGACCCGCCGCAAGGCAGGACCGGCGGGGTGTCGTCGTTCCGGGACCTGCTCGCGCTCAGACCCAGCTCGGCAGCCACATGTGCAGCTGCCAGAAGCGGAAGGGCACTGTGACGGCCGTCCAGATGGGCCAGTAGAAGGCGCTCACCACGAGGATCAGCGCGCCGGCGACGACGAGCGCCCAGACCCTTGTCGGGGTCGGCCGCTCCAGGATCTGGGCGACGGCCCACACCAGCACGAGGATCAGGTACGGCAGGAAGACGATCGCGTAGAACGTGAAGATCGTCCGGTCGGGGAAGAGCAGCCACGGGAGCCAGCCCGCGGCGACACCCACCAGCGCGATCGCGGCGATGCCGTCCCTGCGGCGCAGGACCCACCACAGGGCGACCAGGACCGCGATCGTGCCGAGCCACCAGATGAGCGGGTTGCCCAGCGAGGTGACCGCCTGGGAGCAGCGCTCGGCTCCGCAGGCGGCCTGGGCGGGCTCGGGGGTCTCGTAGAAGAACGAGGTCGGCCGCCACTGGACGAGCCAGGTGTAGGCATGCGCCGCGTAGGTGTGGGGCGAGTCCAGGTGGGTGTGGAAGGTCCACATCTCCTGGTGGTAGTGCCACCAGGAGCGCAGCGCCTCCGGCAGCCAGGTGACCCCCTCTCCCGGGTGGGTGGCGGCCCACTGCCTGTCGTACCCGCCCGAGGTGGCGAACCACGAGGCCCAGGTGCCGACATAGGTCAGCAGCGCGACGGGGACGAGGCTGAGGAACGCCGGCCCGGCGTCGCGCAGCAGGACGCCCTGCCACCAGCGCCTGATCCCCGCGCGGTGGCGGGCGGAGGCGTCCCAGGCGACGGTGAGCAGCCCGAAGGCCGCCAGGTACCACAGCGCCGACCACTTCGTGCCGATCGCGAGGCCGAGCAGCAGCCCGGCGAGCAGGCGCCACGGCCGCGCGCCGAGCGAGGGCCCGAAGTGGGCGGGTGCTCGCGGCGGAGCCGTCGCCATCTCGAGACGTGCGCCCGCGCTGTCGCGGTCGAGGAGCAGGGCGCCGAAGGCCGCGAGCACGAGCACCATGAGGAAGTTGTCGAGGAGCCCCGTGCGCGACTGGACGATGGCGAGCCCGTCGACCGCCATGAGCAGGCCGGCGAGCGCGCCGAGGGCCGTCGAGCGGAACAGCCGGCGGGCGATCCTCGTCAGCAGCAGCACGGCGAGGATCCCGGCGATCGCCGTCGAGATGCGCCAGCCCACCGCGTCCTGCACGCCGAGGAGCTGCTCGCCCGCCGCGATGAGCCACTTGCCCACCTGCGGGTGCACGACGAACGACGGAGCGGTGAGGTAGCCGGAGACGTCGCCCGCCTCGAACGCGGGGTTCGGCTCCTTCGGCCACTGCGCCTCGTAGCCGAGGTGGAGCAGCGTCCAGGCGTCCTTGACGTAGTACGTCTCGTCGAAGACGAGCGCATGGGGGCGGCCGAGGGCGGGAAGGCGGACCGCTGCGGCGACGCCGGTGACGGCAGCGGCGACGAGCCATCCGCGCAGACGGTGCTCGCTCAGGACGGAGGCAGGGCGCACCGCGCCAGGCTAGACGCTTCCGCCGCGCTGAGCGGGTGGGCGAGCCGGTGGCCGTAGCCTTGCGCCCGTGACCCTCGGCCGGATCGTGCTCGCCGCCACCCCCATCGGGGACGTCGGCGACGCCTCCGCGCGGCTGCGCGAGCTCCTCGCGACGGCCGAGGTCGTCGCGGCCGAGGACACCAGACGGCTGCACGCCCTCGCGCACCGCCTCGACGTGCAGATCACCGGACGCGTGCTCAGCCACCACGAGCACAACGAGGCCTCGCGCGTCCTGGAGCTCCTGGACGTGGTCCGCGCGGGGGGCACGGTCGCCGTGGTCTCCGACGCGGGCATGCCGACCGTCTCCGACCCCGGCCTCCCCTTGGTGCGTGCGGCCGTCGAGGCCGGCCTTCCGGTCACCGTGGCCCCCGGACCGAGTGCCGTGCTCGCCGCGCTCGCGCTCAGCGGGCTGCCCACCGATCGCTTCTGCTTCGAGGGCTTCCTTCCCCGCAAGCCCGGCCAGCGCGCCTCCGGGCTCGCGGCCCTCGGTGCCGAGCGGCGCACGATGGTCTTCTTCGAGGCACCGCACCGGCTCGCCGCGACGCTCCAGGCGATGGCCGAGGCCTTCGGGGCCGGACGCCCCGCCGCCGTCTGCCGCGAGCTGACCAAGACCTACGAGGAGGTGGTGCGCGGACCGCTGGGGGAGCTCGCCACCTGGGCGCTGACCGAGCCGCGCGGCGAGATCTGCGTCGTCGTCGGCGGCGCGCAGCCCGTCCAGGCGGAGCTCGCCGACCTCGTCCCCGAGGTCCTGGCCCGCGCGGACGCCGGGGAGCGGCTCAAGGAGGCCGTCGCCGAGGTGGCGCAGGCTGCCGGGGTGCACAAGCGCGAGCTCTACGCGGCGGCGCTCGCGGCGCGCGGCCGCTGAGCTGCGTCGGGCTGCGCTGATCGGAACCTAGACTCCGCTGCATGCCCTCGACGACCGGCGTCACGCTCGTCGACACCACACCCGCCAGGGTCCACTCCGGCGAGGACCTCGTCGCGGCCGTCCTGTCGGTCCTCGGGCTCGGGCTCGTGCTGCTCCTCGCGGTCTTCGCGCACAGCACCACGAGCGGTGTGGTCGCGGACGCCCAGGTGCTCGACACGCTGCTCAGCCGCGTGCTCGTGCTGCCGATCGCCGTGCTCGCGGCCGTCGTCCTGGTGGTCATCCCCGTCGGGGTGCTCGTCGAGCTCACCGTCCGACGGTCCGGGCGGCTCGTCGTCGAGGCAGGGATCGCTGCCGTGGCCGGTGCCGCCCTGAGCACCGGGCTGATCGCGCTGATCGCCGCGAGCGGCTCGGCACGGCTCGTGCGCGGGCTGTCCGTCGTCGGTGCGAGCGGCCCGAGCGTCAGCGTCCCGGTCGCCTGGACGGCGGTCGCCGCGCTGCTCACCGTCGCGGGGCCGCGTACGGCGAGGCGTTCGGTCGCGTGGTCGTGGAACACGCTCGCGGTGACGCTCGTCCTGCTGCTCCTCGCCGGGCGCGTCTCGCTCCTCGGGGCGGCCGCCGCCGTGCTCGTCGGAAGGGCCGCCGGCGCCCTCGTGCGCTACGTGGCGGGGGTCACCTCCGAACGGGCCACCGGCGAGGAGCTGCTCGCCGGGATCCGGCGGGCGGGGATCGAGCCCGTGACGGTCGAGCGGGTCGCCGACGACGGCGTCCACCGCGACTACGACCTGCTCGACGACAGGGGGCGGTCGCTGCGCCTGGTCGTCCTGGACGGGGACCGGCAGGTGCTCGGCTCGGTCACGCGTCTGTGGCGCGCGCTGCGACTGCGGGGGATCGAGGGGCGCGCGTACGTCTCGCTGCGGCAGGCGGCCGAACGCATCGCGCTGCTCAGCCATGCGGCGCGTGTCGCCGGCGTGCGCACACCCCTGCTCCTCGCTGTCTCCGAGGCGAAGGACTCGATGCTGCTCGTCGAGCTCGCCCTTCCCCCGCGGACGGAGCAGGACGGAACCGAGCCGGGCGACGGCCTGCTCGCGGACGCCTGGGCGCAGCTCCTGGCGGCGCACCGCGTCGGGATCACCCACCGGGCGGTGTGCCGGCGGACGCTCCAGGTGCGGTCCGGCGAGGTCTGGCTCACGGGCTGGGACGCGGGCGGGGTGGCCTCGGCCGAGCTCTCCCGCCGGGTCGACCTCGCGCAGATGCTCACGACCCTCGCGCTCGCGGTCGGCCCGGAGCGCGCGCTGGCCTCGGCGACGGCCGCCCTGCCGCAGGAGGACCTCGCCGCGCTCGGCGCCCTGCTCCAGCCCGTCGTCCTTCCGGGCGCCACGCGCGAGGAGCTCAAGGAGCGCAAGGACGTGCTCCCCGCGCTGCGGGCCGCTCTGTCCGCGCGCCTCCCGGAGGCCGATCTCGAGCCTGAGCAGCTCACGCGCTTCGGCCTGGGCACGCTGGTCACCGTCGTCCTGCCCGTGGTCGCCGTCGTCGTCGTCCTCGCGCGCGTCAACGTCGACGAGGTCCTCGCGGCCGTCGAGCGCAGCGACTGGCGCTGGGCGCTCGCCTCCTTCGCGTTCGGGCTGGCGACCTTCTACGGCGCAGCGCTCGCGGTGCGCGGCTTCTCGCCGGTCAGGATCCCGATGGGAGTGGTCACGCTGGTCCACGGCGCGGCGGCCTACGTCGCCGTCGCGGCGCCCTCGGGGCTCGGTGTCGGCGCGCTCAACCTGCGGATGCTCACGCGCCGCGGGGTCACGACCGCGCTCGCGCTCGCGACCGTCGCCCTGGTCCAGGTCTCCCAGTTCGTCGTGACGATCCTGCTGCTCGTCGTCCTCTCGCTCGTCTCGGGCACCGACGAGGCGTCCTCCTTCGTGCCGAGCGCGACGACGTGGTTCGTCGTCGCCGGTGTGGTGGCGCTCGCCGGCCTCGCTCTCGCCGTCCCGGTGACCAGGCGCTGGCTGCTCGGGCGGACGGTCCCGGTGGTCCGGCAGACCTGGCCTCGTCTGCTCGACGTCGTCAGCCACCCGGGCAAGCTGACCCTCGCCCTGCTCGGCAACGTGCTGCTGTCCGTCGGCTGGGTGCTGGCCTTCGAGGCCGCCCTGCTCGCCTTCGGGGTGCACCTGAGCCTCGTGCAGGTCGCGATCATCTACTTCGCCGGCAACACGGCCGGTGGGGCGGTGCCGACGCCGGGCGGCCTCGGCGGCATCGAGGTCGCTCTCATCGCGCTGCTGTCCTCGGCCGGGGTCAACGCCGGTGTCGCGGCCTCGGCGGTGACCGTCTTCCGGGTGGCGACGTACTGGCTCCAGATCCCGCTCGGCTGGCTCTGCATGCGGGCGCTGCGCCGCACGGGCGAGCTCTGAGCCGCCCCTACGATGGGCGCATGCCCGACCGCCCCGCCGCCACGGCCTTCTACCTGACCACCCCGATCTACTACGTGAACGACGCCCCGCACATCGGGCACGCGTACACGACGGTGGCCGGGGACATGATCACGCGGTGGCACCGCCAGCGTCAGGAGGACGTCTGGTTCCTCACCGGGACGGACGAGCACGGCCAGAAGGTCATGCGCACGGCGGAGGCGAACGGCGTCAGCCCGCAGGAGTGGGCGGACCGCCTCGTCGAGGGCTCGTGGAAGCCCGTGCTGACGACGCTCGACGCGGCGAACGACGACTTCATCCGGACGACGGAGCCCCGGCACCTCGAGCGGGTGCAGCGCTTCATCCAGGACCTGTACGACCGCGGCGACATCTACGCCGGCTCCTACGAGGGTCCGTACTGCGTCGGCTGCGAGGAGTACAAGCTCCCGGGCGACCTCCTCGCCGGCGTCGGCGAGTACGAGGGCCAGCAGGTCTGCCCGATCCACTCCACGCCCGTCGAGATGGTCGCCGAGCAGAACTACTTCTTCCGGATGAGCGCCTACGCCGAGCGGCTGACGGCGCACTACGAGGCGAACCCGACGTTCGTCCAGCCCGCCAGCGCGCGCAACGAGATCATGAGCTTCGTCGCCGGCGGGCTCCAGGACCTGTCGATCTCGCGCAGCACCTTCGACTGGGGCGTCCCGCTGCCCTGGGACCCCGCGCATGTGCTGTACGTCTGGTTCGACGCTCTGCTCAACTACGCGACGGCCGTGGGGCTGGGCTCGGACGAGCCCGCCGACCAGGCCCTCTTCGCACGCACCTGGCCCGCCGACGTCCACCTCGTCGGCAAGGACATCCTCCGCTTCCACGCGGCGATCTGGCCCGCGATGCTGATGGCGGCCGAGCTCCCCCTGCCGAAGCAGGTCTTCGCCCACGGCTGGCTGCTCGTCGGCGGGGAGAAGATGAGCAAGTCCAAGCTCACCGGGATCGCCCCGAGCCAGATCATCGACACCTTCGGCTCGGACGCGTTCCGCTACTACTTCCTGCGGGCGATCCCCTTCGGCCAGGACAGCTCCTTCTCCTGGGAGGACCTGCACGCGCGGTACACCGCCGAGCTGGCCAACGGCTTCGGCAACCTCGCCTCGCGCGTCGCCGCGATGGTCGGCAAGTACTACGACGGCGTCCTGCCCGCCGGCGGGGCACCGACCGAGGCGGAGACCGGGCTGGAGCAGGTCGCCGCACGGGCCGTGACCGCGGCGGAGGACGCCATCGACCGCCTCGCCCTGCACGAGGCCGTGGCGGCGACGTGGACGCTCGTCGAGGCCACCAACGGCTACCTCACCGAGCAGGCGCCATGGGCGGTCGCGAAGACGGAGACAGTCGACGGCATCGCCCCGGCCGACGGCCGCCTCGCGACGATCCTGCGGACCTCGTCCGAGGCGCTGCGCTGCCTCGCCGTGCTGCTCAACCCGGTGATGCCGAAGGCCTCGGCCGCGCTGTGGGAGTCGCTCGGGGCCGAGCCCGCGCTCGGCCCGCTCGCGGCGCAACCGGTCACCGCTGCGGCGTCCTTCGGCGCCCTGGCCACCGGGGCGAGCATCACGAAGGGCGCCTCGCTGTTCCCGCGGATCGAGGAGCCGGCCGAGCAGTGAGCCGCCGTCGCCGCGACCTGTCGTGGCCGCCGCCGCCGGAGCGCCTCGCGCAGCCGCTGGTCGACGGGCACACCCATCTCGACAGCGTGATCGCGGCGACCGACACCGCAGGCTGGCGCGAGCGCGAGGCGCCGGCGGGCGCTGACGGCGACGACGGCGCCGAGGACGGGCAGGCGCGCAGCGCGCCCGCACCGCTCACCGTGGAGGCGATCCTCGCCGAGGCGGCCGCCGTCGGGGTGACGCGACTGGTCCACATCGGCTGCGAGCTCCCGGCTCTCGACTGGGCATCGCATGCGGTCTCGGCCCATGCCGAGCTGCTCGGCGGCGTCGCGATCCATCCGAACGAGGCCGTGCTGCACGCGGGCGTGCACGAGATCGCCCCCGACGGGCTCGCCCCCGACCCGCGCCCGCACCATGACGTCCCGCTCGACGAGGCGATCGCCCGCGTCGCGGCCGTGGCGGCGGGCAACCCGCGGATCCGGGTGATCGGCGAGACCGGGCTGGACTTCTTCCGGGCAGGGGAGCGCGGACGTGCGGTGCAGCGCGAGGCCTTCCGGGCGCATGTCGCCCTCGCCAAGGAGCTCGACCTCGTCCTGCAGATCCACGACCGCGACGCGCACCAGGACGTGGTCGAGGTGCTGCTCGCCGACGGCGCCCCGCAGCGGACGGTCTTCCACTGCTTCTCCGGCGACGCGGCCCTCGCCGAGCTGTGCGCGGCGCACGGCTGGTACCTGTCCTTCGCCGGGCCGGTGACCTACCCCTCGTCGACGCAGCTGCGCGCCGCGCTGCACGTGACCCCGATCGACCGGATCCTGCTCGAGACCGATGCGCCGTACCTGCCGCCGCACCCCGGGCGGGGCCGGCCGAACGCCCCGTACCTCCTTCCGTACACGGCAGCCGGTGTCGCCGCCGAGCTCGGGATCGGCACGCAGGAGCTGTGCGCGCGCGTCTGGCGGACGAGCGAGGAGCTCTACGGCCCGTGGTGAGTCGGCGGCACCCCGCCGGCGTCCCGTTCGTCCGGTTCTGGGGCGGCATCAGGGTGACCGGGACGTTCGTCGGCTATCGGTCAAGGTCACGAATCGGTTACCGTCGGGTGCCCCTGTTCCCCACGGACGGACCCTGCGTGCCTCGTCGAGCCAAGTCCCGCCCCTCCGGGGACGTGCGCCTGATCGCCCAGGCGCTGGTGCTCGCCGCCGTCGTGGCAGGCACGAGCGGCTTCGCAGCCCTGCACAAGCAGCTCGTCCTCGAGGTGGACGGCACGCGCACCGACGTGAGCGCCTTCGGGCGGACCGTCGGCGACGTGCTCTCGGCCCAGGGGATCGAGGTCGAGGCGCGGGACGTCGTCGTGCCGAGCCTGGATGCCGCTGTCGCCGACGACGCGCTCATCGTCGTCCGACGCGCGCGCCAGGTCGAGGTCCAGGTCGACGGCGTCGACCGCCAGGTGTGGACCACCGCGCAGACCGTCGGGGGAGTCGTCGACGAGCTGGGTCTGCGTGCGGACGCCCGCACCTCCGCCGCGCGGTCCTCTGCGCTCGGTCGCGACATGCTCCGCGTCTCCACCCCCAAGACCGTCCGGGTCGCCGTCGACGGGACGACTCAGGTGGTCCTGACCTCGGGATCCACCGTCCGTGAGGCGCTGTCGAGCGCGGGAGTCGTCCTCGGCGAGCACGACCTCGTGTCCGTGCCCCTGGACACCGCCGCGGTCGACGGGCTCGTCGTCATGGTCACCCGCGTGACCACCGTGATCGCCACCGAGACGAGCACGGTCCCCTTCTCCACCGTCCGTCAGGACGACCCCACGCTCGCGAAGGGCAGCGAGGTCGTCTCGGTGAAGGGCCGCACCGGCTCGCACACCGTGACGTTCGAGTCCTACCGCGCCGGTGGCGCCTCCGGTGTCGAGGTGGGGCGGACGGTGCTCGCCGAGAGCCTGCTCGCCGCCCCGGTCGACGAGGTCGTCAAGGTCGGCACGAAGGTGGCTCCGACCGTGCCCGTCGGCCCGCCCGTCGAGCCCGGCACCTCTCGAGCCATCGGTCTCGAGCTCACGCTCGCGCGTGGCTGGTCGGAGAGCGAGTTCGCCTGCCTCGACGCCCTGTTCAGCCGCGAGAGCGGCTGGCGGGTGAACGCCTCGAACAGCTCGAGCGGTGCGTACGGGATCCCGCAGGCCCTCCCGGGATCGAAGATGGCGAGCGTCGGCGCGGACTGGCAGACGAACCCGGCGACGCAGATCACCTGGGGTCTGAACTACATCGCCGGCCGCTACGGGACACCGTGCGGTGCGTGGGCGTCGTTCCAGGTCAAGAACTGGTACTGACCCCGAGCGCTCGCCGGGGCTTGGCAACAGGTCACGAAAAGGTTACGATCGGCGTCGCTCCTTGACCTGGACCTCTGATCCGGGACTTCACGGCCGCGTGTGACGGCTGCGGGGGCGGGTTGGCCTCCGACGACGCGGGGCGACCTTGACGGCCGGATCAGGGATCCCGGACCGACCAGCGCAGCGCACCCATGGTGGACTCGACGGTCGGACGCGCCTGCGCACCCCCCCTGTGACCGGACAGTCCGACGTCTGGAACTCGATGACCTTCCGCACCTCGCTGGACCGCGCCCTCGCTCGGCTCCGCCCCTCCGGCACGACCCCCCGCACCACCTCCCCCCGCAAGGCCCGCCTGCTCCCCGTGGCCACCGCCGTCGTGGCCCTCGCCCTCGTGGGCGGCACGACCGCCGTCGCCCAGGCGCACAAGACCGTCGAGCTCGACGTCGACGGGCAGGTCACCCGGTTCTCGACCTTCACCGGGAGCGTCCAGGGCGTCCTCGACGCGAACGAGATCACCGTCGGGACGCATGACGCCGTCACCCCCGCCGCGACCGATGCCCTGCGCGACGGCGACACCGTCGTGGTGCGCCACGGCCGCCAGGTCGACGTCGTCATCGACGGAGCGGCGACGACCGTCTGGACGACGGCGCTCGCGGCGGACGAGGCGCTCGGCACCCTCGCGGCGCGCGGCTCCGACGTGAGCATCGTCGCCGGCCGGTCCGAGGCGGGTGGGCGCCCCGAGCTCCCCCTGCAGCTCGCGGTCTCCGGGTCGGTCGACGTCGCCGTCGACGGCACGACGAGCACCGTCGACGGGGTCCAGGACCTCGACGGCGCCCTCGCGGCCGCCGGGGTCACGATCGGTGCGGAGGACCGCGTCGCCGTCGCCCTCGCCGGTGCCGGCGGCCGGGTCACGGTCACGGTGCAGCGCGTGGTGACGGCCGAGGAGACGGCCGTGACGGCCGTCCCCTTCGAGACGACGACGCAGAAGACCGCGAGCCTGACGACGGGCGTCACGCGCACGGCGACGGCAGGGGTCGCAGGCGAGCTCACCACGACCTACCGGGTCGTGCGGGTCGACGGTGTCGAGGAGTCCCGCGTCGAGCTCTCGCAGGCCGTGACCAAGGAACCCGTCACGAAGGTCGTCCAGGTCGGCACGGCGCCCAAGCCTGCGGTCGCGGCGAGCACCGCCTCGGCCGTCGGCGGCGACGTCTGGGCCGCTCTCGCCCGCTGCGAGTCGGGTGGCAACCCGCTCGCCGTGTCCAGCAACGGCCTGTACTACGGCCTGTACCAGTTCTCGCTGGGGACCTGGCGCGCGATGGGCGGCTCCGGCCTGCCGACGAGCGCCTCCGCCGCCGAGCAGACCCAGCGGGCCCAGGCCCTGCAGGCGCGCTCGGGCTGGGGCCAGTGGCCCGCCTGCTCGTCCAAGCTCGGCCTGCGCTGAGCACGACCGGCACCGGCCGGAGCGGCGAGCACCGTCCGGCCCCTAGGCTCATCGCATGACCACAGACGCCCTGCTCGGCCCGGCAGCGATCCGGGACCTGGCAGGGCGTCTCGGTCTTTCGCCGACGAAGAGCTGGGGCCAGAACTTCGTCGTCGACTCCGGGACGGTCCGCAAGATCGTCCGGAGCTCGAAGGTCACCGCCGGTCAGCGCGTCGTGGAGGTCGGCCCTGGGCTCGGCTCGCTCACGCTCGGGCTGCTCGAGGCGGGCGCCCATGTCGTCGCGGTCGAGATCGACCCGCTCCTGGCGCGTCAGCTCCCGCTCACGGTGGCCGAACGGATGCCGGACGCCGTCGACCGGCTCCATGTCGTCCCCGCGGACGCGCTGACGGTCGAGGAGCTCCCCGGTCCCGCCCCGACCGCGCTCGTCGCGAACCTCCCGTACAACGTCGCCGTCCCGGTGCTGCTGACCTTCCTCGCGCGCTTCGCCTCCCTCGAGCGCGTGCTCGTCATGGTGCAGTCCGAGGTCGCCGACCGGATCGTCGCCGGCCCCGGCTCGCGCACCTACGGCATCCCCTCGGTCAAGGCCGCCTGGTACGCCTCGGCGCATCCGGCCGGTTCCATCGGTCGGGCGGTCTTCTGGCCGGTGCCGCGCGTCGACTCCTCCCTCGTCGCCCTGGAGCGTCGCGAGCCGCCGTCGACGACCGCGACGCGCGAGCAGGTCTTCGCCGTCGTCGACGCGGCGTTCGCCCAGCGTCGCAAGATGCTGCGCTCCGCCCTCGCCGAGCTGGCCGGGTCGCCTGCCGCCGCGCTCGAGGCCCTCCTCGCGGCGGGTGTCGACCCGACGGCACGCGGCGAGCGGCTCACGGTGACGGACTTCGCGCGCATCGCCGAGCAGCTCGCCCGATGAGCGCCACCCCCCGGGTGCGTGCAAGAGTGGCCGGATGACCGGGCTCGGAGTGCGGGTGCGTGCACCCGGCAAGATCAACCTCAGTCTCGGCGTCGGTCGGCTCCGCGAGGACGGCTACCACCCCCTGTCGACGGTGTTCCAGGCGGTGTCCCTCTACGAGGAGGTGACCGCGACGCCGGCGACAGAGCTCGGCCTCACCGTGACCGGGCTCCAGGCCGAGCTGGTGCCGACCGACCACCGGAACCTCGCCTGGCGCGCCGCGCAGCTGCTCGCCGACACCGTCGGCCTCGAGCCGCTCGTCCACCTCACCCTGCACAAGGGCGTCCCGGTCGCCGGCGGGATGGCGGGCGGCTCGGCCGACGCCGCCGCGACCCTGCTGGCCTGCGACGCGCTGTGGGGCGCCGGCCTGAGCCGTGAGGAGCTGAGCGAGCTCGCGGCCGAGCTCGGCGCGGACGTCCCGTTCGCGCTCCTGGGCCACACGGCGGTCGGCTCCGGGCGGGGTGACGTGCTGAGCCCGGCGATGACGCGTGGCCAGTACCACTGGGCGCTCGCGCTGCGCGACGTCGGGCTGGCCACCCCCTCGGTGTTCGCGCGCTTCGACGCCCTGGCCGACCCGCTCGTCGACGAGTCCCCCGAGCCGGACAAGGCGCTGCTCGCCGCGCTGCGCACCGGCGACCCGGAGCTCGTCGGCCGTGCGCTGGGCAACGACCTCGAGCCCGCGGCGATCGACCTCGCGCCGGAGCTCGTCGAGACCGCGCGCGTCGCGGAGGAGGCCGGGGCGCTCGGCGTCGTCGTCTCCGGGTCCGGGCCGACGGTCGCCGTCCTCGGGCGGAGCCCCCAGCATGCCCTCGCGCTCCAGGCGGCCCTCACGGCCGCCGGCGTCGCCGACCACGTCCTGGGTGCGCACGGTCCCGTGCCCGGGGCACGCATCCTCTGATGGCCCATCTGCTCGGAGCCGACGCGATCCGCCTGACCGTCGGGACCAGGACCCTCGTCGACGACGTGAGCCTCGGTCTCGACGCCGGGATGCGCGTCGGCGTCGTGGGGCCCAACGGGGCCGGCAAGTCGACCTTGCTGCGACTGCTCGCCCGCACCCAGCATCCCGATGCCGGCCGGGTGACCCATGCCGGTGGCCTCCGCGTCGGCATGCTCGACCAGCGCGATCTCACGACGGAGGGCGCGACCGTCCTCGACGCCGTCCACGGTGACGACGCCGAGCACACCTGGGCCGGAGAGGCCGGGATCCGCGCGATCCACGCCGGCCTGCTCGCCGACGTCCCGCTCGACGCACCGCTGACCTCGCTCTCCGGCGGGCAGCGCAGGCGGGTCGGGCTCGCGGCCCTGCTCGTGGCCGAGCATGACGTCCTGCTGCTCGACGAGCCGACGAACCACCTCGACGTCGAGGGCGTCGCCTGGCTCGCCGAGCACCTCGTCGCGCGGTTCTCCGGGCGCGGCTCGGGAGGTGCCCTGGTCGTGGTCACCCACGACCGCTGGTTCCTCGACGCCGTCTGCACGCGCACCTGGGAGGTGACGGGGCGGGACGGCGCCGTCGAGGCCTACGAGGGCGGCTACGCCGCGTACGTGCTCGCCCGCGCCGAGCGGGAGCGCAACGCCGCCGGTGCCGCGAGCCGCCGCAACAACCTGCTGCGCAAGGAGCTGGCCTGGCTGCGCCGCGGTGCGCCCGCCCGCACGACGAAGCCGCGCTTCCGTCTCGACGCCGCCGCGGCGCTGATCGCGGACGAGCCACCGCCGCGCGACCCGCTCGAGCTCACGCGCATGGCGACCGCGCGTCAGGGCAAGGACGTGCTCGACGTCGAGGACGTGACCGTCTCGTACCCCGCGGCCGACGGGACGCCTCGGGTGATCCTCGACGACGTCACCTGGCGCCTCGGCCCGGGCGAGCGGATCGGGCTGATCGGCGTCAACGGCGCGGGCAAGACGACGCTGCTGCGACTGCTCGACGGCAGCCTGGCGCCCACCACGGGTCGGGTCAGGCGGGGCAAGACCGCCGTCGTCGCGACCCTCTCGCAGGATGTCGGCGAGCTCGACGACGTCGCGCACCTGCGCGTCCTCGAGGTCGTCGAGGCGGAACGGCGCACGGTGGCCGTCGCGGGCAAGGAGGTGACGGCCGCTCAGCTCGTCGAGCGTCTCGGCTTCGTCCGCGAGCGCGCCCAGACCCTCGTGCGCGACCTCTCCGGCGGGGAGCGCCGCCGCCTCCAGCTGCTGCGGCTGCTCGTCGGCGAGCCGAACGTCCTGCTGCTCGACGAGCCGACCAACGACCTCGACACGGACACGCTCGCCGCGATGGAGGACCTCCTCGACGGCTGGCCCGGCACGCTGATCGTCGTCTCCCACGACCGCTACCTGCTCGAACGCGTCTGCGACCGGCATGTGAGCCTGCTCGGCGACGGGGCGCTGCGCGACCTGCCGGGCGGCGTCGAGGAGTACCTGGCCCTGCGCCGCTCGGCGCTGCGCGCGGACGGCTCGCGCCGACAGGGCTCACCGTCCCCCGCGGCGGAGCCCGCGTCAGGGGAGACCGGCCCCGAGCCTGCCTCGCCCACCGCGCCCGCGGCCTCGGCCGCCGAGGTCAGGGCAGCCCGCAAGGAGGTGTCGCGGATCGAGCGCCGGCTGGCCAGGATCGCCGAGCTCGAGCGGGACCTGCACGAGAAGATGGCAGCCGTCGCCGCCGACCACCAGGCGGTGCTGGCGCTCGACGCCGAGCTCAGGGCCCTGGTCGAGGAGCGTGCGGCGCTCGAGGACGCCTGGCTCGAGGTCGCCGAGATCGCGGGCTGAGCGGGCGGGAGGCTCAGCCGTCGAAGCGGGACATGACGACCCGGAGCAGCCCGGCGAGCGCCGCGGCCTGCTCGTCGTCGAGGTCCGAGAGCAGCCGCCGCTCCACCGAGAGCAGGTCGGCGAACGCGGAGTCGACGCGGGCGCGGCCCTCCTCCGTCAGCCGGACCAGGATGCTGCGGCGGTCGTCCGGAGCGGGGGAGCGTCGCACCAGTCCCCTCGCCTCGAGGCGGTCGATCCGGTTGGTCATCGTGCCGCTGGTGACCATCGTCTGGGTGACGAGCGCGCCGGGGGACAGGTGGTACGGCGGCCCGGAGCGGCGCAGCGCGGACAGGACGTCGAACTCCCACTGCTCCAGGCCGTGCCGGTCGAAGGCCCCGGCCCGTGCCGTCGACAGGTGCCGCGAGAGCCGGCTGACGCGCGAGAGCACCGCGAGGGGCGCGAGGTCGAGATCGGGGCGCTCGGCGTGCCAGGCCTCGATGATCTTGTCGACCTCGTCGGTCATGCGTTCCCGCGCAGCTGAGGTGACTTCTGCAGGCCCGAGAGCCCGTGCCAGGCGAGGTTGACCAGGTGCGCGGCCACATCGGCCTTCTTCGGGGCGCGCGCGTCGAGCCAGTACTGGCCGGTCAGGGCGACCATCCCGACGAGCATCTGCGCGTAGATCGGCGCGGTGCGCGGGTCGAGGCCCCGACGGGAGAACTGGTCGGCGAGCAGGTGCTCGACATGCATCGCGACATCGCCGATGAGGTTCGAGAAGGTCCCCGTGGTCTGCGTCACGGGGGAGTCGCGCACGAGGATCCGGAACCCGTCGGTGGAGTCGTCGATGTAGTCGAGCAGCGCCAGAGCCGTGCGCTCCAGCAGCACCTGGGGGTGCCCGCCGGCCTCGAGGGCGGCGGTCAGCGAGCCCGTGAGCGCCTGGATCTCGCGGTCGACGACGACGGCGTAGACGCCCTCCTTCCCGCCGAAGTGCTCGTAGACGACGGGCTTGGAGACGTCGGCCCGCGCAGCGATCTCCTCGACGCTGGTGCCCTCGAAGCCCTTCTCGGCGAAGAGCTGGCGCGAGACGTCGAGCAGCTGCTCTCGTCGTTGGGCGCCCGTCATCCGCGCGCGGGTCGTGCGTCGGGAGGAGGCCATCTGCCCATCATGCCGTGGACTGCTGGCAGACTGGGGCACCGCCCTGCCCGGCGCGTGGCCCCGTTGCGCCGATCGGGCCGGTCCGCCTTGGTGTAACGGCAGCACGCAGGCCTTTGGAGCCTTGCAGTCCAGGTTCGAATCCTGGAGGCGGAGCGCTGCCACCACGATCGGTGCGAGCCGATCGGGTGGCGGACCGCGGCATGTCGTCGCCCCGAGCGACGGTAGAGTGAGCACCCGCCAGACCCTGCGATTGTCGTGCCTCTGCCTGATCCGACGGGAGTCCTTGTGCCCGCTGTTCGCCCTGCCGCAGTCGTCGTCCTCGCCGCGGGGGAGGGCACCCGGATGCGGTCGGCGACTCCGAAGGTGCTCCACGCGCTCGCCGGACGGTCGATGCTCGGGCACGCGCTCGCCGCTGCCGCCTGGCTCGAGCCCGGCCGCCTCGCCGTCGTCGTGCGCCACCAGCGGGACCGCGTCGCCGCCCATGCCCTGGAGATCGACCCCTCCGTGCTCGTCGTCGACCAGGACGAGGTCCCCGGGACGGGGCGCGCCGTCCAGTGCGCACTGACGGCGCTCGACGCGGCGGCGCATGCCGCTGCGGTCGCCCAGCAGACGGAGCACTCCGCCGCCCAGCCGGAGATCCACGCCCTGACCGCACTGCCCGACGTGCTCGACGGGCCCGTCGTCGTGCTGGCCGGGGACATCCCGCTGCTCGACGGCGGCACGCTCGCGGAGCTGCTCGACGCGCACGTCTCCGAGGGCAATGCCGTCACCGTGCTCACGACCGAGGTCGCGGACCCGACGGGCTACGGGCGCATCGTCCGCGAGGCCGGCACGGGGGACGTCCTGGGGATCGTCGAGCACAAGGACGCCGACGCGGCCCAGCGCGAGATCGCGGAGATCAACTCCTCGGTGTACGTCTTCGACGCGGCGGTGCTGCGTGGTGCCCTGGCCCGGATCGGTCAGGACAACGCGCAGGGCGAGCTCTACCTCACCGACGTGCTGGCGATCGCGCGCGCCGACGGCGGGGCCGTCCGCGCCGTCCAGGTCGAGGACCAGGTCCTCGTCGAGGGGGTCAACGACAAGGCCCAGCTCGCGACGCTCGCCGCCGAGCTCAACCGGCGGCTGCTGACCGACTGGATGCTCGCCGGTGTCACCGTCGTGGACCCGGCGACCACCTGGGTCGACGTCGACGTCGAGCTCGAGGCGGACGTCACGCTCCTTCCCGGCACGCAGCTGCACGGCATGACGCGGGTCGCGGCGGGAGCAGTCGTCGGTCCGGACACCACGCTCCGCGACGTCGTGGTCGAGGCGGGTGCGCAGGTCGTGCGCAGCCACGCGACGGGCTCGCGGATCGGCGCCGGTGCGCTCGTCGGCCCGTTCTCCTACCTGCGGCCGGGAACCGACCTGGGGGCCGACGGCAAGATCGGCGCCTTCGTCGAGACGAAGGCCGCGACGATCGGCGCGCACTCGAAGGTGCCCCACCTGTCCTACGTGGGAGACGCGACCATCGGCGAGCACAGCAACGTGGGCGCCGGGACGATCTTCGTCAACTACGACGGCGTCTCGAAGCACCACAGCACGGTCGGCTCCCATGTCCGCATCGGCTCGGACAACGCCCTCGTCGCCCCCGTGGTGATCGGCGACGGCGCGTACACGGGTGCCGGCTCGGTGATCCGACGCGACCTGCCCCCCGGTGCCCTCGGCGTCACGACGTCCCCGCAGCGCACCATCGACGGCTGGGTGATGCGTCGTCGTCCCGGCTCGGCCTCGGCGGCAGCGGCCAGGGCGGCGCTCGGTGAGGACGAGGAGCTCGCGCTCTCGCCCCAGGCCCAGGCCGAGCTGGCCACCCACTCCACGCCGCCCGGCCACCCGGACGACGCGCTCCGCACCTCCGTCGAAGGGCACCCGCAGTGATGACCGGACTCACGTCGAACGACGGTGAACGACGGCTGGTGCTCATCTCGGGCCGGGCTCACCCCGAGCTCGCCGACGACGTCGCGCGTGAGCTCGGGGTCGAGCTCGTCCCGACCACGGCCTACGACTTCGCCAACGGCGAGATCTACGTCCGCTTCGGCGAGAGCGTGCGCGGGGCCGACGCCTTCGTCGTGCAGAGCCACACCGCCCCGATCAACAAGTGGATCATGGAGCAGCTGCTCATGGTCGACGCGCTGAAGCGGGCCTCGGCCAAGACGATCACCGTCGTCCAGCCCTTCTACGGCTACTCGCGGCAGGACAAGAAGCACCGCGGCCGTGAGCCGATCTCGGCGCGGCTGATGGCCGACCTGTTCAAGACGGCAGGCGCCGACCGCCTCATGAGCGTCGACCTGCACGCCGCCCAGACGCAGGGCTTCTTCGACGGGCCCGGTCGACCACCTGTGGGCGATGCCGCTCCTGGTGGACTACGTCCGCACGCGCGTCGACCCGACGAACGTCGCGGTGGTCTCTCCCGACGCGGGACGCATCCGCGTCGCCGAGCAGTGGGCAGCGAAGCTCGGCGGCTGCCCGCTGGCCTTCATCCACAAGACGCGCGACATCACCAAGCCGAACCGGGCCGTCGCCAACCGCGTCGTCGGCGACGTCGAGGGTCGCACGGCGATCCTCACCGACGACCTCATCGACACCGGTGGCACGATCGCCGAGGCCGTCCGCGTCGTCCTGGCGGCCGGCGCGAAGGACGTCATCGTCGCGGCGACCCACGGGGTCCTGTCCGACCCGGCTGCGCAGCGGCTCCAGGAGTGCGGGGCGCGCGAGGTCGTCGTCACCGACACGCTTCCCATCCCGGAGGAGCGCCAGTTCGACAAGCTCACGGTCCTGTCGATCGCCCCGCTGCTCGCCAGGGCGATCCGTGAGGTCTTCGACGACGGCTCGGTCACCTCGCTGTTCGAGGGCGCCTCCTGAGCCGGCATCCGCGCTGAGCTCAGCCAGGTTCCGTTCGGGCAGCCTGGGGCGGGTAGAGTAGCCCGGTTGCCTCGGCGAGGGACATCGGACGGGCGTGGGGTCGCAAGGCCCCGGCCGCACCGTCGATGACTCCGTGATCGACGCGGTGCGCCAGTCGTGCGCCCGTTGTCCCGCGCCGAGGCCACCGCAGAGCCCGCAACCCCGTCAGCACCACGCCGGGCAGCCGCCGAGACCCCTCGCCGGGCTGCCGTGCCGTCAGCATCGAAGAGGAGTCCCCGTGTCCGAGGTCAAGCTTCCCGCCACCGCCCGCACCGAGTTCGGCAAGGGCGCTGCCCGCCGGATCCGCCGCGCGCACCAGATCCCCGCCGTCATCTACGGCCACGGCGCCGAGCCGCAGCACGTGACCCTCCCGGGCCACGAGACGACGCGTGCGCTGCGCCAGGCGAACGTCCTGCTCGGCATCGAGCTCGACGGCAAGGTCCAGCTGGCGATCGCCAAGGACGTCCAGCGCGACCCGATCAAGGACGTCATCGAGCACATCGACCTCCTCGTGGTCCGCAAGGGCGAGAAGGTCACCGTCGAGGTCAACGTCCACGTCGTCGGCGAGTCGGCCCCCGGCACGATCCACGTCGTGGAGACCCAGTCGGTCATGCTCGAGGCCGAGGCCACCTCGCTCCCCGAGGCCGTCGAGGTCAACGTCGACGGGCTCGAGGCCGGTGCCCAGGTGCGCGCCTCGGACCTCGTGCTCCCGGCCGGCGCCTCGTTCGCCGGCGACGGCGAGATCGTCATCGTCACGATCTCCCTGCCGCAGTCCTCCGCCGACGACGACGCCGCCGTCGAGGAGCAGGCCGCCGTCCAGGCCGCCGCCTCTGCCTCCGCAGCCGCCGCCGCGGAGGAGACGCTCTAAGCGCGCCCGATGTCAGCTCAGGACGGCCCAGGCGCACGCGCCCGGGCCGTCCTGCGTTGGTTCAGGGCGCTCGCGGGCGCACGAGGGACAGGTCAGGCCACGAAGGGAGAACCCATGGGCGCGGCATGGCTGGTGGTCGGACTGGGCAACCCCGGGCCGGCCTACGCGGGCAACCGCCACAACGTCGGGCAGATGGTCGTCGCCGAGCTCGCTCGACGTGCCTCCGCGACCTTCACCTCGCACCGCGCCCGGGCCCGCGTCGCTGACATCCGGCTCGGCGTGCTCCCTGGCGGGGCTCCCGGCCCGCAGGTGCTGCTCGCCGAGCCGCTGACCTACATGAACCTCTCGGGCGGGCCCGTCTCCGCGCTCGCCCGCTACGTCGACGTGCCGGCCGAGCGGATCGTCGTCGTGCACGACGAGCTCGACATCCCGTTCGCCTCCGTCCGGCTCAAGGCCGGCGGTGGCGAGGGCGGCCACAACGGGCTGAGGAGCATCAGCTCCTCGCTCGGCACGAAGGACTACCTGCGGGTCAGGGTGGGCGTCGGGCGGCCGCCCGGCCGGATGGACGCCGCCGACTTCGTCCTCAAGGACTTCTCGACCGTCGAGAGGCGCGAGCTCGCGTGGCTCGTCGACTCCGCGGCGGACGCCGTCGAGATGGTCGTGCTCCAGGGCCTGACCGCCGCTCAGCTCCGGTTCCACAGCCCGGACCAGTCGCCTCGCTGACCAACGGCCCGTCGGGCATATCGGGTGAATTCTGGACGGACGATGGTCGCCGAATGGGTGAAATCGGACAAAAACCCCACAAGGGGCGATCGATCACGGTAACGTCGGCGCCGAGCGAATGAGGTGACCCAGTGACCCTAGTTGTCGATCGTGACGTCGATGAGGCCCACGCGGGTGATCGTCGAGGCGTGTCCAACGAGCCACGTCGGTCGTGGGCCTCCCCCCGGCCCTTCGAGGTGCGCAGCGGTGGTCAGTCCGACCCGGCCCTGCGTGCGAGTCGCTGGTCGGTGATCGGCGCCGTCTACCGCAGGCGTGCCGTCGCCCTCGACGCCGTCACGACCGCCCTGGTCATCGCTCCGTTGTCGCTGCGACTCTTCGGCCAGAGCCTGATGGCGGCCGGGGTCGTCCTGCTGACCCCGATCTTCTTCGTCGCGCTGACCGCTGCCTTCCGCGGCTACGAGCTCCGCTCGCTCGGCGACGGGCCGGCCGAGTTCCAGGCGGTCGCGCGGGCGGGAGCGATCGGCGCGATGGTCCTCATGGGCGTGAGCTACGCCACCCAGGTCGTCGTCCCGCGCAGCCTCGTGTTCGGGGGCGTCCCGGTCGCCGTCCTCGCCGTGATGCTCGTGAGGTACGGCCACCGCCGGTTCCTGCACCACGCCCGCGCGGGCGGTGACGCGATGAAGCGCACCCTCGTGGTCGGCGACGCCGTCGACGTCGCGCGGGTCTCGCGCGAGCTCATGGCGGCGCCGTACTTCGGGTACCACGTGGCCGGTGTCTGCGTCCCGAGCGTCGACCGCGCGCAGGACGTGGAGGGCATCCCCGTCGTCGGGGCGATCGCCGACGTCCCGCAGGTCGCGATGGACCGGGCGATCGACGTCGTCGTCGTCGCGGGTCCGAGCCTCTCGGGCAAGGCGATCCGTCGGCTCTCCTGGGCGCTGGACCGCGTCGGGGCGCAGCTCGTCGTCGTCCCGGACCTGGTGGAGGTGACCGGTCCCCGGCTGACGGTGCGCCCGGCCGCAGGGCTCTCGCTGCTCGAGGTCGAGGTCGGCGTGCCCCGGCGACGGCTCATCACCAAGGCCTTGATGGACCGCGTGGCCGGCTCGGCGCTGCTGCTCCTCGCCGCCCCGGTGGTCGCCATCGCGGCGCTCGCCGTGCGCCTCACGTCCCCCGGTCCGGCCTTCTACCGGCAGACCAGGGTCGGTGTGGACGGCGCGACGTTCACGATGTTCAAGCTGCGCTCGATGTACGTCGACGCGGATGCGCGCAAGGCGAGCCTCGTCGCGCAGAACGAGGGCGCCGGCGTCCTCTTCAAGATGAAGCGCGACCCGCGGGTGACTCCCGTCGGCCGCTTCCTGCGGCGGTACTCGATCGACGAGCTCCCGCAGTTCCTCAACGTCGTCCGCGGTGACATGTCACTTGTCGGTCCGCGCCCGCCCCTGGGTGAAGAGGTCGCTCGCTACGAGGACGCCGCGCACCGTCGCCTGCGCGTGAAGCCGGGACTGACGGGACTGTGGCAGGTCTCGGGTCGCTCCGACCTCACCTGGGACGAGGCCATGCGGCTCGACCTGCGCTACGTCGACAACTGGTCGGTCTCGATGGACACGCTGATCCTGTGGAAGACGGCGCGCGCCGTCTTCGGGTCCGCCGGCGCGTACTGAGCGGCGCGGGCGCTCGGTCAGCTGGCCTCGCGCAGGACGCCGTCCTCCTCGAGATACAGCTCGCCCGTCGTCTCGCAACGCCAGTGCCCGGGCTCGTCCTGGACGAGCGGGGTCCCGGCCCGGCCGACCCATCCCCTGCGGTGGGCAGGGACGCCGGCCACGAGAGCGAAGTCCGGGACGTCCTTGGTGACGACCGAGCCGGCGGCGACGAGCGCCCAGCGGCCGATCGTCACGGGAGCGATGCAGACGCTCCTCGCGCCGATCGCCGCACCCTCGCGGACCGTCACGCCGATCGCGTGCCAGTCGTCGCCCGACTTGAGCGAGCCGTCGGGGTTGACGGCGCGCGGGTAGAAGTCGTTGGTGAAGACGACGGCGGGCCCGACGAACACGCCGTCCTCCAGGACTGCCGGCTCGTAGACGAGTGCGTAGTTCTGCAGCTTGCAGTTGGCCCCGAGTCGGACTCCTGGCCCGACGTAGGCGCCGCGACCGATGATGCATCCGGGCCCGACGACGGCGTCCTCACGGACCTGGGCGAGGTGCCAGACCTTCGCGCCGTTGCCGAGGCTCGCGCGCTCGTCGACATCGGCGGTGGAGGCGACGGTGGCCGGCTCGTCGGGGATCGCTGCAGGCATCGGGTCCTCCATGGGGTCGTCGGAACGGCTGCGGGTCACGCTCGGCACCCGCTGGACGGTCGCCCGGTCGGGACCTCAGGACCCTCACGATTGTGCCGCGTCCGCGGGCGAGTGCCCGCCTGCCGCTCCGGGTGTCCATCGGGCAGGTGAATTTGGGGTCAATTCGGTCAAATCGCCCACCCGGGGCGTGCGGGTCTGCCAAGGTTCGGGGTGAAGGGTTCATCTGCCCGCCGTGCACCGTTCGTCCCGGGTCTGGGAGCGTCGTCCATGAGGTCCATCGTCCGCCGTTCAGTCGTCCGGCTCGCCTGTCTCGCCCTCGCTGCGACGGGGGCGGTGGTCGTCGCTCCGGCTGCGGTCGCCGCGACGTGCGCGCCGGGGATGAACCCGATTGCCTGCGAGAACACGGAGACGGGGACCGACCCCGCCGTCTGGGACATCACCGGGGCCGGGTCGCCGAACATCCAGGGCTTCGCGACCCAGATGTCCGTCGATGTCGGCCAGACCATCGACTTCAAGATCGACTCGGTCGCCTCGTCGTACACGATCGACATCTACCGGACGGGTTGGTACGGAGGTGACGGCGCACGGTTCGTCGCCTCGGTCGTCCCCTCCGCCACCCTCCCGCAGACGCAGCCGCCGTGCCTCACCGACCCCACGACCCAGAACTACGACTGCGGCAACTGGGGGGTGTCCGCGAGCTGGGCCGTGCCCGCCACGGCCGTCTCGGGCGTCTACGTCGCCAAGCTGACGCGCACGGACGGGCCCGTCGGGGAGGCGAGCCACATCATCTTCGTTGTCCGCGACGACGCCTCGACCTCCGACGTCGTGTTCCAGACCTCGGACACGACCTGGCAGGCCTACAACGCCTACGGCGGAGCGGACTTCTACACGGGCGCCTCGGAGGTCCTGCAGAACGGCTCGCAGGTGCGTGCCTACAAGATCTCGTACAACCGTCCGTTCGCGACGCGTGAGGGGGTGACGTCGCGGGACTTCTACTTCTCCTCGGAGTTCGCGATGGTCCGGTTCCTGGAGCGGAACGGCTATGACGTGTCGTACATCGCTGGTGCTGATACGGCGCGGTCGGGGTCGTTGCTGCTGAACCACAAGGTGTTCTTGTCGGTGGGTCATGACGAGTACTGGTCGGGGGCGCAGCGGGCGAACGTGGAGGCCGCGCGTGACGCGGGGGTGAACCTGGCGTTCTTCTCGGGCAACGAGATCTACTGGCGTACGCGCTGGGAGCCGTCGATCGCCGGGACG
This sequence comes from uncultured Actinomycetota bacterium, assembly GCA_963777075.1. GTDB lineage: Bacteria > Actinomycetota > Actinomycetes > Actinomycetales > Cellulomonadaceae > Actinotalea. Next base: position 49,958 of record CAVZPH010000014.1, on the reverse strand, counting down.
GCGACGGACTACCGGACGTTGGTGTCCTACAAGGAGACGTGGTCGAACCAGAAGGTGGACCCGAGTGCGGAGTGGACGGGCACGTGGCGTGATCCGCGGTTCGCGTCGCAGGCCGATGGTGGGGGTCGTCCGGAGAACGGCTTGTCCGGGACGTTGTACATGTCGAACTTCTCCGACCTGCCGGTGACGGTCTCGGATGTGGAGGGCAAGCTGCGGTTGTGGCGCGGGACGGACCTGGCGCCAAGCCGGCGGGGGCCTCGACGGCGTTGGCTGCGCACACGGTGGGCTATGAGTCGGACGAGGACCTGGACAACGGTGCGCGTCCGGCTGGTCTGATCCGGTTGTCGACGACGACGGGTGCTGTTCCGGAGTACCTGCAGGACTACGGGAACACGACGGCTGCGGGGACCACGACGCATCACGTGACGCAGTACAAGGCGCCGAGTGGGGCGTTGGTCTTCAGCGCGGGCTCGATCCAGTGGGCCTGGGGTCTGGATGCGACGCATGACGGTGACGGTGCGCCGGCGGACTCGCGGATGCAGCAGGCGACCGTCAACCTCCTGGCGGACATGAGCGCCCAGCCGGTCACCTTGATGGCCGGGCTGGTCGCGGCGTCGAAGTCGACGGACACGACGGCGCCGACCGCGACGGTCACCTCCCCGGTCTCGGGGGCCTCGATCGCGAACGGCACGCTGGTGACCGCGACCGGGACGGCCGCGGATGTGGGTGGCCGGGTCGCGGGCGTGGAGGTCTCCACCGACGGTGGCGCGACATGGCACCCGGCGTCCGGGACGACGTCGTGGACCTACAGCTATGTGCAGACGGGTAGTGGTGCGGCCTCGGTGCGGGCCCGGGCGGTCGACGACTCGTCGAACATCGGGCCGTCGTCCACGGCGAGCTCGCTCACGGTGTCCTGCCCGTGCAGCATCTTCGGCGCGCAGGTCCCGACCACGCCCGCGACGACCGACTCCTCTGCGGTCGAGCTGGGCCTGAGGTTCACGCCCACGGTCGACGGTTTCGTCACCGGGGTGCGGTTCTACAAGGGCACCGGCAACGGGGGCACGCACACCGGGACCCTGTGGTCGGCGGGCGGGACCGCGCTGGCGCAGGTCACGTTCGCGGGTGAGAGCACGACCGGTTGGCAGCAGGCCACGTTCGCGCAGGCCGTCGCGGTGACCGCCGGGACGCTCTACACCGTCTCGTACACCGCTCCTCAAGGCCACTACGCCGCGGCGAGCAACGCGTTCTACTCCGCAGGCATCGAGGCGCCACCCCTGCGCGTGGCCGGTGGCTTCGGCGCGCAGGTCGCCGGCGTCTACTCCACCCCCGGGACCTTCCCCACCACGACCTTCGGCTCGACCAACTACTACGTCGACGCCATCTTCGAGCTGGTCGACGCCTTGCCGCTGACCGTCCTCGACCGCCAGCCCCTCGCAGGCGCCACGAGCGTCCCCGTCGGTACGGATGTCACAGCGGTGTTCTCGAGGGACATCGAGCCGGCGAGCCAGACCCTCACGCTGACCCCGGCCGGCGGCTCGCCCGTGGCGGGCACGACGACGTACGCCGCAGGCACCCGGACGGTGCGACTCGTGCCGAGCTCCCCGCTGTCCCCGTCGACGACCTACACGGCGCAGGTCGGGGCGAGGGACGCCTCCGGTGGGGCGATCACGGGATCCGTCTCGTGGACCTTCCGGACGGCCGCAGCCGATCAAGTCCCTGGCGGCTCACCCGTCTCGCTGTACAACGACTCGGATCAGCCCGTCGTCCTCGACACCGCTGACCCCGGCCCCGTGACGGTCGGCGTCCGCTTCGCCAGCTCCGTCGCGGGCACGGTGGACGCCATCCGCTTCTACAAGGGACCCAACAACACCGGGACCCACCTGGGGGCCCTCTGGCGGGTCAGCGACGGTCTGATGCTCGGTACGGTGACGTTCACGGGCGAGTCGACCTCGGGATGGCAGACGGCGCAGTTCTCGTCGCCGATCCCCATCGATGCCGCGACCGAGTACGTCGCGTCCTACACGGCGCCGGTCGGTCGGTACTCGGCCACGATCGGTGGGTTCACCGGGCTCGTCGTCAAGCGCGACCCCCTGTACACCGATGTCGACAGCGGCATGTACACCTACCTCGCGGCTCCGGCGTACCCGGTCGGACGGAGCTCGACGAGCTACTACGTCGACGTCGTCTTCACGGCTGCTGCTCCGTTGCCGAGCGTGTCGTCGGTCTCGCCGGTGTCGGGTGCGACGTCGGTGGGGACGGGGTCGTCGGTCTCGGCTGTGCTGTCGGCTGATCCTGCGTCGGGTACTCCGTCGATCGCGGTCTCGACGTCGGCGGGTGCGGTTGCCGGGTCGGTGGCGTACGTGTCGGGGACCCGGACGGTGACGTTCACCCCTGCTGCGGCGTTGCCGGCCGGGACGGTGGTCTCGGCTGTGGTCTCCCTCGGTGGGGTGGCGTTGACGGGCGGTTCGTGGTCGTTCACGACGGCTGCTGCTCCGTTGCCGAGCGTGTCCTCGGTCTCGCCGGTGTCGGGTGCGACGTCGGTGGGGACGGGGTCGTCGGTCTCGGCTGTGCTGTCGGCTGATCCTGCGTCGGGTACTCCGTCGATCGCGGTCTCGACGTCGGCGGGTGCGGTTGCCGGGTCGGTGGCGTACGTGTCGGGGACCCGGACGGTGACGTTCACCCCTGCTGCGGCGTTGCCGGCCGGGACGGTGGTCTCGGCTGTGGTCTCCCTCGGTGGGGTGGCGTTGACGGGCGGTTCGTGGTCGTTCACGACGGCTGCTGCTCCGTTGCCGAGCGTGTCCTCGGTCTCGCCGGTGTCGGGTGCGACCTCGGTGACCACCGGGGCCTCGGTCGCGGCGGCGCTCTCGTCGGCGCCGGCCTCCGGCACCCCTGTCCTCGCGCTGTCGACGTCCGGCGGCGCGATCGCCGGGACCAGCGCGTGGAGCGCTGCTACGACGACGGTGACCTTCACCCCTGCTGCGGCGTTGCCGGCCGGGACGGTCGTCTCGGCTGTCGTCTCCCTCGGTGGGGTGGCGTTGACGGGCGGCTCGTGGTCGTTCACGACGGCTGCTGCGGCACCGACCGGGACCGCTGTCGAGCGGTACATCACCCGCGTCTACAGCGACCTCTTCCACCGCAGCGTCGACCCGACCGGCTTGGCCACGTGGCGCACGGCGCTGACGACGGGGACCCCGCGCGTCGAGGTGGCCAACTCGATCACCGGCTCGCAGGAGTACCGCTCGGGCCTGATCCGGGACGCCTACCAGCGGTACCTGGGTCGTGATGCCGAGCCTGCCGGGCTGGGCTACTGGCTGGTCGAGATGACCAAGGGACGCACGATCACGGACATGGAGGCCGGGTTCCTCGCCTCGGACGAGTACTACCTGCGCAGCGGGAGCGTCGAGAGCGCCTGGGTCGGCAACCTGTACCAGGCCGTCCTGGGCCGCGCGGCCTCGTCGGACGAGATCGCGTACTGGGTCGCCCGCTCGCGGGTCATCGGTCGATTCGCGGTGGCACAGGGCTTCCTGCTCTCCACCGAGCGCCTGACGACGGTGGTCGACGGCTACTACGTGCAGCTGCTCGGGCGCCATATCGACCCGACCGGGCAGGCGACGTGGGTCGGTCTCCTCCAACGAGGCGCCCGCATCGAGGCGATCATCGGCTCGATCATCGCCAGCGACGAGTACTACGCGAACGTCTGAGGCACGGACCAGGGGCCCGGGATCGTCGATCCCGGGCCCCTGGTCCGTGCGGTTGGGGACGTGGGCGACTCGGCGTGCGGGTGAATCTCGGGCAGGGCGTATCGGTCGCGATGTCCGATCTGTCACAATTTGACCGAGATCGTCACCCTTCTGTGCCTCGTCGCGACTGGAGCCTTCGCATGCAAACCCCCGGTGCTCGACGGTTCGGTGCGAGGTCCATGGCGTCCAGAGTGGTGCTGGCCGCGGCCCTCGTCGCGGGGCTCGTGACGGTGCCGAGCGCGGCCGGCGCCGCTCCCGCTGATCCCTGCGGTGCCGGGTCGAACCCCGTGGTCTGCGAGAACTCCAAGCCCGGTACGCCTGCCGCGGTCTGGGACATCTCCGGTGCCGGCGACCCGTCCATCCAGGGGTTCGCGACGCAGATGTCCGTCAACGTCGGCGGGACCATCGGGTTCAAGATCGACTCCACCGCCGCCGCCTACACGATCGACATCTACCGGACCGGCTGGTACGGAGGGGACGGAGCGCGGAAGATCGCGTCCGTCGCGCCGACGGCGGCGCTTCCTCAGCACCAGCCCGCGTGCATGACCGACCCGACGACGCAGCTCTACGACTGCGGCAACTGGGGGTTGTCCGCGAGCTGGGCCGTTCCCGCCACGGCCGTCTCGGGCGTCTACGTCGCGCTCCTGCACCGCACCGACACGGGCGGCGAGAGCCACATCATCTTCGTGGTCCGCAACGACGCCTCGACCTCCGACGTGGTCTTCCAGACCTCGGACACGACCTGGCAGGCCTACAACACCTATGGCGGCGCGAGCTTCTACACCGGCGCGTCTTCGAACTTCAGCGACGGCTCCCAGCCGCGCGCGTTCAAGCTCTCGTACAACCGTCCGTTCGCGACGCGTGAGGGGGTGACGTCGCGGGACTTCTACTTCTCCTCGGAGTACGCGATGGTCCGGTTCGCTGAGCGGAACGGGTACGACGTCTCCTACATCGCGGGTGCGGACACGGCGCGGTCGGGGTCGTTGCTGCTGAACCACAAGGTGTTCTTGTCGGTGGGTCATGACGAGTACTGGTCGGGGGCGCAGCGGGCGAACGTGGAGGCTGCGCGTGACGCGGGGGTGAACCTGGCGTTCTTCTCGGGCAACGAGATCTACTGGCGCACGCGCTGGGAGCCGTCGATCGCCGGGACGGCGACGGACTACCGGACGTTGGTGTCCTACAAGGAGACGTGGTCGAACCAGAAGGTCGACCCGAGTGCGGAGTGGACGGGCACGTGGCGTGATCCGCGGTTCGCGTCGCAGGCTGATGGTGGGGGTCGTCCGGAGAACGGCTTGTCCGGGACGTTGTACATGTCGAACTTCTCCGACCTGCCGGTGACGGTCTCGGATGTGGAGGGCAAGCTGCGGTTGTGGCGCGGCACGGGTCTGGACACGCAGGCGGCGGGGGCCTCGACGGCGTTGGCTGCGCACACGGTGGGCTACGAGTCGGACGAGGACCTGGACAACGGTGCGCGTCCGGCTGGTCTGATCCGGTTGTCGACGACGACGGGTGCTGTTCCGGAGTACCTGCAGGACTACGGGAACACGACGGCTGCGGGGACCACGACGCACCACCTGACGCAGTACAAGGCGCCGAGTGGGGCGTTGGTCTTCAGCGCGGGCTCGATCCAGTGGGCCTGGGGCCTGGATGCGACGCATGACGGTGACGGTGCGCCGGCGGACTCGCGGATGCAGCAGGCGACCGTCAACCTCCTGGCGGACATGAGCGCCCAGCCGGTCACCTTGATGGCCGGGCTGGTCGCGGCGTCGAAGTCGACGGACACGACGGCGCCGACCGCGTCGGTCACCTCTCCGGTCTCGGGGGCCTCGATCGCGAACGGCACGCTGGTGACCGCGACCGGGACGGCCGCTGATGTGGGTGGCCGGGTCGCGGGCGTGGAGGTCTCCACCGACGGTGGCGCGACATGGCACCCGGCGTCCGGGACGACGTCGTGGACCTACAGCTATGTGCAGACCGGTAGTGGTGCGGCCTCGGTGCGGGCCCGGGCGGTCGACGACTCGTCGAACATCGGGCCGTCGTCCACGGCGAGCTCGCTCACGGTGTCCTGCCCGTGCAGCATCTTCGGCGCGCAGGTCCCGACCACGCCCGCGACGACCGACTCCTCTGCGGTCGAGCTGGGCCTGAGGTTCACGCCCACGGTCAACGGTTTCGTCACCGGGGTGCGGTTCTACAAGGGCACCGGCAACGGGGGCACGCACACCGGGACCCTGTGGTCGGCGGGCGGGACCGCGCTGGCGCAGGTCACGTTCGCGGGTGAGAGCACGACCGGTTGGCAGCAGGCCACGTTCGCGCAGGCCGTCGCGGTGACCGCCGGGACGCTCTACACCGTCTCGTACACCGCTCCTCAAGGCCACTACGCCGCGGCGAGCAACGCGTTCTACTCCGCAGGCATCGAGGCGCCACCCCTGCGCGTGGCCGGTGGCTTCGGCGCGCAGGTCGCCGGCGTCTACTCCACCCCCGGGACCTTCCCCACCACGACCTTCGGCTCGAGCAACTACTACGTCGACGCGATGTTCGACCTCGTCGGGGTCACCCCGCTCACCATCGTCGGCCGCCAGCCCCTCGACGGGGCCACGAGCGTCGGTTTCGGCGCGACGGTCTCCGCGGTCCTGTCCAAGGACGTCGTCGCCTCCACCGTGAGCGCGACCCTGACCCCTGCCGGCGGTGCCTCCGTCCCCGGGGCCACGAGCTACGACGCTCCGAGCCGGACGGTGACCTTCACCCCGGCTGCTGCGCTGAACCCGTCGACGGTCTACACGGCCGCGGTCGCGGCGAAGGACTCGTCGGGCGCGTCGATCAGCGGCCCGTCCTCCTGGACCTTCACGACGGCCGTCTCGGGCCAGCCCGGGGGTTCCTCTGTCTCGTTCTACGACGACACCGCGACGCCCGCGGTCCTCGAGGAGGCCGACCCCGGACCCGTGACGCTCGGTGTGCGCTTCTCGAGCGCCGTCGCCGGCACGGTGGACGCCATCCGGTTCTACAAGGGGCCGAACAACACCGGCACGCACGTCGGGTCCCTGTGGCGAGTCAGCGACGGCGCCCTCCTCGGGACGGTCACCTTCACCGGTGAGTCGACGACGGGATGGCAGACGGCGCGCTTCACCAGCCCGGTCGCGATCGCCGCCGGCACGGAGTACATCGCCTCGTACCGGGCACCGGTGGGCCGGTACTCGACGACCGTCGGCGCGTTCGCCAGCCCCGGGGTCAACCGGGCCCCGCTGAGCACCTCCGTCGACAGCGGCGCGTACACGTACGCGACGGGGTACCCGGACGCGAAGTCCTCGACGAGCTACTTCGTCGACGTCCTCTTCACCGCCACCGGGAACGCTCCGTTGGCTGTGGTCTCGCGTAGTCCGGTGTCGGGTGCGGTGGGGGTGGCGTCGTCGTCGGTGGTGTCGGTGTCGTTCAACCAGGCGTTGGCGACGGGTGCGTCGGTGGGGTTGACGGCGGGTGGTGTGGCGGTTGCTGGGTCGTCGGTGCTGTCGGCTGATCGGGCGACGGTGACGTTCACTCCGGCTGCTGCGTTGGCTGCTTCGACGGTGTTCACGGCGAGGGCGTCGGGGTTGGTTGCTGCGTCGGGGTCGTCGTTGGCTGATGTGTCGTGGTCGTTCACGACGGCGGCGGCGTCGGGGTGTCCGTGCTCGTTGTTCGCTGATCAGACGCCGGTGACGGCTGCGGACTCGGACACGGTGTCGGTGGAGCTGGGTGTCTCGTTCGTGCCGGCGGTGGCTGGTCAGGTGACGGGGGTGCGGTTCTACAAGGGTGTGGGTAACGGTGGGACGCACACGGGGTCGTTGTGGAGTGCTGCGGGTGCTCGGCTCGCGACGGTGACGTTCACGGGGGAGACGGCGTCGGGGTGGCAGACGGCGAGCTTCGCGACGCCGGTCTCGGTGACGGCGGGGACGACGTATGTGGTCTCGTACCTGGCGCCGCAGGGTCGGTACTCCTCGACGTCCTCGTACTTCGCGTCGGCTCGCACGGTGGGTCCGTTGACGGCTCCGGCTGCGGGTAACGGCCGGTATGTGTACGGCAGCGGGTTCCCGACCTCGACGTGGCAGTCGACGAACTACTTCGTCGACGTGGTCTTCCAGGAGGGGACGCCTGCGCCGTTGCCGACGGTGTCTTCGACCTCGCCGGCTGCGGGTGCGACGGGTGTGGTGGCGACCTCGACGGTCTCGGCGGTGCTGTCGGCTGTCCCGGCGTCGACGCCGACGGTGACGGTGACCTCGCCGTCGGGTGCTGTTGCCGGGTCGACGGCGTGGAACGCGACGAGCCGGACGGTGACGTTCACGCCGTCTGCTGCGTTGACGGCGGGCACGGTGATCAGTGCGGTGGTCGCGGTCGGTGGGACTGCCCTGTCGGGTGGGACGTGGTCGTTCACGGTCGCCGGTACTCCTCCGCCCACGCCGTTGGCTGTGGTCTCGCGTAGTCCGGTGTCGGGTGCGGTGGGGGTGGCGTCGTCGTCGGTGGTGTCGGTGTCGTTCAACCAGGCGTTGGCGACGGGTGCGTCGGTGGGGTTGACGGCGGGTGGTGTGGCGGTTGCTGGGTCGTCGGTGCTGTCGGCTGATCGGGCGACGGTGACGTTCACTCCGGCTGCTGCGTTGGCTGCTTCGACGGTGTTCACGGCGAGGGCGTCGGGGTTGGTTGCTGCGTCGGGGTCGTCGTTGGCTGATGTGTCGTGGTCGTTCACGACGGCGGCGGCGTCGGGGTGCCCGTGCTCGTTGTTCGCTGATCAGACGCCGGTGACGGCTGCGGACTCGGACACGGTGTCGGTGGAGCTGGGTGTCTCGTTCGTGCCGGCGGTGGCTGGTCAGGTGACGGGGGTGCGGTTCTACAAGGGTGTGGGTAACGGTGGGACGCACACGGGGTCGTTGTGGAGTGCTGCGGGTGCTCGGCTCGCGACGGTGACGTTCACGGGGGAGACGGCGTCGGGGTGGCAGACGGCGAGCTTCGCGACGCCGGTCTCGGTGACGGCGGGGACGACGTATGTGGTCTCGTACCTGGCGCCGCAGGGTCGGTACTCCTCGACGTCCTCGTACTTCGCGTCGGCTCGCACGGTGGGTCCGTTGACGGCTCCGGCTGCGGGTAACGGCCGGTATGTGTACGGCAGCGGGTTCCCGACCTCGACGTGGCAGTCGACGAACTACTTCGTCGACGTGGTCTTCCAGGAGGGGACGCCTGCGCCGTTGCCGACGGTGTCCTCGACCTCGCCGGCTGCGGGTGCGACGGGTGTGGTGGCGACCTCGACGGTCTCGGCGGTGCTGTCGGCTGTCCCGGCGTCGACGCCGACGGTGACGGTGACCTCGCCGTCGGGTGCTGTTGCCGGGTCGACGGCGTGGAACGCGACGAGCCGGACGGTGACGTTCACGCCGTCTGCTGCGTTGACGGCGGGCACGGTGATCAGTGCGGTGGTCGCGGTCGGTGGGACTGCCCTGTCGGGTGGGACGTGGTCGTTCACGGTTGCCGGTACTCCTCCGCCCACGCCGTTGGCTGTGGTCTCGCGTAGTCCGGTGTCGGGTGCGGTGGGGGTGGCGTCGTCGTCGGTGGTGTCGGTGTCGTTCAACCAGGCGTTGGCGACGGGTGCGTCGGTGGGGTTGACGGCGGGTGGTGTGGCGGTTGCTGGGTCGTCGGTGCTGTCGGCTGATCGGGCGACGGTGACGTTCACTCCGGCTGCTGCGTTGGCTGCTTCGACGGTGTTCACGGCGAGGGCGTCGGGGTTGGTTGCTGCGTCGGGGTCGTCGTTGGCTGATGTGTCGTGGTCGTTCACGACGGCGGCGGCGTCGGGGTGCCCGTGCTCGTTGTTCGCTGATCAGACGCCGGTGACGGCTGCGGACTCGGACACGGTGTCGGTGGAGCTGGGTGTCTCGTTCGTGCCGGCGGTGGCTGGTCAGGTGACGGGGGTGCGGTTCTACAAGGGTGTGGGTAACGGTGGGACGCACACGGGGTCGTTGTGGAGTGCTGCGGGTGCTCGGCTCGCGACGGTGACGTTCACGGGGGAGACGGCGTCGGGGTGGCAGACGGCGAGCTTCGCGACGCCGGTCTCGGTGACGGCGGGGACGACGTATGTGGTGTCGTACCTGGCGCCGCAGGGTCGGTACTCCTCGACGTCCTCGTACTTCGCGTCGGCTCGCACGGTGGGTCCGTTGACGGCTCCGGCTGCGGGTAACGGCCGGTATGTGTACGGCAGCGGGTTCCCGACCTCGACGTGGCAGTCGACGAACTACTTCGTCGACGTGGTCTTCTCGCCGGCCGGGTGAATCTGGGCGTACCCGTAGTGGACAGAAGGTGAAAAACGAGCGAAACAGACAGGCCCTCACCTTCGCACTGACAGACTGAGAACCCCGCACAGTGAGGACCAACGATGAGCGAGCCGCTTCGCGCCGCCGTGATCGGCGCCGGTTACTGGGGCCCCAACCTTGCCCGGAACCTTCGGACGAGCCCCGACTGGGACCTCGTCGCCGTCTGTGACCTCGACGAGGCCAGGGCCCGCAAGGTCGTCGGACCGAGGAGCACCGTCGAGGTGATGACCTCCACCGAGGCGCTGCTCGCGAGGGACGACATCGACGCCGTGGCGATCGCCACGCCCGCCAGCACCCATGCCGCCATCGCGATGGCGGCCCTGCGTGCGGGCAAGCATGTCGTCGTCGAGAAGCCCATCGCCGACAACAGCGCCGACGCCCAGGCGATGGTGGACCTCGCCGACGAGCTCGGCCTGGTGCTGATGGTCGACCACACCTTCTGCTACACGCCCCCCGTGCTCAAGATCCGCGAGCTCGTCGCCGACGGCTCGCTGGGGGACGTCCACTTCATCGACTCCGTCCGCATCAACCTCGGTCTCGTCCAGCGTGACGTCGACGTCTTCTGGGACCTCGCGCCGCATGACCTGTCGATCCTCGACTTCATCCTTCCGGGCGGCCTCGAGCCCGCCGGCGTCGCGGCCCAGGGTGCAGACCCGATCGGGGCAGGTCAGGCCTGTGTCGGCTACCTCAGCCTCCCGCTCGTCTCCGGGGCCATCGCCCATGTGCACGTCAACTGGCTCAGCCCGACGAAGATCCGCCAGATGGTCGTCAGCGGCAGCAAGCAGACGGTCGTCTGGGACGACCTGCAGCCGCAGCAACGGCTGACGGTCTACGACCGCGGCGTCGAGCTCGGCACGGACCAGGAGGACAAGGCCATCACGAACATCTCCTACCGCCTGGGCGACGCCTGGGCTCCCGCACTCCCCGAGAAGGAGGCACTCGGCGCGATGGTCGCGGAGTTCGCCGCCGCGATCCGCGAGGGACGCGCGCCCCGGACCGACGGGCGGGCGGGTCTCCGTGTGCTCAAGGTCCTCGAGGCGGCGTCCCGCAGCCTCGCCGAGGGTGGCCGTCTCGTCGCCGGCCCGGCCGCGGAGGTCTCGGCATGACGGCGCTGCAGGGTGCGAGCGTCCTGGTCACCGGCGGCGCGGGGACGATCGGCTCGACGATCGTCGACCAGCTCCTCGTGGCCGGGGCGTCGAAGGTCGTCGTCCTCGACAACCTCGTGCGCGGTCGCCGGGAGAACCTCAGCGAAGCGCTGGCCGACGGGCGCGTCGAGCTCGTCGTCGGGGACCTGCGGGACCGTGACCTCGTGCACGACGTCACGCGGGGGCGCGACGTCGTCTTCCACCAGGCCGCGATCCGCATCACGCAGTGCGCCGAGGAGCCGCGCCTCGCCCTCGAGGTCCTCGTCGACGGGACGTTCACCGTCCTGGAGGCGGCGGTCGAGCACAAGGTCGCCAAGCTCGTCGCCGCGTCGAGCGCCTCGGTCTACGGCCTCGCGGAGGAGTTCCCCACCGGCGAGCGCCACCACCACCACAACAACGACACCTTCTACGGGGCGGCGAAGTCCTTCAACGAGGGCATGGTCCGCTCGTTCCGGGCGATGCACGGCCTGGACTACGTCCTGCTGCGGTACTTCAACGTCTACGGCCCGCGGATGGACGTCCACGGCCTGTACACGGAGGTCCTCGTGCGGTGGATGGAGCGCATCGCGGACGGCAAGCCGCCGATCATCTTCGGCGACGGCCTGCAGACGATGGACTTCGTCGTGACCGGCGACATCGCCCGCGCGAACATCCTCGCCGCGTCCTCCGACGTCGTCGAGGGGGTCTACAACATCGCCAGCGGGACCGAGACGAGCCTTCTCGGCCTCGCCGAGGCCCTGCTTCGTGCGATGGACTCGGACCTCGACGTCGAGTTCGGGCCCGAGCGCGCCGTGAACGGCGTCACGCGCCGCCTCGCCGACACCACGGCGGCAAGGCGCGACCTCGGCTTCGAGGCGACGACCGGCCTCGAGGAGGGGCTGCGTGACCTCGTCGCCTGGTGGCGTCCGCAGCGTGCCGCGATCGCCGCCGGTCGGAACCTCGCACCGCAGGCGGGCGCATGAGCAGGATCAACGTGATGCAGCCCTGGCTCGGCGCGGAGGAGGTCGCGGCCGTCACCGCGGTGATCGAGTCGGGCTGGGTCGCTCAGGGCCCGCGCGTCGCGGAGTTCGAGAAGGCCTTCGCCGAGCGTCAGCAGGTCGAGCACGCGGTCGCCACGTCCTCGTGCACGACGGCGCTCCACCTGGCCCTCGTGGTCGCCGGCGTGGGAGCGGGTGACGACGTCGTCGTCCCGTCGTTCTCCTTCGTGGCGACGACCAACGCGCCGGTCTACGTCGGCGCGACGCCGGTGTTCGCGGACGTCGACCCGATCACCGGGAACGTGACGGCCGAGACGATCGCCGCGGCCCTGACCCCTCGGACGCGAGCGGTGATCGTCGTCGACCAGGGTGGTGTCCCCGTTGACCTCGCGGCGATCCGGGCCGTGACCGACCCGCTCGGTGTCGTCGTCGTCGAGGACGCCGCCTGCGGTGCCGGCTCGACGTACCGGGGGCGTCCCGTCGGCGCGGGTGCGCAGGTGTCCGCATGGTCCTTCCACCCGCGCAAGCTGCTGACGACGGGCGAGGGCGGCATGCTCACGACGTCCGACGAGGCCTGGGCGGCGCGAGCCCGGACGCTGCGCGAGCACGCCATGAGCGTCTCCGCCGCTGCGCGTCACGCGAGCGTCCTGGCGCCGCCCGAGCAGTACCTCGAGGTCGGCTACAACTACCGGATGACCGACCTCCAGGCCGCGGTCGGGATCGTCCAGCTCGGCAAGCTGGACGCCATCGTCGCCCGGCGGCGGGAGATCGCCGCGGGCTACGCGGAAGCCATCGCCGAGATCGACGGCCTGCGCGCCGTGGCCGACCCGGAGTGGGGCACCTGCAACTTCCAGTCGTACTGGGTCGAGGTGGAGCCCTCCTTCCCGGTGGACCGCGAGGGGCTGCTGGCCCACCTAGCGGACGCCGACATCTCCGCGCGCCGAGGGATCATGGCCGCCCACCGTCAGCCCGCGCACGCCGGCGTGGAGCACTCGCCGCTCCCCGTCACCGAGCGCCTCACCGACGGGACGCTCATCCTCCCGGTCTTCCACCAGATGACCGAGGCCGAGCAGCGACGCGTCGTCGAGGCGTTGCGCTCGGCGGCCGCCAGGTGAGAAGGGCTCCGCTCCTCCTGGTGGCGGCGAGCGGTCTCGCCCGGGAGGTGCTCGCAGCCGTCCGGACCCACGGGACGCATGACGTCGTCGGCTTCCTCGACGACAGCGCCGAGCTGGAGGGGAGCTCCGTCGCGGGGCTCCCGGTCCTGGGGCCGGTCGCGGCCGTCGCCGACCACCCCGACGCCGAGATCCTGGTGTGTGCGGGGCGGGGCGCCGCGCGGTCGGCGATCGTCGACCGTCTGGGGGCGCTCGGGGTCGGTCGCGGGCGCTTCGCGACGTTCGTGCACCCGGGTGTCGAGGTCCCCGGCGGCTGCGAGGTGGGTGCCGGGACGGTGCTGCTGTCGGGGGTCGTGCTCACCGCGGACGTCCGGATCGGCGAGCATGTCGTCGCGATGCCGCAGGTGACGTTCACCCATGACGACGTGGTCGAGGACTTCGCGACCCTCGCCGCAGGAGTCAGCCTCGGCGGCTCGGTCCGCATCGGGCGGGCCGCCTACCTCGGGATGAGCTCCTGCGTCCGCGAGCGGCTGAGCATCGGTGCGGGCGCGACGGTCGGCATGGGTGCGGTGGTCCTCGACGAGGTGCCGAGCGGCGAGACCTGGGCCGGTGTCCCGGCCAGACGGCTTCGCCCGGCCGATGAACGGGCCGGCGGGTCCCGGGTCCCCACCGGGGGCTCCGGTCACAACGAGGTCTCGCGGGCGACCGCGGACGCAGCGCGAAGGACGGACAGATCATGAGCATCCCCCTGGTTGACCTCGGTGCGCAGCAGGCGGAGATCGCCGACGAGGTCAGAGCGGGCCTGGACGAGGTCTTCGCGACGACGGCCTTCGTGGGCGGGCCCGCCGTGGGGCGGTTCGAGCGGGCCTACGCCCAGGTGACGGGCGTCGAGCACTGCATCGGCGTCGCCAACGGGACGGACGCCCTCGAGCTCGCCCTGCGCGCCGTCGGCGTCGAAGCGGGTGGCGAGGTGATCATCCCGGCGAACACCTTCATCGCGACCGCCGAGGCCGTGTCCCGGATCGGCGCGCTGCCGGTCATCGTCGACGTCGACCCGGTGCACCTGCTGATGGACCCGGCGGCGGCACGGGCGGCCGTGACGGCCCGCACGCAGGCCGTCGTCCCGGTGCACCTCTTCGGCCAGGTGGCACCCATGGAGGAGCTTCTCCGGGTGGCGTCAGATGCCGGGGTGCCGCTCGTCGAGGACGCGGCGCAGTCCCAGGGGGCCCGCCGCAACGGGCGCCCCGCCGGGTCGTTCGGGCTCGCTGCGGGCACGAGCTTCTACCCCGGCAAGAACCTCGGGGCCGCCGGGGACGCCGGAGCGGTCACGACCGACGACGCCGAGGTGGCGCGTCGTGTCCGGGTCATCGCCGCGCACGGCAGCGCGCGCAAGTACGACCACGAGGTCGTCGGCATCAACTCGCGGCTCGACACGGTGCAGGCCGTCGTCCTGGAGGCGAAGCTGGCACGTCTGGCCGGGTGGAACGACCGGCGCAGGGCCGCCGCGGCGCGCTACGGCGAGCTCCTGCAAGGGGTCGAGGGCGTCCAGGTCCCGACGAGCGCCGCCGGCAACGACGACGTCTGGCACCTGTACGTCGTGCAGGTCGAGGAGCGCGACCGGGTCCTCGCCGCCCTCCACGAGGCAGGGGTCGGCGCCGGGATCCACTACCCCACCCCGGTGCACCTCACCGGCGCCTATGCCTCGCTGGGACTGGGCCGCGGTGCGTTCCCCGTCGCCGAGCGGGCAGCCGACCGGATCCTCTCGCTGCCGATGTACCCGCACCTGACCGCCGAGCAGCAGGAGACCGTCGTCGGGGCACTCGCCCGGGCGATCGGGTGAGCACAGCCGTGAGGGTGCTCGTCCGCGTGAACAGCCTCGAGCTCGGCGGCACGCAGATCAACGCCGTCGATCTCGCGGCCGCGATGCGTCGGCACGGCGTCGAGTCCCATCTCCTGGGGCCTCGCGCGACGATCCCCGACGGCCCGTCGCTGTTCGACATCGCGTCCCGACGCGGCGTCCCGCTGGAGGCCTACGACCCTCCTGAGGGCACGGTGCCGCATGCACGCGAGCTCTCACGCCGGGCGCGCGAGGTCGGCGCCGACCTCGTGCACGTCTACGGCACCTTCGGCGCCGCCCGGCCGACCTACTGGGGTCCCTGCCTGCTGGGACGGCGCCCGTGGGTCCACACGGTCTACGAGATGGCGGTCGACCCCGTCGTCCACCCCCACGTCCCGCTCGTGGTGGGGACGGGGTACCTGGTGGACGATCTCCGCGACCGGCCGGGGATCACCACCCTGGTCAGCCCGCCGGTCGACCTCGACCAGGACAGGCCGGGCGTACCCGGCACGGACGAGCTCCTCGCCTCGCTCCGCTCGACCGCCCCGATGCGGGTCGTCGTCGTCAGCCGCCTGTCCGAGCTGATGAAGTCGGTCGCGCTCGACGCCGTCATCGACGCGATGGAGCTGCTCGCCCGACCGGACGTCGTGCTGCTCCTGGTCGGCACGGGCGATGCGGAGCCGCGGCTGCGGCGGCGCGCCCAGGAGGTGAACGACCGGCTCGGCTGGACGGCGGTCGAGCTGCTCGGCGCGTTGGCGGACCCCGCCCCGGCGTACGACTGCGCGGACGTGATGGTGGGGATGGGGAGCTCGGCCGCGCGGTCGCTCGCCTTCGGCAAGCCCCTGGTGGTCCAGGGGGAGTTCGGCTGGAGCGGTCTGTTCGACGAGTCGTCAGCCGCGACGATGCTCCGCAACAGCTTCTGGAGCCCGGAAGTCGTCGCCGAGCCCGCGGCACCGCTCGCGGCGACCTTGGCCGCCCTCCTCGACGACCCCGAGCGGCGAGCGGTCCTCGGTGCCTTCGGCCGGACGACGGCGCAGTCGCGGTTCGGGCTGACGGCGATGGCCGAGAGGATGGCCGAGGTCTACCGCGAGGCCGCCGCGGGCTACGGCTCGGCCACCTGGCTGGCGGATCTCGGGTTCGAGCTGAGGAACATCCCGGAGATGATCCGGCGCCGTGCGGGAGGGCGTCGCGCGAGCGGGGTCGTCTCGTGAGCACGGACGGCTCCCCGGCCGAGCCCGGGCGGGAGGCGGCGCACGAGGTGCCTGCGGCGGACGCCGCGAAGGGCTACGCGTCGACGGCGACGCGGGGCGTCCTGTTCATGACCGTCCAGAAGTGGGTCACGCGGCTCGGCGGTCTCGTCACGATCGCGATCCTCACGCGACTCCTCGGGCCGGCCGAGTTCGGCGTCGTCGCGGCAGCGATGGCCGTGATCCCCGTCGTCTACCTGCTCGCGGACCTGGGGTTCTCGACCTACGTCGTGCAGGCCGAACGCGCGGACGACGTCATGCTCTCGACCAACTTCTGGTACTCGACGGCGGCGGGACTCCTCCTCGGCGGGGCCTTCTACCTCGGCGCCCCGACGCTCGCCGCGCTCTTCGACGTCCCAGGGGTCGAAGGCGCCCTGCGCGGGCTCGTGCCCTGCATCGTGCTGGTCGCGCTCCAGGGAGTCCCGATCGCGATCCTGCGGCGCAGGATGCAGTTCGGGGCCCTGGCCGTCCAGGGAGCCACGGCGGCCGTGGTCGCCCAGGTGGTCGCCGTCGTCCTCGCCTTCGCCGGAGCAGGGGTCTGGGCCCTCATCGGTCAGCAGATCGTCTCCCAGCTCGTCTCGGGGGTCCTGGCCTGGCGCGCGGCCCGATGGCGCCCTCGGGCGCACTTCTCCCTCACCCAGTTCCGTGCGATGTCCTCCTTCGGTGCCAAGGTCGTGGGGGTCGAGCTCGTCGCGATCGGCCGGGGCCTGGTGGAGACGGCGATCATCACCCATTCCCTCGGCGTGACCGCCCTCGGGTTCCTCAGCGTCGCCCGTCGCCTCGTGGAGACGACGCAGGACCTCAGCGCCGCCGCGATCCTTCCCGTCTCCGCCGTCGTCTTCGCCAAGGTCCGCGACACGCCCGTCCGGCTCCGCGCCGCGTACCGCCGCTCGCTGACCGGGGTCTACGCCACCGTGGGTCTGCCGCTGGCCTTCCTCGCGGTCGGCAGCGGGCTCGCCGTCCCGATCGTCTTCGGGGACGGCTGGGACACCTCGGTCCCGCTGACCCGCGCGCTGGCGATCGCCGCCGTGCTCGTCGTCGGGGCCTCGCTCGACCAGGGCCTGCTGTACGGCGCTGGTCGGCCCGGGCGGTGGTTCGCCTACGCGCTCGGTGTCGACGTGCTGACGGTCGCGACGACGGCCTATGTCGTCCGCTACGGGCTGGTCTGGGTACCGACCGCCTTCGTCGGCGTCGCGCTCGTCGCCACGATCGCGCGGTGGTTCGTCGTCGCGCGGGCCCTCGACGGCTCGGTCGCCTCGGTCGCGGCCCCGTTCGTCCGCGTCCTGCCCATCGTGGCCGGGAGCTCGCTCGTCGGGATCGGGATGCTGCGTCTCGTCGACGGCCTGCCCGCTCTCGTCGGGCTCGCGCTCGTCGGGGTGGCGATGGCGCTCGTCCACCTCCTGCTCATGCGGGTCGTCGCGCGCGGCGTGCTCGAGGACGTGATCGACGGACTCCGCCTGCGCCAGGTGCTCGGGCGGCTCTTCCCGCGTGCGGCAGCCGCAGAGTGGGTCGGACCGACCCCGTCCCTAGGGTGCCCGATCCCCGCTCAGGGCCGCTCGAGGGGCCGGCTCGCCGCGGTCAGCTCCGCCGCATGGGTCCGCACCATGGTCTCGTGCGAGAACCGGTCGGAGCGGGTCCCCGGGCGACCGGTGCGCGCGGCCTCGACGAGGGCCGAGGCGAACGCGGCCCTCGTCGTCTGGTGACGCGCCCGCCGTGCCCTGGACACCGAGGCGAGGCTGAGCTCCGTGCCGGCGGCGTTCGGTGCCACGACGCCCTGCGTCGTCTCGTCGGCCAGGAGCTCGCGCGCGCCGCCGACGTCGGCCAGGGCCAGCGGGATCCCCATCGCCGCCGCCTCGGTGGCGGAGACGGGCCATCCTTCGAAGAACGAGTTGAGGGTGAACACGTCGGCGGCCGCGAGCAGCGTCGCCGCGTCGGAGTCCCCGATGAGGTGGACCCGGTCGCCGGCAGGCTCGGACCGTCGCAGGGCGTCGGCGCGGCGGTACTCGAGCCAGTCCTCGGGCTCACCGGCGACGACGAACCGCAGACGCGGCTCCTGCCTGCAGGCGAGCAGCGCGGCGTCGACGAGTCCCGTCATGTTCTTCTGCGCGCTGTACCGGGCGAGGCTCACGACGAGGAGGTCGTCGGCGAGCGAGGTGCCGAGGAACGCGCTGACGGTCTCCCTGGCCTCCTCCCGGCCCGGCGCCGTGGCGAGGAGCACGGGCGGCGCGCCGTTGGGGATCACGACGACCCGTCCGCCTGCGCCGGCCCGCAGGTGGTCGACATGATGCCTGCGCACGGCGTCGGAGACGGCGATCGTCACGCGGGCCGCCGCGGCGAGTCGGTCGGTCGCGGCCCACGCGGCGGGGGTGCGGTACAGCTCGATGTTGTGGACGACGGGGACGAGCGGGAGGCCCGTCGCCAGCAGCGCGTCCGAGGTGTCGGCCCCGACGTTGTGCACCTGGACGACCTCGAGACCGGTGTCCTCGACCAGTGCCCGGCAGAGCGCCGCATCGTTCTCGCAGAGCGTGACGGGCACCCCGGCGGCCCGCAGGGTCTCGGCCATCCGACCCCCGCTGAGCGCGAGGACTCTCGTCGGCAGGCCCTCGGCGGGCAGGCGGCGAGCGAGGAGCCCGACGACGGCCTCGACGCCGCCGACGTCGAGGCTGCCGGTCACCAGGGCACAGCGGGCGGCGCCGCCACCGGTGGTCGACGGTGCCTCGGGGGCGGGGCCCCGAGGGGAGCCGGCCAGGACGGGCACCGAGGTGCGCAGCAGCAGGCGCGTCGCGGTGCGCACGTGACCGAAGCGCAGCCGTGCGGGCAGCAGGTCCACGACGGCGGTCAGCCCTGTCAGGGCCAGGTAGGCGCCGTGGTGCAGTACTCGCGAGGTCGCTGGCATGGGGCAAGCCTAGGTCGCTGCCCCCGCGGCGGGTCGGTCTCGTGCAGATTTCGCCCGGTCCGGGGCACTCCTGCCGGGACCGCCGCGGCCCGGACCGAGCACAATGGGGCCGGTGACAGGACGCGCTCGTGCAGGCATCCTGCGAGCGATCGGCGATCTGAGGAGCACTGGTGGCCACCACACGACATGTCGCGGACCGGCTCGGCCGAGCGGTGCGGATGCTGCGGACCGACGGGCCGACGGGGACCTGGACGCGGCTCCTGCGACGGCTCTATCTCGACTCCGGTGCGGTCGCCCTCGACTTCGGCCTGCTCTACGACGACGTGACGGACTCGACCCGGGTCGCCTGGACCACGCCCTCGCGTCGACCGGCGCCCGGTGAGCCGCTGACCATCCGGTGGATCACCACCCCTCCGATCGCCGGCTCGGGCGGCCACACGACGTTGTTCCGCATGGCTCAGGCCCTCGTCGAGCGGGGGCATCGCTGCACGATCGAGCTGTACGACCGCTACGGCGGCGACGTCGGTCAGCAGACCGCTGTGATCAGGGAGGCCTGGCCCTGGCTCGAGGCCGAGGTCGGCTCCGTCGCCGACGGCCTGCGGCCCGCCGACGTCCTCATCGCCACCTCGTGGGAGTCGGCCCATGTCCTCGGCTCCCGGGGCTCGGTCGAGGGGCACCGCATGTACTTCGTCCAGGACTTCGAGCCGTACTTCTACGGTCAGGGCTCCCAGTGGAGCCTCGCCGAGGACACCTACCGCTTCGGCTTCGACACGATCACCGTCGGGCGGATGCTCGCGGCCCTGCTCCAGGAGGAGTACGGGAT
Source organism: uncultured Actinomycetota bacterium (assembly GCA_963777075.1). Classification (GTDB taxonomy): domain Bacteria; phylum Actinomycetota; class Actinomycetes; order Actinomycetales; family Cellulomonadaceae; genus Actinotalea. The sequence continues at coordinate 29,861 of CAVZPH010000014.1, read as the reverse complement.
CGACGCGACCGTCGCGGAGTTCGGCTGCGACACGGCGACCTACCGGCTGACGAACACCGGTGAGCGCAACGGCGTCGTCTTCTACGCCAGGCCCGAGGTGGCGCGGCGGGGCTACGAGATCGGCATGCTCGCACTGCGCGACTTCCACCGGCGCCATCCCGAGCAGGAGATCCACCTCTTCGGGGCGACGCCCAAGGGGCTCGACTTCCCGGTGACCCAGCACGGCAGGGTGCGTCCCTCCGAGCTCGCCGACCTGTACAACCGTTGCCTGACCGGTCTCGCGCTCTCGTTCACGAACGTCTCGCTCGTGCCCGTCGAGATGATCGCCTGCGGCGCGGTGCCCGTGGTCAACGAGTCGGCGCACGCGCGGCCCGGGCTGCCCAACCCGCATGTGGTCTGGTCGCCCCCGACCCCGATGGCACTCTCGGACGCGCTGTCCCGCGTGGTCGAGGCGGACGCCGCCTCCGAGCGCGCTGCTGCCCTCGCGTCCAGCGTCGAGGGGGCGAGCTGGGACGCCGCGAGGCAAGCAGTCGTCGCGGCGGTGGAGCGCAGGGGGTACGGGGACTCCTGACGGCGAGAGGCGTCGCGACTCAGCCGACGGCGAGCGCTCCCGGCGAGGAGGGCGGCTCGTCCGCCGGTCCGGGCCGGGCGTCCCGTTCCGCGCGCGCGATCCGCCACGTCGCGCCGCTCACGCCGGCGACGAGGAAGAAGAGACCAGCGGCCTGCGGGAAGCCGAAGCCGTCGAAGAACGCGAAGCCCGTCGCGCCCGCTGCCATGGACGCCGTGAGGGCGTGGGCCCAGGGTGCGCGGTCCCAGACGGCCTTGCGCGCGGCCACGGTGCACGAGATCGCCGCGACGATGAGCCCGAGGAGCGCGAGCGTCCCGACGATGCCCATCTCCACCAGGGTCAGCAGGAACTGGTTGTCCAGGATGCGGTACTCGGGCAGGAAGGTGGCCAGCCCGCGGCCGAACATCGGTGAGCCCCGGAAGAACTCGGCGACCAGGGCGAAGCTGTCGGTCCGGGACAGGGCGCTGCTGTCGCCGGAGATCGTGCTGAAGAGCGAGAGGACCACGCCGCCCATCCCCGGGACGAGGAGGAAGACGCCGAGCCCGCCGACGGCCACGCCGACCGCCATCCACCTGCGCACGCTCGGCGCCCACCAGATCGCGAGGACCGCGAGGCCGACGGCGAGGCAGAGCATCGTGGAGCGCGAGACGGCGACCGCCGCCGCCCCGGCGATCACGACGGCCGGCCACCAACGCGCGACGAGCGAACCCTTGGGCTGGAGCCCTTGGGTCAGGGCGAGCGGCAGGATCATCGTGAGCACGGCCGAGTACTCCAGCGGGTGGATCGCCGTCCCGACCGAGCGGACGAAGGTGGAGCGCACCTGGACCCCGGCGAAGTCCTGGGTCGAGATGAACCCTGGCAGGCTGAGCACGTCGACGAAGGTCCGACCGGTCGCGAACTGGACGAGTCCGAGCACGGCGACGAGGGCGCCACCGAGGACCAGTCGCCGCAGGAGCACCTCCAGCCGCTGACCGTTCGGGATGCCGTCGTTGGCGACGAGAGCGATCCCGGTCCAGGCGAGGAGCCGGAGCATCCCGGAGTCGGCCGTGCTGACCTCGGCCGCAGGCGTCGCGCGGAGCATGGCGGCGGCGTAGCTGGCGAGGCCAGCGGCGAAGAAGACGAGGACGGCGATGCGGACCGGCTGCCGGCCGCCGTCCTCCCGTCGGCTGCGCTGGAGGTGGAACCAGATCCACCAGATCGCGCCGGCGAGGGCGAGGAGTGTCGCCGGCCCCCCGGCGCTGCCGATCCCCGCGAGCACGAGGCGGGAGGGGATGGCGAGCAGCAGGACGACGAAGACCGTGGCGAGGGTGACGGCATCGGCCACCGGGGCCCGGAGGCGAGCGAGAACTCGTGGCGGCGTCCTGCCCTCGTCCGCCAGGTTCACCTCACCCGTCCCACGGCCACCAGCCCTGGGAGCGCTGCGGGCGCGACTCGGAGAGCTCGTCGAGCTCGTCCATGTGGTCGACGAGCCCGGGCAGCTCCTCGGGGTCGACGAGCCCGGGGGTGGCATGCGCGTGGTACGGCCGCGGGATCTCGTCGGAGTCCACGAGGGCGGGGATGACGAAGGGCGGGGCCGCAGGGGCCTCGTCGGACGCCGGCTCGTCCCTGTCCGTGGCCGTGGTCTTGGCCGTGGTCCTGGCCTTGGGCTTGGTCTTGGCCTCCGGCTCGGTCACGGCCTGGGGGGCCGTCGCGACGGCGGGCTGGGCAGCGGGCACCTGGCGGTGCGCCCCGCTCGCATGGGGCCTGCTCGGCGCGCTCGCGTCCCCGTCGTGGTCGGGAGAGGGGCTCGGGACGCTCGCGGCGTGGTCGACGGCGGGGACGGGGACGGGCTCGTCGAGGTGCTCGAGCTCGGACGTGTCGTCCTCGGGGTCGGGAACGGGTGCGTCGAGGGCGTACGACGTCGAGCTGTCGGCGTACTCGGCGCGCGGCGGGCTCTCGACATCGCGCGAGTCACCGCCGTCGGGCTCGGTCGGTGAGCTGTCGGGACCCTCTGGCCCAGGGGTGTCACCGCCCGGCGGTGGGCCCTCGTCGTCCGGGGGAGGGCTGTCCTCGTCCGGCGGAGAGCTCTCCTGCCGCGGGGCGGCGTCCTCGTCGTCGGAGGCGGCCGAGCCCCGGGCCCGGACCGCCCCCGCAGCGTTCTGCCGGTCGTCCTCGCCCTCGTGCTCGTCCGCGTCCGTCGACTCGTCGGCGACCGCGGCGTGCTCGCCCTGCCGCCGGCTCAGGAGCAGGCCGTCGAGCGCGCCGATGAGGAGGAGGATGAGCGTCCCCGCTGCGCCGACGACCGCGACGACGGCCCTGATGCGCGCCTTGCCGACGGTGGTCGCCTTCTGGTCGACGGTGATGATCGTCGACGAGATCCGCGACTCGGTCTGGACGCTGAGGTCCTCCTGGAGCTGGTTCAGGGTGACGGGGATCGTCGCGAGCACGGAGGAGAGCACGTCGAGCGTCGCCTGCTCCGTCGGCCCGGTTGCCCCGACGGCGAGGATCGGGCCGGCGCTGCTGGAGTCCGGCGAGGCGGTGTAGTCCAGGGCGCTGTCGCCGTGGAGGACGGTCTCCCGCGTCGAGTCGGCGTCGATGGCGCGCGTCAGGACGTCGAGGGCCTGGGCGAGCCCGCCCAGGTAGAGGAACGGGTTGTCGCCGACGGGGACCGCTGAGCTCGGCGGGAGCAGGACGACGCTCGCCGTCGCCTCGTACGTCGGGGGGACCTCGACGTAGGTCAGCGCGCCGAGCCCGCCGACCATGATCATGCCGACCACGACCATGTACCACCGCCGCCGTAGGCTGTCCCTGAGGTTGCGCAAGTACATGCGGCTCCGCGCTTCGTCGTCGTTGGGTCGGCCATGCCCTGGCGCCGGCCATTCGGTTCAGGATAGGCGACCGGGACCCGTCTGGTGCCCGTGATCGACACGGTTCACCCAGTGACGTGCATGATGGGGTCCCGGCAGCCCGAGGAGGCACGATGACGCTCAGAGATGTTCTCGGCGTCCTCCTGCGCCGCTGGCGCGTCGTCGTGATCGGTCTGCTCTGCACCGTCTGCGCGATGGGGGCCGTCGTCGGGCGCGAGGGCGTATACGCGACCCAGGTCGACGTGATCCTGCTCGCGCCGATCGAGCCCAACCGGCAGAACGTCTTCGTGGGGTCCCTGGACTCGCTCATCAACTTCACCGCGATCATCGAGCGGGAGCTCAACCCCGGGCCGAGGAAGCCTCGGCTGACCTCGCCGACGGCGACGCTGTACGGCAGGGGAGTGCGGGACGGCTACAGCATCGAGATGCCGAACACCGGCGGGCAGTGGACCAACAACTTCAGCCGTCCCGTGCTCAACGTGCAGGTCGTCGGGCCGAGCGAGGCCGAGGTCCGCGCGACGCTCGACTCCGTGATCGTGACGATCGACGACACGATCACGGCCCGGGAGAGGGCCGCGGGCGCCGATCCGAGCAGATGGGTCTCCGTCGAGCTCGCGCCGACCTCGCCCGCGATCGGGTACGTGCCGGGCGAGGGCAAACGGGCGGCGCTCGCCTTCGGGGCCCTCGGCTCGGCCGGGACGCTCCTCGCGGCCGTGCAGATCGACCGGTGGCGCTCGCGGCGGGCCGGTGCGCGTCGACCGGTCGCGCCCTGATCCGATGAGTGACGCGGGCACGGCGAGCGGTGGGCCGGGACGCGCGCGGCGCCGGCTGGTCGTGGCGGCGCTCGGCCTGGTGGCCCTCGGTGCCGTCCTCGCATGGAGCGTGTGGGCATCGAGGCCGGGTCCGATCCCGGACCCCGCGCCGACCGAGGTCCCGTCCACCGAGGCAGCCGCTGAGGACTTCGTCGAGCCCGTCACGCCTGCGGCCGACGGCGTGCTGTCCGGGCTGCGCTGGTGGCGTCCCGGGACGGCCGAGGGGGCTCTGCTCGGTGGGCTCTGGAGGCAGGACGGCTCGCTCCTCGCGCGGTTCCCCGTGCCGGCGCGTGCCGGGACGGGATGGCAGGACCTCCGCCTCGAGAGCCCCGTCACCGTCGAGGCGGGTCAGAGCTATGTGCTGTCGATCGGGACGGCGCTCGGGGCCGAGCCGCCGGCGGTGCCGTTCCGTCTCGGGGCATCCCCGCTCGAGGCCCCCGCGGACCCGACCGATCGGGAGGTCGAGCTGAGGGTGCTCGGCTCGATCGGGGGTGTCGTGCTCGACATGAGGCCGTGGCCCACGGCTGCCGGGACGGGCGTGCCGCCGGGGACCGCGCTGACGGCCTCTGGGCCGATCGTCGTGACGACGCCGGGAACCGTCATCGACGGACTCCTCGTGACCGGCTCGATCACGGTCCGGGCCGACGACGTGACGATCCGCAACACGAAGGTCGTCGGGGGGCGCATCGACAACGGGAACGGCGAGGTCACCGGGACGCTGATCGAGGACGTCGAGATCGACGGGGCCTCGGTGGACGCTTTCATGCCGGGAATCAGCTTTTCCGGTTTTACCGTCGTTCGTGCAGATATCCACCATGTGGGGATCGGGGTCCACGCGACCGAGGACGTCGTGATGAGGGACTCCTACGTGCACGACCTCGTCGTGTCGGGGGACCCCGCCACCGACGGCAGCCACAACGAGGCCGTCCTGAGCAACGGTGGCGAGCGCATCCTCATCTCGCACAACAGGCTGATCGTGGGGGACGAGCCCAACGTCTCGGCCGCTCTGGCCCTCTACGGCGACTTCGGCCCGATCGCCGACGTGCTCGTCGAGGACAACCTCCTCGGGGGCGGCGGCTACTGCGTCTATGCAGGCAGCGTGCAGGGCAAGGCGTTCCCGGAGGCGGCGAGCACGCGATTCCTCGGCAACGTCTTCACCCGCGGGTCCACCGGGACCTGCGGGGGTTACGGCCCCGTCGCGGGATATGCCACGGGCGGCGGCAACCGGTGGGAGCGCAACGTGTGGATCGACGGCGAGGCCCTCGAACCCTGAGGTCCGGGGTGCGGGCGGGCCCTGGCCCGCCCCACCGGGCGGCGACTGCCGGGCGATCCTCGCCGCGGAGGGCAAAGGCCGTGGAAGGGCAGGGAAAAGAATGGTCGCTGAGAGGGGCGGGGCGGTCGCGCTATTGCATGGAATGTCCGACATGACCACGTGATCCTGGCCACAGTCCTGAATTGACCATGAATTGTGCGGTTAATGTGGGTCCGTCAACGAGAAGGGCAACCCTGTCGCGAGGCAGGTACGCAAAGCCATGGAGCCCCCGAGGCCCGCCAGGCTACCGAAACGATGGAGAACCAGCGTGCGCACACTGCCCGCAGCCCCGAGCGGGGCGACCCTACGAGCCCTGCCCAGCCCGATCCTCACGGCCTTCGCTGCCGTCCTCGCCCTCGCCCTCGCGGCCGTCGGCGTCCTCGTGTCGACGACGTCCGCGCGAGCGGCCGACGCCACGCAGAGCCTCTGGGGCACCGCGGCCCCGGCCGGCGCCGTCGTCGACACCGACACGGCGGCCGTCGAGCTCGGCACCGTCTTCACCCCGACGGTCGGCGGAACCGTCACTGGCGTCCGGTTCTACAAGGACGCGGCGAACCGCGGCACCCACGTCGGGACGCTGTGGAGCAGCACCGGCGCGAAGCTCGCCTCGGTCGTGTTCAGCAACGAGTCGTCGAGCGGCTGGCAGACGGCGAGCTTCGCGACGCCCGTCGCGGTCAAGGCGGGCACGACGTACACCGTCTCGTACTTCGCCCCGCGCGGCCGCTACAGCTCCACGGTGAACTTCCGCGGGGCGTCGACCAGCTCCGCGCTGTCCGTCGTCTCCGGAGCGAGCGGCACCTACTCCTACGGCTCGACGAGCAGCTTCCCGTCGAAGAGCTGGAGCTCGAGCCAGTACTGGGTCGACGTGACCTTCCTCCCGACGCCCGCGGCCACCACGGTGACCCGCAAGTCGAAGCGCAACCCGACGCCGACCCCGACGCCGACCGCCACCGCGACGCCCGCGCCGACGGCGACCGCGACCCCCGTCCCGACGCCGACGCCGACGGCGACCGCGACCCCCGTCCCGACGCCGACGGCGACCGCGACCCCCGTCCCGACGCCGACGCCGACGGCGACCGCGACCCCCGTCCCGACGCCGACGCCGACGGCGACCGCGACCCCCGTCCCGACGCCGACCACGGCTCCCGCTCCCACGACCTCGGCCGTCGCCGGCTGGTTGCGGACGTCGAGCAACACGGGTCTTGCTGCGGTGGGCACGACGTCGGCGATGCTGACGAAGTACACGGGCTCGTTGACGGTGACGGGTCGGCTCTACCGTCAGCGCATCGACCTGGGGGCGAACCAGCTGGTGCTGGGCAACGGTGCGGTGCTGGAGGAGTGCCTGATCACCGGGACGCGTAACGGTGGGCAGGGTCAGGTCCGGATCACCGGTGCGGGGGTGCAGATCCTCAACACGGACATCGTGGGCTCGGCGTCGTCGAGCGGTGAGTCGATGGGCATCTTCTCCGACAACCTCAACGGTGCGCGGATCACCAGCGTGCGGATGACGGGTTTCACGATCTTCCTGTGGCTGGACTCCGGTTCGTCGAGCTCGACGCCGGTCTCGGTGATCGACGGGTTCTACGGCTCGGACCAGATCGCCGGGGCCGCGCATCACGACGGTCTGACGCGTCGTGGTGGTCAGGCTCCGTTGATCCTGCAGAACTCGCGGATCTCGATGACCACGGGGTCCACGACGGGTGCGGTGTTCCTGCAGTCGACCTGGGGCAACCCGGTCGGTGGCCTGACGGTCACGCGCTCCTACCTGGAGGGCAACGGCTACCCGGCCACGATCGAGGCGAGCAACACGGTGACCTTCTCCGACAACCGGTTCCGGGCGACGGAGTACGGACCGGTCACCAAGTCCGGGTCGGTCCCCGGGTTCTCGTGGACCAACAACTACGTCTACGCGAACAACGCGTCGAACGACTACCGGGGCTCGCTGATCTCGGCACCCTGACGGCCGCAGGTGCCGGTCCGTCCCGAGGGTGGTCCGGCCCGAGGTCCCCGAGCGCGGGTGCAGTTCGACCATGAACTGCACCCGCGCTTCGTCATTCGTCACCCATTTGGCCCCGTAGGTCGCCGATCACCGAATTGTCTCGATGTCCGCGAATGCCAGGTAATGTCCGAATTGCACCTGTGACCTCGCCCACATCGTGGGTGAACTTTGAAAAACGGATCGTACGATTAGATCTGTCAACGAAAAGGGCAAACCTGCCGCGAGGCAGGGGCGCAAAGCCATGGGACCCACGAGGTCAGCCAGGCCACCGAAACGACGGAGATACGCGTGCGCAGCACACGACACCTCAGCTCCCCGACCCGTCGGGGCACCACGAACGGACAGCGCCTCACGGCGACCGTCCTCGGACTCGGGCTCGCCGTCACCGGCGTCGTCGGCGGCGCGGGCGCAGCATCCGCAGCCCCGGCCGCAGGGTCCGCGCTCGGCCTGACCGCGCTGGCCGCCACCACCGATCCCACCGCCGCGGTCACCGCCTATGTCACCGCGGTCTACCGCGACCTCTTCCGCCGGACGCCCGATGCGGGCGGCCTCCAGGACTGGACTTCGCGGCTGCTCGGTGGCACACCTCGCGGTGCCGTGGCCAACGCGATCACCTCGAGCGCCGAGTTCCGCTCCGGTCTGATCCGCGAGTCCTACTCCGCCTACCTCGGTCGCGCGCCTGAGGCTGCCGGCGCCGCGTTCTGGCTCGACCGTCTCATCGGCGGCTACACGCAGCAGCAGCTCGAGGCCGGCTTCATGGCGTCCGACGAGTACTACCTGGCCGCGGCGAGCGATCCTGCGACCTGGGTCTCGAACCTCTACCGCGACATCCTGCACCGGTCGCCCTCGGCGGGCGAGGTGGCGCACTGGACCGGGCGTCTCGCGGCGGGTGACGGACGCTACGGCGTGGCGATGGGCTTCACGATGTCGACGGAGCACCTGACGGCGCTCATCAACGTCTACTACGGCACCCTCCTCGGCCGGTCCATCGACCCGTCCGGCGCCTCGTCGTGGGTCGGCGCGATCCAGCGCGGCTCGCGTATCGAGGACGTCATCGCAGGGGTCGTCTCGAGCGACGAGTACGTCAACCGCAACGGCGGCTGGTTCGCCAGCACCTCTCCTGCGCCGGCCGCCGCCACGGTGGACTCGAGCAGCTCGACGCCGGGCTGGTTGCGGACGTCGAGCAACACGGGTCTTGCTGCGGTGGGCACGACGTCGGCGATGCTGACGAAGTACACGGGCTCGTTGACGGTGACGGGTCGGCTCTACCGTCAGCGCATCGACCTGGGGGCGAACCAGCTGGTGCTGGGCAACGGTGCGGTGCTGGAGGAGTGCCTGATCACCGGGACGCGTAACGGTGGGCAGGGTCAGGTCCGGATCACCGGTGCGGGGGTGCAGATCCTCAACACGGACATCGTGGGCTCGGCGTCGTCGAGCGGTGAGTCGATGGGCATCTTCTCCGACAACCTCAACGGTGCGCGGATCACCAGCGTGCGGATGACGGGTTTCACGATCTTCCTGTGGCTGGACTCCGGTTCGTCGAGCTCGACGCCGGTCTCGGTGATCGACGGGTTCTACGGCTCGGACCAGATCGCCGGGGCCGCGCATCACGACGGTCTGACGCGTCGTGGTGGTCAGGCTCCGTTGATCCTGCAGAACTCGCGGATCTCGATGACCACGGGGTCCACGACGGGTGCGGTCTTCCTGCAGTCGACCTGGGGCAACCCGGTCGGTGGCCTGACGGTGACGCGCTCCTACCTGGAGGGCAACGGCTACCCGGCCACGATCGAGGCGAGCAACACGGTGACCTTCGACGACAACCGGTTCCGGGCGACGGAGTACGGACCGATCACCAAGTCCGGGTCGGTCCCCGGCTTCTCCTGGGTCAACAACTACGTCTACGCGAACAACGCGGCTGCGTACTACCGGGGCTCGCTGATCTCGGCACCCTGACGGCCCGGCCGGAGGCTCCACCGGCCCCACGACCCGAGCGCGGGTGAGGTTCAGCGATGAACTTCACCCGCGCTTCGTGCGTGAGGGGTCCCCGCGGTGTGGCCCATCTCACATCGCCATCGTTACCTTTCCGTGACAATATCTCTGTCGCCAGGTCCGCAAGGCGAGTGCACTCCCCGGGCCGTCCGAGACGCCATCGAGCGTCGGCCCCGAGGGGCATGCCAACGCCACACGGAAGAACGGTCCCCGCGTCCGCTGACGCACCGGGCCGCTGACGATTCGGAGTACAGATGTCCCAGCCCCGCAAGCGGAGCGCGAGAGGTCGGCACCGCGCACCACGGCCGGCAGCACGAACGACGCGACTGACCCGCACCGTCGCCACGACCACTGCCCTCGTGACCGCCGTGGCATGGGCCGGGGTCTCCGCCCAGGCCGCATCGGGATCCGACCGCGGACGCTCCTCCGGCTGGACGTCGTGGAGCAGCAGCCACTCCTGGCCGTGGGGGACCACGGAGACGAGCCTCCCCCTGACCATGTCGGCGTCACAGGACTCCTCCACGGTCTCGAGCCGGACGGGACGCTCGTGGTCGGCCAACGGCGGGGAGTTCGACCGGAGGGACCGCTACCGCACCTCTCGTGGGGGAAGCCAGCGCCCGGACCTGTCGGAGGTGCCGGGGGCCGAGGCGAGCTCGCCGTCCCCCTCGGACTCCGCCTCTCCCGCCCGGAGGCCACCTCCACGCCCGCTGTCGCGGTCACTCCCGCTCCGTCCGCGACGCCGGCACCCGCTCCCGCGGTGACGCCCGCCCCTGCACCGACCGTGGCGCCTGCCCCGGTCCCCGCGCCGGCAGCCCCGGCCCCGGTCCAGGTCACGAGCAGCTCGACGCCGGGCTGGTTGCGGACGTCGAGCAACACGGGTCTTGCTGCGGTGGGCACGACGTCGGCGATGCTGACGAAGTACACGGGCTCGTTGACGGTGACGGGTCGGCTCTACCGTCAGCGCATCGACCTGGGCTCGGACCAGCTGGTGCTGGGCAACGGTGCGGTGCTGGAGGAGTGCCTGATCACCGGGACGCGTAACGGTGGGCAGGGTCAGGTCCGGATCACCGGTGCGGGGGTGCAGATCCTCAACACGGACATCGTGGGCTCGGCGTCGTCGAGCGGTGAGTCGATGGGCATCTTCTCCGACAACCTCAACGGTGCGCGGATCACCAGCGTGCGGATGACGGGTTTCACGATCTTCCTGTGGCTGGACTCCGGTTCGTCGAGCTCGACGCCGGTCTCGGTGATCGACGGGTTCTACGGTTCGGACCAGATCGCCGGGGCCGCGCATCACGACGGTCTGACGCGTCGTGGTGGTCAGGCTCCGTTGATCCTGCAGAACTCGCGGATCTCGATGACCACGGGGTCCACGACGGGTGCGGTGTTCCTGCAGTCGACCTGGGGTGCGCCGGTCGGTGGCCTGACGGTCACGCGCTCCTACCTGGAGGGCAACGGCTACCCGGCCACGATCGAGGCGAGCAACACGGTGACCTTCGACGACAACCGGTTCCGGGCGACGGAGTACGGACCGATCACCAAGTCCGGGTCGGTCCCCGGCTTCTCGTGGACCAACAACTACGTCTACGCGAACAACGCGTCGAACGACTACCGGGGCTCGCTCGATCTCGGCACCCTGACGGCCCGGCCGCGGGCCGCCGTCAGCCGGCGTGCCGGCCCCACGACCCGAGCGCGGGTGAGGTTCAGGAACGGACCTCACCCGCGCTCCGTGCGTCGCGGAAGAAGGTCTCGTGCCAGACCTCGAGGCACATGAGCGTCCAGATCCGGCTCTCCTCGTTGAAGCCGCCGCTCTCGTGGCGCTCGAGGAGGTTGACGACGGCCGAGCGGTCGAAGGTCTGGCCGACGAAGCTCTGGCTGCCCGTCAGCCGGTCCCACATCGAGTCGCGCAGGCCCGTCCGGAACCAGGCGTCGAGCGGTACGCGGAAGCCGACCTTGCGCCGGTCGACCACCTCGGGCGGCAGGTATCGTCGTGCGACCTCCTTCAGCACCCACTTCGTCGTCCCGCGACGCACCTTCACGCTCGACGGGAGCCGGAACGCCAGCTCGACGAGCTCGTGGTCGAGCAGCGGCGGACGCAGCTCGAGCGAGGCAGCCATCGACATGCGGTCGCCGCGTTCCAGGAGGTTGTCGGGCAGCCAGCTGACGAGGTCGTGCCGGAGCATCCGGGCGATGACGTCGTCACCGGGCAGCGCCGGGCCGGTAGGGCGGGGGCGTGCGGGCAGGGCGCCGAGGAGCCGCCGTCGCTCGGTCGGGGAGAACGGCGCGAACCAGGTCGCGAAGCGTTCGGCCTCCGACATCGCTCCCGCCGCCCGGACGGCGATCCGTGCCCGTGCCGCTGCCGCACCGAGCCGCGGCTCGACCAGGTCGGCGATCGAGTGGCGCAGCCGGGCCGGGACGACGTCGGCGACCTGGAGCGGCCGCGCGAGGCGGTACTTCGGGTAGCCCCCGAAGAGCTCGTCGCCGCCCTCGCCGGACAGCACGACGGTCACATGCTGCCGGGCCAGCTCGGCGAGCCGGAAGACGGCGATGTCCGCCGGCTCGGAGACGGGTGCGTCTCGGTGCCAGGTCAGCCGGGGCCACAGGTCCTCGAAGTCCTGCGGCCGGACGTGGACCTCGTGGTGCTCGGTCCCGACGTGCTCGCTGACCAGTCGCGCCCAGGGCAGCTCGTCGTTGCGCTCGTCGCCGAAGCCGGCGGCGAAGGTCGTCACCCCTGCCGAGCCCCGCAGCGACTTCATCACGGCGACGATGAGGCTCGAGTCGACCCCACCGCTGAGGTACGAGCCGACGGGCACGTCCGCCACGAGGGCGGCCCGGACCGCGTCGCGGACGGCCTCGTCGACGGCGTCGACGGCCTCGGCGTCCGTCCAGCGGCGCTCGTCGCGGGCCGGGGGCGTCCAGTAGCGGTGCGTCGTCAGGGTGCCGTCCGCGGCGACCTCGACGCGTCGGCCGGGCTCGATCTTGCTGATCCCGGCGAAGAGCGTGAACGGAGAGGCGACGGCGCGCGAGGTCAGGTACGCGTCGAGGCTCAGGGTGTCGACGGCGGCCGGTGCGTCCGAGCCGGCGAGGATCGCCTTGATCTCCGACCCGAAGGTCAGCACCCCCGGGTCGGAGCGGTAGTAGAGCGGGAGGATCCCGAGCCGGTCACGCACCAGGTGCGTGACCCCTCGCTCGTGGTCGTGGGCGGCGAAGGCGAACTGGCCGCGCAGGCGCGTGACGAAGTCGATGCCGACGGTCGCCAGTCCGGCCAGCAGGACCTCGGTGTCGCCGTCGGTGCCGAAGGGGTAGTCCAGTCCGGAGCGCAGCTCGCGGTAGTTGAAGATCTCCCCGTTGAAGACGAGCGACCAGCGTTCGTCGACCGAGCGCATCGGCTGGTGGGAGCCCGCGAGGTCGATGATCGACAACCGCGTGTGGGCCAGCCCGACGGAGCCCTCGTGCCAGGTCGCCGACTCGTCAGGCCCGCGATGGCGCAGGACGGCGGCCATCGCGGTCAGGGCGCGAGGGTCGACGGGCGCGCCGTCGAGGCGACGGACTCCGGCGATTCCACACATCAGCGGCTCCCGAGGGTCCGGAGGAGGTCGAGGAGGAAGTCTGCGCGCCGTTGCCAGGAGAAGTCGAGGACGAACTCGCGGCGCCGCTCGGCGTCCCCCGGGTCCGCGAGCCGCTCGCGCACCAGGGCGACGAACTCCTCGTGCGAGGAGCCGACCGAGACCTCGCTGCGGTACGACTCGATCTCGGGGTACTCGGTCGTCACGACCGGCAGCCCGAGCGAGAGGTACTCCTTGAGCTTGATCGGGTTCGCGAAGCGGATCCAGGTGTTGTCGAGCCACGGCATGATCGCGACGTCGAAGCCGCGCCCGAGCGCGGGGATCTGGGCGTAGGGCCGGAAGCCGAGCCAGTGCACGTTGGGCAGCGCGGTCAGGGCGTCCATCGAGCAGGTCGCGTCGCCGATCAGGACGAGGCTCGCCTCCGGGATCGAGGAGGCGACCTGGAGGAGGAGGTCCATGTCCACGACGTAGTCGTCGATCCCGCCGAAGAAGCCGACCCTCGGTCCGGGGATCGAGGCGATCTCGCGAGCGAGCGGGCCGTCGGGGGAGAAGTGGTCGAGGTCGACCCCGTGGTCGAGGAACACGCCGCGCTCGCCCACCTCGGGCTCGTCGACGCGCATCAGCTCACGGCTGACGTACAGGACCCGGTCGGCGTGCTCGAGGAGCTGCTTCTCGAGGGACAGCACCCAGGCGCCGTCGGCCTCGGGGAAGGCCGAGTGCAGGTCCGCCCGGTTGTAGAGGAGCGCCGAGCGCCTCATCCGTCGGACGACCGGCCAGGCCGTCGGGATCGTCGCCCCGATCGCCGGGGTCGATCCGATCCCGATCAGCCGGGCGACCACCTGGACCTGGCGGCGCACGAGCCATGCGCTGAGCCTTGCCCCCCAGGAGCTGCCGTAGACGGGCAGGATGACCGGAGTCATCACGTGGAAGCCGGGGTTGTCGGCGACGGGGCGGCGGACGAGCTTGGCCGTGCTGCGCACCTTGCGCAGGATCCGGCGCCAGGGGTTGCTGCTCGTGCCCTTGCGCGGCAGGCGAAGCCCGATGCTGTTGACCACGAGCACGGGCCGCGACCGGGCGACCTGCTGCATCAGCTGGAAGTCCGAGTGCGCCTGGTTGTGGTACCACCAGTCCTGCGCGGCGAACCAGATCATCCCGTCGTGCCGGGCCCTCGCCGCGCCGCCCGAGGCGTCCGTGCCCGCCATGGGGTCAGGGCGTCCGGGACGGGGACCCCGGTCGGGCCGTCCGTCGCGCTGCGGAGCTCTGTCGTCACGGCGCTGCGCAGCCCGGCGCGGTGTGCGGCGCTCCGGGGAGCCCGCAGGAGCTCTCCCACGGCGAGCCCGGCGCGGAACGCCGTGGTGGCCACGGGCCCGTGGTGGCGAGCGAAGAGCCGGATCCGGTTGCGCACGAGGATCCGCCACAGCTCGACGTCGGTCCCGTAGGCGCCGGACTCGTGCTCGGCCTCGGCCTCGGCGACGAACCTCGCGGTGAACCCGGCACGCCGCGCCCGCTGGAAGTAGTCGACCTCCTCGGAGTACAGGAAGAACGACTCGTCCCACTCGCCCACGCGTGAGCGGCATGCGGCCGAGACGGCGACGACGGCGCCCGTCGCCCACTCGACGTCATGCGACGCGAGGTAGCGGGCCGGCTCCGCGACCATCTCCGAGAGGCCGAGGCGCGCGGCGCGGTGGCCGCCGAGCAGCGACTCGGCCCAGACCCGGAGGACCGACGGGTCCCGCCGGATCGACCAGGACGTGCGTCCGTCCGGCGCGAGGATCCGCGGGGCCGCGAGCCCGACCCGGGGGTCGTCGAACGCGGCGAGCAGGCGGGCGGCGCAGCCGGGCCGCAGCCGGACGTCCGGGTTGAGGACGAGGGCCGGGCCGGGGGGAGCGCCGGCGAGGCCGGCGTTGATCGCCGCAGCGTAGCCCGCGTTCCGTCCCATCCGGACGATCTGTGCCTCGGGGCGCAGGCGGCCGAGGAGCTCGAGCCCGGAGTCGCTCGAGTCGTTGTCGACCACGACGAGGGACCACGGGCCGATGTCCGCGAGCCCGGCGTCGAGGCTCGCGAGGAGCCCGGGAAGGTGCCGGGCGCTGTTGAACGTCACGACCACGACGGTCGTGACGGGCTCGACGGCGGCGCTCATCTGCCGACCACCGACGGGGACCACGCCTGCGGCACGAGGACGCTCGGGCTCGCACCGGGCGTCAGGTCGAGCGACCACACGTCGGTCACCCCGGGCTCGGCCTCGCGCGGAAGGCCGTACATGATGGTGTCGTCGTCGAGCCAGGCGATCTGGTCGTCGAGGCTGTGCGTCTCTCCGTCGAGGACCCGCTCGCTGCCGTCCCTCAGGTCGAGGATCCCGATGGCCCAGTGCACCGGCTCGCTCGAGGTCTCGACCTTGAAGGCGATGCGCGTGCCGTCGGGGGAGAGGGAGGGGCACGCCCCGCCGTCCTGGATCGTGGTGACCGTCTGCGCGGAGATGCTGCCCTTGACGAGCCAGGTGTGGCCGAGCGACTGGGACTGCGCCGTCGCGTAGAAGGTGTCGTCGTCGACGAAGGTCACCCCCCAGAGGTTCCGGTCGACCGGGGCCACGGGCGAGCCGTCCACGACGAGCGTGAACTTCTCGATGTCGTAGGCCTCGCCCGTGCTGAGGTCGTGGATCATCGTCTGCGTCGTGAAGCCCGCCGTCGCGTACGAGTGCCCGGTGACGAAGGCCGTCGTCGCGAGGAACGCGCCGTCGGCCGACATGCGGGTGCGGCTCGGGACGCCCGGAAGGGGCCAGGTCCGGGTCACGGTCCAGTCGGCGTCGAGGAGCTCGGCCTCGAACCTCGTCGCGATCCCGCGGATCGTGTGCAGGCAGGAGGCGGCCGTCTCCGTCGCCGAGACGCGGTCGCACTCCACCTCGGTGAAGGCCCGAGGACCGCTCGGGTCGCTCAGCGGGACGAGCGCGACGAGACCGTACTGGTCGCTCGGGGCCGTCGAGCGGAACACGAGGTGCGGGACGGCCGAGACCGAGGCGAGGTCGGCCTGGGCGACGGGGCTCGCCGAGGCGTCCTGGGCCTGGCTGCGCCTCAGCTCGGTGATCCCGTAGGCGGTCCCTGCCCCGATCGCCACGACGATCACCGCGAGCAGCGCGATGACTCGGGGGGTGGGTCGTCTCATGCGGGGTCCTCCGGGAGTCGGGTCGACGCGTCGTGGTCGTGGTCGTGGTCGTGGTCCTCGACGTCGTCGGGCTCCTCGTCCTCGTCCGTCCCGGGCCGGGCGGTGGAGTCGAGCCCGCGCACGACGCGGTAGGCGAAGGGAAGGCCGACCACCAGGCCGCCGGCGACGACGAGCAGGGCATGGGACGGGCCGATGCCGAACCAGAGGAAGCCGAACCCGGCTGCGGCGATCATCCGGGCGACCGCGACGACCGTCTGCGCCGTGCCGATCGCCGTCCCGCGGACGGCGGGGTCCGCATGCTCCCCGACGACGGCGGCCAGGACGCCGTCGGTGGCGGCGTAGAAGACCCCGAGCAGGGCCAGCGTCAGCAGCGTCGTCCAGGCGCTGCCCAGCGCGACGGCGGCGGACAGGTACGCCGCGATGAGGGCGGCATGGCCGACGACGAGGATGCGCGCCCGCCCCCAGCGGTCCGCGAGTCGCCCGATCGGCAGCGCGAGGCTCATGTAGGCGAGGTTCGTCCCCACGTACAGCAGGGGGAACCACTGCGTCGCGAAGCCGTCGCGGGCCTGGAGCGCGAGGTAGACGAAGCCGTCACCCACCGTGAGCAGGGCGAGCCCGCCGACCGCGAGGAGGACCCGGCGCACCGCAGGGTTGGCTGCCGAGCGCCAGGAGAACGGACGCCCGGCCGGGACGAGGCCGGGGACCCCGCAGGAGCAGCCCAGGCATGACGGCAGCCCCCTGGTCTCGCGCTTGCGGTGCCGTTCGAGCCATGCGGCCCGGCGCGGGCGCAGATCGGGCGCGAACAGCCCGAGGACGACGAGCCCGACGACGGCGAAGCCGAGGGAGAACACGAAGACGGTGTGGTAGCCGTCGGGGACGACCATGAGGATCGCGAACGCGATGAGCGGCCCGAGCGCCGCGCCGACCGTGTCCAGCGTGCGGTGCAGGCCGAACGAGCGGGCGAGCGTGCGCGGCTGGGACGAGGCGGTGATCATGGCGTCGCGCGGGGCCGTCCTGATGCCCTTGCCGAGCCGGTCGACGGCGACCATCGCGGTGATCCCCGCGAATCCCGAGACGAGCAGGAGCCCGGCGCGCGACACGGCGGAGAGCCCGTAGCCGACGAAGGCGACCCACTTCGGGTGGTCACCGCGATCGGCCGCCCAGCCGCCCGCGATCCGGACGAGCGCCGTCGCGCCCTGCATGATCCCGTCGACGAAGCCGTAGGCGATCGTCGAGAGGCCGAGGGCCGCTGTGACGTACAGCGGCAGGATCGCGGCGACCGACTCCGAGGAGATGTCGGTCAGCAGGCTCACGATGCCGAGCGTGACGACGACGGAGGAGACCTTCTGCGCCTTGCGCGGTCGGGGTGCCCCGGACGGACCGGCCGGAGCCGTGGAGGTCGAGGTCATCTCAGCCGACCCGCACCAGGGTGCCCGAGAGCGAGAGCTCGGTCCCGCCGCCGACCCGTGCCCGGACGGTGAGCACGACACCCTCGGACCCGCGCACGAAGGCCGTGGCCGTCGAGCCGTCGACCGCAGGGGACGGCCCGGGCTGGAAGCCCTCCGCGGCGAGCGCGGCGACGTACAGCGCCGTGACCTCCTCGGGGCTCGCCGCGCTCGAGGCGGTCAGGCCGAGCTGGAGCCGGTCGCCCTGAGAGGAGACGGAGGACCGGACGACGGTCAGCCCGTCGACGACCGGGACGATCGTCGTCGGGAACCCGGGGACGACCCCGCCGCTCGCGGTGGCGTCGTCGGGCATGGGACCGGTGAGCCGGCGCACGTCAGGGACCGGGAAGAGGCCGGACGGTGCCGGAGCGGGCTGGCCCTCGCTGCCGACGCCTGGGGTCGTGCCCGAGCCGGGGGCCGGTGACGCGGAGGTCCCGCCCTGCGTCGGCCCGTCGGAGGGGCCCGGCGCTTCGACCTCGCCGGATGCGGAGGGCGAGGTCACCGGTCCGGGAGCGAGGGTCGCCGTCGTCGTCGGGCTGGTGCTCGTCTGGTCGCTCGGGCTCGACGTGCAGCCGGCGGCCGTGAGCACCGCGGCGAGCAGGGCGGCGGCGAGCGAGGAGGAGCGCCCGGGCCGCCGTGGCCCGGTGCTTCCTGCACGCCGGTCCGGCGACATGTGAGCTCCTCGGGTTCGGTGAGGTGAGACTGCTGACCCGCGGGTCGACCAGATCGGACAGAACGGACAGCACGATCGCTCCCAGGCTACCGGCCGCTTCGGCGTGCAGGGCCTCCCGTGGCAGGTTTCACCCGCCCGGCGGGCAGTTCAGCCGACGAGCACCGAGTCGACCTGCTGCTCCAGGTGCGCGGCGATCTCCAGCGCGGCGGTCGCTGCCGGGGACGGGGCGTTGATGACGTGGACCTGGCGGGGGGCCGTCCGCACGAGGAAGTCGTCGACGAGCCCGCCGTCGCGCTGGAGCGCCTGCGCCCTGACGCCCGCCGGGGTCTGCTCCAGGTGCCGTGCCTCGATCCCGGGGACGAGTCGCGCGAGCGAGCGTGCGAAGAGCGTCCGGGAGGCGGACCGCGCGACCTCCTGGGCCCCCGGTGCCCAGTTCCGTGCGCCGAGGCGCCACAGCCCCGGCCAGCTCAGGGCGTCGAGCAGGTCGGCCGGCGAGACGTCGGTCCACCGGTACCCCTCACGGGCGAGCGCCAGGACGGCATTGGGGCCGGCATGGACCCCGCCGGTGACCATGCGCGTGAGGTGGACGCCGAGGAAGGGGAAGCGGGGATCGGGCACCGGGTAGATCAGGCCGCGGACCAGCTCGACCGCCTCGGGCGCGAGCTCGAAGTACTCCCCGCGGAACGGGACGATGCGGGCCCCGGGGTCGACACCGCAGGCCAGGGCCACCCGGTCGGCCTGGAGGCCGGCGCAGGCCACGAGCGCGTCGACGGCCAGGTCGTGGCGCTGACCCGACGGTTCGGTGAGCCGGACCTCGAGGCGCCCCGGCCCGGGCCGAGCCGCGAGGAACGAGTTCCCCAGCAGGACGGTCCCGCCTGCCTCGCGCACCTGCCCGGCCAGGGCCTCGCAGACGCCGCGGTAGTCGACGATCCCTGTCGTCTCCACCCGGAGCGCCGCGACGCAGGCGACATGCGGCTCGTACTCGGCGGCCTCGGCCGGCCCGATGAGCCTGGCGGGCACGCCGTTGGCGACCGCACGCTCGGCCAGCGCCTGCAGCCGGCCGCGCTCGGACTCGTCGACCGCCACGACGAGCT
Organism: uncultured Actinomycetota bacterium; assembly: GCA_963777075.1. GTDB lineage: Bacteria > Actinomycetota > Actinomycetes > Actinomycetales > Cellulomonadaceae > Actinotalea. The sequence goes on along the minus strand of CAVZPH010000014.1, from coordinate 10,398 downwards.
TGCCGGTCGCCTCCGTCGCGACGCCGTGCTCGAGGGCGAAGGCCTTCATGCTCTGCGCGCCGGCGTTGGCCATCCGCGCCTTGAGGCTGCCTGGCGCGTAGTACAGGCCGGAGTGGATCACCCCGGAGTTGCGGCCGGTCTGGTGCTCGGCGAGCCGGCCCTCCTTGTCCACGACCGTCACCTCGTCGCCACGGCGTGCGAGCCGTGCGGCCGTCGCGAGCCCGACGACACCGCCACCGACGACGAGGACCTTCGGCATGGGACGTACTCCGTTCACGGACCTGGCACGCCGGGGCGGCGCGGCTGCGGGCCGGGACCGGCCCCGTCGACAGTGTTCCACCCGCGCAGCGGCGCCATCGGTGGTCCCGCTGTGCTCGGTGGTCGCCGGAGCCGGTGGCGACCTCTTCTAGACTTGTCCGGTCGCGGGCCATGACCGTTGCGCCGCTCCGACCCCAGCCGAAGGACCCATGGATCTCACCGGACTTCTGCCCGAGCTCGGAGCCGACCCCGCCGTCGCCACCTGGGCGGCGGCAGCACTCGCGCCCATGGCCGCTGCTCGCCCGGAGGAGCTCGACGTCGTCGCGCCGGCCGGGGTCAGGCCGGCGCTGCTCGCGACGGCGCTCGGCGCCCTGCCCGCCGCCGACGGCGCGCAGGGCACACCTCCCTCGCTCCTGGTCGCGGTCGTCGCCACGGGCCGCGAGGCGGACGAGCTCGCGGTGGCCCTGCGCAGCTACCTGCCGGCCGAGGACCAGGACGCCGTCGCTGTGCTCCCGTCATGGGAGACCCTCCCGCACGAGCGGCTCTCTCCGCGCTCGGACACCGTCGCGCGCCGACTCGCCGTGTTCCGTCGCCTCGCCCACCCGGACACCGACGGCGGGCTCGGGGGGCCGGTCCGGGCGCTCGTCGTCCCCGTCCGTGCGTTGCTCCAGCCGGTCGTCGAGGGTCTGGGCGAGCTCGTGCCGGTGGCCCTCCAGGCAGGTCAGACCGCCGACCTGTCCGCCGTCGCCGCCGCGTTGACCGATGCCGCGTACTCCCGAGTCGACATGGTCGAGCGCCGCGGCGAGTACGCCGTGCGCGGTGGCCTGCTCGACGTCTTCCCGCCCACCGAGGACCATCCGATGCGGATCGAGTTCTGGGGCGACCGGGTCGAGGAGATCCGCTGGTTCGCGGTCGCCGACCAGCGCAGCCTCGAGGTCGCGCCCGCCGGGCTGTGGGCACCACCGTGCCGGGAGATCCTGCTGACCCCCGAGGTGCGGGCCCGCGCGGCGGCGCTCGCCGATCGTCTCCCTGGCGCCGCCGACCTGCTGACGCGACTGTCCGAGGGCATCGCGGTCGAGGGGATGGAGTCCCTCGCCCCCGTGCTGGTGGACCGGATGGTCCCCGTCGTCGACCTGCTCGGCGAGGACTCGCTCGTCGTGGTCGTGGACCCCGAGCGCGTCCGCCGCAGGGCGCACGACCTCATGGCCACCACCCAGGAGTTCCTCGACGCCGCGTGGACGGCCGCCGCCGCGGGTGCGAGCACGCCGATCGACCTGCGCGCCGCGTCCTTCGCCTCGTACGGCGAGACGAGCGAGCGCGCGCTCGCGGCCCACCTCGGCTGGTGGTCGATCTCCGGATTCACCCTCGCGAGCGCCACGCCGAGCGAGGAGGCCGCGGACGGCACCGATGCGCTGCCCGCCGCGGACGGCGGCTCGCTCGTGGTCGCGGCACGCGATGTCCGCAGCTACCGCGGTGACGTCGCCGCCGCCCTCGCCGACCTGCACGACCTGCAGCGCGAGGGCTGGCGGATCGTCCTGACGACCGAGGGTCACGGCCCGGCCCAGCGCATGGTCGAGCAGCTCCTCGCGGGCGAGGTGCCGGCCCGGCTCGTCTCGGGGGTGGGCGGTCCCCCCGAGCCAGGAGTCGTCCTCGTCACGCCGGCACCCGCCGCGCGCGGCTTCGTCGCGCCGGAGCTGCGGCTCGCCGTGCTCACCGAGGCCGATCTCACCGGCCGCGCGGGGACCTCGACCCGTGACATGCGCACGATGCCCTCGCGTCGTCGCACGATGGTGGACCCGCTCGCGCTGCGGCCGGGGGACTACGTCGTCCACGAGCAGCACGGCGTCGGCAAGTTCGTCGAGCTCACCGCGCGGACCGTCGGCTCCGGCGCGAACGCCGGGACGCGGGAGTACCTCGTCATCGAGTACGCCGCGTCGAAGAAGGGCCAGCCCGGCGACCGGCTGTACGTCCCGACGGACCAGCTCGACCAGGTCACGAAGTACGTCGGGGGCGAGGCGCCCAGCGTCAACCGGATGGGCGGCTCGGACTGGGCCAAGACCAAGGGCAAGGCGCACAAGGCGGTCAAGGAGATCGCGGGAGAGCTCATCCGTCTGTACTCCGCGCGCATGGCCACTCCTGGGCACGCGTTCGGCAAGGACACCCCGTGGCAGGCCGAGCTCGAGGACGCCTTCGCCTACGTCGAGACCCCCGACCAGCTCGTCACGATCGACGAGGTCAAGGCCGACATGGAGAAGCCGTACCCGATGGACCGCCTCGTCTGCGGCGACGTCGGCTACGGGAAGACGGAGATCGCCGTCCGGGCGGCGTTCAAGGCGGTGCAGGACGGCAAGCAGGTCGCGGTGCTCGTCCCGACGACCCTCCTCGTGCAGCAGCACCTCGACACCTTCACCGAGCGCTACGCGCAGTTCCCGGTGACCGTGCGGGCGCTGTCGCGGTTCCAGTCGGACGCGGAGTCGAAGGAGGTCGTCGAGGGGCTCGCGGACGGCACCATCGACGTCGTCATCGGCACGCACCGGCTGATCACCGGCCAGGTGACCTTCAAGGACCTCGGCCTCGTGGTGATCGACGAGGAGCAGCGCTTCGGCGTCGAGCACAAGGAGACCCTCAAGGCCCTGCGCACCGACGTCGACGTCCTGGCGATGAGCGCGACGCCGATCCCGCGCACGCTCGAGATGGCCGTGACGGGCATCCGCGAGATGTCGACGCTCGCCACGCCCCCGGAGGAGCGTCACCCCGTCCTGTCCTATGTCGGCGCCTACGACGAGAAGCAGGTCACCGCGGCGATCCGGCGAGAGCTGCTGCGCGAGGGCCAGCTGTTCTACGTGCACAACAGGGTCGAGTCGATCGACCGGGCGGCCGCTCGTCTCGCCGAGCTCGTCCCGGAGGCCCGCATCGCCGTCGCCCACGGGAAGATGGGCGAGCACCAGCTCGAGCAGGTCATCGTCGACTTCTGGGAGAAGCGGTTCGACGTCCTGGTCAGCACGACGATCGTCGAGACCGGCCTGGACATCTCCAACGCCAACACCCTGATCCTCGAACGGGCCGACCTGCTCGGGCTCTCCCAGCTGCACCAGCTGCGCGGGCGCGTCGGCCGTGGCCGTGAGCGGGCCTACGCCTACTTCATGTACCCGCCGGAGCGGCCGCTGACGGAGACCGCCCACGACCGGCTCCAGACGATCGCCGCGAACACCGAGCTCGGCTCGGGCATGGCGGTGGCCATGAAGGACCTCGAGATCCGCGGGGCGGGCAACCTGCTCGGCGGCGAGCAGTCCGGGCACATCGCGGGCGTCGGCTTCGACCTGTACATCCGGATGGTGGGGGAGGCCGTCGCGGCGTTCCGCGGCGAGCCGGACCCGACCCCCGCCGACATGACGCTCGAGCTGCCCGTCGACGCCCACGTGCCGACGAGCTACATCGAGCACGAGCGCCTGCGCCTGGAGGCCTACCGCAAGATCGCCGACGCCACGACGGCCGAGGCCCTCGGCGCGGTGCGCGAGGAGCTCCTCGACCGCTACGGCCCCCTCCCGGCGGCGGTCGACTCCCTCCTGGAGGTCGCTGCCTTCCGCAACCTCGCCCGCGCCGTCGGGCTCACCGACGTGACGGCCCAGGGGACGATGGTGCGGTTCGCCCCGGTCGAGCTCCCGGAGTCCGCCCAGCTGCGGCTGCGGCGGCTCTACCCGGGCACGATCCTCAAGCCCGCGCTGCGGACCGTCCTGGTGCCGTTCCCGAGGACGGCGAAGGTCGGCGGCCGTCCGCTCGCCGGGCCGGAGATCCTCGCCTGGGTGCGCCAGCTCGTCGAGCAGGTGTTCCTGCAGACCGCCGCATGAGGCGCAGTCCGCGCTGGGCCGCGGTGCCGCCTACGATGGGCTGCGCACGGGTGCCGCCGGGTACCCGAGGTCTCAGGAGGTCGTGCACGTGAGGGTTTCCAGGTCAGCGCTCGGCGCCGTCGCCGTCGCCGTCTCGCTCGCGCTCTCGCTCTCGGCGTGCTCGATCCGCCCGGGTGCTGCCGCCGTCGTCGACGGGCGGGTCATCTCCCAGGACGAGCTCGAGACGGCGCAGCAGGAGGTCGAGCCGCTCATCCCCGGGATCACGGCCTCGGCCATCCTCGGTGTGCTCATCGCGACCCCGATCTACGTCAAGGCCGCCGAGGAGAACGGTGTCGCCGTGTCCGTCGACGACGCCAGGACGCTGCTCGCGAGCGCCGCGACGAGCGCGGGCCTCCCCGCGGACCACAGCTACGGCGAGGGTGCCGTCGACATGGCGCGGCTCTCGCTCGTGAGCGACAAGCTGTCCAAGCTCGACGGCGGCCAGGAGATCGTCGCGGAGGTGCAGGCGGCCGTGCAGCGCCAGGAGGTCACCGTCAACCCCCGCTACGGCACCTTCGACCCGACGACCGGCCAGGTCACGCTGAGCGAGCCGGACTGGATCGCCCCGTCCCCCGTGCAGTGACCGACGCCCCCGCCGAGGGACTGCGCCCCCTCGACGACCTCGTCGCGGTCATGGACCGCCTGCGCTCACCGGGCGGCTGCCCGTGGGACGCGCAGCAGACCCATGCCTCCCTCATCCCGTACGCGATCGAGGAGGTCTTCGAGGTCGCCGAGGCGATCGAGACGGGTGACCGTACCAACCTGCGCGAGGAGCTCGGGGACCTCCTCCTCCAGGTCGTCTTCCACGCGCGTCTCGCGCAGGAGGACCCCGACGGACCCCTTCGACGTGCAGGACGTCGCGGCGGGCATCGCCGAGAAGCTGCGCCGCCGGCACCCGCACGTCTTCGGCGAGGTGACGCTCCCGGACGGCGCCGAGGAGGTCCACCAGCGCTGGGAGCAGCTCAAGGCGCAGGAGAAGTCCCGCGAGTCCGTCTTCGACGGGATCCCGCTGGGCATGCCCTCGCTGGCCAGGGCCCAGAAGGTGCTCGCGCGGTCCCGGCGAGCGGGTCTGCCGGCACCGGTCGCGGCTCCGGTCGCCGACGAGGAGTCGCTCGGAGCCACCCTTCTGGCCCTCGCGACCGCGGCCCAGGAGTCAGGGCTCGACGCCGAGACCGCCCTGCGCTCAGCCCTTCGGCGCTACGAGGACGACTGCCGCGAGGCGGAGAGCGCCGCGCGCCCCGACGAGCCCTGACGGACGGGTCAGGCCACCGGCTCGTCCGCCTCGGTCCCGGCCGGCCCGGTCCCCCGTGCGGTGACGAAGGCCCGGAGCTCGACCTCCGGGTCCAGGTCGACGTAGCGCCTGCCGAGAGGGTCGCTCGCGGCGGGCGCGGGACGCGGGACGACGGACTCGGGGTCCGTCGAGCGCCCGAAGAGCCCGTCGAAGACACCGACGTAGGCGATCGCCTGCGGGCGCCAGTCCATCAGCTCGACGGCGCGCTCCCGTGCGGCGAGCGACATCTCCACGCGCAGCGCGGTGTCGTCGAGCAGGCGCTCGACCGCGTCGGCGAAGGCCCGCACGTCACCGGAGGGGACGTACAGCCCCGTCTGCCCGCCGGAGATCTGGGTCTCGACGAGGTCGAACGAGACGGCCGGCACGGCGAACGCCATGTACTCCATCGTCTTGTTCATGGTCGAGAGGTCGTTCAGGGGCGTCTTGCGGTCCGGGCCGAGACCCACGCTCGCGGAGCTGAGGTAGTCGGCGATCGGCCCGGGCCCGACGCGACCGGTGAACTCCACGACGTCGTCCAGCCCGAGCGAGGTGCAGGTGCTCCGCAGCTCCTCCAGGCAGTCCCCGAAGCCCAGGAGCGCAGCCCTGACGTCGGTCCGACCCCGGCGGTGGACGAGCTCGTCCATCACCTCCAGGGCGATGTGGACGTCGTCCTGCGGGCCCATGATCCCGAGGTAGACGAGCAGGTGCCTGCCGCCGGTGTGGTCGTGCTCCGGGACCACGGGGCGCATGACCGAGGTGTCGGGCCCCGACCGGACGACGGTCACCAGGGCCGGGTCCAGCCCGCCGCGCTCGACGGCGACGCGCTTGTACGACTCGTTCGTCGAGATGACGCGGTGGGCCGCGGCGAAGGTCTGCCGCTCGAGCCACTCCAGGCCCTGGAGCTGGACCCGCTTGGCTGTGGTCGTCGGCTGGCCGAAGCGTGACCGGAAGAGCTCAGGGTTGAGGTCGTGGTGGTCGAAGACGAACCGGACCCCCCACGGGCGCCAGAGCCGGGCGAGCAGCCAGTAGGTGTCCGGCGGGTTGCAGGCCTGGATCACGTCGAAGCCCCGCTCGCGCCGCACGACGAGCGACAGCGCGGCCGTCCGCAGCCAGCTGTAGACGAACTCGACGACGAATCCGAGCAGGTGCTGCGCCTCCGGCGCGGGTCGGTACTTGTAGATCGCGACGCCGTCGATGACCTCGCGCGCTGGGTCGTCCGGGCCCTTCGGGCAGATCACGCTCACCTCGTAGCCGGCGGCGCGCAGCGCACGGCACTCGAGCCAGACCCGGCGGTCGAGGGGTACCGGAAGGTTCTGCACGATGATCAGCACCCGTGGCGCCGCGCCGGCCCGCGAGCGGGCGCCGGGCCGCCGGCCGCCGCTGACCGCTGCGGTGAGGGTTCGGATCAGGCGGAAGGGGCGCATCAGACCTCCTGGGCACTGCGTGGCACGACCGACGGGCGGCTGCCGCACAGGTCAGAGCGGGCGACTCGTGCGAAAGGGGTGAGTGAACCCTAACGTCCCGGCCGCGCGGGCCGGGGTCCCGTCCGGGCGTTTTCACCCGGAGAGCAGGGCGGCCGCCGCCGTGCCGCTGCCCTCCTGCCGGATCGATCGTGTACCCCTGGGGGTACCGCCAGGGTCCAAGGTCACGCTGCCCTGGCGCCGCTGTCGGGGATGATGCGGGGGATTGATGCCCGTTCCGACAGCCTGCGGCGCAGACAGCGTGGTCGACCCGTGATCGGCGATCGGTCGCCGCGATAGCGTGCGGTCGTCGCAGCTGCCGTCGACGGGACGTCCAGGGCCCTGAGGTCCGGCGCGCACCGTGGGCCAGGGGCCGGTGGCGCCCGGGAGCGGGCACTCGCACAAGGCACAAGGAGTGGTTCATGAGGATCGGGGTCCCGCGCGAGGCGCGACAGGGCGAGCGACTGGTCGCGGCGACGCCGACGACCGTCGCCCAGCTCATCACGCTCGGCTACGAGGTCGCCGTCGAGAAGGGCGCGGGGGAGGCCGCGACCATGTCCGACGAGGCCTACCGTCAGTCCGGTGCCACGATCGCGGACGCCGACGCCGTCTGGCAGTCGGAGATCGTCGCGGCGGTGAACACGCCGAGCGAGGAGCAGCTGGCCCGCCTCGCCCCCGGTTCCGTCCTCGTCTCGATGATGGCACCGGCCGGCCACCCCGAGCTCGTCACGCTGCTCGCCGACCGCAAGGTCACCGGGCTGGCCCTCGACGCCGTCCCGCGCATCTCGCGTGCCCAGGCGCTCGACGTGCTGAGCACGCTGTCGAACGTCGCCGGCTACCGCGCGGTCATCGAGGCGGCGGAGTCCTACGGCGGGATGTTCACCGGCCAGGTCACCGCGGCCGGCAAGACCCCGCCCGCCCAGGTCTTCGTCATCGGTGCCGGCGTAGCAGGGCTGGCGGCGATCGGCACGGCGGCGAGCCTGGGGGCCCAGGTCCGCGCCTTCGACGTCCGGCCGGAGGTCGGCGAGCAGATCGAGTCGATGGGCGCGCAGTTCGTCCAGGCCGAGTCGGCCCAGCAGCAGGTCAGCGCCGACGGCTACGCGGCCGCCCTCACCGACGAGCAGGAGCGCCTCACCGCCGTCATGTACGCGGCCGAGAGCGCCAAGGCCGACGTCGTCATCACGACGGCGCTCGTCCGCGGATCGGCCCCGCGCACGATCTCGGCCGAGATGGTCGCGGCGATGCGGCCGGGCGAGCGTCATCGTCGACCTCGCGGCCTCCGGCGGCGGCAACTGCGAGCTCACCGTCCCGGGCGAGAAGATCGTCACGGAGAACGGCGTGACGATCATCGGCTGGACCGACCTGACGAGCCGGCTGCCGAAGCACACCTCGCAGCTCTTCGGCACCAACATCGTCAACCTGATGAAGCTGCTGACCCCGCTGCAAGGACGGCGAGCTGGTCCTGGACCTCGAGGACCAGGTCCAGCGCGGGATGACCGTGACCCACGCGGGCGAGGTGCTGTGGCCACCACCGCCGGTGCAGGTCTCGGCCGCGCCGGCGGCCGCGCCCGTCGTCCCCGTCGAGGACCCTGCCGTCGTCGCGGCGCGCCAGGCGGCGGCCCAGGCGGCCACGGCACGGCGACGACTGGTCTCCTCGGGGATCGCGGCGGCCCTGGTCATCCTCGCGGTGACGTTCTCGCCGGCGAGCCTCGCGGGCTACTTCACGGTCTTCGCGCTGGCCGTCGTCGTCGGCTACTACGTGATCAGCGGGGTCTCGCACTCGCTGCACACGCCGCTGATGGCCCAGACGAACGCGATCTCGGGGATCATCCTGGTCGGCGCCCTGCTCCAGATCGGGTCGACGGACCTCTCGGTCGCGATCATGTCCTTCGTCGCGGCGACCATCGCCTCGATCAACATCTTCGGCGGGTTCCTGGTGTCGTACCGGATGCTCGGCATGTTCCGTAAGGAGGCATGAGCATGCTGCTCCAGCTCATCCAGGCGCTCTACATCGTCGCCGGGATCATGTTCATCCTGTCGCTCGCCGGCCTGTCCAAGCCGACGACGGCGCGGATGGGCAACATCGTCGGCATGGTCGGCATGGTGCTGGCCCTCGGCGCGACCGTCACGCACTCGCTCTACCTGTCGGACACCGAGCCGAACCGTCGCTCCGTCTGGGTCACGCTGCTGCTCATCGTCGTCGTCCTGGCGATCGGCGCGACCGATCGGCACCCCGATCGCGCGCAAGGTCGAGATGACGCAGATGCCCGAGCTCATCGCCATGCTGCACTCCTTCGTCGGTATGGCGGCCGTGCTCGTCGGCTTCAACTCCTTCCTCGCTCCCGAGGGGCAGTCCGGGGCGGTGCACCTCGTCGAGGTCGCCCTCGGCGTGTTCATCGGCGCCTACACGTTCACCGGGTCCGTCGTCGCCTACCTCAAGCTCTCGGCACGAGATGACCTCCACGCCGCTCGTGCTCCCGGGCCGCAACCTGCTCAACCTCGGGGCCTTCGTCGTCTTCGTCGCGCTGATGATCGGGCTCGTCGCGGTCCCCGAGGGCAGCACGGGCGCTGGGGTCGTCGTGATCGCGGCGATCGCGCTGATCGGCTTCGCGCTCGGCTGCCACATGGTGGCCGCCATCGGCGGCGGCGACATGCCCGTCGTGGTGTCGATGCTCAACAGCTACTCCGGCTGGGCGGCCGCCGCCGCGGGGTTCATGCTCGGCAACAACCTGCTCATCATCACCGGTGCCCTCGTCGGCTCCTCCGGTGCGATCCTCAGCTACATCATGTGCCGCGCGATGAACCGCTCGTTCATCTCGGTCATCCTCGGTGGCTTCGGCGTCGAGGGCGGCACCGTCGCCGCGGGCGACGCCGAGCACGGGCGAGCACCGCGAGATCCTCGCCCCTGCCGTCGCCGAGATGCTCGTCGAGGCGCGGCGCGTCGTCATCACCCCCGGCTACGGGATGGCCGTCGCCAAGGCGCAGTACCCCGTCGCGGACCTCGTGCACCGGCTGCGGGCCGCCGGGGTCGACGTGCGGTTCGGCGTCCACCCTGTCGCGGGGCGCCTGCCCGGCCACATGAACGTGCTGCTCGCCGAGGCGAAGGTGCCGTACGACATCGTCCTGGAGATGGACGAGATCAACGACGACTTCGCCGACACCGACGTCGTGCTGGTCATCGGGGCGAACGACACCGTCAACCCCGCGGCGCTCGACGACCCCTCGTCGCCGATCGCGGGCATGCCGGTGCTCGAGGTCTGGAAGGCGAAGCAGGTCATCGTGTTCAAGCGCTCCATGGCCACCGGCTACGCCGGCGTGCAGAACCCGCTGTTCTTCAAGGAGAACACCGCGATGCTGTTCGGCGACGCGAAGAACCAGGTCGAGACGATCATCGCGGCGCTGCCCGCGAAGGTCCCCGCCTGACCGCGACGCACGGCTCGCTCGATCGCCGGGTCCGCTGCAGCGGGCCCGGCGATCGTCGTCCCAGCCCGTGGAAAGGTCCCAGGACCGTCCCGCCCGGCCG
>CAVZPH010000013.1:0-14571 GCA_963777075.1 uncultured Actinomycetota bacterium | reverse complement strand
CACGAACCACCCGAAGGGCCCGGCACCCAGGTGCCGGGCCCTTCGGCCGACCGGGGGTGGCTCGGGCGCTCAGCCGCCCGGCGTGGCGGTCCCGCCTGGACGGTCGGCCCGTTGTCGACGCTCGTCTCCGATGAACCGACGACGACGAGGGCCAGCGCGGCCGCGACGAGGGGGGACACGAGCAGGAGCACCCCGCCGACGACGGCGGTGACGACCAGGGTGCGCGGCGGGCCGGGTGGCGCCGCGCGCCCATGATGCCGAGCACGAGGACGACAGGCGGCAGGAGCAGCCAGGCCAGGGGGAAGGCGAGGGCGAGCGCGATGCCGGCGGCGAGGCCCACCGCGAGGAGGACGCGCGCGCGGGTCGTCAGCGGTGCGGGCGGCTCGGCCGGCGCCGGCGTCGGCAGCGAGGTCGGCAGCGGTGCGGGCAGCGAGACGGGAAGCGGGCCATGGGCCGTCCCGACTGCTGCCGCCGCGTCCGGCGCCCACGCCGCCACGACGGTGTCGACCGTGCCGAGGGTGCCGAGCGAGGCCTCCACGTCGGCGGGCGTCGACGGGCGGTCGAGCAGCGCGAGGTCGGCCTCGACATGCTCCCGCACCGACGCGACGATGTCCGCGCGCTCGGCCGGGTCGGCCGCGGCGAGGCGGCGCTCCAGGTCCGCGACATAGGCCTCGAGGAGGCTGCCTCCCGGTCGTGACTCGATCATGACGCTTCTCCTTCCAGGCTGCGGGACACGGCAGAGGCGAACGGGGCCCAGACCTCCATGAACCCGGTCAGGGCGTCCCGACCGTCGGGGGTCAGGGTGTAGTAGCGGCGAGGAGGCCCCTGAGGGGAGTCCTGCCAGGTGGTCTCGACCCATCCCCGCCTGCGCAGCCGCGCGAGGAGCGGGTAGAGCGTGCCCTCGGAGTCGACCAGAGTGCGATCGGCACCGAGGGAACGGGCGAGGGCCTGGCCGTAGGACGGTCCCTCGCGCAGGCTCGCGAGGATGCAGTACTCGAGGGTCCCGCGGCGCAGGTGGGTGAGCATCTCGGCTCGGCCGGTGCCGACGGTATCCGGTTCCATGCGTCGCAACATACTGGTGTGGCTCGATAGCGTCAACGGACGCCTTCCCCGCCGGATCCACGGCGCGCCCGGGGACCCTCCCCGCAACCCGCGCCCCCGGATGGGACGATCGGGCCATGAGTCGTCGGCCCACCCTCTCGCGCGCCCGCAGCACGGCTGCGGCGCAGGGTCGCGCCGGCGGCCGGGCCGCGTCGAGCGGACCCTCCTCCGGCGCCTCCGGTCCCGGGCGGGCGCGCGAGGGCGGTGCGGCTCGCCCCGCGCCGGTGGACCGGGCGCCGGGCAGGGCGCGGGTCCTGTCGATCCGCTCCCTCGTCCTGGGGGTCACCCTGCTCGTCGGCTTCACGATCGTCTTCCCCACGGTGCGGGTGTACCTGGGCCAGCAGGCGCGGCTCGCCTCGCTCTCGGTGGAGGTCGCCGCGGCCGAGCAGCACGAGAAGGACCTCCAGGGCGAGCTCGACCGCTGGGGGACGGGCGCCTACGTGCAGGCCCAGGCGCGTGAGCGGCTCGGCTACGTCATGCCCGGTGAGACCGCCTACCGCGTGATCGACCCCGAGACGGTGGTCGAGGCGCCGGCAGTGAGCATCGCCGATCCTGCCGCGACCTCGGGGGCCGCGCTGCCGATCGGCGGCGCCGTGGCACCCTGGTACACCACGATCTGGGACTCGGTGACCCTCGCCGGGACGAGCGAGGTCCCCGCGCCCACCGATACCGCACCAGGAGACGGCCCGTGACGTCCGAGCCCGCGACGAACGACGCCGAGCCGAGCACCTCGGCCGTGACCGAGGCGGACCTGCGGACCCTCGAGGAACAGCTCGGACGCGTGCCGCGCGGGGTCGTGGCCATCGCGGCCCGCTGCGTCTGCGGCCGGCCCGACGGTCGTGCGCACCGCTCCGCGGCTCCCGGACGGCACCCCCTTCCCCACGACCTTCTACCTCACCCACCCGCGCGCCGTCGCCGCCGTCTCCACGCTCGAGGCGACCGGGACGATGCGCGAGATGAACGAGCGCCTCGCCGCCGACGAGCAGCTCGCCGCGGGTCATCTGCGCGCGCACGAGGACTACCTGCGGCGCCGCGCCGAGCTCGGCGAGGTCGCCGAGATCGACGGCATCTCGGCGGGAGGCATGCCGACGAGGGTCAAGTGCCTGCACGTGCTGGTCGGGCATGCGCTCGCCGTCGGCCCCGGGGTCTCGCCGCTGGGCGACGAGGCGCTCGCGCTCATCGCGGAGTCCTGGCGCCCCGAGGTCTGCACCTGCCCGTGAGCCCCTGGGGGCCCGGCCGTGACGGCGGGCTCGTGGGACCTGGCAGGCTTGTCCCATGACTCGTGTGGCAGCCATCGACTGCGGGACCAACTCCATCCGTCTGCTCGTCGCGGACGTCGACCTCGCGGCGGGGACGCTGACCGACGTCGTGCGTCGTATGGAGGTCGTGCGGCTCGGTCAGGGGGTGGACCGCACGGGGCGGATCGCGCCGGAGGCGATGGAGCGCACGCTCGACGCCTGCCGTCGCTACGCGGCGCAGGCCCGTGAGCTGGGGGCCGGTCCCGTCCGGTTCGTCGCGACGTCCGCCTCGCGGGACGCGGAGAACCGCCAGGAGTTCGTCGACGGCGTCCGGGAGGCCTTCGGCGTCGAGCCCGAGGTCGTCAGCGGCACCGAGGAGGCAGCGCTCGCGTTCCGCGGTGCCACCGGGGCGCTCGCCGGGCGCTTCCCCGGGCCCTTCCTCGTCGTCGACCTCGGTGGTGGCTCGACGGAGCTCGTCCTCGGCACCACCTCCCCGGTCGCCTCCTGGTCGATGGACGTCGGCTGCGTGCGGATGACAGAGCGCCACCTGGCCGGGAACCCGCCGACCGCCGAGGAGATCGCCGCGGCGAGCGCCGATGTCGAGGCGGCGCTCGACAGGGCGGGCAGGGCCGTCCCGCTGGGCCGGACGGCGACGCTCGTCGGGCTGGCCGGAACGGTCACGACGGTCACGGCCCACGCCCTCGACCTCGAGGAGTACGACCCGGCGCTCATCGACGGCTCCGTGCTCCCGGTCGACACCGTCCTGGCCTCCTGCCGGACGCTCCTGGGGATGACGGCCAAGCGGCGCGCCGCCCTGCCGTTCATGCACCCGGGGCGGGTCGACGTCATCGGTGCCGGGGCCCTGGTGTGGTCGGGCGTGGTGAGCAGGGTGCGGGCGGAGGTCGGCCGGGCCGGAGGGGACCTGCGCACCGTCGTCACCTCGGAGCACGACATCCTCGACGGCATCGCCTGGAGCGCGGCCGAGCGCGGCTGAGGGCGCCGCTCGCCGCGCTCGCCCGCTGATTCGCGACACGCGGTACAGCACTCTCGACGGTAATACGTAGTGCGTAGTAGTGTCCCTGGTGCGGGAGCGGGCGGAGGGCCCCGCTCCCGCACCAGACCGAGGAGGCCCGTGTGGACACGACCCAGCTGCTCAAGGGGGTGCTCGACGTCGCCGTCCTGGCCGTCGTGGACCGGGAGGACGGCTACGGCTACGACGTCGTGCGCCGGCTGCGGGCCGGCGGCCTGGAGGAGGTGGGCGACGCCTCGGTCTACGGGACCCTGCGCCGCCTGTACTCCTCCGGGGCGCTGACCAGCTACGTCGTCCCGTCAGACGAGGGCCCGCACCGCAAGTACTACGGCATCAACGCCCAGGGCAAGGCGATGCTCGATGCCCATCGCAAGGACTGGCACGAGTTCTCGACCGCGCTGACCGCGCTTCTCGACGAGGGGGATGTCCGATGATCGCCGTGCTTCTCGACCAGGTGACCGCCTACGCGGCCGCCGTCCGCTCGCACCTGTCCGACCTCAGCCCCGAGCAGGTCGAGGACCTCACCGACGGGCTCGAGGCCGACCTCGCCGAGGCCCTCGAGGACGCGGCCGGTGGCGGCGTGGCCGCGGACGAGGCGAGCGTGCTCGACCTCACGAGGCGATTCGGCCCCGCACGGGAGTACGCGGCCGAGATGCGCGCGGCCGCCGGGCTGGAGGCCGCCGTCGTCACCGGCCGGAGGCGGCCCGTACGGGACGCGATGCGCGCGACAGGAGAGCACTGGGAGGCCACGGGTGCGGCATTCGTTGATCGGCTCGCGCGCGTCCCCGGGGGGACGTGGCTCGTGGAGACGGTGCCGCTGCTGCGGCCGGCATGGTGGCTGCTGCGTGCCTGGGTCTGGTTCGTCGTCGCGATCTTCCCGGTCTCCGTGGTCTTCGGCCTGAACGTCGGGCAGCCCTTCGTGCCGACGGGCCTCGTCGGCTGGCTGGTCCTGCTCGGGATGGTGGTGCTCTCGGTCGAGTGGGGCAGGGGACACCTGAAGGACCGTCGGCTCCCGCGCACCCTGCTCGCGCTGGCCCATGCGGTCGCCGTCGTGGCTGTGGTCCCCTTGCTGGTGGCGTTCATCGGTCAGCCGACCACGCAGACGATCTACGTCGACGGGGGGTACACGGAGCCGCCCCCGACGTCCGACGGCGTGGTCGTCGACGGGATGCGTGTGTCGAACCTCTTCGTCTACGACGCCCAGGGCAACGAGCTGCACGACGTGCAGGTCTTCGACGACCGCGGCCGGCCGGTGCAGACGATCACCCCGCAGGGTGGCGGCTCCCAGGACGCCGGCGACTGGGCGCTGCCCGGCGTCTCGCAGGCGTGGACCTTCGCGCCGAGCACCGACGTGGACGGGCGTGACCGCTGGAACGTCTACCCCTTGCGCGGCGCCCCGGTCGACGACTGGACCTATACCGACGACGGCCTGCGCGAGCTGCTCGCCGGGCGCTCGCTCGCCCTGCCCCCGTCACCGTTCGCCAAGGCCCCGGCGCTCCGGGGCGCGACGGGCGGTTCCGAGGGCGGCACCGCCCCGACGGCAGCGCCCTCGCCCGACGCCGTGTCGTCCGGCCCCGCGGAGACTGCCCCGGCGACCCCCGGCGACGGGGCGAGCGAGGCCGCTGCCCCGGCCGGGGAGCCGACCGCCCCGACGGCCCCGACCGCCCAGGGCGCGACCGGCTGACCGGCGCGGCAGGATCGCTCCATGAGCGAGCTGCCGCACCCGCGCACCGGACAGGTGTTCGCCTCGCCCGTCCCCCGGGGGCGGGCTGGCCGGGCGATCCCGCCACGGCAGGGACGCCGGTGGCGGGCCCGGACGAGGTTCATGAGCTCGCGGCGGGCTGTGCCGACCTGGCGCAGCTGGCCGCAGCCTCGTCCGTCTGCCGCGCCTGCCCGCGACTGGTCGGCTGGCGCGAGGAGGTCGCCGTCACCAAGCGACGGGCCTATGCCGCAGAGCCGTACTGGGGCCGACCGGTCCCTGGCTTCGGCGACGAGGACCCCCGGCTGCTCGTCGTCGGGCTGGCACCTGGCGCGCACGGCGCGAACCGGACGGGCAGGCTGTTCACGGGTGACCGTTCGGGGGAGTGGATCACCGGGGCGCTGCACCGGGCGGGGCTCGCGAGCAGCGCCGAGAGCATCGACGCGGCGGACGGGCTCCGGCTCCTCGGGGTGCGCATGATCGCCCCGGTGCGCTGCGTCCCGCCCGACAACGCGCCGAGCACCGAGGAGCGTCGCCGCTGTGCTCCCTGGTTGCGGCGCGAGCTCGGGCTGCTCCCCGGCGTCCGGGCGATGCTCGCCCTCGGCGCGATCGGCTGGGCGGCCTGCCTCGCCGCCGCCAGGGACGCCGGCTGGACGGTGCCGCGGCCGGCCCCGCGCTTCGGCCACTCCGCGCTCGCGGCCCTGACCAGGCCCGACGGTGTCGTCGTCCACCTCGTCGGCAGCTATCACGTCTCTCAGCAGAACACCTCGACGGGCCGCCTCACGCGCGCGATGCTCGACGAGGCCGTGGCCACGGCGGCAGCAGCGGCAGGTCTCGACGGGGTCCGCGGGGCCCGCGGGGCACGCGGGGCACGGTGACCTCGGACCAACTGCTCATCGGACCGCCCCTGCGGACGATCAGGCGAGCGAGGCAGGCATCACGTCGTCTCGCTGCGCGAAGGGCACTCCATGCGACTGAGGTCAACCGCTCCCGCTGACGCCCGGCGCCGACGGCGTCCCGGGTGGTCCCTGACGCAGGTGAGCGTGCGGACCAAGGTCTTGGCGTCGACGGCGACCGGCCTGCTCGCCCTGCTCCTCGTCGGTGCCGCCGGCATCGTCGGCATGGCGCAGGTCAACGGCACGGCCCAGGAGCTCCACCTCAACGCGGCACGGGCGCTTCCCGCGCTCGGGACGATCCGCGACATGATCGGCGACAACCGGGTCTCCGTCTACGCGATGCTCCGCGCCGGCGACGCGAGCGAGCGCTCGGCGATCGCCGAGGAGGTCGCCACGACGGACCGCACGCTCGACGAGGCGCTGACCGAGTACGTCACGGCGCACCAGGGGGACCTCGGGGCCGACCGCACGGCCTTCGTCGTCAACTTCCGCTTCCGCTACGCGGAGTGGCGCAGGATCCGCGACGACATCGTCTTCCCCGCGCTCGACCGGGGTGACGTGGAGGCCGCCGCCGCGGCCGTCGACGGACCGCTCGCCGCGGCGAACGAGGCCTTCGCGACGCATATGGACGCCCTGAACCTCGCGGAGGCGGAGTGGGGCGTCGCGACGGCGAAGGAGGCGACCGAGGTCTACGAGTGGGCACGGCTGGCCGTCGTCGTCGCGATCGTGCTCGGCGCGGCCCTGGCGATCGCCGTCGGGCTCGTGGTCGCACGGAGGCTGGTGACCTCCGTCACGCGGGTCCTGGGCGTGCTCAGCGGTCTCGCCGAGGGCGACCTCACGGGCTCGACCGGGGTGACCTCACGCGACGAGGTCGGCCGGATGGCGGCGGCGCTGGACCTCGCGATGGGGAACCTGCGGCAGATCATCGGGTCCCTCTCCTCGAGTGCCGACGTCCTGGCGGAGTCGGCGGAGGAGCTGCTCGCCACGAACCGCCAGATCGCCGGGAGCGCGGCCGACACCGCAGCCCAGTCCGCCGTCGTCTCGAGCGCGGCGGAGCAGATCAACGTCAACGTCCACTCGGTCGCCGGGGGCGCAGGGGAGATGGGCTCGTCGATCCGCGAGATCGCGGAGACCGCAGCCGAGGCCGCCCATGTGGCGGGCGGCGCCGTCCTGTCGGCCGAGGCGGCGAACGCGACGGTCCGCCGGCTCGGGCAGTCGTCCTCCGAGATCGGTGCCGTCGTCAAGGCGATCAGCGCGATCGCCCAGCAGACCAACCTCCTGGCGCTCAACGCGACGATCGAGGCGGCGCGTGTCGGGCGAGGCGGGCAAGGGGTTCGCCGTCGTCGCCAACGAGGTCAAGGAGCTGCGCCCAGGAGACGGCGCGCGCCACCGAGGAGATCGCCCGCCGCATCGAGCTGATCCAGAGCGACACCTCGAACGCCGTCGGTGCGATCGGCGAGATCGGCGTGGTGATCGGTCGGATCAGCGACCACGCCACGACGATCGCCGCCGCCGTCGAGGAGCAGACGGCCACGACGACCGAGATGTCCCGGTCGGTCGACGAGGTCGCGACGGGCTACACGCAGATCGCTCGCGGGATCAGCGGGATCGCCGCCGGGACCCAGGTCACGACGGCGGGGATCGCCGAGAACGAGACCGCCGCCGCCGGTCTCGCGCGGATGGCCGCCGAGCCTCCAGGGCGTCGTCCGGACCTTCACCTACTGAGACGAGGGCGAGGGGCCCCGGTGGAATCGTCCTACGCCTGAGACGGAACTCGCCGACAGGGAGCGGTCACCGTTTGTCCGCTCCTTGCCCGGCCTCTACCGTGGCTTCATGCCGCCCCCACGCGTGCCCGCAAGATCCCCCGTGTCCTCGTCCTCGGGGGCGGCACGGTCGGTCTGTACAGCGCCCGTCGGCTGCGCCGCCGGCTGGGCAAGGAGAGCGTCGCGATCGTCCTGGTGGACCCGCGCTCGTACATGACGTACTACCCCTTCATGCCGGAGGTCGCCGCAGGGTCCATCGACCCGCGGCATGCCGTGGCGCCGCATCACCGTGCGCTGCCAGGGGTCGACACCCTCCAGGGCAAGGTCTCCGAGATCCAGCACGCGGAGCGTCGCGTGCAGATCACGCCGGAGGAGGGGGAGCCCTACTGGGTCACCTACGACCACCTCATCGTCGGGCTGGGCTCCATCGCCCGGACGCTGCCGATCCCCGGGCTGGCCGATGTCGCGATCGGCTTCAAGAACGTCGAGGAGGCCATCGCGCTGCGCAACCACGTGCTCGGCCGGATCGACCTCGCGGCGAGCACCTGGGACGTCGAGCTGCGCCGTCGGATGCTCACCTTCACCTTCGTCGGAGGTGGCTTCGCCGGGATCGAGGCGATCGCCGAGCTCGAGGACCTGGCCCGCGACGCGATCAAGGCGTACCCCTCGGTGAGCGAGGAGGACCTGCACTTCGTGCTCGTGGAGGGCAGCGGCCGGATCCTTCCGGAGGTCGGCGAGGACCTGGGCGAGTACACGCTCGAGCAGCTGCGCACGCGCAACATCACGATCCACCTCAACACCTTCCTCAGCTCCTGCGTCGACCGGCACGTCGTGCTGTCCAACGGCGTCGAGTACGACAGCGAGACGATCGTCTGGACCGCCGGGGTGCGCGCGAACCCCGTGCTGCAGAGCTCCGACCTCCCGCTGGACTCGATGGGCCGCGTGACCTGCACGGCCGACCTCCAGGTCGTCCGCGAGGACGGGAGCGTCGTGGAGGGCGCGTGGTCGGCTGGGGACTGCGCCGCCGTCCCCGACCTGACCAACCCGGGCTCCTTCTGCCCGCCGAACGCCCAGCACGCGCTGCGCGAGGGCAACCACCTCGGCGACAACCTCGCCCGCGTGCTGCGCGGGCAGGCGCCGACCCCGTACAAGCACGCGAACATCGGCGCGGTGGCCTCCCTGGGCATGTACAAGGGCGTCGCGCAGTTCCTCAACCGCTACAAGGTCCGTGGATGGCTCGCCTGGGTGCTGCACCGGACGTACCACGTCTACGCGATGCCGACGCTGAACCGGAAGGTGAAGATCGCCGCCGGCTGGACGACGACGCTGCTCTTCCGGCGGGAGGTCGTCGCTCTCGGTGCGCTGCACGACCCGCGGGCGGAGTTCCGTGCGGCGTCCGTCCCCGCGACGCCGAGGCCCGCGCCGCCGGCGCCGGTCGCCGACCCGGAGATCGCCGGGGCCGTCGAGGTCGCGCGGCAGGAGGACGAGAAGGGCTGAGCCCCGCTCGCGCGAGGGCCGCCCGTGGCCCCCGCCCTCCGGTCCCGGCGGGTCGGGGACTGGCAGGATGAGGCGCGCCAGCCCCCGTAGCCCAACAGGCAGAGGCAACCGGCTTAAACCCGGTCCAGTGCAGGTTCGATCCCTGCCGGGGGCACCGGCCCTCAGGCGGCTCCCAGGATTCTCGTCGATGATGGGGAACAGGGACGGACAGCCGCACGTTGTCCCATCGACAGCGGCCGCGAGTCCCTGGCGCCATCGGCGCCGCAGCGACCAGGAGGAACAGTGACCAACCCCGTCTTCAGCAACAGTGCGATCTTCGGCGAGCCCCGCCGTGGCCGGACGACGACCATCCAGCCGAGCCCGTACCAGGCTGCCGGTGCCGGGTCGACGGCCTCCGCAGGCGTGGACGCCGCTGCCCTCGAGCAGATGTACGGCGCCCCCACGGCCACGACACGCGACACCGCGCGGATGACCTACGACGACGTCATCGTCAAGACCGCCGGGCTGCTCGCGCTGCTCGTCGCCGTCGCGGCCGTCACCTGGTACGTCGCACCCGGCCTGTTCGTCGTCGGGATGATCGTCGGGCTGGTGCTCGGCCTGGTCAACGCGTTCAAGAAGGAGCCGAGCCCGGCCCTGATCATCGCGTACACGATCGCCCAGGGCGTCTTCCTCGGCGGGATCAGCTACCTCTTCCAGAACATGAGCGTCGACGGCACCGCGACGGGCACCGCCGAGCCGATCGTGCTCCAGGCCGTCCTTGCCACCTTCGCGACCTTCGGCGCAGCGCTCGGTCTGTACGCCTCGGGGAAGGTGCGCGTGACCCCGAAGTTCACGCGCTTCCTGATGATCTCGATGGTCGGCTACCTGGTCTTCTCCCTCCTCAACCTCGTGCTCTCGTTCTTCCTGCCCAGCGACGGCTTCGGCCCGCTGCGCAACGGACCGCTCGGCATCGGCATCGGGCTCTTCGCGGTCGGCCTGGCCGCCATGTCGCTGATCGTCGACTTCGACTCCATCAAGCGCGGTGTGGTCCAGGGCGTCCCGGCCAGGTACGCGTGGTCGGCTGCCTTCGGGCTGATCGTCACGCTGGTCTGGCTGTACCTGGAGATCCTGCGCCTGCTGGCGATCCTGCGGAACAACTGACCCGCTCGACCCCGGAGCCGCCGCGACCCTCGGTCGCGGCGGCTCCGTGCTGTCCGGACCGGGGTCACTCCTCGGGGGTGAGCCCCGCCACCATCGCGTCGACGGCGCGTGCGAAGCTCGCCGAGACGTCGTCGGGCAGCCCGAACCCGCCGTCGAGCTCGAGCGTGACGAAGCCGTGCACGAGCGCGCGCACGGCCCGCACGGCGTCGACGGTGTCCTGATCGGGGAGCCCCAGCCGGCCGAGCGCCTCGGCGAGCACGGCGACCGAGCGACCGGCGGCCAGCTGGACGGCCGTCGCCTCGGGATCGCGCGCCCACGACCCGCCCTGGACCGCCGTGTACCGGCCCGGGTGGGCCAGCGCGAAGCCGCGCACGGCATGAGCGAGGGCGCGGACCCTCGTCTGCGGCTCGGCGACCGGTGCGCCCGCGCCTACCTCGCGCAGATGGTCGGCGAACTCCTCGACGCAGCGCAGGGCGACCTCGCGGCGCAGGTCGGGCAGCCCCGCCACATGCTTGTAGAGGCTCGGCACCGCGACGCCCGCCCGGGAGGCGACCGCGGCGAGCGTCAGCCGCGCGAAGCCCTCCTCGTCGACCACCGCCAGCGCGAGGTCGACGACGGCGTCCTTGCTCAGCCCGGCCCTAGGCACGCGTCGCGCTCCAGCGCTCGGACTCGGCGGGGATGCGGGCCAGCAGCTCCTGGACCGCCTCGAGGACGCGCGCCGGCGCCTGGTGCTGGGGGTAGTGCGCTGCGTCGGGGACGAGCAGGCCGGTGGCGTCCGGCATGAGCTCCACGGCCTGGTCCAGCGTGCCGGCGGGGTCGCCGTAGTCGGGGTCGAGCTCCCCGATGACGACGAGCGTCGGCGCGGTGACGCGTGCGGCGCGTTCCGCGACCCCGCTGTGGTCGAGCTCGACCATGAGGCGGCGCAGCGAGCGCAGGTGGCCGGGGCGGCGCAGGTCCGCCCGCAGCGCCGCGACGTGCTCGGCGAGCCACGGTGCCTTGTGTCCCCTGGTCAGCGGTCCGGCGTAGTACCGCGCCCACAGGGCGGCGCCCCACGGCCGGGCGAACAGGAGCCGGTACGCCGTGTGCATCAGCCAGCGGACCAGGAGCGGCGGGCGCGGCGCGACGAGGAAGGGCGAGACCAGGACGAGGCCCGCCACGAGGTCAGGTCGCTCGGCGGCGGCCCAGGCGGCCGCGCTCGCGCCCATCGAGTTCCCGACGAGGACCGCCGGCCCGGAGTCGAGGTGCTCGATGAGCGCGTGCAGGTCGCCCGCCGTCTCGGGGTCGCCGTTGCGGGTGAAGCTCGTGTCGGAGTCGCCGTGGCCGCGCAGGTCGATGCTGACGACGCGGTGCGTGGCGGCGAGCGGTTCGACGATCTCGCGCCAGGTCGAGCGGCTGTCGCCCATCCCGGGCACGAGGACGACGAGCGGGCCGCTGCCCTCGCTCGTCCAGGCGATGCGGCCCTCCGGCCGCTGGAGGTGGTGAAGGGTCATGAGGTGAAGCTAATACCGTTAGCCATCTCTCGTCAAGCCCTCTTCGTCCGGTTCTGCGGCGGTTCGTCGGCGTCGCCGTGGGGGCGGTGGCGGCGGCCGGGCGGATCATCGGGCACGATGGACCGCGGTGCGTCGCGCACCGCTTCCGACCAGAGAGGTCCGACACATGTCACTGCCCACCGCCTCCGGCGGCTTCGGCGACAAGCCCGTCCTGACGTTCCCCGAGACCCCGGCCCCGGAGGACCTCGCTGTCGAGGTCCTGCTCCAGGGCACCGGCGAGGCCGTCGAGGCCGGAGACGATCTCGAGGTGAACTACTACGGCCAGATCTGGGACGGCCGGATGTTCGACAACTCCTACGACCGGGGCTCGTCGATCTCGTTCCCCATCGGCGTCGGCGCCGTCATCGGTGGCTGGGACGACGGCCTCGTCGGCAAGCTCGTCGGCTCGCGCGTCCTGCTGTCGATCCCGCCGCACCTCGGCTACGGCGAGCGCGGGATGCCGCAGGCCGGCATCCGCGGCACGGACACCCTGGTGTTCGTCGTCGACATCGTCGGCACGCGCCGGCGCTGAACGCAGCGCGTGGCGCGCCCCTCCCGTCGGAGGGGCGCGCCACGGTGCGTCGGGGGAGGCCCGCTCAGGCGTCCCGGCGCTTGAGCAGCAGGGCACCGAGCGTCAGGAGCACGACGGTCCACAGGACCAGCACCCCGTAGCCCTGCCAGGCGCTGAGGTCGACCCGGTTGGGCAGGTCGAGGGCGAGCTGGTCGGACGTCATGAGCAGCCGCCCGCCGGCGGTCCCGGGCATGAACGGGCTGATCTTCTCCAGGAAGCTCAGCGGCAGGGCGCCGATCAGCGGCTCGACGACGAGCAGCCACCCGAGCACGACGGCGAGCGCCCCGGCCGTGCGGCGCATCAGGGTGCCGATCGCGAAGCCGAGCAGGGCGATCGTCGCCAGGTACAGCGGCACGCCGAGCAGGATCCGCTGCGTGTCCGCGTCGCCCAGGTCGAGGCTGACCTCCAGCCTCGACTGGAAGCCGAGCGTCGCGACCCACGACAGGCCGAGCGCGAGGGCCCCGGTCACCGCGGCGATGAGCGTGACGACGATGGCCTTGGCCGCCAGGGCGGGCAGCCGCGTCGGCACGGCGGCGAAGGTCGAGCGGATCATCCCGGTCGAGTACTCCGTCGTGATGGCGAGGACGCCGAGCACGGCGAGCGTGAACTGGGCGACCCCGTAGCCCACGGTGACCATGAAGACGGCGAGGGCCGAGCCCGTCCCCACCTCGGCCCCCGGGCCGTCGCCGCCCCCACCGCCCGAGCTGGACATGCCCCAGCCGAAGAGCGCGCTGAAGCCGACCATGAGCACGACGGTGAGCGCGAGCGTCCAGACGGTCGACCGGACCGTCCGCGTCTTGATCCACTCCGAGCGCAGCACGCGCGGGAAGGTCACGCCGATGCGCGAGGGGCGGGCCGGGGCCACGGGCTGCGCGGTCATGGCTGCATCCTCTCGGTGGGGCCGGTCGCGGTGGCGGGGCCGGCGCCGGGCGGTGACCCGGGTGGTGGGCTCGCGAGGGACGCGGAGTGGAACTCGACGTCCTCAGCGGTGAGCTGCATGTAGGCGTCCTCCAGCGAGCCCGTGACGGGGGTCAGCTCGTGCAGGACGATCCCCGCGCCGGCCGCGGCCTCGCCGATCGCCGGGGCGGTGCTGCCGGTGACCTCCAGGAGGCCCGGCTCCGACGAGGTCACGGACACCCCGGGGCCCTGCAGGAGGCCCGCCAGCGCCGTCGCCCCGGGGGTGCGCACGCGCACCGTCGTCCCTGCGGCGCGGCCGATGATGTCGGCGACGGGGGCGTCGGCGATGATCCGGCCGCGACCGATGACGATGATGTGGTCGGCCGTCAGCGCCATCTCGCTCATCAGGTGCGAGGAGAGGAAGACCGTCCGGCCCTGGCCCGCGAGGTAGCGCACCAGGTTGCGGACCCACAGGACCCCCTCGGGGTCCAGTCCGTTGACCGGCTCGTCGAGGATCAGCGTCTGCGGGTCGCCGAGCAGCGCGGAGGCGATGCCGAGCCGCTGGCCCATGCCGAGCGAGAAGCCGCCCACCCGCTTGGACGCGACCGACTGCAGGCCGGTCATCTCGATCACCTCCGAGACGCGGGCCTTGCCGATCCCGTGCGTCGCGGCCATCGCGAACAGGTGGTTGCTCGCCGAGCGGCCCGAGTGCACGGCCTTGGCCTCGAGCAGCGCGCCGACCTCGTGCAGCGGGGCGTGGTGAGCGGCGTAGCGCTTGCCGTTCACGACGGCGCTCCCGGCGCTCGGGCGGTCGAGCCCGACGATCATCCGCATCGTCGTGGACTTGCCCGCGCCGTTCGGGCCGAGGAAGCCGGTGACCATCCCCGGCCGGACGCTGAACGTCGCGTCGTCGACGGCCACCTTCGAGCCGTAGCGCTTCGTCAGTCCGTGGACCTCGATCATGGGACCCCCCTTGTCGTCGGTGCCCGCCCAGCCTAGGGCGACCGACGCCGCCGGCGGGCCATCAGCCCTGCGCGAGGCGGTGCCTGACGAAGAGGGCGGCGCCCGACGAGCTCGGGCGCCGCCGTCGTTCAGGCCGTCGGCAGCGGGCAGGCCACGCCCGGTGGAGTGCACCGGGCAGTAGCCGTTCGGCACCTTGTGCAGGTACTGCTGGTGGTAGAGCAATACGTAGTCGTAACGCGTCAGCAAA
>CAVZPH010000012.1:0-199410 GCA_963777075.1 uncultured Actinomycetota bacterium | reverse complement strand
CCCGGCAACCACCCCGTCGACATCCGCCGACGACCGGTTCTGGCTCATCTTCGTCTTCGCCTCGATCCGGGTGATCCGTACCTCGACCCCGACGATCGCGCGCAGCTGACCCTCGAGGAACGCTGCCGGGGCGTCGTCCATCGACCACGGCCGCTCCCGCCCTGCCTCGTGCTTCGTGGTGAGCCGCTGGACCAGGTCACGCACCCAGCCGGCGTCGTCGTGCACCAGGAGCTCGCCGTGCACATGGGCGGTGACGTAGTTCCACGTCGGGACGACGCGCCCGTGCTCGGCCTTCGTCGCGTACCAGGACGGCGTCACGTAGGCATCCGGCCCGCGGACGATCACCAGCGCCTGCCCCGTCGACGTACGCCACTGCGCGTTGTTCCGGGCCACGTGGCCGAGCAGCGCACCGTTCCTGCCGATCGTCGGGTCGAAGACGAAGGGCAGCATCGTCGCGACGAGCCCCTCGGCCGTCGTCGTGACGAGGTCGGCGGCGCCGTGCCGCGTGAGCAGGTCGGTGACCGTCGCCTCGTCGGCGTCGAAGTGGCGGGGGACGTACATCCGGGTCTCCAGGTGATCGGGAAGCGGGGGACCGCGGTGGGACGGCGGCGGGACAGCGGTCAGCGCCCGCGGTCCCGTGCGCCGACGAGGACGAGCGCGACGAGGCCCGCGACGAGCACGCCCTGGACGAGCGCCCACAGCGCGGGAGGGCCGGGCCGGCGCGCCCCCATCACGGAGCCTGCGTCCTTGGCCGACATGACAGCGCCGAAGCCCGCGGCCGACATCAGCGATCCGGCGCTCGCCGCGCTCGCGACGCTGAGCACCGAGGCCGCCGACCCGATCGAGCCGATCGACGCCACGCTCCCCACCGACCCGATGGACAGCATCGAGCCACGGCTGGCGATGGAGAGGAACGGAGTCCTCCGAGGCGATGGACCACGTCGACGGCATGGACCAGGATGCCCCTCGCGCTCGGACGGGACCAGCATTCACCCGCGACCTCCCCGCCGGCACGCGCTCCTGGTGCTAGACCAGTTCCATGGCCCTCCTCATCCCGGAGGCGCCGCACTTCCCGCATGACGGCGGAGCAGAGCGCGTCGTCTGGGAGGCGTTGCGCGACCAGCTGCCGGACGACGCCGTCCTCTTCGCCGGTGTGGCGATGCAGGACGGTGCGCACGAGTGCGAGATCGACCTGCTGGTCGCCTGGCCCGGCTTCGGGCTGGCGGCCATCGAGGTCAAGGGCGGGTTCGTCCAGCGGGCGAACGGGCAGTGGCTCCAGGGCAGTGGCGCGAAGCGGCACGAGATCGACCCGGTCCGCCAGGTCCGCACCGCGCGCCACCTGCTCCAGCGGCTGCTCGAGCGCGAGGGGCTCGACGCCGCGCACAGCCGCATCGCGCACCTCGTCGCGCTGCCCCACACGCCGGTCTCGCGCGAGACCCACCTGCCCGACCTGCCCCGCCCGATGCTCATCGACCGCGACGACCTGGGCCGCGCCGCGCACCGTGTGGTCCGCGCGATCGAGGACCACGGCAAGGGCCACGCGCCGCTGGACGACTCCGCCGTCGGCCCTCTGGTCGACTTCCTCGGCGGCGGGCTCCCCTCGCAGGTCGAGGTGCTCGCCCAGGCCGCCGAGAACGAGGACCACCTCGACCTGCTGACGCGCGACCAGCGCCACCTCGTCCGCCTGTTCGACCGCATCCCACGCCTCCAGGTGATCGGCGGGGCGGGAACGGGGAAGACGTGGCTCGCGCTCGAGCAGGCGCGCCGTCGCACGCTCGCGGGGGACCGCGTCGCCCTCCTGTGCTACTCCCGCGGGCTCGGGCGCTATCTCGAACGCGTCACCGCGGAGTGGCCGGCCCGCGAGCGCCCGGCCTTCGTCGGCCTGTTCCACCAGCTCCCGCTGGGCTGGGGGGCCGAGCCGGGAAGCGACGACGACTCCGACTACTACGAGCGCCGGCTTCCGATCGCCCTCGGCGAGCTCGCCGCGAGCCGGCCGCGCGACGAGCTCTTCGACACGATCGTCGTCGACGAGGCCCAGGACTTCTCCGAGCTGTGGTGGCCCTCGCTGCTGCACTGCCTGCGCGACGAGGCGAGCGGCCGGCTGACGGTGTTCTCCGACGAGGGCCAGCGCGTCTTCGCCCGTGAGGGTGCCGCACCGATCGAGCTCGAGCCGATCGAGCTCGACGAGAACCTGCGCTCCTCCAAGCAGATCGCCCAGCTCTGCGGTGCGCTCCACGACGGCACGACGCGCCCGCGCGGCGCGGCAGCCTCCCCGGTGCGGGTCGTCGACGTGCCGGCCGACGAGGCGCTGCACGCGGCGGACGACGCCGTCGACGCCCTGCTCGACGAGGGCTGGCTCCCGGGGCAGATCGCGATGCTCACCACCCTGCACCGCCACCCGCTCCAGGCCGAGGCGGTCGAGCTCGGCGGCTGGGCGGCGTACTGGGACGCCTTCTTCGCCGCCGACGACGTCTTCTACGGTCACGTCCTCGGGTTCAAGGGACTCGAGCGGACCGTCGTCGTCCTCGCGATCAACGGCTTCCGCGACGCCGAGCGCGCGCGCACGATGCTCTACACCGGGCTGTCCCGGGCACGCATGCTGCTCGTCGTCGTCGGGCCGCGGGAGCTCGTCGAGGAGATCGGTGGCGAGGCCGCCCGCAAGCGGCTGCGCGACGCCATGGAGTGGACCCCCGCCTGAGGGCTCAGCCGCCCGTGAGCCAGCGCTCCTCGGCGAGGCGAGGGTGCTCGGGGTGGCGGGCCAGCGCCCAGAGCGCGAAGGCGAGCTCCGCCCAGTCGCACTCGAAGCCGATCATCTGCTGACCGCCGGGGCCGGACCAGCTCACCGAGAGCGAGCGCGGGCCGAGGAGGTCGGCCGCGGTGAAGGACTCCCAGGCGAAGGTCCTCAGACCGCCGGGGGTGAGGAAGTAGAGCCCGTGCTGGGAGACCCACAGGCCGCCCTGCTCCTCCACGACCCACCGCGGGACGCTCGCCGCTTCCGCTGCCGCCTTGCGCCGCGAGTTCGTCACGGCCTGGGCTCCGGCGACCGCGAGCGTCGCGGCGATGCCCCACGGACCGGTCGCGAGGAAGAGGCCGGAGCTCGTGCGGTAGCTGCCGTCCCCACCGGGCCGGTAGGCCAGACGCCGGGCCCTGCCCCCCGCGAGCAGGTGCTCCTCGGGGCCGAGCGAGGTCGGGAACGGTGAGCCCCAGCGCGGGAGCGTCCCGATCCGACCGGCCCGGACGGCGGCGACGATCTCCCGGGAGTCCCGTAGGGCCTCGTCGTGCTCGGCCTGGGCCGAGCGGTCGGGCGTGCCCGGGCCACCGGGCGCGCCGGGGCCGCCGGACGTGCCGGGGCCGCCGGCGGCTCCAGGGGTCACGGAACGGGCAGTCGCCCGACGGGGCGGCCGGAGCGCATCGGCGACTCAGCCCTCGTCGCGACCTGCGACGAGGCGATCGGTCAGCGCCAGGAACCCGGCCTCGTCGCCGTCGGCGAGCAGGCGGGCCTGCCGGGCCCAGGTGCCCAGGCTCGGCGCGAACCGCAGGCCGGCGTCCTTGAGGGCCGCCCGCAGGTCGCCGTCCGAGGCCTCCGCGACGGCGGCGTAGCTGCCGAGCTCGGCAGCGACGAGCGCTGCGGCGATCTTCGGGCCGATGCCCTCGATGCGGCGCAGGTCATCGGCGGGGGGCGCGGGGGCGGCGGCGGGCGCGGGCGCAGGGGCCGCGGCTGACCCGGCGGCGGGCGCGGATGCGGGGGAAGCAGCGGTGGCCGACCCGGCGCCGGGCACCGGAGCGGGCGCCGGCCTCATGGCAGCCGCAGGCGCGGCCGCCGGGGCCCCGGCCTCGGGCCGGCGCGCGGCGCTCCCGCTCGGCCCGGACCACTCGGGGAGCTCCTGGCGCCAGGCATCTGCCTCGGCGATCCCGGCGACATGCCGGCTCCGCACGAACCACGCGACCGCGGCACCGATCGCGAGCAGGAGGAGGACGATCGGAGCGCCGCGCCGGCCCGACGTCGCGCCCGAGCAGCCGTTCTTGTCGTGAGATCGCATGGTCCATCAAATCACTGCGCGGGCTCCTCGCGCCCGGGAGCAGCGCGATGGACCGGACGCCCCGACCCGGGACGCGAGGGCGCGCCGCCCGTCCTCCCCGCTGGGTCGGGGGTCGGCCCCGTCGTCCTCGGCGCCTGATCCTGCGCCAGGACGACACCGACCCTCAGCCGCCGATTCCCCCGAGCACCCCGATGACCACCGACCAGAGCCCCGTCGTCACGAGCGTGGTGAAGCCGGCGAGCAGCAGCGCGAGCCAGGACAGCAGCGGAGAGACGCCCTTCGCATAGGCACGCCGCACGGAGGCGATCGCGAGGACCAGCGCGAAGGGCGCGACGATGAAGGCCAGGACGATCGCCGCGATCGCGAGGCCGTCGAACGGCGGCGTACCAGGCCGCCGGCGGGAGGTCACGCGGTCGGCGGTGCGCACGACAGGTTCGGGCGCAGGCATCCGGACGGTGACCGGCGCAGTCGCCGGGCGTGCCGCGGCGGGGACCTGCGGGCTCCGGCGTTGCGGCGGCCTCGGAGGACGCGGCGGGCTCGGGGGACGCGGCGGACGCGGCTGGGCCGACGGCAGGGGCATCGCCGGCGCGGACGGCATCGCGGGCTCGAGCGGCATCGCCGGCGCGCTCAAGGCCTCGGGCCCCCGGGCCGACGGCTCGTCCGCCACCCGCCCCAGCTGGACCGGCGCCATCGGGATACGTCTGCGGACGGGCGTGGCGCTCGCCGCCGCCGTCATCCCGCGCGAGGCCGCGGCCAGACGCGCGCGGCCGAACGGCAGCCACGACGGGCGGTACGGTTCCGCCTCCGGACCCATCGCGACTCCCTCCCGACGACCCGGCGCGAGCTGCGCGCCGCTCCCACCCTAGGTGCCGGGCCCGACGAGATCCGGGACGCCTCGGAGCCGGGCACCCCTGCTCAGCGCGAGCGCCGGCTCACACCAGCCCGACCCACCAGCCCTCACGCGCCCGCGTCATCCCCGCCGCGAGCTCGCAGAGCCCGAGCTCCCATCGCTCGAGCGCGACGTCGTCCCGCTCGCCGTCGGGATGCGCGAGCACGGCGGCCGGTACCTCGGGGATCAGCACCTGGGCGAAGTCCAGGCCGACGGCGGCCTTCACGGTGCCGACGACGACAGCGTCGGCGGGGCTGCCGTCATGCCGGTCGAGCCGGATCACGCCGAGGCCCGCGGACTCCAGCGCGGCGGCCGCGAAGCGCGCCGCCTCATGGGTGAGCGTGAGCACGGCCACGCTTCCGGCCGTCGCCCCGCCGCCGCCGACGGTCTCGGCGACCCGCGCGACCAGCCGTTGCGCGCAGTCCACACGACCGGCGGAGCTCTCGATCGCATGCGCGACCCCGCCGGAGGGCGTCCGGTGCACCCGGTCCAGCGTGACGACGCGGCCCTCGACCACGATCCCCGCCTCCTCGAGCGTGGAGCAGCCGGGGCTGAGCGACGGACGGGCGTCGCCCACGACGGTCAGCCCGTCGGGGGCGTCCGGCGCGAGCAGCCGGAGCAGGCGCAGCATCGGGACGGAGAGGTCCTGCGCGTCGTCGACGATCACCGCCGAGTACGGCTCCGCGAGCGGTGCCCGGCTCAGCTCGGACTCGGCGAGCAGGACGACGTCGGCGAGCGTCTGCACCTGCCTGCGGCGCAGGACGGCGGTGGTGGCCTCGTGCAGCGCCCACACGGCCCGGCGCGCGTCGGGCCCGAGGCGGTGGCGGCGACCGTTCCGGGGGTGGGCGAGGTACTCCTCGAGAGTCAGCAGCCCACCGGTCTGGATGACCGCCGCGATCTCCTCCTCCCAGTAGGACCTGTCGGGCTCGAGGTAGCCGAGGAGCCCACGGCGACCGACGGTGCGCCATGCCTCGTCGAGTGCCTCCGCCACACGCGCGCCGTTGAGCGCGACGGGGACCCCACGGATCCGGAGCAGCGCGAGGGCGAGCGCGTGGACCCCGAAGAGGTCGACCCTGCCCGCGACGTCGGGGGCGAGCTCCGCCAGGTGGCCGCGCAAGGCATCGGGAAGCGCGGGCGAGAGCGCCGTGACCAGGATCCGACCGGGCCGGGCCCGGGCAAGGCGGATCGCTCGGTGCAGGGCGACGAGCGTCTTCCCGGTCCCGACGGCGCCGCGGATCACGCAGGGCCCGTCGAAGGTCCGGTCGACGACGACGGCCTGGGTCCTGGTCAGCGTGTCGGTCCACATCGAGGTGGGGGTCGTCAGTGGTCCCACCCGCATCCCGGCCGCGAGGTCGGGCGGCAGCCGTCGGGGCACCGGTACGGAGGTCAGGACGACGCCGTCGGCGACGCCGGGACCTGCACGCATGAGTCTCCCCTTTCTGGCGGATATGTCGGCAGATCGGGCGCCGCCCTTGATCACCCGGACGTGTCCGGCAGGCGGACGACGGCCTCGCGCGGCAGGGGGCGCTCGCAGACCTCACCCGGACGGCGGACGCCGCGGCGGTCAAGCCGCGCGACGGGGGCGCCGATGCATCGGTAGGGATGAGCGCAGTCAGGCTCCCCCGGGGCGATGCCCCTCCGCGACGAGCCGGGACCGAGGGCGAGCAGATGCAGTGGCAGGTCGAGTGGAGTGATCGTGGAGTGCCGTCGCCCTCGCGGTGGGTGTTCAACGACGCACCGGGGCTGCTGCGCAGCGTCATCGACCAGGTCGCCGTCGGGCCGGGTGGCGTGCTGGCGATCGCCAGGCGCTCCGGGCAGCTCAGCGTGCGCGGCGGGGTGGTGCGCGCCGGTGGCGGCCGGACCGACCTGCTCGTCGCCGACGTCGTCGCCGCGACGGCGAGCCTCGCCGCGATGCTCCAGGAGTCGCACCGGGCCGTCACCGCGGCCCTCGTCGTCGTTCCCGGCGACGCCGCGCCGGTGCGCGTCGGGCGGGCCGTGGTGCTCGGCGCCGACCGCCTCGACGACACCCTCGACGGACTCGGCACCCACCTGGGCAAGGCCGACGTGGCGGACCTGCTGCGCCGGCTCGAGGCCGCACGCCCCGGCGGAGGCGACGGGCTGCCGACCCTCGCGACGCTGACGGCGGGCCTCTCGGCCGACCGGGCACGAGCGGGCGGCGTGCGGACCCACTAGGGGCAGGACCCACCCCCCGGTACGATCACCCGGATCTCGCCGGGGCTGGTCGGCCGGCTGCCTGCGACGACCGGAGCCCGCGTGACAGTGCCCTCTCCCGCCGAGCGCGCCTGGCCCTCGCAGGACCGCACGGCGCAGCCGCCCGACCTCACCGGCTCCTGGGGCGCCTGGGCCGGCGCCGCCGAGAGCGCGGGTGAGGCGGGCCTCGCGCTCGCGCTCCTCTCGTCGATGCCCGGGCGCGCGGACTCCCTCGTCGTCGCCGCCGGTCGCGCCCGCAGCCTCGTGATCCTCGGCCGCCCGGCCGAGGCGATCGCCCTCCTGGGCTCCGCGGGGGTGCGGCCCGCGACCGGTGCGCACCCGGGATCGATCGGTGAGCTGGTGCTCGGCGCCGCTCATGCCGCGACGGGCGACCAGGCGGCGTACCGGTGGTTCCGCTCTGCCCTCGCGGACCTGTCCGACGCCCTCCGCGAGGAGATGCGTCCCGTGCTGCGCGCGGTCGCCGACCAGGTCCACGACCTGCCCGTCGCCGACGCCGAGGCCATCGCGCTGCTGGGCGTGCACGGACGATCGCACCCCGCGACGTTCGTCCGGGCCGCGAGCGGCGAGCTCGCCGGCCTGCCTCAGCAGACCCCGCCGGGCGATCTCGCCGGCATCGTGCTGCTCATGGCCCAGTCCGCCGGGAGCCTCGGCGCGACCGTCACGGCCGACCCGGCGCACGTCGACCCCGGGCGAGACCCGCGGTACCTGATCGCCCTGGTCCGGGCGCTGGTGGCGCGCGGTGCGGGGGTCCGTGCGCGGCTCCTGCTCGAGGCGTACTGCCGCCTGCACGCACCGCACCCCGAGCTGGCCGCCGTGCGGCGAGAGGTCGAGCCCTCGTCCCTCGGGCGTCGGCTCGGCGTGGTCCTGGGGATGCTCGCCGCGGTCGCCGTCGGCGTCGGGGCCGCTCTGGCCGTCGGGCGCTGGGAGGTGGCCCTCGTGGTGAGCGTGCTCGCGCTGGTCGGCGCCGCCGAGCTGTGGTCGCGCAGGCCGGGATTCACGCTGTCGGAGCGCAGGGCCTGGGCGGTCCTGCGCCGGAACGAGTACGACAGCGACGCGCACACCTGGCGCGGGCCCGACATCGGCGGCAGGCTCGCGACGGCCGTCGTGGTGCTGGTCCTCGGTATCGGCCTCGCGGGCTTCGTCGGCGGCAAGGGGGTCGGCCTGGCGCGGGCGGTCGGCGCCGACACGTGGGGGCTCGGCGACGGGACCCTGCTGCTCGCCGGCGCGGCGTTCCCGGCGACGACGGCGCTCGTCGCGCTCGGCCTGCGCGCCTTGCTGCGGTCCCGCCGTCGGGCAGCGGCCCGCGCCGCGGAGACGAGCTCCCTGCGCGAGCTCATGGACCACAGCCGCACCTGCCGGTGCCTGGACCTCCTGTGGCTCCGCGGACGTTCGGCAGCGGCCTACGCCCAGGTGCACCTGAGGCCCGAGGACGACGCCGACGCGACGAGCCGGGCGGCGGCGCTCGGCGGAACCCTGCCGGACACCGCCGGTGCGCGGCCGGTGGCGACGCTCCTGCGCTGCCCGGACACCCAGCTCGCCTGGCTGTTCGGCCCGCTCGCGCAGGACGGGCTCCTGGTGGCGCTGCGCGGGACGACACCGACGCGGCCCGCCGCCGCGGGAGCCGACGAGCCAGGGATCGGGCTCTACCTGTAGGCACGACGGCCGCGCGGCCGGAGATCCGCGGGAACGCACGGACGGATCTCCGTGTGCGGGAGACCGAGCCTGTGCGAGCATCGCAGGAGGCGCGGCGGGGGGTCGCCCGGACAGGGGCGACGATGAGCGAGCAACAGCCGGGGCAGGTGGACGTGCAGCCCGAGCCCGTGGGGGTCGAGCGGCAGGGAACGCTCGGGCGGGTCATGCGACTCCTGCTCGCCGTGGTCATCCTCCTCGGCGCGGCGACACAGCTCCTGCAGCCCGTCCTGCGCCCGGTGGACGCCGTCGTCGCCGACCTCCGCGCCGGTGTCGTGCGCTCCCTGACCATCGAGACCCCCGACCCGACAGCCGTGTTCGACAACGGCCTGACGATCACCTGGGTCACCGAGGCATCCGTCGGACCGTTCACGGCGCTCGCCGGCCCGATGGCCTGGGTCCAGGAGCATCGGCCGAGCACAGCGTTCTACACGATCTCGTCGCTCGACGGCTCGATGGGCGGCTCAGCCGACGGGTCGGTGACCGACGGCTCCGTGCCCGTCCGCCAGGCCGCTGCGGCTGCCGGCGTCGCTGTCGTCGACGTGCCGGACGGCGGCGGGACGGGCGTGCCCAGCGGGAACTTCCTCGGCATCGGGGTGCTCGCAGTCGTCGCCACGCTCGCCGCCCTCGTCCTGCTCGTCGCCGGCCCGCAGCCGCGGCTCGCCACGAGGTGGGCGTGGTTCTGGCTCTCGGGCCTGTACCCGCTCATCCTCCTGTTCGTGCTCCTCGAGCCCGTGCCGCTGTGGCGCAGCGCGTCGTCGACGGCGCCGGCGCGACGACTCACGGCCGGCTGGGCCTTCCTCGTCGTCCTCGTGCTCGTCGCACTCTCCCTGCTGGGCGTACCCCTCCTGCGCTCGTCGACCACGGCGGCCGTCATCGGCATCTGAGCCGCACGGTCAGGGCAGTGAGGCACACCGGGGCGAGCTGCGGCGCGGGCGATCCGCGCCGTCGCCGCACCGGCGATACGGCACCGGGCGCCCTCAGAGCACGCCGATCCACAGCCCCTCGCGGGCACGGGTCATCCCGACGTACAGCTCGCGTCGTCGCAGCCGCCAGCGCTCGTGCTCGATCGGCTCCTCCGGCGGCGCCGTCTGCGCGATCTCATCGGCCGTGACCTCGGGGAGCAGCACCTGCCGGAAGTCCAGGCCCTTGGCCTGCGCGATGGTGCCGACCCTGATCGCGGCGAGCGGGGCGCCGTCGTGCTCGCCGAGCAGCACCACGGGCAGGCCGGCCTCACGCAGCACGACGGCCGTGCGAGCGGCGGCCTTGGCCGTGCTGCACAGCACCCCGATCTCGCCGGCCGAGGCCCGCTCCTCGCGCAGGACGGCACGCATGCGCTGGACCATCGCGTGCTCCCGTTCCCGCGTGGAGCGGCACGAGAGGACGACGGGGCTCTCGCCCGAGCGCGGCGCGGCGTTCGGTACGAGGGCCGCGTCGGCCGCGACGGCAGAGCCCTCGAGGTCGACTGGCTCGTCACCGTCCACCATCACGCCGGCGAGCGCGAGGATCTGCGCCGTGCTGCGGTGGTGGGTGTCCATCACGACGCTGCGCTCCGCGACCGAGATACCGAGCTCGGCGAGCGTGCAGCCGCCGGGGTGGAGCGCCTGGCGACCGTCGTCGATCAGCGTCAGGCCGTCCGTCCGGTCCCCGACGAGCGAGTGGAGCATGCGCAGCGCCACGGCGGAGAGGTCCTGCGCCTCGTCGACGATGACGCTGGCGTAGCGCCCGGTCAGCGGTTCGCGGCGCAGCTCGGCCTCGGCGAGCAGGATCACGTCGGCACGGTCGTGGATGCCTCGCGCGCTGAGCCCGGCCTGGTACGCCTCGTAGAGGGCCCAGACGGCGCGGGACTGGTCGAGGTCGAGCCGGAAACGACGCCCCGTGCGAGGCAGCGACGAGTAGGTGGCCAGGTCGGTGATGCCACGACCCTTGATGACCCTGCCGATCTCGTCCTGCCAGTAGGACCGTGCCCGCTGCGAGCGGGCGATCGAGGGCTCCGGCGCACGGGCGCGCCAGACCTCGGCGAAGACCGCGTCGGCGGCTTCGTCGTCGAGGCGGACCGCCACGCCCCGCTCGTTCAGGAAGGCGAGGGCCCAGTCGAGGACACCCGAGAGCTCGACCGAGCCGAGCGTCTCCGGAGCCATCTGCTCCAGCCGTGCGCGCAGGAGCTCCGGCAGGGCCGTCGTGTCACTGGTCACCAGGACGGCCCCCGGCCGCGTCCGCGCGAGGTATGCGGCGCGATGAAGGCCGACGATCGTCTTGCCGGTGCCGACGGCGCCGCTGATCCGCGCGGGCCCCGTGAACGAGCGGCGCACGAGAGCGGCCTGCGCGGGCTGGAGGAAGCTCATCCACTCTTCGATCGGACGCGCCGGGCCCCGGGCGCGCAGGCGGTCGCCCGGCGACTCTGCGTGCTGCTCCTGCTCGTCGTCCTCGTCGGGTCCGAGGTCCGGCACGACGGCGCCGGTCTCGTCGACCGCTGACTGCGCGGCCGCATGCGCCAGGTCGAAGAGCGTGAGCGAGCGCTCGAGGACGATCTCCACCTGGGGCCCGCTCAACCGCGCCCCGAAGTCCGTGAGGTACCGCAAGAGATCGCGCTCCCCCACGACCTGCAGGGGGCCGAGGCGCAGGTCCACCTGCGAGCGCCCGGCGAGCACGACGACGGGCCGCACCTCCCCCGGCGCGAGTCCGATGGCAGCAAGGTCCCCCTCCGCGCGATAGGCCAGGTCCGCGAGGTTCATCAGCTCGTCGGTCACGTCCGCCTGGCCGCAGTACAGATGCCCGTCACGGATGCTGACCTGCTCCCACGTCTTGGTCAGCAGGATGAACACCCCGCCAGGCCCGACGACGACGAGATCGACCTGGGCGCGCGAGCTGTCGGAGCGTCGCCTGTCGGCGAGGAGGTGGTGGCCGTCCGCGGTGAGCGGCATCAGCGAGCTCACGGTGTGGCGCCGCGCCTGTGCGTCGACAGCGGGTGCTACGGGCATCGGTCCTCCTTTACCCCATACGTCGGCAGCGCGGGCACGGTCTCAAGGGGACTGGCCTCCCGATCTGTGTGCGTTCGGCCGGACGAGTGGCAGGATCGACACGGCGGGCAGGGGCGCGCCTCGGAAGGGGGACCGATGGCGACTCCGTGGGAGGCCGCGAGCTGGGCGACCCCGGTCCCGCTCGTCCCGCAGCAGAGCACGGGGATGCGAGTCACCCGCGTCGTGCTCACCGCCCTGCTCGTCGCCGGCTGGTTCTGGGACGCCGTCGCCGCGGTCGTGCAGACAGCGCCCACGACGGACACCGCGACCGCCACCGGGCTGACGGTGCAGTACTACGTCGGCTCGGGCCTGGCCTCGTTGGTGACGCTGGTCCTGCTGGTCACCGGCCCGCAGCCGCGCTGGGCGACCAAGTGGGCGTGGTTCTGGCTGCTCGGCACCGGGCCGATGTCGGCCGTCTTCCTGCTCGTCGAACCGGTGCCCGTCTGGGAGAACGGGCCGTTGCCCGCGCGCCCGACGCGACTGACGGGCGGCAAGGCGTTCCTCCTCGCCCTGGTCGGCGGCTGGGTGCTGAGCGCGATCGCGGCCGTCACCGTCACCCCGTGGCTCAACGCGCTGCGCGGGGTGTGGGGGCTCGCACCGGCGGGCGGGTTCCCCTTCCCCTAGGGGATCGGGTGGTTCCGTGCCGCGATGGACGTGCCGTCGGACGTCCGGCTCCTCGTCGACCCCCGGTCGACCAGGACGGCGAGCCCTGCGCCGGCCGCGTACCCGACCAGGTCGAGCGGGGTGAAGCTCGTCCCGAGCACGTAGGCGACCACGGGGACCTCGCTCGCCCACCGCTCGGGGAACGTGGTGAGCTGGAAGATCTCGATCGCCCAGCAGCTCGCGAGGGCGAGGGCTCCGACGCTGGTCGGCCGGGCGGCCGGGAGGGCCACGCCGACGAGCAGGTAGACCAGGACGGCGTAGAGGATCGTGCCGCCGACGTCGCCGAGCGGGTCCGGAAGGCGCGAGACGAGGAGGCCGACGGCGATGGTGACGAGGGCCGACGCGGCGAGGCGGGGTCGACGGCTCGAGCGGGTGGCGGGCACGGATCGACGGTAGACGCACGTCGCCGTCGCCGGGTCAGGACGGGCCGGAGAACCACTCGCCCAGGACGGCGTCGATGCGGCCCCACTGCTCCTCGCTGAGGTCGGTGACCTCCGCTCGGAGCCGATCGCGCAGGTGGCCGAGCGACTCGGGCTCGCGGCGCTGCGGCCGGCTCGACCTCGCCGCATGCGCGCGCGGCCGCGATGACGCGGGGCGGGCGGTCTCCGGCGGTTCCGGCGGCTCCGGCGGCTCCGGCGGCTCCGGCGTGACGATGTACCCGCGCTCGACGTCGCCGAACACCCGCATGCTCGGGTCGCTGCGGCCCCAGAGCCAGGCGAGATGCGCGCAGAGGATCGCGTCAACCTCGTCCTCGACGAGGCGCAGCTCGCTCTTGCGCGTGGCGGTCGAGACGGCGGCGCGGATCTGCGCCCACCGGGCCGACCTCGGGAGCTGGAGCGTGGGGCCCGCGACGCGGTCGAGGTGGTCGAGCAGCAGCACGAACGCCGCGCGGAGCGACTCGAGGGTCCGGCCGGGCTTGTTCTTGTAGGGCAGGATCCGGCCGAGACCGAAGAGACTGACCATCGCCGGGTGGGGGTAGACCTCGATCGCGACGGCGGTGCCCGTGAAGGGGACCGTGCGCGGGTCCAGGTCCCAGCCGAAGCGGCGGGCAAGGCTCGCGCCGCGCGGCGGGTCGAACCAGCGTGCGAGCGGTTGGCCGGGTGCGTGCCGGCGTCGTACGTCCGGAAGACGGCGCTGAGCTCCTTCTCGCACTCGCGGCTGCCCGTGGGGTTCGGGACCACCAGGGGCGCGTCGATCGCGACGACCGTGTCCCTCGCGAGGTACGGGGTGAGAAAGCTCGCGATCTCGTCGTCGGTCCGGACGGAGGTCGAGGCGAGGAGCCGGCCGCTCGAGCCGGTGACGGCGAGCCCGGTGCGGGCGCGTGGCCCCCAGGCGAGGTCGATGCCGATGTGGGCGGGCATGGGCAAGGGTAGGCGCGCGCCGCTGGTGCGCCGTGCCCAGGCGCTTGATCGACAAGGCACGGCGTGGTGAGCTCGGGCCGTGGACACCGCCGTGGAGACCGCCCTCCGCCTGCAGGTCATCGACTGGGTGCGCGAGCGCGCGGAGGCGAACGGCGGATTCGTGCACCGGCACGAGCTGCTCAGCTTCCGGGTCGGTGATCGCGACCTGCCCATCATCGACTTCTCGCGCGGCATCCGGAACCCGCGCGACTTCGCGTCGACGTTGTCGATCGTCAGCTCGGTCAGCGGACCCTACGAGGACACCGAGTCCGACGACGGGCTCCTGCACTACGCCTACCGCGACGGCGACCCGTGGACGGGCGACAACCGCAAGCTCCGCAACGCGATGGAGACCGGCCAGCCGCTCGATCCTGTTCCGCAAGGAGCAGCCGAACTACTACACGCCCGTCGCTGCCGGTCTTCGTCGTCGACGACGAGCCGGAGAACCGGCAGTTCCTCATCGCACTCGACGAGGCGTTCCGGTTCATGGGCGACGTCCGCGACCTCGCCGAGCCGCAACGCGAGTACGCCCGCCGGCTCGCGAAGCAGCGCCTGCACCAGCCGGCGTTCCGCACGCGCGTCCTGCTCGCCTACGAGACCCGGTGCGCGATCTGCGAGCTGAAGCACGGTGCGCTGCTCGACGCGGCGCACATCGTGCCCGACTCCGAGGAGCACGGCCTGCCGACGACGTCGAACGGGCTCGCGCTGTGCAAGATCCACCACGCCGCGTACGACCAGAACATGCTCGGGGTCTCGCCCGACTACCGGGTCGCGATCAACCGCGAGGTGCTCGAGGAGATCGACGGGCCGATGCTGCGGCACGGGATCCAGGAGATGCACGGACGGGAGATCGTGCTGCCGCGCGGCGCGGGGACCGGCCGGACCGGGAGGGGCTGGCGTGGCGGTGGGAGCGGTTCGTGGGGCGCGGTAGGGCAGGCGGGATCTAGACGACCCCCACCCACAGCCCGTCCCGCGCCCGCGTCATCGCCACGTACAGCTCGCGACGGCGCAGCTCCCACCGCTCGCGCTCGCTCGGGTCCTGCGGCGGTGCCGCCGGGCCGAGCTCGTCAGCCCGGACCTCGGGCAGGAGCACCTGCTTGAACTCCAGTCCCTTGGCGCGCTTGATCGTCCCGACCTTGATCGCGTCAACCGGGGCGCCGTCGTAGTCGGTGAGCATGACCACCGGGGCGCCCGCCTCGCGCAGCACGGCTGGCGGCACGCGTGGCCGCGCGGTTGGAGACGCACAGCACGCCGACGTCGCCCGGCCCCGTACCGACCTCGCGCACGACGGCGCGCGCCCGCTCGACGATCGCCCTCTCCCGCTCCCAGCGACGTTCCGGCACGACGCGACCACCGGCTCCGGCCCGACGCGTGGCACCGTCTCGACCACGTTCCCGCGCTCGATCTCGCCCTCGATGTCGGCGAACTCGTCGCCGTCGACCATCCGGCCGGCGAAGGCGAGGATCTGAGCGGTGTTGCGGTAGTTCACGTCGAGCACCACACCGCGACCGGCCAGCGACACCCCGGCCTCGGCCAAGCGTGTAGCCGCCGGGGTAGATCGACTGCTGCCCGTCGCCGATCAGCGTCAGCCCGTCGGGCTCGTCCCCGACCAGCGAGTGCAGCATGCGCACCATCGCCGCGGAGAGGTCCTGCGCCTCGTCCACGATGACGCTCGAGTAGACGCCCGTCAGCGGCTCGCGCCGTAGCTCCGCCTCGGCCAGGAGGATCACGTCGTCGAAGTCGTGGACGCCGCGCGCGCTGAGCCCGGCCTGGTACGCCTCGTACAGCGCCCAGACCTCGCGTCGCTGGTCGAGCGTGAGCCGGTAGCGACGACCGGTGCGCGGAAGGTCGGCGTAGCTGTCGAAGTCGGTGATCCCGCGACCCTTGAGGACGTGGCTGACCTCGTCCTTCCAGTAGTCCTTGTCCCGCTGCGAACGCGCGATCGAGGACTCGCCCGGCAGCGAGCGCCAGGCCTCGTCGAAAGCCGCTGCTGCGGCCTTGCGGTCCACCTTCACGCGCACGCCACGTTCCTTGAGCAGCCCGAGCGCCCAGCTGTGCACCCCGCAGAACTCGACCCGGTCGACGGTCTCCGGTGCCATCCGCGTGAGCATCGCGCGCATCACGTCGGGCAGGGTGCGGATGAACGTCGTGACCAGCACCGTTCCCGGCCGGGTCCGGGCCAGGTACGCGGCGCGGTGCAGGCCGACGACGGTCTTGCCGGTCCCGGCGGCCCCGCGGATGCGCCCCGGCCCGTTGAACGAGCGTCGGACGAGCTTCGCCTGCGCCGGGTGCAGGAAGCTCATCCACTCCTCGATCGGGCTCGCGAGGATGCCGGCGAGCAGTGCCTCGTTGACCTCCTCGCTGCTGAGCAGCTCGCCCTGCTCGGGCTCGGCGCGCGGCGCGGGGACGACGGGCTCCTGCACGGTCGCGACGACCGGCGCCGGGGCTCCCACCAGCGGGAACAGGGCGAGCGCGCGCGCCAGGACCGTGTCGACCTGGACCGGCGTCAGCCGGGTGCCGTGCGAGGCGATGTGCCGCAGCACGTCCTTCTCCCCCACGATCCGCACCGGCCCGACGCGCTGGTCGATCCCCTGCCGGCCGGCGAGCACGACGACGGGCCGCACCTCCCCGGGCGCGAGGCCCACCTCCGCGAGGTCGCCCTCCGCGGTGTAGGCGAGGTCGGCGAGGTTGAGGACGTCGTCGGTCACGTCCTCCTGCCCGCGGTAGATCCGCCCGCCGTGGACGGAGACGTCCTTCCACGCCTTGGTGTCGACGATGAAGACGCCGCCCGGCCCGACGACGACGAGGTCCACCTGGGCGCGCCTGCTGCCCGGCCAGCGGCGGTCGGCGAGAAGGTGGTGGCCGACGGCGGCGAGCGGCGCGAGGGCGCTGACGGTGTGCTTCTCGGTGACCTCGGCGATGGCGTAGCGGCCGGCCGTGGCGCGGGCCTCGGCGGCGGCACGCTCGTGCTCGTCGGCGAGCGCGAGCTGGCGGCGCGCCTCGGCGCCGGCGGAGTGTCCTGCGGGCATGGTGGTGGTCCCCCTCACCCGGGTAGTTCGGCCGGTGCGCTCGTGACCTTGAATGGGCGTCCTAGCCCCTGCCGCGGTCCGGTCCTCGAACGCACCGGCGAGCGGTCTTCTCGCCGCAGTCCGAGGTCGCCTAACCGGCTCCGTTCAACGGCGGCGCAGCGAGCGGCCGGATCGACCTTGCTAGTGACCTCGTCCGGCGACATCTCCGAGGCCGAGCCCGAGCGCCTCCTCGAGGTCCGCCTGGGTCACCTCTTGCGGAACGACCACGGCGTCCTTCAAGGCGACCTTGGTCCTCAGGAGCCGGTCGAGGTTGACGTCGAACGAGTCCAGGTCCGGATGCAGGGCGATCGGGTAGTGCACGTGGACATCCCGCGTCTGTCCGATGCGGTAGATGCGGTCGGTCGCCTGCGCCTCCTTTGCGGGGTTCCAGTGCCGCTCGAGATGGATCGCGTGGTTCGCTCCGACCACGGTGAGGCCCACGCCGACGGCGAGCGGGGACATGATGATCACGTTGAACCCTGCCCGGGCCTCGAACGCGCGGATTTTCGTCATCCGGGTCTCGCCCGAGCCGGTCGCCGCGGTATCACCGTTCACCACGTCCACGCGGAGTCCGTAGCGCCCGCCCAGCCACAAGGCGAGGGCACGCTGCAACTCCTTGGTCTTGGCGAAGACGATTGCCTTCTCACCGGCCGTCCGGATCTCATCGAGGACATGGCGGACCGCGACGAGGGTCCGGGCGGAGTCATCGATGGCTTCACGATCCGCATCGAGACCGCCATGGAGGAGCCCGGGATGAAGTGAGACCGCCGCGAGCTCGTGAAGAGTCGTGAGCGCCGACCCCTTTGCGGGCCCACGCCCACGGTGCGCGGCGAGCACGTCGTCGTACGCGGTCACCTGCGTGGAGGGCATGAGGTGTCGGTACTCGTGGACGCGCTTCGGCGGCAGGTCGTGGAGGTGGTCTTCCTTGATCCGGCGCAGCATGAAGTCACCGACGGCTGTTCGCAGCTCTCTGCCGAGTCGCTGATGTTCGTCGCCGCGGCTCGACTCCATCGGACTCACCCACTGATCCCGGAACTGAGCCCAGGTGCCGAGCAGCCCGGGCTGAGCCGTGTCGATCAGAGACCAGAAGTCGCGCAGTGAGTTCTCGACCGGCGTGCCGGTCGCCGAAAAGCTTGAACCGCGCCTTGAGGCCCTTTGCCGCGCGCGTGGCCAGGGTCTCGGGGTTCTTGGTCGCCTGCGCCTCGTCGAAGACGACCACTCCCCAGTCGACGATGCCCAGCGACACCTGGTAGCGACGCAAGGTCTCATAGGTCGTGAGGACGAGAACCCCCGGCCGGTCGAGCCGAGCTTCACCCCACTGTGACCCCACTCGTAGCGCGACATGGATCCGGTCCGCCCGGACCATTCCGTCGCCGTCGAGGTCCTTCAGCCGGGCTGCCGTCTCCCGTGTCGCGCCGCGCATCCGGTAGTCGTCCAAGCCGCGACCTTGCAGTACGACGACGTCGTCGAACGGCCCATGGTCCGTTCCGAAGGTCTGGACAAGTTCTTCCAGCCAGTTCTCCAGCAGCGCGACAGGCATCACTGCCAAGGTGGGCAGCGCTTGCTGACCGCCGAGCTTCTGTGCGCGCTGCGCCTCGCCGAGCGCAACGAGGGTCATGTAGGTCTTGCCGAGACCCATGTCGTCGGCGAGCAGTGCTCCCTGAATGCGAGCGGGATCATCCGCATCGCTGGTCAGGGCGGAGTGCATCATCCCGGTCATCCACGCGATCCCGACCTCCTGATGCGGGAAGGGACGGCGGGAGAGGGTCTCGTAGTCCACCGACACCGGCGCCGCCGCGCTCAACGCCCGGGC
The DNA here is from genome assembly GCA_963777075.1 of uncultured Actinomycetota bacterium. Taxonomy (GTDB): domain Bacteria; phylum Actinomycetota; class Actinomycetes; order Actinomycetales; family Cellulomonadaceae; genus Actinotalea. The sequence goes on along the minus strand of CAVZPH010000012.1, from coordinate 180,596 downwards.
GCGGAGAGCGTCAGCGCGATCGAACGCCTCGTAGATGTGCATACCCACAGTGACCTGCGGGCTCGACGCATCGGGTCCTGAGTCGGGAGTCGATGCCTCCTCGACCGCGAGGCCCGCGAGGCGCCTGCGGGAGGCCGCCAACGCGTCATCGACCCTGCTGTGATCCGAGACGTCCACGAGCCGCTCGGCGACGGCAACGACAGTCTCGTCGTGCTCCCACGCCTGAGCGACGGACTGCTCGATCGCGTCCTGCTCATCCCTCAAGGTGGCCGCGCCGATGAGTGCCTCCGGGCCAGCGACCGAGCTCTGGGCGGTGAACCAGTCGAGCCCGCTCGCACTCGCTTGGGCGAAGCTCAACGGAGCGATGACGCCAAGACCCGCGACACGAACGCTGAACCCGAGGTCGAGGTCCACGAGTTCGGGGTCGAAGTAGGAGCCCGGCGCCTGAAGGAACTGGTCGACCTCACCGGCCGGGATCAGAGGGCGTTCGCGGACCGCGGCGACGGCAGAGAGGACCTCGGGGTCGAGGAGGACGAGCGTCTCGTCGGCACGAAGGACCGCTCCGCCGGCGGTCTCGCCGACGCTGGAGCCCGTGGAACCGGAGGCGCCGGTCCGCTGACGATCGAGCTGACCCCAACGCGACGAGAGCAGCGACCTGTCGACTCCCGATCCGAGGTCTGGCTCGATCACGAGCGACCCATCTGATTGAGGTTCGACCGTGAGACCCACCCTCTCCGGAGTCACCGTTGAGAAGCGGTCGAGCGCCCCGAGGCGGAAGGTGACCGCAGGATCTCTCAACCGCGGGTCGTCCGCCTCGGCCGCCAGGCGTCTGGCCGACTGGAGGCGTGCGATCAGCCGCACGTTGTCGGTCTCGGTACGGGTCGGCCGTTCCAGCTCGCTGTGAGTGTCGAGCGCCCTCATCACCTGAAGCAACGGAACGCTCAAGCGGTACGGGATCCGCCTGCGTTGACCACCGGTCCGCGGCGTTCAGGCAGGACGGGGTGTGGACCGATCGTCAGCTCGAGGTCGACTCGGAAGTCGGGGGAGGAGGTCCACCGATGCACCCTGGTGTGGACGTCGCCGGCGAACCTCGGCGGCAGGCCGAGGATGGTCGCCTCCTCGTCGTCAAGCCTTGCGATCTCCGCCGCGGGCACCACGAAGCCCTCGCGACTCTCGAACGCTCGACCCTCCTCGACAAGCATGTCGAGGACGAGGAACTGCTCCTGGGCTTTCCGCTGCGCCAGGCCGGTACGCATCAACTCGAACGTCGCGCCGTCGGCCGTGAACCGGGTCTCCTCACCGAAGTCGATCCGGAAGCCAGGAGTCGGGGAGAACGGGTCGTCAGGCACGGTGGGGCGTCCCCTGAGGCGATCGAGAAGTCCCATGTCTGCGACTACCTGTTCGCTCGGCGACGGCTGAGGTCTGCGAAGTCGACCGCTGTCATGAGGCTTCTCTCGTCGATGGTGACCCCGCTGTCGCGCAGGAAGTCGAGTGCGGTGCGTATCCACTCGAAACCCCTGTGCCACACGTTGAGGTAGCTCTCGGGCCCATAGGACGCGACGTGGGTTGCCGGGACCGCCTCCCGGATCTCCGAGGCGTCGAATGACAGCGCCTTGCGATCAGCGAGCCGTTCGAGCGGACCGCCGACAAAGACGTGGAGCGGGAAGCTGTGCGACCCCTCCACCAGGGAGAAGTCACCGCAGTCGACGTAGATGATGGCCGTGTCAGCCCTACCCGAGATGCGCAAGTACGCGACATCGACGAGGTCGACCTTCGCCGAGCGCCGGATCCACAAGCGGATGTCATCACCCAAGATCAAACGGACGTCCTCGACCCTGTCCTGCTCGTAGAGGCCGAGCAAGAAGCGCTTGCGGCGGTCGAGCATGCGCTGCATGTCGGTGTTGTGTGTCCCGTTCGCGTAGGCCTCGATTCCATCGAGGAACGCACGGAGGTCAACACCCCGCATCCACCGCACTGCGCGAGCCCGGTTCTCGTCCGGGACCCGCTTCCACCACATCTGCCACTTGGGAGTCTGGGCGAGGCGCGGGTCGCCGCCGATCTCCAGGACCGCATCAAGCCACTCAGCACTCGGGTGCCGCGTCGACTTGCGGGTCAACGCCGCAAGTACCTCGTGTCCGAAGAGGAACCGATCCTCCTCCGGCGCGTCACTCCGCTCGCGGGTACGGACCTCCGTCGTCACATCAACGAGGAAGGCGTAGCCATCGCGCTCGGGATCGGCCGCGTCGATGGCCGCGAGGTAGAACGCGTCGCGAACGCGCCGACCGAATCGCGAGTCGGAGTATGCCGTGAGCCGTGCCTGACGGAACCAGGTCGTGACGTCGCCACCCGACGCGAGGAGGAGCCCGACCAGGCGGACCGGTCCATCAGCTTCGAGGAGCAGCTGGTGGTGCTGGCGGAACGCATCGACGACGTCGCCATTGCGGCCGGGCCTCTGCGAAGCCACAGCCCGCCAGAGCAGGCCCCGAACCGCGAAGAAGAGGCCGTCGCGCCACCGGTTCAGTCGATCGAAGTGCTCGAGGAAGAAGCCGGCGAGGACAATCGTTGTGAGCCGCGACATGCGCGCCCGCTCCGCCATCAGCGCGATGAGTTCCGGTGTCATCGTCGCCCGAGCGAGGGCGTCATCGACGGCCCAGGCCGTGATGAGCGCGCGAACGAAGCGCCGCTCGCCCAGCCGGGCAGCAAGTGCCGCCTGGTCACCGGCGCGGAGCACATGACGGGCTTCGTCGACGAGATGGTCGAAGTTCCGCCCCGTGCCCGCTCCACGCAGGAGGGCCGTGGCCTGGTCGGCGCGCGCTCCCCAGGCCGCCTGAACCTCGGTGGACCACTCCGGGAGACGAACCGGGGGGACGGGAAGGAGTGGGAGCACGCTAGGACCCGCTTGCGGCAGTGGCGTCGCGGATGGCGGTGATCTCATCTTCCGAGAGGCGGTGTTCGGTGAAGCGGATGTCGATGCGGCGATTCTCGGCCCGCTCGGCATCCGTTCCCTGCGCCGCGCTCACCGGCCGGGTGTCGGCATAGCCCGAAACCGAGAAGAGGTGCTCCCCCGTGTGCCCGACGAGACCGCCGAGATCCGTCGGGAGGCGTTCCTCCCAGAGGCGCCACAGGGAGATCGCACGGTTCGCAGACAGTCCCCAGTTCCCGCCGAAGAGGCTCTCCATCGGGACGTCGTCGGTGTGCCCTTCGACAAAGACGGTGTCCAGAGATCGATAGCCGTCGTCCTTGAGAAGTGCGGCCGAGAGCACGTCGCCGATGACGAGAGCGTTGGCTTCGTGCTCCGGCTGGATCTCCGATGAGCCGCTCTCGAACCCGAGCAGATCGACCGGAACGCGAAGCACGGACCCTGTCGAGTCGACATCCACCCGAATACCCCGAGTAGCCAGCGTGTCCTGGATCTCATAGACCATCTGCGATCGACGCTGTTCACCGGTCCCTAAGGTCCCGAGCATGGCGTCGAACTTGTCCACGCTGGCCTGCGCCTGCTCGGCTTCAGCCTTGGCCTGGACGAGGGCGTCCTGTTCTTGGGACAACGAGAGGACGAGGGCGACGGCCGCCAGCATGAAGACGGTGAGCAGCGCGGTCATGAAGTCCGAGAAGGAGATCCAGACTGATTCCTCGGCCCCTTCCTGGACACGACCGCGGTGCAGTAGGCGACGACTCATGCAGCCTCGTCCCCATCTTCCTGGATCGAGCGGTCAGACAGCTCGTCGATGGCTTCCGAGAGTGCATTCGTCGCGGAAAGCATGGTGGAGGTGAACCGCTCCGTGTGCTGGTTCCACTCATCCATTCGGTGCGATGTCTGCTTGCTGACCTCGTCCGCGTACTGCGCGAGCCAACCCGCCATCGCCTGGGAGTGCTTGCCCAGACGCTGCTCGAGGCTGCCCAAGAAGGCGTCCTGAGCAGCCTGCATGCCGCCGAATCCTTCGCGGAAGGTCCCTGAGGCCAGCCGCAGCTGCTCAGCCGCCGCGACGGCCTTCGACGCAAGCTCTGTGGCTGAGCTCTGCTGCGACGCCAGCTGCCCGGCCGCTGCGGACGTCCGGTCAGCGAGATCTCCCATCGTCCCGATTGCGTCGCTCAGCAGGCCGGCCAGCGTGGTGCTCGTGTCCTCCAGCTCGGAAGTCACGCGAGCCAGCCCGGCGACGACGTCGTCCATGCCGTCGGTAGCCCCGCCGATGAGGGCTGCGGCGCGATCCAGGCCGGAGACGATGCGGGGCAGCGACTGGTCGAGCATGTGGATCTGCCGCTCCGTCGCCTCATTCACTGCGGTCATCTGGCGAACCGCGGCCTCCTGCATGGTGGCCATCTGCTGAAGGTGCAGGTCCGCCTGACGCGCCAGCTGCGAGCTCATGTAGTCGAGGGTCTGTCGCATCGAGTCGGACGAAGCCTTGAGCTCCTCCGCGAGAGAGACGCCGATCGCATTGAACGACTTGGTCAGCTCGCCGGAGACCTCCTTGAAGACGTCCGCTGACTGGTCAGCCGCCTTCGTCGCGAGGTCCGACATGATCGGCGCGAGGGAGGACACGATCGCTTCGTTCAGCGCGCGACTCGTGTCCTCTCCGACCCGGGTCACTGACTCCTGGAGCGCACTGCCGATCTTCTCGTGCAGAACCTGCAGCGCCTCGTTCGACGCCCCGGTGTGGGCGGCGATGTCGGAGAGCGACTGCTCGGGCGAGCGCATCGGGAAGAGCCCGTCGATACGAGCCTGGAGTCCCCGCACACGCTTGAGGACGACGTTCTCCATCAGCCGCACACTGACGTTGACGACAAGACTCATGGCGACGCCCCACAGCGAGGCGGTGAAGCCCAGGGTCGCCCCCTGCACGAGCACCTGGATCCCCGAGCGAAGCTGATCCGTCGAGGCGCTCAGGTCGAGCCCGTTGAGCCCCACCGTCAGGCCGAGAAAGGTCCCGAGGAGTCCGAGCGTCGTCAGGGCTGTCGGCGCTGCGTGAAGCAGGCGGTTGTTCACCAATGAGTTGGCGAAGCGGTGCTCGTTGAAGAACTCATCGGCGTTCACCGTGTTGAAGACCTTCTGGTCTTCCGAGACGAGCGTCTCGTCGAACTCGCGCCAGGCTTCCGCGACTGCCGGGGCCCCACAGGCGCGCGATGCCTCGAGAACCTGCCCTCGGCGTTGCCAGAGATTCGCCTCGTCCAGGTCGCTCACCAGTCGAAGTGCAGCCTTGACCGCTTGGAGCGCCCGCACGGCGTGCCAGAGGCCGTAGCCCACTGCCACTGCCCCGAAGATCCAGATGAGGAGCACGAGGATCGGCGTTGCGGCCTCGACCGTCCCGCTGGCAATGGTGCTGAAGTGGGGAATCACCATCGACCAGAATCCGCCGAGCCCGTCGTCCTTCATGCTTCCCCCTCATCGATCCTGCGCGGCACATCTACTTCGCACCCTTACGGCGCGCCCAGCGAGTGACCGCTCTGCGAACAACGGGCGCAGACGTCCCGCTGGACTACAAAGGGGTCGATGCGGAGCCTAGGCGCAGGCCCCGACGCTGGGCCAGGCCGTCGACGTGCCGATCCACCTCGGGAACTCGAGCCCGAGCACGAGCGCTCGGCTCGAGTCGGTTCCCGTGGTGCGAACTGCAGTCATCGGTGGCGCCCCTTCTGTAGTCACTCGGCATCTGACACAGGGACCTTGACCTCTCGCTCGAGCGTCGGTGGACCCCGCCGGCACGCCCCCCTGCGACGCGCCGGCGGGGAGATGTGGGCTACTGCTTGACGAAGACTCCGCACCCGTTCTCGAAGTCCTGTCCGTCCTTGAGCGTCACGGTCGGGAACCCGCCCTGGACGATGTCGTTCTGGATGATGTCGTCGCCGTTGCTCCCGCTGCGGTAGATGCCCCAGTAGCAGGAGCTGGTCACGGCCTCGGCAGTCCGGTAGGTCCCGGGCTCGATGTCGACCCCCACGGTCCAGGTGCCGATCTGGATCTGTGAGGCGGCGACGGCCTTCTCGGTCGCGCCGACGGCAGCCTCCCTCGCCTCCAGATCTGCCTGCCGGGTGTCGAGCTCAGCGGCGCGCGAGTCGAGGGCCGCCTTGTCGTCGGCCAGGGTGGTCTCGGCCTTCTGCGCCGCAACCTTCGCGTCGTCGACCTGGGCGGCGAGGTCATCGACCTTCCCGGCGAGAGCGTCCCGCTCGCTCACGACTGCGTCGTACTGCGTCGTCGTGACGCCACCGCTGCCGGAGCCGCCGATCCCGACACCGACGAGCAAGCACGCTGCCGCCGCGACGGGCCACACCCAGCGCTTGCGCCGGGCCGGCTTGCCGACGGCCTCAGATCCGCGAGGCAGGGCGGTGGTGGGTCCTGTCGCCCCGCCGGTCGGCACCGCTGCCGGCGGGGCGAGGGGCGGGGCGGGCGGGACCGTTCCGCTGTCGGCGGGAGACGGGGGCAGGTTCGGGTCGGACATGACGGGCTCCTTCGTTCGGCCCGATCGCTCGGGCTGGGACGAGAGGAATCTGCTCTCCCGTGGGACAACTCGACGACCTGATCTTTGATAACCCCTGTTATCAGTGACCTGTGTCCTCTTCACGGCGGATGGTTCTAGTCTTCGATCATGTCGCCGCGAGGAGGTGCCCCAAGATGACTGTGCGCACCGTTGCCCCCGCACTCGTCACCCTGAGCGACATCGCCGCCCTGGCGCACGTCCAGCGCCCAGTCGTGTCCATGTGGCGCACCCGTTCCGCAGGCTCCGCCCACCCGTTCCCCGCGACCACCCAGCGCCTCAACGGCCGCGACGCCTTCCTCCTCGAGGACGTGGTCGCTTGGCTCGAGGCGACCGGCCGCGGCAACAACCCGGCCGTACGCCAGGAGTCCGCCGCTGCCACAGCACTCGACGTCCTCCCCGAGGCGGAGCGACTCAGGGCGGTTGACGGTCTCCTCGCCCTGCTCGCGCTCAAGGCCCAGCTCGGTACCTCGCTCAGCGGCCTGGGTGCCGAGGACCTGGTGGATCTCGCGGACGACGTGGACCCCCACGACCGCTCCCTGCACCAGGAGATCGCGCAGCTCGGCGCAGACGCCCCCGTCTGGGCACGACACGCCGATGCCCTTGCCTCCGCGGCCTTCACGCCGGCCGCCGCCATCACCGCACTGCTCAGCCGCCTCCACCGCCTGGGTCTGGACGACGTCAGTGCCCACGCCCTCGACCCTGCCGCCCTCGCGCTGCTCGCGCGACTGGCCGTCGAGCTCTCCCCGGCCGGCGTGGACACCCCCACGTTCGTCGCCCCCGACGGCGACGCCGACCTGCTGACCGCAGTCGCCGCCCTCCGTGGAGAGCCCGCCACCGCGGCCCTTCCGCCGCTCGACGACCCCGCCACGCGCCGTGCCCGCCGCACTCTCCTGGCCAACGGCTGGGACCTGGTCGACACCGCCGGGACGACCGCCTGGTCGTCCCACCCGAGGGATCGACCGTCCTGCTGCACCTGCCGTCGGCCACGAGGCCGCACCTCACCGACACGCAGATCGCCGACGCGCTCAGCGCACTGGAGGCGACCCTGCCCGCCGACGCGCGGGCGATCGTGGTCGGGCCCGCCGGCGTGCTGTGCGGGCGACTGCCCAGCGCACTCCAGTCCGCGCGCGCCACTGTCCTGCGATCCGGTCGGGTCCGTGCGATCCTGCGCCTGCCTGCCGGTCTCTGGCCCGCGCGCCCACGCCAGGGGCTCGGCGTGTGGGTCCTCGGGCCCGGCGCCGGCGACGTGCGCTCCACCGGCCACCGCACCGCCGTCGCCGATCTGCGAGCCACCCGCGCTCGACCCCGCCGCGATCCACGACCTGGTCACCGACGTGGTGGCCGCCGCCGATCCGAGCCTCGACCCCCTCGCCCACGCCTTCCGCTTCGCCCGCTTCACCACGACGACGACGCTCATCGCCACCTCTGCCGACCTCGTCACCGCCCACCCCGCGACCCGGCGCCCGCGCACCGACCCCGCAGCCCTCACCCTCGAGGTGAGCGCCCTGTACGGCCAGGCGGCGGCGAGCCTGCCCGGCCTCGCACCCCAGGCCGTGCGCCCCGGAGAAGCCGTCCGGGCCGACGTCGCGTCACCCTGGGTCGCCTCATCGAGCTCGGGCACCTGCGCCTGATCCAGGGCAACCGCCTCGACGACGCCGACCTCACTCCCGGGCAAGGCGTCCGCGTCCACACCCCACTCACGCTGACCGGCCCCGCCGCACCCGACGCCCACCCCGGCATCGACCGCCTCACGCTCGCCGCCGCCTACTCCCGCAGCCGCTACACCCAACCCGGCGACGTCATCTTCTGCACCGCCCCCCGCCCGGCAGCCGTCGTCGACCGCGACGGCTTCGCCGTCGTCGCCACCCCCGCCCGCGCCCTGCGCCTGACCTCCACCGCGCCCGCCGGCCTGATCCCCGAGGTCATCGCCCAGGCCATCGCGACCGCCTCCCCGCTCGGCGGCTGGCGCCTGTGGCCGATCCCCCTGGTCCCCACCTCCCAGGCGCGCGCCGTCCGCGCAGCCCTCGCCGACATCGCCGAGACCCGCGCCGCCACCGCCGCACGCCTGGCCACCCTCGACACCCTGACCACCCGCCTCGATCGAGGCCGTGACCTCCGGGTCCGTCGCCCTCCTCGACACGAACCGCTCCGCCCAGATGGAAGGCTGACCTCATGCCACCCCGCAAGCGCACCGACCCGTCCGCGCCGATGACCATGAAGGAGCTCAAGGACACGCTCTGGAAGGCAGCGGACAAGCTGCGCGGCTCGATGGACGCCTCGCAGTACAAGGACGTCATCCTCGGGCTGGTGTTCCTCAAGTACGTCTCGGACGCGTTCGACGAGCGCCGCGAGCAGATCCGCACCGACCTCGCCGCCGAGGGCTACCGACGACGACCAGATCGAGGGCCTGCTGGGCGACCGCGACGAGTACACCGGCCACGGCGTCTTCTGGGTCCCGGCGACCGCCCGCTGGCAGTACCTCGCCGAGCACGCCAAGGGCATCCCCGCCGCCAACGGCCAGGCCGGCCAGACCGATCGGCGAGCTCATCGACGGCGCGATGGACCACATCATGGGCTCCAACCCGTCCCTGGCCGGCACCCTGCCGCGCATCTACAACCGCGACAACGTCGACCAGCGCCGCCTCGGCGAGCTCCTCGACCTGCTCAACGACACCCGCTTCTCCGGCCACGGCGCCACCCGCGCCCGCGACCTGCTCGGCGAGGTCTACGAGTACTTCCTCGGCAAGTTCGCCGCCGCCGAGGGCAAGCGCGGCGGCGAGTTCTACACGCCCGCCGGCGTCGTCCGCGTCCTGGTCGAGGTGCTCGAGCCGTACTCGCGGGCGCGTCTACGACCCGTGCTGCGGCTCGGGCGGCATGTTCGTCCAGACCGAGAAGTTCCTCGAACGCCACGACGCCGACACCCAGGACATCTGCGTCTACGGCCAGGAGGCCAACGAGCGCACCTGGCGCATGGCCAAGATGAACCTCGCCATCCACGGCCTCAACGCCAACCTCGCCTCCCGCTGGGGCGACACCTTCGCCCGCGACCAGCACGCCGACACTCCACGATGGACTTCGTGCTGGCCAACCCGCCGTTCAACATCAAGGACTGGGCCCGCGCCGAGTCCGACCCCCGCTGGAAGTACGGCGTCCCCCCGGCCGGCAACGCCAACTACGCCTGGATCCAGCACATCCTGTCCAAGCTCGCCCCCGGCGGCAGCGCCGGCGTGGTCATGGCCAACGGGTCCATGTCCACCAACTCCGGCGGCGAGGGCGAGATCCGCGCCCGCATCGTCGAGGCCGACCTCGTCTCCTGCATGGTCGCCCTGCCCACCCAGCTGTTCCGCTCCACCGGCATCCCGGTCTGCGTCTGGTTCTTCGCCCAGGACAAGACCGCCGGCCCGCGCGGCTCGGTCGACCGCACCGGGCAGGTGCTGTTCATCGACGCCCGCGAACTCGGCCACATGGTCGACCGCGCCGAACGCGCCCTGTCCGACGAGGACATCGCCCGCATCGCCGGCACCTTCCACGCCTGGCGCGGCACCCCGTCCGCGGCCGAGGCCGGGCTGACGTACGACGACGTGCCCGGGTTCTGCCGCTCCGCGACCCTCGCCGAGATCAAGGACAGCCGACTACGCGCTCACGCCCGGGCGGTACGTCGGAGCGGCCGACGTCGAGGACGACGGCGAACCGCTGGACGCGAAGATCGAACGACTCACCGAGCGAGCTGCTGGCGCAGTTCGACGAGTCCGCGCGGCTGGAGCAGGTCGTGCGGGAGCAGTTGGGGAGGGTCCGTGGCTGAGTCGGACTCGACCTTCGGCGACTGTGCGCTGACTCGCGGCTCCGCGACCGGCGTCAATCGCGATCGGGCCGTGGATCCGCGGTCAAGGCAGAGTCACGCCGATCGACGGGAGTCTCGTCCTGCGAGGTCGGCATTCGAGACGGCTGCGAGATCGACGTCGAGGACCTCGTCTACGTGGCCGACGCGGCGCTACCTCGTTGCGCACGTGGCGACCGCTGCGATCTCGTGTCTCCCGCACCGAGGCGCGGTCGGACGCGTCGGCACTCGTCGGCGACGCGAAGCTGCCTGCTCTCTGGCGAGCCTGATGCAGCTCGAGCGCTCGACGAGGACATCCGCGACCCCCGCTTCTTCTTCTACTACTTCCGTCGGCCGATCAGGCAGTCGATGAGTCGATCGCCGATCAGGTCGGACCGCGGGCATCGGGCAACCACGTCGATCCCTGCGATCAGTCCCTGTCGCCATCCGTCGCGGCGAGCAGCGGGCGATCGCGGAGGTGCTGGGCGCGCTCGACGACAAGATCGCCGCCAACACCCGCCTCGTCACCACGAGCGAGCAGTTGCTGACCGCGGAGTTCGAGAGTCTCGGGATCGATCGCGAGTCCGACGAGGGGCTGCGAGGCACGGGTCGACACGCTCTTCGAGCTCAATCCACGCCGAGACAAGCCGACTCGAGACGAGCCGGTCTACGTGGACATGCAACGCCTCCCGACGAACAGCTTCCTCATCTCCGACTGGACGACTCGGCCCGCGACGGGAGGGACCCGGTTCGCCCGAGGCGACTCGGTCATGGCCCGCATCACTCCGTGCCTGGAGAATGGGAAGGTCGGCTACATCGACTTCCTCGATGAGGGTGACGTCGGAATCGGCTCGACTGAGTACATCGTGCTGCGCTCCCGAACTGACGAAGGCGTCCCTCTCGAAGCGTCGTACTTCCTGGCGACCAGCCCACGGTTCCGCGCCAATGCCGTGCAGAACATGATCGGTTCATCGGGCCGTCAACGCGTCGCAGCCGCCGATCTCGCGGCCTTCCCGATTCAGGCGCCCGACCCAGAGGCCCTACAACGTTTCGGCGAGCATGCCTCGAGCGCTCTTCACGTCCGCGCGCTCGCTCGCCAACGAGAATTCCACCTTGGCCGCCACCCGCGACGCCCTCCTCCCCGCCCTCATGTCCGGCAAGCTGCGCGTCCGCGACGCCGAACGCCTCGCCGAGGCGCACACCTGACCCGCACCAGACCCACCATCAGCACCAACCGCAGGGGGAAACCAGCATGACCACCGACCCGCCCGTCCCAGAGCCCGAGCCGATGCACCCGCAGGAGGTCCCGCCACCCTTGGCGGACCCGGCACCCGCCGGGCCGCATCGTCCGGCCTGGATCATCCCCGCCGCGACGGGAGTCGCGGGCCTCGTCCTCGGAGCCGGTCTGATGGCCGGGTTCACCGCCGTGCGGGCCAGTGCCGCGCAGTCAGCGCTCCTCACCGACGCCGCGGAGGCCTGCGGCGTCTCGCACGCCGTCGGCATCACTCTCGCCGACGGAGGCAGGTCCATCACCTTCGATATGAAGGGCGAGGACGAGGTCTCCGGCGCCGACGTCGTCGACATCCTCTGCCTCTTCGGCCAGCTCGACATGCCCTCGGCGGTCCTGTCCCACGTCCAGCAGACCACCTCGATCGATGGCCGCCAGACGGAGACGTGGGACAACCTCACCGTCTCCTGGTCCTACCACCCCGACCGCGGCCTCGACGGCGTGCTCACCGTGTCCGACCAGTGATGGTTCTCGCCGCGCGACCGCGAACCCACCGACCAAGAGCACCTGAACTTCGCATACTTCCACGAAGCTCTGGTGTCTGCGAAGCAAGTGCGAAGTAGCGGACGTGAGCGCCAAACCACGCGAGCGAGCACTAGAAGCGGGCTAGTGTTTGGTTTCTCGCACGAAAACCACGCATCTCATCGCCAGAGAGGACCGGACGCATGGTTCTTGGACGCGACGCCCTCGGCGTCGAGATCACTCGCGTGCTCGAAGCGCTCGCTGCCGGCGAGACTGACCACCTCGAATCGGAACGCGTCGATCTGAAGGAGGAGACCGGGCGACGCGGCCCAGCGGGCGAGATCGTCCCGGGCAGCGCACGTGCCGAGGCGGTCGCCGTGCAGCTCGCCGGTGAAGCGGCGTGCATGGGCAACTCGGACCGCGGCGGTGCGCTCATCGTCGGCGTCGCCGACGATCACACGCTCATCGGCACCGCCCTCGACACCGAGTGGCTCCGCTCCCGGATCTACGACCTCACCGAGAATCGGCTCACCGTAGATGTCCAAGAAGAGTTGGTCGCCGGGGTTCGACTACTGGTGATCCGCGCGCCGCAAGCCATCGAGCCGATCCGGTGGAAGGGCCGGATCCGGTGGCGGGTCGGCGATCGCTGCGTCGAGGTCGACGCCTCCACGTGGCACGCACGACGGATGACCCGCGAGCGTTATGACTGGTCGGAGCAGTCCGCGCAGATCGACCCCCGCGAGGTCAGGCCCGAAGCACTCTCCACCGCGAGACGCCATCTCAGGGCTTCACACGAGCCCGCTGCCGACGATCTCGCGGCTGCGTCCGATCCCGAGCTGCTTCGCCGGCTCAACGTCGTCACGGCCGACGGCTACCTGACCAACGCGGGCGCACTCGCGTTCGTAGGGCGTGAGGCTGCCAGCTCTGGACTACATCCGCCGTTCCGTCCCAGCAGGAGATAGCCGACGACGCATCCGTGAGGGCGGCCGGTCTCTCCTCGAGGAGATCGATGACGTTGAAGGAGCCGTCGACGCCTACAACGAGGAACGGCACGTGCGCCGGGGTCTTGTGATCGGCCGACTCCGGGAGCTACCGCCAGCGGCGGTCCGCGAGGCGATCGTGAACGGTGTGGTCCACCGCGACTGGTCCAATGCATCGCCGACACTCGTCGAGCACGTCGGACGCACCCTGGTTGTCAGTTCGCCAGGTGGCTTCATCGGCGGGGTGACACCGCAGAACATCATCACCCATCCGTCGCAGGCACGAAACCGTGCACTGGCGGACCTGTTCGCATCCTTGCGGATCGCCGAGCGGGAGGGCGTCGGCGTTGATCGCATGGTTCGAGACATGATCGCCGTCGGCTATCCACCACCGGCGATCGAGGAGACATCCGGCCCGTATGTCCGCGCTGCGCTGATGGGCGACTCTCTCGACGAGGCGTGGATCCGGCTGCTGAGTCGGATCCGCCCCGAGGACGCGCGCACCAGCCTGACGGTCCTCATCTTGCTCCGCCGACTCGTCGACTCGTCTTGGTTCGACGTCGCAATCGCCTCGCCGCTCCTCCAGCTCAACGAGGCGGAGACGTCGGCTTCAATCCGCGCATTCCTCGACGTGCGGATCGACGCCGAGCCACTCGCTGAGCTCGTCGCAGGCACTCCCTCCGGGGCGCCTCCCGCGTGGTCACTGTCAGCCGCGGCCCGCGCAGCACTCGCGGCCGAGGACAATGAGGTGGGCTGGGTCAGGCCGGTACCAGAACGTGAGGCAGTGGCTCTGGAATGGGCCCGACACCGAGGTCGGATCAGCACCACTGAGCTGGGCAGCGTCGTCGGCGCCCACCCCAACTCCATGAATCGCATCCTGCAGCGTCTGAAAGACAGCGGGAACCTTCAGCCGAGCCGCGCGGCATCCACCGGTCGCGGGTTCTACTACGTGCCCGCGACAGGTCAAGCCACCGGCTCACAGGAGACCCGATGACCCACCACCTCTCCGAGGACGACTGGGAGCAGCTCGCGCTGGAGGTCCTGGGCGAGCTCATGTGGCGCCCCGTCCACGGGTCGACGATCGCGCCGGGCTCCGGCGAGCGGGAGAGCTGGGACGAGCTCGTCATCCCGTCCCGCCTGCGCGCGGCCCTGCGGGACCTGAACCCGAGCGTGCCGCGCGAGTACCTCGAGCAGGCGCTCGCCGAGATCCTCGCGCCCACCTCGCAGGACGCGATCACCGAGAACCACCGCCTGCACACCTTCCTGACCGAGGGCTTCCGCGGCATCACCTACATCGACGCCGACGGCAACGAGCAGACCCCGACGATCCGCCTGGTCAGCACCGAGCCGAGCGAGAACGACTGGCTCGCCGTCAACCAGGTGACCATCGCCCACGGCGACGTCGAGCGGCGCTTCGACCTCGTGCTCTACCGCAACGGGCATGCCGGTCGCGCTCGATCGAGCTCAAGACGGCCGGCAGCGCCACAGGCCGACGTCGCCGCCGCCCACGCCCAGCTGCAGACCTACCTGCGCGAGTTCCCGCATGGCGTTCCGCTTCGCGTGTTCATCGCTCGCCTCCGACGGGATCCTCGCCAAGTACGGCACCCCGTTCACGCCGCTCAACCACTTCGCCCCGTGGAACGTCGACGACGACGGCCAGCCCGTCGACGCTCGGCGCACCTGCAGGACGGCGAAGCCGTGACCGCGCTGGAGACTGCGCTCGTAGGGCGTCTTCAACCAGGAGCGGTTCCTGCAGCTGCTGCGCAACTTCACCGCGTTCGACGAGGGCGACGGACGGCCTGTCCAAGCGGATCGCCAAGCCGCACCAGTACTTCGCCGTGACCAAGGCCGTGGGCAGCACCGTCCAGGCCGTGGAGACGCAACGGCAAGGCCGGCGTCGTCTGGCACACCCAGGGCTCGGGCAAGTCGATGGAGATGGAGCTCTACGCCAACCTGGTGCTGCGCCACCCGAAGCTCGACGAACCCGACGATCGTCGTCATCACCGACCGCAACGAGCTCGACGGCCAGCTCTTCGAGGCCTTCGACCGCAGCCTGCTGCTGCGCCGAGAAGCCCGATCCAGGTCACGACGCCGCGAGCGAGCTGCGCGACGAGCTGAGCGACCGCACCACCGGCGGCATCTACTTCACCACCCTGCAGAAGTTCGGCCGCAACAACGCCGAGACGGAGGCCGGCGCCGAGCCACCCGCTGCTGTCCGACCGCCGCAACATCATCGTGATCGTCGACGAGGCGCACCGCAGCCACTACGACGACCTCGACGGCTACGCCCGCCACCTGCGCGACGCCCTGCCCCACGCGACGCTGATCGCGTTCACCGGCACGCCGATCTCCTTCGACGACCGCAACACCCGCGAGGTCTTCGGCGACTACATCGACATCTACGACCTGACCCGCGCGGTCGACCGACGGCGCGACGGTCCCGGTCTACTTCGAGTCCCGCCTGATCAAGGTGCGGCTCGCCGGCACGGTCACCGAGGAGCTCTCGACGCCGCCGCCGACGAGGCCACCGCCGGGCTGGACGACACCGAGCGGGAACGGATCGAGCGAGTCGGTCGCCGTCGTCAACGCCGTCTACGGCGCCCCCGAACGCATCGCCGCTGCTCGCCAGCGACCTGGTCGCGCACTGGGAGGCCCGACGCGACGTCATGTCCGCGGTGCTGTCCACGCCCGAGAACCCGCGCGTCCCGGGCAAGGCGATGGTCGTCGGCGCGACCCGGGAGATCTGCGCCCGGCTCTACGCGGCGATCATCGACCTGCGGCCCGACTGGCACTCCGACGACCTGGAGTCCGGGGTCATCAAGGTCGTCTACTCCGGCACCGCCTCGGACGTGCCGCCGGTCTCCGACCACGTGCGCCGCGACTCGGCGAACGCCGTCATCAAGCAGCGGCTCAAGGACGCCGGACGACCCGCTGGAGATCGTCATCGTCAAGGACATGATGCTCACCGGCTACGACTCCCCGCCGCTGCACACCCTGTACCTGGACCGCCCGCTCAAGGGCGCCCTGCTCATGCAGACCCTCGCCCGGGTCAACCGCACCTTCCGCGGCAAGCAGGACGGGCTGCTCGTCGCCTACGCACCCCTGGCCGACAACCTCGCCAAGGCCCTGGCCGAGTACACCGAGACCGACCAGGAGAACAAGCCCGTCGGCCGCTCCATCGACGACGCCGTCTCCCTGGTCACCGAGCTCGCTCGGCCGGCTGCGCGAGCTGCTCACCGGCTACGACTGGCAAGCCCGGCTCGCAGCGCCCGGGCCCGGGCCTACATCAAGGCCGTCTTCGGGGCCGTGGAGTTCCTGCGCAGCCCGCGGGAACCGTCGCCGACGGGGAGGAGACCCTCGCCGCGCAGTACCGCCGGTGTCGCCGCCCAGCTCTCCCGCGCCTGGGCCATCGCCCGCGGCGCCGACGCCCTGGCGCAGTCCGGGACGAGGCGCGCTTCTTCGAAGAGGTGCGCGTGTGGATGGGCAAGTTCGACGCCGAGGACCGCCAGGCCCGCGGCGAGCCCATCCCCGAGGAGGTCCAGCGCCTGCTCAACCAGCTCGTCGCCGGCGCCGTGATGTCCACCGAGGTCCTCGACATCTACGACGCCGCCGGCGTGCCCCGCCCGTCGACCTGTCCGCCCTGAACGCGGACTTCCTCGCCAAGGCCCGCGAGGCCGAGAACCCGCACCTGACCGATCGAGGCCCTGCGGGCGCTGATCATGTCCGAGAGCCGGTCGGTGACCCGGCACAACCTCGTGCGCCAGCGCGCGTTCTCCGAGCGACTGCTCGAGCTGATGGCGCAAGTACACGAACCAGCAGCTGACCTCCGCCGAGGTCATCGCCGCGATGATCGCCCTGGCGCAGGAGGTCGCGCACGAGGCCAACCGTGGCGCGGACTTCGTCCCGCCGCTGGACGAGGACGAGCTCGCGTTCTACGACGCCGGTCGCTCCAACGAGTCCGCGGTCGAGATCCAGGGCGAGGGCGTGCTCGCGCAACATCGCGCGCGACCTCGTCACGATCATGCGCCGCGACGTGAAGACCGACTGGACGGTGCGCGACGACGTGAAGGCCAAGCTCCGCTCCTCGATCAAGCGGCTGCTCGTGAAGTACGACTACCCGCCCGACAAGCAGCACGGGGCGATCCGGCTGGTCATGGAGCAGATGGAGTCGATGGCTCCGCGGTCTGGTGAACGATGGGCGGACGGCAAGCAGCTGGGAGGCACGGCATGACGCAGGCATGGTTGATCCGAGCCGGGCGCGCCGGCGAACGCGAGCAGTGGGCACTGCAGAACGGCGTCGTCCGGTGGCGGCTTCTACGAGGTCGCGGACCTCACCGACGCGACCACCCGCGAGTCCGTCGCGGCAAGGGTCGCGGACGGCTTCCCAGGAGCGGCCGACGGCAAGCTTCAGAACTTCGCCGCCCAGCTCTGGGCACTGCGAGGTCGCATCGCCACCGGCGACCTCGTCGTCATGCCGCTCAAGAACACGCCGCACCTCGCTATCGGTCGTGTCACCGGTCGCCTACGAGTACCGAGACGCCCCTGACCCGTCGCTGCGCCATGTCCGCCCGGTCGAGTGGCTCGTCACCGACGTCCCCCGGACCGCCGTGAAGCAGGACCTGCTCTACTCCCTCGGCGCCTTCCTCACCATCTGCGAGGTCAAGCGGAACGACGCCTCCCACCGCATCGACGTCCTCTCGCGCACGGGCAAGGACCCGGGAGCACGGCCCGGTCATGGCGAGGCTGCGACCCCGGCCGTCGCCATCGACGAGCCTGACTCCGACAGCGAGGGGATCGACGTCGAGCAGTACGCACTCGACCGACTGTCCAGCTTCCTCATCGAGACCTATGCCGGGCACAAGATGCAGTACCTCGTCGCAGCCGTGCTCACCGCGGAGGGCTTCACCTGCAGCGTCCCCGACGCCGGGCCCGACCAGGGCGTCGACGTGCTCGCCGGGACCGGGCCACTCGGCCTCGACGAGCCCCGACTGGTCGTCCAGGTCAAGAGCGAAGCGGGCGCAGTCGGCTCGCCCATCGTCCAACAGCTCCTCGGAACGATGAGTGGCCACCAAGCCCAGCAGGGTCTCCTCGTCGCGTGGGGCGGGCTCACCGAAGCCGGCCGAGCAGATCGTCGCCCAGAACTACTTCCGAGTTCGCGTCTGGTCGGCGAGTGATCTCCTCCAGGCGATCTTCCGCAACTACGATCGCCTTCCTGAGGAGATCCGGACAGAGCTGCCGCTGAAGCGGGTCTGGACCTTGGTGGAGGAGCCGGGCTGACGGACCCCGCAGCGCTCATGGGCGGTCGGTGGCCCTGTGCATCGCCGCCAGCGGGAATCGTTCGCGCTCCCCGGCAACCTGCGAAAGGCCCACAGGGGACGTTCCCCTCGCGACATCTGCAGCAAGCGAACTCTTCGCGGCCGGAGGGTCAGAGCTCCTGGACCAAGGCTTCGTCTGACCCGCCCGCGCGATCCGCCAGGACACTCGAGCACCATCGCCCTCTCACCCCCAGGAGCCCCCATGATCCCCGGCGCCCGCTACGGCCACACCAACCTCATCGCCCAGGACTGGCGCGCCCTCGCGGACTTCTACACGCGCCTCTTCGGCTGCACCCCCGTCCCGCCCGAGCGCGACCTGCACGGCCCCGTCGTCGAGGCCGGCACGGGCGTCCCCGGTGGCACGCTCAACGGCATGCACCTGCTGCTCCCCGGCCACGGCCCCGACGGCCCGACGCTCGAGATCTACAGCTTCGGCACGATGCCGCCCAAGCCCGAGACCGCCATCGACCGCCCCGGGCTTCGGCCACCTCGCCTTCCAGGTCGACGACGTCGTCGACGCGCGCGAGCAGGTCCTCGCGGCGGGCGGGCGGGCGCTCGGCGAGGTCGTCCGCACGCAGGTCACCGCCGAGCGCTCGGTGACCTGGTGCTACGTCACCGACCCCGAGGGCAACCCCGTCGAGCTCCAGTCCTGGGGCCCGGGCGAACCGGCGGCGATCCTCAGCTGAGCTGCTCGGCCGCCGGCGCCGCCTGGGTCGCGGCCACCCCGGCGGTCGCTCCGGCAGCCTCCACCGCCGCCGTTCGCATCTGCGTCGTCTCGCGCAGCACCTTCGCCTCGTCGTACCGGAGGAACACCAGCCCGGCGATCAGGCAGAGCACGAACCCGGCCAGCCCGCTGAGCCGGATGCCGAGGTCGTCCCCCGGGTCCTTGCCCAGCACCGTCAGCCCTGCGAAGACCAGGATGCCGAAGGTCTGGCCGAACTTCTGCGAGAGCGTGTTGGCCGCGAAGAACATGCCTTCCTTCGGCTGGCCGGTGCTCAGCGCGTCGTGCTCCGCGATGTCCGCGAGGATCGCGTTCGGCAGCACGCTCAGGAAGGACAGCGGCAGCGAGTAGCTGAGGATCAGCAGGTACGCCTGCGTCCCGTCCGGGATCGGGAACCGGCCGAGGAAGAAGATCCCGAAGAAGACGAGGCTCATCGTGAGGAACGAGAGCACCACCAGCACCTTCTTGCCGACCTTCTTCGCCAGCAGGTTGACCGCCGGGTAGAACACGAACGAGAGCACCACCATCGCCGCGAGCAACGCCCCGACCAGCGCCTCCTCCTGCCGCAGCAGCACGGTCACGTAGTACAGGAGCCCGGTGTTGATGATCGTCAGGCCCATGAAGTAGGAGAAGGCGGCGACGACGTAGTAGTCGAAGTGCCGGTTCCTGAAGGTCGTCCGCAGCGCCTCCATCGGCGAGACCGTCGACGGCTCCGCCGCGCAGTACGTCTTCTCGTCGATGCTGAGCACCGGGACGAGCATGAGCACGACGGCCAGGAGGCCCATCGCGCCGACGGCGCACTGGATCGCGACGAGCCGCGAGCTGAGGTTCAACCCCTCCTGCAGCAGGTCGGCGACCCCCGGCGTCTGCGCGGCGATGACGATGCCGAGCGCGTAGGTGACCGAGATCCACGTCGACAGGTTGAGTCGCTCGTTCGGAGTACGCCCGAGCTCGGGGAGGAGCGCGAAGTACGGCGTCACGTAGATCGAGAAGGCCGTGTAGAAGAGCAGCTGGGTCGCCACGAGCCAGACGATGTTCCAGCCGCTCTGGCTCGCGACCGGCGGCAGGAACATCAGGACGAGGAAGAACGCCGCCGGCGCCGCCCCCGCCGCCATGAACGGGATGCGCCGTCCCCTGCGGTGCCGTGACCGGTCGCTGAAGCCGGCCACCGCCGGGTCGATGAACGCGTCGAGCAGCCGGCCGGAGGCGGCGATCAGCGTGATCGCGCTGAGCACCCCGAAGTACGCGACCTGCGTGATCCGCACCGGGATCCCCGACCCGCCGGGCGGCAGGTAGAAGTACACGAGCTCGAGGCTGACGACGTTGATGAGGATCGACCAGCCGAGCTGTCCGACGGCGTAGCCGAGCTGCTTGCGCAGCGGCAGAGACGGCTTCGTCTCCATGAGGGGCTCCGTGCTTCAGGGGGTGGGGGGCGGGGGGGTGACGCTGTCGATGAGTTCCAGGCTCAGGCGCGCGACCTCGTCGAGCCCGCTGTCGAGCGTGACCGCGTGCGAGCTCCGCTCCAGCCAGTGCAGCCGCACGTCGCTCGAGCCGACAGCCGACCGGATGATCTCCCCGGACCGCGGGTCGATGGTCGTGTCCAGGCGCCCTTGGACGATGAGCAACGGCTGACGGATCGCGCCGAGCACGGGCAAGGTCGCCTTCTGCAGCGCGAGCAGCTGCGCTGCTCCCTTGAGCGGCAAGCCGGGGTAGCCCTGCCACGTCTCAGCCCCGTCGAGCGATTCCCGCGGAACCTGCGCGACGACGAGCGAGGCGAGACGCATCTTCAGGAGGTCACCTCTGCTGAGGTTGAGCCTGATCGCGGGGGCGTAGCACAGGACGCCGGCGATCTCCGGGTGCCGCGCGGCCAGCGCGAGCGCGACGACGGCGCCCATCGACTCGCCCCCGACGACGACCGTCGTGCACCGCTCCGCGAGGGCGACGTAGCTCTCCTCCGCCGCGGCGACCCAGTCCTGCCAGCGGACACGGTTGAGGTCGGCCGGGACGGTGCCGTGGCCCGGCAGGAGCGGTCCGCTGACGCTGTGGCCGGCAAGGTGAAGCAGGCGCGCGAGCGGCCGGATCTCGGCGGTGGTCGCGGTGAACCCGTGGAGCAGGAGGACGCCTGTGGGGCCCGACTCCCAGAGGAACGGCCCACCGTCGAGCCCGGGGTTGTGGAGCGACGTGGTTCGCACGCATGTCTCCCGGGGCTCGACGGGCGGTGGACGTTGTGCCGATCTTCCTCCGCACTGACCAGTCGGTACAAATCCGGTGACCCAGGGGGCGATGGACACGAGCAGTGGTGGGCCCGGCGAGGCCTCGCGATACTGGCCCGATGACCGACCGCAACGTCCTCGGCGGCGAGCTCGAACCCTGCGGGGTCGACCCGGTGACGGGCTTCTTCCGGGACGGGTCCTGCACCACGGGCCCGCAGGACGTCGGCAGCCACACGATCTGCGCCGTCGTCACCGCCGACTTCCTCGCCCACCAGCGCTCGATCGGCAACGACCTCAGCACGCCGGCCCCGCAGTACGGCTTCCCCGGGCTCGTCCCTGGCGATCGCTGGTGCGTGACGGCCCGCAACTGGCTGCGCGCGGAGGCCGATGGCGTCGCGGCCCCCGTCGTCCTCGCGTCGACGCATGAGCGAGCCCTGGAGATCGTGGGCCTGGACATCCTCCAGCGGCATGCGGTGGACGTGCCGACGGACCCGGGGAGCCTCGTCTGAGCTGAGGCTGGTGCGGGCCGGCGTCTGCGCTGAGCCGACGGCTCATGTGAGGTGGTGGAGGTACGGGCCGCGCCTGCGCGGGACGACTGCGGCGGCGTTCGGGTAGGCGGCGGTCGGCGGGCCGGGCCTCGCGGTTCACCGCGACCGGGGAGTTGTCCACAATTCGCCCGTCAGATTCTTTTCCACATTCTTTCCAGACCTCTGGCGTTTCTCGACCATTCTTTCGTACACTTGTTCGAAGACGAGAGGAGGTCGAATGAGCCCCGACGGCACCCCGAACGCAGGCCCGGGCACCTTGCCGCGCCCCACCGCACCGACGCGCCCCGTCGCCGCCGACCTCACCTCCCGGATCGCTCGCCTGCGCGAGGAGATCACCGAGCTCGTCGGTCTCGACCCGGCGGTCGACGGCGCCACAGGTCCGGCGCTCCACGCCGAGCTGCGCACCGCCGCCGGCCAGCTCCACGCCTTCGCCGCCCGCATCCTCGCCCGCGTCGAGGCCGACGGCCGATGGTCCGCGGGGCCGTCCCGCACCTTCCCGGACTGGGTGGCCCGCCGCCAGCTCGCCTCGACGGCGGCCGTCCGCCGCGAGGTCGCCCTCGGCCACGCGCTCGACGAGTCCCTCCCGCGGACCTCCGTCGCCGTCGCCCGGGGCGAGGTGTCCGTCGAGCATGCGGAGGTCCTCGCCCGCGTCGCCGCCTCCTCAGAGACCCGCCGCGCGGCTCTCGCCTCCGAGAGCGCGGATCGCAACGAGGCCTCCCTGCTCGAGCGCGCCCGCCGCATGCCCCTCGATGCCTACCGGCGCGAGGTGGACCGCTGGGCCACCCAGGTCGACGCCTCGGCCGCCGAGTCCGAGCACGAGGCTGCCTGCGCCAAGGAGTACCTCACGCTTGCGCGGCGCCGCGACGGCGTCGCCCTCCAGGGCTTCCTCACCCTCGAGAACGCCGAGGTCCTGGCGACCGCCCTGCGCGCCGTCGCCGGCGTCCCGTCCCAGGGTGACACCCGCAGCCGTGAGGAGCGTCAGGCCGCGGCACTCGTCGACGCCGGCCGGCTGATCCTGGACCGCGGGCTCAGCGGTGGTGGCCAGCAGGTTCGGCCCCATCTCCTCGTCCACGTCAGCGCGGAGCTGCTCCGCGCAGTCGAGACCGACGCCGATCCCGACGCTGCCGGGCCCGCCCGTTTCGACGGCCTCGCTCCGGCCCACCTCTCCGACGGCAGCCCGATCCCGCCCTCGAGCCTCGCTCGCCTGATCTGCGACGGCGAGCTGAGCCGCGTCGTCTTCTCCGCCGAGGGCGCCGTGCTCGACGTCGGCCGCGCCCACCGCAGCTACTCCGGCCAGCAGCGGCTCGCGGTGATCGCTCGCGACATGTCCTGTCGCTTCCCCGGCTGCGGCGCCCCGCCCGTTCTCGGCGAGGTCCACCACGTGACCTCCTGGGCTTCCGGCGGCCCGACCTCCGTAGCGAACGGAGTGCTCCTCTGCTGGTTCCACCACGGACTCGTGCACCGCAGAGGGGTGCGGATCCGCCGATCGGCCGGCGGTTGGGAGTTCCGCCGCGAGGACGGGGCCCTGATCGACGAGGGGCGGTCACCAGCTCCGCCCGCGCCGCCCGCCTCGTCCGCCGCTGCCGACCCGCCCGACCCGCCCGACCCGCCGGGGATCGTCGCGACGGCTCCGCCGACCGCTCCCTCCCTGTTCGACGACCCGTGCGACGACGGACCGAGGCCGAGCGCGTGGGGTGGGCCACGTCGCGCCTCGCAGAGCGATCTCCCTCAACAGCTCCGAGCAGCGCGACTCACGGCGGGCCCGGGAGGCAGTGTCCCGATCGATGCTGCTCAGGCCTGCACCGGGCGCACCTACGCTCGGGACTAACCGAGCCCACTCGATCGTTGCTCCCACAGCGCGGCCTCGCGATCAGCCGCCGAGAGGATGCCCCGCCCGTGAACGCCGCGACCACCCCGAGGGACCGGTCGACAGCCATCGGCTTCCGCTCCGCGCGCGGCCCGATCCTCGTCGCGCTCATGGTCACCACGGGGCTCATCGCGATCGACTCGACGATCCTCGCCACCGCCGTCCCGACGATCGTCGCCGACCTCGGCGGGTTCACCTCGTTCCCCTGGCTGTTCTCGATCTACCTCCTCACGCAGGCCGTCAGCGTCCCGATCTACTCCAAGCTCGCCGACACGATCGGCCGCAAGCCCGTCGTCCTCATCGGGATCACGCTCTTCCTCACCGGCTCGATCCTCTGCGGGCTCGCCTGGTCGATGCCCGCGCTCATCGCCTTCCGCGCGATCCAGGGGCTCGGCGCCGGCGCCGTCCAACCGATGGCCATCACCATCGCCGGAGACATCTACTCCGTCGCCGAGCGCTCCAAGGTCCAGGGCTACATCGCCAGCGTCTGGGGCGCCTCGGCCGTCATCGGCCCGACCCTCGGCGGAGTCTTCTCGCAGTACCTCACGTGGCAGTGGATCTTCTACGTCAACGTCCCCCTCGGCCTGCTCGCCGCCTGGCTGCTCATCCGCAGCTTCCACGAGACCGTCGAGCACACCACGCACCGCATCGACTGGGCCGGCGGAGCCCTGCTCACCGGGGCCACGAGCCTGCTCATCCTCGCGCTGCTCGAAGGCGGGAACGCCTGGGGCTGGGGCTCCGCCCAGAGCATCGGCGCCTTCGCGATCGGGGCCTCGATGCTCGCCGCGTTCGTCGCCGTCGAACGCCGCGCGCCCGAGCCCGTCCTCCCGCTGTGGGTGCTCTCGCGTCGGCTGCTCGGGACGACGGCCCTCATCGGCGTCACGGTCGGCGTGATCCTCATGGGCGTCACCACCTACGTCCCCACGTACCTCGAGGCACTCGTCGGATCGACTCCGCTGGTCAGCGGCCTGACGCTCGCGACTCTCACGATCGGCTGGCCGATCTCCGCCGCCCAGGCCGGCCGCGCCTACCTGCGCTTCGGCTTCCGCACGACGGTGATCATCGGTGCGGTCGTCGTCGTCGTGGCGACCGCGGCGCTCGCCCTGACCTCGACGCGGCCCTCGGTGCTGTCCACGGGCCTCTGCCTCTTCTTCACCGGCGCAGGCCTGGGCTTCGTCGCCGCCCCGAGCCTCATCGCCGCGCAGTCGAGCGTCGACTGGGGCCAGCGCGGCGTCGTCACCGGAGCCAACCTCTTCGCACGCTCGATGGGCTCCGCCGTCGGCGTCGCCGTCCTCGGAGCCCTGGTCAACGGCCTGATGCGGGGCCAGACGGCGACCGCTGACCCGGCTGCGTTCAACGGCGCCGTGACGGCGGCCTTCGTGACGATCGCCGGGGTGGCGGTGCTGGGCCTGCTGGTGGCGCTGGCGATGCCGCGGACCCCGGAGCTCTCCCGGCGGTAGCGCGACCTCGATCGTCCACAGGCCCGCCAGGCCGCGGCCCGCTCGCCGGCCCGCCCTTCCTACGGTCGCCGGCATGACCTCACGACACTCACGTCCCCGCCTGTCGACCACGGCCCTCGTCTGCGCGGCATTGGCCCTCGCCCTCGGGCTCTCCGGCTGCTCGACCGACGCCAAGGAACCTGCGGCCGCGGCATCCCCCTCGGCCGCGACGACCTCGCCCGAGCCACCCCA
Source organism: uncultured Actinomycetota bacterium (assembly GCA_963777075.1). GTDB lineage: Bacteria > Actinomycetota > Actinomycetes > Actinomycetales > Cellulomonadaceae > Actinotalea. The sequence continues at coordinate 155,227 of CAVZPH010000012.1, read as the reverse complement.
GAACAGGCCGGATGCATCGACGGCCCGATCCTCCGAGGGGACCGGCGCACCGACCCGCCCCGCCGAGTGGGCCGAGCCGGGCGAGCCCGGTGCCGTCGCTGCCGCGACGTACTTCGTCGAGCTCCTCAACTACCTCACAGCGACCGGCGACATCCGGGACTGGTCGGTGCTGAGCGACGAGTACTGCGAGTTCTGCGGCCTCGCCTACTCGGTGAGTGAGCTGTACCGCTCCGGTGGGGGCGTCACGGGCGGCGTGATCACGCTCGAGCCCGGCGCCTCGGTGAGCGGCGACGAGACGACCGGGATCTACACGGTCGCCTTCGACTGCTCCTCGACAGCCGCCGTCGCGAAGGACGGCCTGACGCACACGGCGGTCTCGAGCGCCGCCTCGAGCGGCACCATCGTGCTCGACGTCGGGTTCACGGGAAGCGGGTGGCTGCTGCTCGAGGTTCGGGAGCCGAGAGCCTGACCCGGCCGGCAGGGCGGGACCCTGCGGGCGGGACCGCCGGCAGGCCGGGACCCTGCGGGCGGGACCGCGCCGCGACGACCTACTGCTCGGCCTGCCTGGCCCGGTAGGCAGCGACGGCGTGACGGTTGCCGCAGGCGGCGGAGCAGAACCTCCGCGAGCGGTTGCGGGACAGGTCCAGGACGATCCCCTCGCAGCCGTCGTCCGCGCACAGCCCGAGCCGGGACATCTCGTCGCCGCGGATCACGTCCACCATCGCCATCGCGGTCTCGACGGCGATCTGCGTCGCCAGCGCCTCACCCGGGGCGACGGCATGGATGTGCCAGTCGTGGGCTCCGTGCCGCGCGAGCTGTGGCAGGGCAGGCGCGCCGGCAAGGATCGTGTTGACCTGGGCGGCGGCGTCGTCCCGCGTCGCGACGAACAGCCTGCGCAGCACCGGGCGGAGGGCTCGGACCTCGTCGAGCTCGACCTGGGTCCCGTCGTGCCGGCCGCTGTAGCCCCAGCGCTCGACGAACTCGGTGAGCGACGCCGTCGACCCGAGCGTGTCCGGCTCCTTCGCCGTGTTGACGAGCTCCACGGCGGCCTGGAGCGCCGCTTCCGTGTCATGAGTGAAGATCACGTTGACAGGTTACACGTCGCGGGCCTAGCGTCATGACCCATGGCTTCCATGACCCATGACGCGGCGCGTGTTCCGGTGGCTGTCCCCGGCTCGCGGCTGACCTCGGGTCTCGCCTTCGCTGGGATCTCGGCCATCTCGTTCGGCGCCTCGGGAGGGCTCGTCCGCGGGCTGCTCGACACGGGGTGGAGCCCCGGCGCCGCGACCCTGGCGCGCGTGACGATCGCGGCGCTCGTCGTCGTCCCGCTCGGCCTCCTCGCACTCCGCGGACGGTGGTCGCTGCTCCGCCGCAACGCGCTGCTCATCGCCCTGTACGGCGTGCTCGCGGTGGCCGGTGCCCAGTTCTGCTACTTCTCCGCCGTGACCTCGATGCAGGTCGGACCGGCGCTGCTGATCGAGTACACGGCGCCGGCCGCCGTCGTCCTGTGGCTGTGGCTGCGCCACGGTCAACGGCCGGGGCGCCTGACCCTCGCGGGCGCGGCGATCGCAGCGATCGGCCTCGTCCTCGTGCTGGACCTCGTCGGCGGCATCGGGCTGAGCGTCGCCGGCGTCTCCTGGGCGCTCGGCGCGATGGTCGGTGCGGCGACGTACTTCGTGCTCTCAGCCGACGACACGACAGGCCTGCCGCCGCTCACGCTCGCCGCCGGCGGGCTCGTGGTCGGAGCCCTCGCGCTCGGCGTTCTCGGCGCCGTCGGCCTGCTGCCGCTGCGCGCCTCGACCTCGATGGCGGTCTACTCGGGTCACGAGGTTCCGTGGTGGGCGCCGATGCTCGCGCTCGGGCTCGTCACGGCCGCGGTCGCGTACACGACGGGGATCGCTGCCACCCGGCGGCTCGGTTCCCGCCTCGCATCGTTCGTGGCGCTCGTGGAGGTGATAGCGGCGATCGGGTTCGCGTGGATCCTGCTCGGAGAGCTGCCACGGGCGGTGCAGCTCGTGGGCGGAGCGCTGATCCTCACGGGGGTCGTCGTCGTGAAGCTCGGCGAGCGCGCGACGGCTCGGCCGGGGCCCGTGCTCGTCTGACGGGCGCTTGTCTGACGGGTGCTTGTCTGGAGGGTGCTCGTCTGGAGGGTGCTTGTCTGGAGGGTGCCGGTCCTGAGCGCGGCTGGTCCTCGAAGGCGAGCCTGACGCGAGCTCATCCACAGCCCGACCAAACCCCTCCCCAGGGCGCCGCGCCGCCGGTAGGGTCCCGGTCATGATGCGGGGGGTCGCAGCGGGGGCACGCGCGAGCGTCGGGCGACGAGTCGCGGCGGTGGTGGCGTGCGCGGTCCTGGTCGTCGGCGGAGCGAGCGCCTGCGGTCCGACGACTGCCGAGCCGACGATCGCACCGACGTCAGCGACATCGAGCCAGTCGCCGACGCCAAGCCCGACGGCGAGCGAGACGGCGATCGCTCGAGCCCACGCAGCCGGCCGAGATGGCGCACGACGACGAAGCCGGCGCGGCCGCCGCGGCGAAGTACTTCATGGCACTGTACGAGTACGTCCTCCGACGGGTGACAGCGAGCCTTGGGTGGCGGCTTCGGCGATGAGTGCGGGTTCTGTTCACGCCTCGTCGACTCGGTAACCACCCGGTACTGCCGACGGCGGGCGCTTCGAGCGCGCCGAGCAGCCCGCATTCGGATTTCACGATCGCCTCATACGACGAGACCTCTGCGGATCTTCACGGTCAATCTCCGTCTGCCGTGGAGTTCGGCGGTCAATAGCGATGGCTCGGTTGCTTCGACCGCCGGCGCAGAGCAGGGAACGCTCGATCCGGGCTCATCTCGGCCGCCCGCGGCTGGATTCTCCTGGTCGAGCGCAAAGCCAGGGTCGGCTCAATGAGGCGCGCATCGCATTCGGAGCCATGCATGGTCGGCGGCACGCTCGGAGCCTCAGACGAATTGGCGCATCTGCGTCAGGCTCTTCCTGGGGCTCCCGTCGTACTCGCAATCCGCAGATCCGCCGACGCATCTTCGCGGCCGGAGCCGAAGATGACGCACGTTCGACATCGAAGGGATCGGAGTGAGGTGACGAAAGACGACGGCAACCCCACGATTGCTCGACCTACGTACAGGTCGGTGCGAATTCCACTCAAGACCTGCGGCTCCCTAGCCGGCCTCGCGTCCTCACCCACGGCCTGCATCGACGGCGTCGCGAACGGCGCCTACACCCGCACCTGCGCCGACGGCACCCGCGCCCTGGATCCCCTCTTCCGCCGACCCATCGACGCCACCGGCGCCTTCACCGGCCCCTGGGAACAGGTCGACAACGGCGGCTGCCCCGAAGACCCCCCGGCCACCGTCATCCTCACCGCGGCCGACTTCTCGCGCCTCCCCCTGACGCCATCTGCCCCGCAGCTCCAACCGGCCGACGGCCACGGCCTGGTCAACGCCGACCTCATCGTCTACACCGACCCCGCCACCCAGACCCTCTCCACGACCATCCTCGGCACGCCCGTCACCGTCCGCGCCACCCCGACGCGATACGCCTGGGACTTCGGTGACGGAACCCCACCCCTGCTCACCACCGACCCCGGCGCGCCGTACCCGCACCACACCGTGGCCCGCCCGTACACGGCGCCCGGCACCTACCAGCTCACGCTGCGCACCACCTGGACCGGCACCTATCAGGTCAACGGCACCGGACCCTGGCTCCCCGTCCTCGGCACCGCTCTCACGACCTCCCCGCCCCAGACCGCGCAGATCGACGAGGCCCACACCGTCCTCGTGTCCAACCCCTGACCCCCACGAGCACCACGAGCACCACAAGCACCGCCCGCCAGCGCCCCCACCAGCACCCGCACCGTCAGCCCACGGCCACCGACGCCCTCTCCGCCCTGCGCCGCCGCACCCCGCGCACGAGCACCGCAGCCGCGACCGCCAGCACCACGGCCGCGACGATCGCCACGCCACCGGTACCCAGCCCCGCGACCAACCTCGTCAGCCAGCTCTGCACGCCGATGGCCGCGTTGACCACCGGGTCCGACACCTGCTCGCCACCCAGCACGCGCAGCTCGAACCAGCCGTACCAGGCGACGTACGCCCCCGCGAGAAGCAGCAACGCGCCGCTCAGACGCGAGATGACCGGGCTCGCCCGGCGCAGCCGCGCGGTGATCGACGAGCTCGCCGTCGCCGCGGCGATCGCCAGCAGCCCGACGACGGCGCCCATCCCGAGCGCGTAGAGCACGAAGGCCACCACGACCCCCGCGAGGCTCCCGGTGCGCAAGGCCGTCGTCGTCACCGCCAGGAACGGCGCGATCGTGCAGGACAGCGACGCGAGGGCGAACGTCACCCCGTAGCCGACCTTCGACCACCAGCTCGCTCCCGGCGCCGTGCCACCGCGCCTCAACGCCGGCAGCTTCATCTCCCGGCCGGAGAGCAGCCACGCACCGAGCCCGAGCAGCACCACGCCGAGGACGACGGTCAGCACCGGCAACCACCGCTCGATCGAGATCGCCAGCGGAGCGATGACCAGCGCGAACGCACCGAACACCGCCACGAAGCCGACCGTCATCCCTGCCGTGAATCGCAGCGCCCGAGCGGCCGCAGCGCCCCTCCCGGGCTCGCCGTCGGGCGACGCCACGAGCATCGTCAGGTATGCCGGCAGCAGCGCGAACCCGCAGGGGTTGAACGCCGCCACCGCGCCCGCCACGAACGCGAGCGTGAGGATCGCGGGATCCACCGTCGATCAGCCCTCGATCAGGGCCGTCGCGCGCTCGCGCAGCGCGTCGGAACCGAGGGCGCCGACCACCTTCTCGACCGTTCCGTCCGGCGCGACGAAGGCGAACGAGGGCTGGGAGACGATCCCGAAGCTCGACCAGATCGATCCGTCGACATCAGCCAGGTGCTCGAACCCGCTCGTCTTCGTGTCGGAGACGAAGGCCTGCATCGCGTCGACCTCACCTCGGCCGGCGACCCCGATGAAGGTCACGTCGCCACCGAGCTCCGCGGCGATCGACGACACGTTCGGCGCCTCGCCGCGGCAGATCGTGCACCACGGTGCCCAGAACCACAGGACGACGGGCTTGCCCTCGTAGCTCGCGACGTCGAGCGACCCTCCGGAGACCGTCGCCGCGCTGAACGCCAGCGGGCCGGTCGCCATCGCGTCACCCGACGCCATCGCGTCACCCGACTCCATCACCTCAGGCGACTTCTCCGCCATCGCCGCATCGGACGACGACTCGGAGGACGACGCCCCGGCGGTGGGCTCTCCCGCGCTCGCACAGGCGCTCAGGGCGAGTCCGGCCGCGAGCGCGAGCGACCCCGCGCGCAGCAGCGTGGACCGGCGGGCCTGAGGTCCGGAGCGAACAGCGCGGACAGCGCGGAGCAGGCGGACAGGGCGGATCGTGGCGGTCATCGTGGCCTCCAGGTCGTCGAGCTCGCCGAGCCGCAGCGCAACCGATCAGCACCGCCGTTCCCGGCCTTCCACCCCGTCTTCGTGCGCCGCACGCCGCTGGATGGGCTCGACGACGAGAAATCCGTGGTCCTGGGGCAACCCCTCGCCGCGCGAGAGCATTCCCCTCGCGCCGCCGCGCGCACAGCGCCGCCGCGCCCCCTCGCTGCTCCCAGCCGCGCTCGCCCGCGCGAGCCGCCGCCGCGCGACCCCGCTACTCCCAGCCGCGCTCGCCCGCGCGATCCGCCGCCGCGCGACCCCGCTCGAGCAGCGTCGCGACGAGCACCGCGACCATCCCGAGCACAGCCACCGCGATCCACACCGCGGCTCCACCCCACACAGGCACCAGCGCGACCAGCGGTGCCATCACCGCGAGCACGAGCGACACCAGGATCACCACGGCTCCGGCCGCGAATCGCCGGCGCACCCGGGTGCTCAGCCCCCAGCTCAGCACCGCGATGCCGATCGCCGCCGCGAGCAGCGCATGGACCATGTGGACGGTGAACGCCTGCACCCAGGAGGTGACGACGAGGAAGGCGATCCCGGTGAGCTCGAGGGCGATCCCCGGGGGGTCCGACGGCGCGAGGCCCTGCGCGCGACGCTCCGCCCGCCAGATCGAGACGACGGCGAGCAGCGCGAGACCGACGGGCAGCGTGTACCAGGACGCCGACGCCCCGGCGGCGAGCTCCGGCACGAGTGCGGCCCACGTCGCCCAGGCGAGCACCGGTGCGGCCAGCCGCATGCCGACCTTGCGCCAGGCGTACCCCGCGGCAGCGACCTGGATCGTCGCGCCGGCGAACGGCGCCGCGAGCAGGCCGGCGCCCGAGGCAGCGGCGATCACCAGCGCGAGGACGACGGCGGCCACCCCACCACCGGTGACGGGGAGCAGCCAACGCGACCCGATCGGGCGCTCCTGCGCTGAGGCAGGACCCGCGGGCGAGCCGCCGCGATCCCCGGCCACGGCCTCCGGCACCGGAGCGGCACCCGTGGTCGCTGCGCCGACGACAGGCGCCGACGCCGACGCCGCCCCCCGCGCGAGCCAGGCGAGCAGCGCCGTCCCGACGGCACAGGCGGCCGAGACCCCCACGAGCACGCCGACCCGCGTCGCAGCCGTCCAGCCCAGGACCGAGAACGCGACGAGCAGGCCGAGCAGCCCGATGACGACCGCGACGGTCCGCCCCGGCGCCCACGGCCAGATGCGGACCACGAGGCCGGCCGCGATCGCGAGCAGGACGAGCGCGACGACATGCCACCAGGACCACGCAGCAGTGCCGGAGCCGACGACGGCGAGAAGGGCTCCGAGGGAGAGGAGCGTCGCCACCGCGCCCCAGACGACGGTCCACGACCGGCCGAGGCGCCAGAGGATCGCCGCGAGCAGGAGCAGCACGACGATTGTCGCGCCCCCCGCCGCGGTCGCGTCCGAGGCCGCCTGCGCCGACCAGTCGAGCCAGCCCAGCGCCGCGCCCCAGGCCGAGGCCGCGGCCAGCGCGCCGACGACCTGCCGGATCGTCCTCGTCGTCCCGCCCGGACGGACCGCCGCGATCGCGGTGTGCGCCCCGGAGAGCGCGAGCAGCGCCAGGGCCAGCCAGCCGGCGCTCGCCTCGGCCGTGCCGACCAGGATGATCCCCGTCCCGACGGCCCCGAGCACCTCGCTGAGCACCCGACGACGCTTGAGCCGGACCGCCGCGCCGGCGACGAGGAGGCCGACCACCGTGAAGACCGGGGCGACCTGCGCCCCCTGGGCCGTCGCCAGCGCGAGCAGCGCCGCGGGTACACCCGCGATCGCCACCGGCACGTCCCAGCGGCTCCATCCACGGCGGTGCCCCGGCAGGAGCGAGACACCGACACCGGCCGCGACCAGCCCGCCGGCGACAGCGACGTCGGCCCACGGCGTCCCCGGATCCGCGAGCAGGTGCCAGCCGAGCCACCCCACGACGACGGCGACCCCCGCGCTGATCCCCACACCCGTGACCAGCGCGATCGCGAGGAGCAGGCCGGCCACCCCGAGCACGACGACGTTCTCCTGCCGGGTCGGCGCGACGAGCGCGGCGGCGAGCCCGAGGGCCAGCTGAGCCAGGCCGAGGACGACCGGGGGCCGGAGTGCACGCCGCAGAGGGAGCACGCGCGGCTCGTCGGGCCGAGCGCCGTCGGCCACGAGCGCGGCGAGCGCCAGGAGGCCGCTGGCGCCGACGACGGTCCACAGGACGAGCAGGTCCTGCCGGTCGCTCGGGAAGCCCTCGGAGAGGGTCCCCGCGACGACGGCGAGCACGGGGACGACGACGAGCCACGCAGTCCAGATCGTCACCGCTGCACGGCGCGAGCCCGGAAGGAGCACGACGGCACCGACGAGCGCGGCACCGGCCACGACGAACGGCCACGGTCCCCCCGCGCCGAGCATCCCGCCGACCGCGGCAAGGAAGGAGATCCAGGTGAGGGGTCCGACAGCGCGGGTCGTGGCGCGGGTCGTGACGCGGGTCGTGGCGGGGGTCGCCGGGTCGGCTGGCACCGCGGTCGCTGCGGACACCACGGCCTCAGCGGGCACCCCGACCTCGGCGGTCACCACGCGCTCGGCGGACGCAGCCCGCGCCGTGATCCACCGCAGGCCCGCCGCGTACGCGAGCGCCGCAGCCATGAGCGGGGTCGAGCCCCACGGCTCCCCGAGGTCGACGACGCCCGCGAGGTGCATCGCGCCCATCGCCGCGAACGGGAGGGCGAGGAGGGCGATCGACCACGGGGCGAGCCGTCCGAGGGCTCCCAGTCGGTCCAGCACCTCCGCGACCGGCGAACGACGGCGGTCCGCGGCGACGGCGGTCACCGCCCAGCCGAGTGCGGCGAGCACGAAGGCGAGCTCGGCCGGCCAACCGCCGTCGGCGACGGCCACCGTGACGGCGGCGAGGAGGTGCCCCGCGAGCCCGAGCGAGGCCGGGACCGCGCCGGGCCACGGGGCGACTGGTCGGCCCTCTTCCCCGACGACGGCACCCTCCGGCCCAGCCGCCGGGACTCCCAGGACCGGAGCCTGCTCACCCGCTCCGGCGGCCAACGCGCGTCCACGATGCGCAAGGACCACCAGCGCGAGCCCGGCGACGGCGGGCACGGCGGCGCGCAGCAGGAGGTCCGCATCAGCGAGCGCCGCGCCGACGATCCACGCCCACCACCCGAGCCCGACGACGATCCACACGCGCGGCACACGCGGCATCGGCCCGAGCACGGCGACGACGGCGAGCGTGAGCGAGACGATCACCGGCGACCACGCGAGCCAGCCGAGCGGGGCGAGAGCGATCGAGTCGCTCGGCTCGAGCCCGTTGTCGACCAGCGTCGCGAGCCCGCGCAGGGTCTCGACCACGGCCGTGACCGCGAAGGCCGACCGCCACCACGTCGTCCAGAACCGGTCGCCACCGCCTCGCCCGAGGCGCGCGAGGCGCGCGGGGAGCGTCGCGACGAGGACGAGCCCCGCGGCGGCGAGCATCGTGACGTCGACGTCCTCGACCCGTGCGACGGCCACGAGACCGAGGACGGGCAGGGAGCCGGCCAGCACGTCGAGGACGAGCGGCGCCCTCTCGATCGGGAAGGGTGAGCGCCGACGCGCGCCGGCCCACAGCGTGAGCACGCCGCACAGCCCGGCCGCCCACCCGACGCCCGAGGCCCCCGCAAGCACCGCGATCACGGTCACGACCAGGCCGCCCGCCGCGAGCCCGATCGCCGCGACCGACCGGGCCCGGCGACCGAGCACCTCGATCAGGACGACGAAGCCGAGCGCCGCGACCGAGCCGGTCACGCCGATCCGCGCCGCCCCGCCGTCGGAGAACAGCCGGATCGCCACGAGCGCCCACCAGAGCACCGCGCCGACATCCGCGACGGCGGCCGGGACCCTCGGGAGCAGCTGCCAGGTCCCGGCGATCGCGACGGCCGTGACCGCGACGGCGGCCGTGGGCCAGCCACCCGCGAGCCAGGTCAGGAGCGCGAGAACGGCGACGACGACGGATCCGACGAGCGCAGCGCTCTGCGCGGAGCGCGCCAGGAGCATGGAGAGCGAGCCGTCTCCCGACGTCGCAGGCGAGGGCGTCGTCGCGGCGGGCGCGGGCGACGCCAGCCGGGCGAGCACGGCCGTGAGCAGCACCGCGACGGCGATCGCGGCGACCTGGCCGCTCCCCGGGACGGCGACGTCCTGCCCCGTGGGGATCGGTCGCCCGAGGCCGATCGCGCCCATCGCGACGCCGAGCCACATCGTCGGGGCGACGACGAAGCGCAGACCGCTCGCACGATGGCGGGCCACCCATGCCACGTAGCCAGCGGCGAGCGCGAGGCAGGTGGCGGCGAGCACGACGGGCATCGCCGCACCGTGCAGATCGGGCGGGACGGGGAAGTCGTCGACGGTCGAGGTCACGATCATCAACGGGAGGATGAGCCCCGCGACCCCCTCCATCGCACGGGCGACGACGGTCGCACCGTGCCTCAGGAGCATGCGGGCGGCGGCGAAGGTGACCGCGGCGGACGCGAGCTCGGCGACCGGCCGCATGCTCGGGGCCACCGAGCCGAACGCGAAGGCCACCAGGCCGAAGACGCCGACGAACAGGAGCAGCACGCCGAGGTACGCCAGGCCGTGGACGGCCACGTCGGAGCCGATCCGTGCCCAGGTCTCGGCCCACCAGCGGGCGACCCTGCTGGGCTCCCGGGGTGCGGCCGGGGCGGCCGGACGGAACCCGGGGCGAGCGCCATGGGGCACGCCTGCCGAGGGCCCGGCGGGCCGGACGGGCATGCCAGCGTAGGGGCCGGCGGGCTGGACGGGCGTGCCGGCGTAGGGCGTGCCCGCGTAGGGCGTGCCCGCGTAGGGCGTGCCCGCGTAGGGGCCGGCGGGTTGGGCGGGCGTGCCCGCGTAGGGCGTGCCCGCGCCCGCGAGGTCGGGCTGACCCCCCGGGACCGGCGTGATCGGGGGCGCAGGCGGTCCGGCGGCCGGGACGGCGGACGCGGGCGACGCCGCCGCCTCACCGACCGGCCCGGGCTGCCACGCCTGCTCGGCCGACCTCGCCGCCGCGGCGGCCTCGCCCATCATCGCCTGGACCACCTGGCCGAGCCCGCCACGCTGCTCGGGCGCAAGGGCCCCACGGGCGAGCGCCTCCGGGAGGAAGACCTCCTCGACGAACCGCAGCGCGCCGACGTCCGCACCCGTGAGCGGGCGGCGGACCGCCGCGTCGAACCACGTCGTCCGCCCGTCGGTCAACCAGCCGGTCCACTGCACGCCGTCCCAGAAGCGCGAGACCGGACGGCCCTCGGGCGAGGGGTACCAGCCACGCGCCGGCGCCCGACCTGAGGGGCTCACCGGAGGCCCGCCGTCGTCCGCGGGCGCGCGGGGAGTCGCCCTGCTGAGTGCCGCACGCTGCGCTCCTCGTCCGCGCCCGGGCGGGCGTCGTCGGCTCATCCTGTCGCACAGCGGACGCCCAGCGGCGCCATCCCCATGCCCGCGCGCGGCGCCCGGCGCACACTGGGTCGAGGGCCCCCCGTTCGGCCCTGGCCCGTTCCCCGTCCGACGACGACCGGAGCACCCATGGACAGCACCGTCCGCACCGCCCTCGCCCGGAACCAGGTCATCGACCTCACCACGACCGGCCGGCGCACCGGCGATCCTCGCCGGATCGAGATCGTCCTGCACCACCTGGCGGGTCGGCTCTTCATCAGCGGCATGCCCGTCCCCGGCCGGACGCGTGCCTGGCTGCACAACGTCGAGGCCGATCCCCATGTCGTCGTGCACCTCAAGCAGACGGTCGAGGCGGACGTCCCCGCGACGGCGCGCGTGGTCACCGATCCTGCCGAGCGACGCGAGCTGCTGGCCGCCGCGGCCGCGACCTGGGGGCGCGACGACCTCGAGGTCATGATGGAGCACAGCCCGTTGATCGAGCTGACGGTGGACGACGACGGTGCCCACGGGTAGCGCCGGGACGATCGAGGGACCCCTGCTCCGCGAGCTCGGGGTCGGGGCCGCGGTGAGCGCCGTGCTCGGGGCGGCGGCGTGGCTCGCCGGGCGCCGCGCCCGCCGGTCCCAGCTCACCGCCTTCGGGCGTCAGACGATGGGCTGGGCGGCGGTCGACGGGGTGCTGGTTGCGGGTGGCCGGGTCGCTGCCTCGCGACGGAGCCGGCGCGCGAGCGACGACGGCGGTGACGGCGGCGACCTCGCTGCCCGCCGGACGAGGCTCCGCAGGGTCCTGTGGGCCAATGCCGTGCTCGACCTCGGCTACGTCCTCGGCGGTGCCCACCTGGCGCGCGACCCACGGCGACGGGGCGACGGCGTGGCGATCGTGGTCCAGGGCGGATTCCTGCACTGGCTCGACACGCGGCACGCGCGCCGGCTGGCGGCAGGCGACTGACGGCGCGCGGCTCGCAGTGGGAGGGCCGGCAGAGGGGCCGACGTCGGGCGGCCGACGTCGGGCGGCCGACCGGAAGCGGCCGACCGCAGACGGCCAGCGGGACGGACGACGGTCGGCCAGCGGGACGGACGACTGGTCGGCACCTCGCACCCGGACCCCGTCCGAGCCGGGGTCTCAGCCGGCGACGACCGCCAGCACGCCCTCGCCGTACTTGTCGAGCTTCGCCGCACCGACCCCGCTGACCCCGGCGAGCTCGTCGGTCGACGTCGGGCGCCGCTCGGCCATCGCGCGCAAGGTCGCGTCGTGGAAGACGACGTACGCCGGGACTCCCTGCTCCTTGGCGACCCCCGCGCGCCAGGCCTTGAGGCGGTCGAAGAGGTCGACGGCGTCGGCCGAGAGATCGGCGACGACGGCGGCGCGTGCCTTCGCCTTGGAGCGGGTCGCCTTCGTCGGGCGCGCGGCCTCACGGCGCAGCAGGACGTCGCGCTCGCCCGCGAGGACGGCCCGCGACTCCTCGACGAGGTGCAGCGTGCCGTAGCCGGAGGAGTCGACCCCGAGCAGCCCCTGAGCCAGCAGCTGTCGCACGACTCCGCGCCAGGCCCTGTCGTCGAGGTCGTCGCCCACGCCGAAGACGCTGAGCTCCTCGTGGCCGAGCTGACTGATCCGCGGCGTCACCTTGCCGAGCAGGATGTCGATGACATGCCCGGCCCCGTAGCGCTGCCCGCGCTGGTCCAGGCGCACGACGGCGGAGAGCAGCTTCTGCGCCGCGACGGTGCCGTCCCAGGCGTCCGGCGGGGCTCAGGCAGGTGTCGCAGTTGCCGCAGGGGGCGGAGTCCTGACCGAAGTAGGCGAGCAGCTGGACGCGTCGGCAGGTCACCGTCTCGCACAGCGCGAGCATCGCGTCGAGGTGCGCGGAGAGCCGCCGGCGGTGCGCCGCGTCGCCGTCGGAGGTGTCGATCATGCGTCGCTGCTGGACGACGTCGGCCAGCCCGTAGGCGAGCCATGCCGTGGACGGCAGCCCGTCGCGGCCGGCGCGGCCCGGTCTCCTGGTAGTAGCCCTCGACGGACTTCGGCAGGTCCAGGTGCGCGACGAAGCGCACGTCGGGCTTGTCGATGCCCATCCCGAAGGCGATCGTCGCGACCATCACGATGCCGTCCTCGCGCAGGAATCGCGACTGGTTGGCCGCGCGCGTCCGCGCGTCGAGGCCCGCGTGGTACGGCAGCGCGGCGATGCCGTCTGGGCGACGAGGAAGGCGGCCGTCTGCTCGACCGAGGCGCGCGAGAGGCAGTAGACGATGCCGGCGTCGCCGTCGTGCTCGGTGCGCAGCAGCTCGAGCAGCTGGGCGCGCGGGTTGTCCTTGGGCACGATCCGGTAGCTGATGTTGGGCCGGTCGAAGCTCGCGACGAAGGTGCGGGCGTGGTCGAGGCCGCAGTCGGGTGCGGATCTCGGCTGCCGTCGGCTGGTGGCGGTCGCGGTCAGCGCGATGCGGGGCACGTCGGGCCAGCGCTCGCCGCAGGACGTGCAGCTGGAGGTAGTCGGGCCGGAAGTCGTGGCCCCACTGGGACACGCAGTGGGCCTCGTCGATCGCGAAGACGGCGATCTCGGCCGCGCGCGAGCAGGCGCGAGGGTCTCCGGGACGCGCAGGCGCTCGGGGGCGAGGTAGAGCAGGTCGAGCTCGCCGGCGAGGAGCGCCTGCTCGACGCCGCGACGCTCGTCGTAGGTCCTGCGTGGAGTTGAGGAAGCCGGCGCGGACGCCGAGCGCGCGACAGCGCGTCGACCTGGTCCTGCATCAGGGCGATCAGCGGGGAGACGACGACGCCGGTGCCCGGCGCGGACCAGCGCGGGGATCTGGTAGCAGAGCGACTTGCCGCCGCCGGTGGGCATCAGGACGAGCGCGTCGCCGCCGGCGACGACGGTGTCGATGATCTGCGCCTGCTCGCCGCGGAAGGCGTCGTAGCCGAAGACGGTGCGCAGGGTGTCGATCGGGGTGGGCATCGGGTGGGTCTCCTCGGGTCGGCCCCGCAAGGCTACGGCGGGGCACCGACGTGGTGCGCCGATGCACAGGAGGGACCGACCGCGCGTCGCCCGTACCGCCGGACGGGGGGCGAGGGTCAAGGTGGGCCGCGCTGCTGCCGAAGGTGGTTCATGGGGAATCTTGATCATGACCCGTTCGCGGACCGCCCGCCGGCTCCGCCGTCGACGGCGCAGTGGGTGCCGGACGGGGTGCCGGTAGCGCCCGCGACTCCCGGGCCGCAGGCGTACGCGGCTCCTGGGGCGCAGGCATACGCCCCCCGGCCGACTGCAGCCCCGGGGCTCAGACCTGGGGCCAGCACGCGCCGCTGGGCTGCACCTACCCCGGGGCACAGGCGTACGCGGCTCCTGGTCCATCGGGGCAGGGGTGGGTCGCCGGCTCGGCTCCGGGGTGGGCGCCCCATGGCTTCGCCCCGGCTCCCGCGGTCGCCGGGGCGGGACCGGGCGAGGCCTTGCACTGGGTCCTGCCCGTCGGGCGCTCCTGGCAGTCCGTCGTCGCCGGGTACCTCGGCCTCTTCAGCATGCTCGTCTGGGTCCTCGCCCCCTTCTCGATCGGCGTGGGGATCTGGGCGCTCGCTCGTGCCAGGCAGGGCGGCCACGGCCGCGGCCGGGCGATCACCGGGATCGTCGGCGGGCTGATCGGAGCCGTGCTGGGTATCGCGATGCTTGCGGGCGCCTTCCGCTGAGCCGCTCGCAGGCGACTGCCCCGTCCGGTCGTCCACAGCCACGGCGGTCCTCCGATCCCGATGTCAGACCCCGTTCGTACATTTGTTCGAACAGGGCTCGACGGACGGAGGCGCATGGACGGCAGCACGGCGGTCGCCGACCGCATGGCACGCCTCTGCTCTGAGGCCGCCGCCCTGATCGACCTCGACCTCGACTCCGTGGACGGCGCGAGCGGCCCCCTGCTGCACGCACAGCTCCGCACGGTGACGGATCAGCTCCAGGCCTTCGGCGCGCGGCTGCTCGCGAGGATCGAGGACGACGGGCGCTGGTCCGCCGGCGGTAGTCGCACGTTCCCCGAGTGGATGGCACGCCAGGAACGGACCTCGGTCGGTGCCGTACGACGCGAGGCGTCCCTCGGGCGCGTCCTCGACGCAGAGCTCCGCGCCACAGCGCAGGAGGTCAAGGCCGGACGCGTCACGCTCGAGCATGCGCAGGTGCTCGCCCAGCTCGGGCCGACCTCCGAGGCGCGGCGCGCGGCGCTCGCCGGGGACCGTCCCGACCTCAACGAGTCCCACCTCGTAGCCTGCGCCAGGGTCCTGCCCGTCGACCAGTTCCGCCGGGAGGTCAAGACCTGGGCGACCAAGGTCGATGCCGCCGCCGCCGAGGCGGAGCACGAGCGCGCTTGCGCGAAGGAGCACCTGACGCTGAGCCGTCGCGTCGACGGCATGGCCTTCACGGGATTCCTCACCCACGAGCACGGCGAGGCCCTGGCGACGGCGCTGCGGGCCGTCGGCGGCGTCCCGCCGCTCGGCGACGAGCGCAGCCGCGAGGAACGCCAGGCCTCCTCGCTCGTCGATCTCGTGCGGCTCGTCCTCGACAAGGGCCTGTCGGGAGGCGGGCAGCAGGTGCGGCCCCACATCGTCGTCCACGTGCCCTGGGAGTCGATGCGCCGGCTCGCCGACGACCACCCGGCGCCGCGGGCGGACGACGACCACCCGGAGCCGCGGGCGCATGACGGCACGGCAGGCGGTGCCGGGAAGGCAGGCGCTGCGGGGACGGCAGGCGGCGCGGGGACGCCCAGCGCTGCGGGAGAGCTGCCGCTCACCGCAGACACCACCGGTGCCGATCTCGATCCCAGGAGCGGTCCACCCTTCGCGCACCACCCCGCTCCGGGTCACGTTCCCGGGCCCGGGGATCGCCTGATCGACCCCGCCGCCCTCCAGGGCGGGGAGCCGATCCCGATGTCCCTCCTGAGGCGGATCGCCTGCGACAGCGAGATCTCCCGTGTGGTCTTCGGGCCGGAGGGCGCTGTTCTCGATGTGGGTCGTGCGCAGCGCACGTACAGCGGCCAGCAGCGACGGGCCGTGATCGCCCGCGACGGCTCCTGCCGCTACCCGGGCTGCGGAGCGCCCGTGGTGCTCGGCGAGGTCCACCATGTCGTCCCCTGGTCCGCCGGTGGGCGCACGTCGGTGGAGAACGGCATCCTGCTCTGCTACCACCACCACGACCTCGTCCACCGTCGACATCTGCGCGTGCGACGGGAGGCAGGCGGCTGGACGTTCCTTCGCGCCGACGGGTCGAGGCTTCACGAGGAGCCCGCCGAGGCCGTCCCGCGGGCCTCGGCCACCCGGGCCGGGCCTGACGGCTCGCCCGCACGTGCCGCGCCGGATCCCTCACGCCCGAGACCCGAGGCCGCCTAGGTTCAGGGGCACGACCTCACCTGACCGGACCCGCTCGACCATCCATGGAGGGCAGATGCGCTACCGGACCACCGTGCTCCTGCACGGGCGCAACACCGGCATCCCCGTGCCCGACGACGTCGTCGAGGCTCTCGGGCAGGGCAAGCGCCCACCCGTCGTGGTGACGATCGGCGCGTTCAGCTACCGGACGACGATCGCGAGCCGCGACGGCGCGTTCATCGTCCCGCTCAGCAGCGCGCACCGGGCGACGTCGGGGATCGAGGGTGGCGACGACGTCGACGTCGACATCGAGGTGGACACCCGGCCCCGGATCGTCGAGCCGCCGACGGATCTCGCACGACGTCTGGACGCCGACCCGGTAGCCGCAGCGGCATGGGACGCCCTGGCCCCGAGCCACCGCAAGGCGCACGTCGAGGCGATCGAGTCGGCCAAGGCCCCCGAGACCCGCGCTCGTCGCCTCGACGCGGCGCTCAGCAAGCTCCGCGGCGGCTGAGCGCGCGGGCGGGAGCGAGAGCGAGAGGGCGGGACGGCGACAGTCAGACGGCGATCGGCGTCGCGCCCTCCGGCGGTCCGCCACGAGCACCCTCAGACACCGCGGGGGCTGGGGTCGCTGCGGGAGCGCGCTCGCCCGAGCACAGCGCGGCATCGGCCGCCACCTCCAGCGCCGCCGACGACGCCTCGAGCAGCTGCTCCGCCGCCAGGACGACCTCCGCTTCGAGGGTCGCCGCCTCGACCGTCTGCGCCGTCTGCGCGCGGCTGCGCGGGCTGCGCGGGCTGCGCCACCCTCCCGCGCCCGACGACGACACCGACGATCACGACGACACCGCCTGCCAGCGCCAGCCACTGAAGGCGTTCGCCGAGGAGCAACACCCCGAGCGTCACCGAGACCACCGGCATCAGATAGGTGATCGACGCCGTCCGTTGCGCCCCCCAGGCCTGCAGCACGACCGCGTTGCCGACGTACCCGAGCCCGGTCGACAGGACCCCGAGCGCCAGCAGGCTCAGCACCACGGCGAGCGTGACGGGCCCGTGCCCGCCGACGGCGAGCGGTGACGCGACGAGGAACGGCGTCGCGATCAGAGCCAGCCCCAGCGAGAGGACCATCTGCATCGCCGCCTCGGTGACACCGTCGAGCTGGCGCGAGCTGACGAAGCGCCGCTGGTAGGCGTACCCGGCCCCGTAGCAGACCGGGCCGGCGAGGCAGGCGAGCATCCCCGGCACCGAGCCCGTCAGCCCATCCCCACCGACGATGACGACCACGCCCACGGCCCCGAGCACGAGCCCGACCACCCCCGACCGGCTGAGGCGCTCCGCAGGCAGCAGCAAGGCCGTGAAGAACACCGTCGCCATCGGCGTCGCCGCGGTGATGATCCCCGCGAGCCCGCTCCCCACGTACTGCGCGCCCCAGGCCACGAGCAGGTAGGGCACCACGCACAGCAGCGCCGACACGACGAGCTGGTGTCCCCACAGCGCCCGGTCCCGGGGCCACGCGCGGCGCGTCGCCGACATCACGACCGCGAGCGTGACCGTCGCCAGCGCGAGCCGCACCACCACGAGCACCAAGGGGGACGTCGCCACGAGGGCGGCCTTGAGGAAGAGGAAGCTCGCCCCCCAGATGACGGTCAGCGCCAGGTACACGACCGCGATACGCGGCGCTGCGACGCGCGGCGTCGCGAGACGCGGCGCTACGACGCGCGACGACCCGAGCACGGGGACCTCCACTCTCTCCGCAGAGGAGTCTGGGAGCCGGCGCAGCCATGAAGCAAAGAGGGGAGATTCATGCGACGATGAGCATTGCTCATGACTGTCACCCTCGCCCAGCTCCGCGCCCTCGTCGCCGCCGTCGACCACCGCTCGTTCACCGAGGCCGCGGCCTCGCTCGCGATCTCGCAGTCCGCCGTCTCGCATGCGCTCTCCGCCCTCGAGCGCAGCGTCGGCGGGCGCGTCGTGCACCGCGATCCACCCGTTCGGCCGACGGCTCTCGGCGAGCGAGTCCTTCCGCACGCGCGTGCAGCGCTCGCCTCCGTCGGCACCCTCGAGGACGCCGCCCGCAGCCCACAGCTCACCGGGCTCGTCCGGCTGGCGACCGTCACCACCGTCTACCGGGCCATCCTGCCGACGCTGCTGCGTCGCTGGGAGGCGCGCCTGCCCGATGTCGACGTCCAGGTCTTCGAGGGCGACGACAGCGAGATGTCCGTCTGGCTGGAGGGCGGGATGGTCGACGCCGCCGTCCTCGTCGACCCGCCCTCGCTCGCCACGGGTGCGCGCCACCTCGCCACCGACGAGTACCGCGCCGTCGTCCGCCGCGACCACCCCTTCGCCCGGGAGGCCGGGATCACCCTCGCCGAGCTGCTCGAGGACCCGTTGATCATCTCGGGCGGCGGCTACGAGGAGCAGATCCGCGAGCTCCACCACCGGGCCGGCCTTCCCTTCGAGAGCAGGCGTCGCGTCCGCGAGCTCGCGACGCTCATCACGATGGTCGAGAAGGGTCTCGGCGTCTCCATCCTGCCGAGCCTTGGCGCCGGGATGCTCGGGCCCAGGCTCGTCATGCTCCCGCTCACCCCGCGACTCCAGCGCACCGTCGTCCTCAGCGGCCCGCAGAGCCGCCCGTGGCACCCCCTGGTCACGGCCCTGCTCGAGGAGCTCGACGCACCCTGATCGCGAGCGCCGGACCGGACCTCGTCGACCGCGCCATGTGACGGCCCGATGAACACCAGCGCACCGAGATCGCCGGCCGGGGCGACGGGACCGCTCTCACGTAACGAGCCCGTGAATTCGGCCGCGACACCCTCGTCCGGCGCCCTGGCCTGCACGTACGCTCGCGGCGGCGCGCGCCGACCGGCCGGTGCGCGCTCCCGCGTCGGCCCATCGGCGAGCGCCGCCGGAACCGACGACAGGAGCCATGTGCACACGACGACTGAGGCCGTCCCCACCTGGCTGCTCCGCCGGGGCCGCTGAGGCCTGGGGCTGGCCGACGGATTCCCTCGACCTCACCGCCCTGCGCCACGGACCGCACGACCTCCTCGTGCTGGCGACCGTCGACGGCGTGCCGACCGCCCTCGTCCGCGCCATGCGGCCCGGGCGGATGAGCGCGACCGCGCTCGAGTCCGAGGCCGCCTGGATCCGCGCGCTCGGCCAGGACGCCGTCGTGCGCGTCCCCACGGTGCTGCCGACGGGCACCGGCGCAGCGGTCGCGCCGCTCGACGGACCCCGCCGGTCGGCGCTGGCCCGCCCTGGCGGTCGGCTTCGACCCCGTCCTGCTGCGGTCAGCACAGCCCGGCGGTCGTCGACGCGGCGATCACCCGAGGCCTCGGCGCAGCTCGCGGCACGTCTGCACGAGCACGAGCTCGCCTGGCAGCCGCCGTCGTGGTTCCGCCGCCCGACGATCGAGCTGCGTCGACCTCGTCGAGACCGCCTGGCAGGACGCGCCGCTCCCGTCGTCGGCGCTGCGGCTGCTCGGCACGGCGCAGGAGGCCGCGCTCGCGACCGTCTCCTGGGCGGGGAGCGCTCCGACCGGGCTCGTGCACCGCGACCTGCTCGCCTCGACCGCTGCGCATCGGCGGCGAGGAGTACCTCACCGACTTCGCCGAGTGCGCCTGGACGTGGTTCGAGCAGGACTTCGCCGGATCGCTCGTCGGTCAGGAGCCGCGCCGGGACGCGCCCGAGCCTCGCCGCGGCCTGGATCGAGGGCTACACGACCGTCCGCCCCTGGGGCGATCCCGCGCCTGGCCTGCGCGCTGACGATGACGCGTCGGCTGCGGATGTTCGGTCGCAGCTGGGCCGCCGACGGCGCGAGCCCGACCCCGCCCGGACGACTCCCTCGCCGAGGGCACCCTCGACATCGCCACGCGCTACCTGCGCTCGGAGACCTGGCTGCTGGACTGACTCAGCCCGAGGTCTCCACCCACACGCTGTGCGGCAGCCCGGGGACGGGACGGAAGCCGATCCGTGCGTAGAAGGCGGCAGCAGCGGTGTTCTGCGGCGCATACGTCAGGTGCAGCGCCGGGACCCCGCGCGAGGCCAGCTCGCCCAGCAGCGTCCGGATCAGCGCCCGGCCCCAGCCCTGGCCCTGCGCCGGCGGGCAGCAGGTCGATGTGCAGGTGCGCGGGATAGGCGGCGAGCTCCGGCCGGATCATCCGCTCCGGGTCGTGCAGCGAGGCGAGCATGAGCTCGGCGGCGGTCTGCGGCGAAGCGACCGGCAGCGGATGGCGGTCCGGCGACGAGCGGGAGCCATCGCTCACGGAAGGCGGCGGCGAACGCCACGGTGTCGGCAGCACCGAGGACGTAGCCGACGGGCCGCTCACCGTCGTCGAGGACGAAGGCGAGCTCCGGCTCCAGCGCGAGGTACGGCCCCGCGTAGACGTCGGAGACGAGCTCGTCGTCGCAGTACAGGCCGCGCGCGTCGCCGCCCGAGTCGGCGGTCCGCACGCAGATGTCGTAGACGGCATCACGATCGGCCGGGCGGTACGGGACGAATGATCATCGCCCCAGTCTCCTCGCCGCTAGGGTGCTGAGAGGAACCGGAGGGGTGCACATGATCGTCTTCGTCGTGATCGGTGGGGCCGGCCTCGCCCTGCTCCTGCTCTCCCTGGTGCTCGGCGACCTGGTCGACTTCGGCGACGGCGACGTCTCCGGCACCTCGCTCGGGCGCCGGTGCGGTCGCCTTCGGCGCGATCGGCGCGATCGTCACCGTCAACGGGCTGCCGATCGTCTGGGCCTACGTCGCCTCGGCGGTCTTCGCGGCCCTCGTCGTCCTGGGCGTGCAACAGCTCGTCAAGCGGCTGCGCGACACGGAGGACGGCACGGCCTACTCCCTCGTCGGTGTCAGCGGCGTCGTGACCTCGACGGTCGTCCCGAACGGCGCGGGCGAGGTCAGCCTCGACGACCCGCGCGAGCTCGAGCGGCGCCTCGCCTGGGCCGATGTCGAGATCCCGGCCGGCGCGCGCATCGTCGTCCTCGAGCAGGCGGGAAGCCGCGTGAAGGTCACGCCCGCCTGACCCCGTACCGATCAGAGAGGCTCTCCCGCACGATGTTCGAGCTCACCACGCAGGCCGTCACCACCCTGTCCGTCGTCGCCCTGGCCATCGCGGTCATCGCGGTCGTCTCGTTCATCGCGCACCGGATCCGGCGCGTGCCGCCGAACGAGGCGCTCATCATCGTCGGGCGAGGAGCAGGCAAGGCCGCGGTGGGGGACGCGGGCCAGCGCGTCGTCGTCGGCGGCCGGGTGTTCGTGTGGCCGGTGCTCCAGCAGGGCTTCCCGATCTCGCTCGAGCAGCGCCAGATCGGCATCACCGTCGAGGGCGTCGACAAGAACCGCATCAAGATCGCCATCAAGGCGAGCATCAACTTCAAGGTCCGCGGCGACGAGGAGGGCGTGCGTCGCGCCGCCCAGCGCTTCCTGTCCCAGCAGGCCACGCTGACCGAGATCATCAAGGAGTCCCTCGAGGGCTCGCTGCGCTCCATCGTCGGCGACATGACGATCGAGCAGATCATCTCCGACCGCAAGGGCCTCTCGGACCGCGTCGTCGACTCCACCAAGTCCGACCTCTCCGAGCAGGGCCTCCAGGTCGACCTGCTCAACATCTCCGACATCTCCACGCCCGGATCGGACTACCTGGCGAACCTGGGTCGCGCCGAGAACGCCCGCGCACGTCAGGTCGCCGAGGTCTCCGAGGCCGAGGCGCAGCGGGTCGCCGAGTTCGCCGTCATCGAGGCGCGCGAGCAGATCGCCGAGCGGCAGAAGGCCCTCGACCTCAAGACGGCGGCCATCAAGGCCCAGACCGACCGCGCGAACGCCGAGGCCGACGCCTCCGGCCAGCTCGCCCGCGCCGAGCAGGACAAGCTCGTCGCGGCCCTGGAGCGCGAGGCGCTCGCCGAGCAGGCCCGCGTGACCGAGGAGCAGCTCGACATCGACGTGCGCAAGCCGGCCGAGGCCGCCGCCTACGCCGCCGTGCAGAAGGCCAACGCCGAGCGCGACGCCGCCAACGCCGCCACCGAGGCCGATGCCTTCAAGCGCACGACGATCGCCGAGGCGAACAAGAGCGCAGCGCTCCAGGACGCCGAGGCCGCCGCCGAGACCGTGCGACGCGCCGGTGAGGCCGAGCGCGACCGCCAGGTCGCCCTGGCCGCGGGTATCCGGGCCCAGGGTGAGGCGCGAGCCTTCGCGACCGAGGCCGAGGGTCGGGCCGAGGCCGCGGCGACCGACGCGAAGGCCGAGGCGCTGAAGAAGTACGGCCAGGCCGCCATCGCGCAGGAGGTCATCTCGCGCCTGCCGGAGATCGTGCGAGCGGCAGCGGAGCCGATGGCTGCCATCGGCTCGATGACGGTGATCTCGACCGACGGCGCCTCCGCGCTCACCAAGAACGTCGCCTCGGTGCTCGGCGAGGGCCAGGAGATCGTGAAGCAGCTCACCGGGCTCGACCTGGCCGCGCTGATCTCTGGCGTCGCGGGCGGGGCGGGCGACCAGGACGGCGGGACGACGGAGCCCGAGGCGCAGCGCGGGCGTGGTGCGCGCGCCCAGGAGGCGAAGGCTCCGCAAGGCGCGAGGACCGCGGCTCCAGAGCAGGGCTGACCCGCGCGCCCCCGTGGACATGCCGTGGGCCGTGACGTAGGAAGGAACGACCCGCGACCACACCCAGGGGAGCCCTGTGACGCAGCTCGAGATCGACCACCTGTCCAAGGCCTACGGAGCCGTCCGCGCTCTCGACGGCCTGAGCTTCGACGTGCGCGCCGGGGAGATCTTCGGCTTCGTCGGCTCCAACGGTGCGGGCAAGACGACCGCCATGCGGATCATCCTCGGCGTGCTCGCGGCCGATGCCGGGACCGTGCGCTGGAACGGTGCGGAGCTGGACCTGCACACCCGCCGGACCGTCGGCTACATGCCGGAGGAGCGTGGGCTCTACCCGAAGATGAAGGTCGGTGAGCAGCTGCGCTACCTCGCCGGGCTGCACGGCATGGACCCGACGAGCGCTGCCGCGGCGGTCGACCACTGGACCGAGCTCCTCGGCGTCGGCGCCCGGCGCGAGGACTCCGTCGACAAGCTCTCCCTGGGCAACCAGCAGCGCGTCCAGCTCGCTGCGGCGCTCGTGCACGACCCCGTCCTGCTCGTGCTCGACGAGCCGTTCTCCGGCCTGGACCCCGTCGCCGTCGACGTGATGAGCGGCGTGCTGCGCGAGCGCGCCGCCACCGGCGTCCCGGTGATCTTCTCCTCCCACCAGCTCGAGCTCGTCGAGCGACTGTGCGACCGCGTCGGGATCATCAGCGCCGGCCGGATGCAGGCGCTCGGGACGATCGACGAGCTCCGCACCACGGACCGCCCGCAGTGGACGCTGAGCGTCCCCGACCCCGCCGCCGTCGTCGCCGCGCTGGCCGGGCGTGGGCTCGCGGCCAGCATCGGCGAGGACCTGCGCAGCGTCGTCGTGGGGTCCGAGGACGGCGCCGCGCACGGAGCCCCCGCTCCCGAGGACCAGTCGGTCCTCCAGACGGCGCTCTCGGTCGGCCCGGTCCACGAGTTCGTCCGCATGCGTCCGAGCCTCGCCGACCTCTTCCGTGGCGTCGTCTCCGCCGACGAGCCCCCCGCCGAGCCGGCACCTCGCCCGGCCCGACGAGGCCTCTTCGGCCGGAGGGCGGCAGCATGAGCGTCATCTGGAGGGTCGCGCGCCGCGAGGTCAAGGCACGCATGCTCACGCGGGCGAACATCGTCTCGATGGCGGTGCTCGTCGCGCTCATCGCCGTCGGCACCGGGGTCGGCTGGTACTTCCAGAACCGCGACTCCGCGCCGCCGGTGACCCGGATCGCGCTGTCGAGCGAGGTCGCAGCGCTCAAGCCGATCCTCGAGCAGGAGGCCGCTGCCCAGCAGCTCACGCTCGAGACGCCGACGATGACGGCAGCCGAGGCACGCGCCTCGTTCGCCGAGCCGACGGCCGACAGCCCTGACGCCTTCCTGGCTGGGGCGCCAGAGGCCCCGCAGATGCTCGTCGAGAAGGCCGCCGACCCTGCCGTGCTGGGCATGGTGACCTCGGCGGTCCGGACCTATGCCCTCGACAGCCAGGTCAGCGCGCTCGGTGGCGACCCCGCAACGGTCGCCGCCGCGCTGGCCGCGGCCCTTCCGGCCGTCACCGCGGTGAACCCGCCGACCGCCGCCGTCGAGGGTGCCGAGTTCGGCATCGCGATGGTCATGATCGCGCTGCTCTTCGGATCGCTCATCGGGACCGGCTCGATGATCTCGATGGGCGTCGTCGAGGAGAAGACCTCGCGCGTCGTGGAGATCCTGCTCGCGACGATCCGGCCGGCTCAGCTGCTCGCCGGCAAGATCCTCGGCGTCGGCATCTACGGGCTGTTCCAGGTGGTCGTCCTGGGATCGGCGTCCGCGGGCGCGGCCGTCGTGCTCGGTGCGGGCGATCTCCTCAAGGTCTCGCTCGGCACGTCGTTCGTCTGGCTGGTCGTCTGGTTCCTGCTGGGCTACGCCCTCTTCGCGCTGCTCTTCGGCGGCTTCGCCGCCCTCGTCTCGCGCCAGGAGGACATCGGCTCGGTCACGACCCCGCTGATCATGCTGCTGCTCGTACCGTTCTACACGACGATGTTCCTCGTCCCGAACGACCCGCAGTCGACCCTGGTGCGCGTCCTCTCGATCGTCCCGTTCTTCTCCCCGTTCATGCTCCCGGTGCGCAGCGCGCTCGGAGCGCTCCAGGGCTGGGAGATGGCGCTGGGGGTCGCCGTGACGCTCGCGGTGATCCCCGGGCTCGTCTGGCTGGCCGGTCGCGTGTACCAGCGGGGCGTGCTGCACACGGGTGGGAAGCTCGGGCTGCGCGAGGCGCTCCGCTCCCCCGCCTGAGCTCCGCCTAGAGCCCGACGAGCGCCAGGACGTCGACGATCCCGAAGAGCTGGAGCGAGGTCGCGGCCGCGACGCCGACGAGCACGAGGCCCAGGACCAGCAGGAACGCGACGCGTCCACCGTCTCGCCGCTCCGGGTAGGCACCCGGGAGCGCGTAGGCCGGCATCTCGACCCGGACAGGCTGTGCGCCGAGCGCCGGGGCGGGCGCGGGAGCGAGGGGGGCGCCCGGGTCGGCGGGCAGGAAGTACCCCGGGCGCGCGGGTGCGACGGCGGGCGCCGCCGGTGCAGGCGCGAACGTGGCGGGCGCGGGCGCGCGCGCGGGCGCGACGGGCGCTGGCGGTGCTGGGGCGAATGCGGCCGGCCACGGCGCAAGGGCGGGCGCGGCAGGCGCGGGCGCGACGGGCGCGGGCACAGGCGCCAGCGCCGCGGAGACAAGGGGCTGCGGCATGGCCTGCGGCGCGTAGGGCGCCGGGGCGTGAGCCACGGGCGAGCCTCCGGCGAAGGCCTCGGACGAGGGCCGCGCGGCCGTCCGGGGCGCCGCCCAGGCCGTTCGCTGGGCAACGCCGGGCTCGGGGCGGCTGTGGACCTCGCGGGCCTCGCGCGCTCCGGCAGGGACGAAGCCCACGTGCACGGTGGCATGCGACCCGGCAGCGGAGATCGACCCTGCACCGGCGGGCGCGGACGGGCGCTGCCGCGGTACGGGCGGCCAGTCGCTCACCTCGTCATCGTCGTCGGGGACGAGCAGCACGGGCTGGAAGCCGTGCATCACCGCTGCGTGGGTGAGCGAGCCGGCGTCCGCCGGGTGCTCGCGATGGCGCGCGGAGCGTGGGGTGGGTCTGCTCGAGCAGGTCACCGACCGCGCCGTCACCGGGGGGGATCGAGGTCATGCGTGCCATTCGGCACGAATCGGGCGCGGCTTGACCACCGGAGGGTTCGACCACCGGAACGGGTGAGCGTTCCACCGGCGGAGGGGTCCCGGACGGCCGCGTCGGTCCCTCCTGGCACAGTTCCCTCGTGCCCTCCCGTCGCTCCCTCCCGCGTCTCCTGTGGTGGTGGGGCGCGCCGGTCGTCCTCGCCCTGGTCGCCGTCGTCGCCCTGCTCTGGCCGCGGGTGACCGACACCACTCCGCGCTACGTCGTCCCGGCCGCCGAGCTCGCACAGGCCGAGACCGCGCTCGCTCGGCTGCCGGTCAAGGGGCGCGCGCCGAAGACGGGCTACGAGCGCAGCCAGTTCGGGGACGGCTGGGCCGATGCCGACGGGGACGGGTGCAGCACGCGCGAGGACATCCTCGCGCGCGACCTGACCGACCCGCAGCTCGACGGCTGCACGGTGACCGAGGGCACGCTGCTCGACCCGTACTCCGGCGTCACGATCGCCTTCGAGCGGGGGCCGGACAGCGCGGTGGTGCAGATCGACCATGTCGTCGCCCTCTCGGACGCCTGGCAGAAGGGCGCCCAGCAGTGGATCGGCTGCGCGGCGGGAGCAGTTCGCGAACGATCCGCTCAACCTGCTCGCCGTCGACGGCGAGGTGAACCAGGCGAAGGGCGCCGGCGATGCGGCGACCTGGCTGCCCCCGGACCGCGACTACCGCTGCGCGTACGTGATCCGGCAGGTCGGCGTGAAGGCGCGGTACGGACTGTGGGTCACCGCGGCCGAGGCCGAGGCGATGCGCCGCGAGCTCGGCAGGTGCCGCACCGCATGACGGCGGGAGATGCGACGGCGGCCGGGCGCCTCAGCCGCGGGTGACGCTCCATCGCCCGGCGGCGAGGTCGATGAGCCGCGGCAGGATCACGTCGCCGGCCACCCGGAGACCGTCGTGCAGGTACTCGTTGGTCACCCACACCTGGGCGTTCCCGACGGCGTCGGCCGTCCCGAGCGCCAGGTCGAGGTCGACGTAGGGATCGTCCACGTACTGCACGGCCGCGACCGGCACCTCGTTCGACGCGAGTCGGTCCAGGTCGTAGAGCAGCGGCCACTCCTGGCGGGCTGCGAGCTCCTCAGCGGCCGCCTGGAACGGACGCAGCGCCCTGACCTGCGAGAACATCCACGGGAACATCGCCTCGCCGGTCAGCATGAGCGGTCGTGCGCTCGGCGCGAGCGCGGAGTGGCGCGCATGCTCGGCCGCTGCGGCCCATCCGCCGGCGCGCGAGCCCTGGTGGTAGATGACCTCCTGCAGCACGGCGTACAGCGGGTTGCCGGCGAACCCCGTGCGCGCGGCGACCTCCGCGAGGAAGGCCTCGGGAAGTGCGCCATCGGCCGGACCGCCCGCCGGCCCGGTCGGCTCCTCGGCCAGGCCGTCGGCGAGCCCGTCGAGCAACCAGTGCAGGCCCTCCACCCCGGTGCTCATGCCGAGGCTCATCCCGAGCGTCTGCCAGCGCTCGACGGTGAGACGGTCACCGTCGGGAAGACGGACGTCCTGCGCGGCGAGCCGGTCGGCGACCGCGCCGAGCACGGCGACGTCGGCCGGGAACCGTGCCGGCGAGCTCGGCGTTGCGGGCCAGCTGGCGCGGCACCGTCCGCCGGTAGACCTCGTCGGCGTCGGCGGTCAGGCCCGGCAGCCCACCGGTGACGTAGCAGGCCGTGAGGGCCTCGGGATGGCGCGAGAGGTAGCTGAGGGTCACGAACCCGCCGTAGGACTGGCCGAGCGTCGCCCAGCGGGTGCCGCCGAAGACCTCCCGGCGCAGCGCCTCGGCGTCCGCGACGATCGCGTCGGCGCGGAAGCAGGCGAGGTAGTCGGCGGCGGCCGAGCCGAGCGAGGCGATCCGTGCGCCGTCGACGCGTGCGGATCGCCCGGTCCCGCGCTGGTCGAGCAGGACGACGCGGTGCGTGCGCAGCGCCGTCGTCCACCAGCCCGACTCCGTCGGCCGCGGGGACATCCCTCCGGGTCCGCCCTGGAGGAACAGGAGCACGGGAGGTCGTCGCGGGCACGCCCGGCATCGACGACCTCGCGCGCGAAGAGCTCGATCGACCCGAAGCGATCGGGGCGGTCCCGGTCGACGGGGACGGCCAGCCGGTGGTCACGGACCAACCAGCCGCGGACGCGGGACTCGACGACGGACGGCACCCGTCGAGCCTAGGCCCAGCGCTCAGGGCGCCGGCCGGCTCTCCCTGACGCGTGCGACGAGCCCGGCCCAGGGCTCAGTGGGCCGGCTGGCTCGCCCGGACGCGTGCGATGAGCTCGCGGACCTGGAACGCGTTCATGACCGACTCGTCGCGCTCGGCGCTGTCCCAGGCCTCATCGGACTGCAGGTCGCCATCGGCGTGCTCGACGAGGAAGAGAGCCGGCGCGTTGGCCTCGCGCCGCAGCGGGGTGATCCGCCAGGTGACGGGGTAGCCACGCAGCGGGTGGCAACCGCGCAGGACGGCGGACGAGCCTGCGACCCGCTCGGGGGCGAGCATCGTGACCGTACGCATGGGTTCCTCCTGCCGGGTGGTCGTTCATCATGGACATCGGCGTCCTGGAACGAGCGATGACCCGGCAAGCGGGTGAACTCGCAGGCGCTCGCCGCGCCACGTCCCCGACGGCGGCCGCGCCGCGGGTGAAACCGGGCACATGGGGCATTTCCCCGGCTCTCACCTTGCGTTGCCGTGGCCGGAGCGGTCGAATGGGACGGCGGCAGGCGCAGACGGCGCCCGTCACAGACGGAGGGTGAGCACATGGGGATCGGCGACTTCGTCGAGAAGGCCAAGGACGCGCTGGGCGACCACGCCGACCAGGCGGGCGAGCATGCTCGACAAGGCGGCAGACGCCATCAAGGAGCACACGCCGGACGCCGTCGACGCGCAGATCGACAACGCGGTCGACAAGGCGCAGGACTTCCTCGACAAGCAGTGAGCTGACCGGACGCGCATCGACGCGCGTCGGTCACCTGAGCGACCGGGCCGGTCGGGGTCGACCCCGGTCGGCCTGTCGTCGTCCTGGGGCTCAGGCGGTGGCGAAGGCCGCCAGGCCGAGCTGGACGGCGCGGTCGAAGAGCAGCTCGCGCTCCTCGGCGGGCAGCGACTCCTCGCGGAAGAGCAGGTCGGAGATGGTGCAGATCGCCGAGCGCCTCGCCACCCTCGGCATCGGCCGTCGGCGTAGAGGCCGGCGGCCTCCATCTCGACCGCGAGCGTGCCCATCGCGACGAGCCGCGCGTTCGTCTCGGGCCGCTCGGCGTAGAACGCGTCGGCGGAGAGCACCGGGCCGACCTGCACGATGCCGGTCTTCGCCCGGCGGCGCCGACGACCGCTCGGGGTCTCGCCGGCGGCTTGGCGCCGACGCCCGCGGCGGCCGCGGCAGCGGCGAGGAGCGCGAAGCTCGGGCTGTGGCTGTAGTGGATGCCGGGGACGCGCAGCGAGGTCATCGCCGAGTCCGTGTGCGCGGCCTGGGCGATGACGACGTCACCGACGTTGAGCCGAGGTGCCATGCCACCGGCGGTGCCGATGCGGATGATCCGCTTGACCCCGAAGAACCGGTAGAGCTCCGTCGCGTAGATCGCTGATCGACGGGAGCCCCATCCCCGAGGCGAGCACCGAGACGGGCCGGCCCTCGAAGGTGCCCGTGTAGCCGAGCATCCCGCGGACCTCGGTGACGAGCTCCGCGTCCTCGAGGACGGTCTCGGCGATACGACGTGCGCGGCGGGGGTCGCCCGGCATGAGGACGTCCGTCGCGAAGGCGCCCGGTTCGGCGCCGATGTGGGGAGTGGCCATGCCCCGACCCTAGCCCGCGACGCCGACGGGGGTCGCCCTGGCCAGAGCCGTTCGGGTCATGGCCGGCAGCGCCCACCCGGCTGGCCCCGGTGCCCGCGCCGCCGCCGGCGTGACCTGCGGCATCCGGCCCGACGAGTCCCGCGGCCCCTGCGCTCGTCGACGGCAGGACGAGGTCGATGCCCGTCGCGAGCACCCGGATCCTGCCCTCAGCGACCGTCACCGACGAGCAGCCGACCCCGGCCGGGAGCCCGTCGAGCGGGATCGTCAGGCCGGTCAACGCGTCGCCCAGCCCGAAGGGCAAGGATCGGGATCGACGTCGACACCGGCGACGGACAGTCCGTCGACCTCGAGCTCGACGGCGCGACCATCGGCTCGGGGTACCGCGCTCGCCTCGAGGCGCAGCCCGGCGAGCTCCGTCACCAGCACGAGCCGCTCACCCTCCGCCCTCACGCTCACGCCGCCGGGCAGGAGCGGGGCGAGCGAGGCCGGGTCGACGTCGCCGCGGAGGCTCAGTGCGTCGACGGTCCGCGGTGTCCCGGTGCTCACCCCGGTGAGCTCCACCTCGACGTCGTCGATGCGCACGCCGTCCATGACCGCGCTCGGCGCGGTGACCTCGACCCGGTCGAGCGTCCCGGCCGCGAGCTGGGCGAGGAAGGGGAAGCCGCCGATCGCCACGTCGGCGTCCGTCGCCCCGAGGTCCGCCCCGAGCTGCGAGGCGACCGAGGCCTCCACTCGCGACCGGACGAGCGAGTCGACCACCAGCGCGGCCAGGACGAGGCCCAGGACGGCCAGCACCGAGGTCACCACGACGCGTCTGCTCACAGCGGTGACCCTACGAAGAGATCCCGGATCCTGCCCGGTCGCGCGGTCGAGGCACTCGCGGGCAGGGCGGAGAGCCATCGCCGCCGGCCAGGGCCTCGGCAGAGAGCCATCGCCGCCGGCCGGGGCCATGGCGGGATTCGGCGGCCCGCCCTACGCTGGAATCCTCGACGAAGAGGAACGACCGTGCCGATGCTCTGGCGGGTGGCGCTGGCCGCGGTGGGCGTGGCGATGACCGCGCCGGCACCCCGGTCCACCTGGGGCGCGCCGTCGTGGTGGTCACGCTGGCGGACCCGCAACGAGCTGCACCACGACCCCTTCGCCGTGCTCGAGGTCCAGCTCCAGCTCACGAGGGTCTCCGAGCAGCTCCGGGCCCTGCACTCCGAGCCGCGCGTCTGGGCGCGCGGCCGCCGGGTGATCGCGACGCAGTCCGCCTACGACGGGCTGCTCGGGACGGCCTGCCGCCTCGCCGGGGTCGAGACCTTCGCGGACGACTCCGTGCCAGGGCTGACACGGAGCGAGTCGGAGCGGGAGCGCGAGGAGCTCGAGCTCCTCGCCCGCGGCTGGGCCTGGTGAGCGTCCGGCGCTGACGATCCGTCAGGCGCGGGACGACGGCGCGCTCGCGCGTCAGGCGCGGACCGTGAGCGTGCTCGTCCCGTCCGCCCGCCGCCGGACCTCGATGCGCTCCGCGATCGCCGACTTGAGCGTCTCCACATGCGAGACGACGCCGACGACGCGGCCGCCGTCGCGCAGCCGGGAGAGCTCCGCCAGGACGACGTCGAGCGTCTCCGGGTCGAGCGAGCCGAAGCCCTCGTCGACGAACAGCGTGCCGAGGTCGATCCCGCCGGCCTCGGCTGTCACGACGTCCGCGAGCCCGAGGGCGAGGCACAGCGAGACGTAGAAGGTCTCTCCGCCGGAGAGCGTGCGCGGGTCACGCGTCGTCTCCGTCCGATGGTCGAGCACCGCGAGCGCCAGGCCCTTCTTGCGCGTGCTGACGTCCTCGCGACGCTCGGAGTGGATCAGCTCGTAGCGCCCGTCGGACATCGTGACCAGGCGCGCGTTCGCGGCAAGGACGAGGTCGTCGAAGCGCCTGCCGAGCACGTAGGTCGCGAGCGTGAGCTGACGCGTGTTGTCGGCCGTGGCGGCCCCGGCGAGGTTCGCCATCCGGACGACGGGCGCCGCCTCGGCCGCCTCGCGCCGGTAGGCGAGGACCGCGCCCTGGACGGCGTCGAGCGCGAGCGCCGCCTCCGTCGCGCGATGCGTCGCGCGGGCGGACTCGGCGGCACGCTCCTGGGCCGTCGCGGCGGTCTGCGCCATCGCCGCGGCCGCTCCGGCGAGGTCGACCTCCGCGAGGGACCCCACCGCGAGCACCTCGGGCTCCGCGAGGACCTCGCGGGCGCGAGCCAGCGCGAGCCGGTGCTGCTCGACGGAGGCCTCGAGCCGGGCGAGCTCGGCCGGTGCGAGTCGCGCGGACCGGACCTGCTCGAGATCGGCGAGGCCCTGCTCGGCCATCGTCTCGGCGAGGGCCGACCGGGCGAGCCTCTCGGTGTCCCGGGCCTGCCGCAGCGTGTCGAGTGCACGCATCCAGGCGGCGGCCTCGGCCGCCGTGCGGTCCAGCTCCGCCACGCGCGCGGCCACCGAGTCGGCCGTTCCCCGTGCCGCGAGCACCTCGGCCCGGTCGCGGTCGAGCTCGGCCGCCGCTGCGGTGCGGCGCTCCGCGTCGACGTCCGCCGCCCGCAGGCGCGCGGAGAGGTCCTGCTCGGCGGAGCGGCTCGCGGAGTCGAAGGCGAGCAGGGCGGCCTCGGCCCGCTCGAGATCCGCGGTGCCCGACCTCGCCGCGGCCACCGCCTCCTGCGCGGCGAGCAGGGAGGCGTCGAGCTCGGCCGACGTCGCACCCGCTGCTGCGCTGCGCTGCTCGAGGCGCTCGCGCAACCGCTCGAGAGCCGTCGCTGCGGTCGCCACGGCCGCGGTCGCGACGGCGCGGCGCTCCTCCGCGGCGGCGAGGTCGGCGTCGTCGACGGGGTCGATCCGGGTGGCGGGCGCCGGGTGGGAGGTGGCCCCGCAGACGGGGCACGGCTCCCCGTCGGCGAGCTGCTCGGCGAGCTCTCCGGCCATCCCGGCGATCCGCGCGCGTTGAAGCGAGGCGGTCTCCTCGACGGCGGCGGTGGCCCGGGCGACGGCCGCGGCGCGCAGGCGCTCGCCCTCCGCGACCTCTGCCGCCAGCCGCTCGGCCTCTCGAGACGCGGCGCACCGCTCCTGGGCGGCGGCGAGCCGGGAGAGCGCGGGCTCGAGTCCGGCGGCCACGCCCGCTGCCCTGGTGCGCGACTCCTCCAGGGCGGCCCGCTGCTCAGGGCGGGCGTCGAGCTCCGCGCGTGCCGCGGCCATGGCCTCGGCTGCTGCCTGTGCGGCGCGGGTGGAGGCCTCCAGCGTCGCCGCCCGAGCGTCCAGACCGGACTCGAGGCCGAGGGCGCGGGAGATCGACGCCCGCTCCGCCGTGCACCGGTCCCGCTCGGCCCCGAGCACGGCGGCCTGGTGGGCAGCTGCGCCGTCCGGGCCGGACGCGACACCACCGTCGACGACGTCGGCGGCACCGGCCTCGTCGACGAGCCCCCGTAGCGCCTCCCCGGACGCAGCCCTCGCGGTCGCGACGGCCTGCCTCGCCTCGTCGAGCGCTTGCTCGGCCGGCCCGACGGCGGCAAGCAGCGGGAGCACCGGGAGCACGCGGCGGCCCGCGGCCAGCCGGGCGTCGTCCTCGGCGTGCTGCGCGGCGGAGGACTCGAGCGCAGCCAGCTCGGCGAGCGCACGCTCACGCCGTGCGATCACCTCCGTCAGCCGCCTGCGGCGCTCGTGCTCGAGGCGCGCCTGCTCGGCGGCCTCCTGGGCCGCGGCCGCAGCCTCCGCCGCCCGTCCCGCTGCGGCATCCAGCGCGAGGCACACGGACCCGGCCTCGTCGGCTGCCGTGTCCGGGCCGGCCGACCGGACAGGGTGGCCCTCCTCGGGAGCCGCCGCGCCGACGAAGCGAGCCACCGCCCGGTCCACCGACTGACGGCCCTCCTCGACGGCGCGGCCGACCTCGGCGCGCATCCGCTCGAGACGCTGCTGGAGCCGCTCGTAGACCTCGGTGCCGAAGACCTGCTGGAGCAGCCCTCGGCGACTCTCCGGGTCGGCCCGCAGGAAGCTCGCGAACTCCCCCTGCGGCAGCACGATCGTCTGGACGAACTGCTCGCGGTCCAGCCCGACGGCGCGCCGCAGCTCGGCACCTGCCTCGTCGGCCCGGATCGACATGACGTCGCCGTCGAGCGCGTCGGGGCTGGTCAGGCGCCACAGGCGGACCTGCGACTGCTGGAGCGTCGTGCCCGAGCCGCGCTGCTTGGGCCGCTGGTACGCAGGGCTGCGGCGCACCCGGTAGATCCCCGCGCCCGTCTCCAGCACGAGGTCGACGAAGGTCTCGACCTCCGGGGCGGCATGCGCAGAGCGCAGGCGGTCCTCGCTGGCGTCGGGCGAGGCGACCTTGCCGTACAGGGCGAAGACGATCGCGTCGATCAGCGTCGACTTGCCCGCCCCCGTCGGCCCCTCGAGCAGGAAGAGGCCGGAGGCCGCCAGGTCGCCGAACTCGATCGTGTGCTGCCCGACGAAGGGACCGAGCGCCTGGATCGTCATCCGGTGCAGGTACATCAGGCGCTCCGCCCGTCCGCCTGGACGGCCTCGTAGGCCCGGCGCAGCACGGCCAGCTCGGGCTCCGTCGGGGGCGCGCCCGTGACGTGCTCGACGAACTCGGCCGCGACGTCGAGCGGGTCACGTGCGGCGGTCACGGCGGCCAGGCGCACGGAGTCGCGCTGCGCCGGGCGGTGCTCGACGACGAGCGCGTGCGGGAAGACGGAGCGGACCCGCGGGACGAGCTCGCTCGGCCTCGCGGGGTCGGTGACCAGGACCTTCACCCAGTCCTCCCGGTGGTCGGCGGTCGCCAGGACCTCCTCGAGGGTCCCCTCGAGCTGGGTGAGCCGACGGGGGACGGGAGCGGGGACCACCTCCGGCGAGCCGAGCACGCCCTCGGGCCCGAGCGTCAGCAGCACGGTGCCCTTGCGGTGGTTCCGCTCGGAGAAGCTGTAGGCGAGAGGAGAGCCGGAGTACTGCAGGACGGGCCCCGGGCCGGCGTCGTCCCCGCGCGGCCCCGGCGCCAGGCGCTGCGCGCCGTGCAGGTGCCCCAGCGCGACGTAGTCGACCCCGTCGAACGCCCCGGCCGGCACCGAGTCGACACCACCGACCCGGATGTCCCGCTCGGACTCCGAACCCTGCCCGCCGAGCACGAAGGCATGAGCCATCACGACGGACCTCAGGCGCGAGCCGTGCGCGGACGAGCGGGCGGCGAGGTCGGCGCGGACCCGGTCCATCGCCGCCGTCACGACGGCCTCGTGCGACCTCGCCAGCGGTTCCACCGGATCGTCGCCCTGCGCCACCGCGAGCGCGAAGCGCACCGAGTCCGGGTCGAGGTAGGGAAGCGCGTGCACGAGCACCGGGCCGTGCTCGTCGGCGAGCTCGACCGGGACGCCGACCTCGGCGACGCGTGTGCGCAGGTGGATGCCCTCACGCATCAGCGCCGCCCCGAAGCCCAGCCGGATCGCCGAGTCGTGGTTCCCCGGGGTGACGACGACGGCGGCCCTCTCGCTGAGCCGCGCGAGCGCCTGTGCCAGGAGGGAGACGGCCTCGACCGGCGGGATCGCCCTGTCGTACACGTCGCCCGACACCAGGACGGCATCGACCCCCTCGGAACGGACGAGGTCGACGAGGTGGTCGAGGTACTCGGCCTGGTGCCCGAGCAGGTCCACCCCGTGCAGGGTGCGCCCGAGGTGCCAGTCGCTCGTGTGCACGATCCGCATGGCTGCGACGCTAGCGGCTCGCGCCGACAGCCCGCGGCGTCGGCGGGTCGAGGGGCCATCACTCCGCCGTGTCGTGCCCGGGTGGCAGGATCGGGGAAGCACCAGCCCACCGACGAGGAGAGCTCCATGTCGCCCAGCGCGGGCATCGGCCACGACACGGCCGCGTTCACCACCCCGTTCTCGAACCTCGACGAGTACCTCGCCCTGCCGCGGATGTCGGGGCTCGTGCTGTCGCCGGACGGATCGCGACTGGTGACCCAGGTCTCGACGCTCAACCACGACGGCACCAAGGCGCACACGGCGCTGTGGGAGGTCTTCCCCACACGTGCCCGCCCGGCCCGTCGGCTGACGCGTAGCGCCCAGGGCGAGTCCGGCGCAGCGTTCACGCCGGACGGTGACCTCCTCTTCACCTCCTCGCGGCCCGACGCCGAGTCCAAGGACTCCGAGAAGCCCGCCGAGGCCCCGGCCCTGTGGGTGCTGCCCGCCGGCGGCGGCGAGGCGCGCGTCGTCGCGGTCCACCCCGGGGGCGTGTCCGGGGTCAGGACGGCGAGGTCCTCGGCGGCCGTCGTCTTCGCCTCCGACGTCCTGCCGTCCGCGACGGACGCCGCGGAGGACGAGCGCCTGCGCGCGGTGCGCAAGGACACCAAGGTCTCCGCGATCCTGCACGAGGGCCACCCGGTGCGGTACTGGGACCACGACCTCGGGCCCGCGGCGCCCCATCTGCTCGGCTGGCACTTCTCCGCCGGGGACGACGTCGCCCGCCGGATCGAGGCGGCCCAGATCGGCTCCGAGCACCTCGCCGTCGTCGACCTGGCCCCGAAGCCCGGCGGCGCGCTGCGCGAGGCGAGCTACGACCTCAGCCCGGACGGCACCTTCGTCGTCACGACGTGGAACCTCACCGAGGCCCGTGGCGGCCTGCGCAGCATCCTCGTGCGGCTCGACCTCGACACCCAGCGTCGCACGGTCCTCGTCGACGACCCGGACGCCGATCTCTCGCACCCCGTCGTCTCGCCCGACGGCCGCGCCGTCGTGTTCCTGCGCGAGACCCTCGCGACCCCGGACAGCGCACCGACGGTCACGCTGCACCTGCTCGGGCTCGACTCCCGCGCCGAGCAGATCCAGCTCGTCGCCGCCTGGGACCGCTGGGTCACCGGGATCCAGTGGCTGCCCGACTGCTCCGGCCTCGTCGTCACCGCCGACGAGGACGGCCGCGCCCCGGTCTTCCTCATCGACCTGGTCCAGGACCGCGTCACCCGCCTCACCGAGGACGACCACTCCTACTCCGACCTCCAGATCGCGCCGGACGCGAGCGAGATCTACGCGCTGCGGACCTCCTACCTCGCGCCGGCCCACCCCGTGCGGATCCAGCTCGCCGCGGGCGGGCCCGGCCCGCGGGGCACCGTGACCGTGCTGCGCGCGCCCGCGCCGCCGCCCACCCTTCCCGGGCGCCTCACCGAGGTCCGCACGACGGCCTCCGACGGACGGCCCCTGCGCGCGTGGCTCGCCCTGCCGGACGGCGCCGACGAGTCACGCCCGGCACCGCTGCTGCTGTGGATCCACGGTGGCCCGCTCGGCTCGTGGAACGGCTGGTCCTGGCGCTGGAACCCGTGGCTGATGGTCGCCCAGGGCTACGCGGTGCTCCTGCCGGACCCGGCCCTGTCCACCGGCTACGGCCAGGACTTCATCCAGCGTGGCTGGGGGCGCTGGGGCGCCGAGCCGTACACCGACCTCATGGCCGTGACCGACGCGACCGTCCTGCGCCCGGAGATCGACGAGACGCGCACGGCCGCGATGGGCGGCTCCTTCGGCGGCTACATGGCCAACTGGATCGCCGGCCACACCGACCGCTTCAAGGCGATCGTCACGCATGCGAGCCTGTGGGCCCTCGACCAGTTCGGCCCGACGACGGACTCGGCGTACTACTGGCGCCGCGAGATGACAGCCGAGATGGCCGTCGAGAACTCCCCCCACCGCTTCGTCGAGAACATCGCGACCCCGATGCTCGTCGTGCACGGGGACAAGGACTACCGGGTGCCCGTCGGCGAGGGCCTTCGCCTCTGGTACGAGCTGCTCGCCCACTCCCGGCTCGCCGCGGACGACGAGGGCCGGACACCGCACCGGTTCCTCTACTTCCCCGACGAGAACCACTGGATCCTCGCCCCGCAGCACGCGAAGCTCTGGTACCAGGTGGTGCTCGGCTTCCTCGGCGAGCACGTCCTCGACGCCGGGCCGGCTCCGCGCCCGGAGACGCTGGGCTGACGAAGGGCTCGATCGACGAGGACGACTCGGCGACGAGGGCCGTCGGCCGACGGAGAGCTCAGCCGGCCGGCTCCTCCTCGGTGACGTCGGCGACCGTCGCACCGAGGGCGAGCACCATGCGGCTCCCGTCGACGGTGGCCGCGACCCCGTGCGCCCCTGCGCCGATCGACACGGCGCGTCCCGGCACCCGGGCATCGGCCACGACGGGCCAGGCGTGCAGCGAGCCGAAGGGGGTGATCGTGCCGCGTTCGTAGCCCGTCACCTCCAGGGCGACCGAGGCGTCCGGCAGCGAGAGCCGAGAGACGCCGAGCAGCGCGCGCAGCTTCGGCCACGAGATGGCGCGCCCACCGGGGACCAGCACGAAGAGGAAGTCCCCCTCGCCGCGGCGCACGACGATCGTCTTGATGACCTGGTCCGGCCGCAGGTGCCGGGCCGCAGCGGCCTCGGCGAGGCTGCTGACCGGTCCGTGCCGCACGATGCGGAAGCGCAGGCCGCTGGACTCGAGGGCGTCGAGCGAGCGCTGCTCGCCGTCCGTTGCGTTCATCCGGACATCGTCACATCCCCCGGGCGCTGCGAGCGCTACGCGTCGCCTCGCAGGATCGACGTCATCTTCTTGCCCCTCGCGAGCTCGTCGACGAGCTTGTCCATGTACCGGATCCGCTGCATGAGCGGGTCCTCGATCTCCTCGACGCGGATCCCGCAGATCACCCCGGTGATCAGAGAGGCCTGCGGGTTCATCCGCGGGGCCTGCGCGAAGAAGGTCTCCAGGTCGACCCCGTCGGCCACGGCCCGCTCCAGCCCGGCACGGTCGTAACCGGTGAGCCAGCAGATCACCTCGTGGACCTCGTCCTGCGTGCGTCCCTTGCGCTCCGCCTTGGTCACGTAGAGCGGCAGGATGCTCGCGAAGCTCATCCCGAAGACGCGATGACCGGTCACGATCGACCTCCCAGCAGTCGTGCGGCCGGGACCGGTCCGGCCCCTGCGGTGCACCGTAGCGCGGCGGTCCCTCGCTGCGGACGCGAGCAGCGGTCCCGGCCCGCGCTGCGTCGGGCTACCCCGGCGGTCCCGAGCAGCGGTGACCGCCGGGACTGCGTCGGGCTCACCGCAGCTCGACGCGGTCCGCCTGCGGCCCGCGATCGCTCAGCCGCACCTGGTAGCGCACCCGATCGCCCGGGTGCAGCAGCTCGGTGCCCCGCAGGACCGACACGTGCACGAAGAGGTCGGCGCCCCCGGCATCCGGGGTGATGAAGCCGAAGCCCCGCTCCGCGTCGAAGCGCACGACGACGCCCTCGCCTCCGCGCGCCGGCACGCCAGAGGCCTCGCGGTGCCCCGATCGGCCATGGCTCGTCGGCGCCGGGTGTCCGCCCGCCGCGCCGCCCACGAGGCGAACCTCACGAGCCTGCGGGCCCTTCTCGCCCTCCGTCGTGTCGAAGGTCACCCGGTCCCCCTCGTGCAGCGCGGCGAGCCCGCCCGCCAGCGCACGGACGTGGACGAAGACATCGGGGCCGCCGTGCTCGGGGGTGAGGAAGCCGAAGCCCTTGGCCTCGTCGTACCAGGTCACGGTGCCGTCAGCCCCGTCCGAGGCCACGGCCTGCCCTCCCACCGGGGGGCCGAGGGGCAGGAGGTGCTCGGCCTGCGGGCCCTTCTCCCCGTCGACGACGAGGAAGGCCACGCGCTGACCCTGCACGATCACGCCCCCGCCGACGATCGCCGAGCTGTGCACGAAGATCTCGGCCCCACCGCCCTCGGGCGTGAGGAAGCCGTAGCCCTTGGCCGGCTCGTACCAGGACACCGTGCCGAGCACCCCCAGCGGAGCATCCGCGGCATGGTCGCCCGTGACCCGGACGCGCCGTGCCTGCGGGCCGCGGTCTCCCTCGCCGATCTCGAACTCGACGACCTGCCCCTCCCGGAGCAGCGTCGTCCCGTGCTCGCCGAGGATCTCGGAGACATGGACGAAGAGGTCCTCCTGGCCCTCGCCGAGGGCGATGAAACCGAACCCTCGGTCGATGTCGAACCAACGGACGGTTCCCTCGGTCACGGCTCACTCCTTGTCGAGACGACGGTAGATGACCACCCAGTCTCCCCGACCGGACGGCGTCGAG
The DNA here is from genome assembly GCA_963777075.1 of uncultured Actinomycetota bacterium. GTDB lineage: Bacteria > Actinomycetota > Actinomycetes > Actinomycetales > Cellulomonadaceae > Actinotalea. Next base: position 115,441 of record CAVZPH010000012.1, on the reverse strand, counting down.
CAGCCGGTGCCCGTCGTCGCCCGCTCCGCCGGCCCGCGCCGGCCCGCGCCGGCGCCCGAACTCAGCGCGAGCTGAACTCCAAGGTGACCCGCCCGGCGAGCCCGACCAGGTCCAGCATGTCGAGCAGCAGGTCGGGCGGGTCGCGCAGCACGACGGGCGCACCCTCCTCCGCGCAGCTGCGGAAGAGCTGGAGGATGAAGGCGAGCCCGGAGGAGTCGATGAGCTCGACCTCCGAGGTGTCGATCACGACCCCGCCGGGACGGGTCATGGCATGCGCCATCGCCCGGCTCGCCTGCTCGCGCAGCCCCTCGTCGACCTCACCCCACAGGCGCACGAGAGTGCCGTGCTCGAGATCCGCGGCGTCCACACCGCTCGGCAGGTCCGCATGCGGGGGCACGGGGGCGCAGTCGAGGCAGACGCCGACGGCGCTCGGGGCACCGTGCAGCGCGCAGGGCCCGTCGGCTCCGCTCAGGCCGTCGACCATGGCACCGCTTTCCCTCCTGGCGCACGGTGTCCCGGGGCACCGCAGGCCTCGACGTCCTCCGCTCCGGCTCCCGGCGCCGTCAGCCGTGCTCGGCCGCACCGGCGTGGTCGCGGTAGCGCGTGACCATGACGGGGCACGGGGCGTGCAGCACCACGGTGTGGCTCACCGAGCCGAGGAGCACGCGGGCGATCCCGTGGCGGCCGCGGCTCCCGACGACGAGCAGCCGGGCGTTCGCCGCGAGCTCGAGGAGTGCCGTCGCCGGCTGCTCGTGCGCGAGGTGCTCGTGCACGACGAGGTCCGGGTACGTCTCGGCGAGCCCGGCGCAGGACTCGGCGAGCGCGAGGCGCTCGGCCTCCCGCACGCTCTCCGCGACCCCGATCGGGTAGATGTCCGTGCTCGCGTAGATCCCCGGCTCCTGCCAGGCGTGCAGGACGTGCAGGGGCTGGTGGGTCCAGTCGGCCTCCGCCGCCGCGAGCGAGACGGCGTCGAGCGAGTCGGCCGAGCCGTCGACCCCGACGACGACGCCCGTGGCGTCGAGCGCCGGGAGGTGCGGGACGACGACGACGGGGCACGGGGCCCCGGCGGCGATCTGGTAGCTGAGGGACCCGGCGAAGACGCGCTCCATCGCGCCCATCCTGTGCGTGCCGATGACGAGCATCTGCGCGCCCTTGCTCAGGTCGCACAGCGCCTCGCCGGGGAGCCGACGGTCGAGGGTCGTGGTCACCTCGACCCCCGGGGCCACCTCGGCGACGCGGCCGCTCGCCTTCTCCATGAGCGTGGTGCCGCCCTGGACGATCGCGTCGTCGTACAGCAGGTCGACGGCGAGCGTCGGGAAGCCGGTCGCATGGACGAGGTGCAGGACGGCCCCGCGCTGGGCGGCGGCCTCGGCGGCCCAGACGAGGGCAGCGTCGCTGTACGGCAGGTCTTCGACACCGACGACGATGGTCTTTCTCATGACGTCCACCTCCACGGGCGGAGGCCACGGCACGAGGTCGAGTCCGCGTGCATGCGCAGTCCCGCTCCATCTCCACCCTGGCCCGACCCACGGCACTGCGCAAGGCGGCCGAGCGGGTGGTCCTCGGGCCCCGAGCCGCGCACTCCCGCACGGCGCGCGGGCGCGCAGCGGCATCAGGGAGAATGGTCGGTCGTGACCCAGGCACCGCAGGACCCGAGGCCCGAGGGCGCCCGCTCGGGCGCCGGGCGTCGGCAGCAGCGGAGACGGCGACCGGCCGTCCGCGGCCCCGTGACGACGCCGTCGGCCGGGGACACCCGCCGTGCCGCGATCCGTGCCGAGGTCGCTGTCCCGCCGATCACCTACCCCGAGCAGCTGCCCGTCTCGGCACGCCGCGAGGAGATCGCCGCGGCCATCCGCGAGCACCAGGTCGTCGTCGTCTCGGGCGAGACCGGCTCGGGCAAGACGACCCAGCTGCCGAAGATCGTGCTGGAGCTCGGGCGGGGCCGCGCCGGCCAGATCGGCCACACCCAGCCGCGCCGGATCGCGGCGCGCGCCGTCGCCGAGCGGATCAGCGAGGAGCTGACCGGCGGGCCCGGCGCGCTCGGCACGCTCGTCGGCTACCAGGTGCGCTTCACCGACCAGTCCTCCGAGGAGACGCTGGTCAAGGTGATGACGGACGGCATCCTCCTCGCGCAGATCCAGCGCGACCCCCTGCTGCTCGGCTACGACACGCTCATCATCGACGAGGCGCACGAGCGCTCCCTCAACATCGACTTCCTGCTCGGCTACCTCACCCGGCTGCTGCCCAGGCGGCCGGACCTCAAGCTCATCATCACCTCGGCGACGATCGACTCCGGGCGCTTCGCTCGGCACTTCGCCGGACCGCCCACGGCCGAGCACCCCGACGGCGTCCCGGCGCCCGTCGTCGAGGTCACGGGCCGCACCTACCCCGTCGAGATCCGCTACCGGCCCCTGTCGCCGGATCCGGAGATGACCGAGGACGAGGACGACGCGCACGGGGCGCTCGGCGCGAGCGGTACCACGGGCACGCGCGGCGCTGCGGCCCGCGGGCAGGCCCCGACCGGCGCCACGGCGCGCGCGGCGGCCTCGGCCGCCGGCCAGCGGAAGGGCGGCGTCGGCGGCCGGTCCCCGGCTCGTGGCGAGGAGGACCGTGACCTGATGACGGCGCTCTGCGAGGCCGTCGACGAGCTCTGCGCCGAGGGCCCTGGCGACATCCTCGTGTTCTTCTCCGGCGAACGCGAGATCCGCGACGCGGAGGACGCGCTGCGTGCTCACCTCGGGCCGCTCGCCCTCGGCTCCGGCCCGCGCTCCCCCCGCAGCGTCGAGCTCGTCCCCTTGTACTCGCGGCTCTCGGCGGCCGAGCAGCACCGCGTCTTCGAGCGGCACGAGACCAGGCGCGTCGTCCTCGCGACGAACGTCGCCGAGACCTCGCTGACCGTCCCTGGCGTCCGCTACGTGATCGACCCGGGCACCGCCCGCATCTCGCGCTGGTCGAAGGCGACCAAGGTCCAGCGCCTGCCGATCGAGCCGATCAGCCGGGCCAGCGCGAACCAGCGCTCGGGCCGCTGCGGCCGTGTCGCCGACGGCATCGCGATCCGGCTGTACTCCGAGGACGACTTCGAGTCCCGGCCCGAGTTCACCGAGCCGGAGATCCTGCGGACCTCGCTCGCCTCGGTCATCCTCCAGATGATCGCCGTGGGCGTCGCCGGCTCGCCGGAGGACGTCTCGGCCTTCCCGTTCGTCGATCCTCCCGACACCCGGTCGGTGCGCGACGGCGTCCAGCTCCTCACCGAGCTCGGCGCTCTCGAGACCCGACCCGCGAGCTCCCGACACGGCGGCGGCCGAGAGGCGGGCGGCGAGGCACGGTCCTCGGTCACCGTCCTCACCGAGACCGGACGCGCCCTCGCGCTGCTGCCGATGGACCCGCGCCTCGCCCGGATGATCGTCGAGGGCGGCCGGCGCGATGTCGCCCGCGAGGTGATGATCATCGCCGCGGCCCTGTCCATCCAGGACCCGCGAGAGCGGCCGGCGGAGAAGCGGGAGCTCGCCGACCAGTCGCATGCACGCTTCGCCGACCCGAGCTCCGACTTCCTCACGTACCTCAACCTCTGGCACTACGTCCGCGACCAGCAGCGCGAGCTCTCGGGCAGCGCGTTCCGCCGGATGTGCAAGGCGCAGCACCTCAACTACCTGCGTCTTCGCGAGTGGCAGGACGTCGTCACCCAGCTCAAGGAGCTCGCCAGACCCCTCGGCATCACGGTGCGCCCGCCGGCCCGCACGAACACGGCGAGTGCTGCGGCCACGCCCGCCGCCGCGGCGAGCGGCGCCGTCGAGGCCCCCGCCGTCGAGACTCCGCCGACGCCGGCGCCGGAGCTGAGGCTCACCTGGGACGCTGACCGGATCCACCAGGCGCTGCTCGCCGGGCTCCTCTCGCACCTGGGACTCCAGGAGGCGACCGAGGTCAGGGCCGGCGGAGCCCGCGCCGGGAAGGACGCGCGGGGAGGACGTCCGCGACCGCGCAACGAGTACCTGGGCGCGCGAGGGGCGCGCTTCGCCATCTTCCCGGGATCGGCCCTCGCTCGGAAGCCGCCCGCCTGGGTGATGGCGGGCGAGCTCGTCGAGACCTCACGGCTGTGGGCGCGAGACGTCGCCCGCATCCAGCCAGAGTGGGCGGAGGAGCTCGCCCCGCACCTGGTCAAGCGCACGTACTCCGAGCCGGCGTGGTCCACCAAGCAGGGTGCGGCGATGGCCGTGGAGAAGGTGCTGCTGTACGGGCTGCCGATCGTCGCCGAGCGTCGCGTGCTCTTCTCGAAGGTCGACCCGGAGTACGCGCGCGAGCTGTTCATCCGGCATGCGCTCGTCCAGGGCGAGTGGACGACGCACCACCGCTTCTTCGCGGAGAACCGTGCGCTGCTCGACGAGGCGACCGAGCTCGAGAACCGCGCACGCCGTCGCGGCCTGGTGGTCGACGACGACACGCTGTTCGCGTTCTACGACTCCAGGGTTCCGGCCGAGGTCGTCTCGGCCCGGCACTTCGACACGTGGTGGAACCGCGTCCGCCGAGCGGAGCCGCGACTGCTCACCTTCGACCTCGACATGCTCATGGCGAGCGATGTCGCGGGCGCCCGCGACCCGAGGCTCTTCCCGGAGGTCTGGCCCCAGGGCGACCTCCTCCTGCCGCTGACATATCAGTTCGAGCCGGGCCAGGAGTCGGACGGCGTGACCGTCCACATCCCCGTCGCGGTGCTCAATCGGGTGGTTGAGAACGGTTTCGACCGCCTCGTGCCCGGGATGCAGGCCGAGCTCGCGGTCGCCACGATCCGCGCACTGCCCAAGCCGGTGCGCGTCCAGCTCGTCCCCGCGCCCGACGTCGCCGCGGAGGTCGTCGCGTGGATCGAGCGCACCCAGCCCGCATGGGACGACGTCGTCCGGGCCGGGGACATGGCGCCGTCCTGGCACTCCGTGTTCGCCGCTGCCGTGCGTGAGCTGCGCGGGGTCGAGGTGCCCGACGACGCCTGGGACGACAGCCGCCTCCCGGCGCACCTGCGGATGACCTTCCGTGTCCACGAGGACCGACGAGGGGGAACGGTGCTGCTCGACGAGGGCACCGACCTGCCGGCCCTGCAACGACGGCTCGCGGCGCACTCGGAGCAAGCGGTCCGCTCGGCCGTCCGCGACGCCGTCCGCGACGCGATGCGCGAGCGCGACCGTCGCGGAGGCACGCCCGGCGACGATGCGGCCGCGGACGGCGGTCCCGGCCCGGCGGCTCGTGCGAGCACCGGCCCGGTCCCCGGCCCCGCCCGGCCGGCGACAGGGCCCGAGCTGAGCCTGGAGCGCGAGGGCCTGACCGGCTGGCCCGAGGGCCTGCCCGACGACGTCCTGCCCGAGCAGGTCTCGAGCACGGCGTCGGGCCTCACCGTCCACGGCTACCCGAGCCTGGTGATCGGCTCGGCCGGGGAGGGTCCCGGACGCGTCGACCTTCGCGTTCTCGCAGGTCCCGCCCCTGACAGGCATGCCGCAGCCGTCCGCGAGCTCCTGCTCGGAGCACTCGTCCTGCCGACGGGGCGCGTGACCAGCCGGTGGCCCGCGCGCCAGTCGCTGACCCTCGCTGCGAGCCCGTACGCGACGACCGCTGCGCTCGTACTCGACCTTCAGCGCGCGGCCCTCGACGCCCTCATCGCCTCGCAGACCACCGGCCCGGTACGCGATGCGGCGAGCTTCGAGCGGCTCCGCACGAGCCTGCGCGACAGCCTGGAGGACCGGACGGCACAGGTCGCGGCCGATGCCACGACGGTCCTGACGGTCGCCCGCGAGCTCGACGCCGCGCTCTCCGCCGCATCGAGCCTCGCGCTGCTCGGCACGGTGCACGACATCCGTGGACAGCTGTCCGGGCTCGTCGGCCCTGGCTTCCTCGTCCGGGTCGGGGCGAGCCGGCTCCCCCAGGTCGTCCGCTACCTCAGGGCCGCGCAGCACCGCCTCCAGAAGGCCGCCGAGAACCCCGGACGCGACGAGGGCCTCGCCTGGCAGGTGCGGGAGCTCGAGGAGGAGTACCGCGCGGCGCGCGATGCGGTCAGGCCTCCCGACGCGGCCCGGGACGCGCGCATGCGCGAGGTGCGCTGGCTCCTGGAGGAGCTGAGGGTGAGCCTGTTCGCGCAACAGCTCGGGACCCCGGTTCCCGTCTCGGCCAAGCGGATCCGTTCGCTCCTCGCCGGGTCCTAGGGCCGCCCGTCGAGCCGGATCACGGCCGCGGAGTCGACCGGGAGCAGTGTGGTGGGCTCGCCGGTCGATCGGCCCTCCGCGCCGTGCTCAACAGAAAGGTTGAGTACGTCTCGCGCGTGATCAGCCGAGTGGTTGAGCAAGGGGGCCAGGCTGTCCACAGCCTCCGACGAGTCTGACATGTCACTCCGCAGCAGCACCTCACCCGCCGGGAGCGGCACCGCCACGTCCCCGAGGTTGACCACGAGCAGCAGCCTGCCGCCCTCGGGTGACGACCGTTCCAGGCGAAGGACGGACCCGTCGTCGTCGAGCGACCGCACGCTCCCGGCGCGCAGGGACGGCTCACGCCGACGCAGCCCGAGCATCCGCCGGTAGAGCCGCAGCATCGAGCCCTCGTCGGCCTCCTGGACCTCGACGCTCAGCGACGCCCAGCCCTCCGGCTGCGGAAGCCATGGCTCTCCGCCGGGGCTGAACCCGAAGGGCGGTCGCTGCCCTGACCACGGGAGGGGCACCCGGCAGCCGTCCCTGCCGCGCACCGCGCCTCCGCTGCGCACGAAGGCCGGGTCCCGCAGGGCCTCGTCGGGCAGCTCGGTGACCTCGGGGAGGCCGAGCTCCTGTCCCGCGTAGAGGAAGGCGGTCCCCGGGAGGGCGAGGAGCAGGACCGCCATGGCCCTGGCCCGGCGGCGACCGCGCTCGAGCTCGTCCTCGTCCACCGGGGCCGCGCCGTCGAGCCCGCCCGGCAGGTAGGCGCCCGCGAGCGCGCCCTCGCGCGCGTACCGCGTGACCGAGCGCGGTGTGTCGTGGTTGTCCGTCACCCACGTCGACGGGGCTCCCACCAGGGCGTTCGCCGCGAGCGTCGTACAGATCGCCTCCCTGAGCCGTGGCGCCGACCACCCCGCGTGCAGGAAGCGGAAGCCGAACGCCAGGTGCATCTCGTCCGGCCGGACGAACAGCGCGACGACGTCGTCGGGCGCCCCCGTCTCGACGACGGCCGCGCGGTCGCCGGGGTACTCGTCGAGCACGCGACGCAGCTCCCGGTAGATCTCGTGCACCGGGGAGCTCTCGTCCTTCGGGATCACCGGGGAGCCGTCGGGGGTGTCCGGGAAGGCCGGGTCCTTGATGAGCGCGTCCGAGACGTCGATCCGGAAGCCGTCGATGCCACGGTCGAGCCAGAACCGGACGATGCGCTCGAGCTCGGCCCGGACGGCGGGCTGCTCCCAGTCGAGATCGGGCTGCTCCGCCGCGAAGAGGTGGTAGTACCAGGGCCCCGGCGTTCCGTCCGGCTCGTGGATCCGCGTCCAGGAGGGCCCACCGAACACGCTGCGCCAGTTCGACGGCGGCTCGTCGCCTCCCGGGCCGCGGCCCTCGCGCATGTGGAAGAGGGCGCGCTCGGGAGCGTCCGGACCACCCGCGATCGCCGCCCGGAACCATGGGTGGGCGTCGGAGACGTGGTTGGGGACGAGGTCGACCAGCACGCGCAGCCCGTGGCCGTGCGCGGTGAGGACGAGCGTCTCGAGGTCAGCGAGAGCGCCGAGCACCGGGTCGACGGCCGTGTGGTCGACGATGTCGTAGCCGCCGTCCACCCCACCCGAGGGGTAGAACGGGCACAGCCACAGCGCATCGACCCCGAGAGCGGCGAGGTGCCCGAGCCGCGCGGTGATCCCCGGGAGGTCGCCGACCCCGTCACCGTCGGAGTCGGCGAAGGAGCGCGGGTAGACCTGGTAGATCACGGCCTCACGCCACCAGACCTCGGCAGGGTCGCCGGCGGAGGGGCCGAGCGCGGCAGCGCCGAGCGCTGCGGTGCCGCGGTCGACGGCGCCGCGGTCGACGGCGCCGCGGTCGACGGTGCCGGGCTCGGCGGCTCTCGGCGAGGTCACCGCAGCAGCCTAGGCCGCGGCGCCCCGCAGGCGCTCGGCCCTCGGCAGCCTGTCGGTCGGCGCTGCTAGCGTCCCGCGCGTGACCAGCTCCGAGCCCTCCGTCGTCCCTGCGCAGGCCCGTTGCTTCGGCGACGGCGACCCGCTCTACTCCGCGTACCACGACACCGAGTGGGGCGTCGCGGTCCGTGGGGAGCGCGAGCTCTTCGAGCGGATCAGCCTCGAGGCCTTCCAGTCTGGCCTCGCGTGGATCACCATCCTGCGCAAGAGGCCGGCGTTCCGTCTGGCCTTCGCCGGCTTCGACCCGGAGGCCGTCGCGGCCTTCGGTGAGCAGGACGTCACCCGGCTCCTGGCCGACGCCGGCATCGTGCGCAACCGCGCGAAGATCCTCGCGACCGTCGCCAACGCGCAGGCCCTGCTCGCGCTCTGGGCCGCCGGGCGCACCCTCGGGGAGCTCATGTGGTCGCATGCCCCGGCCGAGCCCGTGCGCAGCCCTCGGGCGCTGTCCTTCGTCGAGCGTCCCGGCGAGCACCCCGGAGTCGCTCGCGCTCGCCAAGGAGCTCAAGGCGAACGGCTTCCGCTTCGTCGGGCCGACGACGGCCTACGCCGCGATGCAGGCCTGCGGGCTCGTCGACGACCATCTCGCGGGCTGCCCGGTGGTGACCGCTCGTTGACCAAGGTGCGGATCGATGATTCCTCAGTAGGCTGAGGAATCTCCGGGGAGCCCGGGAGCCCACGACCAAGGAGTCTCGCGATGTCCTCCGCCACCATCGCCCCGACCGCCGAGCGGTACCGCTCGCTGCGCCGGTACAACCTCATCGCCGCCGCCGTCCACGCGGCCCAGGCGATCGCCGTCCTCGCTCTCGCGACGAGCTTCAGCCTCCCGGTGACCGGGACCTTCCTCGCGGGACCTCCCGGGACGCCCGGTGAGACCGTCGGGCTGTTCGACGTGCGCGTCGGCGCTCGCCGTCGCCGGCTTCCTCGCGCTCTCCGCCCTGTTCCACGTGATCGTCTCCGCGCCGGGCGCCTTCGCGCGGTACACCGGCGGCCTGGACCGCCAGACGAACGTCTTCCGCTGGGTCGAGTACTCGCTGTCGAGCTCGCTGATGATCGTGCTCATCGCGATGATCACCGGGATCGCCGACATCGCGGCGCTGCTGGCGATCTTCGGCGTGAACGCCTCGATGATCCTGTTCGGCTGGCTCCAGGAGAAGTACCACCAGCCCGGCGACGGCGGCTGGCTCCCGTTCATCTTCGGCTGCCTCGCCGGGATCGTCCCGTGGCTCGCCGTCGTGATCTACGTGCTGGCACCCGGATCGACGAGCGGGGCCGAGCCGCCGGCCTTCGTCTACGGGATCATCGTCTCGCTCTTCCTCTTCTTCAACGTCTTCGCCCTGGTCCAGTGGGCGCAGTACCGGCAGGTCGGGCGCTTCCGCGACTACCTCGTCGGCGAGCGCACGTACATCACGCTGAGCCTCGTGGCGAAGTCGCTGCTGGCCTGGCAGGTGTTCGGCGGGACGCTCGCGCCATAGCGGCAGGGGCCGGCGCGGCGGGGCTCAGCGCTCGGCGGGGATCAGCGCTCGGCGTCGGCCAGGCGCGCGAGCTCGTGGACGATCGCGACGTCCCCGTCGAGCCAGTCGACGCTGTGCCAGTCCTCACGATCGAGCCAGCGGAGCTCGTCATGCTCGACGAGCGGGCGCGGCGTGCCCTCGACCAGCACGGCGCGCCACAGCCTGAGCACATGCCGCTCGGTGATCGGCCAGCCCTGCGGCGTCGGCGCGTTGATCTCCGGCACCCAGCGCGACGCTGACCCCGAGCTCCTCGCGGATCTCACGGTGGACGGCCTGCTCGGCCGTCTCTCCCGCGTCGACCTTGCCTCCGGGGAACTCCCACCGGCCGGACAGCTGCGCGGGCCTGGTCCGCCTGGCGGCGAGGAGCCGCGAGGGCCGCAGGAGGTCGTCGACGATGGCCACCGCCACGACGAGGACCGGCTCCGCGCTCATGCGGACAGTCTCACGCACGCAGCGGGTCCCGTCGGCGCTCCGCGCACGGACGGGGCGGGACGGGGCGGGACGAGCGCGGCCCGGACATGACACACCCCGGCGCCGTCGAGCGACTCCGGGGTGTGTGGCTCCGTACCGACCGGACCCTCCCCGGACGGTGCGGACGGGCTCAGCGCAGGCCGTACTGGCGAGCGCGGGCGACGGCGTCGGCGCGGGTGGAGACCCCGAGCTTGCGGTAGACGCTGCGCACCTGGGACTTGACCGTGTTGCGGGTCACGAACAGGCGCGTCGCGATCTCGTCGAGCGTCGTCTCCTCGTCCAGGTTCGACAGGATCACACGCTCGCGCCGCGTCAGCGAGCTGCGCGGTGACGGGACCATCCTCAGGTCGATCGTCTCGACAGCCATGGGGACCTCCAGGTTCGGCGGTGTCGGGGGACACCGTGTGCGGGTACACCTGGAGAGAGCGGGGAGCCGCTGCGCTATGACGCGGTTTTCACCCGGACTTTCGTCCGCGCGTCCCTTGACCGCGAGGCCGCGAAGGCCGAGCCGCGGCGCGCGAAAGCGTCGCCGCAGGTCAGGGGCCAGAAATGGATGCGTCGGGCCGCGAGTTCTCACCCGCGCCCGGCGTCCACATCCTGGACTCAGCCCGCGAGAGCGCCGTACTCGGCCGCGTCGAGCAAGCCCTCGGCGGAGTCGACGGAGACCTTCAGGAGCCAGCCGGCGCCATAGGGGTCGGCGTTGACGAGCGCCGGGTCGGCCACCGCGGCCTCGTTGACCGCCACGACGGTCCCCGAGACCGGGGCGAACAGCTCGGAGACGGACTTGGTCGACTCGATCTCACCGCAGACGGCCCCCGCGACGATCGTCGACCCCACCTCGGGCAGCTCGAGGAAGACGATGTCGCCCAGCGCGTCCGTCGCGACGGACGTGACGCCGATGGTCACCGGGTCGCCCGCGCGGACCCACTCGTGCTCGGCGGTGTACTGGAGGTCGGTGGGGATGCTCATGCGTTCTCCTCGGAGAGGCCGGTCGGCCGGCGGTGGGCGGGTCGCTGACAGCGGGTGGAAGGCGCGGCCATCCGGCTCAGCCCTGGGGACGACGGTAGAACGGAAGGGCCACGACGCGCACGGGTTCGACCCGCCCGCGGACGTCGACGCCGAGCTCGGTGCCCGGCTCGGACACCTCGGGCGTGACGTAGGCCATCGCGACCGGGTGGCCGAGCGTCGGGGACGGCGCCCCGGACGTCACCTCGCCGACGACCGTGCCGTCCGCGGTGACCACCGCGTGGCCCGGCCGGCCTGCGCGACGCGAGAGTCCCTCCAGCCCGACGAGCGTCCGCGTGGCCGGGGCCTCGGAGCGGGCCTGGAGCGCGGAGCGGCCGACGAAGTCCAGGGGCGCGCCGTCCTCGTCGACCTTGTCGAGCCGCACCACGCGGCCCAGGCCGGCCTCATAGGGCGTCGTCGTCATGTCGAGCTCGTGCCCGTAGAGCGGCATCCCGGCCTCCAGGCGCAGGCTGTCGCGGGCCGCGAGGCCGGCCGGGACGAGACCGAACGGCTCGCCGGCGGCGAGCAGGGCACGCCACAGGGCGACGGCGTGCCCGGCGTCGACGAACAGCTCGAAGCCGTCCTCACCGGTGTAGCCGGTCCGTGCGGCGAGCACCTCGGCGCCCTCGAAGGTCACGGGGAGGCAGGCGTAGTACCTCATCGCCGCGAGCTCGTCGGCGCCGGTCAGGCCGGGCGTCGCCGCGAGGATCTCCAGCGCGCGCGGGCCCTGGACGGCGACGAGGGCCGTCCGCAGGGAGGCGTCGTCGACCTGGACGTCGAACCCCTCGGCCCGCTCGCGCAGGGCCGCGAGCACCGTGTCGTGGTTCGCCGCGTTGGCGACCACGAGGTACTCCGTCTCGCCGAGGCGGTAGACGATGAGGTCGTCGAGCACGCCGCCGTCGGCCGCGCAGATCATCGTGTAGCGCGCCCCGTGCAGCCGGAGCCCGCCGAGGTTGCCGACGAGCGCCGTGTCGAGGAGCCGCGCTGCCTGCGGGCCGCTGACGCCGATCTCGCCCATGTGGGAGAGGTCGAAGAGCCCGGCCGCCGTGCGGACGGCCACATGCTCGGCGAGGTCGGAGGTGTACCTCAGCGGCATGTCCCAGCCGGCGAAGGGCGTGAGGCTCGCGCCGAGCGCGAGGTGCTCCTCGTGCAGCGGGCTCGGGATGACGGTCACGTCGCTCATACGTACTCCTCGATCGGCGGGCAGGCGCACACCAGCGTGCGGTCACCGGCGGCCTGGTCGATGCGGCGCACCGGCGGCCAGTACTTGTCGACCCGCAGGCCCGGCACCGGGAAGGCGGCGAGCTCGCGGCTGTAGGGGCGGTCCCAGGAGTCGGCGACGACGCTCGCTGCCGTGTGCGGTGCGTTGCGCAGCGGGGAGTCGGCCAGGGACCAGGTCCCGGCCTCGACCTCGGCGATCTCCGCGCGGATGGCGATCATCGCGGCGACGAAACGGTCCAGCTCGCCGAGGTCCTCGGACTCGGTCGGCTCGACCATGAGCGTCCCGGACACCGGGAAGGACAGCGTCGGTGCGTGGAAGCCGTAGTCGATGAGTCGCTTGGCGACGTCCTCCGCCGTCACGCCGGTGGCCTTGGTCAGCGGGCGCAGGTCGAGGATGCACTCGTGCGCGACGCGCCCGCCGGGGCCGGAGTAGAGCACCGGGAAGTGCTCGTCGAGGCGGGCGGCGAGGTAGTTGGCCGAGAGGATCGCGACCTCCGTCGCGCGGCGCAGCCCGGCGCCACCCATGAGCGCCACGTACGCCCAGGAGATCGGCAGGATGCCGGCCGAGCCGTGCACCGCCCCGGAGACGGGTCCGACGCCCGCGCCTGACCGGTCGGCGCCCGCAGCGCCCGGCGTCGGGTCGCCGGGGAGGAAGGGCACCAGGTGCGCGGCGACCGCGACCGGGCCGACGCCCGGACCGCCACCACCGTGCGGGATGCAGAAGGTCTTGTGCAGGTTGAGGTGCGAGACGTCCCCGCCGAAGGCCCCCGGCTGAGCGAGCCCGACGAGCGCGTTGAGGTTCGCCCCGTCGATGTAGACCTGCCCGCCGGCCGCGTGGACGGCCTCGCAGACCTCGCGCACCTCACCCTCGAAGACGCCATGCGTCGAGGGGTAGGTGATCATGATCGCGGCCACCGTCCCGGCGTTCGCGTCGAGCTTCGCGTGCAGGTCGGCGAGGTCGATCGTGCCGTCGGGCGCCGTCGCGACGACGACGACGCGCATCCCGGCGAGCACGGCCGAGGCCGCGTTGGTGCCGTGCGCGGAGGCCGGGATGAGGCACAGGTCGCGAGCGTGCTCGCCGCGCGAGCGGTGGTACGCCCGGATGGCGAGCAGCCCGGCGAGCTCGCCCTGGGAGCCGGCGTTGGGCTGCACGCTCGCCTTGGCGTACCCGGTGATCGCCGCGAGCCACTGCTCGAGCGTGTCGACGAGCTCGGCGTAGCCGAGGGACTGGTCCGCCGGGGCGTAGGGGTGCATGTCGGCGAACTCGGGCCAGGAGATGGGCTCCATCTCGACGGCGGCGTTGAGCTTCATCGTGCAGGAGCCCAGCGGGATCATCGTGCGGTCCAGCGCGAGGTCGCGATCGGCCAGGCGGCGCAGGTAGCGCAGCAGGGCCGTCTCGGAGCGGTAGCGGTGGAAGGTCGGGTGGTCGAGGAAGGGCGTCGTGCGGAGCAGCGCCGCGGGCAGCGCGCCCTGCGCTCCGGTCGGCACGGGCACGGGCGCGACGGCACGGCCGAGCACGGCCGCGAGCGCGAGCTCGACATGCTCGGCCGTCGTCGTCTCGTCGCAGCTCATGCCGACGTGGTCCGCGTCGACGAGCCGAAGGTTCAGCCCCGACTCGGCGGCGGCGGCCACCACGGCTCGCGCCCGCCCGGGCACGAGGGCCACCACGGTGTCGAAGAACTGCTCGTGCAGCACGTGGACCCCGCCGGCGGCCAGCCCGGCGCTCAGCGCGAGCGCCCGTCCGTGCACGCGCTCGGCGATCTCGCGCAGTCCGTCGGGGCCGTGGTGCACCGCGTACATCGCGGCGACGACGGCCAGCAGGGCCTGGGCGGTGCAGATGTTGCTCGTCGCCTTCTCGCGGCGGATGTGCTGCTCACGCGTCTGCAGGGCGAGCCGGTACGCGGGGGCGCCGTCGGCGTCGACGCTCACGCCGACGAGGCGTCCGGGCAGCTGGCGCTCGAGCCCTGCCCGCACGGCGATGTAGGCGGCATGCGGCCCGCCGAAGAACATCGGCACGCCGAAGCGCTGCGCCGAGCCGATGGCGATGTCGGCACCGAGCTCGCCCGGGGAGGTGAGCAGCGTGAGGGACAGCAGGTCCGCGGCGACCGCGACGAGCGCGCCCTGCGCATGAGCGGCCTCGACGAGCGGGGCGACGTCCTGGACGAGCCCGTCGGCGCCCGGCTGCTGCACGACGACGCCCACGAGCTCGGCCCCGTCGGCGAGGGCGGGCAGCCCGGCGCTGAGGTCGGCGACCAGGAGGGGGAGCCCGATCGCCTCGGCCCGCCCGCTCAGCACGGCGAGGGTCTGCGGGAGGCAGCGCTCGTCCACGACGACGACGCCCTCGTCCTTGCCCTTGACCGCGCGCCGCATCAGCAGCACGGCCTCGGTGACGGCCGTCGCCTCGTCGAGCAGGCTCGCCCCGGCGACGGGCAGGCCGGTGAGGTCCTCGATCATCGTCTGGAAGACGAGCATCGCCTCGAGCCGGCCCTGGCTGATCTCCGGCTGGTACGGCGTGTAGGCCGTGTACCAGGCGGGGTTCTCCAGCACGTTGCGGCGGATCACCGGTGGGGTGATCGTGCCGTGGTAGCCCAGGCCGATCATCGAGCTGAGCACGCGGTTGCGGCCGGCGATCTCCCGCAGGGCGGCGAGCACCTCCGCCTCGCTGCGCGCGGTCGGGAGGTCGAGGTCGTGGGTCATCCGGATCGAGGCGGGCACGGCCTCGTCGACGAGGGCGTCGAGCGAGGGCGCGCCGATGGCCGCGAGCATGCGGGAGAGGTCGTCGGGACGCGGACCGACATGTCGGTCGACGAATCCGTCGGCTGCAGGGACGAGGTGGCTCATGGGTGGCTCCGTTGGACGGCCCGGCGCATGCCGGACAGGAGGGCCTCCCCGCTCTGTCTTCCGGGGCGTGGGCCCCGACCTGAGAGTTTGGCCGGGCGCGGCCCGCGCGAGCGGACGAGCCCGACGTGCACCGTCGGTGGGCCACCCGGGGGTGGCCGCTTTCCAGAGTTGCCTCACCGCGGCGGTACGTGGGCCTGAGAGTTTCCCGGGGAGGATTGCTCCTTCGGCGCCCCGGGTGTCACCGGAGCTCTCCCGTCGCGGTTCGAGCGGCGTGTTCGCTTGTCGGGCGGTGCGGACCGCCCGCACGGAGCATACGGCCCGTCGCGGCCGGGCACGAGGGGGCCGCCACGCGCTGGACAGCGCTCACATGCCGAGGATCACCGTGGCCGTCCGGACCGCCCCGGCGCGCCGTGCCGAGGCGACGACGAGCGAGACCTCGGCGAGGCTGCCCTCCACGAGCAGGGGCCGCCCCTCGGCTCCGTCCCCGGTGGTGCGCACGGCCTGCCCGGTGACGCTGAAGCCGCTCCCGGCGGGGAGGTGGACGATGGCCGCCGCGAGGACCTGCGGGTCGTCGGCGCGGCGCACCTGGACAGCCGAGACGACGGCGAGGCGGGCGACGGTCCGGATCAGCAGGGCCTGGCGACGCGGGGTCGTGGTGAAGGTCACCGCGATCGTGCCGACCTCGCCGTCCACGGCCCCCGTCGCGAGCGACTCGAAGCTGACCCCGCGGCTGGAGAAGACGCCGGCGAGGGCCGTGAGGGTGCCCGGGCGGTCCTCGCCGTGCACCAGGGCCACCCAGAGGGCGGCGTCGGGGCCGAGCGCGCTCAGGGCGCTCATGCGGCACCCGCCCGGTCGAGTCCCCAGGGCGCGAGGCTCGCGTCGATGCGGGCGGCGCAGGAGTGCAGGCGACGCGCCTCGTCGGGCGCCGGCTCGTCGAGCAGCACCCTGGTCCACCCCTCGGGGCCGAGCACGACGGGCACCCCGAGCACCCCGACGAGCGGCTCCCCGCCCACCGTCGCCTCGCCGTCGAGCGCCACCTGACCTGCGACGACGATCTCCCTGCCGTCGAGGAGCGTGTCGACCAGGTCGACCGTCGCCCCGGCCGTCCCGGCCGCCGTCTTGGCGCCGCTCGTGTGGGTGAGCCACGGCCGGACGATCGCCCGGAGGTCGGCCGGCCAGGTGTCCACCAGCTCGTAGGCGGCGCCGATCTCCATGGTCAGCAGCTCACGCTGCGCCTGGGCGATCTCCTCCTCGAAGCCGTCGAGCGTCCGTCCGCGGCGTAGGCCGGCGACGGCAGCCATCCGCTCGGACACGTCGAGCCCGCTCACGCGCACCGTCGACCACAGCGGGACGAGGTCGGTGCCGTGCTGGCCGGCGACGAAGCCGCCGATGCGATGCCTGCGCAGCCCGAGGGAGGAGGCGATCTCACGCCGGAAGCGCAGCGTGTCGAGCCAGGCGCCCATGCCGATCACGCGATGCCGCCCCAGCGCCCTGGCCATGACCGCGACGCCGAGCTCGACGGGGTTCGACACGACGACCACGACCTCGTGCCCCGAGCCGTTCTCGGCAAGGGCCTGGGCGTAGGACTCGAAGACGGCGTGGTTGTCGCTCGCGAGCGCCCCGCGGTCCGTCGTGCCGCCGGCGACCGCCGGTGCCGTGCGCCCCGCCGCGAGCACGACGACGTCGGCGACCACGTCGGAGGGGTCGAGGGCCACGTCGATCAGCGGGGCGTGCTCGTCGTAGGCGTCGACGAGGTCGGCACGCAGTCCGTGCGTCGCGCGGCCCGAGCGGCCGTCGGGCCTGCCGACGAGCTGGAGCCGCGAGGACGCCGGGAGCACACGTCGTTCGATCAGCTGGGTGCAGACCTGACGGCCGACGTCCCCCGTCGCCCCGAGCACCGCGATGTCCATGGCCGCGAGCGTAGGCGCTCGGCATGACGGGCGTGTTGCGTCCGGTCAGCGCCCCTGGCGCCCCTCGGGGCCCTGGCCGCGCAGGAACGAGCGATCGGTGAGGAGCTCGAGCAGCTCCTCGGCCGGCACCGGCCTGGCGAAGAGGTAGCCCTGGCCCTGGTCGCAGCCGGCGGCCATCACCGCGTCGCGGTCCTCGTCCGTCTCGACGCCCTCGGCCACGACGACGAGGTCGAGCCCGTGCGCGAGCGCGACGGTGGAGTGGACGATCTGGATGACGCGACGGTCCGCCGCCATGTTCCGCACGAAGGTGCGGTCGAGCTTGATCTCGTCGAGCGGGAGGTCGCGCAGGTAGGCGAGCGAGGACCAGCCGGTCCCGTAGTCGTCGATCGAGACGCGCACCCCGAGGCCGCGCAGTGCGTTCAGCGCGGCACGGCCCGCCTCGCGGTCCTGGATGAGGGTCTCCTCGGTGACCTCGACGAACAGCAGCGGGCCCGGGACGCCGTGACGGACGAGTGCCGATCGGACCTGCTCGGGGAAGTCGGGCTCGACCAGCGCCGCGGCCGGGACGTTGATCGCGACCGCGAGCGGCCTGCCGATCTCCATCCACCGGGCGGCCTGGGCGACCGCCGGCGTCCAGGACCCGCGTCGTCAGCGCTCTCAGCTGACCGCCCAGGGCGAGCATCGGGAGGAACGCCGCCGGGGCCAGCAGCTCTCCGTCGACATCGCGCAGGCGGGCGAGCGCCTCGACGCCGTCGACAGCCCCCGAGCGCAGGTCGACCTTCGGCTGGTAGTACAGCTCGAGGCCGCCGGCCTCCAGGGCCGCCCGCATGCGCTCGACCCGGTGCAGGTCGGCCCTGCTCCTCGTGTCGAGCTCCGGGCGGTAGACGACGACAGCCGCACCCTCGGCCTTGGCTGCGTACATCGCGACATCGGCCCTCCGCAGGAGCTCGTCCGGGTGGTCGCCGTGCTCCGGCAGGTGCACCACCCCGGCAGCGGCCGAGACGCGCACCGAGATCCCCTCGAGCTCATAGCTCGCCGCGACGACGTCGAGCAGCCGCTCCGCCGCCGCGACGCCGTCGGCCGAGCGCTCTCGCGGCAGGAGCAGGGCGAACTCGTCCCCGCCGATCCGCGCGACGACGTCGTCGGCACGTCCGGGCTCCACCTCGGGGGCCGAGCGGCTCCCGGCCGTGAGGTTCTCGGCGACCAGGCCCAGGCAGCTCGTCCCCGGCGGGGTGGCCGAGCGTGTCGTTGATCTCCTTGAAGCGGTTGAGGTCCATCAGCACGACGGTGGCGGGGCGCCCGTCAGCGATCGTCTCGCGCAGGGCGTGGTGGAGCCCGCGCCGGTTGACCAGACCGGTGAGCTCGTCGGTGTGGGCGAGCTCGTGGCTGCCGGCGAGGGCGTCCGCCTGGCGCATCGTCAGGCTCAGCCGGCCGAGAGCGAGCACGACGGCGCCCGCGGCGATCCAGCGCGGGCCGGAGAAGCCGCCGCTGGAGGAGAGCAGCACGGCCAGGGCGAGGGTCGTCCCCGCGAGCGGCATGACCAGCACGGCCCAGCGCTTGACCGGAGGCGCCTCGACCGGCTCCGGGGTCCCCACGCTGAGCACGAGCAGAGCGAAGCCGGTGAGCCAGCCCAGGTCGAGCAGGGTGCCGAGCGGGATCGCCCCGGTGTCCGCGACCTCGACGAGGAACGCCGAGTTGGTGAGCGTGAGGATGCAGACGCCCAGCAGCCGTCGCCACAGCCCACCCGGGACGCGGGCCTGCCGCACCGCCATCACGCTGATCAGCAGCAGCAGGTGCGCGACGTTGGCGCCGAGGTAGACGGCGTTGACGCCGACCACCCGGGTGTCCGCCCCCGTCGCGACGATCGCCGGGACGACGAGGCCGGAGAAGGCCGCGGTGAGCCCGGCGGCGCCGATGAGGATGTCGAGAGCGAAGGCGCGCAGCGAGCCGGCCCGGCGGCCCACCTGCCAGATCAGGGCGATGTAGGCGCAGGGGTACAGCGCCATCCACAGCACGTCCGCCGGGCTCGGGTAGGGCGGGTCCGCCAGCGGCTCCAGGACGACCGACCAGTACAACCAGCCGAGGGCGCTGCTCGTCAGCCCGGCCGCGAGGACGAGCCCGCCCGGGCGGCCGCCGCCCTTCAGCGCCCGCACCAGCGCCAGGACCGCCAGGAGCACGAAGATGCCGGCGAGCAGCACGGCGTCGCCGCCCTCGAGCGGCTGCGTCGTCGACAGGACGCGAAAGGCGAAGACGGCCGAGGTGAGCAGCACGAGCAGGACGACGGCCGCCTGGAGCCGGTCGAGGCCGGACCGTCGCTCGCTCATCGAGGTGATCCGTCCTGCTCCGAGCTCGTCACCTCGGGCCACCTGTCGCCGTGGTCGTCATGCCCGGGAGGGACCGCGCGTCGCGGCCCCTCCCCCCGCCGCGTCTCAGGCCACCGTCTCGTCGACGACGTCGGCGCCTGCTGCGTCCGACTTGATGCGCTCGATCGCGCTCTTGGCCGAGGCCTTCGCGCTGTAGCCCTGGCTGCTGGCCAGGATGTTCCCGTTGGTGGCGATGATGCGGAAGCGGAACTCCCCTGCGGCGTCCTTGTAGATCGTGAACTTCATCGTTCGCTCCCCTGGTCGCGCCACCGTCGCTCGGTGGTCCGTCCCTCAGTCTGGTCGGCCCGCCCGGTCAGGGGAAGCATCTTCACCCGCTGCGTCCCGCTGGGTGAGCAGTCCGGCGAGATCAGCCGCCGGGACGGGCCGGCCGACGTACCAGCCCTGCGCGAGGTCGCAACCGGCCGCCCGGGCGGCGTCCGCGTCCTCGCGCGTCTCGACCCCCTCCGCGACGAGCTCGAGCCCCAGTCCGTGGGCGAGGGCCACCGTCGCCTCGACGATGGTGCGGCCACGGGGGTCGTCGGCCATGCCCCGCACGAAGCTGCGATCGATCTTCAGCTCGTCGAGCGGGAGCTCGCGCAGGTACCCCAGGGTCGAGTAGCCGGTGCCGTAGTCGTCGATGCTCACCCGGACGCCGAGCTCGCGCAGCCCGCTGAGGACGTCGAGGACGACGCCTCTGTCCGCGACGAGGGCGTCCTCGGCGAGCTCGATGCACAGGCAGGAGGCCGGGACGCCGTGGGCGGCCAGGCCGTGGCGCACGGTCACCGCGAGCTCGCCGAGCGCGTCGGCCGAGGCGTTGACGGACACGGGGACCATGCTGCCCTCGTCGATCCAGCGCCTGGCCTGGGCCAGCGCGAGGCCCACCACCTGGGTCGTCAGCTCGCCGAGGAGCCCGCCCGCCGCGAGCTCGGGGAGGAACTCGGCAGGCAGGATCAGCTCGCCGTCGCCGGTGCGCAGGCGGGCCAGCGCCTCGACCCCCACGACCCGTCCTGTCCTCAGCTCCACCGTGGGCTGGAAGTGCAGCTCGACGGCCCCGCGCGCGAGCGCCTCGCGCGTCGCGTCACGGCGGGCGAAGTCCTCAGGGCCGGCCAGGTCGAGCTCCTCGCTGAAGGCGACGACCCGCCCGCCCGAGCCCTTGGCCGCGTACATCGCGAGGTCGGCCCGGCGCAGGAGCTCGGTCAGCGCGAGCGTTCCCGTGCCGTCGAACGCCACCCCGGCGGAGGCCGCGACGCGCAGCCGCACGCCGTCGACGTCGTACCGGGAGCCGATGGAGTCCACCATGCGCCGGGCCGCCTCGAGCGCCTGCTCCTGCGAGGCCGCGGCGAGCCGCACGGCGAACTCGTCCCCGCCGAGCCGCGCGACGACGTCCGGGTCGCTGCCCAGGTGCTCGCGCGAGGCCTCGGCCAGACGGCGGGCGACGACCCGCAGCAGGGCGTCGCCCGAGGCGTGCCCGAAGGTGTCGTTGACCTGCTTGAACCGGTCGAGGTCGAGCAGGACGAGGGCCGCCGGACCGCGGCGGCGGACCGATGCGTCGAAGAAGCCACGGCGGTTGCGCAGGCCCGTGAGATCGTCGGTCACGGCCATCTCGGCGCTTCCGCTGAGCGAGGTCGCGTCGTTGACGGCGACGCCCATCCGGACCGCCGCGAGGACGATCGCCGCGGCGGCGAGCAGGCGCGCGGCCCAGGCGTCGACCGGTGCGTCGACCAGGACGGCGAGCGCGAGCAGGGTCCCCGCCGTCGGCACCACGAAGGCCGACCACCGCGGCGGAGGGAGCTGCTCGCGGCGTCGTCGCGGGCCGATGGACGCCACGAGGAGCACCACCGCGAGGAACCAGCCGGCCGCGATCGGCCCGTCGGTGGGGATCCGTCCGGTGTCCACCACGACCTGCATGTACGCCGAGTCGCTCACGGCGAGGACGAGGAACCCGGCAGCGCGCGCCCAGGCCTGCCAGTCGCTGCGGAAGCGCGCGAGAGCGAGCACCTGGAAGGCCAGGAGGAGCATCGCGATGTCGGCGCCGAGGTAGATGACGTTCACGGCGACGAGCTGCTTGTCCTCGACGGTGCCGAGGAAGACCCTCAGCACGAAGCCGACCACCGCGGCAGCGACGCCAGCGGTACCCAGGGCGATGTCCAGCAGGAAGGCCCGCGGCGAGCGGCTGAGCGCAACGGCCTCGCGGTACAGCGTGACGAGCGCGCCCGGGTAGAGCAGGAACCACAGGACGTCGGCGGGGCTCGGGTACGGAGGGTCCTCGAGCCGCCACAGGAAGACGGCCCAGAAGACCCAACCGAGCGCGTACGCGACGAGCCCGGCGGCGAGGAAGGCGTCGCCGCGCGCCAGCGGCGCGTCCCGCTCGGGCGGGGCCGGCCGCCGCAGGCGCAGGACGGCGAGCGCGGCGGCGAGGACGACGGCGCCGGCGAGCGTCACGGCGTGCAGGACCTCGCCGTGGCGGGGCCGCTCACCCTCCGGCAGCAGGAGCCAGACGAGGACGAGGACGACGCCGAGCGCCGCGCCCAGCGTCGCCACGGCGTGCCGTCGAGCCGCCTGCACCGCGCCTCCAGGTCTCGGCCCCCGTCGAGTGTCCGACGAGCGTATCCGGGCACCGTCGGGCGGCGTAAGGCGCCGAAGGTCACGAGTCGACGGCAGACCGGGGCCAGCGACGGCCGGGGCCGCAGCGGACTGCCCAGGCCGGCCTAGGACGAGGCGAGTGCCGAGCGGACGTGCGCGACGATCGGCTCGGCGGCCGCCGTGACGACACGCAAGGTCTCCTCGAAGTCGCTCTCGACCCCGTACCAGGGGTCGGAGACGTCGAGCAGGTGCCCGATCGCGTCGCCGGTCGCCGGGTCGAAGGAGCGGTACATCCGCAGCTGCCCGGGGACGACGGCCCCGCCGACGAGGCGCTCGACGGCGTGCAGGTGGGTGGCGGTCATGGTGAGCACGAGGTCACGCGCGTGGATCTCGGCAGCCGTGACGCGCCGGGCCCGGTGCTCCGGGACCCGGTAGCCGGCGGCCTCGAGCACGCGCCTCGCCCGCGGGTCGACGGGGTTGCCCTGCTCCTCGCTGCTCGTCCCCGCCGAGTCCACGACGACGGCGTCGGCGAGCCCGGCCGCGGCGAAGCGCTCGCGCAGCACGATCTCGGCCATCGGGGAGCGGCAGATGTTGCCGGTGCACACGGTCATCACTCGGTAGGGCGTCGCCACGGCACCAGTCTGCCGTCCCGATCGTTCGGCTGTCCCGCCACACGGACCCGCGGGGATTGACCCACGGCGGAGCGGATGTCAGGGTTATAACGTTTCAACCGCGAGAGGGGACCAGCTCGCAGGTCATGACCTCCTGGAGGCAGCGTGGACGACGTCGTCACGGCTCGGTACGAGATCGAGTCGGCCTTCCCCCTGGGCGCCGTCGCCGAGGTGATGGCGGGAGAGCAGTCGAGCGGCACCTTCGTCGCCGTCGCGCGCGAGACCGCGGCGCTCAGGCAGCGCTATGCCGCGCGCGTCGTCGGGATCGAGGAGCTCGCACCGAGCGGCCGGCCCCCGCTCCCGGGGACCGACGGCGACTGGAGCACGGCGCGCCGGGCGATCGTGACGATCGAGTTCCCGCTGCACAACGTCGGCCCCTCGCTGCCGAACCTGCTCGCGACCGTCGCGGGGAACCTCTTCGAGATCCGCCAGGCGGGCGCGCTGCGGCTCGTCGACCTGGATCTTCCGCAGGCCTTCGCGCAGGCCTACCCCGGACCGGCCTTCGGCTGGGAGGGCACGATGCGGCTCGTGGGTCGCACCGAGGGACCGCTGCTCGGCACGATCGTCAAGCCCAGCATCGGCCTGAGCGCGGAGCAGCTCGGCGAGCTCGTCACCGAGCTGGCGGACGCAGGGATCGACTTCATCAAGGACGACGAGCTCCAGGGCAACGGGCCGGACCTCCCGCTGCGCGAGCGCGTCCGCGTCGTGATGGACGCCTTGCATCGCGCGGCCGAGCGCAACGGCCGGATGCCCATGTACGCGTTCAACATCAGCGACGACATCGACCGGCTCGGCCCCAACCACGACCTGGTCCGCGACGCGGGCGGGACCTGCGTGATGGTCTGCGTCAACACCGTCGGGCTGGCCGGGGTGCAGTACCTGCGGGCCAGGTCCGAGCTCCCGGTCCACGGGCACCGGACGATGTTCGGGGCCATGTCGCGCTCCCCGCAGCTCGGGATCGACTTCATGGTCTTCCAGAAGCTGTCGCGCCTCGTCGGGACCGACCACGTCCACACGAACGGGCTGGCCAACAAGTTCTACGAGAGCGACGAGCAGGTCCTGGCCTCGATCGCCGCCGTCAGGGCGCCGTTCCTCGGCGGCTACGGCGCCGTGCCGGTGCTGTCCTCCGGGCAGACCGCCGGCCTGGCCGCCATGACCTACCGCCGCACCGGGACAGCCGAGCTCCTCGTCCTGGCCGGCGGCGGGATCCACGGCCACCCGGGGGGCTCCGCCGCCGGGGTCACCGCGATGCGTGAGGCCTGGGCGGCGGCCCTGGAGGGCGAGGACCTCGTGCAGCGGGCCGCCCGCAGCCCGGAGCTCGCCGCGGCGTTCTCCACGTTCGGGCCGCCGCGATGAGGATCGGCTTCTACGGAGACGACTTCACCGGCTCGGTCGACGCGATGCTCCAGCTCAGCCGCTCGGGGCTCGACGTCGTGCTGGCCACCTCCGTCGAGGCGGCCGCCGCGCTGGGCGCCGGGCACGACGTCGTCGGCATCGCCGGGATCGCCCGCTCGCTCCCGGCCGAGGCGATGGCCGCGGAGGTCGTCCCCGCCCTGAGCTGGCTGCTCGCCCATGGCGCGCAGGTGGTGCAGTACAAGGCCTGCTCGACGGCGGACTCCTCGCCCGAGGTCGGCAGCCTCGGCCGGGTCGTGGAGCTGGGCCGCGGCCTGCTCGGGCCCGCAGCCGTCCCCGCACTGTTCGCGCAGCCGGACTTCGGCCGGTACACCTTCTTCGGGCACCACTTCGCCCGCGAGGGCGAGCGAGTCCACCGCCTCGACCGTCAGCCGACGATGTCCCGTCACCCGGTCACGCCCGCCACCGACTCCGACCTGGTGCGGCACCTCGCGGCGCAGACCACGCTCCCGGTCGGCTCGCTCGACTGGACCCGCTACCGCGAGGGCGATCCCGAGGCCCTCGCCGCGCTGATCGGCTCAGCGACCGAGGCCGTCGTCGTCATGGACGGCTTCAGCGAGCAGCACCTCGACCTCGTCGGGCAGGCGATCTGGCTGCTGCCCGGACCCCTCCTCGCGATCGGTGCCGGCGGCCTGAGCCTCGGGCTCGGCCGTGCCCTCGGCGGCGCGCCGTGGGAGCCGCCCTCGACGATGCCCGCGGCCGAGGGGCCGCTGCTCGTGCTGTGCGGGAGCCGCTCGGCCGCCACCTGGGGCCAGGTCCGGGCCGCCGCAGCCGCGGGGTGGACCGCGATCGACCTCGGCCGCGCGGACGCCGTCGCCGAGGCGGTCGCCGCGCACGGCGCCGGGCGAGACACCGTCGTCTACTCGTCCTCGCCGGGCGGGGCCGAGCTGACGAGCCAGGCCGTCGTGGCCGGCCTCGTGCAGATCGGCCGCAGCTGCCTGGCCGCCGCTCCACGCACCCGCCTCGTCGTCGCCGGCGGCGACACGAGCGGGGCCGTCGTGCGGGGACTCGGCGCGGCCTCGCTGCGCCTGCTCGGTGCCGCCTGGGCCAATGTCGTCCTGTGCGCGATGCAGGCGCCCGGCGAGCCGTACGACGGCATCGAGCTCGTGCTCAAGGGCGGGCAGATGGGTCACCCCGAGCTCTTCGAGGACATCCGCCGCGGGCGGTCCGCCACCGACACCAGCCCCACGAACCGAGAGGCCGACGCATGCTGACCGACACCGCAGGGAGCCCCCATGCCGTGATGACCTCGGTGCCTGCGCGCGCGGTCTCGTTCTCCGGGCAGGGACCGCTCGGCGCGCTGCGCCGCCGCGCCCTCGAGGTGACGATCCCCTCGATGCGCGAGCTGATGTTCGACCCCCAGGTCGCGCACGCCCTGGAGAACTTCCGCGTCGCCGCAGGTCAGGCCGAGGGCGAGCATCGTGCCGCGTCGTTCATGGACGGTGACCTGTACAAGTGGCTCGAGTCCGCGACGGCCGCGCTGGACGGCGTGCCGGGGCTCGCCGAGGACCTCGGCACGGCGGCCGAGGCGATCCGGGGCGCCCAGCGGGCCGACGGCTACCTGCACACCCGGACGCTCATCGCCGCGCGCGAGGGGCGGGGGGCGCGGGCCCTGGGCGAGCGGCTCGAGTTCGAGACCTACAACCTCGGCCACCTGATGACCTTCGCCTGCCTGCACCACCGGATGACCGGCGAGGAGACCTTCCGCGAGGTCGCCGTCCGCGCCGCCGAGTTCCTGCGTGGCGCCGTCAGGGACGAGCCCGAGGCCGTCGCCGACTGCAACATCTGTCCCTCGCACTACATGGGGGTGATCGAGGTCTACCGGAGCACGGGGGACGCGCGGTACCTCGAGCTCGCGGGGCAGCTGCTCGCGCTGCACGGAGGCAAGGGCGCCGCGGGCGGGGACGACAACCAGGACGTGCTCCCGGTGCAGGAGCAGCGCGTGGCCAAGGGCCACTCGGTCCGCGCCAACTACCTCTACGCCGGGATGACCGACTACGCCCTGGAGACCGGGGACCCGGCCTTCCGGGCGGCGGTGGAGAGCCTGTGGGACGACGTCGTCTCCACCAAGCTCTACCTCACGGGAGGCTGCGGGGCGCTGTACGACGGCGCCTCCCCCGACGCCGCGCAGGACTACTCCACGGTGTCCAAGGTCCACCAGTCGTACGGGCGGGCGTACCAGCTCCCGCAGACGACGGCCTACAACGAGTCCTGCGCGACGATCGGCTTCGTCCTGTGGGCCTGGCGGATGCTCGCGCTCACCGGGGACGGGCGCTACGCGGACGAGATCGAGCGCGTCCTGCTCAACTCGCTGCCGGCGATGATCGGCGCCGAGGGCTCGAGCTACTTCTACACGAACCCGCTGCGTCAGGTCCGTGCGCTGCCCTACCAGCTGCGCCGGGCCGGCGACCCGGCCGGCTCCCCGCCGCCGGCCTCCGAGGCCCGGCTGCGCCAGGAGTACATGACCAACTGCTTCTGCTGCCCGCCGAACATCGCCCGCACCATCGCCGAGCTGCCGTACTACGTGTTCTCGACGGGGCCCGACCTGCTGTGGGTGCACCAGTTCGTCGGGGCCACGGCCTCCCTGACGCTCGGCAGCGTCCCGGTCACCGTCGAGATGACGACGCAGTACCCCGCCCAGGGCACCGTGCGGATCCGGGTACGCGCCGCCGAGCCCGTCCGCGGGACCGTGCGGGTACGCGTCCCGGGCTGGGCCCCGGAGACGGTGGTGACGGTCGAGGGCGAGCCGGTCGCCACGGTGGAGCGGGGCTATGCCGTCGTCGAACGGATCTGGTCGGACGAGGAGATCCTCGTCGAGGTGCCGATGCGTGTGCGCACGATGGTCGCCCACCCCTTCGTCGAGGAGGCGACGAACCAGGTCGCCCTGATGCGCGGGCCGGTCGTCTACTGCCTGGAGAGCGCCGACCTGCCCACCGGGGTGGGCATCGAGCAGGTGCACGTCCCGGCAGGCACCCGCTGGCAGGAGGAGGACGGGACGGGCCTCGTCGAGGGCTTCGCCGTCCTGTCGGCGCCGCTGCGGCTCCACCCCTCACCGGTCGGCGAGGGCGAGCTGTACGCGGAGCTGCCCGAGCCGTCCGCTGCGGAGGAGATCGAGGTCCGGCTGGTCCCGTACGCCTGCTGGGCGAACCGCGGCCCCGGCGAGATGTCCGTGTGGCTCCCGCTCGCACGGTGACGAGAGAACGAGGAGAGAGATGACGCGCATCGCCTTCGTCCACACCGGGGCCGTGGTGATCCCCGGGTTCACCGAGCTCGCGGGCCGGCTGCTGCCGGGGGTCGAGGTCCAGCACCTGCTGGACTCGACGATCGTCGGCGACCTCGGCCGCGACGCCGAGTCCTCGCATGTCGCCGAGCGGCTCGTGGACCTGGGGCGCGCAGCGGTCGCGGCGGGGTCCACCACGATCGTCCTGTCCTGCTCGTCGATCTCCGGGTACGCGACCGCGACGGAGGCGGCCCTCGGCGTCCCCGTGCTGCGGATCGACGAGGCGATGGCCGACGAGGCCGTCGCCACCGGCCGGCGCATCGCCGTGATCGCCACCCTGCCGACGACCCTGGCTCCGACGACCGCCCTGCTGCGCGAGAGGGCAACGGTCGCCGGCCGGGAGGTCGAGCTCACGGGCGAGGTGGTCGCCGGGGCCTTCGAGGCCGTCGTCGGTGGCGACCGCGAACGCCATGACACGCTGGTCGGCGCGGCGATCCGTGCGCATGCCGCCACGAGCGACGTCATCGTGCTGGCTCAGGCCTCGATGGCCGGGGCGGCCGCGAGCGCTCCCGTCGACGTGCCGGTGCTCACCAGCCCCGAGCCGGGCGTGCGGCGGCTCGCGGGGCTGCTCGGCCTGGGCTGAGCCCGGCGCCCCCCTGTCCGAGGTGCGCGACGGGGGCTATCAGAGGTCGAGGTCGCCGGTATGACGTGAGGTCGCCTGTTCACACCGGCGATCTCGCGTCGAACCGGCGACCTCGTGCGCGCCGGGGTGTCGCGGCGCTCGATCGCTTCCTGCCGTAGGCGGTGGCTCAGGACGACCGATGCTCGCGCGTGCCGATGTGCAGCCTGGTCCGTTCGCTGCATGGGCGGGCCCCGAATCGCGCCCGGGAGCGACGCGCAGCCGACGCGACTGACCGACGGGACAGCCTCGAGAGACGACGAGACCTGCCGGCTCGCCCGCACCTGGCGCGGAGAGGGCGGTTGCGCTCGACCGGTCATGCCCGTTGCTCGCCGCGAGGTCCGCGGCGGGCCACGATGGGACCATGAGGGCAGGTGGAGCTCCCGCTGGCGCGGCGGTGGCTGAGGCACGCGGTGACTCCGGCGTCTCGGTGCTGGGCCGCCTCGTGTGGGTGGGCGTCATTGCGGGCATGGAACAGCCCGTGGGCCGCCGGTCGAAGACCGGCATGCCGCGCTGGACGAGGCGCGGCCCCCACGGGCTGCGGCGACTGCCTGGATCTCGCCGCCACCCGATCACACGGTGGCACGGGATCGGAGCAGGTCCGTCCGATGCATCGGGCGACTAGCGGACAGCCACCTCACGAGTCCGGGAAGACTTCACTTCAGGACCACCTCCTCTCACGTGTGGGACGACGATACGTCCGGCGCGTGCAGGACGCACGGGTTTTTCCCGACGAATAGAGTCGGTCACCGGCGGCGCTGTCGGACGCGATCGCCCACGAGATCGGGGAGCCGGATGAGGCGTCGAGCGGGCTGGGTGCTCCTCGCGCTCGCTGCCTGCCTCGTCGTGATCGCCCTGGCCGTCCGGGAACCCGCACCGGGCGCGCCGACGCCTGCCGCCGTCGGCACCGCCTCGCCGACGGCCTCCCCGACACCGACGCCGACGCCGACGCCGACCCGCTCCGCGACCCTCCGCTCCCCCGGGCCGGGGACGAGCCTCGCCGAGGGCGGCGACGCGATCACCCGCGCTGCCGCGATGAGCCGGGCGCTGTTCGCCTCCGCGCCCGTCGTGGTCCTCGCCCCGGTGGACGACGTTCCCGCCCAGCTGCGCGCCGCGTCGATCGGCGCCGCCCTGGGCGTGCCGACCTTGCTGACCGGCCCCGACCAGGACGCCGCGACGACGACGGAGATCGACCGGCTCGGGGCGAGCGACGTCGTCCTGGTGGGTGGCGCAAGCCTCGGCGCCGACGGCGGCGCGCTCCGGGTCGTCGTCGCACCCGGCGGCGACGACGCCGTCCTGCGGCTGACCGGCGGCTCCGGCCCGGCAGCCGCGGTGACGAGCGTCGCGGCCGGCGGGGAGCCGGCGGCGGTCTCGGCACTCGGGGCGGGGGGCGACACTCTCCTCGAGGCGGCCGTTCCCGAGGCACCGCCCGCCGCCGGTCCCGAGACCCCTGCGGCCGAGCCCTCCCCGGCCACAGGGCTGCCGACGAGCTCCGCCTCACCGGCCCTCAGCTCGCCGTCGACGGGCTCCACCCTCCTCGTCCCGACGGTGCCGGCGTCCCCGGCGTCGGCCGTCCTCGTCCTGAGCGACGGCGACCTCTCGACGCTCGCTGCCCTCGCCACCGCGCGCGCCGCCGGTGCCACAGTCGTGCTCGTGCCCGGAGGTGACCCGCGCAGCTCGAGCGCAAGCGTCCGGGCGATCGCCGCCGTCGACCGTGCGGGCACGGCCGTCGTCGCGGTCGGCCCGGCGTTCGGCTCGGCGGCTGACCTCGACTGGCGGGTCGCCACGGCCGCCACCGGCGTCGAGCTCCCGGGCGGCGGCCAGACGCTCTTCCCCGGCCGACGGCTCGTCGCGCTGTACGGCACCCCCGGGACGGCCGCGCTCGGCCTGCTCGGCGAGCAGGACCTTCCCGGGAGCATCGCGCGCGCTCAGCAGTACGCGGCCGAGTACCAGGCCCTGACCCCCGAGACGGTGGTCCCCGCCTTCGAGATCATCGCGACCGTCGCCTCGCGCGGCCCCGGTGACGACGGCAACTACTCCGACGAGATCGCGCCCGAGTCGCTGCTGCCATGGGTCCAGGCGGCGAGGGACGCGGGCGTCTACGTGGTGATCGACCTCCAGCCTGGGCGGACGGACTTCCTCACCCAGGCCCAGCAGTACGCGAGCCTGCTCGTCGAGCCCAACGTCGGCCTCGCGCTCGACCCGGAGTGGCGCCTGAAGCCGGACCAGGTCCACCTGCGGCAGATCGGCTCGGTGGGGGTCGACGAGGTCAACGCCGTCGCGACCTGGCTCGCCGACCTGACGCGCGAGCGCTCGCTGCCGCAGAAGCTCTTCGTGCTGCACCAGTTCGCCGGCCGGATGATCGACGGCCGCGAACGCCTCGACCTGAGCCGGGCAGAGCTCGCCGTCATGGTCCACGTCGACGGTCAGGGCTCGCAGCCGGCGAAGGCCGGGACCTGGGCCGCCCTGCGCCGCGACGCCCCGGCGGGGCTGTGGTGGGGGTGGAAGAACTTCGTCGACGAGGACGTCCCGATGCTCACGCCGGAGCAGACGCTCCAGGTCGTGCCGACACCGGACCTCATCACCTACCAGTGACGGGCCGGGCGCGCAGGGTTCAGGCTGCGGGCTGGCTCGGGATGACGCCGCCGGTGCTGAGGCGGGCCGCCATCGACGCCCAGCGCGCCAGGGCCGCCGGGGGGAGGGTCACAGCGTTCGCGGTGCGGATCGTCTCGCCGGAGATCGGTGCGGGCTGCTCGGGCATCGGAGGCCTCTTTCGTTCGGTGGCCCGGCTGACCTCGACGAGGTCCCGTGGCTTTGCGTCCCCGCCTCACGACGGGTTTGCCTTTTTCGCTGACCCCTCGAGAGTACCCAGGCACCAGCCGACACCCTCGGCGCGGGACGACGACCACCCGTTCGGACCACGCTTTTCACCCGCAGGTGGACATCACCACCCAGATCGCCGGGCCGGCCAGGCCGAGATCCCTCAACCCTGCGCAGCAGCCGCCGATGGGTCCTGAGCCGTCACCCGAGGAGGACTGTGGACGCCATCACCTCGATCCAGTCCCGGATCGCCGACATCCAGCTGCGCATCTCCTCGTTCGAGCGCGCCGTCCCGACGGCAGGGGTGCTCGGCACCGGGGCGTCGTCGGCCACGCCCTCCGGCTCCACCCCGACTTCGGCATCGGCCTTCGCCACCGAGCAGCTGCTCGCCTCCGGGCAGGTCGACGGCGCCGTCGGGACCGGGAAGTCGCAGATGAACGCCCAGGGCGTCCCGCTGGCGTACCTCGGCTACGGGAACGGGAAGGTGCCGTCGTCGGCGCTCAGCACCGTCGCAGGCACGGGCGCCCAGCTGTGGGCCCCCGCCGCGCGCTCGTTCGAGGCGCTGCGCTCGGCTGCGGCCGCCGACGGCGTGACGATCGGCGTCACCGACTCCTACCGCTCCTACGACGCCCAGGTCGACGTCGCCGCGCGCAAGGGCCTGTACAACCAGGGCGGCCTGGCCGCCGTCCCCGGGACGAGCGACCACGGCTGGGGCACGGCCCTCGACCTCAAGCTCGACCAGTCCGGTCTCGCGTGGATGACGGCGCACGGCACGGAGTACGGCTTCACGGCCGACGTCCCCGGCGAGAGCTGGCACTGGCACTACACCCCGAGCCGCTGACCGCTCGCCCGCCGGCCGGCCGGCGGACGGGGATCAGAGCACGAGGAGCGAGAGCCGCCCTGGGTCGTAGCCCGAGATCGCCACGTCCAGGTCGAGTCGACGCACGTAGGTGAGCACCCACGGGGCGATGTCCGCAGGCAGCGGCTCGTTCGGGGCGTAGGTCGTGTCGAGCCGGACGTGCGGCGCCCCGTCGTGGTGGAAGAGGGCCGCCGTGACGTTGAGGATCTCCGCGGCGTTCTCGAAGAGGCTCGGCGTCAGGAGCCGTCCTCCACGGCGACGCGCGCCGTGTGGGCGGGGACGAGGCCGATCGCGGCCCCCGCGTGGGCGGCGAGCGCCAGGTCCATGATCACCAGGGCCCGCAGGCCGAGGGTGTCGTCGACGAAGCTCCCGACGAGGGCCCCGCCCGGCGCCGTCGGGTTCACGGCCACGGCCCCGACGGTGACCTCGACGTCACGGCCGAGGAGCCCTTCGATGAGCTCGCGGGTCTCGACGGCCGTCGGCAACGGCGTGGCGAGGCTCATGCGAGGAACGGTTCGATCGTGTCGCGGAAGACCTCGGCCGTGAAGGGCTTCGCGATGAGGAAGAGCGCGCCGGCGGCATCGGCCATCGCGCGCATCTCGGTCGAGCCCTCCGAGGTGACGAACCCGACGGGGATGTCCAGCTCGGTCGCCTGGAGCTGACGCAGGAGCTCGATCCCGCTCATCGTGGGCATGTTCCAGTCGGACAGGACCAGGTCGGGGTCCATCTCCAGGGCGATCTCCAGGGCGGCAGCACCATCGGCCGCCTCGGTGATCTCCCAGTCGAACCCTGCCTGGCGCAGGGTCCGGATGACGATCTGGCGCATCACACGGCTGTCGTCGGCGACGAGGACTCTCATCGGGTCACCTCGGTCTCGTAGGGGTGGGTGGGGCGGTTCACGGGAGGCTCCACACGGCGATGCGCAGCAGCTCGCCACGCCAGTCGATGGCGACCTCGTGGACGAGGTCGCGGACGGGACCCTCGGGGACGCTGTGCGAGACCTGGGGGAGGGTCAGAGCGCCGGGGTCAGGGACGAGGGACTTCACGTTCCCGCCCAGGACGTTCGCGACCTCGCCGTACGCGTCGACGAAGTCGGCATGCTCGACGGCCTCGTCCGGCCCGAAGCCGAGCAGGCTCCGGGAGATGCGCGTCGCGGTGGACCGCTCGGTGGTCAGCAGCACGCGACCGGGCATCTCACCGCCCAGGTCCACCCAGGCGTAGGTCGGCTCGACGAACTCGGGCGCGACGCCCGGCCACTCGCGCAACGTGGTCGACTCGGGATCGATCATCGCGGCGAAGAGCTCGGCGGCGATCGTCAGGAGCGGGTCGTCCCCGCCGACGGTCGCCAGGTCCAGTCCGGCGCTCACGCGGAGACCTCCCACTCGACGAGGCCGAGGAGCTGCGAGCTTCTCGCGGATCGCGTCGGCCGTGAACGGCTTGATGAGGTACTCGTGCGCACCGGCGGCCAGCGCGCGGACGATCTGCCCGTGCTCGCTCTCGGTCGTCACCATCATGAGGGTCACCTCGCGCCAGGCACGGTTGGCCCGCACGGCGACGACGAACTCCAGGCCGTTCATCACCGGCATGTTCCAGTCGATGCAGGCGAGGTCGACCTCGACCCCCGACTCGAGGATGTCGAGCGCCTCGCGTCCGTCCGCTGCCTCGAGCGTCTCGAAGCCGAGGGACCGCAGCACGCCGGCGATGATCCGCCGCATCGTCCGCGAATCGTCGATCACCAGTGCTCTCATGCTGCTCTCCTCGTCGCCAGGCGGTACCCGGAGCCTCGTCCGAGGCTCACCCGCTCCCACTCGTCATCGATCCCGATCGTCGTCTCGGCGGCCCCGAGGATCAGGTAGCCGCCGGGTCTCAGGACCTTCCGGACCCGCCTGAGCACGTCGCGCTTGGTGTCCAGGTCGAAGTAGATGAGGACGTTGCGCAGGAACACGACGTCGAACGGCCCACCGCGCGGCGGGCTGTCCAGGAGGTTGTGCTGGGCGAACGTCACGCTCGAGCGGATCGCCGGGGAGATCTCCCAGTCCGGACCGACGCGCGCGAAGTGGCGCACGAGCATCGAGACCGGCAGCCCACGGTTCATCTCGAGCTGGCTGTAGCGCCCCGCGCGAGCCCTGGCGAGGACCTGCTGGTTGAGATCGGTGGCCAGCACGCTGAGCCGGCCGCCCAGCGCGAGGTCCGCGAGCGCCATCGCGATCGAGTAGGGCTCCTGGCCGCTCGAGCAGGCCGCCGACCAGATGCGCACGGGCCCGCCTGCGGCTTCGGAGGTGAGCTCCGGGACGATCTGCTTCGCGAGGCTCTCGAAGGGCTGCGACGTCGCGGAACCACGTCGTCTCGTTCGTCGTCAACGCCTCGACGACGGTCTGGAGCACGACGGCGGAGGAGGCCGTCCGGACGGACCGGACGTAGGCGTCGACGTCCTGGTGCCCCGCGGCCCGCGCGAGGGGCAGCAGCCGGCTCTCGACGAGGTACTCCTTGCCCTGCTCGAGCTGGATCGCGCTCCGGCGGCGCACGAGGTCGCCGACCCAGCGGAAGGTCTCCGGGTCGAGGCTCATCGCGCCACCGCCTCGGACGGTGGTCCGCGACCGGAGCGCCACGAGACGCTCGACGGTCGCGGCCATCTCGGCGAGGGGGACGGCCTCCTGCGCGAGGCCGGCACCTGCGACCGAGCCCGGCATGCCCCAGACGACGCTGCTCGCCTCGTCCTGGACGACGACGGCGCCCCCGGCAGCGACGATCGACTCGCTCCCGGCACGGCCGTCCGAGCCCATCCCGGTGAGCACGACGCCGAGGACGTCGGCTCCGTAGGCCTCGACCGTCGAGCGGAAGAGCGTGTCGACCGCGGGCCGGCAGAAGTTCACCGGCGGCCCGTCGTGCAGTCGCGTGCGTGCAGACCACCGGCACTGCGGACGAGCTCGAGGTGTCTGCCGCCCGGGGCGAGGTAGACCCAGCCGGGCCGCAGGTCCGTCCCGTCCTCCGCCTCCACGACGGTGCTCGGGCCGAGTCGGTCGAGCCGAGCCGCGAGCTGGGTCGTGAAGAGGGCGGGCATGTGCTGGACGATGACGAGCGGGACCGGCAGGGGGGCGCCGAGCCCGGAGACGAGCGTCGTGAGCGCGGCCGGACCGCCCGTCGACGAGCCGAGGACGACGACGCGCGGGCAGGTGGGCCGCGTGGGCCGTGCCCTCAGGACGAGGGGCCGGGGCGTCGCCGCGGTCCCCGTCCTGACGAGCGCAGGGCGCCGCGAGTGGACGCCGGGCGCGGTGCAGGACTCGAGCCTCGCCCCGGCCGCGGAACCGGCCGGACGGGGCACGAAGGCCTTGATGCGCGGGATCAGCTCGCCCGCGACCAGCGCGAGCGACTCGCGCACGCTGCCGACGTTCGCCGGCTTGGCGACGTAGTCCGTCGCCCCGGCGGCGAGCGCGTCGAGCGTCGCGACCGCTCCGCGCTCGGTCAGCGTCGAGAACATGATGATCGGCATCCGGTGACCGGCCTTGCGCAGGGCGCGCACCGCCTCGATCCCGTCCATGACCGGCATCTCGATGTCCATCGTGATGAGGTCGGGGGCGAGCTGCTCGACCTTGCTCAGCGCGATGCGGCCGTCGGCGGCGACCCCGACGACCTCGATCCCCGGATCGGCGGCGAGGGTGTCCGTGACCAGCCGGCGGACGACGACGGAGTCGTCGACCACCAGCACGCGGATCCTGCTCACGTCGCCTCCTCCCGGGTGTCTTGGCTGCATGCGGTGCATGGTTCAGATCGGCCGGTCGACGGCGGCTGTGAGCGCTTCGGCGCGTGGACCGGGCCTAGAAGCGGAAGGCGGCGATCTGCTCGCGCAGCTCGAGGGACATCCGGGCGACCTCGTCGACACCACCGCGCATCCGCTCGACCTCGAGGCCGGCGGTGTGCGAGGAGCCCGCGGCGTCGGCGACGAGCGCCGCGACATCGCGTGCGGACGAGGCCGCAGCGGCCATCGCGGCGGACATGTCCTGGGTCGTCGCCGTCTGGATGCCGACGGCGCCGGCGATCGTGCCCTGGTCGTCGTCGATCCGCGCGACGAGACCGGCGATCCGCTCGATCGCCTCGACGGCCGCGACGGTGCGGCGCGAGTTCTCGTCGATCCTGCGGCCGATCTCCTCGGCGGCGAGCGCCGACTCCCTGGCCAGCTCCTTGACCTCGCCCGCGACGACGGCGAAGCCCTTGCCGGCCTCCCCTGCCCTGGCCGCCTCGATCGTCGCGTTGAGCGCCAGGAGGTTCGTCTGGTGGGCGATCGCGGTGATCGTCTTGACGACGCTCGCGATCTCGGCCGAGCCCTCGCCGAGCTGGGCGACGGTCGCAGCGCTCTCCCTCGAGGCACGCGCGGCCTCGTGGGCGAAACCGGCGGCGGCCGAGGCGTGGCGGGAGATCTCGGCGATCGCCCCGCTCATCCCGGCGGACCCCTCCGCCGCGCCCAGGACGGACGTCGTGACGGCGCCGATCTCCCTGGTCATGTGCTCGGTCGAGGCGGTGACCAGGACGGTCTCCCTCGTCACGGCCTCGGCCGTGCTCGCCAGGGCGGAGGCGGTGCCGGCGAGGTGCCCGGCCCGGTCGGCCACCCCGAGCAGCGCGCTGCGCAGAGCGGTGCGCGCGGTCGCGAGCGCCTGGGCCATCTGCCCGATCTCGTCGTCGGTGCGCACGCTCGAGTCGACCGTGAGGTCGCCCTCGGCCATCGCGTCGAGGGTGCGCCGGACCTGGAGGATCGAGCGGCGGATCGAGCGGGCGGTCAGCAGCCCGAAGGCGGCGAGCGCGACGACACCGAGGCCGATGACCAGGGCGATCGTGCGCACCGTCCGGTCGGACTCGGCCTGGGCGAGCGCCGCGGCCGAGTCCATCCGCCGCGTGACGTCGTCGACGACGAGGTCGAGGGCGCCGGAGTACTCGCGGATGAGCGGCTCGGCGGAACCGCCGAGCACCGTGGCGTACCGGGTCCGGTCGCCGCTCTGCGCCGCCGGGACGAGCTCCTCGTCGCGGACGACCGCCCAGCGGCCGTAGGCGTCGACGAACTCGGCCCAGCCCGCGAGGTCGGCGACCCCGGAGGCGTCGACGGCGGCGATCTCCTCGGCGATCGTGGTGTCCGTCGTGCCGAGTCGGGCGATCCACGGACCCTGGAGCCCTGCGGTGTCGGCGAGGGCGATCTGCGTGACGATCCCCGTCGCCTGCGCCTGCGCCTCACGGAGCCGAGACACCGGCCCGGCGACATCGCGCTGGAGGCTCGCGAGATCGGCCGTCCGGCTCGACAGCGACGTCAGGGCACCGGTCGCCGTCAGGCCCACACCGGCCCCGCCGACGAGCACGACGGCGACCAGCACGAGGATCCTGGCCTGGATGGTCGCCCAGCGGCCCCGGACGCAGCCGC
Organism: uncultured Actinomycetota bacterium; assembly: GCA_963777075.1. Classification (GTDB taxonomy): domain Bacteria; phylum Actinomycetota; class Actinomycetes; order Actinomycetales; family Cellulomonadaceae; genus Actinotalea. The sequence goes on along the minus strand of CAVZPH010000012.1, from coordinate 78,360 downwards.
CGGCCGTCGGTCGGACGGAGCACGGCGGACGAGCCCTCTGCGCAGGGCGATGCGCGGCGCGAAGGTCTGCCAGGTGGTCACAGCGGTCCTCAGATCGTGAACGCTGCGACGCGTGCGCGCAGCTCGGTCGACATGCGGGCCAGCGCGGCGGCCGATCCCTCGAGCTCGTTGACGATCCCGCTCGAGCTCCGCGCCGACTCCGCGACGACGACGATGTTCGCGGCGATCTCGCCCGAGCCCGCCGCCGCCTCGGTGAGGCCGCGCCCCATCTCCGCCGTCGTCGCCGTCTGCTCCTCGACCGCGGAGGCGATCGTCAGCTGGAGGTCGTCGATCTGGCCGACGATCTCGGCGATCAGCGCGATCGACGCGACCGCGTCGCGCCGTGTCGGCCTGGATGGCCTCGATCCGCGCGGCGATCTCCTCGCGTGGCGCGCGCGGTCTCGTGGGCGAGCTCCTTGACCTCGCCGGCGACGACGGCGAAGCCCTTGCCCGCCTCGCCCGCCCGAGCGGCCTCGATCGTCGCGTTCAGCGCGAGCAGGTTCGTCTGCTCGGCGATCGAGGTGATCACCCGGACGACGTCGCCGATCTCCTTGGAGGAGTCCCCGAGCCGGGCGACGACGGTCGTCGTGCTCCGCGTGACCTCGCTGGCGTGCGCCGCGACGCGCGCCGCCTCGGCGGAGGTCTGCGCGATCTCGCGGATCGACGCGCTCATCTCCTCGGCCCCGGAGGCGACGGACTGCACGTTGCGGCTGACCTGCTCCGCCGCGGCGGCCACGACGCCTGCCTGTGCGCTCGTCTCCTCCGAGCCGGCGGCGACGTCGGCCGTCGCGCCGCTCAGCTGGGAGCTCGCGGCGGAGATCGTGTCGGTCGCCTCGCCGACGGCGCCGAGCGCCGCGCGCAGGGCTCCCTGCGCGGTCGTCAGGGCGGCCGCCATCCGGCCCACCTCGTCGCGTGAGGTGACTCCCGCCGAGACGGTGAGGTCACCGGCCGCGAGCGCCTCCAGCGCCACCTGGACCTGGAGGATCGGGCGCCGGATCCGGCCGGCGACCCACCAGCCGAGGGCGATGACGAGCAGGATCCCGCTCAGCAGCGAGCCGATGAGGATCCGCTCGGCGTCGTCGGCCGTGGCTGCCGCGTCCTCGCTCGTCACCTTCACGAAGGAGGCGATGTGCGCCTCCTCGGTCTCCAGCGCCGTGACCGCCTGGGTGAGCGAGGGCTTGAGGAGGATCAGGCTCAGCGCGACGGCCGAGGTGTCGTTCGAGAAGGCGGCCGGGACGGCCGAGTTGTCGCGGCTCTCGCGCCACGATCCCCAGGCCCGTCGGAAGTCCTCGATCGCCTGCGTCTGGTTGCCCTGCGCGAGCTCGATGTAGCGCGCGATCGCCTCGTCGAGGGCGGTGTCCGAGGCTGCGATGAGGTCGAGGTAGGTCTGCTGCTGAGACGTGGTCACCGTCATCGACGCGCCGGCCTCGGCGACGAGCATCCGCGAGGTGATCTCCTCCTGGTGCACTGCCGACAGCGCGGCCGAGGCCGCCTGGGCCGTCCTCATGTCGGCGCTCGCATCGCTGAGGCTGCGGAACGCGCTCACCGAGACGGTCCCGGTACCGGCGGCGACCAGCGCGAGCACCGCGACGACGAACAGCACCTTGGTGCGCACCCCGGCGTCGGCCGGGCTGCGACGACGGCGGCGGGGAGCCGGCGCCGGTGCGTCATGGTCACCGGCGGGGACGAGGTCGTCCGCCCCCGGTCGGGGTTCCGGCACGCCACCGGCGGTGGACCGCGCCGTCGAGGTCCGGACCGTGCTCGACGTCGTCACAGCGAACCCACCATGGCGACGCGGGCGGGCTGGGCCGCGGGGTCCGTCAGTGCCGTGGCCGCGGCGACGTCGAGGTCGAGGAGCAGCCCGCCCGGCAGCTTGTACGCGCCGCGGATGACCTCGCGCAGCTCGGCGGGCAGGGTGTCGGGCGGGGTCTCGAAGAGCGAGTCGTCCACGTGCACGACATCGCCGACCTCGTCGACCAGGAGGCTGATCGGCTCCCCGTCGACCTGGACGACGACCATCATCTGCTCGGCATCGGCGGCCATCGGCTCGAGGCCGAGGCGGACGCGCAGGTCGACCGTGAGGACGACCTCGCCGCGAAGGTTCACCAGCCCCGCGACACCGGGCGGCGCGAGCGGGACGGGCGTGCGCGCCTGCGAGCGCAGGGCCTCCTGGACGAGCAGGACGTCGACGCCGTAGCGCGCGCCGTCCACCACGAAGGTCGCCAGCTGTCGGATCATCTCAGGCCTCCACGAGGGCGCCGCGAGGCGCGGCGGCCACCTCGGCGAAGAAGGTCGGGTCGGCGAGCGCGACGGCCGCCTCGACGTCGAGGAGCTCGGTCACGCGGCTCTTGAGGACGGTCGAGCCGAGGAGCCCCGTGGCACCGAGCTCGCTGTGGGCCGCGAGGTCGTCGTCGACGATGTCGACGATCTCGTCCACGACGATGGCCACGCTGCGCTCACCGCGCGAGTAGACGACCACGACGAGCTCGTCACGGCCCTCGACCACCGAGCCGAGGATCCGGTCGAGCCGGACGACGGGGGTGATCGCTCCGCGGTACTGCATGACCTCGCGACCGCCGACGTGCTCGACGACATCCGCGCGGAAGCGCTCCAGACGGGTGACCGCCGAGAGCGGGATCGCGACGCGGCGGTCCCCGCCGATCCCGGCGACGAGCACCTGGACGGCCTCCGCGACGGGCGCGACCTCCGCCACGACCGCGGCCCGCGATCGCTCGAAGGTCTCCACCGAGAGGGTGCGCCTGGCCAGGCCCTGCACGTCGAGGATGAGGGCGACCTCGCCGTCACCCATGAGCGTCGCGCCGGCGTACATGCCGAGGGACTTGAGGTGGCTCGACAGCGGCTTGACGACGATCTCCTCGGTGTTGGAGACGGTGTCCACCAGCAGGCCGAAGCGCACCGTGTCGGCCTGCACCACGGCGATCACCGCGCGCGGCTGCGTCCGGGCCGGCCGCTCGAAGACCTCACGCAGGTCCACCAGCGGGAGCAGGTCGCCACGCAGGCGGTACACCGGCGCGGAGCCGACATGCTCGATCTCCTGCGCCTCGGAGTCGAGGGCAACGAGCTCCAGCAGGCTGACCTGCGGGATCGCGTAGGTCTGGCCGTCGCAGACGATCGTGACCGCCGGCATGATCGCCAGGGTCAGGGGGATGCGCAGTCGCCAGGTGGTGCCCTCGCCGACGGCCGAGTCGACGTCGACGATCCCGCCGATGGACTCGATCTTGGTCCGGACGACGTCCATCCCGACCCCGCGTCCCGAGACGTTCGTCACGGCCTCCGCCGTCGAGAAGCCAGGGAGGAAGAGGAGCTGCAGGAGCTCGGCCGGCGCCATCGCCGCGACCTGGGCCTCCGTCCGCATCCCGGTGGCGACGGCCTTGGCTGCGACCTTCTGCGGGTCGATCCCCCTGCCGTCGTCGCTGACCTCGACGAGGACCTGGCCGCCCGCGTGGTGCGCGCGCAGCGAGATGAGCCCGATCGCCGGCTTGCCCGAGGCGCGCCGGCTCTCCGGGTCCTCCAGCCCGTGGTCGATCGCGTTGCGGATCAGGTGCGTGAGCGGGTCCTTGACGGCCTCGAGCAGTGAGCGGTCGAGCTCGGTGTCGCCGCCGCTCATCTCGAGCCTGACCTGGCGCCCGCAGGCGGTCGACAGGTCGCGCACCATCCGCGGGACCTTGGACCACAGGTGCTCGATGGGCTGCATGCGCGTCTTCATGACGCCCTCCTGCAGCTCGGAGGCGATGAGGCTCAGCCGCTGGGAGGCCCGCGTGAAGTCCACGCCACCGCCGTCGGCGAGCCGGGCGATCGCGTTGCGCGCCAGGACGAGCTCGCTGACCTGCCGCATCAGCGCGTCGAGCAGGTCGACGTCCACCCGGATCGTGTCCGGGCTGTGCCGGACGGTCTCGCCCTCCGCCGCAGGCGCGCTCGGCTCGGCGGCGGGCACGAGGACCTCCGGACGGGCCGCGGGCTGCGGGGACTGGCTCGTGACGGGCACGACGACGGGGTGGTGCGGCGTGGGGACGGCGTCGTCCGGACGCGTGGCCTCGGGGGGCGCGTCGTCGGACGAGGGCTCGTCGGCGGGGCCGGGAGCTCCGGGGCCGGAGGGGTGGTCCAGCACCGCGACGGGCGCCGCGACGGGCTTCTTGGCGCGCAGGCGAGGGCCGGCGGGCGCGGACGCGGTCACGACGGCGGTCTCGGCCACGGCTGCGGACCCGGTGAGGGCCTCGGCCGCGTCCACCGCGACGGACTCGGTCACGGCGACGGGCTCGGTCACGGCGGCGCGGCGTCCTGCGCGGGGCTCGCGGTCCCCGGCGAGCACGAGCTGGAGCGCGACGACGACGGGATCGACGTCCACGCCGTCCTCGCCGGTCCCGGCCTCGATCGAGTCGAGCAGCGCGCGCACCGTGTCGACCATGCGCAGCAGGACGTCGGTGGTCCGCTGGTCCATCGCCCGGCGGCCGTCGCGCAGCTCGACGAGCAGGTTCTCCCCCGCATGCGTCAAGCGCTCGAGACGACCGAAGGCCAGGAAGCCGCTGGTCCCCTTGATCGTGTGGATCGTCCGGAAGATGCTCGCGAGGAGGTCGCGCGACCCCGGCGTGCTCTCGAGCGCGACGAGGCCCGAGTCGAGCTCGTCGAGGTTCTCCCGGCTCTCCACCAGGAACTCGTGGACGATCTCGTCCAGGTCCTCCACGTCGGCCTCCCATGCAGCGGACGACGGCAGCCCCGTCGTTGCGCGTCACATCGGCCGGTACCGAGCCGGTTGTGAGGGGAGACGTGAGGTGGTTCAGGCCTCGGGTGTCGGGGGGCGCAAGGCCCTCAGCGCGTCGATCGCCGCGTCGTCGGAGGACCGAGCGGCCTCCTGGTTCGCCTGCGTGACGGCCTCGAGCACCTCTGCCCTGTTCACCCGGACCGAACGCGGGGCGTCGATGCCGATGCGCACGCCGTCGCTGCGCACGTCGATCACGGTGATGACGATGTCGTCACCGATCATCAGACGTTCGCCGACCCGGCGGCTGAGGACCAACATGGACGCGAGACTATCCGGTCCTGCCCGTGAGCGGCGCCCTGCGTCCGGCGCGGCTCGCCGTCAGTCCCAGTGCGCGTCGTCGGCGAGCCGCTCGCTGAGGACGGCCGCCCAGACGACCGGGGAGGCCGGGAGGCCGTCCACCCAGCCGACCGGGACCCCGAGGTTGAGCACCGTGCCGGGGGACTGCGCGGCGAAGGTCGAGGTCGCCGCGAGCGCGTCGAACGGGCGCCGGGCACCGACCGATCTTGAGCCACCGGCGCAGCTCGACGCCGCGCAGCCGCGCGTCGACGACGGCCCAGGCGTCGTCCGGCGCGAGGGCCGCGAGCAGGGCCGCGGCGTCCTGCAGGGCGGGCTGGCCGGTACCGACGCCGAGGGCGACCACCGTGGCGACGTCGGCGGGCACCTTCTCGCGGAAGCGCGCGGCGAGCGCCGGGGTCAGCAGCCGCCTGCCGTGGCCGGGCCGCGCCTCGAGCTCGCCGGCGAGCACGACGTCGGTCGGCGCGAGCGCGGCGCGGTGCGCCATCTGGGTCGCGGTGCGCAGCGCGAGCTCCGGATCGCCGGCGACGACGACGACGGCCCCGGGTCGCAGCCGCGACCGGACGGGGTCGGTCGAAGCGCCGCACGAGCTGGGACAGGGCCACCGGGGCGTGCGGGTCGTCGAAACCGGCGAGCAGACGGGTCGGCACGCCGAGCTCGAGGAGCGAGGCGACGTTGGCCCTCGACCGGTCCGGGCTCCTCGGGCACGGCGGGCGGCTCCTGCGGTGCGCGGGCTCGGCGGACCCCGGGCGGCGGGCTCCGCGGCGTCGTCGGGATCGGCGTGCACCGCGGTCCTCGTCGCCCGGCCCTGCCCGGCCGTCGTCGGGATCGGGCGGCGGGGCCGAGCTGAGGGAAGACCGCCGGGCGGACCGGGCGCTCCTCGTCCGGAGGTCGAGGCTCCCGGCGCGCCGTCCGCCGCCGTGCCGACGAGGTCCGCATCGACGCGAGGACGTCGGCGAAGGTCTCCCCCGAGGTGGAGACCGCGGGGGCCTGGGCGCGCGAGGAGGACGGCGAGGTGGTCGTCGCCACCCTCGGCGGCATCGGCCGCGGCCAGCAGGGCGTCGAGGCCGACCGCCTCCACGACGTCCCCCGCGGCCCTGACCGACTCGCCCGCCGGCCGCGTCCGCGCGCGGCCCAGCCGCGGTCGCGGCGGCTCGGGGACCTCGACGGTCAGCTCGTAGTGCTCCTTGGCGAAGAACCCCGCGATCCCGCCGGTGCGCACGCGCTCGGCGCGCACGATCCGGGCGTCGGGGCCCATCTCGTCGCGCACGCGCAGCATGAGGGTGCGCAGGTCCTCACCGTCAAGCAGCAATCGCGTGGACATCGGTCACCACACCCACCGTCTCGATCTGCAGCCCTGCCCCCGTCACCTCGCCGTAGGACAGCACCGGGAGCGCGGGGAGTGACAGGACAACCGTACGGTGCAGCGCGGGCCGCAGGCCGGGAGCACACACCAGGACGGCCGTCTTGCCGGAGGCCTCGGCCTGGGCGACCGTCCGCCGCATCGACTCGAGCATCCGCTCGGCACGCGCCGGGTCGAGCAGCAGCTGGGAGCCGCCGTCGGCCGGGCCGGACGTGCTCGGCGAGCGACTGCTCGAGCATCGGGTCGAGCGTGATGACGCGCAGCACGCCGTCGCTGGCGTAGGGCGCGGCGAGCGCCGGACCGAGGCCGCCGCGGGCCGCCTCGACGAGCCCCTCGGGGTCGGTGGAGACCTTGGCGCGCAGGGTCAGCGCCTCGTAGATGCGGCTGAGGTCGCGCACCGGGACGCGCTCGGCGAGCAGTCCCTGCAGCACGCGCTGGACCTCGCCGAGCGTCAGCAGGCCCGGGACGAGCTCGTCGACGACGGAGGGGTTGACGGCCTTGACGCCCTCGGTGAGCACGCGGACGTCCTCGCGGGACAGCAGCCGGGGCGCGTTCGCGTCGATGATCGCGCCGAGGTGGGTGATGAGCACCGAGACGCGGTCGACGACCGTCGCGCCGAGCATCTCGGCCGAGTGCCGCAGCTCGGCAGGGATCCACTTGCCCGGCAGGCCGAAGACGGGCTCGACGACGGCGGTCCCGCCGAGGCCCTCGAGGTGGTCGCCGAGCGCGAGCAGGCGTCCGGCGGGGGCCTCGCCGCGGCCGACCTCGACCCCGGCGATCCGCACGACGTAGGTCGAGCGCGGCAGGTCGACCGAGTCGCGGGTGCGCACCGGCGGGACGACGATGCCGAGCTCCATCGCGATCTTGCGCCGCAGCCCGCGCACCCGCGCCAGCAGGTCCTGGTCGGAGCCGGTGCCGACGAGGTCGACCAGGTCGGGCGCGAGCATGATCTCCAGGGCGTGCACCCGCATCTGCTCGATGAGCGCCTCGGGGGTGTCGTCGCTGCCGCGGGGCGGCACCCGCCGCCGCCTCCTGCGGCGATCAGCGCGGCGCCCGCCTCGGCGTCCTTGCCCGCCTTGATCCGCTGGGCGATCGAGCGAGCAGGAGCGAGCCGACGATCATGAACGGCAGCTTCGGCATCCCCGGGCACCAGCGCGAGGCCGATCGAGGCGCGCGCCGGCGATGAGCAGGGCCGTGCGGCTCTGGGTGAGCTGCTCGCTCGCCGCGGTGCCCATGTCGGAGTCGGCGGTCGCGCGGGTCACGATCAGACCGGTCGAGACGGACATCAGCAGGGCGGGGATCTGGGTGACCAGGCCGTCGCCGATCGTCAGCAGGCTGAAGCGCTCGATGGCCTCGCTCGGGGCTCATGCCCATCTGCAGCATCCCGACGGCGAAGCCGCCGAGCAGGTTGATGACGGTGATGACGATGCCGGCGATCGCGTCACCCTTGACGAACTTCGAGCCACCGTCCATCGCACCGTAGAAGTCGGCCTCCGCGCCGACCTCCTTGCGCCGGCGGCGGGCCTCGGTCCTCGTCGATCAGGCCGGAGTTGAGGTCGGCGTCGATCGCCATCTGCTTGCCGGGCATGGCGTCGAGCGTGAACCGGGCGCCGACCTCGGCGACGCGGCCGGCACCGTTGGTGATGACCGCGAACTGGATGACCACCAGGATGAGGAAGATCACCAGGCCGATGATGAGCGAGCCGCCCACCACGTAGTGGCCGAAGGCGTCGATCACCTTCCCGGCGAAGCCGTCGCGCAGCACGAGCCGCGTCGAGGCGACGTTCAGGCCGAGGCGGAACAGCGTGAGGATCAGCAGCAGCGAGGGGAAGACCGAGAAGTCGAGCGGCTTCGAGACGTACATGCTGGTCAGCAGCACGACGAGCGAGATCGCGATGTTCGTCACGATGAGGATGTCGAGCATCGCCGAGGGCAGCGGCACGACGAGCAGCAGGACGACGCCGACGACGCCGAGCGGTACCGCGAGCTGGGAGAGGTTCGTCAGCTTCATCGGAGGTCCTCCTGGACGGGACGGGCGGGGCTCGGGGTGCGGGGGGCGGGGCTCGCGGCAGGCGCCGCGCTCTGGGGTCTCATGCCGCCACCGGGATCTGTCGTCGGACCACCGGGCGCGCGCTGGATCCCTGCGGCCCCACCACGGCGGCGCAGCGCCATGACGAAGGCGAGGATCCGGGCGACGGCGACGTAGAGGTCGGCAGGGATCTCCTGGCCGAGCGAGCAGGCGGCGTGCAGCGCCCTGGCGAGCGGGACGTCCTCGACCATCGGGACGCGGGCCGTCGCGGCGACCTCGCGGATGCGGGTGGCCACATGCCCCTTGCCCTTGGCGACCACCTTGGGGGCACCGGTACCGGGCTCGTAGCGCAGCGCGACGGCGACATGGGTCGGGTTGACCAGGACGACATCGGCGTGGGCGACCTCGGCGATCATCCGGTTGCGGCTCACCGCGAGCTGGCGGGAGCGGATCGCGCCCTTGAGCTGCGGGTCGCCCTCCGACTGCTTGTTCTCGTCCTGGATCTCGCGCTTGGTCATGCGGGTCTGCTTGAGGTTGCGCCGCTGGATCACGACGACGTCGAGCGCGGCCAGGACGAGACCGGCGATGACGGCCGTGCGCAGGAGGTTGCTCGCCCCACCACCGGCGACGGAGATGATCTGCCGCAGCGTGTGGCTGCCGGAGCCGAGCATCAGCGGGACGAGCGCCTGCACGACCGTCCACAGCACCAGGCCGACGACGAGCGTCTTGACGGTGGCCTTGAGACCCTCCCAGAGCACCTTCTTGCCGAACTTGCGCTTGATGCCCTTGGCGATGTCGAACTGCTTGAAGGTGGGCTTGAGCTTCTTCGTCGACACGTGCAGCCCGCCCTGGACGACGGCGCCGACGACGGCGGTCAGGGCCGTCGCGCCCAGCAGCGGGGCGACGGTCATGAGGATCGAACCCATGCCCTTGTCGAGGGCGGCCACCGCGACGGAGATGTCGGGGTTGGCCACGACCTCGCGCACGAGCTCCAGCTGGACGACACCCGCGCGTGAGCCGGCGGCGATGGCCATCGGCAGCACGAGACCGGCGACGCCGATGCCGAGCCAGGCCGACAGGTCCTGCGACCGCTCGAGCGCCCCGTCCTTGCGGAGCTGCTTCATCCGCTTCGGGGTGGCCTTCTCGGTCTTCTCCTGGCCGCCGCTCATCGGGTCACCTCGAGCAGTCCGGTGATCGAGTCCCCGGTGAGGCTCGCCACGACATGAGGGAGCGCGAGGAAGGCGCTCGCGCCGAGCAGCAGCGTGAGCAGGATCTTGAGCGGGAAGCCGAGGGCGAAGGCGTTGAGCGCGGGCGCGACGCGCGTGAGCAGCCCGAGGCCGACATCGGCGAGGAACAGCACGGCGACCAGGGGCCCGGCGATCTGCAGCGCGGCGACGACCATCCCGGTGACACCCGTGGTGAGGGTCTGGGCGAGGGTCCCGAGGTCGATCGCCGCCCCGAGGGGCAGCGCGTCGAAGCTGTGCACCAGGCCGGTGATGAGCACCTGGTAGGCGTCCGAGGCGAACAGCAGGACGAGCGCCGTCATCTGGTACAGCCGGGCGAACTGCGCGCCGTTCGTCATGGACATCGGGTCGAAGGCCTGAGCGAGCTGGAACCCGCCGAACAGGTCGATGAGGTTCCCGGCGGACTGCACCGCGGCGAAGACGAGCGAGACGAGGAAGCCGAGCGCGAGCCCGACGAGCACCTGCAGGACCACCTCGCCGAGGAAGGCCGGCGTCCCGGAGGCGATGGCGTTGCCCGGGGTGAGGCCGGCGGCCCTGGCCGCCTCGACGGCGCGCGGCGCGGCGGCGATGCCGAGCCCGCCGGCGAGCATCGCCTTGACGGTCCCGGGAACGGCACGGTGCGCGAAGGGCGGCGCGATGACGAGGAAGGCGGCGATCCGCGTTCCGGCGAGCAGGACCGTCTCGACGGTGCTCAGCGAGAAGGTCAGCTCCATCTCAGCCGCCCAGCAGGTTCGGGATGCGCTCGAACAGCTGCGTCGTGAAGCTCACGGTCTCGCTCATCATCCAGTGGCCGGCGATCAGCAGCGCGGCCGCGACCGCGATCGCCTTCGGCACGAAGGAGAGCGTGACCTCCTGGATCTGGGTGATCGACTGCAGCAGCGAGACGGCGAAGCCGACGACGAGGGCCGTGATGAGGATCGGCGCGGCGAGCTTCCCGGCGAGCAGGATCGCCTGCAGGCCGATGTCGAGGACGGCGTTGGTGTCCATCAGCGATAGCTCCCGACGAGGGCCGTGATGACCAGGCCCCAGCCGTCCACGAGGATGAACAGCAGGAGCTTGAACGGCAGGGCGACCGTCGTCGGCGGGAGCATCATCATGCCCATGCTCATCAGCGAGGCCGAGACGACCAGGTCGATGACCAGGAACGGCACGAAGATGACGAAGCCGATGATGAAGGCCGAGCGCAGCTCGGAGAGCATGAAGGCCGGGCACGAGGGTCGTGAGGTCGACCGACTCGGGCGACTCGGGGTTGGGGCGGTCGGCGGCCCGCGTCACCAGCGCGATGTCCGACTCGCGCGTCTGCCCGAGCATGAACTCGCGCAGCGGGCCGGAGCCCGCGTCGATCGCCTGGGAGAACGCCATCTCGCCGTGCAGGTAGGGCTGGACGCCCTCGGTCGTTGATGTCGCCGATCACCGGCGCCATGACGAACAGGGAGAGGAAGAGCGCGAGCCCGGCGAGCACCTGGTTCGGCGGGACGCCGTTGAGCCCCAGCGCGTTCCTGGCCAGCGCGAGCACGACGAAGATCTTGGTGAAGGCCGTCGTCATGAGCAGCAGCGACGGGTGCCACCGAGAGCAGCGTGATCGTCAGGAGCACGACGATCGAGCTGCTGGGCGTCCCGTCGATCCCGTTGATGTCGACCGAGAGGGTCGGACCCGTGCCGGGCTCGGCGGGAGAGGTGGGGTCCGTCGGCGCCGTCGGGTCCACCGGGGCCGTGACGACACCGGTCGCACCGGCCGCCGTGACGACGGTCGACCCGACCGGGGTCGCGGCATGCGCCGTCGCGGGGCCGAGGATCACCGTCACCAGGCCGATGAAGCACGGCGAGGGCGAGCGTCACGCGGCGCAGCGGGCGCATCCGTGGCCGGCTGTCGCTGGCGCCGCCCAGATCGGGCGCGCCGGAGGCCGGGAAGAGGACGCTCACCGACGAATGGTCCGTTCCTGCACCGCAACCACCGCCTGGCGCCACGTGGCAGCGCTCAGGACCGATCCCTCGAGAGGGTTGCGAGGCGTGGGGACCGCAGGCTTCCGTGCCGCGGGGGGGGTCGGGCGCTCCGACAGGGAGCGAGGAGTGGTGGAGCGGGTCGTGGCGGACCGCCGGGCCGCGGCGGCAGGTGCGTCGACGGCCTCGCCGAAGGCGAGGTCGTCGAGGTCGTCGAGGTCGCGCCAGCGCGGCGAGCTCGGCGGGGTCGAGCTCGACGCGGTCCTCCGCGCCCTGGGGCTCGACGGCAGCGGGAGCGATCTCGGTGAGCAGCGTGACGCCGTGCTCGCTGACGCCGAGCAGCAGGCGCCGCCCCTCGACCTCGACGAGCGCGACGGAGGCCTTCTGCCCCACCGACTGACGCGAGACGACGTCGAGCGAGGTGGCGCGGGCGCGACGCCCGGCCGGGGTGCCGGCCATCCGGCGCCCGGCCCACCAGAGCAGGCCGAAGACGCAGACCAGCGCGAGGACGACGCGCAGGCCAAGGACGACGGCTGGAGGAGTCCATCAGACCGACTCGCTCACGATCTCGGTGATCCGGATGCCGTACTCCTCGTCGACGACGACGACCTCGCCGCGGGCGACCAGGCGACCGTTGACCAGCACGTCGGCCGGGGCGCCGGCGGCGCGGTCCAGCTCGAGGACGGTCCCGGGGACGAGCTCGAGCACCTGGCGGACGGGCAGCCGCGTGCGGCCGATCTCCGCCGTCAGCGTCATCTCGACGTCCTGCAGCAGGCGCAGGCCGCGGTGGGCGTCGGCCGGGGCGACCGTGCGCTGGTGCGGCAGCGAGGTGGAGCGTCGACCGGATCCGCAGGCCGAACCAGGCCTGCGGGGCGGAGGTGGCGTCGGCGGCGAGCGCCACGACGCGAGCTCGGGGGCCGAGAGCTCCTCGCCGACCGGACCCTCGACGGCGCGGTGTCGAGCACGCCCGTGCCGAGCGTGGCCGCTGCGGCCTCGAGCGCGGGACGCAGGGCGTCGGCGAGCGAGATGTTCCCGGCCGCCGCGACGGCCTCGGCGACGGCCTGGTCGGCGACCACGACGAGCTCGGCGCTGACCGCTCCGACGAAGCCGCCCGGCACGGCGACGACCTCGGCGGACGGGCAGTCCGCTCGGCTCGACGACGACGAGCGGGACGGTCGACGGCAGCATGCGTCGCGAGCGCCATGCGGCGGCCTGCGGCCAGTCGCACGGTCTCGGGCGTCGAGCGTGGCCTCAGCGATCTGGGGGCTCATGCGCGGTTCTCCTCCGAGGTGACGACCATGCAGGCCAGCCGGGTGCCGTTGCTCCCGAGCGCTGCACGGGCGAGGGGGACGTCGTCGACGACGACGTCGAGCGGGTGGTCGGCGCGGTGGCCGCAGCGGCACCACGTCGCCGACGCGCAGGGCCTCGACGCGGCCCGAGGTGATCGTCAGCGGCGCGAACCGCACGCCGACGTCGACGGGGACCTCGCGGACCTGGTCGGCGAGGGCGGCGAGCGCCGCCGCGGTGCTCGCGCAGCTCGTCGCCCGAGCGGGAGTCGGCCGCCTCGCCGGCGCGCAGCGGGGCGAGGAGCACCTCGGCGGGGATCATCAGGCGGGTCCGCGACGGTCCGGCCGCCGAGCTCGATCTCGAAGGTGGCCACGACGCACGGGCTCCGAGGCGGCCGCGGCCTGGACGAACTGCGGGTTGTACTGCACGGACTTGGCGTGCAGCTCCAGCGGGGTGACCGCGGAGAACGCGTACGTGAGGTCGTGCAGCGCGTGCTGGACGAGGTCGCCGAGCAGGGACCACTCGATCTCGGTGAGCTCGCGCTCCTCGTCGGCCAGCGGGCGTCCCGGGCCGCCGAGCAGGTAGTCGATCCACACCATGCCCGTCTCGACGGGGAGCTGGAGCACGGCGGTCGAGCGGTTCTGCTCGACCTGGCACAGGATCATCAGGGTCGTGCGCCGGCAACGGGCGCGCACGAACTCGTCGTAGGAGCGCAGCTCGACCGACGTCGAGCGTGATCGGCGCGCCACGACGCGGGTGCGGGCGGTGAGCAGGGTCCCCCACTGACGGGCGAACGTCTCGAAGGCCATCTCGAGCACCCGGCCGTGCTCGCGGGCGAGCGTCATCGGGCGGCGGAAGTCGTACAGCTCGGGCTCGCCGCCGCGCTTGCGGCGCGCGGGAGCCGTCGCCTGGGGTGCGCTCGTGACCGTCACAGGCTGCCCATCGGCGGCGCGGGGTCGCCGATGAGGGATCGCTGTCGATCACTTCCGGGTGAAACCGACGGCCGGCCGGCGTCGGTCGGTCGAGGACCGCCCGTCGTCCGGGGAGGACCCGGGCATCCTGCCCGGTAGCGTGCCCGGGCATCCTGCCCGGGTCTGGTGTCAGGACCGCGTCAGCGCGTCACTGCGAGACGAAGTCGGTGAAGTAGACGTCCATCACCTCGCCCTCGTAGGCCTCCTCGAGCTCGTGCCGGAGCTCGTCCTTGAGGGCGTCGCGGCTCACGTGGGTCGGAGACCTCCTCGACGGATCGCTGCGAGAACAGCGCGATGGCGAGGTCGAGTGCCTTGGCGGTGTCGATGTCCTCGTGGACCTCGTCGGTCAGCTGCAGGCCGAGGCCGAGGCGCAGGTAGTGGCCGCCGGAGAGGTTGATGCTCACCGCGTCGACGACCTGCACGGCACCGGCGACGTGCTCGGGCTCGGCGGCCACCTCCTCGGTCGCTCGAGGCGGGCTTGAGCAGGAACCAGTAGGCCGCGCCGGCCGCGAGCAGCGACCAGGATCAGGAGGACGAGCACCTTCGTCTTCTTCGAGCCGCCGGCCGCGGGGACCTCGTCCTCGAGGTGCTCTGGCCGGAGCCCCGCCGGCGGACTTCGCCGCGTTCTTGGACGTGCTGGAGATGACGCGCTGCTCGGTGGGCATCGGGCTCACCCCTCTGCGTGCCGCGGATGCGACCTCGGGTAGGTACTGCTTGACGGAGTCGGGCACGGGGGACAGGACGACGAGGTCGACCCGCCGGTTCGCGGCGAGCGGGATCGCCCTGGGGGTCGTCGAGCGGACGCTGGTCGCCGAAGCTGGTCGCGGCGATCCGCGACCCGGGCACGCCGTCGACCTCGACGAGGCGTCGCAGCACCTGGACGGCGCGGTCGGCGGCGAGCTCCCAGTTCGTCGCGTAGTTCCGCCCGGACGGCAGGATGTTGGCGTTGCCCTCGACCGAGATCTCCTCGTTGAGGTCGCGCAGGACGGGTCCGAGGGCGTCGAGGATCTGGTTCGCGGTCGGCGTGAGCTCAGCGCTCGCCGGCCGGAAGAAGACGTCGTCGGCCACCATCCCGACGATCAGGCCACGGGAGGTGACCGAGAAGCGCACCCGGTCGTCGAGGCCCTGCGCCGCGAGCCGCTGGGCCAGGGTGTCGGCGATCCCGGTGAGGCGGTTGTACTCGGTGACGGCGAGGTCGTAGTTCTTCTGCTCCTCGGTGAGGTCGGTCTCCGGAGTGACGGTCGTGCCCGGGGCGATGGTCTCGTCCGTCGGGACGCCGACGTCGTTCTTGAGGTCCGGCGTGATCTCGAACGCGCTCAGTCCGGTGAGAGCCCCGCTGCCGCCGGCCATCATCGAGGGGGCGTCGTTCCCGAACCCGATGGCCAGCGACTGGCGGAGCTGCTCGAACTTGATCTCGTCGACCTTGCTCATCGCGAAGAGCACGATGAACAGGCCGACGAGCACCGTCATCATGTCGGCGTAGGAGACGGCCCACCGCTCGTGGTTCTCGTGCTCCTCCTCCTCGTGCTTCTTGGGGCGTCGGCCGTGGCCGCCGTGCCCGTGCCCGGCGCTCACGCCGCCTCCTTCGCGACGGTGCCCGGCGGCATCAGGCTGCGCAGCCGCTGGCCGACGAGACGCGGGTTGGCGCCGGCCTGGATCGCGAGGAGACCCTCGACGATCATCTCCATGTGCGCCTGCTCGAGCTCGGAGACCCGGGTGATGCGGGCGGCGATCGGCAGGTAGATCAGGTTGGCGGTCAGCAGGCCCCACAGGGTCGCGACGAACGCGGCGCCGATCATGTGGCCGAGCTCGTCGGGGTTGGAGAGGTTCTCCAGCACGTGCACGAGCGAGACGACGGTGCCGATGATGCCGACGGTCGGGGCGTAGCCGCCCATGTTGGCGAAGAACTTCGAGCTGACCTTGTCCTGGGCCTTCTTGCTGGCGATCCGGGCCTCGAGCATGTCGCGCAGGTCGTCCGGGTCGGTGCCGTCGATGGCCGACTGCAGGCCGTCGCGCAGGAACTCGTCCTCGACGTCGCGGGCGGCGTCCTCCAGGGCCAGCAGGCCCTCACGGCGGGCGCGGTCGGCGAGCGAGACGATCTCGTCGACGGTGCCCTCGGCGTCCGGGAACTTGTACATCATCCAGGTCTTGAGGTTCTTCATCGTGCGCATGACGTCCTTGAGGGTGCCGCTCGCGATGCCGGCGCCGATCGTGCCGCCGATCACGAGGATCATCGGCGGGAAGAGCACGACCGACATCGGGCTGGAGCCCTCCATGAAGATGCTCAGGAGGACCATGCCGAAGGCGAGGGCGATGCCCCCGAGCGTTGCCGGGTCCATCAGTCACCCTCCGGGACCGCCGCGAGCGCGCGGGCGCGGTCGCAGCTCGGTGACCGCGGCGACGGTCTCGACGTCGTCGGCCGTCTGGGCGGCGAGCGCGAGGGTGGCGGAGACGACGCGGGCGCGGTACGCGACCACGAGCTCGGTCGACCTCGTCGAGCGACTCGGCGACGATGTACTTGGTGCCGTCGATGAGCGTGAGGATCGTGTCGGGCGTGCTCTCGACCCGTTGGAGCAGGTCGGGGTTGACCGCGAACCGCGGTCCGTTGAGTCGCGTGACGACAATCATGTCGAGTCCCATCCCTGGAGTGCATCCGGGCCCATCCATGAGCCCTTCACAGGACTGATCGGCCGATGCCCTGCCTCGCTGAGTGATTTGCCCGAGGTCACCCGACCGCCACATCCGGCGGGCTGCGGTGCCGCCCTCGGGCCCGGCGGCGAGCCCGCGGCCTCCCGTGCGGGCGGACGAGCGAGGCCGGCAGGGTCGCCGTCGGGGTGCGACGGTGGCCCCTGCCGGCCGCGACAGGTCTGCTGCGATCGCCGGCGCATGCGCGAGGCACGCGCCGACCGTGCGGGCGGGGCGGTGGGCGGCCGCTGCGCCGTCCGGGTCAGCGCTTGAGGTTGACGAGCTCCTGGAGGACCTCGTCGGAGGTGGTGATGACGCGCGAGTTCGCCTGGAAACCGCGCTGGGCGATGATCAGGTTGGTGAACTCGGCCGAGAGGTCGACGTTCGACATCTCGAGCGCGCCGCCGGTCGAGCGAGCCGCGGCCCGAGGACCCGGCGACGCCGATCTGCGGGTCACCGGAGTTGACCGAGGTGCGGTACGCCGAGTCGCCGGCCTTCTCCAGGCCACCGGGGTTGGTGAAGGTGGCGAGCGCGACCCGGCCGACGGCCTGCTTGAGCCCGTTGCTGAACGCAGCCGAGCAGGGTCCCGTCGGAGTTGATCGTGAAGGACTGCAGCGTGCCGGCCGCGCGGCCGTCCTGCGTCGTTCGCGGCGACCGTGTTGAGCCCGGCGAAGCCGGTCAGCGTCGACAGGTCGACCGTGACGGCGCCGACGGTCAGGGTGCCGCCCGAGGCGAGCGTGCCGTCCGCGTTGAACGTCATCGTGCCGGTCGCGTTGGCAGCGCCGATCGCGCCCGAGACGTCCCAGCCGGCGGCGGTCCTGCGTGAAGGCGAGGTCGAGCGAGGAGACGGTGCCCGCGGCGTCGTAGACGTCGATCGACCGGTTGAGGACGGTGCCCGTGGCGGCGTCGGTGGGCAGGTTGCCCTCGAAGCTCGGCGCTGGTCGTGGCCGCCGCGCCCATGAGGGTCGCGATCGGCAGACGCAGGTCGGTCAGGGCGCCGTTCGGGTCGATCGCGCCGGCCGCGTCGGCGGCCCAGCCCTGGACGAGTGCGCCGTCGGTCGTGACCAGCTGCCCGGTCGCGTCGAAGGAGAAGGCACCGGCGCGGGAGTAGAGCTGCTCGCCGCCCTTGCTCACGACGAAGAAGCCGTCGCCGGAGATCATCATGTCGGTCGACTTGTTGGTCAGCTGGGCGGCGCCCTGCTGGAAGTTGGTCGTGATCGCCGGCGATCCGCACGCCGAGGCCGACCTGCGCCGGGTTGGTGCCACCGACGCCCGGCCTGGGCGCCGCCGGCGTTCGTGAGGACCTGCGAGAGCGTGTCCTGGAACTGCGCCTGGGAGGACTTGAAGCCGGTGGTGTTGACGTTGGCGATGTTGTTGCCGGTGACGTCGAGCATCGTCTGGTGGGCGCGGAGGCCGCTGATGCCGGAGAAGAGCGAGCGAAGCATGTCAGTTCCCTTCGTTGGTGGCTTCAGGCAGCCGGGGTGGTGGTGGACGACGCGGAGGTGCCCACCGCGGAGACCTGGTCGAGCGCGACGGAGATGCCGCCGACGGTGACCATCGGGACCTCACCGGCGAACGAGACGCCGGTCGCCGTGCCGACGTGCGTGACGCCGGCGGAGTCGATCGCGCTGACCTGCTGGCCGACGAGGCCGCTCGCCGCGATCCGCATCTGCAGGGCGAAGCTCTCGCGCGAGGTGCTGGACAGCGCCGTGAGCTGCTCCATCGTGGACAGCTGGGTGGTCTGCGACATCATCTCCGAGGTGTCCATCGGCGAGCTCGGGTCCTGGTTCTTCAGCTGCGCGACGAGCAGCGCGATGAAGGCCTGCGTGTCGAGCGTCTGCTTGGCCGCCGAGGCCGTGCCCTGGTACGTTCAGGCTGCGTGGCGGTGGCCACCGCCTGGGTCATGCTGGTCGCCGTCGACGATCGCGTCGGTCATCGTGCTTCCCCCTAGAGGTCGAGGTCGAGGCCGCCGGTGCGGCCGGGGACGGCGGGTGCGGGTGCGGTCGACGGGCCGAGCGGTTCGCCTGCGTGGGGACGCGCGGCGCGAGCGCCGGCGCTGCCCGGTCGTCGGCCCCGTCGCCGCTCCCGCCGTTCTGGCGGGAGAAGTCGGCGAGGTCGAGGTCGGCCGAGAGGCCGGTGGAGGCGAGGTCGCGGCGCAGGTCGGGCAGGGCGGCCCTGAGCGCCTCGCGGGCGTGGTCGGTCCCGCCGAGGAGCTCGATCCGCACCCCGTCCGTCGCGATGTGCGCGACGACCCGCACCGGTCCGATGCGACTCCGGGTCGACGCGCATCGTCAGGACGTGGTCGCCGAGCGGAGCGGTCCGCAGCGAGGCGAGGCGGACCCCGAGCTGCTCGGCGACGCTCGGGCACGACGACCGGAGCGGCGGCGGTCGGGGACGGCCGGGGCCGCCGGGTGGCGTGCACCGCCTGCGGAGCCGGAGCGGCGCCGATCGCAGCCGTGGCGGACCCGCGGTGCTCGCCGACGTGGCAGCGAGCGGGGCGTCGGCCACGGCCGTCCAGGTCATGCCCCGGCGTCGCGGCGGCCGAGGGCGTCGCGTCGGCGGCGGCGAGCGGCAGTCCCGGGGACGAGTGCCTCGGTGGCGTGCGCGCCGCGGTGCCCGGTCGGAGCCGTCGCGGCCGAGCGGCCGGCCTCGGGTGCGACCGGGGCGGACGGCGGGACGGGTCCCGGCTCGCCGGCGGGTACGGCGGGCGCGGTCGTCGCGGGTCCCCGTCGTGCTCGGCGAGGGCCGCGGCCGGGGTCGACGGCGATCGTCTCGGTCGAGGTCCGGGCCGGCGGCCGCAGCCCCCTGGGCGAGCGCTGCCGTCGGGGCGGCAGCCACAGCCGCGGCCGTGCCCGGCGTCGCGTCGGGTCGCCGTCGGCGCGCTGCGGTGCCCGGCCGCGGCGAGTGCCGCGGGCGCGAGCAGGACGGCGCCGCGGACTGGACGATCTGCGCGACGGTGACGGTGGGCGCCGACGGGCTGGCCGGCGGGTCCCGCGGCTCGGCCGTGTCGCGCTCGCGCGCCGGCGGTGCGCTCGGCGGCGGCTCGAGGCTCCTGGTCGGCGCCGGCGTCCACGGCGTCGACCCGGCTCGGCGGGCCGTCGCGCCCGGGTCGGCCGGGCCGGTCCGCACCTCGCGTCGTGGCGCGCCCGCGGCCGGCCGGCGCTCCGGCTCGGCGCGGCGTGTCGCCGTGGTCACGGTTCGCGGCGCGCGAGGGCCGGGCCGAAGTCGTTCGCCTCGGCCCCCTTGCGGGCCGACGGTGACGGCGGTGCGGCAGCCGGCGGCTGCCGGGGCGCGGTGGGCAGCATGCCGATGCTCATCGGTCCTCCTGGTGGCGACGGCTCGCGGCCTCGTCGAGCACGAGCTGCTCGACGCGCTCGTCCTCGGCCCTGACCAGCACCTCGTGACGCTCGGCGAGCTTGTCGAGCGTGGCGACGGTGGTCCTGGCCGCGGTCCACTCGGCGGCGGCGATCTCGCCGCGGCGCGCGACGACCTGCGCCGCGACGGCCGCCTCGGTCGACGAGCGAGGCCATCGCCGCGCGGTCGGCGACGGCCGCCCGCCAGACGTTCTCGTCGGCGTGCGCGGGGAAGATCGTCCCGGCCATGACGTCCCGGGTCTCGCGGTGGCGCTCGGTGGCCCGCGCCGTGTCGGCGTTGGCACGGGCGAGCGCGGCCGCCGCCTGCTCCTCCTGGAGCCGGCGCAGCCGCAGCAGCCCGGCGCAGCCGGAAGGCGCGGTTCATGACGGCACCGCCCATCGCGGCGACGAGCCGGCTCAGGTGCGCCCAGGACTCGCCGGCGCGGCGCGACCTCGTCCATCGGCCTGGCGCAGGAAGGCGTCGATCTCGTCCGCAGTGCGCGACGGCGGCGTCGACGAGCGGGTTGCTCCCGGCGGCGTAGGCGCCGACGTCGAGCAGGTCCTGCGCGCGGCGGCGCGCGGCGAGCACCTGGCGCAGCCGGACGGCGCGGCCGCGCTGCTCGCGCGTGGTGACGCGCGAGGCGACGCGCGAGACCGAGCCGAGCACGTCGATGCTCGGGAAGTGCCCGGCGACGGCGAGCTCCCGCGTCAGCACGACGTGCCCGTCGAGGATCGAGCGCGCGGCGTCGGCGATCGGCTCGTTGTGGTCGTCGCCGTCGACGAGCACGGTGTAGATGCCGGTGACCGAGCCGCTGCGCGGTCCGGTCCCGGCGCGCTCGAGCAGCTGGGCGAGCAGGGAGAAGGTCGACGGCGGGTAGCCGCGCGTCGCCGGCGGCTCGCCGACGGAGAGCCCGATCTCGCGCTGGGCCATCGCCACGCGGGTGAGCGAGTCCATCATCAGCACGACGTCGCGGCCCTCGGTCGCGGAAGGACTCGGCGATCCGGGTCGCGACGAACGCGGCGCGCAGGCGGACCAGCGGCGGCTCGTCGGAGGTCGCGACGACGACGACGCTGCGCGCGAGGCCCTCGGGGCCGAGGTCGTCCTCGAGGAACTCGCGGACCTCGCGGCCACGCTCGCCGACGAGGGCGATGACGGAGACCTCGGCGTCGGTGCCGCGAGCGATCATCGACAGCAGGCTCGACTTGCCGACGCCGGAGCCGGCGAAGAGGCCGATGCGCTGACCGCGGCCGACGCTGGCCATCGTGTCGAGGGCGCGCACGCCGAGGCGCAGCGGGGTGTCGACGCGGGCGCGGTCCAGGGCGGACGGCGCGCGGTCCGGTCACCGGCTCCCAGCCGGACACGTCGAGCGGGCCCTTGCCGTCGATCGGGCGGCCGAGGCCGTCGAGCACGCGGCCGAGCAGGCCCGCGGCCGACCGGGGCCAGCAGCGCGCGGCCGGTGCCGCGCACGGCCATCCCGGTGCGCAGGCCCTGGACGTGGCCGAGCGGCATGCAGCGCAGCGACGGCGGAGGTCGCGGCGACGACCTCGGCCGGGACGGATCCGGCTCGCCGGTCTCGCCGATCTCGAGCACGTCGCCGACGGCGCCCGGCAGCCCGGCGACGTCGACGGACAGGCCGACGACGGCGCTGACGCGTCCCGACGCGCTCGGGCGCAGCGGCGGCGGCGCGCGGCGCGAGCAGCTCGGCCGGAAGGATCGACGGCGCGGTCGAGGGTGCTCATGCGTCCTCCCCGAGCAGCACGCGGCGGGCGCGGGCGAGGGCGGTGGACGACCTGGGCGTCGAGGAAGCCGGCGGGGTGCTCGCTGAGGGCGTCGCCGCGGTCGCAGGCGCGGGTCGGCGACGACGCGCGACCGCCGTCGAGCGCGACCTCGCCGGCTCGCGACGAGCGACTGCACGGCCGCCGCGTCGGCGGGGCTGCAGGCGGACGGTGTGCACGCCGAGGTCGGCGGGCACGGCGAGCGCGCGCGCGCAGCGCGGCCCGGGCCGAGGTCTCGCCGTCGGCGAGCTCGTGGCCGAGGACGGCCTCGGCGAGCAGCGAGCGGCGGCCGCGGCGAGCTCGCGCGCGCACCTGCTCGACGGCGGGCACGCGTGCGGCGGTCGGCGGCCTGGGCGGCGCGCAGCAGCCCGAGCGACGGCCTCGTCGACGGCGGCCTGCGCGGCGGCCTCGGCGCGCGCGTGCTCGGCGACGCGCTCGGCCTCGGCCGCGGCGGCGCGCTCGGCGGCGGCGCGCGCACCGGCGGCCCAGCCCGCGGCCCAGCCGGCGGCGTGCCCGGCGGCGCGGGCGTCGTCGTCGGCGGCCGCGACGCTCGTGCAGCGCAGCCGGGCCGGAAGGTGGCGACCTCAGGCGACATACTCGTCCTCGCCCTCGCGCCGGATGACGATCTGGCCGCTCTCCTCGAGCGTGCGGATCGCCTGGACGACGCCGGCACGGGCCTCCTCGACCATCGAGAGGCGGACGGGGCCGAGCAGGTCCATCTCCTCGACGAGGTTCTCGCGGGCCCGCTCGGAGAGGTTGCCGAGGATCTTCTCCGTGCACCGCCTCCGTCGGCGCCCTTGAGCGCGAGGGCGAGCGCCGGACATCTCGACCCCGCGCAGCACGAGCTGGATCGCCCGGTCCTCGAGCAGGGTGAGGTCGGCGAAGACGAACATCCGGCTGCGGATCTCCTCGGCGAGCGCCTTGTCGACGGCCTCGAGGCCCTCGAGGATCTGCTTCTCGGTGGCCGGGTCGGCGCGGTTGATGATCTCGACGAGCGGCTGGAGCGCCGCCGACCGCCGAGCTCTCCTGCGGGGTGAGCACGGCGGAGGCCTTGCCCTGCAGCTTCTCGGCGACGACGGCGACGACGTCGGGCGAGGCGCGCTCCATCAGCGCGATGCGGTGCGCGACGTCGGCCTGCACGGCCGGCGGCGAGGCCGGTCATGATCGCCGAGGCGTGCTCGGCGCGCAGGTGCGCGAGCACCAGGGCGATCGTCTGCGGGTGCTCGCCGTTGAGCAGCGAGACGACCTGGCGGGCGTCGGCGTGCTGGAGGAACTCGAAGGGCTGGCCCTGCATCGAGGACGGCGAGGCGCTCGAGCATGTCGGCGGCGCGTTCGCTGCGCCGACGGTCGCCTGCAGCAGCTGCTGGGCGAAGCCCGATGCCGCCGCGCCCGGTGAACGCCGGTCGGCGCCGAGCGAGGCGGCGTAGAACTCCTCGAGGACCGCGTCGGCCGTCGCGGGGTCGACCCGCTCGAGCCGGGCGATCTCGGTGGTGAGCTCCTCGATCTCGGCGTCGTCGAGCCGGGACAGCACCTTGGCGGCCTGCTCCTTGCCGAGCTGGATGAGGATGAGCGCGGCCTTCTGGGTGCCCGTGAGCAGTCGCGGTGGACATCAGCGCCGCCCGCCGACGAGCCAGCCGCGCAGCACCTCGGCGACCTCTTCCGGCTGCTCGGCCGCCATCGCGAGGACGTCGTCACGCTTGGCGGCCATCGGGTCGACGTCGGCCGCCGGCGGCCGCCGGCAGCGCCCGGACGCGCGCTCGGCGGCCTCGAGCGCCTCGGCCCGGCGCGCCTCGAGCAGCTCGAGGTCGCCCAGGTCGATCGCCTCGCGCTGGGCCTTCTTGCCCTTCTTCAGCCCGAGGACCACGAGCAGGATCGACCGAGATCAGGACGACGAGCGCCGATCACGCCGGTCTTGATCAGGCTCGGTGGTGCGCTCGGCGCTCGCCGCGGCCTCGGCGGCGGCGAGCGCCGTCTGCGGCCTGCTCGGCCGTGCTCGTGTCGAAGGCCATCTGGGTGACCGAGACGACGTCGCCGCGGGTCGTGTCGATCCCGGCGGCGGCGGCGACGGAGGCCTGCGAGCCCGGCGAGGTCGACGCCGCTTGACGCGCGTCGGAGACGACGACCGAGACGGACTGGCGGCGCACGGTGCCCGGCGCGCGTGGTGACCTGCTCGGTCACCTTGTTGATCGGGTTGTTCACCGTGGCGGACTCCTTGCTGTAGGTCGCCGTCGCCGGTGCCGTCGCCGGCCGAGGTCGGTGGTGCCGTCCACGCCGAGGACCCCGCCGACGGCCTGGCCGGTGCCGGTGTACGTCCTCGACGCGTCGTCGCCGAGTTGATCGGCGGGCAGGGCCGGGTCGGAGGCGGAGAAGGTCTCGGTGGTGCGGGCCGCCTGGTCGAAGTTGAGGTCGGCGGTCACGGAGACCACGGCGTTGCCCTGGCCGAGCACCGTGTCGAGCATCTGCTGGATCCCGGCGCCGACGCGGGCCTCGTAGTCGCGTGCCCTGGCTGTCCTCGCAGGCCCGTCGTCCCGCCGCGTGCCGCCGACGGCGGAGAGCACGTGTGCCGTCGGCGTCGATCACGGCGACGTCGGAGGGCTGCATGCCCGTCGATGCCGGCGGAGACGAGGTGGACGATCGACTGCACCTTGTCGGCTGCTCAGGCTCGTGCCGGCGGCGGTCTTGACGAAGACGGAGGCCGTCGGGTCGGTGGTCTCGGAGACGAAGACGCTCTTGTCCGGGATCGCCAGGTGCACGGTCGCGGCCTGCGACCCCGGTGATCGCGCCGATCGTCTTGGCGAGCTCGCCCTCGAGCGCGCGCTGGTAGGTGACCTGCTGCTGGAACTCCGAGGAGGTCATGCCCATGCTGTCCAGCAGCGAGTAGCCCTGGCCGTCGGCCGCGCTCGGCAGGCCGGCCGACGGCCATCGTGAGCCGCTCGGCGTACACGCTCGTCGCGCCGGGCACCAGGATCGTCGAGCCGCCGTCGGTGAGCTCGTAGGCGACGCCGTCCGCGGCGAGCTGGTCGACGATGGCGCTGGCGTCGGTGGCCGAGAGGTCGGAGAAGAGCGGGGTCATCGTCGGCTTGGTGAGCCAGGCGGAGAGGCCGAAGCCGCCGAGCGCGAGCACGGCGACGCGCGAGGATCGCCAGCGTCCGCTGGGCGAGCGTGAACTGCGCGGACGGTCGTCTGCAGGCTGCCGATCAGCCCGCTGAGCTGCGCGGGCATCAGGCCTGCATCCGCATGATCTCGGTGAACGCCTCGACGGCCTTGTTGCGCAGGGCCGCCGTCAGCTCGAGCGACGTCGCGGCCTCGGTGGCGGCGATCGTGTAGTCGTGGATGTCGTCGAGGTCACCGGTGACCGCCTGGACGGCGAGCGTCTCGGCGTTGGACTGCGTCGCCTGGAGCTGGTCGATCGACGAGGTCGAGCGAGGTGCCGAAGAGGCGCCGCTCGCCGCGACCGCCGACGCCGCCGGCGGCCGACGCGGCGGCGCCGCGCTCGCGCCGGGGACGGCACCGACACCGAAGGCGCCGAGCATGCTCGACGTCCCGATCCCGGCGATGGCCTGGATGCTCATCAGCTGCGTCCGATCTGCAGGGCGGCCTGGTAGGCCTCCTTGGCGCGGTCGACCACGGCGGCGTTCGCCTGGTAGCCGCGCTGGGCCATGATCAGCTGGGTCATCTGGCTGGTCATGTCGATGTCGGGGTAGCG
Organism: uncultured Actinomycetota bacterium; assembly: GCA_963777075.1. Lineage (GTDB taxonomy): Bacteria > Actinomycetota > Actinomycetes > Actinomycetales > Cellulomonadaceae > Actinotalea. Next base: position 52,892 of record CAVZPH010000012.1, on the reverse strand, counting down.
GACGTAGCCCTCCTGGTCGGCCAGCGGGTTGTCGGGCTCGTAGACCAGCCGGCCCTCGGCGCTGCCGAGCTCGATCGAGGACGACCTTGGTCCCCGCGGGCGTGCCGTAGTCGACCGAGCTGGCGACGACGTAGCGGGCCCGGAAGGCCTCCTCGTCGGTGGAGCGCACGGTGTTGACGTTGGCGAGGTTGTCGGAGATCGCGTTGAGCCAGGTCTGGTAGACGCCCATCCCGGAGCCGGCGATGCCGATCGCGTCGAAGGTGCCCATCGTCAGCTCCTCATCGCGGTGCGCAGGTTGCTGAACTCGGCGCTGACCGCCTGCGTGCGCGAGCTGGTAGCGCAGGTTCGTGTCGATGTTGGCGAGGGTCTCGGTGGCGAGGTCGACGTTGTTGCCGTCCTCGCGGGTCGGGGCCAGCGAGCGCGTCGGTGGTCGCGGTGGCGGCGCCGGAGCCGTCGGAGACGGCGGACTGCGAGCGCGTCCTCGAAGGAGACCTTCCCGGCGAGGAAGCCGGGGGTCTGGATGTTCGCGACGTTGTCGGCGATGGTGCGCTGCCGCAGCGACAGCCCGTCGAGCGCGCTGTTCATGGCGACGTAGGAGACAGAGTCGAACACGGCCGGATCCACCTCATCGGTCGAGGTACTGCGGACGGCCGGTCCATGGCCTTCGGGTCGAGCGATCCGTGCTCAGGTCGGTCCATCGGCCCCGCGCGGGCCGCTGTGAGGAGTTCTGCGCCGTGACCTGCGGGGTTCACCCGCGAGGGTGATCGACAAGGGGCTCAGTCCGGTCGATCTCCGTCGATCTCGGACACCTGGCGAGCCTGTGAGCTGCTCCGCTCAGGCGGGCAGGTCGAGGTACACGGGGACCGCGGGGCCGGCCGAGCGCAGGGACTGGGCGGCGGCGAGATGGCGGCGCGAGAGGTCGGCCGCCTCGGCGAGCGCGCGGCCCACCTCGAGCTGACGGGCCAGGAGCGCGCGCGCCCGGTCGGCGAGCGTCGCCGGGAGCGGCCCGAGCCCGACGGGCGGAGCCCACAGGTCCGGCGGGTTGTCGGCGATGTGGTCGAGGGTCAGGGTGCGCTCGGCGACGACGACGTCGAGCTCGAGCGCGGTGAGCGCCTGCTCCCAGGCCTCGGTCCAGTCCGCCGTACCCGTCGCTGCGGCGCCCATCTCAGCCGACCCCGAGCTCACCGCGGGCCACGCCGAGCCCGGCCGGCACGGCGCCGACGGGTTCGAGGGTGGGCGCTCCGGAGAGCTGGGCCGCGGCCTCGTGCCAGGCCTCGCGCAGCGGCTCGACGAGCTCGCGGCAGGCGGCGGTGCGGTCGGCGTCGCCGGAGACGTTGGCCCCGACGAGCTCGGGGAGCAGGAAGGTGTAGACGCTCATCAGCTGGCGCGCGCCGTCCCAGGCCGCGACGTCCAGGGTGGAGGCGAGCTCGGAGACGATGTCCTGCGCGTGGGTGAGCTGGCGCGTTGGCGGCGGCCCGGTCGCCGGCGCGCTGGGCCGTCTCGGCGCGGACGCAGGTCGAGCACGAGGCGGTCGTAGAGCATCGTCAGGAGCGTCGCGGGGCTCGCCGTGGAGACGGTGTCGTCCAGGTAGCGGTTGCGCACGGCTGCGTAGTTCATCGGGTCCGCGCCTTCCATGGCAGGGATGTCGGGTGCCGGGGCGGTCCACGGCAGCTCACTGTTGAGCTCGTCGTCAGGGAGTCGAGCTGGCTGGTGAGCCAGCTCGGACTGGCGCGTTGAGCTTCGACAGGGCGACCTCGAGCGCGGAGTAGGTCTTCTCCAGCTGCCGTCTGGCGCAGTCGCGAGCCGGACGTCCCAGTCCGTCGATCTGGTCGCCGTAGTCCTTGACCAGGCTCTGCTGGCCGGTGATCTTCAGTCGTGACGCGTGCCGGTGGTCGAGTCCGAGGCGGCCGTCGGCGACCGTCTCGACGCGGCGCGGCGAGGCCCGATGACCATCGCCTGGACGCCGTCCGGGTCGGCGGCGCAGGGCGGTGGCGAACGCGTCCGCGTCGAAGGTGAACGTGCCGTCGCTGCCGATCGTGATGCCGACCGTCGGACGGGGAGCTGCCCGTTGACCGGCCTGCGAGCCGGCGCTCGATGAGCTGCTGCTTGAGGTTGCGGATCGCGCGTGTCGCCGGAGAGCAGGCCACCGGTGACCAGGGTCCGTGCCGGTGCTGTCGGTGGTGGTCGTCGTCGCCGTCCGCGAGGTGATCTCGGAGCAGGACCGATGCTGAGGCTGTCGACGAGGTCCTGACGCGAGGTCGACATCGCCGCCGATGTCCTTGCGCGACGGTGACCGTCGACGGGGTCCTCGCCTGCGGCGGTGACCTTCGAGACGGTGACGTCGACCCCGGTCATCAGGCTCGAGAAGGTGTTGGAGGACTGCGTGACCGTCTGCTCGAGGCCGGCGTTGCCCTTCCAGAGCGTGACCTTGGCGTTCTGCGCCGCCTGGTAGGGGTTCGTGTCGATCCGCAGGCGCGTGGTCCGTGCCGCGTCGTCGCCGCCTCGACGTCGCCTGCGTCCCGGCGAAGACCTCGAAGGAGCCGTCGGTGCCGGTGGTGGTCCCGGTGAACTGGATCCGGTACTGGGGTGTCCCGGTGCGAGACCCGGACGACGGTCGCGCGGACCCCGGCGTCGGTCGCCTTGTTGATCGCCGCGGCGACGTCGGCGAGGCTGCCGGAGGCCGGCTCGACGGTGAGGTAGGTGCCGTCCGCCTTGCGCACGGTGAGCGTGGGCGGGCTGTCGGTGCACAGGGAGCCGTCGTCGGCGACGCGGTGCTGAGGGAGACCTGCGCGCTTGGCGACCTGGTCGACGGTGAAGGTCAGCGAGCCGGGCTGGGCGGTGGCGCCGGCGCTGGCGGTCGCGCTGGCCGAGCTGCTCGTGGCGCGTGAAGGCGCTCCAGGACGAGGCGGTGGCCGCCGTGGTCGCGGCCGTCGGCGAGCGAGGCGACCTTGGTGTTGACGCTCTGCAGGGCGGTGACCAGGTCTTCGAGGTGGACTGCTTGCGTCTTGAGCGCGGTCTGCGGCAGCGCCTCGAGCTTCATCAGGCTGGCTGATCAGGCTGGTCGTGTCCAGGCCGCTGACCAGGCCGTCGATGGCCGACGTCATGGTTCACCTCCTCCGCTGGAGGCGCGTCGGGCGCGGGGCCGGATGCGCCGGTGGTGGGCGCGGACGGAGGTCCGCCCACCACCGGTCGAGCTGTCATGCCGGTGGCGCAGGTCTGATGCGCGTGGTGCTGGGGTCAGGATCACTGCAGCAGCGAGCAGGACGCTCTGCGGGATCGACTTGGCCTGGGCGAGCATCGCGGTGCCGGCCTGGGACAGGATCTGCGTTGCGGGTGTAGTTGACCATCTCCGACGCCATGTCGGTGTCGCGGATGCGGCTCTCCGACGCGGTCAGGTTCTCGACCGCGACGTTCAGCGTTGTTGATGCGTGTGCTCGAACCGGTTCTGCACGGCACCGAGGTTGGCGCGCGTCGGTCGAGACCGACTTGATCGCGGTGTCGATCTTGCCGATCGCGTCTGACGCACCGCCTCCGGTGACGACGGTGGTCGAAGCAGCCGCGCCGAAGACGGTCGCGCTCGCTGACAGCACCACCGAGCGGTGACCTTGCCGTAGCCGTCGACGGACGCCGCGAAGTTGGTGTCCTTCAGCGCGGCGTTCAGCGCGTCCTGGACCAGCGCGTTGTTGGCCTTGGCGGTCGTCCGGCGTCGCGTTCGTGTCCCGCCGGTCAGGTCGACGGCGAAGGTGTGTGCCGTTGATCACGACGTCGGTCGTCTGCGGGAGCCGTCGGCACCGGCGAGGGCGATCGCACCCGAGTACTGCGTGGCGTCGGACGTGACGTCGATCGCGTCGATTCCCAGTCCGGTGGTGTCCATCTTGGTGCCGACCTGGACCGATGATGGTGTCGCCCGCGTTGGCGCCGACCTGGAAGGTGCCGTTGTAGGTGCCGTCGAGCAGCGTCTGTGCCGTTGAAGCTCGTCGTGTTCGCGATGCGGTCGTCCAGCTCGGTCGTCAGCGCGTGATCTCGGCCTGGATGTTGCTGCGTGGCGTCGGTGGTCAGACGAGCCCGTCGTTGGCCGCCTGGACCGTGAGGTCACGCATGCGCTGCAGGATCGAGTGGTCTCGTTGAGCGCGCCTTCAGCGGTCTGCACGACCGAGATGCCGTCCTGGGCGTTGCGGACGGCGACCTTGATGCCGCCGATCTGCGAGCGCATGCCCTCGGAGATCGCGAGGCCGGCCGCGTCGTCCGCGGCGCGGTTGATGCGGAAGCCGGACGAGAGCTTCTCCAGCGACTTGCTCATGGTCGTTCTGCGTGTTGGACAGGTTGCGGTACGCGTTGAGTGCCGCGATGTTGGTGTTGACCGAGAGACCCATGATGAACTCCTCCTTGATTCGGGTCGAATGACTGCCGCCCCTCCATGGGCGAGCACCTGACTGATCGGCCGGGGCCGGTGGCGGTTAAGGCTTTTCCGAGAAGTTCTTCTTCCGTGCTCCACGCTCACCCGATCGGCTCACCCTCGGATGCCCGCCGGCCTCAGCCCGGGGCGAGGACTCGCCCGCCCGGATGCTCCGGTGCCGCGCGGACCGGCTGACGAAGGAAGGCGCCCACCGGGACACCCGGCGTGCGCCTTCCGGCCGAGCACGATCTCAGCAGGCCGCGGCGTCGAACGTGTCGATGGAGTCGTACGAGTCGACCGAGGACACCGAGCGCTGCGTCGGCACGGACGCGAGCGTCCCGGCGCCGGCGCCGGCGGCGGCCCGTGCGGCCACCTCGGCGAAGTAGGCGCGGCGGCGGCGCTCGGCGACGCCGTCGGGGCGGTCGGCCGCGGGGACGAGCTCGGGGTCGAGGCTCGCGTTCATGCCGTCCTTGAGCAGGCCGAGGGCCTCGGTGCGCAGCTGGCTGATCCGCGACTGCGTGACACCCATCTCCTCGGCGAGGTCGGCGACGGCGCGGTCGTGGAAGAAGAGCTCCTCGACGACGAAGCGCAGGCGCTCGGGGAGGGAGGAGACGCCCGCGCGGAGGAAGGTGAGGCGCTCGTCGGCGAGCAGGCTCTCCTCCGGGCTGATCCCGGTGGAGACGACGGTCTCGGCGATCGAGCCGTCGTAGCCGTCGATGCTCAGGACGCGGACCTCGGCGTCGGAGCGGGCGAAGTCGACCTCCTCGACGCCGACGCCCATCGCGGCGGCGAGCTCGTCGCGACGCGGGGCGCGGCCGAGGGCCGCGGTGAGCTGGTCGGCCACCTCGGTGACCTGGCGGGCCCGGCGGCGGGCGCCGCGGGAGACCCAGTCCATCCCGCGCAGCTCGTCGATGAGCGCACCCTTGATGCGCAGCGAGGCGTAGCGGGCGAACGGAACGCCGGTGGTCTCGTCGTAGCCGCGCGCGGCCCGGACCAGCGCCAGCGCGCCGGCCGACACGAGGTCGGACCGCGAGACGTACGACGGCACACGGCCGAGCATCGCGTTGACGTGGTAGCCGACGAGAGGCATGTTCTCGACGACCAGCGCGTTCGTGGGGTTCTCGGTGGCGTTCACGAATCGATGTTTCGGGGCCGGCCATCGGCGACTTGAGGCACCGGGAGGTGACGTCCGCGGTGGCCTGTTCACCCGGAAGTGACGCTCACCAGGCCGCGGCCCGCCGGACCTGCGACGAGATGTCCGGATTCGAATCCGGACAGATCCTCCCGGGTCCGACTTGTCGTCTGTGACTCAGGTCACAGCGCGCCTGAGCGTGTCGTTGCCCATTCGTGTCAGGACTCGTCGGCCGAAAACCCATCACGAACGGCGTCAGCCCTGCCGATCACCAGATCGAGAACCGCTGCGCACGGGTCGGCGTGGCGGACCGAACGAAGGGTGAGTCCGATGAGCCTGAACGAGCTGTCCGGGGTGCTGTGGCGCGAGCGCCGGCTCCTCGAGCTCCTGCTCTTCAAGCTCGAGGAGGAGCAGCTCGATCCTCTCCAGCGGTCGCACGCGGTGGCTCGGTCACGCGACCCGCGAGGTCGAGCAGGTGCTCGACCAGATCCGCTCGGCCGAGCTCGGCCGTTCCGTCGAGGCCGAGGAGGCCGCGCGGAGCTGCGGCTCGAGCCCGGGCTGCAGCCTGCGCGCGCTCGCCGCCGGCGGCGCCGGCCCCGTGGGGCGACATCCTCATGGACCACCACGCGGCCTTCGTCGACCTCACCGACGAGATCCACTAGCCTCGCCCAGGGCAACCGCGACCTGCTCTCCGCCTCCTACCGCGCCACGCGCGAGACGCTGCTGTCCCTGCAGGACACCGTCGACACCTACGGTCCCCAGGGCGCGGCCGCGTCGTTCGACACGGCCCAGCTCGTCGACCGGGCGCTGTGAGCGCCGCATGAGCACCTTCTCCGGGATCAGCACCGCGCTGTCCTCGCTCATCGCGCAGCGCCAGGCGCTGGAGGTCGCCGGGCAGAACATCGCCAACGCCAACACCGTCGGCTACACGCGCCAGCGCGCCGAGACGACCTCGATCGAGTCGGCCTCGATGCCGACGCATGTTCTCCACCGGCCTGGCCGCCGGGAACGGCACCCGGGTCACCTCGATCACCCGCATGGGCGACGTCTTCCTCGACGCCCGGGTGCGCAGCACCACGAGCAGCGCCTCCTTCCAGTCCGCCCAGGCGCAGAACGCTCTCCCAGATCGAGACGAGCTTCACCGAGCCCGTCCGACCTCGGCGTCGCCTCCGAACCTGCAGACCTTCTGGTCCGACTGGCAGAACGTCGCGAACGCTCCCGACAGCTCGGCGGCGCGGACCGTCCTGCTCGGCGACGCCGCCGCCCTGGCGAGCAAGATCACCGCCGGCTACCGCGCCGTCGACACCCAGTGGACCCAGCTGCGCACGACGACCGAGGCGAACGTCACCGCAGCTCAACACCACGGCGCGCGTCGATCGCCGACCTCAACGGCCAGATCCGCGCGATCACCGTCTCCGGCGGGAACGCCAACGAGCTGATGGACCAGCGCGACCTGCTCATCACCTCGCTCTCCGGCCTGGCCGGCGCGACCACCCAGCAGCGCGACGACGGCACCGTCGACGTCCTCGATCGGCGGGAACCCGATCGTCTCCGGCAACCGCGCCGAGCAGGTCGACCCTCCTGGGCGGCTCGACGATGGCCGCCGGGATCGGGCCAGCCCCCCGCCGCCACCGCCGACCCCGTCCGCCTCACGTGGACCCGCAGCGGGACCGCGCTGACGCCTCGAGGGCGGATCGATGGCCTCGAACCTCGTCGACCTGTCGCCCACCGGCGCCGCTCGCCTCGACCGCCGCGATGTGGAACGACCTCGCGACCAGCGTCGCGACGACCGTCAACGCCGTGCACCAGGGCGGGCCAGGGGCTCGGCAGCCCCGGCGCGACCGGGCTCGACTTCTTCTCCTTCACCGCCGGCGTGCCGGCGGCCACGGGCCTGCAGGTCGCGATCACCAACCCCGACGACGTCGCCGCGGGCGACCCGGCCAAGGGCGCGCTCGACGGCTCCTGGGCCGACAAGCTCTCCCAGCTCTCCACGGCCCCCGGCGGGCCCGGACGCCCTCTACCGCGCCTTCGTCGTCGACCTCGGGGTGCGGACCTCGCGCCGCCACGCAGCGCGCGACCGTCCTGGAGTCGACACGTTCGACGGCCGAGAACCTTCAACTCTCGGGTGCGAGCGTCGATCTGGATGAGGAGTCGACGAACATGCTCGCCTACCAGCGGGCGTACGAGGGGGCAGCACGGGTGCTGACGACGATGGACGAGATGCTCGACACCTTGATCAACCGCATGGCCGTGTAGGGGAGGTAGACATGATCAGCAGAGTCACCCAGCAGACGATGCAGCGCTCGACGCTCGCCAACCTGCAGCTCAACCTCACGAAGATGTCGACCCTGCAGCAGCAGATGTCGAGCGGCAAGCGCATCACCAAGCCCTCGGACGACCCGAGCGGCATCTCCTCCGCCCTGACGCTGCGCGCCGAGCAGCGCGCCACACCCAGTACTCGCGCAACATCGACGACGGCCTCGGCTGGCTCAGCACCTCCGACACCGCGATCCAGAGCGCGGTCACCCAGCTGCGCCAGGCCCGCGACCTCACCGTGCAGTGCGGCTCCGGCGCGCTGAACGCCGCCGGCCGCGAGGCGATCGCCACCGAGATCGAGTCGATCCGCGACGGGCTGCTCGCCGATCGCGAACAGCTCCTACCAGGGTCGCAACGTCTTCGCCGGCGACGCTCGGACGCCGCCGCCGCCTTCGCCGCCGGCCCCGCCTACGCCTGGACGGGCACCGCCGGCGACGCGCGTCGACCGCCGCATCTCCCCTGACACGACCGTCCGTGCCGACGCCGACGGCTCGGCCGTCTTCGGCAACGGCAGCACCTCGGTCTTCGCCCTGCTCGACTCGATCGCCGCCGACGTGCGCGCGGGGGCCGACATCGGCCCCCGGCTGACCGAGATCGACACCAGGATGAACGCGATGCTCGGCGAGCTCTCCGGCGTCGGTGCCCGCACCAACCGGCTGACCGACGCCCAGGGCATCGATCAGCCAGAAGCTCCAGGACCTCCAGGTCGGCATCTCCGGGGTCGAGGACGTCGACCTCACGGCGACGATCGTGGACCTGCAGAGCCAGGAGGTCGCCTACAAGGGAGCCCTCGGCGCGACCGCCCGGGTGCTCCAGCCCACCCTCATGGACTACCTGCGATGAGCGTCATGGTGCACGCCGCCGACGGCGTGGAGACGGAGCGAGCCGTGGTTCCCGAGATCGAGTTCGTCCAGGCACCCCCCGGGATGATGGACCTGCGTACCTACGGCCTGCACCAGCTCGACGACGAGGGCTACCTCTTCGCGATGCGCTCGGTCGCAGCACCCCGACATCCGGCTCTTCCTCGTGCCCCCGCAGGTCTACTTCCCGCGAGTACGCGCCGCGGCTCGACGCCGGAGACCCGCCTGGCCCTCGGCCTGGGCGACGACACGCCGCTGGTGCTCGTCGTCGTCCACCCCGGCGGCGCGGGCGACGCCCCGACGGCGAACCTCCTCGCCCCCGTCGTCATCAACACGAGCACGGGCTCGGCCCTGCAGGTCGTCCTCGACTCCGACGAGTGGCCGCTGCGCGCGCAGTTCCGCGCCGCCTGAGCCGACCGTCGGCAGAGCCGGTCCACACGAGAGACGAGCGGAGGGACGATGAGCGCCACCGAGATCGAGGCCGGCGCCCTGCCGGCCGCCGCGCACGGCGCCCGGCCCCGCCCTGCGCCTGCGTGCCTCTCGCGCGAGCCTCGCGCTGCTGAGGGAGCTGCTCGCCGAGGCGGAGCTCGACCTCGACCTCCTCGCACGTCTGGTCGAGTCCGACCCGGCCGTGACGGTGCACGTCCTGCAGCGGGCCAACCTCGGCTCCGCGGCCGGTGAGGAGCGCGACACGGTCGCCCAGGCCGTCGAGACGCTCGACCGCCCGGCCGTCACGGCCGTCCTCGACGAGCTCGCGCCGGCCGCCCTCGACGCCGTCCCCCAGCTCTGGCGGGTCCTGGCCCGCGCCCTCGCCTGCGAGCGCCTCGCGAAGGACCACCGCGGCTACACCGTCGGCCTGCTCTCGGCCCTCGGTGACCTGCACGGCCTGCCGACGACCGATCTCCTCTCCGACCGCCGGGGTCTCCGCCGTCGTCGCCGAGGCCGTCCTCGCGCACCGTGGACGCTCTCGGTGCCGCCCTCGGCGCACTGCTCGGCTACCTCGCGGACGACCCGGCGCCCATCGCCCGTCACGGCTTCGACCCCGCGTCCGTCTACGACGCGTACGTGCGGGGGGCGACGACGGCGATGACGACGCAGTCGCTCATCGCCGAGCAGGGCGGCCGCGCCCACCACGCCGTCCAGGACGTCCGCGCGCCCAGGTCCCACAGCCTCGGAGCCGCGCGCCGCGCGACGCCCGAGAGGTACGTCCACCGGTCGGAGCAGGGGCTTCGCCGTCCGAGGAGCACAGATGACCGTCACCAGCCTTCCCGCCGCCCAGAGCACAGCGACGCTGCGCTCGACCGTCCACCGCGAGCCGGTGATCGGCTCGACGAGCGCGTCGTCGGCTACGTCGTGACGATCTCGATCGACCTGCCCGACGGGCCCGGTCACCGACGCCGTCGAGGCGCTCGCCGCCGGCTCGCCCGAGCTCGCCGACGAGCTGCACCGGCACTACGCGGAGCTCGACCTGCCCCGCCTCGTCGCCGACCGCTACGTCTTCGTGCCCGCGACCCCGCGGATGCTGGAGGGCACGCTGCCCACCGGCGCCGCGCCGGGCCGGCTCGTCCTCGACCTGCCGGACGGGTTCGAGCACAGCCCGGGCGCCGTCGAGCGCGCCACGGCGCTCGTCGCCCTCGGTGCCTCCCTGGCCCTGCACCGGTACACCGGGACGCCCGAGCAGGACGCGCTGCTGCCGACGGTCGACTTCGTCGTCGTCGACGCCCCGGCCGACGGGTGCGAACCTGGCGGCGCTCGTCGCCCATGCGCACTCCGCCCATGCCCACGTCCTCGCGACGGGCGTCCACGACCAGGCCACCGTCGCCCGCTGCGTCGACGCCGGTGTCGACGCCCTGCGCGGCGGCGTCCGTCGGAGCGCGCCTCGGACGAGACCGCCCCGCCCAAGATCCTGCGCCCCGGGCAGCTCCAGTGCCTCGCCGCGCTGCACCTGCTCCACCAGGAGGACGTCACGATGGCGCGCGTCGCCGCCGTCATCGACACCGACCCCGTCCTCACGCTGCGCGTGCTCCACCTGGTGAACTCGGGCGCCTTCGCCCTGCGGAGCCGGGTCGACACGGTGCGCCAGGGCGTCGTGCTCCTCGGCGTGCGGGAGGTCACCACCCTGGTCACCGCCCTCGCTCTCGACGCGCGCCCGGGCGCGATGGACTCGCTGTGGCACATCCTCGCCCGCGCGCTGAGCTCCGAGGCGCTGTGCGGGGACCCGGCCGCCTACACCGCCGGCATGCTCTCGGCCCTCATCGACGAGCTCGGCGTCCCGGCGGAGGTCGTCCTGGACGCCGTCGGCGTCTCGCCCGTCGTGGCGGACGCGATCCTCGAGCTCACCGGCGACGTCGGCCTGGCCCTCGCCGCCGTCCTCGCCCACGAGCGACGGGACGCGGCGACGCGTCGCGGCCTGCGGCTACGTGCCGGTCGACGTCTCCGACGTCTACCTGCGCTGCCTGTCCGAGGCGCTGGAGACCGCGCGGGCCGTCAACCCGGGCTGAGCACCCCCTGGCGGGCCACGCAGGGACCTGCCAGTGTCGGCCCATGACCGAGACCGAGTCCTCGCCACCGCGTCGGCACATCGCGCTCGTCGCGCACGACAACATGAAGATCCAGCTGCTGGCCTGGGCCGAGCACAACCGGGCGACCCTCGCCGCCCACCACCTGTACGCCACCGGGACGACGGGCACCATGCTCGAGTTCGAGCTGGGGCTCAAGGTGACCCGGTTCCTGTCCGGGCCGGTCGGCGGGGACCAGCAGATCGGCGCCAAGATCGCCGAGGGCGTCATCGACACGCTGATCTTCTTCTGGGACCCCCTCGAGGCCCAGCCGCACGACCCGGACGTCAAGGCGCTGCTCCGGCTGAGCACCGTCTGGAACGTCCCGACGGCCACCAACCTGGCCACCGCCGACTTCCTCATCTCCTCGCCGCTGTTCTCCGGCAGCTATGCGCGACGCGTCCCGGAGCTCGGCCCGCGCGGCTGGGACGGGACCGCACCGACACCCGCGTGACCCGGTGATGCCAGGTCCGTTGACGGGGCCTTGACGGTGCCGAGAGCGACGGGTGACCAGCCTATGGGCTGAGCGGGTGAATGGCCTCTGACCTGGGGTCTTAGGTCTCATCCCGCGCGCAGCGGAGACCGACAGACTGGTGACAGCCGCAACGGAGCGACACCCCGCTCCCGCGTCGGTTCACCCGCGCCACCACCCCCGGCGCCCGAGCAGGAAGCCAGACCATGGCCGTTCACCGCAGCAGCACGATCCACCCGCCGACGCAGGCGAGCCGCGCGCGAGTCCCGCACCGCTCAGCCCGCCCGGCCCCCGCTCGCGTCGCCGTCGTCGAGGCCCTGCTCGGCCGCCACGCCTGGAGCGCCACCGGGACGATCACCGCGTTCCGCGCCCAGCGCGGGATCCAGCCCTGGTGAGCTCGGCCGCTCCTCGTCCCTGAGCGTCGGCTCGTCGTGCGCGATGTACGCCATCTGACGCCAGAGCAGGACGACGAACACCGCCGAGCCGACGAACGCGAACCAGAACGGGGCCGTGACGCCCCAGCGGTGCGCGAGCAGCCCGCCGAGCCCTGAGCCGAGCACCAGGCCCCCGAAGACGCCGACGAGGTTCACGCTGCCCACCCGGCCCTGGAGCGCCGTCGGGACGGCGCGCTGGCGCACCGTCGTGGACGTCGCCCCCCAGACGAAGGCGTGCACCCCGAACACGAAGAAGACCGGCAGCGCGACCCACGGGCTGGTCGTCAGCGCGAGCGCGAGGTGCGTCAGCGTCTCCAGGATCAGGCCGATCCGCATCAGCCCGCCGAGGCTGATCCGCCGGGTGAGCCAGCCGTACAGGGTCGTGCCGAGCAGCCCGCCCACGGCCGAGACCGTCGTCACCAGGCCGAACCCGACGGGCCCGAGGCCGAGGCGGTCGCGCGCGTAGATGACCAGCACCGACCAGGCGGCGCCGAAGGTGACGTTGAAGACGAGGATCGTCAGCACGAGCGTCCGCACCGCGGCGTGGTGCCAGACCCAGCGGAAGCCGTCGGAGATGTCGGTCCGCAGGTGCTGGCGGACCTCGGGCCGGGGTGGCCGCGCCACGACGACGCGCGTCATCAGCACGGCGCCGAGCGCGACGGCGAGCGCCTGGGCGCTGAACGGCAGGGCCCAGCCGAGCGCGAACATCACCGCGCCCAGCGGCGGGCCGGCGAGCTGGTTCACCGTGATGAACCCGGTCGAGAGCCGCGCGTTGGCGATCGCGATGTCGTCCCGGGCGACGAGGTTCGGCAGCATCGTCTGCGAGGAGTTGTCGGCGAAGACCTCCGCCGTAGAGACGACGAACAGCGTGACGAGCACGACGCCGATGCTCACGTGCCCCGTGAGGATCACCGTGACGAGCACCGCGAGGACGGCCGCGCGCGCCAGGTCCACGCCGATCACGATCGCCCGACGGTCGTGGCGGTCGGCCAGCGCCCCGGCGAGCAGCCCGAAGACGAGCGGCGGGAGCCACTGCACGGTCGCGGCCAGGGCGATGAGGCGGGCGTCGTCGGTGAGCGCGGCGACGAGCAGCGGGCCGGCCGCGAGGGCGATCCCGTCCCCCAGGTTGCTCGTCCACGAGGAGGCCAGGAGCCACCGGAAACCACTGCCCAGACGCGGCGGGAGAACGGCGTCGAGAAGGCGGGACATCGACAACCCTCCGATCGGCTCACGAGAAAGGCCCCGGTCCGAGGTGTTCCTCCGACCGGGGCCTTCCTGCACTGTGCGCGAGGGGGGACTTGAACCCCCACGCCCTTGCGGGCACTGGCACCTGAAGCCAGCGCGTCTGCCATTTCGCCACTCGCGCGCGGCGAGAAGATTAGCACGACGGCGGCCCGGGGCCCGCCGAGCGGCCCCGCTGCGCGGCTGGTCCCGGGTCGGACGGATACGATCGACCAGGACCGCGGGACGGCCCGAGTCTCATGGCGCCGCCGCACCTCGGCAGGAGCGTCGGACGCGGGCCTCCCGACGCCGGCTGAGCTGACGGAAGTGAGGTGGCATGGGCATTCTCGACAGGTTCGAGAAGGGCGTCGAGCACGTCGTCAGCTCTGCCTTCTCCCGGGGCGCCCGCGGCGAGGTCAAGCCCGTCGAGCTCGCGAGCGCGCTGCGCCGCGAGGTGGACGACCGCGTCGCCGTCTTCGGCCGCGACCGCTCCGTCGCTCCCAACGAGTTCACCGTCGAGCTGTCCTCGACGGACCTCGCCCAGATCGAGTCCTGGGGCGCCGGGGCGCTCGCCGACGAGCTCGCCGCCTCGATCACCCAGTACGCCACGCAGCAGCACTACGCCTTCGTCGGCCCGGTCACCGTGACCTTCGACGAGCAGGACGGGCTCGAGACGGGGCACTTCCAGGTCCGCAGCGGCACCGTCCGCGGGGCCGTCGCGCCCGCCACGAGCGTCGCGGCCAGCGCCCGTCACCCGCTCGTGGACATCGACGGCCAGCGCTACCTGCTCACCGGCCCGGTCACCGTCATCGGACGCGGCAGCGAGGCGGACATCATCGTCGACGACCCGGGCATCTCCCGGCGTCACCTGGAGATCCGGGTCACCCCCGACGGTGTCATCGCCTCCGACCTCGACTCCACCAACGGCACCTATGTCGAGGGCCACCGCGTCCCGGCAGCGACGCTGGTCGACGGCAACACCGTGACGATCGGCCGCACCCGGATCCTCTTCTGGACCGGCAGCGACGACGACGGGGACGGGTGACGCCGGCCGATGAGTGAGCTGACGATCACCCTTCTGCGCCTCGGCTACCTGGTCCTGCTGTGGCTCTTCGTCCTGGCAACGATCGGCGTGCTCCGCCGGGACATCTACGGCACCCGGATCGTGCAGCGCCAGCTGCGCCGCGCGGCCCCCGCGCCCGTCGCCACTCCCCCGGCACCGCTCGCACCGACCGGCCCGACCGATCCGCTCCCGCGCCGCGAGTCCCCGCGTCGTGAGGCGCCCGCCCGGCTCGTGGTGACCGGCGGCCCGCTGCGCGGCACGACGCTCCCGCTCGGCTCGGCGGAGATCCTCATCGGGCGGGCACCGGCCTGCACGCTCGTCCTGGACGACGACTACTCCTCCCTGCGTCACGCGCGCGTCTTCGAGCGGGCGGGCCAGTGGTACGTCGAGGACCTCGGCTCGACGAACGGCACCTTCGTCGGCAAGACGCGGATCGAGGACGCGACCCCGCTGCTGCTCGGCACCCCGCTCAAGGTCGGCCAGTCGACGATCGAGCTCCAGCGGTGAGGCCTCGATGACGCTCGCCCTCCGGTTCGCCGCCCGGTCGGACGTCGGCCTGCTCCGCTCCAACAACCAGGACTCCGCCTTCGCCGGCCCGCACCTGCTCGTCGTCGCCGACGGCATGGGCGGGCATGCGGGGGGCGACGTCGCCTCCTCGGTCGCGGTGGCCCACCTCGCCCCGCTCGACGACGAGGCGCACGGCCCGGACGACGCCCTCGACGAGCTCGGCCGCGCGATGGACGCGGCGCATGACGAGCTGCTGGCCCGCGTCGCGGACAACCCGGAGCTCGCCGGCCTGGGCACCACCGTCACCGCGATCCTGCGCTCGGGCAACAAGCTCGCCATGGCGCATATCGGCGACTCGCGCGCCTACCTGCTGCGCGACGGCGTCCTCAGCCAGGTCACCACCGACCACTCCTTCGTCCAGCACCTGGTCAACACCGGGAAGATCACCGCGGAGGAGGCCGAGCGCCACCCGCAGCGCTCCGTGCTGCTGCGCGTGCTCGGCGACTTCGACATGGAGATCGTCCCCGACTTCTCCGTCCGGGAGGCGCGCGCGGGCGACCGCTGGCTGCTGTGCTCCGACGGCCTGTCCGGTGTGGTCAGCGCCGACACCCTCGCCGAGACGCTCCTCGAGGTCACCGACCTCGACGCCTGCGCGGACCAGCTCGTCCAGCTCGCGCTGCGCGGCGGCGGCCCCGACAACGTCACCGTCGTCCTCGGCGACCTGGTCGAGGTCGACGACCTCCCGGACGGCAGCGGGCCCGCCCTGCACACCCAGGTCGTCGGCGCGGCGGCCACCGACCGCCACCGGCCGACCCTCGGCGGCTCCGGCGCGGCCGGACGGGCGGCGGAGCTGACCGCCCAGGGTCGCCCGCCCGCCGAGCCGCTCGACGAGGAGGTCCCCGCGCCTCGACGCACGGTCCGCCGCATCGTCACCGCCCTCGTCGTCCTGGCCGTGCTCGCGGGGCTCGCCCTGGCCGGCCGCTGGGGCTGGGAGTGGACGCAGCGCCAGTACTACGTCGGCGTGGCCGACGGCGTCGTCGCGATCTACCGCGGGATCCCGCAGACGGTCGGCCCGATCGACTTCTCCAGCGTCGTCGAGACGAGCGACCTCCAGATCGACGAGCTGCCCTCCTACGTGCAGGACCGCCTCGAGCAGACGATCACCGCCACCGACCTCCCGGACGCGAGGGCCCGCGTGACGGCCCTCGAGAACGAGGTGCTCGGTCCATGACCGCACGAACCGGCACGCATCCCCGAGGGCTCTGATGGCGACCGTCGCACCGCACCGGGTGCGCCCCGGCCGGGCCGTCGAGGTCGCCCTGCTGCTCGTCGCCCTCGCGATCGGCATCGGCGCCTACGCGCTCGTCGGCCTCGCCACGGGTGACGCCCTGCCGCCCGACCTCGGGCAGCGCGCGCTCGTCCTGGTGCTGCTGTGCGCCGGGCTGCACCTCGTGCTGCGCCGTCGCGCGCCCTGGGCCGACCCGGTCATCCTGCCCGTCGCCGTCGCGCTCAACGGGATCGGCCTGGCGATGATCAGCAGGATCGACCTCGCCTACGGGGCGCGCGGCCGCGAGACGGACTTCGGCGACCGGCAGCTCCTGTGGACCGTCGTCGGCATGGTCCTCGCGGGTGTCGTCCTCATGCTGCTGCGCGACCACCGCACCCTTCGCCGCTTCACGTACACGGCGATGGTCGCCGCCCTCGTCCTCATGGTCCTGCCGCTCGTGCCGGGGATCGGCGCGAACATCAACGGCGCGAACATCTGGATCCGCGTCGCCGGGGCCTCCTTCCAGCCGGCCGAGATCGGCAAGATCGCGCTCGCGATCTTCTTCGCCGGCTACCTCGTCACCACGCGCGACACCCTCACGCTCGCCGGACCCAAGGTCCTGGGCCTCCAGCTGCCGCGCGTGCGCGACCTCGGCCCGATCCTCGTCGCCTGGGCCGTCTCCCTCGCGGTGCTCGTCCTGGAACGCGACCTCGGCACCTCGCTGCTGTTCTTCGGTCTGTTCGTCGCGATGCTCTACCTCGCGACCGAGCGCCTGAGCTGGGTCGTCATCGGCCTGGGGCTCTTCCTCGGCGGGGTGGTCGTGGCGGCGCGCACCTTCGGGCATGTCGCCGCACGGTTCGAGGCCTGGCTGCACGCCTTCGACAGCTCCGTCTTCGCCGCCTCGCCCGGCGGCTCCGGCCAGCTCGTCCGCGGGCTGTTCGGGATGGCCAGCGGCGGGCTCTTCGGCACCGGGCTGGGCCTGGGCCGTCCCGACCTGGTGCCCTACGCCGAGTCGGACTTCATCGTCGCCTCGCTCGGCGAGGAGCTCGGGCTGACCGGGCTGATGGCGATCCTCGTCCTGTACCTGGTCCTGACCGAGCGCGGGCTGCGCACCGCCGTCGGCGTCCGCGACGGGTTCGGCAAGCTCTTCGCCGGCGGCATCGCCTTCACGGTCGCCTTCCAGTGCTTCGTCGTCGTCGGCGGGGTCACGCGGCTCATCCCGCTGACCGGTCTGACGATGCCCTTCCTCGCCTACGGCGGCTCGTCGCTGCTCGCCAACTGGGTGATCGTCGCGCTGCTGCTGCGCATCTCCGACGCCGCGCGGCGCCCGGCGGAGGCCCCCGGCCCCGGCCCCGACCGCGCCGCCCCGGCCGAGGTCGCCGTCGGCGCCACGCCCGTTCCCGGCTCCCTCGCCCCCGCGGGCGACGACCAGGTCACCGAGCGGATCCGCCTGCCTCGCGGGGGTGAGGCCTCGTGAACACACCGCTGCGCCGGCTGACCTCCGTCGTCGTCCTCATGTTCGTCGTCCTCATGGGCGGCGCGAGCTGGGTGCAGTTCGTCCAGGCGCCGGACCTCAACAACGACAGCCGCAACGTCCGGACGCTGTACCGCGAGTACAACCGCGACCGCGGCCCGATCGTCGTCGCGGGGACGGCCGTCGCCTCCTCGAGCCCGGTCGACGACGCCTTCGGCTACCAGCGCGCCTACGCGAACGGTCCGCTCTACGCGCCCGTCACCGGGTACTACTCGGTCCTGTACGGCCGAGGCGGCCTCGAGCGCTCGATGAACACCGCGCTGAACGGCTCGGCCGACTCGCTCTTCTACAACCGGATCCAGGACCTCATCACCGGCCGTCAGCCGCAGGGTGCGGCGGTCGAGCTGACGATCGACCCGGCGATCCAGCAGGCGGCCTGGGACGCCCTCGGCGACCAGAAGGGCGCCGTCGTCGCGATCGACCCGAGCACCGGGGCGATCCTCGCGATGGTCTCCAAGCCCAGCTACGACCCGAACGCCCTCGCCACGCATGACACGACAGCGGCGACGGCCGCCTGGACGAGCCTGAACGACGACCCGGACGACCCGATGGTCAACCGCGCGATCTCCGGCGACACCTACCCGCCGGGCTCGACCTTCAAGCTCGTGACCGCGGCCGCCGCGCTCGAGTCGGGCCTCGCGCCGAGCACCCCCCTGCCGGCCCCGGACACCTACACGCTGCCCGGAACGCGCACGTCGCTGGAGAACTACGGCGGGGAGAAGTGCAGCGCGACCGGGGCGATGACCCTCGACGACGCGCTGCGGATCTCCTGCAACACGGCGTTCGCCCAGCTCGGTGTCCAGCTCGGCGCCGATGCGCTGCGCACGCAGGCCGAGGCCTTCGGCTTCGACACGGACCTGTCCATCCCGCTGACGGTCGCGCACAGCCGCTTCCCCGCCGACGGAGCGATCGACGAGGCCCAGACGGCGCTGTCCGCGATCGGTCAGTACGACGTCCGCGTCACCCCGCTCCAGGTCGCCATGCTCGCCGCGACGATCGCCAACGGCGGCGTCGAGATGAAGCCGTACCTCGTCTCGACCGTGCGCGACCAGGACCTCACCGTGGTCGACACGACCAGCCCGACGGCACTCGGCCGGCCGATCTCCGCGAGCACGGCCTCCTCGCTGCGCGACATGATGCTCAACGTCGTGGACAACGGCACGGGCACCGCCGCGCAGATCCCCGGGGTCCAGGTCGCGGGGAAGACGGGCACGGCGCAGACGACGGACGGCGCCGCCCCGCACGCCTGGTTCACCGCGTTCGCCCCGGCCACGAACCCCAAGATCGCCGTGGCCGTCGTCGTCGAGCACGGCGGGAGCCTCGGCTCGGAGGCCACCGGCGGGAAGGTCGCGGCGCCCATCGCCCGCGCCGTGATCCAGGCGGCGCTCTCATGATCGCCACCGCGGGCCTCGCGCTGCACGACCGCTACCGCCTCGTCTCGCGGATCGCGGTCGGCGGCATGGGCGAGGTCTGGCTCGGGCACGACGAGGCCCTGGCGCGCAACGTCGCGATCAAGGTGCTGCGGTCCGAGTTCGCCGGGGACGCGGGCTTCCTCGACCGCTTCCGGACCGAGGCGCGCAACAGCGCGCAGCTCTCGCACCCCAACATCGCGGCCCTCTACGACTACGGCGAGCAGGACGGCTCCGCGTACCTCGTCATGGAGCTGATCCTCGGCGAGCCGATGTCGGACCTCCTCGACCGCCAGCCGGTGCTCCCGACCGGCCGCCTGCTGCCGATCCTCGCCCAGACCGCCCGCGCGCTGCACGCCGCGCATGTGGCCGGGGTGGTGCACCGCGACGTGAAGCCGGGCAACATCCTGCTCGCCACCTCCGGGCGGGTGAAGATCACCGACTTCGGCATCTCGATGGCCGCGAACCAGATCCCCATGACGGCCTCCGGCATGGTCATGGGCACCGCTCAGTACCTCTCGCCCGAGCAGGCGCTGGGCAAGGCCGCCACGGGCACCTCGGACATCTACTCGCTGGGGATCGTCGCCTACGAGAGCCTCGTCGGCCACCGGCCGTTCACCGGGCCGACGGCCGTCGACATCGCGATCGCGCATGTCAACACCCCTGTCCCGCCCCTTCCGGACCAGGTCGACCCCCAGCTCGCCGCTCTCGTGATGCGCATGCTCGACAAGGACCCCGAGCGCAGGCCGCGCTCGGCCGCCTCCCTTGCCCGGATGATGGACGCCATGCTCGAGCGCACCCCGCCCGGCGGCGTGCCCATGGTCCCCGGTCGGCACGCGACGGGTGTGCAGCGGACGATCAGCAGCACCGAGGACCACCTGGTGCCCAGCACGGGAGGCTTCCCGATCGAGCCGACGCCGCCGTCGTTCTCGCCGGGCCAGCAGACGCGGGCCTCGGTGGGGATCCGGCACACGGGAGTGCTGGAGACCGCCGTCGTGCCGGGGCGCGCCGCCGACGAGGCCGTGGCCCCCGTCCCGAGCGAGCCGCCACCGCGCTTCACTCCCCCACCCGGGACCCGTCGGCACCTCTCGCCCGTCGCGGCACCGAGCCGTTCCTGGCGCGATCTGCGCTCTCGCCGGTGGTTCGGCCTGCCCGCTCCGGCCCTCGTCCTGGCCCTCCTCGTGCTCTGCGCTCTCCTCGGGGCGGCCGTGGCGGCTACGCTCTGGGGGTCGCACGACGCGACGACGGGGTCGGCAGCGGGTGAAGGTCCGCGCTTGTCGGTGACCACGTCCCACGGTGCGGGCAGCACCGGTGGGATGATCGAGGACGACCTCGCCGCGGGCTCCCGGCGGGCACAGCAGATGATGACAGTGAGGGACCTGTAGTGGCGGACGACGCACCTCGGATCCTCGGCGGCCGCTACGAGGTCGGCGAGCTCATCGGGCGTGGCGGGATGGCCGAGGTTCACATCGGCCACGACACGCGCCTCGGCCGTACCGTCGCGATCAAGATCCTGCGCTCCGACCTCGCACGGGACCCCTCGTTCCAGGCCCGCTTCCGCCGCGAGGCCCAGGCCGCGGCGTCCCTCAACCACCCGGCCGTCGTCGCCGTGTACGACACCGGCGAGGACGTCGGCACCGAGCCCGGCGGCGCGCTGTCCCACGTGCCCTTCATCGTCATGGAGTACGTCGAGGGCCACACGGTCCGCGACATCCTGCGCGACGGCGCGGCGGTCCCCATCGAGGAGGCCATCGAGATCACCGCGGGCGTGCTGTCCGCTCTCGAGTACTCCCACCGTGCCGGGATCGTGCACCGCGACATCAAGCCAGCGAACGTCATGCTCACGCCGGTCGGCGCGGTCAAGGTGATGGACTTCGGCATCGCCAGGGCGATGGCCGACGCCGCCGGCACCATGACCCAGACCCAGGCCGTCATCGGCACGGCGCAGTACCTCTCCCCCGAGCAGGCGCGCGGCGAGCAGGTCGACGCCCGCAGCGACCTGTACTCCACCGGCTGCCTGCTGTTCGAGCTGCTCACCGGGCGCCCGCCGTTCATCGGCGACTCCCCCGTCGCGGTCGCCTACCAGCACGCGCGCGAGGAGGCCCTGCCGCCGAGCACCTTCGCCGCCGACGTGCCCGAGACCCTCGACCGCATCACGATGAAGGCGCTGTCGAAGGACCGCGAGAACCGCTACGCGAGCGCGGCCGAGTTCCGCAACGACCTCGAGGCCGTGCTGCGCGGCGGGGAGATCGTCGCCCCGGCCCTCGGGGCCGTGACCGCCGTGATGCGCCAGCCCGTCGCCGACCCCGGCCCGCCCACGGCTGCCACCCAGGTGATGGGCGCAGCCCCGGCGCCGGCCTCCCCGTGGGGCCCCGTCGGCCGCGTCTCGACTCCGACCCCGGCCCGCCCGGTCGTCGTCGAGGACCCGCCGTCCAAGCGCTGGCTGCTGTGGACGCTCGTCGCCGTCGCGGTGCTCGCCATCACAGGCATCGTCGCGCTGCTCGTCGCCAACGCCGACAAGGCACCGGCTCCCGTCACCGTCCCCGACGTCGTCTCGATGGAGCAGGAGCTCGCGCGGACGACGATCGAGGACGCAGGGCTCACGTTCAACCCGACCCAGGAGGCGAGCGTCCTCGTCCCGAAGGGCTCCGTCATCCGGACGGACCCCAAGGCGGACGAGAGCGTCGCGACGGGGTCCGCCGTCACCGTCGTCATCTCCTCCGGGGCCGATGCCGTCATCCTGGACGACCTGACGAACCTCTCACGGGACCAGGCCATCTCCTGGCTCACCGAGCGTGACTTCGTGCTGGGCAACATCACCGTGACGACCAAGGACAGCCCTGACGTCGAGAAGGACAAGGTCGCGGAGACCGATCCCGTCGCCGGCACGAGCCTCAACCCG
The DNA here is from genome assembly GCA_963777075.1 of uncultured Actinomycetota bacterium. Taxonomy (GTDB): domain Bacteria; phylum Actinomycetota; class Actinomycetes; order Actinomycetales; family Cellulomonadaceae; genus Actinotalea. The sequence continues at coordinate 30,821 of CAVZPH010000012.1, read as the reverse complement.
ACCACCGACAAGGTGACGATCTACCTCTCGACCGGTGTCGTCCAGCTGCCCGACTTCGTCGGCACGGCGACGCCGTACGACACCGCCAAGGCCGCGCTCGACGAGCTCGGCCTGACGGTGATCCCCGCGGAGAAGGAGAGCGCGGACGCCCCGCCCGGGACGGTCATCCTGCAGAGCCCGGCACCGGGCCCGGTCAAGCAGCGCTCGACCGTCACGCTCACCAAGGCCGTCGCTCCCACCGTCGAGACCGTCACGGTCCCGTCGGGCCTCATCGGGATGACCTGCACGAACGCGCTCAACGCTCTCGCCGGGGTCAACCTCAACGGCAGCTGCGTGCAGAGCGACGGCACCCAGGCGGCCGGCCAGTGGGTCGTCACCTCCGCCACCCCCGGCAGCGGGACCACCGCCGCGGTGGGTGACACGGTGACGCTCGTGGCGCAGGCCGCGGGCCCGAGCCCGACTCCGACTCCCACCCCGTAGTCAGCACCGGCACCCTGAGCGACGCCCGGCCCCTCAGGGGCCGGGCGCACTCGTCCCGGGCCGCCGAGGGCCGCAGGGGCGCCCTGCGGCGCTCAGGCCTCGGCGTGCTGACGGACGAGCGGGGCCATCCCGGCGGAACGCTCCACCGCGCCCGGCAAGGCCGCAGATCTCCAGCCAGTTCGCCAGCAGCCGGTGCCCGCCCTCGGTGAGGACCGACTCGGGGTGGAACTGCACGCCGTGCAGCGGGAGCTCGCGGTGCTGCAGCCCCATGATCACGCCCTCGCCCGCAGCGGTCCGGGTCCGCGCCGTCACGACGAGCTCGTCGGGGACGGTGCCGTCGACGACGGCGAGCGAGTGGTACCGCGTCGCCGTGAACGGCGTCGCGAGCCCGGCCAGGACGCCGAGGCCCTCGTGGCTCACCGCGCTCGTCTTGCCGTGCATGAGCTCGGGGGCATGGGTCACCGTGGCGCCGAAGACCTCACCGAGCGCCTGGTGGCCGAGGCAGACCCCGAGCATCGGCTGGCCCGCGTCGGCGCAGTCCCGGATGACCTCCATCGAGCGGCCCGGCGCTGCGCGGGGTGCCCGGGCCCGGGGGAGATGAGGACGCCGTCGTACGCCGAGCGCTCGGCGAGGGAGGGCACGGCGTCGTTGCGCACGACGACCGTCTGCGCCCCGAGCTGGTCGAGGTAGCCGACGATCGTGTAGACGAACGAGTCGTAGTTGTCGACGACGAGGATGCGGGTCATCTCACTCCACAGTGATGTCGGTGAAGGGCATGTACGGCTCGATCGCCGGGAACACCCAGGTGAAGCAGGCGGCGACCACCGCCGCCGCGAGGAGCACGAGCAGGAGCACCCGGACCCAGGCGGGCCCGGGGATCACACGCCAGAGCGCTGCGTACATCATCCGCCTCCGTCCGTCGCAGCGCCCTCGCTGAGGGCTTGGGGGGTTCCCTCGCTGACCGGGAGCCATCCCTCCAGCAGGGCGTGCACGACGTACCGCTCACGTGCGCTGTACAGAGGATGGCAGGTCGTGAGGGTCATCTGCGCGAGGGTCGGCACGGCACCGGGCTCCTGCGGGGCGGGGTCGATCACCTCGACCGCCCGCGGGGAGACGACCTGCGTGCTCGTGACGCGGTAGACGTACCAGGTCGACTCGGTCCGCACGACGAGCGCGTCGCCGACGAGCAGCTCCTCGATCCGGTTGAAGGGCTTGCCGTAGGTGGTCCGATGGCCGGCCACCGCGAAGTTGCCGACGCCGCCCGGCATCGCGGTGCCGTCGTAGTGGCCGATCCCGAGCCGGTCGAGGACCTCGTGCTTGGCGGTTCCCTGGCTGATCGGCTGCGGCGCGGCGCCCCAGCGGGGGACCTGCAGGGTCGCGAAGGTCGTCGCGCGCGCGGGCTCGTCCATCAGGGGCGCGGCGTCCGTGCGCAGCACGGGCGGTGCCGGCTCCGCACCCGCCTGCTGCGCCGGGGGCTGCGCCCAGCCGAGCTCGGCCACCACGGCGGCCTGCGCCCGCTCGCCGAGCACGTCGGTCCACCACAGCTGCCAGACGAGGAAGAGCCCGAGCAGCACGCCGAGCGTCAGGAGGATCTCACCGAGCGCGCCGAGCACGAGGGCCCCGCGTGACGCCACGACCCGGGAGGGACGGGCGGCATGTCGCGATGGCGTCACGAGCCGGCCGTCGGTGCGGAGGCGTACTTGAGCTCCGCGGCACCGTCGAAGGCGGGGAGATCGACCTCGTCGAGGACGGTCACGCTCCAGCCGAGGCCGACCGCGTCGACGTACTCCAGGTAGGTCTGGATCGACGGCGAGTCCTCGAGCGCCGCCTTGAGCGCGTCCGGGTCGCCGATCGCCCGGACGATGTACGGCGGGGAGTAGTGGCGGTCCTGCAGGAGCAGCACGTTGCCGACGCAGCGGAAGGCCGAGGTCGACACGACGCGCTGGTCCTGAAGGCTCATCGCCTCGGCACCGCCGGCCCACAGGGCGTTGATGACCGCCTGCAGGTCCTGCTGGTGCACGACGAGCATCGAGGGGATCACCCAGTCCGGACGCGTCCCTGTCGCCGGGGCGTCGGTCAGCCGGACCTCGATCCCGGGCCCCGACACGGCGACGAACCCGGCGGCCAGGGCGAGCTCCCCGGCGCGGTCCGACTGCGCGGGGGCCAGCTGGGCCTCGGCGTCGGTGAGTCGGTCCACCTCGGCGCGCAGGTCCGAGACCGTCGTCGCTGCCTCGTCGGCACGCTCGAGCTCGGCCTGGACGAGCCCGGGCAGGTCCTGCGGCTGGCGCGACTCCTGGCCGCGCGCCAGGCGGACGTTGGCGGCGAAGAGCATGCAGGTGAGCACCAGGACGAGGGCGACACCGTACGAGCCGCGTCGACCGACGCGGGCGGCCCGGTGCCCGGTGCTCATGCCCCTCCTCGTGCGACGGAGCCAGACCGCCGCACGACTACGCTAGTCGACGTCCGTCGCGGCGCCGAGGTGCCGCCCCCGATCGATCAGGAGGCGCCCCGTGCCCGAGTCGCGGTCCCGCAAGAAGCCGAGCTTCACCCCGCCGCCGAGCTCCGCCAAGCCGAAGCCCAGCCCCCGGTGGCTCGCACCCACGATGCTCACCCTCATGGTCGCGGGCCTCGTCTGGATCGTCACGACGTACCTCAGCGCTGCGCGGTTCCCGATCCCGGGGATCGGCAACGGCAACCTCGCCGTCGGCTTCGCTCTGATCATCGTCGGCTTCGCGATGACGACGCGCTGGCGCTGACCGCCGGCTCCCGTCCCCACCCGCAGATCCCGGACCCGAGCGTCCTCCCCAGGGAGTGGACATCCCTGTGGATAACTACAGCGGTGTAATTCCACAGCTGTGAGCAAAGGTGGGGACAACCCACCCGCTCGGGACGGGCGCTGAGGATCCGGTCAGGCGAGGGCGTACGCCGCCACCGACAGGACGACGAGCAGCAGGCCCGTCCCGACGACGGCGGCGAGGGACAGGGCGCGCTGGCGGGCCCTCGGGGCATAGGCGTACACCGCGCCGAGCAGCAGGCCGACGAGGAAGCCGCCGACGTGCGCCTGCCACGCGATGTTCCCCACGAAGAAGGGGAGCGCCGCGTTGATCGCGAGCACGACGAGGATCGACCGTGCATCGCGCTTGAGGCGCCTCAGCACCACGACCACGATGCCGAACAGCCCGAACACGGCTCCGGAGGCCCCGTAGGCACCCGTCACCCAGCTCGTGTCGGAAGGCGAGGCCATCAGCAGGAGCATCACGCTGCCCCCGACGGCGGCGAGCAGGTACGCGCTGATGAAGCGCCACCGACCGAGCACCGGCTCGAGGAACTGCCCGAGCACCCACAGGGCGTACATGTTGAAGCCGATGTGCAGCAGCGAGCTCGGGTCGTGCAGGAACGCCGAGGTCAGGAAACGCCACGGCTCGGTGTCCCCGACGACGGGGGAGAACAACCACTGCCTGATGAACGCCGTGCCCTGGACCTGCTCGACCAGGTAGGCGAGCAGGTTGAGCCCGATGAGGGTGAAGGTCACCACCGGCCTGCCCGCACGGACCTTGCCGCCGAAGACGGTCGTCGTCGCGCGGACGGCGCTCTGCGCCTCCCGGACGCAGTCGACGCAGTGCACGCCGACGGCCGCCGCCCGCTGGCACTCCGGACACGTCGGGCGCCCGCAGCGCTGGCAGCGGACGTACGCGACGCGGTCGGGGTGCCGCGGGCAGACGGGAACGGCTCCCGCGTCGACGGGCGGCGTGGGGATCGTCATGCGGTGGAGGTCAGTCCTCGACCGTGACCGAGGTGATCGTCACGTCCTGCACCGGGCGGTCGTTGCGACCGACGGCGGTCGTGGCGATCGCGTCGACGACGGCACGGCTCTCGTCGTCGGCGACCTTGCCGAAGATCGTGTGCTTGCCGTTCAGGTGCGGCGTGTTCGTCACGGTGATGAAGAACTGCGAGCCGTTGGTGCCGCCGACGTTGCCCGTGACGGGGTCGCGGCGCTTGCCGGCGTTCGCCATCGCGAGCAGGTAGGGCTCGTTGAAGACCAGCTCGGGGTGGATCTCGTCGTCGAACTGGTAGCCGGGGCCACCCGTCCCGGTGCCGAGCGGGTCGCCGCCCTGGATCATGAAGCCGTCGATCACGCGGTGGAAGACGACGCCGTCGTAGAGCGGCGCGGTGCTCGAGGCGCCCGTGCGCGGGTCCGTCCAGGCCTGGGAGCCCGTCGCCAGGCCCACGAAGTTGCGCACCGTCTTGGGTGCGTGGTTCGGGAGGAGCTCGATCCGGATGTCACCGGCGGAGGTGTGAAGAGTCGCGAACATGCACCCATCCTCGCACGAGCGCCCGCACGAGGCCGGGCACCGCCCCGCCATCGGTGGCAGCATGGACTCGGGCCGTCCGGCCCGACCGATGTCCGCCGAGCAGGGGAGTCGACCATGTTCGACCGTGTCCGCCGTCCCGCAGCCGAGTCTCTCGACGCCGAGCGCCTCAAGGGTCATGCGGCAGAGGTGGGCGCTGCACTCGCCGATGCCGCCGTCCATGCCAAGGAGGCGGCGAAGCAGGCAGCCGGCTGGGCAGGGCCGCGCGCGAAGGACGCTGCCGAGTGGGCAGCGCCCCGCGCCAAGGACGCCGCTGCGCAGGCGGCGGACTGGGCGGCGCCGAAGGTCGAGTCGGCCGTCGAGTGGGCGAGCCCTCGCGTCGAGTCCGCCGCGGCGCAGGCCGCGGAGTGGGCGGCGCCGAAGGTCGAGGCAGCCGTCGAGTGGGCGGGACCGCGCGTCGAGGACGCCGCGAGCCATGCCGCAGAGTGGGCAGCACCCCGGGTCGAGGCCGCCGTGGAATGGGCGACGCCCCGCGTCGAGAAGGCCCTGCGCGAGGCCGCCGAGCGTGCCACGCCCGTCGTGGAGAAGGCGGCCGAGCGGGCCGTCCCGCTCGTCGACACCGCGCACGACCGCTTCGTCGACGAGATCCTGCCGAAGGTCGCCGCGGCGATGACCACGGCCGTCGCCGCCGCAGCAGCCGGAGCCGACCGGGCGCGCGACGTCGCCGAGGAGGCCCTCGGGCACGCGGCGACCGTCGAGCCCCCCAAGAAGTCCCACAAGGGGGCCGCCGTCTTCTGGACGATCAGCGGGATCGCCGCGGCCGGGGCGGCCGTCGCCGCCTGGCGCCGCAGCCGCCCGACGACCGACCCGTGGGCGGAGGAGCCCTGGGAGCCCGTCGACGCCGGCGACCGCTTCAAGCACCGCGCCGCCGAGGCGCGTCAGGAGTTCACGGGCGTCGTGAGCGACGTCAAGCATGGTGTCGAGGACGCAGCCGAGCTCGTCGGCGAGGCGGCGGGGGAGGCGGTCGCCAAGACCCGCGAGACGACCGAGAAGGCGCGTGAGGCCGCCGAGCGGGCCGCCGAGCGCGCGAAGGAGGCCACCGAGAAGGCGACGGCCCGAGCCGCCGAGGTCACCAAGGAGGCGGCGGACAAGGCCCGCAAGGCCGCACCCAAGCGCAAGCCCGCCGAGGCCGACGCAGCCGACGGGGCCTCGGCGGAGGACGCGGCGGGGGAGACGGGCGAGCAGGAGGGCTGATCCCCCCGCAGGCTCAGGGCGCCGGCGCCGGGTCCACCGGCGCCAGCCGCTCCTCGTCGACGACGTACTGACGCGCGGCGCGCGTCGAGGTCACGGCCGCGATGGGGCACCACGGGCTGACGCAGAACATGCGGTCATGGGGCGCGTACGCGGTCAGCGCGGCCGCCTTGAGCCGCAGCGCGGCACCCGAGACGTTCGGGGGCCGCGTCCACGCCGGGTACCCCTCGTAGGCCAGGAGGTCGATGCTCAGCGTCGCGGCTGCGGCCCTCGCCGCGGCCCGCGCGAACAGGGCCGTCGCGGTGTGGTCGGCGTTGTCGCCGGTGCGGAAGGGTCGCGTCCAGTCCATCGTGCGGACCGTCGTCGGCCCGAACTCGGTCATCAGTGCCGTCAGGGTCTGCGTGAGCGTCTCGGCCGTGTAGCTCGAGGAGCGGTCCACGCCGTGGATCGCCGGGATCGAGCCGAGCCACAGCTTCATCAGGCTCTCGTGGTCATGGACCGCCATGCCCGAGCCGGTCCGGTTGCCGTCCGGCAGCCGGAGGAACACGAGCGAGACCTGTGGCTCGCCCACCAGCGTCATCGTGCGCAGCTCCTTCCCGAGCAGGGTGATCGACGAGGCCGTCCACTCGTCCGGGACGCCGGCCATCGCGGCATAGGCGGCCTGGGAGCCGACCTCGCGGCCCTGCCAGTACACGGTGTCCTGCGCCGCGTCGCCCGTCGTGAGGAAGACCGTCCGCACGCAGCGCCCGGAGTCGAGGTCCGTCGCGAGGTCGGGGCTGGTGAAGAGCAGGTCGTCGTCCTCGTGGGCGACGACGACCATCGCGCCGTCGACGCAGGTCGACGTGGGGGTCGCGCGCGCCGAGGAGACGGGCACCAGCGCGGGGAAGCCGATCGCGACGGCTCCGGCACCCATCCACGAGAGGGCGCCGGCGAGGACGGTGACGAGCACGAGCAGGGCATTAGCGCGGAACAGGGTGCGGCCGGTCGACGGCGGGCGCATCGGTCTCCCCCTGCCGGACAGGTCGAGCTCTGGTGGAGCCAAGGGGACTCGAACCCCTAACCCCCTGCTTGCAAAGCAGGTGCGCTACCAATTGCGCCATGGCCCCGGGTCAGGCGCGGACGCCTGTCGTTCACCGCACCGGGTCGGTGACCTCCCGCCACAGCTCGCGATCGTCGTGGTCCTCCGCGTACGCGCGCCATGCGGCGTAGCCGAGACCGATCACGACCATGGCCGCGAGGATCTTCTTCATCCGTCCTCCGGGTGGGAGTGAGGGAGTGGGCCTAAGAGGACTTGAACCTCTGACCTCTTCCTTATCAGGGAAGCGCTCTAACCGTCTGAGCTATAGGCCCGTGCGACCGTCTGCACGACGCCGGACGAGACTACCCCAGTGCCGGGGTCGGTCCCAACTCCGGGCACCCGTGGGGCCGGCGGCGGCGTCCACCGACGCAACCTCCCGGGGGCGCCGAGGGCTCAGTCGTCGGTCAGCGTCAGGTGCAGGCCGCCGACGAGGGCGGCCACGATGTTGTAGAGGAACGCGCCGAGGGTCGCCAGCGCGGTGATGAGCACGATGTCGACGACGGCGATGATCGTCGCGAGCGAGATGGTCCGCTTGAACGAGACGGCGTCGAGGATCGCGTACTTGTCCGAGCCCCCGAAGGCCACGATCATGTCGTTCACCTTCGTGAAGACGCTCATCCCGTTCATCGTCTGCCAGACCACCGCTGCCGCGACGACGAGCATGATCCCGGCCGCGACCGCGAGCAGGAACGAGAGCTTGAGCACCGACCACGGGTCGATGCGAGCGATCGCGAGCCGCACCCGGCGCGGCGCGCCGTCGTCGTCGGTGGTCGAGGTCACGGCGGGGCGCGACGCAGGGCGTGGGGTCTGCTGGGCGGCTGCGGGGCTCGGGAGCGGGGTGGCGGGGCCCGAGGGCGCCGCGGAGGACGAGCTGGGCTGGTCACGGCTGCCGGCGACGCCGATCGGCCCCCCGGGCGTGAAGGTCACCCGCGCCGACGGTGCCTCCGGTCCGGAGGTCGCAGGGGTGACGCGACGCGGGGGAGTCCCCGGCGGTGCGATCGACGGCGGCTTCTGCTCGCTCACTGGTCTCCCTCGGTCGCGCTCGGGACGGTGCCGACGGTCGTGGTCGCGCTCGCGTCCTCGTCCGCGTCGGTGCTCTCGGGGTCAACGGTAACCGCATCCCCTGCGAGCGTCCGCTCGATGTTGCGGGCGACGGCAAGGATCCGGTCGCCCGAGTCCGGCTTGGCGAGGATCACGCCGGTCGCGTCACGCCCGTGGACGGGGATCTCGTCGACCACGGAACGCACGACCTTGCCACGCTCCATCACGACGAGGATCTCGTCACCGGTGCCCGCCATCAGCGCACCGACGAGCACGCCGCGGTCGTCCGGGAGCCGGGCGGCACGGACCCCGAGCCCACCACGGTTCGTCCGCCGGTACTCGAGGTTGCCGTCGGAGTTGACCCGGTGCATGTCCGAGCGCTTGGCCGTGCCGCCGTCGGTGACCGTCACCAGGAAGGAGTCCTCGGTGATGACGTCCATCGCGAGCAGCTCGTCGTCCTCGCGGAAGCGCATGCCGGTGACGCCGGAGGTCGCGCGGCCCATCGGCCGCAGCTGCTCGGCGGTCGCCTGGAACCGGACGGCCTGGCCCTTGCGCGAGACGAGCAGCAGCTCGGAGCCCTCGTCGACCAGCGCGGCCGAGACGAGCTCGTCCGGGGTGCCGTCCTCGTCCTCGCGCAGGTTGATCGCGATGAGGCCGCCGGAGCGGTTCGAGTCGTACTCGGCGAGACGCGTCTTCTTCACCAGCCCGCGTCGCGTCGCGAGCACGAGGTACTCGGCCTGCTCGTAGTCGCGCAGGTCGAGGACCTTGGCGATCTGCTCACCCGGCTGGAAGGCCAGGAGGTTGGCCACGTGCTGGCCCTTGGAGTCGCGGCTTCCCTCGGGCAGCTCGTAGGCCTTGGCCCGGTAGACCCGGCCGAGGTTCGTGAAGAAGAGCAGCCAGTGGTGCGTCGTCGTCACGCCGAAGTGCTCGACGACGTCGTCCGCCCGCAGCTGGGCGCCCTTGACGCCCTTGCCGCCGCGCTTCTGCACGCGGTACGCGTCGCTGCGGGTGCGCTTGGCGTAGCCGCCGCGGGTGATCGTCACGACGATCTCCTCCTCGGCGATGAGGTCCTCCATGGAGACCTCGCCGTCGAAGGGAAGGATCGTGGTGCGACGCTCGTCGCCGTAGCGGTCGACGATCTCGTCGAGCTCGGTGCGCACGATGTCCCGCTGACGCTGCGGGGTCGCCAGGATGTCCTCGTAGTCGGTGATCTTGACCATGAGGCCGTCGTAGTCGTCGATGATCCGCTGGCGCTCCAGCGCGGCGAGCCGACGCAGCTGGAGGTTGAGGATCGCGGTCGCCTGGACCTCGTCGACCTCGAGCAGGGCCATCAGGCCGGCGCGGGCCTCGTCGACGTCGGGGGAGCGACGAATCAGGGCGATGACCTCGTCGAGCAGGTCGAGGGCCTTGAGGTAGCCGCGCAGGATGTGGGCGCGCTCCTGGGCCTCGCGCAGCCGGTAGGTCGTCCGGCGCACGATCACGTCGAGCTGGTGGGTGACCCAGTGCCGGACGAACGCGTCGATGCTCAGCGTGCGCGGGACGTCGTCGACCAGCGCGAGCATGTTCGCGCCGAAGGTGTCCTGCAGCTGCGTGTGCTTGTACAGGTTGTTGAGCACGACCTTCGCGACGGCGTCGCGCTTGAGCACGACGACCAGGCGCTGGCCGGTGCGGCCGGAGGTCTCGTCGCGGATGTCGGCGATGCCCTGGACGCGACCCTCCTTGACCAGGTCGGCGATCTTCGTCGCGAGGTTGTCCGGGTTGACCTGGTAGGGCAGCTCGGTGACGACGAGGCAGATCCGGTTGTGGATCTCCTCGACCGTGACGACGGCACGCATCGTGATCGAGCCGCGGCCCGTGCGGTAGGCGTCCTCGATCCCGCGGCGGCCGAGGATCGTCGCGCCGGTGGGGAAGTCGGGGCCGGGGATCCGCTCGATGAGCGCCTCGAGGAGCTCCTCCTTGGAGGCCTCGGGGTGCTCGAGGTACCAGTTCACGCCGCTCGCGACCTCGCGCAGGTTGTGCGGCGGGATGTTGGTCGCCATGCCGACGGCGATGCCCGCGCTGCCGTTGACCAGCAGGTTCGGGAAGCGGGCCGGCAGGACGGTCGGCTCCTGCGTGCGGCCGTCGTAGTTGTCGCGGAAGTCGACGGTCTCCTCGTCGATGTCCCGCACCATCTCCATGGCGATATGGGCCATCTTGCACTCGGTGTACCGCGGCGCGGCGGCCGGGTCGTTGCCGGGCGAGCCGAAGTTGCCCTGCCCGGCGACGAGCGGGTAGCGCAGCGACCAGTCCTGGACGAGGCGGACCATCGCGTCGTAGATCGCGCTGTCACCGTGCGGGTGGTACTTGCCCATGACGTCGCCGACGACACGGCTGCACTTGGAGAACTGCGCGGTCCGGGCGGTAGCCGCCGTCGTACATCGCGTACAGCACGCGACGGTGCACGGGCTTGAGGCCGTCCCGGACGTCCGGGAGCGCGCGACCGACGATGACACTCATCGCGTAGTCGAGGTAGGACCGCTGCATCTCCAGCTGGAGGTCCACCGCGGTGATCCGGTCGTGGAGGATCTCCTCGATCTCCGGCGTCACGCCGCCGTCGGGGGGAGTCTGCTCGCTCACCGTGTACCTCGTCTTTCGTCTGTGCCGTGCTCAGTGGTGCAAGGGATCGGCCCGCGGGGCCGGACGTACGCTGACCTCAGATGTCGAGGAACCGGACGTCCTTCGCGTTGCGCTGGATGAAGTTGCGGCGGGACTCGACGTCCTCGCCCATGAGGACGGCGAAGATCTCGTCCGCCGCGGCCGCGTCGTCCAGGGTGACCTGGAGCAGGGTGCGCTGGGCCGGGTCCATGGTGGTGTCCCACAGCTCGGAGTAGTCCATCTCGCCGAGGCCCTTGTAGCGCTGGATCCCGTTCTCCTTGGGGATCCGCTTCCCGCTCGCCTGACCCGCGGCGAGGAACGCGTCGCGTTCCCGGTCGGAGTAGACGTAGTCGTGCGGGGAGTTCGTCCACTTGAGCCGGTACAGCGGCGGCTGGGCGAGGTAGACGTGGCCCTGCTCGATCAGCGGGCGCATGTAGCGGAAGAGCAGCGTGAGCAGCAGGGTCGCGATGTGCTGGCCGTCGACGTCGGCATCGGCCATCAGGACGATCTTGTGGTACCGCAGCTTGTCCATGTCGAAGTCCTCGCCGATCCCGGTGCCGAAGGCCGTGATGAGGGCCTGGACCTCCTGGTTGCCCAGGGCGCGGTCGAGGCGCGCGCGCTCGACGTTGAGGATCTTCCCGCGGATCGGCAGGATCGCCTGGGTGCGCGGGTTGCGACCGCGGACGGCCGAGCCGCCGGCCGAGTCGCCCTCGACGATGAAGACCTCGCACTCGACGGGGTTGTTCGACTGGCAGTCGCGCAGCTTGCCGGGCATGCCGCCCGACTCGAGCAGACCCTTGCGCCGCGTGGCCTCGCGTGCCTTGCGGGCCGCCATCCGGGCGGCCGAGGCCTGGATCGACTTGCGGATCACGTCGCGCGCCTCGCCCGGGTGCGCGTCGAGCCAGTCGCCGAGCTGGTCGTTGACCACGCGCTGGACGAAGGTCTTCGCCTCGGTGTTGCCGAGCTTGGTCTTCGTCTGGCCCTCGAACTGCGGCTCGCCGAGCTTGATCGAGATGACGGCCGTCAGGCCCTCGCGGATGTCGTCACCCGTGAGGTTCTCGTCCTTGTCCTTGAGGATGCCCTTCTCCCGCGCGTAGCGGTTGATCAGGCCCGTCATCGCCGCACGGAAGCCCTCTTCGTGCGTACCGCCCTCGGTGGTCGAGATCGTGTTCGCGTAGGTGTGCACCGACTCGGAGTAGGCACCGGTCCACTGCAGCGCGATCTCGACGGAGAGCCGGCGCTCGACGTCCTCCGCCTCGAAGTCGATGACCTCGGGGTGGACGAGCTCGACCTTCTTCGCCGAGTTGAGGTGCTTGACGTAGTCGACGAGGCCGCCGTCGTAGCGGTAGGTGACCGTGCGCACCGACGGCACGTCCGGGGTCGACTCGTCCTCGTGGACGGTCACCTCGTCGTCGGTGTCCGTGAGCAGCGTGCGCTCGTCGGTCATCGAGATCTGCAGGCCCTTGTTGAGGAAGGCCATCTGCTGGAAGCGCGAGCGCAGCGTCTCGAAGTCGAAGTGCGTCGTCTCGAAGGTGACGTCGCTCGGCCAGAAGGTGATCGTCGTCCCGGTGCGGTCCGTCGTGCCGACCTCCGCGAGCGGGGCCTGGGGGACGCCGTCGGCGTAGGACTGGCGGTAGATGACGCCCTTGCGGTGCACCTCGACCTCGAGCCGCACCGACAGGGCGTTGACGACGGAGACGCCCACGCCGTGCAGGCCGCCGGAGACGGCGTAGCCCGAGCCACCGAACTTGCCGCCCGCGTGGAGCACCGTGAGCACGACCTCGACGGCGGGCTTGCCCTCGGACTCGACGATGTCGACCGGGATGCCGCGGCCGTTGTCGACGACGCGCACGCCGCCGTCGGCGGTGAGGGTCACCTCGATGTGGTCGCAGTAGCCGGCCAGGGCCTCGTCGACGGAGTTGTCGACGACCTCGTAGACCAGGTGGTGCAGACCGCGCGGCCCCGTCGAGCCGATGTACATGCCGGGGCGCTTGCGGACAGCCTCGAGACCCTCGAGGACGGTGATCGCGCTGGCGTCGTACGCGGGTCGCGTGTCCGGGGTGACGGACGGTGTCGGCTGAGCGATCGCCTCGGGGCTCTCGGGCACGGCAGGACTCTGGTCGGCCACGGGCGGTGGTGCTCCTCACGGTGCGGCGACCGGGCGCGCGGGCCCGGCAGGTCAGGCACGATCGGGACGGCCGCGGCGGGCTGGACGCGCGCGGCGACCGGCCCCGCTGCGCGAGTACCCGGATGTACCCACGAAGTCTACCGGTACGCGTGCCTCACAGGCCGTTCCGCGCAGGCGTGGCCGATTTCTGATCGGGGGGCGTCACCCGGTGGTCACGGCCCGTCGCTCAGGGGCTCTCAGAGGGCCCGACGGCTGTCGATCATCCGTAGGTGTCGCGCGGGCCGCGGCCGGGGACGCTCCGGGGCCCGCGGGTCCACCTCGGCCCCGCGGGCCCGAGCACCTTGAGCTCCTGGACGACGTCGACACCGAGCTCCGCCGCGAGGCGCGTGAGCAGAGTGGCGCTCATCTGGTTGAGGTGCACGGCCCAGGGCGTCGAGTCGGTGCGCAGCACGAGGACGCCGTCCTCGAAGCTCTCGGGCGTGCAGTGGTCGGCCACCTGGTCGCCGACGACCTCGCGCCATCGTCCGATCACGCCGCCGACGGAGAGCTCTGCGGCCCAGCCACGCTCGGCCGTGAGCCGTGCGAGCGTGTCCCCGACGAGCGCCGGGTCACGGCCGTCGCGACCCGCGCCGGAGCGCTGCTCGGGGGTCGGTGCGTGGCGCGCTGTCCCCGGGCTCCCGGGACGCAGCCCCCTGGCGCGCGCCGCCGCCTTCGCCCGCTCGAGGCCGGCCCTGGCGACCTCCGAGGCGGGGGTCAGCCCCAGGCGCTGCGCGACGGGCCGGGGGTCGACGAGCTCCTCGTCGTCCGGGGGGAGGTCCATCGGCTCGTCGTCACCGGACATGGCGGGCCTGGCCACCGAAGACGTCCACCCTGGCGCCGTCGAGCTGCTCGGGAACGTCCTCGGCGACGGCAGCGGTGAGCAGCACCTGCTCCGCGCCGGAGACGAGACCGGCGAGCCGGCCGCGGCGCCGCGTGTCGAGCTCCGCGAAGACGTCGTCGAGGATGAGCACAGGCTCGCTGCCCTCGTCCCAGCCGGCGTACGCGTCGGCCACACCGGCGGTGGAGGCCTGTCCGGAGGACCCGTGGGTGAGGAGCTCGAAGGAGCCGAGGCGCAGGGCGAGGGCGAAGGACCAGGACTCGCCGTGGCTCGCGTAGCCCTTGGCCGGGAGCTCGCCGAGCGTCAGGACGAGGTCGTCGCGGTGCGGCCCGACGAGGTTCACCCCGCGCTCGATCTCGCGCGGGCGCAGTCGGCTCATCGCCTCGAGCAGCTGGGCCTCGAGCAGCTCGACCGTCGCGCCCAGGTGGGGGATCCCCGCGGTGGGTGCCGGAGCGCCGTCCTCCGGGCCGGCGGCGCCGGACTCGACGAGCGAGGACCGGTAGCCGAGGACGGCCGCGCCCTGACCGTCGCTGACCTGCTCGTAGGCGCGGGCGACATGGGGCCGGAGCTCATGGACGAGGGCGATGCGCTGGATCAGCACCTGGGCGCCGATCTCGGCGAGCCGCGCGTCCCAGACGTCGAGCGTGCGCAGGTCGACGTCACCGCGTCCGCGCCGCGCGCCCGCCGCGCTCTTGAGCAGCGCCCCGCGCTGGCGCAGCACACGCTCGTGATCGCCCAGGACGCCGGCCATCCGGGGCGCCATCTGGACCATGAGCTCGTCGAGGAACCGTCTCCGGCCGTCCGGGTCGCCCTTGACCAGCGCGAGGTCCTCCGGCGCGAAGAGCACCGTGCGCAGGATCCCGAGCACGTCGCGACTGCGGCGGACCGGGGCCCGGTTGACCTGGGCGCGGTTGGCGCGCCCGGGGTTCAGCTCGAGCTCGACGAGCGTCTCGCGGTCCCCGCGCACGGCCCGCAGCCGCACGACAGCCCGGTCGGCACCCGAGCGGACGAGCGCGGCGTCACCCGCGACACGATGGCTGCCGAGGGTGGCGACATAACCCACGGCCTCGACGAGGTTCGTCTTCCCCTGGCCGTTCGGGCCGACGAACGCCGTCGCACCCGCGGCGAGGTCGAGGTCGACCTGGTCCCACGAGCGGAAGTCGGTCAGCGAGAGCTTCGCGACGTGCACGTCACTGCTCTGACGCGGCCGGCCGCACGGCGTGACCACCGAACTGCTGGCGCAGGGCGGCGACGGCCTTCATCGCCGGCGAGGAGCCCTGGCGGGAGGCGAAGCGGGCGAACAGCGCTGCGGAGATCACCGGCAGCGGGACGGCGAGGTCGATCGCCTCGTCGACGGTCCACCGGCCCTCGCCGGAGTCCTCGACCCAGTCGCTGATCTCGCCGAGACCAGGGTCCTGGTCGAGTGCGGCGACGAGCAGGTCGAGCAGCCACGACCGGATCACGGTGCCCTGGGTCCAGGCGCGGATCGTCCCGGGGACGTCGGTGACCAGATCCTGCGCCTCGAGCAGCTCGAAGCCCTCGGCATAGGCCTGCATGAGGCCGTACTCGATGCCGTTGTGGACCATCTTCGCGTAGTGGCCGGCCCCGACCGGGCCGGAGTGGACGAAGCCGTCGGCCCGCTCGCCCTCCGGGCGCAGCGCGTCGAAGACCGGAAGGACGAAGGCGACGTCCTCCGCCGATCCGCCGACCATCAGGCCGTAACCGTTCGCCAGGCCCCACACGCCGCCGGAGACGCCGACGTCGAGGTAACCGATCCCGTGCTCCTTCAGCGCGGCCGCGTGCTCGAGGTCGTCCTTGTAGTGCGAGTTGCCGCCCTCGATGACGACATCGCCTGCCGACAGCAGTCCGCTGAGCTCCGCGACGACACCCTGGGTGGGTGCCCCGGCCGGGACCATGACCCACACGACCCGGCGGCCCTCGGGCAGCGCCGCGACGAGCTCGTCGAGCGTGGAGACGTCCGAGACGGCCGGGTCGCGGTCGAAGCCCGTGACCTCGATGCCGTGCTCACGCAGACGGGTGCGCATGTTCGCGCCCATCCGGCCGAGGCCGACGAGTCCGATGTGCATCTCAGCTCGCGAACCGGATCGGGACCAGCAGGTAGCGGTAGGAGCGGTCGTCCTGACCCTCGAGGCTTCCCTGACCGGTGAACTCGACCGGCTTGTTCGGGTGCGTGAACGCCATCCGCACGAAGGGACTGCCCAGGGCGCCAAGCCCGTCGAGCAGGTACTGGGGGTTGAAGGCCACGGTGATGTCCTCGCCCGTCAGCGACGCCTCGAGCGCCTCGGAGGCCTGCGCGTCGTCGCCCTGACCGGCGTCGAGGACGACCTGGCCCTCGCTGAAGGCCAGGCGGATCGGGGTGTTGCGCTCCGCGACGAGCGAGACGCGCTTGGCCGCCTCGATCAGTGCGGCCGTCGGGACGACGGCATGGATCGGGCTCTCCTCGGGGAACAGGCGCCGCACGGGCGGGTAGTCCCCGTCGACCAGCAGCGAGGTCGTGTGCCGTCCGCCGGCCTCGAAGCCGATGAGGTCGACACCGGTCCCCGTCGCGAGCGCGATGGCGACCTGGTCCGACCCACCGAGGGACTTCGCGGCATCGGACAGCGTGCGCGCCCTGACCAGGGCCACGGCCGAGAGGCCCGGGGTCGACGGCGTCCAGGACAGCGTGCGCAGGGCGAGCCGGTAGCGGTCGGTGGCGAGCAGCGTGATGAGCTCGCCCTCGATCTCCATCCGGACGCCGGTCAGCAGCGGGAGCGTGTCGTCACGGCTCGCGGCGACCGTCACCTGGGCGACCGCCTCGGTGAGGTCGTCGCCCTTGACGACGCCGACGGTCGCGGGCATCGCGGGCAGCGCCGGGTACTCCTCGACGGGCATCGTCAGCAGGGTGAAGCGACTGGCGCCGCAGGTGACGAGCACACGCGTCCCGTCGAGCGTCACGTCGACGGGCTTGGCGGGCAGGGCCCGGGCGATCTCGGCGAGCAGCCGGCCGGAGACGAGAACGGTCCCTGGCTCGGCGACCTCGGCGGCGATCTCGGAACGTGCCGAGACCTCGTAGTCGAAGCTCGAGAGCTGGACGACACCGGAGGCGTCAGCCTCGAGACGGACGCCGGCGAGCACGGGTACCGGCGGGCGCGTCGGCAAGGACCGCGCCGTCCAGGTCACGGCCTCGGCGAGAACGTCCCGCTCGACCCTGAACTTCATCGTTGTTCCCTTCACCCTGCCTCGCCCGGCCCGCGCGCATGACGACGCATCGGTCCTAGTGGTCCACGAGCACCTTACGGCAGAGGACACCCCGTCACGAGGGCCGTGCTCGGCTGTCGGGCTCCGGGATTCTCGTGGTTCGCCCGCTGGAGGCTCGTGACGCGGACCGGCCTCATGACGGTGCTCGGGATCACCGGGAAGAACAAGAGTCATCGTCATCATCGGTGGTGTGGATTCTGTGGACGCCGGGTCCCGGTGCAGGTCAGGTGGCCGATCGTCCTGGGGAAGGAATGTCGACGAGTCTGGTGACGCTCTCGGTCCGTCGGTGGACGAGCAGAGTCCGTCCACCTGGCGTCCACGGACCGTTCGTGTGTCGTACACAACGACAAGGCGTGTCGTCCACCGCTGTCCACAGGCATGTCCACAGGTGTGAACAGTCGTCCTACTACTTTGTTCAGCGGATTCGGACATGGCGGAGCCATGATCGCCACGTTGAGACGCGGCGGGCCGGCCAGGGCTCAGCCGCGGTGCTGCTGCTTGATGCGGCTCGTGAGCTCGGTGACCTGGTTGTAGATCGATCGACGCTCGGCCATGAGCTCGCGGATCTTGCGGTTCGCGTGCATGACGGTGGTGTGGTCGCGACCACCGAACTGCTGCCCGATCTTGGGAAGGCTCATGTCGGTCAGCTCACGGCAGAGGTACATGGCGATCTGCCGGGCGGTCACGAGCACGCGCGAGCGCGAGGAGCCGCACAGGTCGTCGATGCTCAGCCCGAAGTAGTTCGCCGTCTGGGCGATGATCGCGGCCGCGGTGATCTCGGCGGTGTCCTGGTCGGTGATGAGGTCCTTGAGGACTATCTCGGCGAGCGCGAGGTCGACCGGCTGCCGGTTGAGGCTCGCGAACGCGGTGACCCGGATCAGCGCGCCCTCGAGCTCGCGGATGTTCGTGGAGATCTTCGAGGCGATGTAGGACAGGACGTCGTCGGGTGCCGAGAGGTTCGCGTTCCCCGCCTTCTTGCGCAGGATGGCGATGCGGGTCTCGAGGTCGGGCGGCTGGACGTCGGTGATCAGGCCCCACTCGAAGCGTGAGCGCATCCGGTCCTCGAAGCCGTTGAGCAGCTTCGGCGGGACGTCGGAGGTAATGACGACCTGCTTGTTCGCGTTGTGCAGGGTGTTGAAGGTGTGGAAGAACTCCTCCATCGTCTGTTCCTTGCCCTGCAGGAACTGGATGTCGTCGACGAGGAGGATGTCCATCTCGCGGTAGCGGCGCTGGAACGCGCCGGCCTTGCCCTCACCGATCGAGTTGATGAAGTCGTTGGTGAACTCCTCGGAGTTCACGTACCGCACGCGGATCCCGGGGTAGAGGCTCATCGCGTAGTGGCCGATGGCATGAAGCAGGTGGGTCTTGCCCAGACCCGAGTCGCCGTAGATGAACAGCGGGTTGTAGGCCTTCGCCGGCGCCTCGGCCACCGCGACGGCCGCCGCGTGGGCGAACCTGTTCGACGAGCCGATGACGAAGGTCTCGAAGAGGTACTTCTCGTGCAGCCGGGACGGCTCGGCCGCCGGGCGCAGTGCCGGGCTGCGGCCCTGGGAGCGTTCGTCGTAGGAGCGGCCGTCGTGATCGCGCCGGACATCGGCGTCCTGGAAGCGATCGGCTGAGGGCTGCTGGCCGCGGGGTGACGGCTGCTGCTCGGGCTCCTCGTCCTTGTCGAGCACATGGACGTTCTGGGCGGCGCTCGGTCGGTGCGCGTCGTCGTCGAGCGAGGGATCGACGGTCACAGCGAACCGGGTCTCGGTGCCGAAGGCGGTCAGCAGCGCGGCATTGAGCGAGGTGCGGAGCCGGACCTCGAGGAACTCCTTGGTGAAGTCGTTGGCTACCGCGACCAGGACGGTGCCGTCGAGAGCGCCGAGCGGGCGGGCGAGCCGCAGGAAGGCCAGCTGCTGCGGTGTCGTCGAGGCATCGCCTGCGACGAGCTCGACGGCACGTTCCCAGGTGACGTCGACCGGATCATCCTGTGCTGGCACCAAGGCTCCCGTGTACGAGTATCGATCCGTCCGCGGCCCGGAGTCTCGCATGTGACGACACTGTCCACATGATTGTCCACAGGTTGTGGGAGATGGTCCTGGGTGACGGACGGGCGACCAGGACGGTCCTACGTCCGGGTCGTGCCGATCCTCATCCCCCAGGTCCCTGCGTGTCGCGCGGTCCTTCGGGTCGGTGCCAGTGATGATAGGGGGTTTCGTCCCTTCTTCGCTGAGGCCCGGCGGGTGAGGTTCTGCCGTTTGACCACAGGGCCGTAGCCGCGTACCGTGACACAGCCGTTCTTGACGGCTCCTGTCTGCGTGCCTGCAGGTCCGCCGGATCCCGTCCGGCGTGGTTGCCCGGCGCCAGCACCCCAGGAGCCGGCGAGAATCTCCAGCTTCCGCCGCCCGGCGGTGACCTGATCAACGTGTGGAGTATCTGTGTCCAAGCGCACCTTCCAGCCGAACAACCGGCGCCGTGCCAAGACCCACGGTTTCCGGCTGCGTATGCGGACGCGCGCCGGACGCGCGATCCTCGCCGCCCGCCGGCGCAAGGGCCGCGCGGAGCTCTCCGCCTGACCTGTGCTCCCTGCACCGCTCCGGATGCGTCGCTCGGGTGACTTCCCGCTGACGATCCGGCGCGGTGTGCGAGCCGGACGGACCACTCTCGTGGTGCACTGCCGACCACGGGAGAATGCCGAAGGCGATGATGTCTCGAGCGAGGAGGCCCGCGTGGGTCTCGTCGTGTCGAAGGCCGTCGGCGGTGCCGTGGTTCGCAACAGCGTGCGTCGACGGCTTCGAGGGTTGGTGATGGAGATGCGCGACACTCTCCCCCATGGGGTGGACGTCGTCGTGCGTGCCCTGCCCCCGGCCGCGTCGGCCGAGTACCTCGCGCTCGGCACGGATCTTCGCTCCGCCCTGGTGACCGTCGAGCGTCGCATGGGCGAGCGGGTCGGCGGCGGTCCGCGGTGACCGCCGCGACGCTCGCGCGACGTGCGCCCCGGATGGCCGTCATCGGTCTGATCCGCGGCTACCAGCTCGTGCTGTCCCCGATGAGCCCCCCGTCGTGCCGTTTCTACCCGAGCTGTTCGCAGTACGCCGTCATCGCCGTCGAGCGTCACGGGCTGTTCCGGGGTGGTTGGCTGGCGTTGCGCAGGCTCGGACGCTGCCACCCTTGGACTGCCGGCGGTATCGACGATGTCCCTCCTGCTCGGGACGCCGTGGCAGCACCCCATGTGCATGACGAGCAAGCGAGGAGCTCTACCCGATGAGTTGGTTCGACACCCTGCTGTGGCCGATCAAGGTGGTCGTCGCCTGGATCATGGTCATGTTCCACAAGCTCAACACGAGCGTGTTCGGGCTCGCACCTGACTCCGGACTGGCGTGGGGGCTGTCGATCGTCGGGCTCGTCGTCGTGATCCGTATCTTGCTGATCCCGCTCTTCGTCCGGCAGATCAATGCCTCCCGTGCGATGCAGCTCCTGTCGCCTGAGCTGCAGGCCATCCAGAAGAAGTACAAGGGCAAGACGGATCCCGCCTCACGTGAGGCGATGAGCCGCGAGACGATGGCGCTGTACTCCAAGCACGGGACGAACCCGTTCTCGTCCTGCCTGCCGATCCTCGCGCAGTCCCCCATCTTCTTCGCGCTGTTCCGTGTGCTCTACAACATGCCGGCGCTCGCCGCCGGCACCTATCCCTCCGCGGCCGAGCCGAAGGCCTCCATCGGCATCCTCACGCAGGAGCTGGCCAGCCAGGCCACCAATGCGACGATCTTCGGCGCGAAGATCTCGTCGTTCTTCCTCGAGCCGAACGCGACGTCCGCGACGCGGGCCGTCACTGTCGTGCTGATCATCCTGATGTCGGTCACGACCTTCACCACCCAGCGCCAGCTGACGCAGAAGAACATGCCGGCCTCTGCCCTGACGGGGCCGATGGCGCAGCAGCAGAAGATGCTGCTCTACATCCTTCCGCTGGTCTTCGCGTTCTCCGGCGTCAACTTCCCCATCGGTGTCCTCATCTACTGGACCACCACGAACCTCTGGTCCATGGGTCAGCAGTTCTACGTGATCCGGCGCAACCCGACGCCGGGCTCCGAGGCGGAGCGTGAGCTCAAGGAGCGGCGCGCCCGCAAGGCCGCAGCGAAGGGGATCGTCCTCGAGGACGAGAAGCCTGCGATCGAGGAGAAGCCGCGCGGCCAGCGGCAGCAGCCCAAGCGCAAGGACCGTGAGCGCCCCGCCCAGCGCCCGGCCGGCGCCGTGACGGACGATACGAGCAGCGAGGCGTCGCCTCCTTCCGGCTCCGTCAGCTCCACCGGCAAGGCGAAGCCGCGGACCGGCGGTGACACGTCGGGTGAGTCCTCGGCGACGCCGCGCAAGCCCCGTCGGCGTCCTGCCGCGGAGGGTTCTGCTGCCGGCACCGGCGAGACCGCTGCGCCTCGTTCCTCGTCCCGGGCCAAGCCGGCGATCGAGCCGGGTGCGGCCGGCGGCCGCTCGGCGACCCCTCGTCGTCGGCCCGAGGGTTCCTCTGCCGACGGTTCCACCGGGGGCGGGCGACGTCCGCGGTCCGCGAACCCCGCTCCGGACGGCACCGGTGCCGGTACCGGTGCCGGTACCGGTAAGCCTGCTCGTCCCGCGAGGCCCTCCCGTGGCGCGGCCGAGGCGAAGGGTGAGACCAAGCCGAAGGCTGACGCCGATGACGCGTCGACCACCCCTGACGAGAGCACGGACTGACCGAGATCCCCCAGGATCGCGCCCCACAGACCCGCGGCACCGCGCCGCACGACCAGGAGGACCCGATGAGCTCGCAGACCCCGACTTCTGACGCCCCGGCGTCACACACCAGCAAGCTCGAGGAGGAGGGCGACGTCGCAGCCGACTACCTCGAGGAGTTCCTCGACATCGCGGACCTGGACGGCGATATCGATATCGACATCGACCACGGGCGGGCGTCCCTCGCGATCGTCGCCGAGGAGGGGTCGGAGCGGTCGCTGCGTCGCCTCGTCGGGACCGACGGTGAGGTCCTCGACGCGATCCAGGAGCTGACGCGGCTCGCCGTGCAGGCCCGTACGGGCGAGCGCAGCCGGCTCATGCTCGACATCGCCGGGTTCCGTGCGCAGCGCAAGAACGAGCTCGCCGAGGTGGCACGTGTGGCCATCGCCGAGGTCAAGGCGACCGGGGAGTCCGTTGCCCTCGAGGCCATGAACCCGTTCGAGCGCAAGGTCGTCCATGACGTCGTCGCCGAGGCCGGTCTGGTCAGCGACAGCGAGGGCGTCGAGCCGTCGCGTCACGTCGTCGTGCGCCCGGCCTGACGTTTCACGTGGAACATGCATCCGGCGGCGCGCCGCGTGATCAGGGTGCACTCGAGGCGTCGGACCCCCGGATCGTCGCGTTCCTCGGCCCGGCCTACGCGGCCGTCCTGGCGTTCGCCGAGGTGCTGGCTCGCGAGGGTGTGACCCGCGGTCTGGTCGGTCCGCGGGAGGTGCCG
Organism: uncultured Actinomycetota bacterium; assembly: GCA_963777075.1. Lineage (GTDB taxonomy): Bacteria > Actinomycetota > Actinomycetes > Actinomycetales > Cellulomonadaceae > Actinotalea. Next base: position 8,300 of record CAVZPH010000012.1, on the reverse strand, counting down.
CGGTTGTGGGAGCGGCACCTGCTGAACTCCGCCGCTGTCGGCGCGCTCCTCCCCGAGTCGGGGACGCTCGTCGATGTCGGGTCAGGGGCCGGTCTCCCCGGTGTCGTTCTTGCGGCGATGCGTCCAGGGCTGCGGGTCGTCCTGCTGGAGCCGATGGAGCGACGTGTCGCGTGGCTCGAGGAGGTCCGCGCCCTGACCGGGCTGGGCAACCTCGAGGTCCTTCGTGGTCGCGCCGAGGACGTCGCGGGCACGATCGACGCCGATGTCGTCACGGCGCGCGCCGTCGCTCCCCTGGACCGGCTCGCCGGGTGGACGCTCCCCTTGCTCGTGCGCGGTGGGGTCCTGCTGGCGATGAAGGGTCAGGGAGCTGCCCAGGAGCTCGAGGCTGCGGCCGGGGAGCTCGAGCGATTCGGTGCCGGTGAGGGTGAGGTGCTCACCGTCTCGTCGATCGACGGTGTCGACCCGACGACGGTGGTGCGTGTCGTCCGGCAGGAGGTGCGCGGGCAGATCCGTCCGCCGGCGCCGGCGGGAGGCAAGAAGGAGCACGCGGTCGTCGCGGTCCCCGCGCTCGTCGGGCTCGGCGGCTGGGGCGTTGCCGAGCGAGGGCCGGCGATCGGGCGGGCGTGGCGCTGGTGCTCGGCGCCCGGGTCCCGGGGCGTAGGAGCCTGAGCTCGTGGCCCGGAGCCGACGCACGGCGTAGGGACGCGCGGGACCGCGGGCGCGTGAGCCGTTCCTGGGGTGTGTCGAACGGTCGGGATGCCGGCCTGTGGCGCCACGGGCCGGGCCGTCTGGCGCCATCGACCGGACCGGACCGGAGCGAGTCGGCGGAGCGCGACCACGCGGGTTGGGCCGTCGCCCGTTGTCGCGTGCACTGGAGCGCGTCCATGGGGCCCGACCACGCGGGCTGGGCCGTCGCCCGTTGTCGGGTGCACTGGAGCGCGTCCATGGAGCGCGACCAGGCGGGCTGGGCCGTCGGGCGTTGTCGCGTGCACTGGAGCGCGTCCATGGGGCACGGCCATGCGCGCCGGGTGGCCGGGCTGTCGGGCGATGGCTCGGGCATGAGAGCGGGTCGGTGGAGCGGGCCCTGCGAGCCGGTCGGCTCATGTCGGCCGACTCCCCTGGACCCTGAGATCACTCCCTCCCCGAGCGACTGGCGCTGGAGCGAGCTGGGGACGGAGCGGGATGCGGCCGAGGGGATGGCAGGATGGGTGCGTCATGACGGGAGATGCAGTGGACCAGCAGTCCGAGCACGATGTTTCACGTGGAACACACGAGGCCGACGAGGCACGACGCGCGGCGTTGATGGACAGCATCCCGATGACCGACGAGTCGACACCGCTCGCCGCGGAGCTCGCAGCGGATGCCCGGCGTCGGATCGACCTGGCCGGCCGGCGGTTCCCCAAGCCCGAGCAGACGCGCATCTTCACGATCGCGAACCAGAAGGGTGGCGTCGGCAAGACCACGACGACGGTCAACCTGGCAGCGGCGCTGGCCCAGGCGGGGCTCAACGTCCTGGTGATCGACAACGACCCCCAGGGCAATGCCTCGACCGCACTGGGGATCGACCACCACAGCGGGACACCTTCCATCTACGAGGTCCTCGTCGAGGACGAAGAGCTCGAGGCCGTGGTGCAGCGCAGCACCCGCATCCCGCGGCTGTGGTGCGCCCCGGCCACGATCGACCTCTCCGGTGCCGAGATCGAGCTCGTCTCCCTCGTCGCGAGGGAGAGTCGGCTCCGGACGGCGATCGACAGCTATCTCGAGGCCTGCGTCCAGGCCGGTCGGGAGCGACTCGACTACGTCCTCATCGACTGCCCGCCGAGCCTCGGCCTGCTCACCGTGAATGCGTTCGTCGCGGCACGCGAGGTGCTCATCCCGATCCAGTGCGAGTACTACGCACTCGAAGGCCTGAGCCAGCTCCTGAAGAATGTGGAGCTCATCAAGAACCACCTGAACCCGACGCTCCACGTGTCGACCATCATGCTCACGATGTACGACGCGAGGACGAACCTGGCGCACCAGGTGGCCGATGAGGTCCGGGAGCACTTCCCCGCCCAGACGCTGCGCACCCTCGTGCCCCGATCGGTGCGCATCTCGGAAGCCCCGAGCTACGGGCAGACGGTCATGACGTACGACCCAGGATCCACCGGGGCGCTGGCCTACCTGGCCGCAGCCCGGGAGATCGCCGAACGCGGCAGCGGTCCGCTGCCCGAGAAGGAGTCCTGATGGCGGACAAGCGACGCGGCCTCGGCCGCGGTCTCGGCGCGTTGATCCCGAACGGAACAGGTGCCGAACGTCCGGTCGACGTCTTCTTCCCTGGTGCCCCGGCACGGCCGCTGACCGGAGGTGACGACGCGGCCGGCGCGACGCCGTCGGACGACACGGAGATGCCGTCCGACAGCACTGAGGCGCAGATCGAGCGGGCGGGCGAACCCACGGTTTCACGTGAAACCGACCCCGCGTCGCCGGCCGGCGCTGGCGACGGGGCGACACGAGCTCCTGTTTCACGTGGAACGTCGCGCGACGACAGCGCGTCCGAGCTGCTGCCGGTGCCGGGTGCTCACTTCGCTGAGCTCGCCGTGGGTTCGATCATCCCCAACCCTCGCCAGCCTCGAACGGTCTTCGACGAGGAGGCTCTCGTCGAGCTGACCAACTCGATCCGAGAGATCGGCGTGCTGCAGCCGATCGTCGTACGCCAGGCCGGCGTCGACGAGGCCGGGGCAGCTCAGTACGAGCTGATCATGGGGGAGCGGCGTTGGCGTGCGACCCAGGAGGCTGGCCTCGACACGATCCCCGCGATCGTCCGGGAGACCGATGACGCCGACCTGCTACGCGATGCTCTCCTGGAGAACCTGCACCGCAGCCAGCTGAACGCGCTCGAGGAGGCAGCCGCCTACCAGCAGCTCCTGGACGACTTCGCGTGCACGCACGAGGAGCTCGCGCTCCGGATCCACCGCTCCCGCCCGCAGATCTCCAACACGCTCCGGCTGCTCAAGCTGCCACCTCTGGTCCAGCGACGCCTCGCGGCTGGGGTGCTGTCCGCCGGGCACGCACGCGCCCTGCTGGGCCTGCCCGACGCCGCTGCGATGGAGCGCCTCGCCCAACGGATCGTGGCCGAGGGCCTGTCGGTGCGTGCCACCGAGGAGATCGTGACGCTCGGTGGGGATGCGACGAAGCCCGTCGTCCGACGCCCCCGGGCGGGTGACCGCATCGCGGCACTCGACGACCTGGCGGCACGACTGTCCGATCGTTTCGAGACGCGGGTCAAGGTCCAGCTCGGGAGGACCAAGGGCAAGCTCACCGTCGAGTTCGCCTCGGTCCAGGACCTCAACCGGATCCTCTCGACCCTCTCACCGGACGACCCGGGCCTCTTGCGCTGAGCTCGACCGGTGAGGCCGGGCACGGGTGGCGCCCGGTGAGGCACGCAGGATCTGGGCGCGGCGCCGGCGTCGCGCGACAGGGGTCCTCCAGAGCTGTCGGGACGAGAGCGACCTAAGGGAACCGCGGACCCAGGGAACCCTCGGACCCAGAGACCCTCGGACCGAGGCCTGGGGACACGGTCAGCGGCCCGTGGGACAGCTCGGAGCCGGCGTCGCCCCGATTTCCGGGTGCCAAGACGTCGAATCGGGGCCGAATCGAGTCCTGAGAGCACCTGAAGAGGCCGAACGGGGCCCGAAATCGCGTGTCAGGAGCCAATTCTCGACGCTGACGGCCGATGACACGTCGCCCGGCCCCTCACACCGGGACAGGTACGTTCGTCGCTCAGCGTCGTTCTGAGCACGACAACAGGCCCCTCACAGGCCGATTTCGGCGGCTCTCGAGGATGAGGACCTCTCCGTGGCGCCCAGGGCGCCGTTCTCATGCCCGGGACGCCTCCTCGAGCGCCCGACGATCGACCCGTACTGCCGGTCGACCACCGGCCGGCCATCGGCGCTACCCGGCGGAGTTGAACCGGGCGCACGAAGTCAGGCGGAACGACCCAGGCGGAACGACCCAGGCGGAACGACCCAGGCGGAACGACCCAGGCGGAACGACCCAGGCGGAACGACCCAGGCGGAACGACCCAAGCGGAACGACCCAAGCGGAACGACCCAAGCGGAACGACCCAAGCGGAACGACCCAAGCGGAACGACCCAAGCGGAACGACCCAAGCGGAACGACCCAAGCGGAACGACCCAAGCGGAACGACCCAAGCGGAACGACCCAAGCGGAACGACCCAAGCGGAACGACGTCAGACGACCGCGCCCTGATCCCGACCCGGGCCTCGTCACACCGTGTCGGGCGATGCACCTTCGATGCTGTCCTCGCTCGCATGGGCCCCGTCGGTGCCGAAGATGCGCATCATCTCCAGCTCCTCGTTGACGACGCCGGCCAGGCGCCGGACGCCCTCGCGGATCCGGTCGGGCGTCGGGTAGCAGAACGAGAGCCGCATGTGGTCGGCGCCCTGACCGTCGGCGTAGAACGCCGTCCCGGAGACGTAGGCGACGAGTGCGGTGATCGCGCGGGGGAGCATGGCCTGGGCGTCGAGCCCTCGCGGGAGCGTGACCCAGGTGTAGAAGCCACCGGCGGGAACCGTCCAGCTCGCCTCCGGCAGGTGCTCCGTGAGCGCATCGAGCATGGCGTCGCGCCGCTCGCGGTACATCTCACGGAAGGACTTGATCTGCCCGTGCCAGTCGTGGTTGGCCAGGTAGCTCGAGATCGCCATCTGGGAGGCGTTCGACGGGCACAGGATGGCGGACTCGCTCGCCAGGACGAGCTTCTCGCGGATGCCGTGGGGAGCGACGGCCCAGCCGACGCGATAGCCCGGTGCGAAGGTCTTGGAGAAGGAGCCGAGGTAGATGATCCCGCCCTCGTCCATCGAGCGCATCGCCGGGAGAGGGTCGTGGTCGAAGCCGAGGAGGCCGTAGGGGTTGTCATGTCAGCCATTAAGAAGTACCCCGGCCCATGCACCGCCGCAGCCCGCGCCAACATTGTGTCCTCGCTACAGACCGTGGCCGATGTCGCGGCAGACAAAGGCGTCACTCTGGGCCTGGAGGCCGTCAACCGAAGCCAAACCAACGTCATGAACACCGCTCGTGACGCGATGGCGCTGCTGGCCGATATCGATCGCCCCAACGTCAAGGTGCACCTTGACACGTACCACATGAACATCGAGGAGGCGAGCATGGCGAGTGCCGTGCGAACGTGCGGCGACAAGTTAGGGTGCGCTGCAAAAGCCGGAGACGAGGATGAGACGGACATGTGCTTTGTACATGTACTTTTCGAAACCTTGAGCGGGCAGTGGAGAGGAATCATAGTAATAAAAAGAATCAGTACATAAATGTCCTTCGAGGAACTATTCGCAGCTTCCTGCATGTCACGATATGGTTGTGGCCGCTCCAGCCGAGCGGGGCACGCCGGTCCAAGCGGCGCTGCCGTAGGCCCGACACGGGACCGTATCTTCAAATCTTCAATCTTTGATCCAACTTCGGTGTGCGCAGGTACATTCACGTCGGTGAGTCACACAGGGGATACCTTGGCACGGGCTCTGTTGATTTCCGGGGCCTCTTTAGGGCCCTCGCGGAGACCGGCTACCGCGGACCCATCACGTTTGAAAGCTTCTCGTCAGCCATCGTCTCAAAGGACCTCTCCAACACCCTCTGCGTGTGGAGGGAGCATGTGGGAGAGCAGCGACGACTTGGCAGCGCATGCCCGCATGTTTATCGAGGCGGAGCTCTTTGCGGCCAAGCAAGGCCAGAAGGCGTGATTGTGCAAACTTTGGGGGGGGGGTCAAAGCTCACGCGCACCTCCTCTGGATACCTCTTCCGGGCCCTCACGGAAACCGGCTACCGCGGACCCATCACTTTTGAGAGCTTCTCGTCGGCTGTCGTCTCGAAGGACCTCTAGATCTCGAATGCCCTTTGCGTGTGGAGGAGCATGTGGGAAAGCAGCGACGACTTGGCAGCGCACGCCGACGAAGTTGTGATTGCGCAAAGCCCGTGTGCACCTCCGTTTGCGAGACCTGTCATGAAGTCCCCTCGGCATGGCTTGATATGCGGTGGCTGTACTGTGTTAGCATATGCCTGCTGCACGATGCCACCGAAACTTTTGTTCCGTTTGGGAAGCTTCTACAAGGACACATTGGGTCAAACGGCTCCGGTGTGTTTCTGACACAGCAGGGGGGCTGCAACTCACAGGGTTCTGCGTCCGAGCACTGTAACACAATTGCCGTTGAGTGCCAGAATGCCATAAGATCAACGCCATAGGCCTTATATGTCTTTAAAAGCCCCAATAAGTTACTTTTTTTCCTCCCATAAGAAGTTATGGAAACGAAATTGAAGCCAGAAAGACCCGTGTGACCTTATGGGTCGCACACGAGCCATAAAAGCATGCGAAAGGCGTAATTTATATGTACACTATGTGGAAGTGCCCATAATGTTTTTGTTTTGGGCCCTCCATCACGGCGTGTTACCCCGGGGCCCCCACGCAGACGCCGCTACATGCCACTCCTTTCGGGCCATCTTGCGATTGGAGTGGGGGGGTGTGTGAAAATATTTTCGAGAATTTGGTCACGGATTCGAGCAGCTTATGGCAGGAGAAACCCACTCCACCACTTCTTATTGCGATTCAGCGCTTTCAAAAAATTGAGCCATAAGAACCTTATGGAAACGCCGAAAAGCGGCCAAAAGACCCCGCTTGCCTTATGGATGGCAGATGACCAGTAAGAAGTGTGCAAAAGGTTAAGTTACATGTGTACTATGCCGAAATGCCCATAATGTTTTGCTTTGAGCCCTCCATCATGGTGTGTTACGCCCTGGGACGCACTCTGTCGGGGTCCAGTTACCCCCCTGACACAGCATAGGATGCACTCTTTAACTGCAAGAATGAATGCAGTGCCGCATATTTTCCATAGATATACTGGTGCCCACCATTCCAGCCCCCGTAGCTAGCTGGCCTATCGGCCTCTCCTCAATGAGACGAGCGCGCTTCCAGTGCACTCGCTCGTCGCCAGCGCAGCGTACTGTGCTCTGTTTTCTTCGTCTGGCAGTCGCGCATGAACTTCTTGCGTTGATTCCCTCTAGCTCGTCACATTTGTTCGTCTGTGTCCGTTTTCAGTGGCGCTCTGCTCGGCATCGCAGGCCTGTAACGGTAGCCGCGGCGATTCGACCCTTCACTCAGATGTTCCATGCAACTGCGTCTGACACTTTGTAACGCTATTTCACCAGAACATGTTTCTTCTCAGCCCGCCATGTGAGGACCCCGCACACCGTGCCTAACAAGTGTATTCACATGTGCAGCATGCGCTGCGACACACCCTGTCCTAGTGGAGCTCTGGCCTTCACCGAAAAACGACTTTTATTGCAGTGAGGTGGCGTGTATAAGGAGGGAATAAATGCAGCTCCATTCGTAGCTTCGCTGTATGGAAGTTGGGCTGCACGTGCCAAACTTTAACAATTCGAAAACCATCCGGCTATTTCCAGACAGACGTGTCTCGAACCCACTAAATTGAATTCCTACACCACATCACCGAGCATAACGTGCTACGACTGGTGCGAGGACGGAGTTTGTGTGGCTTCCATACCAAGGGTAGCTACTTTCGCCTCCACATGCGTACCTACCTGCCTGCTTGTATAGATAGCTTCGGTAACACATGGCTGGCAAGGTGTGATTGTTTGGCATGTCGAGACACGACGCAGCCGTGGTGGTAGCCCTCCTGGCTCTCTGGGTCTCAGCTTTGTGCGCGGAGTCACTTGTTACAGATATTAAAAATGCATTCGAAGGTTTGGCAGACCGATTACGAGATGCCGGCCACAACAGGTGCGTCTAAGTTGCCGTGCAACGACACCAGTATATGCACCCACATGAGGGTGAACCACACCTACACGAGATGTGCATTAATATACCTAGATACATTCAATTCGTAGAGATTTGTAAGCTCATCATACCGACAACCGCAATTGGGAGCTGTTGCCCAGCAGCCTGGGCGGCGGGCCGGAGCGGCGCTTCAGCCAAAGCCGCGCCATCGCGCTGGACATGGAAAGTGCCACCCTTGCTGCCAACGGATTTCGCTTCCGTGTGCCCTACGGCACCTTGCTGTGCGTGTCAGCGACAAGCCGCTGCACGGCGAGATCAAGTTGCCCGGCATGGCCGACCAGTTCTACCGCGCGCGGGTCGATCAGCATCTGCAGCATCGGCCTGCGTGCGGTGGCATTGCTGCGCGCAGGGCCGTTGAGCCAACTGCACAGCCGCAAGCTGCGAAGCTTTGCCGAGGTGGCCTTCCAGTAACAGGTCGGCCAGCGCTCACGTCGCCCCGCACAAG
>CAVZPH010000011.1:0-215566 GCA_963777075.1 uncultured Actinomycetota bacterium | reverse complement strand
TGCCGGTGCAGGAAAGGGATCACAGCCTCATCTTGCCTCAGTGACGGCTCCTTTCAGCCTCTCTGCACTGATGAGTTCACTAGGATCGGCACTGCGTCCCGGCACTCACCGGAGGCGACCACCCGACCGACGAGGGGCAGGTGCCGGTGTCGCGCACGGTGACCGGCTCATCGCTACGGCATCGGGCAGGTCCGTGGCCCAGGCTCCGCGTCGAGCTGGCATATGCCACAGCAAGCGCAGCGGCAGCGTTGCTCGGCGCCACGGCAGCCCTACGCCTCTGGCACATGAGCCTCGGGATTCCGTTGGCCCCGTCGGGTGATGTCCTGCTCGCTGCGCAGTCCGTACGGAACATGCAGCTGACCGGCTGGTACCGGACGACGCCACTTCTCGGCTATCCGTTCGGTCAGGACCTCGCCGCGTACCCCTCCGCCACCGGCGACCTGTGGCACATGGGCGTCCTCAAGGTGTTGTCGCTCGTCCTCTCACCTGGGGCGAGCGTGAACGTCTTCTTCCTCGCGAGCTTCGTGACCGTCGCGGTGTCCGCCTACCTGGCGCTCCGGGTGCTCGGCACCTCACGTCCCACGGCGGCCACCCTCGGCGCCGTCTACTCCTTGATCCCGTACCACTTCCTCCGTGGCGAACCACATCTCTTCCTCTCCGCCTACGAGGTCGTCCCGCTCGCAGCAGCGCTCGCCGTCACGGTCTACCGTGGGCGCCTCGATCTGTGGCGGCATCCCCGCGAGATCGGCCTCGCCGGATGGGCGGCGCTCGCCACGGCGGTGATGCTGTGCGGGACAGGCCTGTACTACGCGGCGTTCGGCGTTGCCCTCCTCGTCGCAGGCGGACTGCTCGGCGCCCTCGGGCGGCGCAGCTCGGGGCCCCTCCTCACAGCGGGACTGCTGGCAGGAACGACGCTTGCTGGGCTGCTCCTCGCTGCCCTCCCCGACCTTCTCTTCCAGCCCCTCGCCGGTTCGGAGCCCGTGGTCGAGGGCCGCAGCTTCGCCTCGAGCGAGATCTACGGGCTGAAGCTGACGACACTGCTGCTTCCCGCCGCCGGTCACCGCATCCAGTCCCTCGCGGCCCTCCGCGGGATCACCGATGCCGAGACTCAGCTGCACGGCGAGAACATGGAGACCCTGGGGATCCTCGGAGTGATCGGGCTGGCCGCCGCGCTGGTCGCCCTGCTGCTGCCGCGCCTGCGACCCGGTGGTCTCGCCGATCGACTGCGGCCGTTCGGGGCGCTGTCCGTCGTCGCGATCCTCCTCGGTACGGTTGACGGCCTGAACGGGATCCTGACGGTCGCGGGATTCGGCGGCCTCCGGGCGTGGAACCGGATCTCGGTCGTCATCGCCTTCCTCGCCCTGGCAGGACTGGCGATCCTCCTCGACTCCGCGTTCTCCACCGCTGAAAGGCGGCTCGCCCTCCGGCGCCGGCCACGACGCCCTCTTCGCGTCCTCCTCGTCGCAGGCGCGTCCGGAGGCATCCTGCTCCTCGGCCTCCTCGACCAGACCGGTGACCACCTCATTCCTCAGCACGACGCCATCGCGGCGAGGTGGCAGGCGGATGCCGACTACTTCGGTCAGGTGCAGGCGTCGCTCGGCAGCGACGCAGCCGTGTTCGAGCTTCCGATCGTCCGGTTCCCGGAGAGTCCGCCCGTGAACGGGATGGTCGACTACGAGCATCTCCGCGGCTACCTGCACAGCGATCTGCGGTGGAGCTACGGCGGGGTCAAGTACCAGCAGAGCGAGTGGCAGCAGGTGGCCTTCCAGGACGGCGTCGCGGCAGCGCTGCCTCGGCTCGTCGTCGCCGGGTTCGACGCCATCTACGTCAACCGGACGGGCTACGCGGACGCGGGCGCCCAGATCGAGGCCGAGATCACCGCCGCGACCGGTCTGCAGGAACCGATCGTCAACGCCGATGGAACCCTTGCCGTCTACGACCTGCGCGCCTACAGCGAGGCTCTCGCCACCTCGGGTGAGATCTTGCCGAGCCGCGAGTCGGTCCTCTTCCCGCCCCGGCTCGCGTACGGCGACGGGACCTACGGCGAGGAGGGGATGGACGGAACGACCGTCCGCTGGGCCACGGCGCGTGCCAACCTGAGGCTGCTCAACCCGTCCGGTGTCGACGTCAAGGCCGTGCTCGCCGGGACCATCCGGGTCGCGAGCCCGACCGCAACCGTGACCGTCACCGTCGGAGCGGAGACCTGGGCACTGACCGCCGTCGACGGAGTAGTCCACCTGGACCTGCTCCTGGTCGCGGCGCCAGGGGTGACCTCGATGACCGTCACGACCGACAGTGCTCCGACTCTCGCACCGGGAGACACCCGCGACCTGAGACAACAGCTCGTGGGTCTTCGCCTCGAACCCCTCCCGTAGCTCCCGCGGGTCGGAGGAGCACGCTCACCGAATGATCAGGACGGTATGGCCTTCAGGTCACCGCGTGCACCGCTCACCCAGGTCGCTCGGGGTCCGCAGCATGACGATCAGCCCAGCGACGAGTTACCCCTGGATTCCAGCCAGGAGGCCGTCAGCCGGACGAGGTCGGCCGTGGGACGCATCGTGAGCCCGGCTTCCGCTGCCAGGTCGACCATGGTCGACCCGTTCCCGACGTACCTGTCTGGTACGGCGTCGGCGTCGAGGGATCTCGCCACCGACCCGGCGGGGAGCCCGTAGACCTCGGCAACGATCCGAGCCAGCTCGCCCATCTCGACAGGGGTGCCCGCGGTGTCGAACACGAGATCGCCGAGGGCCGCACCGCCGCCGAGCGCCGCCCACAGGCTCAGGCTCACGACCTCATCCACCCCGCAGTACGACCGCACGACCGGACCCCTGGCCCTCACCTCGATCGGCCCACCATGACGTGCCATCGCGATCATGCTGCCCAGCGCGTAGAGGTCGGGCTTCGTCATGTGCGGGCCCGCCACGCTGAAGACCCGGGGAACGACGGACGAGCCACCGACCTCCGCCACGGCAGCACGGACTGCGAGCTCGTCGAGGCGCTTGAGCGTGCCGTACGGGTTCTCGGACACGTCATGGGCAGGGCGTCCGTCAGGTCCGTACACGGCGCCGGAGCTGGTCATCACCACGGCGATCGGCCGGTGCACCGCGATCGCATCGAGCACGTGGGCGGTGATCGCCACATTTGCTGCGACGTAGGCGTCGACACCCATCGTGGCGACCTTGTCCCGCGTCAGGTAGCCGAAGTGGAGCAAGGATCTGCGGCGCGCTCTCGGCACGAACCAGGTCCTCGAGCCCGCGCACCGGCCACTCCCGGCCGGACACCTCGGTCGTCCGGGGCGTGCTCGCATAGGCGGTGACGAGCTCCGCCGCCCGATCGCCGAGAGCATCCGCGAGCAGGTCGAGCGTCACCGCGCCGAACCAGCCCGTCGCCCCCGTGACGGCGATCGGACCGGGCCGGTCGCCCAGGACCTGGGCGACCAGCTCACCCGGTGTCATGCAGGCTGGTTGAGCAGCTGCCAGCGCGACTCGAGCATCTCGATGCGCTTGTCGTCCTCGCGGTGGATGGCACCGTAGTACTCGCGCTTGTTGAGGAGCCAGAGCAGCTCGAAGTGCACTGCGTTGAGGAGGCCGTCACGAATGTCCTCGTGATCGACGGCGCCACCGTGGAAGACAACCTTCCGCGTCTCGAAACGGGTGAGGTACGACCCCCGGAAGGCCTTCAGGTTGTCCAGGGCGTCGATCGAGACCGCCCCGCCGACGACGAAGTCGAGACCCTTGGCCTTGCAGAGCTCCGACATCACCAGGACGCGCGAGCTGATCTCCTGGGACTCGATGCCGGTCCGACCAAGGCCCATGCTCCCGGCGAAGTCGACCCGGCCGAACACGATCCCGTCGACGCCCGGCGAACCGGCGGCGAGATCGGTGATCTCCTCGCGGTGCTCGTAGGCGGTGATGGTCTCCATGTTGAAGAGGAAGTCGGTGTCCTGCGCCTCGTCGGCGTTGTAGATCTTCTCCTTGGCCTCGATGTACTTCGAGAGCGCGTAGGGCGTCTCGACCATCGGGGCGACGACGTAGCGCACGCCGATCTGCTTCGACTCGAGAAGGTCGCGGATTGCCTCGCAACCACCGATCTTCACGGTCAGGGGGAGGCCGGCAGAGTGCGCGATCTCCACGAGACGCAGCAGCTCGTCGACGCGGGTGCCCTCGGCCTCGAACTCGGCCTTGACGGCCGCGTAGCCGAACTTCTCCTTGCCGAGCTTCAGGATCTCCGCCATCTGGCGTTCCGTCTTGTTCATCGTGTGAGCTCCTTCTGCTCGAGGGGAAGATGCCGGAGAACTCGCTTCGCGAGCGCCTCCGGGAGATCTGGGGACATCCGGTGGAGCGGAGCCGACTCCATGCTTCCACTGGCGGTGACACGTGAGGTGATCTTTGGGAAGTAGCTCTGCTCGGGATCGATCGGCACGACGAAGACCGCCGGGCCGTCCGAGTCGAAGAGACCGCTGAAGCCTTCGGTCTCCGTACCCTCGGGACCGAGGATCAACGACGGGATGCCGTACGCGCGGAACAGCAGCTCCCAGTCGGGGAAACCGAGGCCTGACCGTGTGTCGCATCCGAGGTAGGCCCCGCCGAAGTATCCGCGCTGCGTCATGCGGATCGACGCATAGCCCTCGTTGCTGAACAGGAAGACCTTGACCGGCAGGCCGTTCACTGCGAGGGTCGCGAGCTCCTGGCTGTTCTGCATGAATCCGCCGTCGCCCTCGATCAGGACCGTGCGTCGACCTGGCGCCGCGAGCGCCGCACCGATCGCACCGGACAGGCCGTAGCCCATGGACGCGAGCCCGTGATCGCTGATCATCGTCTGGCCGAGCTTCTGCTCGAACGCCTGGAGCGTGACGGTGAACGCACCTCCGCTGCTGCAGGGAACGATCACGTCGCTCGGCGCGCACAGTCGCGAGAGCCCCTGGACGAACTCATAGGGGTCGACGTGACCGGGGGCCGTGACGTTCACCGATTCGACGCTCGGCAGCAGGGCGCGGACCTCCTGACACTCGGCTAGCCACGGCGACCAGCTCGGCAGGTCCGCGGCGACGACGGCCCGCAGCACGGCGTCGGCATCGGCACACCACGGGATGTCGACCCGCGGATGTCCCTTCTCGAGCTCTGCCGGGTCGAGATCCACGTGCACGACAGTGGCCAGCGGGGCGAAGGCCTGCCAGTTGAAGCCTGTCTGCTGCAGGCCGAGCCGCGTACCGAGAGCAATCAGCACATCGCACTGCTGGATGAGCACGTTCGCGCTGCGCTGACCCCAGGTGTTGGGCCTGCCTGCGAAGACCGGGTCGTCGGCCCCGAGGCGATCGGCGCCGTTCCAGGTCGTCATCACGGGGAGCGACACCTCGCGCAACCGGCCGAGGACCGCGCTCACGGCCGCCCGGCTGACTCCGCCGCCGAGAAGGAGCACGGGACGCTCGGCGCCACGGAGCGCGGACACCACTGCGTCGAGAGTCGCCAGGTCCAGGGTCGCCGTCGCCAGCTGCTCGGCGGGGCCGTCGGCAGCCTCGAGAGGCTCCCGGTCGACCGGAGCGCCCTGCGCGTCCAGGCACACCTCGAGGAGCACCGGTCCCGGGCGACCGGCGGACCCGGCCGTCACCGCGTCCACCATGGCAGATCGTGCAATCGGCTGCTCGATGCGAAGCGTCCGGACGCAGACCGGCGCCGACATGCCGATGCCGTCGATCTCCTGGATCCCCCGCTGCCGAAGGCCGCCCGTCGCCAGGTCGGTCGACTTGACCTGCCCGCCAAGGACAAGCAGCTCCCGTGACTCCAGGAACGCCCCTGCCATCGCGGTGAGGATGTTCGTCAGGCCGGGGCCCGCCGTCACGAGCGCGAAGGCGCGATCCTTGCTCCCCGACGCGCGGGCCTGCTCGTTGAAGTACTCGACGGCGATACCCGCGGCCACCTCGTGGACGACCGGGATGCAGGTCATCGTCTTGCGGGCGCCGTCGAGCAGGTGCATGGAGTTGCCACCGGCGACGGTGAAGCAGTGGGTGTACCCGAGGTCCTCGAGCCACTCCATCATCAGGTCGGAGTACTTCATGTCAGCGTCAACCGCCCAGCGAGTCGAGTGTCCGGCGGGTGATCCCGTCGATGACCGACCAGGCGTGATCGCCCGCCTCGATCTCGACCTCCGCGACGCCACCGTCCGCCGCGGGCAGGATGAGCCGGAAGCTCTCCTGGCTGTGCTTCTTGTCCGAACGGAAGGCCTTCTCGTACCGGGCCCCGTCGAAGCTCTCACGTGCCTGCGCGACGCCGTCTGACCCGGCCAGGAGCGTCCGGCAGTGGGCGGCGAGGGCGTCGACCTGCGCCGTCCGTGCCGCCTCCGGGTGCTCGATCGCGCACAGGACACCGACCGCGACGGCGAGGCCGTGGCTGATCCGGTTGTCGACCGCGGACTCAATGGCATGCCCGAAGGTGTGCCCGAAGTTGAGCAGCCGTCGCTCCCGGCGGTCGTGCTCGTCGACCTCGACGAACCAGCGCTTGCACTGAAGGACATGCTCGATCAGCGCAGCCGGCTCGGCATCGAACCGAGAGTATCGGTCGAGATAGCTCTCGAAGGCCTCAGACCCGCGACAGAAGGCGATCTTGACAGCTTCGCTCAGGCCGGCCGCGACTGCGGACGGCGGGAGCGAGGCAAGGAACTCCGGGTCGACGATCACAGCCTGCGGAGGGTAGATGCCACCAATGAGGTTCTTGACCCCGCTGACGTTGATCGAGCTCTTCCCACCGATGCAGGAGTCCGCCATCGCCATCAGGGTGGTCGGGACGTAACGCCAGGCAAGGCCGCGCATGTACACGTCGGACACGAAGGTCGCGACGTCCTGGACGATCCCGCCACCCACGGCGAGGACCCGGTCCCCTCGACGTACCCCGGCATCGCGCAGCGCGAGAATCAGCTCCTCGCAACCTGCAAGGGTCTTCGAGTGCTCGTCCGCCACCACGGTCAGGACGGGCGCCCCACGATCAGGGACGAGCGCACGCAGCGCCTCGTCCACGACGATCACGTCGGCCGGGCCGTCCACGAGGGCAGCCGCGAACGCACCGGCGCCCACCGTGACGTCGTAGCCACCGGCGGACGACGAGACGCGGAACTCAGATCGATCGGCCAACGGAGTACCCCCGATCCACGACGACAGACTGACCAGACAGACCAGTATTGCGGGCCGACACGAGGAATCCGACGACCGCTGCGACGTCCTGCGGCGTGACCATCCGTCCGCCGGGCGTCGCGCCCTCGACGGTCGCGATCTGGGCCTCGGAGAGCATCGCTCTGGTCATCGGGGTGTCGACGACGCCGGGAAGCACGCCGTTGACGAGGATGCCCCGGTCGGCGAGGTCGAGCGCGGCGGCGCGGACGAGACCTCCGACGGCAGCCTTCGAGACGGTGTACGAGAACTTGCCGGAACGCGCCAGCTCCTGCCAGATGGAGCTGATGATCACGATCCGGGCGCCGGGCGTGAGCCGGTCGGATGCCACCAACGTCTGGAGCTGCGCGGCGACGAGCCTCACGTTCACGTCGAGAACCCGGGCGAGCTCCCCCGCGTCATGCTGCTCGGCCCGGTCGTTGACGTTCACCCCGTGCGCCCAGACGACCGCGTCCAGGGCGGGCAGAGCCGCCGTCCCTTCCTCGTCCAGGACGACTCCGCCCGGTCGCGCCGTCCGACTGGACCGGAGGACCGAGAAGCCATCGGCCTCCAGCGCGGCCGCCACCGCGCCGCCGAGCGCGCCGAACCCGCCGACCACGAGAGCCGTCGGCGCCGAACTCGCTGCGCCGCTCACCCGGTCTCCGTCCTGTCGTCGTCGCGAGGACGACCGTCACCCGTGGTCTCGGTGTGCGCCTTGCTCGGGGGCCGGCGAAAGGAGAAGTTGCGATGAGCTACGTAGGTACCGAGCGCGGAGACGAGAAGCACGATGCCCTGGGCAGGGATGACCGCGATGCCGAGGACCTCGTGCAGGAGGGGGAGCGCTGCGGCATTGAAGGCGAGCGCGACGAGGTAGACCGACCAGAAACGCAGGAGGTCGCGCCACCAGTGGCCCCGCACCCGGAAGACGAGCCAACGCTGAAGCACGTACGCCTCGAGCACGCCGAGCACATGCGAGATGCCGAGGATCACGAGGTAGTGCAGGACATGCCCGACACTGAGCTCGAGCGCGATGAAGACGCCGTACCCGAATGCGGTGTTCACCACCCCGACAAGCCCGAAGCGGATCACCTCGAGCCGCAAGAGCGCCCGGAGCCGCCCGAGAAGCGATGCGGGGCCCTCCACCGCTGCGTCGCCGACACCGTTCTGCTTGCTGACGGACCCGATGACCGCGACCCTCACAGCCCTACCCGGCGGCGGACGACGAAGTTCGGCCGCTGCTTGACCTCTTCGTAGATGAGACCGACGTACTCACTGACGACACCGATCATCGAGAAGAGAATCCCGAAGAGCAGGAGGGTGAAACCGATCAGCGTCCCGAAGCCGGCAAAGGGCACGCCAGTCGTCAGCCAACGGATCGAGAAGCCCACCAGGACCACCAAGGAGATCGCGGAGACGACCAGGCCGGTGACCGTGATGAATCGCAGAGGGACGTACGAGTGCGCGAAGATTCCCTTGAACGCGAGGTCCAGGACCTTGAGCGAATGCGCCTTCGACTCGCCGCCGAATCGTGGCGGACGCTCGTGGTCGATCCCGATCGACTTGTAGCCGGCCCAGGCGAACAGACCTCGGACGAAGCGGTTGCGCTCCTGCATCGTGTTGATCGTCTCGTACACCCCGCGGTCGACGAGCCGGAAGTCGCTCGCGTTGCGCGGGATCGCTCCGTCGGTGAGCTTGCCTGCCAGCCAGTAGAAGGCCTTGCTGTTGAAGGTGCGGAGCGGGCCGGTCCCGTTGCGGCGACTGACCACCATGTAGATGTTCTCGTACCCCTCCTCCCACTTGCGCAGGAACTCGGGAATCAGCTCCGGCGGGTCCTGGAGGTCTGCGGTCATCACGACGGCCGCGTCCCCGGTCGCATGGGCGAGCCCTGCGGTCAGACCGCCGTCCATCCGGAAGTTCCGCGCCAGCTGAACGATCTTGAACCGAGGATCCGCCTGATGGATCCGGTTGAGCTTGTCCCAGGTGTCGTCGACCGACCCGTTCTCGACGATGATCACCTCGAAGTCGTACGACGCCTCACCTGCCATCACGCCCTGGAGGCGGCTCGCGAGCTCATCGACGCAGTCGGACTCGTTGTACGCCGGGATGACGATCGAGATCAGCCGGCGGGGGGTGTCGACGTCGGCCAGCGGCTCGGTCATGCCCACACCTTCCACGGGGCCGCTCCCGACTCCCACATCTCGTTGAGGAGCTGCGACTCACGGAAGGTGTCCATCGGCTGCCAGAAGCCTTCGTGGCGGTACGCCGAGAGCTCGCCGGCTGCGGCGATCCGGTCCAAGGGCTCGTGCTCGAGCATCACGTCGTCCGTGTTGCGCAGCTCGTCGAAGACCGACGGCTCGAAGACGAAGAAGCCGGCCGAGACCCAGTCTTCCATCTGCGGCTTCTCACGGAACCTCGACACCGCGCCGTCAGCATCGACGTCGACGAGGCCGAACCGGGACAGCGGACGGACCGTCGTGATCGTCGCCTTGCGCCCGTGCGCCTCGTGGAACGCGACCAGCGCGGCGATGTCGACATCCGCGAGGCCGTCGCCGTAGGTGACGATGAAGCGCTCGCCCTTGACGTACTTCTCGATGCGCTCGACGCGACCACCGGTCAGTGTGGCGGCACCCGTGTCGGCCACCGTGACGGTCCAGTTGCTCTCGGTGTGGTCGTCGTGGAACTCGAGCGCACCACGGTGACCGAGGGTGATCGTGAAGTCGTTGTTGTGAGCGGCATAGTTGAGGAAGTACTCCTTGATCTGCTCACCCTTGTAGCCGGTGCAGACGACGAAGTCGGTGATCCCGTTCGCGGCGAAGATCTTCATCAGGTGCCAGAGGACCGGCTTGCCGCCGATCTCGACCATGGGCTTGGGACGGAACTCGGTCTCTTCCCGCATGCGGGTGCCGAGGCCCCCTGCGAGCAGCACAGCCTTCATGGACCTGTTTCGCCTTCCGTCGTGGAGCGCACCCCTGCATCTCTCTGCAGCATGGCAGCGTAGTCGATGCGCCCCTCTGCCCGGGCGGGACCACCCGCAAGCGGGAGGTCCACCGCTCGCGATCGCTCAGGGCACCGCCGACGCCACGACAGGCGCGTTCAGGTGACGCCACCCGAGCGATCCCTTGAACTGCGCGTCGCCGAAGGTGAAGACCCCGCCGTCCGCGGCGAACAGCCAGTAGCCGCCGCCCGAGCGGGTGTAGTTGGCCGCAACGATCGGCTGGTTCAGCTTGATCGCACCTGTCGAGCCGAGGAACGGTGCGTCGCCGAAGGTGAACATCCCGCCGTCGCTGGCAACCAGGGAGTAGCCCTTGCCCGGCGTCGTCAGCATCGTGGTGATCGGCTGGTTGAGCCTCATCGCGCCCGTGGACCCGTAGAACTGCGCGTCCCCGAAGCTGAAGACGCCGCCGTCCGAGGCGACCAGCCAGTAGCCGGCGCCGCTCGGCGTCCTCGACCCGGTGACGATCGGCTGGTTGAGCCTCATCGCGCCCGTGGACCCGTAGAACTGCGCGTCCCCGAAGCTGAAGACGCCGCCGTCCCGTGCGATGAGGAGGTAGCCCCTTCCGGTCCGGGTCGGGATGATCGTGACGATCGGCTGGTTGAGCCTCATGGCGCCCGTCGACCCGTAGAACTGTGCGTCGCCGTAGGCGAACACCCCGCCGTCGCTCGCGACCAGCCAGTAGCCCTGACCGCTCGGTGTCGGCGCCATGGACACCACGGGCGACGCGAGCTGGACCCCGCCCGCGGAACCGAAGAACTTGGCACCGCAGAACGGGAAGACCCCGCCATCGCTCGAGGCCATCCAGTAGCCCGTCGGGTCGGAGGCCGGGCAGGCGCTCTGGGTCAGCGGCGGCGGCGTCGTGTTGCCTGTACGCCGCGCATCGTGGTGGAAGGTCGGCCACGACGCCGCGGTGACGCTTCCCCGTGCCGAGCTGGTGGTCCACCGCTGGATCAACGCGGTCGGCGGGGCGCCGGGCCGGAAGCCTGCGGTGACGACCTCGAGCCGCCCGTCCTTGTCGAGGTCCGCGATCGCCGGGGTGGCCTGCGAGGAGATCGCGCCGACGTTCATCGTCCCGAGCAGGGCTCCCGTGCCGCCCTGACGGAGATAGGTGCCGCTACCGGTTGCGATCAGGACGTCCTGCCTGCCGTCTCCGTCGAAGTCGGCAGCACTGGTCCCCGCGATGACGTCCTCCCGGACGTTCCCCGGGGTCGTGCGTGCCAGCTGCGCACCCGTGGCACCGTCGAACACGACGAGCTCGCCGCCGGTGCCCGACGGGCGGTACTGGGTCGAGGTCGCCTCGACGATGTCGAGCCGGCCGTCGCCGTTCCAGTCGGCGAGCGCAGGGGACGGGAAGGTGTTTCCGCCCGTCTCGATGACCCTCTTGACCTGGCCGGAGAGGGTCAGGACGTAGAGCTTGGTCTCGTCATGCGCATTTCCGCAGGTCACAGCGGACTGCGCGTTCTGGTTCGCCGGGTTGCTCCAGAAGTTCCCGGAGCCGACGACGATCTCCGGCTGGCCGTCGCCGTCGACGTCGCCGATCGCCGGGGAGGAGCGGACGATCTCCGACATCCCCTTCTCGAAGAGCTGGGTTCCCGCCCCGGTGAACCCGCGCAACGTCCCGCAGCGGTTCCCCGGCGGGGACTGGTCCTGCCCCATCACGAAGTCGGTGATCCCGTCCCCGTTGAGGTCCGCGAGCGCAGGCGTGGAGAAGTTGGTGTCGTTCGAGTAGTAGGGGAAGCCAGGCTTCGTGTTCCCGTTGACGTCGACCACCCAGATGCTCTTCAGGGCGAGCGACCCGAAGACGACGTCGACCGTCCCGTCCTGGTCCACATCGGCGAGCGCAGGGCTCGTGGTGATGCCCGGGCTCCTGGTCGGCGCGATCTTGTCGTCGGCCACGAAGGGGAACCCGGCGCGAGGCGTGCCGTCGTGCTCGAACGACAGGAGCGCACCCGGCCCCGGGTTGGCCTCGGCGTTGCCCGAGCCGATGAAGATCTCCGGCCGGCCGTCCCCGTCGACGTCGGCAGCCGAGGCGGACGAGTTGATCCCGCTCGAGGTCGAGAGCGCCTGACGCTGCCAGAGCGTCGCACCGTTCCTGCCGTCGAGAGCCAGAACCGCTCCGTTGCTGGTCCCCACGACGACGTCAGAGGTGCCGTCGGCGTTGAGGTCGACCAGGAGCGGCGAGGACTCCATGACCGTCGTGCCCGGGAACTCGCGGGTCCACTGGAGCCCGAAGAAGTCGGCCGGTGCTGCCGTCGCCGCCGGAGCCGAGATCGCACCGATCAGCGAGGTGGCCGCGACGGTGCAGAACGCCAGGGAGGCGATCCGGCTCCGCGACCTCCCGGCAGCACCTCCGGACATGGACGGGCTGGTTCGACCGAGCATGGACATGGCCTCCTGAACGAGAACTGCCGTCGGTGCCGTCCCGTGCGGGACAGCGAGGATGGGTGGAGCCCCCGGCGGTCCGTCGGCTCCGGTGCCGCTGGTCAGGTGAGCGCCAACCTGCGCGCCCGATCGAGGTACTCCTGGCTCGAGACGATCCCTGCGCGGAGCGCGTTCTCGCCGTTGGCGATCCAGTACGGCGGCCAGGTCCGCAGGCCCTCGGGGTCCGAGGCGCGGTCGAGGTGGACCGCGTAGACCTCGTTGACCCGGCGTGCGCCGCTCTCCAACGAGTACCAGATGCCGGCCGGGGCGGCACTGCGTCCGCGGCGCTGCACCTCGCCCGTCCAGAACGCGATCTCGCTCGGCGCGGCGGCACGGCCGAGGATGTCGTTGTAGAGGCGCGTGACGTAGCCGCTCGTCGTGCTCCCGGCCAGGGCGAAGTACTCGTTGCTCGCGATCAGCTGCCCGCGGAGGTCCTCCTGGCGCAGGCGACCTGAACTGATCTCTGCCGTCCAGTTGGCCAGACCGCCTGGCTCCGGGTCCCGGCCGAGGACCTCTCGGTAGGCCTGGACGACACGGGTCATGACGTACTCCGGGCTCTTGGACAGGTCGGTCGAGACGACGCCGGGGCCGAGGTCTGTCAGCCGCGCGGCCCAGAACGCCATCCCGGTGGCGTCGGGTGTCCGACCGAGCATGTCCCGGTAGAGCGCGGAGACGAGCGCCTTCGACTGCATGAGTCGCTGGTCGTAGCTGAACGAGGAAGCCATCGAGCGGATCGAGGGCAATGCTGCATAGCCGCCGTTCCCAGGACATGCGGTGTACGCGACATCACGGTGCCCGATCACGCGGGGCAAGGTGACCGTCGTCCCGGCAGGGACGCTCGAGTTCTCGCCGCCGAGCGTGAGGTACGTCATCGTGCCGGAGGGGTCGATCCCGTACCAACCGAGCCGCCAGCCGATGATCTGCGCGACCGATCGCTGCGTCGCCGCCGACGGCGCCGAGTCGTAGGTCCCGAGCATCGAGACCCCGAGGGTTCCCGTGTTGAACCCGCCGGCGTGCACGCCGATGACCGCCTTGGTCAGGCTGTCGGCGCGGCCCTCGTAGATGTTTCCCCACTTGTCGACGAGGAAGTTGTAGCCGATGTCGCACCAGCCGCGACCGTCGATGTGGTACGCCTGGTCGCCCCGGATCTGCTGCGCCGCCTCGGCCACCGTCGAGTAGCTGTTGGACCCGGCGGTGTGGTGCACCACGGCCCCGACCAGAGCGGACGCGACGCTCGGCGTGCAGACCTGCGCCCGCGCACCCCAGCTGCTCCTCGAGATCACCGTGGGGGCGCCCGTGCTGGTGGCAGCGGGGGCGACGAACGCGGCGTTGGTCACCCGCGCGGTCCCCGAGGCCGATGCGCCGTCGACCGTCGCGGTCGCCGCAGGGACGGGCGCGTCGACGAGCGCGAGGCTCAGCTCGCTCGGGCCCGCCTGCGCATCGGCGCCGAAGGACACCTGGACGGCGTCCGCCTGGCCCACCCACAAGGAGTCCGTCCCGCCGCGCACCCCGGAGGCCGCGTCGGCCGAGCCCGCGTCGGGGGCGCTGTCGTCGATCTCGAGCGGTGTCCAGTCCGACCAGGTGCCGTCGGTGCCGCGGGTGCGCACCTGCGGGTCGAGGCCGTCGACGGGCGCATCGGCCGGCCAGGTGACACCGACCGTCTGGAAGCCGTCCGTGCTGAGCACCTCGCTCGCCACACGACCCTGCCCCACCGGCGCGTCCGCGGCCAGCGCATCGGGCGCGGCGTCGGCGGCACGCAGCTCGGGCGTCGAGACGACCTGGCCGCTCGCGTCGAGCGAGGGGACGACGACATCGACCTGGGTGACCTGGACGTCGTCCGATGACGTCGCCGCGGCGAGCTCCGTGCTCGGCGCGCCGGCATGGGTCGACGCGCTGGTCACGAGACCTGCGGAACCCCGGGCAAGGGCGGCACCGATCGCGTCCGCGGGGGCAGCAGGGTCAGCGAGGCTTCCCGCGCCGATCAGCGCGAGAACGACGCTGAGCGCCAGACGGACGATCATGAGGGGTTCCTGACATCGACAGCGGGGGCCTGCTGGCAGTCTCAGGCGTCCATCACCGCAGGTCAAGGACATCGCCGTCGAGTGTCCGATTCGTCCGGGAAGGTCGCGCGCGTCGTCCGCGGTTGCCCCCGCGGCGGGGTCAGCGCAGAGCCGGATGGGTCCAGTCGGTACGCTGGCGCGGCAACCCATCGCAGCTGGAGGACATCGTGCGTCTGCTCGTCACCGGCGGTGCCGGATTCATCGGAGCGAACTTCGTGCACCATGTCGTGCGCGAGCGCCCGGACTGGGCGGTCACCGTGCTCGACGCTCTCACCTATGCCGGTGACGAGGCGTCCCTTGCCCCGGTCGCCGATCGCATCACGTTCGTCGAGGGCGACATCACCGACGCCCCGCTCGTCGACCGGCTCGTCGCGGGCTCCGACGCCGTGATCCACTTCGCGGCCGAGAGCCACAACGACAACTCGCTGTCGAACCCGTGGCCCTTCGTCCAGACGAACGTCATCGGCACCTACACGCTGCTCGAGGCCGTGCGCCGGCACGAGGTGCGCTACCACCACATCTCCACCGACGAGGTCTACGGCGACCTCGAGCTCGACGACCCGGCCAAGTTCACGCCCAGCACGCCGTACAACCCGTCGAGCCCCTACTCCTCGACGAAGGCGGCGAGCGACATGCTCGTGCGTGCCTGGGTGCGTTCCTTCGGGGTCCAGGCGACGATCTCCAACTGCTCGAACAACTACGGGCCCTACCAGCACGTGGAGAAGTTCATCCCGCGCCAGATCACCAACGTGGTCGACGGTGTGCGCCCCAAGCTCTACGGAACGGGCGAGAACGTCCGCGACTGGATCCACGTCGACGACCACAACTCGGCCGTCCTGGCGATCCTCGAGCGCGGCCGGATCGGTGAGACGTACCTCATCGGCGCCGACGGCGAGCAGAACAACAAGGACGTCATCGAGCTGATCCTCGAGCTGACGGGCCAGGACCCGAAGGCCTACGACCACGTGAGCGACCGCCCGGGGCACGACATGCGCTACGCGATCGACGCGTCGAAGCTGCGCGAGGAGCTCGGCTGGACCCCGCGCTACGAGAGCTTCCGGGACGGGCTGGCCGCGACGGTCGACTGGTACCGGGCCAACGAGTCGTGGTGGCGGCCCCAGAAGGACGCGACCGAGGCGAAGTACGCAGCCCTCGGCCGCTGAGCTCCGATCTCCACATCTCCTCCACCTGATCAGCCCGGATGCTCCGCCGACGGGCCACGGGAGACCTCCTAGGATTCCGTTGTGAGTCCCCGACACGCCGTCCCGCCGCGCCGTTCGCTGCGCCATGCCCGCAGCCTGCGCAAGCACCACATCCTTCGCGGGACGGCGCTCGGCGTGACCGCGGCGCTCGCGCTGTCGATCGGCGGGTTCTCTGCCGCGTACGCCCGGCTCCAGGGGAACGTCAGCGTCGCCGACGTGAGCGACCTCGTCGGCGCCGCGCCGGAGGCCGCGACCACACCGGACCCGAACGACCCGCTGGCCGGCAAGGACGTCACGATCCTGCTCCTCGGCTCGGACGAGCGCGACGGTGAGAACGGCGTCATCGGCGGCGAGGCCGAGGGCATGCGCTCCGACACGGCGATCGTCGTCCACCTCTCGGCCGACCGGAGCCGAGCCGAGCTCGTGTCGATCCCGCGCGACTCCATCGTCGACATCCCCTCCTGCACGATGAGCGACGGCTCGACCTCGCGCGCGCAGTCCGACGCGATGTTCAACTCGGCGTTCGCGACCGGCTGGGACCAGGGCGGCGACCTGACCTCGGCCGCGGCCTGCACGATCAAGACCGTCCAGGCGAACACCGGGCTGACGATCGACCACTTCGCCGTGGTGAACTTCGTCGGGTTCATCAGCATGGTCGACGCACTGGGCGGGGTGCCCATCTGCATCCCCGAGGCGATCGTCTCCCCCGACGCCGGGCTGACCCTCGCTGCGGGCTACCAGACTCTCGACGGGTCGACAGCCCTCGGCTTCGCCCGGGCCCGCAAGGGGACCAACCTCAACGGCTCCGACCTGGAGCGCACCGGGCGCCAGCAGGAGCTCATTGCCGCGATGGTGCGCCAGATCCAGGCCAAGAACATCCTCACCGACGTCCCTCAGCTCATGGGCTTCCTCAACGCGGCGACGGCGTCGCTGACGGTCGACCCCGGGCTCAGGTCGCTCACCGACATGGCAGGGCTCGCGCTGAGCCTTCGCTCGCTCGACCGCAGCGCGATCACCTTCATGACGATCCCCGTCACGGCCTGGCCGCAGGACAAGAACCGCGTCGTGTGGACCTCGGCGGCCAAGACGGTCTGGGCGAACATGGCGGCGGACGAGCCGATCGTCGCGCCGGTCGACACCCCGGCAGCGACACCGAGCGCCACGACCTCGGCGTCGACCGCCCCCTCCGCCACGCCGTCACCGTCGGCCACGACCGCGCAGTCGGCCGAGCCCTCGACGACGACCACGGCGAAGCCCGGGACCGACCCGTTCACCGCCGACGACGTCACGGGCGTCTGCGGCTGATCCTCGCGCGTCGCACTGACGTGCCCGGCGAGCGCCACGTACCCTCAGTCGTGCCTTCAGACCGCGACCCGCACGACGGGCGACCGACGAGCCGGGCGCGCGACGGGGGCACGGCGCGCCCCGTCACCCCGCGGCAGGCGAAGCCCGGAGCCCCGTCGGCCGTACCGCCGAGCTTCGCACCGGGAGGCGCCGCGCCCTCCCGGCCGGACGGCGGCCCGACGGTCCCCGTCGGGCGGCCGGAGATGCCGCGAGCAGTCGGGCGCCCCGCCTCACCCGCCGCACGCCGCGACTCGCCCGCCGCACGCCCCGCCGCGGGCCAGGCCCCGGTCCGGCGACCCGTCACCGCGGCCGCCGGCGGCGGCCTGGTCGCGCCGGACCGCTCCCGGCCTGCGACGATCCGCCCGACGCAGGCCGGCGGCCCGTCGGCACGGCCTCCCGTGCCGGCAGCCGCGGCCGAGCGGCGCTCGCGGCGCCCCCGGCGCGTGCTCCTCGTCGTCGCCGCGGTGCTCGCCCTCCTGCTGGCCTGGCCGATCGGGCTCGGCCTGTGGGCCAACGGCAAGGTGCAGCACGTGCCGGCGCTCTCCGGGGCCGCCGGGACACCCGGGACGACCTATCTGCTCGCGGGCTCCGACTCCCGCGGCGGCAACGGCATCCCCGAGGACGGCACCGAGGGCGCACGGACCGACACCATCATGCTGCTCGCCGTTCCGCCCTCCGGGCCGGCGGCCCTCATCAGCCTGCCGCGCGACACCTACGTGGACATCCCCGGGCACGGCCCGGCCAAGCTCAACGCCGCCTACTCGCTCGGCGGCCCGTCACTGCTGGTCACGACGGTCGAGCAGATCACCGGGCTCACCGTCGACCACTACGTCGAGATCGGGCTCGGCGGCCTCGCCGAGATCGTCGACGCGGTCGGCGGGGTCGAGCTGTGCATGGACCCGGCGGTCGACAAGGTCGACTTCCCGCTCAACGACGCCGACTCCGGCCTCGTCTGGGCAGCCCCCGGCTGCCAGACGGTCGACGGCCGGATGGCGCTGGCCTACTCCCGCATGCGCAAGTCCGACCGCGAGGGCGACATCGGCCGCGCGCGCCGTCAGCAGCGGGTCATCTCCGCCGTCACCGCGAAGGTGGCCCGTCCCTCGCTCGTCCTGCACCCGGGCCAGCAGGTGGCCCTGGTCGACGCCGGCACCTCCGCCCTCGTGCTGAGCGACGGCTCGAGCTCGCTCGACCTCGCCCGCATGGCGCTCGCCTTCAAGGCGGCGACCGGTCCTTCCGGGGTCCGCGGCACGCCGCCGATCAAGAACCCCGACTACCGCCCAGGAGACATCGGCTCGACCGTGCTGCTCGACCCGGACGCGGCGCCCGCCTTCTGGTCCTCCGTCGAGAACGGCACGCTGACCGCGGGGGTCGTCGGCGGGATGCCGGTCGGCTGAGGGATCGGCCGCAGCAGCGGCACGAGCCGCCGGCGCGGCCTCAGCTCCCGCTGAAGCCGATCGGCGGGACCGACGGCGTGTCAGGCACGGCGCTGAAACCGGCTCCCGCGGGGGATCGGACCCCATCGCCGTGCCGCGCACGCAGCCGCGCACCCTTGGCCATCGCCTGCTCGCGCAGCTCGTCCTGGAAGCGCAGCATCGCCTCGCGCAGCTCGACCGCGCGCTCGTCGGGGCCGGAGGCGAGGATCCGCACGGCCAGGAGCCCGGCGTTGCGGGCGCCGCCGACCGAGACCGTCGCGACGGGCACGCCCGCCGGCATCTGCACGATCGACAGCAGCGAGTCCATCCCGTCCAGGTGCGCGAGCGGGACGGGCACCCCGATCACGGGCAACGGGGTCACGGCGGCCAGCATGCCCGGCAGGTGCGCCGCTCCCCCGGCACCGGCCACGATGACCCGCAGCCCGCGCCGTGCCGCGCTGCGCCCGTAGTCGATCATGTCCTGCGGCATCCGGTGGGCCGAGACGACGTCGACCTCGACCGGTACGCCGAACTCCGCCAGGGCTGCCGCCGCGGCCTCCATGACCGGCCAGTCGGAGTCCGATCCCATCACCACACCGACCAGAGCCTGCTCGCTCATCCCGCATCCCTTCGTCGGGTCCCACCCTGGCACGTCCCGCGCGCGATCGGCGCCCGCTGCGCCGAGGGCGAACGGACGCAGGAGCGGCCTCAGGCCCCGGGCACCTCGCCGCGCAGGAGTGCTGCGCCGCGGGCGGCCCTCGCCCTGACGTCGTCGAGGTCCTCCCCGCACACGGTCACGTGGCCGAGCTTGCGACCGGCGCGGATCCCCTTGCCGTACAGGTGGACGCGTGCGCCCGGGTCCGCGGTGACCTGCGGAAGGGCGTCGGTGAGCCGCTCGAGGCTGCTGCCGAGCACGTTCGCCATCACCGACCACCGCGCCCGCGGGGAGGGATCGCCGAGCGGGAGGTCGAGGACCGCGCGCAGGTGCTGCTCGAACTGGCTCGTCACCGCTCCGTCGATCGTCCAGTGCCCGGAGTTGTGCGGGCGCATCGCGAGCTCGTTGACCACGACATGCGCCGGACGGTCGCCATCGGCCGCGATCTCGAACAGCTCGACGGCGAGGACGCCCGTGACGTCCACTCCCGCAGCCACCGTGACGGCCGCCTCGACGGCCTCCTGCGCCAGGGCCGGATCCAGCCCGGGCGCCGGCGCGATGACCTCCGCGCAGACGCCGTCGACCTGGACGGTCTGCACGACGGGCCAGACGGCCACCTCGCCCCCGGGGCGCCGGGCCAGCAGGACGGCGAGCTCACGCACGAAGGGGACCTTCTCCTCCGCGAGGAGCGCCGGTCCCCCCGAGGCCGAGGCCTCGAACCAGTCGGCGACCTCCGCGGCCGAGCGCACGACGCGCACTCCCTTGCCGTCGTAGCCGCCGCGCGCGGTCTTCACCACGGCCTCGCCGCCGACGGAGTCGAGGAAGGCCTCGAGAGCCTGCGGCGTCCGGGACGGGCGCCCACCGCGGGCACGGGACGCCGAGCTCGGTCAGCCGGCGACGCATGACGATCTTGTCCTGCGCGTGCAGCAGCGCGCCGGGGCTCGGCCTGACCGCCACGCCCATGGCCTCGACCTGCGCGAGGACCTCCGCGGGGATGTGCTCGTGCTCGAAGGTCAGCACCTCGGCCCGGGCGCCGGCGCCCGCTCCGGTCACCAGGTCGAGCACCGCGCCCTGGGTGCGCGGGGCGCCGACCGGCGCGTCGACGACGACTCCGGCAGCCGAGACGCCGTCGTCCTCGACGAGCACCCGCAGGTGCAGACCCATCGCGGTCGCAGCCGGCGTCATCATCCGCGCCAGCTGTCCGCCACCTACGACCGCTACGACCCTCGTCACGGTGGCCGAGCGTAACAAGGTGCGCGCCCGCCGTAGTCTTGGTCCATGCGCGCCCGCCTGCTCGAGCTGATCCGCTTCGGCTCCATCGGTGCGCTCGCGTACGTCGTCGACGTCGGCCTGTTCAACCTGCTGCGCTTCGGCCCGGGCGAGATCCTCGGGGACCGCCCGCTCACGGCGAAGGTCCTGTCGGTCGCGGTCGCCACCGTCGTCTCCTGGCTCGGGAACCGCTTCTGGACCTTCGCCGGCCGGCGCACCGAGAGCCGCGCCAAGGAGTTCGCCGGGTTCGCCGTGGTCAACGTGGGCGGGATGGCGATCGCTGTCGCCTGCCTGTGGTTCTCGCACTACGTCCTCGGGCTGCGCTCACCGCTCGCCGACAACGTCTCGGCGAACGTCGTCGGCCTCGCGCTCGGCACGGCGTTCCGCTACGTGGCCTACCGCCGCCTCGTCTTCACCGGAGAGGCGCCGTCAGCCCCGCGCGCGACGGCGTCGGCCACGGCGCCGTAGCGAGAGCGGGGCGCCGCGCGGCAGGACGTCGTCCGGGTCGAGCATCCGGGGCACACCGGCGAGGAAGATCGAGAAGACGGCCGGCCGACGCTGGGCGAGCTCGAGCCGGCCCCCGTCCGCCGCTACGAGGTCGCGTGCCAGCCCGAGGCCGAGGCCCGTCCCCTTGCCCGAGGTCACCTCGCGCTCGAAGATCCGCGGTGCGAGGTCGTCGGGCACCCCGGGCCCCTCGTCGGAGACCTCGATGACGATCGCGCCGCTGCCCCCGGAGGGGCGCGCACGGACCGTCGTCGTCCCCCCGCCGTGGCGCAGCGAGTTCTCCAGCAGGGTCGCCAAGACCTGCGCGAGGGCGCCGGGCGTCGCGAGCACCGACATGTCCTTGCCCACCTCGACGACGAGGCGGCGTCCGGCCTTGCGGAACGACGGCGACCACTCCTCCTCCTGCTGGTGGACGATCTCCAGCAGCCGGATCGGCTCCGTCGTGCCCCCCGAGGCGCGTCGCGAGCGCGTGAGCAGGTCGTCGACGACCAGGACGAGCCTCTCGACCTGCTCGAGGGAGATGCGTGCCTCCTCCTGCACCTCGGGCTGGTCGCTCGCGAGGGTGATCTCCTCCAGGCGCATCGTCAGCGCCGTGAGCGGAGTGCGCAGCTGGTGCGAGGCGTCGGCGGCGAACTGCCGCTCGGCCGCCAGTCGCCCGGCGAGCCGGTCGGCGCTGCGTCCGAGCTCGGCGGCGACGAGGTCGATCTCCTCCACGCCCGAGGCCTCCAGGTGCGGGCGCACCTGGCCCGAGCCGAGCTGCTCGGCACTGGCCGCGAGGTAGATCAGCGGGGCGGCTAGCCGTCGCGCCTGCCACAGCGCCATCGAGATCCCCGCGGCGAACGCGACGAACGACGCGGCGATGACCAGGGCGACGGCCTTGCTCGACTGCCAGAAGACGTCCCACCAGTCCAGGGTGAGCAGCACGACGGCGCCCGACTCCGTCCGCACGACCGCCGGGTAGGAGCGGCCCGCGATCGGGTCACCAGCGCGGACGCGCGTGCCGTCGGGTGCCACCACGGAGACCGAGGCGCGCAGGGTGCCGTTGTCGCCGCCGACGTAGTACTCCAGGAGCTCCTCGGTGATCGGACGTTCGCTGGTGATCCTGCTCTCGACCTGGCGCGCGAGCGCCGAGGCGCGGTCGTCCCTGTTGCGCAGCTCGGTGTCGCGCACGAGGCGTGCCCCGTAGAACGCGAGCGGGATGCCGAGGAGGACGACGGCGACCGTCACCGCCGCGATCGTCGCCTGCAGGACGCGGCGACGCATCCTCAGTCTTTGCCGGACTCGAAGCGGAAGCCCATGCCCCGGACGGTCGAGATGTACGTCGGGGCATTCGCGTCGTCGCCGAGCTTGCGGCGCAGCCAGGAGACGTGCATGTCGAGGGTCTTGGTCGACCCGGTCGGGTCGAGCTCCCAGACGTCGCGCATGAGGGTCTCGCGCGGGACGACGCTTCCGGCGTCGCGCACGAGCACGCGGAGCAGGTCGAACTCCTTGGCCGTCAGGTGGAGCTCGCGCTCGCCCTGGAAGGCGCGGTGGGCTGCGAGGTCCATCCGCACGTCCTGCGCGCGCAGCTCGTCCTCCTCGGTGCCGTCGGCGTGCGATCGGCGCAGCAGCGCGCGGACGCGGGCCAGGAGCTCGGCGAGCCGGAAGGGCTTGGTGACGTAGTCGTCGGCCCCGGCGTCGAGCCCGACGACGAGGTCCACCTCGTCGGCGCGCGCGGTGAGCACCAGGACGGGGATCGTCATGCCCTGGTTGCGGATCCACCGGGCGACGTCGAGCCCGTCCATGTCCGGGAGCCCGAGGTCGAGGATGATCAGGTCGGCCGCAGGGACGGCCCCGATCGCGCCTTGACCTGTTCCTTGCACGACGACGTCGTAGCCCTCCCGAGCCAAGGCACGGGCCAAGGGTTCGGCAATGGCAGGGTCGTCTTCGGCCAAGACCACATGCGTCATGGGGTCATGCTGCCACATGGATGATCGGTGTCCAGGGCGCCGGGCCGGTCCACCCCCCGCCGGTGTGGACCGGTGCGCGCCCACACGGCCACCGGCACCGCCTCGGCCGCCGCAGGACGAGGCGGCACGGTGGCGATCATGCGTTTCACCCTCGAGCACTCCGGCGACGTCGAGGTGCCGGAGGGCAGCACCGTGGGGTCCTGCCGCTCGGGCCTCGTCGCCCTGACCGGCATCGACGCGCTCGCCACCGCACCGCTCGTGGTCGACGGCTACCTGCTGGAGGAGGGGCAGCTCGCGGGCGCGGAGCCATGGGTCCCCGGATGCGTGATGCGCGTCGGCGGGCAGCGCGGGGTCCCGTCGCCGGTCCCCGCACCGGACCCTGCGCGCGCGGCGCTCGTCGCTCCCTGGCATGTCGCGGTCCTCGCGGGGCCCGATGCGGGTCGCGTCGCGCTCCCCGGGGACGAGGGCTGTGTCCAGGTCGGTCGGCGCCGGCCGGGGCGTGGCGGGCACGAGCGCGGGCCGGCCGGGATGCTCGCCCTCGGCGACCCGGCGGTCTCCGCGGAGCACGCCCGGATCCGACGTCTCGGACGAGGCTGGGTGGTCCGGGACCTCGGCTCGGCGAACGGGACGCGGGTCGAGGGTCTGCGCGCGCGACGCGGACGGCGTCCGGTCACGCGACGGGTGGGGAGCCGCCGCGGCCGGCGCGTGGTCCCCGGGCAGGAGGTGCGCCTCGGCTCGACGGTGCTGGTCGTCCGCCTCGTCGAGGCCGCGCCGGCGGAGAGCACGGCGGGGGGCACGGCGGACGTGCGCGCCGAGGCCCCGCCTCGCGTGCCGGCGGCGACCTGGCTGGTCCCTGCGCTCGTCTCGATCGCTCTCGCGCTCGCGCTGCGCAGCATGGTGCCGCTGCTCTTCGCGGTGACGGCGGTGGTCCCAGCGCTCGGCGGGCTGCGCCGAGGTCCCCGAGCCGCCCCGCCCCGGGCCCTGGGGCGGTGGCCCGACCTGGCGGCCTGCGCCGTGCGGGCCGCGGCCGGCTCGGGTGAGCGGGTCGCCCTCGGAGCCGCCGGCCGGCGACCCCCGCCGACAGCCGACCCCTCCGAGGAGTGGTGGTCGGCGATCCGGGCCGGCATCGCGGTGACCGGCGAGCGCGAGGCGGCGCTCGGTGTCGCGAGGGCTCTGGTCGCCGCCGCGATCGCGGAGCCGGACATGGCGCTCGTCCTCGCACTCGGCCCGGTGGCCGCTCAGGACTGGTCGTGGTGCCGCTGGATCGAGCACCGCACCTCCCGTCCCGGCGGCCGCAGGCTGCTCGTGGCCGACGGCGCGGATCGCTCGGGCCTTGACCGCTGGTCCGTCTCGCGCGGCGACGGCGACGGCGTCCTGCTCGTCATGGGCGAGCCGCGCGAGGTACCCGCCTGGTGCGGGTGGACGGTCGACGGCTCGGGCAGGTGTCGGCGGCGTGGCGCGGGTCCCGAGCCGGACCAGGGGCGCCTCGACCTCGTGCCTGCCGCCGGCGCGGCCTGGGCGGAGGAGCAGGGCCGACGCATCGCGGCGCGCGACCACCGGCTTCGACGGGCGACAGCCCTGCTCCCGGACCGGATCGGCCTCGTCGGGCTCGGGGCGCCCACCGACCCGCAGTCCGTCGCGGCGCTGTGGTCGCGGCAGGCCGGCCCGATGGCCTCGTTGATCGCCCGGATCTCCGTCGACCTCACCGGTCCGGCAGAGCTCGACCTGCTCGCGGACGGGCCCCATGTGCTGATCGCCGGGACGACGGGGGCCGGGAAGTCCGCGCTGCTCCAGTCGCTCGTGCTCGACCTGGCCCTGCGTCACCCGCCGGACCGCCTCGCCGTGGTGCTGATCGACTTCAAGGGCGGCGCGGGGCTCGGCCCCTGCCGCCGGCTCCCCCATGTCGTGGGCGAGGTGACGGATCTGGACGCCGCCCTCGCCGCGCGTGCCGTCGACGGCCTGCGACGCGAGCTGGGGCGTCGCGAGCGGCTGCTGCGGGAGGCCGGGGTCACCGACCTCGAGGCACTGCGCTCGCTCGGCCCCGCTCCCCCGAGGATCCTCGTCGTCGTCGACGAGCTGCGGGCCCTGCGCGACGACCTGCCCGGGGTGCTCCCGGCCCTGGTCAGGCTCGCCGCGCAGGGTCGCTCGCTCGGGATCCACCTCGTCCTGGCCACCCAGCGGCCGGCGGGCGCCGTCGATGCGCAGGTCCGGGCGAACGTCTCGTTGCGCATCTGCCTGCGCGTGACCGATCCGGCCGACTCCCTCGACGTCGTCGAGGTCCCCGATGCCGCGGGGCTCCCCGCTGACCGGCCCGGGCGGGCGGTGATCCGGCGCGGTCCTGGCGCGCCCGTCGTGGAGCAGACCGCGTGGGCGGCGATCGGATCGACGGCCACGGCGGCCAGGTGGGCGCCGCCCTGGCCCGGCGTCGTGCCCGGCGGGGCGACGGGGCCCGCCGGTGAGCCGGGCGCTCGGACGACCGGGCCAACAACCGGCCGAGTGCCGGGGGGCGATGTGCTCCCCGGGCTGGTGGACGCGGCATGCCGTGCGGCGCAGGGGCGAACCGGACCCGCGGCCCTCTGGGCACCGCCCCTGCCGACAAGCGTCGCCGACGCGGACCTGCCGCAAGGGACGGAGCGCACGGGAGCCCTTGCCTTCGGGCTCGCCGACCACGCGGAGCTCGTGGACGCGGTCCCGGCACGCTGGGACCCCGCCGACGGCGCTCTCCTCGTCGTCGGCCGCCCGGGATCGGGCCGCACGACGGCCCTGGACGCCGTCACCCGGTCCGCACTGCGTGCGGGACTGACCGTCCACCGCATCGCCGGGCGGCCGCTGCCGTCCGGCGTCGCCACCGGCACGCGGATGGCGACCGGGCAGGCGCCCGGGGCCCTCGGCACCACGGTGGACGTCACCGACCCCCGACGCATCCATCGGCTGCTCGACCTCCTGCGCGCGGGGGGCGGCCAGGGGGCGGTCGAGCACCTGCTCGTCGTCGACGACGTGGGCGGCGTCCTCAGGGCCCTCGAGCAGGGACGCGCGGGCCAGGGCCCGGAGGCCTTCGGAGAGCTCCTGCGTGACGCGGCACGGCTCGGGATCGGCATCGCGGCAGCAGGGGGCCCGGCCGAGGTCCTGCGCCTGCTGCCCCATGCGGCGAACCGACTCGTCCTGGCGACCGGCGACCCCCACGAGGACGCCGTCCTCGGGGTCCCGCGCGAGGCGGGCCGGCGCTCCCACCCCGGACGCGGAGTCCTGCTGCCCGAGGCACGCAGCGTCCAGGTCTGCTCGGGCCCCGGCGCGGGGCACGCCGCGCAGGACGGGGGGCCGATCCCGCGGCGCGGGCGCCCACGCCTCGAGCCGATCCCGCTGGACGTGGTCCTGAGCGAGGTCGAGCTCGCCACGGCAGACCTCGGCCCCCGCGGTGAGGTCAATGGCGCCGGCAGGCGACCTCGCGGCGAGGGCGATCGCGCCAGCCGCCTACCTCGCGGCGAGGGTGGGCGCGCCGGCCCCGGGCCTGAGGACTCGCCGATGGTCGTGCTCGGACGCGGCGGGGACGACGCCGGGCTCGTCCGCGTGCCGTTGCGGGCGGGGCTGCTCGTCATCGGGCCGCCGCGCTCCGGGCGGAGCACGGCCCTCGCGACGATCCGCGCGGCGCTGACCGCGGGCGAGCCCGGCAGCGAGCCTGACGACAGCTCGGCCAAGGGCCCCGACTCCCGGCCGCTCGCGGTTCCCCACCTCGGTACACCCGGCGGGCCGCGGCGCGAGGTGCTCGAGCTCTCGGAGCTCGTCGCCTCGGCACGCTCCGGGGGCCGCAGCGGCGCCGGCGCCGGGCCGGGCAACGAGCTCGCGGCGCTGCTTCGGGGCTGGTGGGCCTCATGCGGCGAGGCTGCGGACGAACCCGTCCTCCTCGTCGACGACCTCGAGCGGGTGCTGCGGTCATGGCCCGGCGTCGACGAGCTGCTCAGCGGCTGGATCGAGCGGCGCGAGTGCGGAGAGCGCGTGCCCCTCGTCGTCGCCGCGGTGAGCACCGAGGCCGCGGCGGCCGGCTACCGAGGAGCGGTCGCCGTCCTGCGCCGCTCCGCTCCCGTGCTGGTCCTCGCCCCGTCGACCCCGGGGTCGACCGAGGCGGCCGGAAGGTCCGTCCTCGGTGCCGCCGATCCGGCGTTCCCCCGGCACCCCGGTCGCGGGGTGCTGCTCCTGGAGGAGGAGGCGGTCCCGCTCCAGGTCGGCAGGCTCGCGCGGAGGTCGCCGGCCGAACCATGAGGCTGCGCGGGGAGCCTCCGCGTCAGCTCTCGCGCCGCGCCGCGTCGACCAGGAGCGCGGTCACGACGACGACGGCCAGCAGGGCCGCGACCCAGAACCCGATCCGCGCAGCGATGGGTGTCGCCGCCCCTGCTCCGCCGATGAGCGTCCCGGCCGTCGCGGCCTGGAGCAGCTGCCAGGTCAGGACGGGCCCACGCACCCGTCCCCGACCGGTGCGCACGGCGCGGGACGCGAACCAGAGGACGACGGCCAGCACGAAGGCGAAGGCCGCGAGGCTCAGGGCGACCGCGATCGAGTCGGCCGATCCGCGCGCGACGACGACGATCGCCCACAGGCCGCCGAGCGCGAGCGCGACGGCCTCGACCGCGATGCAGACGGCGGCGACACCTCGCCAGGGCCCCGACCGATCGGACCCCGGGGGCAGTTCCTCCGCACGACTCATGCGGGTGACCCTATGACGATGGACACGCTTACATGTGACCTCGAACCGATGTGATGAAGGACTCACTGTTATCAGGATGAAACACGATGGTCACCTCTTGTGCATCCACTCGTCGCGTGTGAGGCTTGGCCACAGTCGTAGGACGTTCGCACGACACCCCATTTCGACTCCGTCTCTCACCAGAGGCGTCGAGCCGTATGCCCGCAAGGAGAGATGTCATGGATTGGCGCCACCGCGCTGCTTGTCTGGACGAGGACCCGGAGCTGTTCTTCCCGATCGGGAACACAGGTCCCGCACTGCAGCAGATCGATGAGGCCAAGGCCGTGTGCCGTCGTTGCCCCGTCACCGAGACCTGCCTGAAGTGGGCCCTCGAGTCCGGTCAGGACGCGGGCGTCTGGGGCGGCCTCTCCGAGGACGAGCGTCGCGCCCTCAAGCGCCGCACCGCCCGCGCGCGGCGCGCGAGCTGACAGAGCAGCCTCACGGGCCGCACGGCCCGATCGACCTCCGACCCCGGTCGCGCTCCCTCCGAGCGCACCGGGGTCGCGTCATGCCCGGACTCAGCCCTTGACCTCGTCGAGCTCCAGCTCCAGGACGACCTCGGTCCCGGGGCGCCCCTCGCGGGCGCGCCAGTTGATCGTTCCCCTCAGCTCGTAGGTCACGAGCGTCGTGACGATCTGGGTGCCGAGCCCTGCCCCCGGACCCGCACCGGTGTTCGAGAGCCCCGCGCCGTCGTCGGCGACGATCGCCCGCAGGTGAGCGCCCTCGCGCTCGGCCGTCACCTCGACGACCCCGCCCCGACCGTCCGCGAAGCCGTGCTCGACGGCGTTGGTCACGAGCTCGGTCAGGACGAGCGCGAGCGCGGTGGCGGCCTCGGCCGGGACCATCCCGAAGGTCCCGTGACGCAACGTGCGCACGGGGGTCCCCGCGGAGGCGACGTCGGCGGCGAGCCGCAGGCTGCGGTCGACCAGCGTGTCGAAGTCGACCATCTCGTCGAGCGTCTGCGAGAGCGTCTCGTGCACCTGCGCGATCGTCGTCACGCGCCGGATCGCCTCACCCAGGGCCTCCCTCGCCTCGGTCGAGGTCATCCTCCGTGCCTGCAGGCGCAGCAGGGCCGCGACCGTCTGCAGGTTGTTCTTCACGCGGTGGTGGATCTCACGGATCGTGGCGTCCTTGGTGAGCAGCTCCCGCTCGCGGCGCCTCAGCTCGGAGACGTCCCGGCACAGCAGCACCGCCC
Organism: uncultured Actinomycetota bacterium; assembly: GCA_963777075.1. Classification (GTDB taxonomy): domain Bacteria; phylum Actinomycetota; class Actinomycetes; order Actinomycetales; family Cellulomonadaceae; genus Actinotalea. Next base: position 186,684 of record CAVZPH010000011.1, on the reverse strand, counting down.
CCGTCCGCTGCCCGCCCTCGGTCAGCGGTACCGAGCGCAACGAGAGGCAGACACCGCGGCTCTCGATGTCCGTCCGCCACGGCGCGCGGCCCATGACCACGAGCGGGAGCGACTCGTCCGTCGTGCCCGCGGTCTCCTCGAGGAGCTCGGTGGTCACCTCGGCGAGCGACATCCCGACGAGCGAGCCGAGGTGACCGAGTCGGTGGAAGCAGCTCAGGGCGTTGGGGCTGGCGTAGAGCACCTCACCCTCGGAGTTGAGGCGGATGAGGCCGTCACCGACGCGGGGGGCACCGCGCCGCGGGCCGGTGGCGGCGTTCGGCGCCGGGAACTCGCCGCGAGCCACCATCCCGAGCAGCTCGTCGGCGGACTCCACGTAGTTGAGCTCGAGCCGGCTCGGGGTCCTGGTGCCACCGAGGTTCGTCTGACGGGCGATGACGGCGATCGCCCGGCCGAGCCGCACGACGGGGACCGCTTCCTCGCGCACGGCGTAGGTGCCGAACCAGCGGGGCTCCCGCGAGCGCTGGATGCGCACGTCGGCCAGGGCCCGGTCGAGCTGTGCGCGCTGCCCGTCGGGGGCCGAGCTGCCCACGATGTCGTCGTAGTGCACGGTCGCGCCTGTCGTCGGACGCGACTGCGCGACGGCGACGTAGCCGTCGTCCGTCGGGAGCCACAGGACGAGGTCGGCGAAGGCGAGGTCGGAGATGATCTGCCAGTCACCCACCAGCAGATGCAGCCACTCGACGTCCGAGGGCGGAAGGCTGGAGTGGCGGGCGACGAGCTGGCTGAGCGTGGACACCCCGAAAGCGTAGGCGCAGGTGCGCCCGGCCTTGTTAGCCTCAGGTCACCAACTCCAGGAGGTCGACGGTGCACCTGTCCGCGAAGGCGAGCTTCGACGCGAGCCCCGAACGGGTCGCCGCCATGTTCGCCGACCCCGGATTCGTCGAGGCCAAGGTCCGCGCCTCGGGTGCGGTGACCCAGACGGCCGATGTCGTAGGGACGGCCGAGGGCCCGTTCACCGTCACGACGCGTAGGCAGATGCCGACGACGGACGTGCCTGCGCAGTTCCGGGCGCTCGTCGGCGGGACGCTCGAGGTCCGCGAGGTCCAGGCCTGGCAGGCACCGTCGGCAGATCTCGCGGCGCGGCAGGGCACGATCGTCGTCGAGGTCACGGGAGCGCCCGTGCGCCTGACCGGGACGATCCGGATGACCGCCACCGCTGCGAGCACGACGAGCCTCGTCCTCGAGGGTGACCTCAAGGCCTCCGTCCCCTTCTTCGGCTCGGCCATCGAGCAGGCGATCGCCGAGGCGATGCAGGGAGCGATCCGGGCCGAGGAGCGCGCCGGGGCCGAGTGGCTCGCCCGCTGACCGGCCGAGGCATGCTGATCGCTCAGCGCGCGAGCTTCGCCCCGCTGACGTCGGTGCTCTGGAGCTCCTGAGCGACCTGGAGCGCCCAGTCCTGGACGTCGGGCCATGACCGGAAGTCACCGTTCTCGGCCTGGACCAGCGCGACGACGGCGCGTTCGGCCAGCGCGAGACCCGAGCGGTCGAGGCGACCGGCGAAGGATCGATGGCCCCTGGCGTTCAGCCGGGTCACCAGCGAGGAGATCTCGTCGGGCTCGGAGGCCGGGGCGAGCGGGGATCCCACCGGGCCGGAGGAGAACAGCCACACCGGACGCCGGAGCAGCGCGTGCGAGCAGCGGTCGACGAAGGCGCGCGCCGAGGCGGCCCAGCGACCGACGTAGATGGCCGAGCCGAGCAGCACGGCGTCATAGGCCTCGATGTCCTCGACGTCGTCCGGGTCACGCACCGTCACCACGAAACCGGACTCCCGGATCACGTCGGCGATCGCGTCGGCGATCTCGCGGGTCGCTCCATGACGTGACGCCACAGCGATGAGGACGTTCATCGGCGCACACCTCCAGCCTCTCCCCCTGGGCCGCACGGGCCACTGATCCAGCGTCGCCGACGGGTCGGCCCGGCGCCTGGGTCGCAGGTCCCTCGGGCCGAGCGAGCGCGACGGGCTGCCCGGACCCCGCCTGCTCGGTCGACATCCTCCGCGTCCCGGGTGAGACTCGGGCGGTGAGGACCGCACCGAGAGCCGCGCGATGGCGTGCCCTGCTCGCCACGAGGCAGCGCGCCGTCCTCGTGTCGGCCCTGTCGCTCGCGGTGCTCGCCGGCGCCGTCGTGGGCTGGCAGGTGCGCGCCGCCCAGGCGCAGGAGCGCCTCGAGCAGAGCTCCTCGGCGACGGGCGAGGTCGCACAGGACGCCTCGGAGAGCGCGCAGGCCACGCCCGCCGCACCGACCCCGACCCCCGAACGGACACCGTCCCCGAGCCCGACGGCCGAGCTCGTCCCCGATGCCGCGACGAGCAGCCTTCCCGCGGCAGCGGCGAGCCCGGCCCCTGCCGCCGTCGACCCCGCACCCACCGCGGTGCGTCCCGCCGGGGCGGGCCCGGACTGCGGCGGCCCCGGCTCCTACGAGCCGCCCGTGCAGGACGGACGCCCGATCTTCTACACCTCGACGCCGAGCGCGAGCGGGGACGGGAGCAACGGCCGGGTCCCCGCCTCGGCGATGGCGCCGCTCGGCTGGTGCGAGGACTCCCAGGGCAACAAGCAGTGGCTGAGGGCCGACGCCGCCGCGGCGCTGACCCGGCTCAACGAGGCGTTCCGGGCGGAGTTCGACGAGAACATCGCCGTCGACCTCAGCTACCGCTCCTACGAGCAGCAGGTGGCGATGCGCAGCTACTACGGCACGCTCGCCGCCAGGCCCGGAACCTCCAACCACGGGCTCGGCACCGCGATCGACACCTGGGAGTGGGCGGCCTACTCCTTCGGCAGCCCGCGGTACGACTGGCTCGTGCTGCACGCACCCGAGTACGGCTGGGTCGCTCCCTCATGGGCGCGCGCAGGCGGGAGCAACCCCGAGTACTGGCACTTCGAGTTCACCGGCTGAGCGTGCCCCTGCTCACCGGCTCGTCGAACGCCGGTACTGGGCGTTCGCCAACGGCACGAAGATCAGCAGGATCGCCAGGGACCACAGCATCGTGTACGCCACCGGGTGGACCAGCGGCCAGGCGGTCGGCTCGGGCGAGCCGGGCTGGATGTTGCCGAAGAGCTCGCGCGCGGCCTGGGTCACCGCCGAGACGGGGTTCCACTCGGCGAAGGTCTGCAGGACGGCCGGCAGGGTGCTCAGCGGGACGAAGGTGTTCGCCAGGAAGGTCAGCGGGAAGATGACGATGAACGAGGCGTTGTTCACGACCTCCGGGCTCGGCACCAGCATCCCGATCCACGCCATGATCCACGAGATCGCGTAGGCGAAGACGAGCAGCACCCCGTAGCCCACGATCGCGTCGAGGAACGAGCCACGGATCCGCCAGCCGACGACGAGGCCCGTGAGCGACATGACGATGAGCACGAGCACGTTGTTGACCACGTCGGAGAGCGTCCGGCCGGTGAGCACGGCGGACGGAGCCATCGGCAGCGAGCGGAAGCGGTCGATGATGCCCTTCTTCACGTCCTCGGCGAGGCCGGCACCGGTGATCGTCGCCCCGAAGATGACGGTCTGGGCGAAGATCCCTGCGATGAGGAACTCGCGGTACGAGCTGCTGTCCGCACCGGGGCTGACCGTCCCGCCGATCGCCCCGCCGAAGACGTAGGCGAAGAGCAGCACGAACATGATCGGCGAGAGCACGGTGAAGACCAGGAGGTCCGGAACCCGCTTGATCTTGATGATGTTGCGCGTCGCGACGACATGCGCGTCCGCGATGACTGCGGGGACTCTCATCGACGTGCCTCCGAACGTGTGCGGCCTGACCTGCCGGCGGGGGCGCTCGACTCGTCCTGCTCCTCGCTCTCCTCGGCCGGCTTGCCGGTGAGGCTGAGGAAGACGTCGTCGAGCGTCGGGCGCCGGACACCGACGTCGTCGAGAGAGATCTGCGCGGTGTCCAGCCGGCGCAGGGCGTCCACCAGGACGCCCGTCCCCCCGCTGACCGGGACGAGGATCGACCGCCGGTGCTCGTCGACGACGGCGGGCCCGACCCCGAGGGGCTCGACGATCCCCGCAGCCTCGGCGAGCCGGGCAGGGTCGGCGATCGTGATCTCGAGTCGCTCGCCGCCGACCTGACCCTTGAGCTCGTCGGCGGTGCCCTGAGCGATGATCCGTCCGTGGTCGATGACCACGATCCTGTTCGCGAGGGCGTCGGCCTCCTCGAGGTACTGCGTGGTGAGCAGGAGGGTCGTGCCGCGCTCGACGAGCGACTCGATCACCTCCCACATCTCGACACGGCTGCGCGGGTCCAGGCCGGTGGTCGGCTCGTCGAGGAACAGGACGGGCGGGTCGGCGACGAGCGAGCCGGCGAGGTCGAGCCGTCGCCGCATGCCGCCGGAGTAGGTGCGGGTCGGCCGGTCGGCGGCGTCGTCGAGGCGGAAGGCCGCGAGGAGCTCACGCGCGCGCTCCTTGGAGCGCTTGGCCCCCAGGTGGTAGAGCCGGCCGATCATGTTGAGGTTCTCGAATCCCGTGAGGTACTCGTCCACGGCGGCGTACTGGCCGGAGAGCCCGATCCGCCGACGGACGTCACGGGGATGGGCAAGCACGTCCACCCCGGCGACCTGCGCGCTGCCCTCGTCGGGGCGCAGGAGCGTCGCGAGGATCCGCACGATCGTCGTCTTGCCCGCGCCGTTGGGCCCGAGCAGACCGAGGACGGTCCCCTGGGGCACCGACAGGTCCACCCCCGCGAGGGCTGTCACGGAGCCGTACCTCTTGACCAGTCCTGTTGCTGTGATCGCGTCGGCCATGGGAGGAACCCTAGGTGGCACCTGTGACATGCGGAAGCCTTTTCCACGGCGTGCACCGTGCGCGGGCCGGAGCGCCTCGCGCGCCGCAGGGACGGGTACGGGCGCGGACGGCGCCGGAGTGCAAGAGTGGGAGCGGCCGGCGCGGGTCACCGTGCCGGAAGCCATGGACGTCCAGGAGGACCTCAGCATGACCGGCACTCACAGCTCCCCGTCCCAGGGCGGAGGAACGGGGGTCGTCCCCTCGCTCGCCCCCGCGTCCGCCCGCCCGACGCATGACGGACCGCTCACCACGGCGCAGGCCCAGCTCGCGGGCGCGATCGCACGGCTCGGCTACGACGAGGGCCTCCACGCGATGCTCGCGACGCCACGGCGCGAGATCAACGTCTCGATCCCGCTGCGCCGGGACGACGGCTCGACGGCGCTCTTCCACGGCTACCGCGTGCAGCACAACGTCTCGCGCGGGCCGGGCAAGGGCGGGCTGCGCTACCACCCATCGGTCGACGTCGACGAGGTGCGCGCGCTGGCGATGTGGATGACCTGGAAGTGTGCCGTCGTCGAGCTGCCGTACGGCGGGGCCAAGGGTGGCGTCGCGATCGACCCGCGACTGTTCTCCCAGGCGGAGCTCGAGCGCGTCACGCGCCGCTACACGAGCGAGATCATGCCGATGATCGGCCCGGCGAGGGACATCATGGCGCCGGACATCGGCACCGATGCCCGCACGATGGCCTGGGTGATGGACACCTACTCCGTCAGCCAGGGCTACACGATCCCCGGTGTCGTCACCGGCAAGCCGCTGGAGATCGGCGGCTCCCTCGGCCGCGCGACCGCCACCTCGCGCGGTGTCGTCCACTCGACCAGGGCGGCCCTGCGCGAGGCGGGCCGCGAGCTCGGGGACGTGCGGATCGCCGTCCAGGGCTTCGGCAAGGTCGGCTCGCACGCCGCGGTGATGTACGCCGAGGCCGGGGCCCGCGTGGAGGCCGTCAGCGACCAGTACGGCGGCGTGCACCGCTCGGGCGGGCTCGACATGCCGTCGCTCGTCGAGCACGTCGCACGCACCGGCTCCGTCGTCGGCTTCGCCGAGTCCGACCCCGTCGGCAACGAGGAGCTCCTGCTGCTCGACGTCGACGTCCTCGTCCCGGCGGCCGTCGAGGGAGTCCTCAACAGCGACAACGCCCCGCAGGTCAAGGCGCAGTGGGTCGTCGAGGGCGCGAACGGCCCGACCTCCGCACCGGCGGACGCGATCCTCGCCGAGCGCGGCATCGTCGTCGTGCCGGACATCCTCGCCAACGCGGGCGGTGTGGTCGTCTCCTACTTCGAGTGGGTCCAGGCCCAGCAGGCCTACTGGTGGACCGAGGCGGAGATCGAGCAACGGCTCGAGGAACGCATGCTGCACGCCTACGACGCCGTCGCCGACGTCGCCCGGCGCGAGCGGATCTCGCTGCGCGACGCCGCACTGATGCTCAGCGTCCGCCGGGTCGCCGAGGCCCACAAGATCAGGGGGCTCTACCCGTGACCACCTATCTCCTCGTCGACGGCGAGAACATCGACGCGACCCTCGGCGGGTCGATCCTCGGCGGCCGCCCGGCACCGGACCAGCGGCCGCGCTGGGAGCGCGTGCTCGAGCATGCGCGCACGGTGTGGGGCGGGACGGACGCGAAGGGGCTGTTCTTCCTCAACGCCTCCAACGGGTCGCTGCCGATGAGCTTCGTCCAGGCGCTGCTGGCGATCGGCTTCCAGCCGATCCCGCTGTCCGGGGACAGCTCCGAGAAGGTCGTGGACATCGGTATCCAGCGCACGCTCGACGCGCTGGCCGACCGGCCGGGCGACGTGCTGCTGGCGACGCACGACGGCGACTTCGCCCCGCAGCTCGGGGCCTTGCTCGGGCCGGGGCGCCGGGTGGGGCTGCTCGCCTTCGGCGAGTTCGTCAGCACCTCGCTGCGCCAGCTCACCGAGGGCGGGCTGGAGATCTTCGACCTGGAGCACGACGTGCAGGCCTTCACCTCGCGACTGCCGCGCGTGCGGATCATCCCGCTGGCCGAGTTCGACCCGACGCGCTACCTGTGAGCGGACGGTCTGGCCGCCCGCCGCGAGAGCGGTGGGCGGTCAGGCCTCGCGCAGGTGCAGCACGCAGGCGCCCGACTCCGCGGAGAAGGGCTCGACACCCTCGACCTCGAGCGGGCCGCCGAGACGGTCGGCGAGGGCGCTGGTCATCCCGAGGTGGGCCGAGCACACGACCTCGGAGCGGCTCTGCGCGAGATGGGCGAGCGGGCACTCCTTGAGGTGCACGTCGAAGCCCTCGGGGCGGGCGTTGAAGCCGAGGCCCTGGAGGTGGTCGACGAGCGCTCCGAGCTGGCTCGGCGCGTCCTGGTGGGGTTCACCGATGATCGGCGGCAGGCCCTGGACGAGCGCGCGGCCCGCGGCATGCGCCGCCGCTGACGGCGAGTCGACCGCCTGGCCGAATCCCGCGACGAGCACCGCGTCGAGCCGTGCGCGCACGGTGGTGGGCCCGTCGGGGGCGGTGGCGAGCCGGCGGTAGAGCATCTTCGGGCGCCCGCGCACGGTGCGGTGCTCCCGCTCGCGCTCGACGAACCCGACGGCGACGAGCCGGTCGAGGTGCTCCCTCGCCGTGTTGACGTGCAGCCCGACAGCCGTGGCGATCTCCTCGACACCGACGGCCTCACCCCGGGCGCGAAGCAGCTCGAGGATCGCCACACGACTCGGTGACGCCAGCGCCTGGTGCTCGTCCCATCGGACCATGTCCTGATTGTCACGGCCCTGCTGGGACCAAACATGGGACCTAGAGACCAGGGTCCGCACCCCTCGAGCTCCCCCGAGCCGCTTGGAGCCCGCCCGATCGTCACAGTTCGGTCACGGGAATTGACTGCAAGCGCGATCAGGGTGGAACGTCCTGCACTGTCACTGAGACCGGTCCCAACAATGGCGTAGGGTTCTACCCAGCCGAGTGGGACCGGTTCCAGAGGGAGGTCGCGAGGGCGACGTCCCGCAGGAGCAGTACCCACAGGCAGCACCCCGGACCATGAACGGCCCGGGTCACCCTCGGCGGCACAGAAGCCGCCGGACGACGAAGGAGTCACACGTGCGCACGATCAGGAAGCCGTGGCTGATGCTCACGGTCGGGACGGCGAGCATCGCCCTCCTCGCAACCGGCTGCAGCAGCAGCACCACGCCCGCAGCGACCGAGTCGGCCAGCTCGTCGGCCACCACCGCCGCCGAAGACGTCACCCTGACGATCACCACGTTCAACGAGTTCGGCTACGACGACCTGTACGCCGAGTACGAGGCCGCGAACCCGGGCATCAAGATCGAGGCCACCAAGGCCGCGACCTCGAACGAGGCCCGCGACAAGATGATGACCGGCCTGGCCGCAGGCTCCGGCCTGACCGACGTCGAGGCGATCGAGGTCGACTGGCTGCCCGAGCTCATGCAGTACCCCGACAAGCTCGTCGACCTGACGAACGACGACGTCAAGGGCCGCTGGCTCGACTGGAAGACCGCTCAGGCGACGACCCCTGACGGCAAGCTCATCGGCTACGGCACGGACATCGGCCCCGAGGGCGTCTGCTACCGCTCCGACCTGTTCGGTGCCGCCGGTCTCCCGACCGACCGCGCCGAGGTCGCCAAGCTGCCTCACCGGCGGCTGGGACACCTACTTCAAGGTCGGCAAGGACTTCGCGGCCAAGTCGGACGTCCCGTGGTTCGACTCCGCAGGCGCGATCTACCAGGGCATGGTCAACCAGATGGCCGCCGCGTACGAGAACGAGGACGGCACGGCCAAGCCGCTCGCCGACAACACCGAGGTCAAGGACGCCTACAACGCCGTCCTCGCCGCCTCCGTCGACGACAACCTCTCGGCGCACCTGAGCCAGTGGAGCGACGACTGGACGAACGCCTTCCAGAACGACGGCTTCGCCACGATGCTCTGCCCCGGCTGGATGCTCGGTGTCATCTCGGGCAACGCTGCCGGCGTCACCGGCTGGGACGTCGCCGACGTCTTCCCCGGCGGCGGCGGCAACTGGGGCGGCTCGTTCCTCACCGTCCCGGCGCAGTCCAAGCACGCTGAGGAGGCCCGCAAGTTCGCCGCGTGGCTGACGGCCCCCGAGCAGCAGATCAAGGCGTTCATCGCCAAGGGCACCTTCCCGAGCCAGGTCGACGCTCTCAAGAGCCAGGACCTGCTCGGCCAGACGAACGAGTTCTTCAACAACGCGCCGACCGGTGAGATCCTCGCCAACCGCGCAGCAGCCGTCACGGTCTCCCCGTTCAAGGGCGCGAACTACTTCGCGATCAACACCACCGTGACCGACGCGATCACCCGCGTGGACGTCGACAAGACCGACGACGCCGCAGCCTCGTGGGACAAGGCCGTCTCCGACTTCACCAACCTCGGCCTGAACTGATCCGATCAGGGCTGGGCCGTCGCTCGTCGCGGCGGCCCAGCCCTGAGGTCTGTCCTCCCCCTTTTCCACCCCCAGCGACTTGCAGGAGTGCACGATGGCGATGACCGCCGAGACCGGAACCCAGGGCGCAGGCCCGGGCCCACGACCCGGGGCCGATCGCCCGGCACGATCGACGAGCGAGGCCCGACAGGCCCGCCGCAACTTCTGGGGCAAGGTCGACGTCAAGGTCTCGCCCTACGTCTACATCTCCCCGTTCTTCATCCTGTTCGCGATCGTCGGGCTCTTCCCGCTCGCGTACACGGCGTTCGTCTCGATGCACGACTGGAACCTCATCGGCGGCCAGGGCGACTTCGTCGGATTCGGCAACTTCGTCGACGTCGTGCAGCAGCCGCGGTTCATGACCGCGCTGCGCAACACCTTCTCGATCTTCCTGCTCTCCTCGGTCCCGCAGGTCTTCTTCGCGATCATCATCGCGTTCGTGCTCGACGCGAACCTGCGCGCGAAGACCTTCTGGCGGATGGGCGTCCTGCTCCCCTACGTCGTGGCCCCCGTGGCCGTCGCGCTGATCTTCTCCCGCGCCTTCGCCGACCAGTCCGGGATGATCAACAGCCTGCTCGGCGACATCGGCATCGGCGCCGTGCGCTGGCACGCCGACCCGCTCGCGAGCCACCTCGCGATCGCGACGATGGTCAACTTCCGCTGGACCGGCTACAACGCGCTGATCTTCCTCGCCGCGATGCAGGCCATCCCCGGCGACCTCTACGAGGCGGCCGTCCTGGACGGGGCCAACCGCGCGCGCCAGTTCTTCTCGGTCACCGTGCCGATGCTGCGCCCGACGATCATCTTCGTCGTCATCACCTCGACCATCGGTGGTCTGCAGATCTTCGACGAGCCCCGCATGTTCGACCAGCTCGGCCAGGGCGGCGCCGACCGCCAGTGGATGACCGTGACGATGTACCTCTACGAGCTCGGCTGGGGCTCGCAGAAGAGCTTCGGCAAGGCCGCGGCCGTCGCCTGGATCCTCTTCCTCGTCATCGTGATCATCGGCCTGATCAACTTCGCCATCACCCAACGGATCGCCTCGTCCGGCGCCCCCAAGACCAGGAAGAAGGTCTCCCGATGAGCACCTCCATCGCGATGACCCGCCAGCGCGCCGGGGCAGGCGCGGCCCGTGCGGCCGGACGCAACCGCGGTATCGGCGCGAGCCGGCGCCCTGGCTGGTTCACCTACCTCGTGCTGACGATCGTGACGATCGGCGCGGCGTACCCGATCTACTACGCGATCCTGCTGGCGAGCTCCGACTCGCAGACGATCGCGCAGAACCCTGTCCCCTCGCTGATCCCCGGGCCGAACCTCTTCGACAACCTGCACCGCGTGGTGACGTCCGACATCGGCTTCTGGCACGCGGTGACCAACAGCCTCATCGTCGCGATCATCACGAGCATCTCCGTCGTGTTCTTCGCGACGCTCGCGGGGTACTCCTTCTCCCGGCTGCGCTTCCGCGGACGCAAGGGGCTGCTCGTCTTCATCGTCGCGACGATGGCCGTGCCGACCCAGCTCGGCGTGGTCCCGCTGTTCATCGTCATGGCCAAGCTCGGCTGGACGGGCAAGCTCGTCGCGGTCATCGTCCCGGCGATGGTCACCGCCTTCGGCGTGTTCTGGATGACGCAGTACCTCGACTCGGCACTGCCCTACGAGCTCATCGAGGCGGCGCGCGTCGACGGCTGCTCGATGATCCGGACCTTCTGGCACATCGCGCTGCCGGCGGCACGGCCCGCGGCGTCGATGCTCGCGCTGTTCACCTTCGTCGGCTCGTGGACGAGCTTCTTCTGGCCGTTCATCGTGCTCGGGTCGAGCAATCCGACCCTGCCCGTCGCGCTGCAGCTGCTCCAGGCGTCCTACTTCAAGGACTTCTCGCTGATCATGGCGGGGGTCGTCGCGGCGACCCTGCCGCTCATCGCGCTGTTCGCCGTCGTCGGCAAGCAGCTCGTCTCCGGCATCATGCAGGGCGCGGTCAAGGGCTGAGCCGAGCGGGCTCGCGGGGAGGACCCGCGAGCCCGCTCGCCCTCGCGACGTGGCGGGCCGGCGAGGTGGCGACAGGCAGGATCCTTCTCGGAGCGGAAAGGACAGGGGCGGGCGTGACCACGACCAATGAGGGCGTCACCCCCGGCACGGACCCGACCCGGTCGGAGCCCGTCCCCCGCGCGCGCTACGGTGGATTCGTGACGACGAGCCCGGGGACCCGACGCTCCGCGCCGACGATCCGCGACGTCGCGGCGGCGGCGGGCGTCTCGCGTGCGACGGCCTCCCGCGTGATCAACGGCGGTCACCTCGTCAGCCCGGCGACACGTGAGGCGGTCGACGCGGCGATCGCCGCCCTCGGCTTCACGCCGAATCCCGCAGCACGTTCCCTCGCGACCCGCCGGACCGGCTCCGTCGCGCTCGTCGTGCCCGAGCCCGACTCGCGACTGCTGACCGACCCGTTCTTCGGCGGGATCATCAACGGGCTCTCGCGTGCCCTGGAGTCGGCGGACCTGCAGATGGTCCTGCTGATCGCGCGGGACGCCGCCGGCGCACGACGCGCCGGGCACTTCCTCACGACAGGTCATGTGGACGGCGCGGTCATCGCCTCGCACCACCGCGACGACTCGCTCAACCAGAAGATCGTCGACGCGGGCCTGCCGACGATCTTCATCGGCCGTCCGATCGACGTCCCCACGGCCCTGTACGTCGACATGGACAACACCCTCGGGGCGCGACTGGCGACCGAGAAGCTCCTCGCACGTGGCTCTCGTCGCATCGCGACGGTCGCCGGACCGCAGGACATGACCCCTGGCGTGAACCGGCTCGCCGGGTGGCGGGCTGCGCTCCAGGACGCCGGTCACTCCGCCGACGCCGTCGAGTACGGGGACTTCACCGCGGCGAGCGGTGCGGCGGCGATGGAACGACTGCTCGCCCTGCACCCTGACCTCGACGCCGTCTTCATCGCCTCCGACCTCATGGCCTCCGGCGCGTTGCCTGTGCTCGCCGCCGCTGGCCGGCGCGTGCCCGAGGACGTCGCCGTCGTGGGGTTCGACGACCTCGAGATCTCCGAGAGCACGAGCCCGCCGCTGACCACCGTGCGCCAACCGGTGGCGGACATGGCAGCGCGCGCCGGCGAGATCCTCGCGGGGATCCTCGCCGGTGGCCCGCTGCCGCTCGAGCCGGAGCTGTTCGGCGCCGAGCTCGTCGTCCGCGCCTCGGCCTGAGCGCTCCGCCGGTACCGCGCGGCTCGACGGCAGCCCGAGCCCGACCTCAGATCCCGGTGGCTCCCAGCAGCGCGCCGATCCCGAAGGTCGCGGCCATGGCGAGCGCGCCACCCAGCACGAGCCGGAGCATCGCCCGGCGGCGTCCCGCCCCGCCGAGGTGGGCCGAGACCGAGCCGGTGGCCACCAGCGCGACGAGCACGGCGACGAAGGTGTCGGGGATCCGGGTCGACGCAGGAGAGACGAAGACCGCGACGAGCGGGAGGGCTGCACCGACGACGAAGGCGATGGCCGAGGCGATCGCGGCGTGCCAGGGGTTGGTCAGGTCCTCGGCGTCCAGCCCCAGCTCCGCGTCCAGGTGGGCCTTGACGGGGTCGATGGCCGTGAGCTCCTGCGCGACGGCGCGTGCGGTCGCGGCCGAGAGCCCCTTGGCACGGTAGATCCCGGCCAGCTCCTCGAGCTCACCCTCCGGGTCCTCCTCCAGCTCACGACGCTCCTGGGCGATCATCGCGCGTTCGGTGTCGCGCTGGCTGCTCACCGAGACGTACTCCCCCAGCGCCATCGAGACGGCGCCCGCGACGAGTCCCGCGACACCGGCCGTGAGGATCGCCGTGCGATCCGTCGTCGCGGCAGCGACACCGATGACCAGACCGGCGACGGAGATGATGCCGTCGTTGGCGCCGAGCACCCCGGCACGCAGCCAGTTGAGCCGCGCGCGCATCCCGTTGACGCCGTGCGGCTCGTCGTCGGCCGCGGCGGGCTCGGCAGGGTGACCGTGGTCGAGGGAGCTCATGCACCGACCGTAGGCAGGCCGAGCGGGTGCGCGCCAGCAAGGCAAGGCTGTCCGAAGCTCCCCGCTGACCGCGGGGACGGCGCCCCGGGCGGCCGCGGCCGGAGGGCTAGAACCGACGCGGCCTCGGGACGACCGGCTCCCTGAACCGCGCCTCGATCTCGGTGAACTGCTCCTCCGAGCCAGCGGCCGGGCACGGCCGCCCGAGGACGAAGCCCTGCGCGAGCCGGCAACCCAGGTCCCGCAGCGCGCGGAGCGTCTCCTCGTCCTCGACGCCCTCGGCGACCACGTCGAGCCCGACCTGGCTCGCGAGCTCGAGCGTCGAGCGGACGATCGCGAGGCTCATGGGGTCCTGCTCGATCGCCGAGACGAACGAGCGGTCGATCTTGAGCCTCGAGACCGGGAGCTTCTGCAGGTAGGCGAGCGAGCCGTATCCGGTGCCGTAGTCGTCGACGGCCAGGCGGACGCCGAGGCCGGCGAGACCCGAAAGGACGGACGCCGAGAAGACCGGGTCGACCATCGCGGCCGTCTCGGTGATCTCCAGCTCGAGGCGGTTCGCGGGGAAGGCGTAGGTGGTCAGGATCGCGCGGACGTCGTCCACCAGGCAGGGGTCGACGAGGTTCACGGCTGACAGGTTGACGGCGACCGTGAGCTCACGACCCTCGGCGGCCCAGGCCGCGCACTGGGCGACGGCCTGGTCGAGCACCACGAGGGTGAGCAGGCGCATCGAGCCTGTCCGCTCGGCCGCCGGGATGAACGTGCCGGGCGCGAGGAGCCCTCGCTGCGGGTGCCGCCACCGCACGAGGGCCTCGACCCCCACGACGAGGCCGCTGACGAGGTCGACCTGGGGCTGGTAGTACACGACGAGCTGGCCCGCGGCGATCGCCTCACCGAGCTCTCCATGAGCTCGGCGGTCAGGGCGGCGCCCTCGGCGATCTCCGGTCCGTACCAGACGATCCCGGTGTACGAGTCCCGTGCCGCGGCCACCGCGAGGCCGCAGCGGTGCAGCAGCGAGGCAGCGTCGGCGCAGTCGGCCCCCAGCTCGGCCATCCCGATGACGACGGTCGCCGGGATCTGGAGCCCGCGCACCGCCAGGGGCTCGTCGAGCCGGCTGCGCAGCCGCTGCGCGAGGGCGTCGACCTCCCCGCGACCGGTCCCGGGACCGACGAGGACGGTGAACTCACCAGCGCCGGTGCGCGCGACATGGGCGACCGGTCCGGCCTCCGCACGGATGACCGCGGCCGCCGCGACGATGACGGCGTCGCCGACGGAGCGGCCGAGCGTGTCGTTGAGCACCCCGAGGCCGGAGAGGCTCATCGAGACGACGAAACGGGGCGAGCCGCCGCCGGAGGCGAGGACGTCGTCGAGCCTGGCGCTGAAGCGCCGGTCGCTCTCCAGACCGGTGAGCAGGTCGCTGTCGAGGCTGGCGGCGAGTCGCGCGGCCTGCGTCCGCAGCCTCGCGACCAGGCCGAACATGCGGGCCAGGACGAGCACGACGACCCCGAGGTTGAGCACGACGAGCGTGACCAGGACCGTTGCGTCGCCCTGGCGCAGGGCGACGAGGGACAGCGTCGGTGCGACGAGGACGGCCAGCCCGACGATCACCACGCGTCGCACCGCGAACGCACGGGTGGCCGCAAGGCCCGGCCCGAGGGCAGCACGCGAGGGGTCGATCGCGGCAGCGATCAGCAGCACGAAAGGCGCCGTCGCGAGCGCGGTCTGCGCGCCCGGGGGGACCGCGAGCAGGCCCGTGCGAGCGAGCACGTCGACGACGTCGTGGCCCACGCCCACCACGAGGGCAGCCGAGAGCAGGCGGAGCACCGTCGTGCTGTTCCGCCGTGACGCGTTGAGGATGCGTACCTGCGCCAGGACGGCGACGTCGAAGGCGAGCTCGACGGCGGTCAGGACGACGGCCGGCCCATGACCGGAGCGCAGCGCGACGACGGCCCAGAGGATCGCACCGGCCGAGACGCCCAGCGCGCTGGAGTCGATCAGGGAGGCGCCCGTCTGGTGCTCGTCACGCCGGCACCCGAGCACCGCCGTCCCCGCGAGGAACAGCAGACCACCGAACGCCGTGGCGGCGATCGCGACCGGGCCGGCGCTCTCGTCCGGACCGACGACGGCACCGAGGAGGACGACGACCGCCGCGCCGGCGAAGAGCCGCCATGCCACCGGGCGGTCGGGGACCGGGCCGTGCGGGCTCAGCAGGACACCGGCGGTGACGGCCGCAACGATCCCGGTGCACAGGCGCTCGGAGGCTCCGGCCACGACGGCGAGCGCGAGGCCAGCGGCGCCCACGAGCACGACGACGAGCCAGAGCGGTGGCCGCCACGGCCCCCGCGCGGGACGGGGCGGCCGCGAGGAGGGCGCGTCCGTGCGCTCACCCTCGATCCCGTGGGTCACCGTCACCTCCGCCCTCCTCGCCGAACCCTTCGACACCGTTATCCCATCGACATCTCCGAGCGGTTCATGAGGTCTCTGGCGCGCCTCCCGCACCCGGGACCGGGACGATGGTCCCCTGGGGTCTGCCGCTGACCTGCGGACGATGGAGACCGGCGCGGCCCGGCCGTCCGAGCGGGCCACGGCAGGCAACCGAGGAGGCTGGACGTGGCGGCACGAGTGGTAGTGGTCGGCGGTGGGTACGGCGGGATCACGGTCGCGCGCGCGCTCGACGAGGTCGCCGACGTGGTGCTCGTCGAGCCGAAGGACTCCTTCGTGCACGCCACCGCCGCCCTGCGGGCCGTCGTCGACCCGGCCTGGGACGAGCGCGTGTTCCTCCCCTACGACAAGCTGCTCACGCGTGGCCGCGTGGTGCGCGACCGCGCCCGCTCGGTCTCCCCCGGCCTGGTGCGGCTCAGCTCGCACGAGACGATCGAGGCCGACCACATCGTCCTGGCCACCGGCACGGGCTACCCCTTCCCGGCGAAGTACCTCGAGGAGAGCGCGACGGCCGCGCGCGCACGGCTCGCTCGGCTGCGCGCCGACATGGCCGCCTGCCGGCAGATCCTCGTCGTCGGGGCCGGCGCCGTCGGCCTCGAGCTCGCGGGCGAGATCACCTCGGCCTTCCCTGAGCTCGAGGTGATCCTCGTCGAGCGCGAGGACCACATCCTGCCGGGGGACCACCTGCCCGAGCTGCGCCAGAAGCTGATCGAGCAGCTGACCGCGCGCAAGGTCCGGCTCGAGCTCAGCACGACCCTCGCCTACCTGCCGGGTCCCGATGTCGGCGTCCGCGAGCCCTTCACGGTCCACACCGAGTCCGGTACCCGGCTGAGCGCGCAGATGTGGTTCCGCTGCTACGGGACGGACGCCCCCTCCGCCCACCTGGACCCCCTGCTCCGGCTCGGCATGCACGACAACGGCACGCTCCCGGTCACCGAGCACCTGAACCTCGTGGGCCAGCCGAGGGTCTGGGCCGTCGGCGACGTGACCGACGTCAAGGAGAACAAGCGGGCCACCGCGGCACGGGCCCATGCCGAGGTGGTCGCGGCGAACATCCGCTCGATCATCGCCGGCGGCGAGCCGCTCGCGACGTACCATGCGGCGGCCGAGCTCTTCGTGCTGCCCCTGGGGCCCGAGGGCGGTGCCTCTCAGCTCGTCGACGCCGACGGCACCCGCCGCGTTCTCGGCCCCGAGGAGACCAGCCGCATCAAGGGGGCCGACCTCTTCAGCGGTGCCATGGCGAGCTTCCTCGGCGTCGACCAGGCCTGAGACCGGCCGCGGCCCCGCAGCGCGGCGGCCGGCCCCGGCCGCGGCCTCACTCCACCGCGGCGTGCCCGCGCAGCAGCGCCTCGAGGTCGGGGACCGCAAAGGGGTCGCGGACGGCGCGTGCCGGCCGCGAGGCCAGCAGCGCGGCGAGCTCGGTGGCCGCGCGGGCGATCCGCTCGGCCAGGGGCGTCGCGTCCGAGGTCGATCCCGTCGACTCCCCGAAGTCCTCGGTCGCCGCGAAGACACCCGTCGGGACGACGAGCGCCCGCAGGTAGCTGAGCAGCGGCCGCAGCGAGTGCTCCAGCGCCAGGGCGTGACGGGCCGTGCCCGCCGTCGCCCCCATGAGCACGGGGACGCCGGCGAGCGCCTTCTCCGGCAGCAGGTCGACGAGGTCCTTGAGCATCCCCGGGTAGGAGCCGGAGTAGATCGGCGTGACGACGATCACGGCGTCCGCCTCCCCGACCATGTCCAGGACGGCGCTGAGGGCCGGTGAGGGGAAGCCGGTGAGCATCATCGTGGTGAGGTCGCGCGCATGCTCGCGCACGTCGATCGTCGTGGACTCGACCTCCACGCCGGCCTCGGCCAGCGCCGCCACGGTGGCAGCGGTCATGCGGTCGGCGAGCAGTCGCGTGCTCGACGGCTGACGGTGCCCGGCGGACAGCGTGACCAGGTGGCGGCTCGGGTTCATGCCGGTCATCGTGCCACCGCCGCTTCCGGCGACCTGCCGGTCACGTCGTCGGCGGGGGCGTGGACGGTCGCGTCGCGCGCTCCGCCCGCGGCCTCGACCAGCGAGGCGTGCGTCGGGGCGTCCGGCACATGAGCCGGGCGTCCGATGGCGAGCTCGCGCCTCAGGACGGGGACGACCTCGGTGCCGAGGATCTCGATCTGCTCCAGCACGGTGTGCAGCGGCAGGCCGGCGTGGTCCATGAGGAAGAGCTGGCGCTGGTAGTCCCCGACCTGGTCGCGCATGGCGGCGTAGCGGTCGATGACCTGCTGCGGGCTGCCGACGGTCAGCGGCGTCTGGGCCGTGAACTCCTCGAGCGAGGGGCCGTGCCCGTAGACGGGTGCCACGTCGAAGAAGGGCCGGAACTCGCGGACGGCGTCCTGCGAGCTGGGCCGCATGAAGACCTGGCCACCGAGCCCGACGATCGCCTGGTCGGCGCCGCCGTGACCGTGGTGCTCGAAGCGACGGCGGTAGCAGGTCGACCATCTGCGCGGTGTGCTCCATCGGCCAGAAGATCGCGTTGTGGAAGAAGCCGTCACCGTAGAACGCGGCCTGCTCGGCCACCTCGGGGGTGCGGATCGATCCGTGCCAGACGAACGGCGGGACGCCGTCGAGCGGGCGCGGGGTCGAGGTGAAGGACTGGAGCGGGGTGCGGAACTTTCCCTGCCAGTCGACGATGTCCTCGCGCCACAGGCGCCGCAGCAGCGCGTAGTTCTCCAGGGCGAGCGGGAGCCCCTGACGGATGTCCTTGCCGAACCAGGGGTAGACGGGGCCGGTGTTGCCGCGGCCCATCATGAGGTCCACTCGGCCGCCGGCCAGGTGCTGGAGCATCGCGTAGTCCTCGGCGATCTTCACCGGGTCGTTGGTGGTGATGAGCGTCGTGGCGGTCGAGAGCAGGATGCGCTCGGTACGCGCGGCGATCCAGCCGAGCATGGTCGTCGGCGAGGAGGGGACGAAGGGCGGGTTGTGGTGCTCGCCCGTCGCGAAGACGTCGAGGCCGACCTCCTCCGCCTTGAGGGCGATCGCCATCATCGCCTGGATGCGCTCCGACTCGCTCGGGGTGCGACCGGTGGTCGGGTCGGTGGTGACGTCACCGACGGTGAAGATGCCGAACTGCATCATGTGGAGCTCCTGACCGATGGGTTGTAGAAGATTCAACCATTCGGTCGGCTCAACAGCAACGGTGGGTGGCGCATTCCCGCGTGGTCCCGTGCGCCCCTCGACCGTGTCGAGCTCCTCAGCCGGGCAGTCGCTCGCCCGCCCTGCGCTGCCGGACGGGCTCGGGCCGCCGGAGCGGGGCGGCCGGGAGCGTCGGAGTGGCCGGGGGCACGGGAGCCGGTCGGGAGACGATCGACACCACGGCCTCCTGGACGCGATCCAACGCCGCCAGCACACGCGGCGACAGGCCGACACCGGGCCCCGTGCGCTCGGCCTCCACCCCGACGAGGACGAGCCGCTCCGGGACCAGGCCCAGGGCACGTCCGAGCTCGATCGCCGAGACCAGTCCGAGCACCGGGGTGCCGCCTCGTCCGCTGCGGGCCCACGCCTGGTCGGTCGGCGCGTCGACGTCCTTCCCTGCCTCGACCACCATCACCGTCCCCGGTGCTGTCCCGGTGTGGACGGCGTCGACCACGACGACGGCGGTGTACGCGCTCCACGCCTCGATGAGCCCCGTCGGGTCCGTATGGACGATGACGTCGACACAGGGCAGGCCCAGCCCCGCGACACCCGACGCGACGATCGGCCCGACGGCGTCGTCGCCGCGGCCCGCACTGCCCAGGCCCACCACCAACCAGGTCATGATCGCTCCCCGGTGGGCGTCACGAGGCCGCGCGCGCCCGACGAGTCCAGCAGCCGCTGGAGCCCGGCCGGCCCGATCACCCGTTCGCCCGTCATTGGACGCCTCCTGTGACCCCTCCACCGTCCCGATCGCTCGGCGAGGGCGCCAGGGACCTAGGTCTCGCCGCGCTCGCGCAGCAGCGCGCTCACGCAGCGGGCACCGGCGGCCGCAGGGATCAGAGAGTCAGGGCAGCGTCGAAGGCCGAGTGGATCGCCGCGCCGACGTCGCCCGGGACGGCGGCGTCCCCGACGACCCGGACACGCGGGTCCTCGAGGGCGGCGGCTCCGACGAGCTCGTCGCCGGCCCGCACACCCAGCGCGAGCACGAGGGTGTCGGCTCGAAGGACGGTGTGGTCCCCGCCCGCCGCGACATGCACCCCGTCGTCGTCGACGGCCGTCACCCGATGGCCCGTGCGGACGTCGACGGCGTTCGCGGCGAGCGCCGCCAGCAGCGCCGTCCGTTGGACGACCGCCGGACCAGGGGCGATCTGCTCGCCCTCCTCCACGACGACGACGTCATGACCCTCCAGGGCGAGGGCGAGAGCCGCGTCGCAGCCGGCGAAGCCCCCACCGGCGACGACGACCGAGCGCCCGACGGGCGCTCCCGCGTGGAGCGCCCTGACGTCGACCACCTCCGGCCGGTCGATCCCTGCCACGCCCGGGGGCCGGACGGGATGACCCCCCGTCGCCACGACGACGACCTCGGCGCTCGCCAGGACGGACGAGCCGGGGCGCACCGGCCGCCCGAGATGGACCGTCACGTCGAGATCGGCGAGCGCACCGACGTACCAGCGCACGAGCGCGCGCAGCTCGGCCTTGAAGGGCGGGGACGCCGCATCGGCGAGGGTCCCGCCGAGGTGGTCCCGCGCCTCGTAGAGGTCCACGACATGCCCGCGCAGCGCGGCGACGCGAGCGACCTCGAGACCCGCGGGCCCACCGCCCACGACGGCCACGCGTCGAGGACGCGCCGCGACCCGGACCAGCACGCTCGTCTCGCGGCCGGCGAGCGGGTTGACCGCGCAGCGGATCGGCCGACCCGAACGGACGGCGTCGAGGCAGGCGTTGCAGCGCACACAGGGCCGGACCCGGCCCGGGTGCCCCGCCGCGAGCGAACGCGGAAGGTCAGGGTCCGCCACGAGCGCGCGCCCCATCCCGACGAAGGCGATCTCGCCGTCGCGGACGGCCTGATCGGCCCGCTCCGGGCTCAGGCTGCCCGCGACCATCACCGGGACGGACAGCCGACGAGCGAGCGCAGCGGCCGAGGCCAGGTGCGCACCCGCCGGGATGTAGGTGGCCGGCGCCATCCGCGCCGGAGAGGGCGCGGCTCCCTCCTCGCAGATGAGCAGGTCGACCCCTGAGTCCTGGAGGAGCTCGGCGATCTCGCTCGACTCCTCGAGCTGCCGCCCTCCGGGCAGGTGGTGCACCGTCGAGAGCCGGAAGCTCACCGGCAGCCCCGGGACGGCGTCCTTGACGGCTCCGACGAGCGCCGTCGCGAACGCGTGCGCGAGCCTCGACGGACCCGCCCCAGGAGTCCGTGCGCCGGTTCCACAGACCCGAGAGGAACTGGTCGACGAGGAAGCCGCCGTGCCCGTGGACGTCGATCGCGTCGACCCCGGCGCGGGCCAGACGCTCGGCCGCCTCGCCGAACTCCCGCACTGCCTCCTCGATCTCCTCGTGGGTCAGCGGCCGGCTGGCGACGCTCGGGTCGCGGACCCACGGGGTGGCCGAGGCCGAGACGGGTGCCGAGGCGCCCGGTTCGGCGGGACCGAGCCGGCCGCTCCCCGGTGAGAGCTGGACGCTGATCAGCCCACCGGCGTCGTGGACGGCGTCGACCATCATGCGCAGGCCCGGGAGGAAGGCGTCGTCGTCGGCACGGGCCATCGCCCCGCTGAAGGCCTCGTGCGTCGTCGAGGAGAGCACGGGACCCGAGACGAGCAGCCCGGCGCCACCACGGGCGCGGGCGACGAGGAAGGCGACCTCACGCGCGCTGACGGTGCCGTCGGCCGAGGCCATCCGCGTGGTCAACGGTGCGAGCACGATCCGGTTCGGCACCGAGAGCCGGCCGATGCGTCCGGGGCGGAACAGGGCTGAGTCGCGCATCACGGACAGCCTCTCGTCATCGAGGACCGCCGCCGGGCCCGGCGGACATCCCATCATCGGGACCCCGGGGTGCCGTCCGTGGGGGCCGATGGTCCCGAGTGCCTGGCGCCGGGGCGGGCTCCGGCCCGACCGGCCCACGAGAGCGGACCCAAAAGGTCAAGTGCGCGGCAGAGCGGCCGATGATCAGGACGTGAACCCTCGACGTCCGTGGTCCCCGATCCCGCGACTGCGCCGCGCCATGGCACAGCCGTCGCTGCTCGTCCGCTTCGGTGTGCTCGCGTTCGCCGTCATCGCCACGATGGGGCTGCTTCTCGGCCTCCAGCTCAAGACCGTCATCGCGGACCGCGCGCGCGACAACGCCGCGAAATCGGCCTTGGTCTACGTCCAGCTGGTGAAGTCCTCGTTCCTCGGCGAGGGCCTCGCCGGGCAGACACAGCAGAGCCCGGGGATCGCCAGCCCGGCTCAGCAGTCCCTGTCCGAGCAGCTTCTTCGCGACCCGGTGATCGCCGGCGAGGTGCTCGGCGCGACCGCGTGGTCGCCGGACGGACGGGTCGCGTTCTCGACGGCGACGTCGTCGATCGGCGAGCTCCAGACCCTGCCCGCCTCGGCGGTCGAGGCCCTCTCCGGCAGTCCCGTGACCTCGCTCGCCGGACCGGACCGCGTGAACTCCGACCGCTACGACCCGGCGGAGCACGCCGGCGAGCAGGTCATGATCGTGGACATGCCGTTCTACATCGACGGCATCGACGCCCCCGTGATCGTCATCGAGCTCGCGACGGACTACACCCGCACCGAGTCGGCCATCCGGCACGACACCGCCGTCGTCTTCGGCTGGCTCGGAGCGGGCCTGCTCGCCCTGTACCTCACGCTCTTCCGCCTCGTCGCGACCGCGAGCCGCCGCCTGCGCGCCCAGTCCGAGGCCAACCGCGCGCTCGCCGAGCACGACGCCCTCACGGGCCTGGCCAACCGCACGCTCCTGCAGGAGCACACGGCGGCGGCGCTCGTCGAGGCGGGGCGCCTCGACCGTGGCCCGGCCCTCCTGCTGCTCGACCTCGACCGTTTCAAGGAGATCAACGACACCCTCGGTCACCACCACGGCGACATGCTCCTGCGTCTGGTGGGCCCGCGGCTCGAGTCGGTCCTCGGGCCGGACGACCACGTCGCGCGCCTGGGCGGCGACGAGTTCGTCGTCCTGCTGCACGACGTCGCGTCCGCCGACGAGGCCCGGTCCGTCGCGGAGAGGCTCCTCGTCGCGCTCGACGACCCGTTCCCCGTCGACGGTCTCGACCTCGACGTCGGCGGGAGCCTGGGCATCGCGGTGAGCCCCGAGCACGGGGAGGACTTCGAGACGCTCCTCCAGCATGCCGACGTCGCGATGTACTCGGCCAAGGCGAACCAGACCGGGATCACCGTGTACGAGGCCGAGCACGACCGCCACAGCCCGGCCCGGCTCAGCCTGCTCGGCGAGCTGCGTCGCGGGATCGAGGCGGGCCAGCTCGTGCTGCACTTCCAGCCGCAGGCCGACCTGCTCACGGGAGCCGTCCTCGGGGTCGAGGCCCTCGTCCGCTGGCAGCACCCCGTCCACGGGCTGCTCGCACCCGACGAGTTCATCCCACTCGCCGAGAGCACCGGCGCGATCCGGCCGCTGACCCTAGCCGTCCTCGACGGCGCCCTCGCCTTCGCCGCCGAGCGCCAGGCGGCCGGTGACCCCTTGACCGTCGCGGTGAACATCTCTGCTCATTCGCTGATCGACCCGGACCTGACCGACGGACGTCGAGAAGGCACTCGAACGGCACGGCGTCGCCGGCGAGCTGCTCGTCCTGGAGATCACCGAGAGCTCGGTGATGGCGGATCGCGAGCGCGCCAGGACGACCCTCGTCCGGCTCGCCGAGCTCGGCGTCGTCCTGTCGATCGACGACTTCGGCACGGGCTACTCCTCGCTCGCCTACCTGCACCGCCTCCCGGTGCACGAGCTCAAGATCGACCGGTCCTTCGTCGCCGACCTGAGCAAGACCTCGAACGACGCGATCGTCACGGCGAGCATCGAGATGGCCCATGCGCTGGGACTGCGTGTCGTCGCCGAGGGCGTCGAGGACCAGGCGACCTGGGAGCGGCTCGCCGAGCTCGGCTGCACCATCGCCCAGGGCTACCACCTGTGCCGGCCCGTGCCGGAGGCCGAGTTCAGCACCTGGTTCGACCTGCGGCGCGTCGCGGCCCGATGAGCCCGGTGCGCACGCCGATGGCCGGGTTCGCCGATCGCGGAGTCAGGACCACGGTGCTCACCGCCCGGGGCATTCACTCGGGCGTCGCCCTCGGCCTGGCGACCCTGGCCGAGACGAACGCGGGCGTCGCGGGCTCGGCGATGCAGACGACGCAGGGTGTCGGCCGCTCGACGAGCGCCGTGCAGGAGCTGGCCAGGACGTCCGTCGACCTCCGCGAGCTCGTCGGCCGCTTCTCGGTCTGAGGAGCCGGACGGGGCGGCGAGCAGCCACGCGGCCGGCGCGCGAGTCCTAGGGTTCTCGCAGGCGCTCAGGCCCTCGCAGCACGGACCCAGGAGATCAGATGGTCATGCTCGGCACCCACGCGAACCGCCCCCTCGAGCACCCGGTCGTCTCGGCCTTCCGCTCACGCCGGGCGGCGGACGTCCAGCTGCGGATCGCCGACGCGATCACGAAGTTCGCGGGATCGATGACGTTCGTCTACCTGCACCTCGCGGTGTTCGCGGGCTGGATGCTGTTCGCGGAGGCGAGCCCGTGGCCCACGCTGACGCTCATCGTCTCGCTCGAGGCGATCTTCCTGTCGACCTTCGTGATGATCGGCCAGAACCGCCAGGCGGCCTTCCAGCAGGCCAAGGCCGACCACGACTTCCTCGAGGAGGAGGCCGAGCTGAGGACCAACACCGAGCTCACGCGGCAGATCCACGTGCTCACCACCGAGCTGCACCGGCGGCTGCTGGTCGAGGGCGGCGAGGCGGGCACCGCGGACTGAGTCGCGCGCGGCTCGCCGGGGCGCTCAGCCCTCGAGGAGCACCACGTCGAGCCGGCGCGGGCCGTGGACGCCCTCGACGCGACTGAGCTCGATATCGCTCGTCGCGGACGGGCCGGAGATCCAGGTCAGCGGTCTGCTCACGTCGAGCCGGCTCAGGGCCGCGGGAAGTCCGCGCACGACGTCGTCGGCACGGACGAGGCAGATGTGGTGGTCGGGGACGAGCGAGATCGCCCGGCGACCCTGGTCCGGACCGGCGTCGAGCACGATCGTGCCCGTCTCGGCGATCGCGAGGCGGCTCGCGGTGACGACGGCGCCGACCGAGTCGAGCTCGGCCAGCGGGACGGGGTCCCCTGCCGCGTCGACCAGCACCTCGAGGCCGGATCGCTCCGTCTCGGCGAGCCACGCCCTGTCCAGGCCCTCGGGCACGACGACCCGGCGCACGCCCGCGAGCAGCCGCGCGACGACCGCCGCGAGCTCGTCCGGCGCTGCCGTGCTGAGGCTCGCGCGGTAGTCCTCGACGCGATGCGTGAACAGCGCGAGGAGCTCGGTGCGGGAGATCCCGGTCTCCCAGGGATCGGCCGCGCCGAGGTAGCCCCGCGCGAGCCCGGCCGCGGCGGCGGAAGAGGACCCACCCTCGGGCGTGGCGCCGTCGGGAGCGAGAGCCGCGCGGATCCGTCCGAGCACCTCCTCACGTGCGGTGCTCATGGCCGCTCCCCTCGTTCGCGCGCCCACCAGGCCCGGAACGGCTCCGCCGGGGGTGCGGGCAGGTCTCGGCTCGCGGTCCACAACGATCCGGGCCACGGAAGCCGGCGGATCGCACCGTCGCGTGCCAGGAGGCGCCCGAGCCCGGCGAGCTGCTCGGCGGCGGTGAAGAGCCGGGGCGAGCGCATCACCGTGCCCATCGCGCGCATGCCGAGCTCCACGGCGCCGGGCAGCCCGCCGCGCTCGGCGTCGACCTGCCTGGCGCGCAGCTCGACGAGGATCGAGGGGATGTCGATCTTGACGGGGCAGACGTCGTAGCAGGCGCCGCACAGCGTCGAGGCGAAGGGGAGCGAGGCGTTCGGGTCGCCGTGCGAGGTCGTGCCGGTGAGCAGCGGGGTGAGGATCGCGCCGATCGGCCCGGGGTAGACCGAGCCGTAGGCATGCCCGCCGGTGCGCTCGTAGACGGGGCAGACGTTGAGGCAGGCCGAGCAGCGGATGCAGTGCAGCGCCGAGCGGCCGATCTCGTCGGCGAGCGCCGCCGTCCGGCCGTTGTCGAGCAGCACGAGATGCACCTCCTGCGGCCCGTCGCCCGGCGTCACGCCCGTCCACAGCGAGGTGTACGGGTTCATCCGCTCCCCCGTCGAGGAGCGCGGCAGGACCTGGAGGAAGACCTCGAGGTCGCGGGCGCTGGGCAGCACCTTCTCGATGCCCATGACCGTGACGAGCGTGCGCGGGAGGGTCAGGCACATGCGCCCGTTGCCCTCGGACTCCACGACCCCGAGCGTCCCGGTCTCGGCGATGGCGAAGTTCGCCCCGCTGACGGCGACCTCCGCCCGCAGGAAGCGTTCGCGCAGGTACGAGCGCGCGGCCATCGCGAGCAGTCGCGGCTCGTCGGTGATCTCCGGGTCGACACCTGCCATGTGCTCGAGGAAGATCTCGCGGATCTGGGCGCGGCTGCGGTGGATCGCCGGGACGAGGATGTGGCTCGGGGTGTCCCCCGCGAGCTGGACGATGAGCTCGGCCAGGTCCGTCTCGGTCGCCTCGATCCCGGCGGCCTCCAGTGCCTCGTTGAGGCCGATCTCCTGGGTGGCCATCGACTTGACCTTGACGACCTCCCTCGCACCGGTGGCCCGGACGAGCTCGGTGACGATGCGGTTCGCCTCGGCCGCGTCGCGAGCCCAGTGCACGGTGCCGCCGCGAGCGGTGACCTGCTCCTCGAGCTGGATCAGCAGCTCCGGGAGCCGCGCCATCGCGTCGGTCTTGATGGCCGAGGCGGCATCGCGCAGCTCCTCCCAGTCGGGTACCTCGGCGACGACGGCCGCACGCTTGGCCCGGATGGTCGACGTCGCGTGCGCGAGGTTCGTGCGCAGGGTCGTGTCCGCCAGCTCGCGGCGGGCCGCGACGGGGAACGGCTCGGAGGCGTGCAGGTGGCCGACGCCTCGGGGGGCGGCCGGAGGCGAGGCGAGCCCCGGCATCCCGAGCGCGACCTTCATCGCCCGACCTCCGTGGCCGCGCGGGCTCGGCTCGGGCGAGAGGCGGTCACGGAGCCACCTCGGCCCGCGTCGAGGCGAGGATCTCCGCGAGGTGGATCGTGCGGGCGCCGGCGCCCGGCCCGTCCGGGCCCGAGCGCCGCAACCCGCCGTCGATGTGCAGCAGGCAGGACGCGTCACCTGCCGTGCAGCGCTCGGCTCCGCTGTCCCCGATGTGGCGGACCTTGTCGGCGAGCATCGCCGCGGAGGTCGCGGAGTTCTTCAGCGCGAAGGTCCCGCCGAAACCGCAGCACTGTTCGGCGGCGGGAAGCTCGAGGAGCTCGATCCCCTCGACGGCGCGCAGCAGCGCGAGCGGGCGGTCACCGACCCGGAGCATGCGCATCGAGTGGCAGGTCGGGTGGTAGGTGACGCGGTGCGGGTAGTAGGCACCGACGTCCGTCACCCCGAGCACGTCGACGAGGAGCTCGGAGAGCTCGAAGGTGCGTGCGGCGACGGATCGTGCGCGCCCCGCGAGCTCGGGGAGCCCCGCACGATCGGCGAGCATGCCGTGCTGGTGCCGCACCGATCCCACGCAGGAGCCGGACGGCGCGACGACGGCGTCACAGCTCTCCAGCGCCGCCCCGAAGACCTCGACATGGTGCTCGACCAGGCCGAGGGCCTCACGCTGGAAGCCGGTGTTGACGTGCATCTGCCCGCAGCAGGTCTGCCCCGGGGGGAAGACGACCTCGTGGCCGAGCCGCTCGAGGACGGTCACCGTCGCGCGGGCGACGGACGGGACGAGCGCGTCGGCCAGGCAGGTCGCCATCAACGCGATCCGCATCGAGCACCCTCCGTCCCGCGGTGCACCGCTGCACCGCCTCGCCGACCGTACGCCCGCAGGGGCTCCGCCTCGCTCACCTGAGGAACGCGGCGGCGACACCCGAGTCGACGGGCACGTGCAGTCCGGTCGTCTGGCCCAGGTCCGGGCCCACCAGGGCGAACGCCGCCGCGGCGACGTGCTCGGGGAGCACCTCCTTGCCCAGCAGCGTGCGCTTGGCGTAGTAGGCACCCAGCTCCGACTCCGGGACCCCGTACACGGCCGCGCGCTGCGCCCCCCAGCCGGAGGCGAAGATGCCCGAGCCGCGAACCACACCGTCCGGGTTGATGCCGTTGACCCGGATCCCGTGCGGGCCGAGCTCGGCGGCAAGCAGCCGCACCTGGTGCGCCTGGTCGGCCTTGGTCGCGGAGTAGGCGATGTTGTTGGGGCCCGCGAACACGGAGTTCTTCGAGGAGATGTAGAGGATGTCCCCGCCCATCTCCTGGGCCAGCATGAGCCGGGCGGCCTCGCGCGAGACGAGGAAGGAGCCCTTGGCCATCACGTCGTGCTGCAGGTCCCAGTCCCGCTCGGTGGTCTCCAGCAGGGGCTTGGAGATCGACAGCCCCGCGTTGTTGACCACAAGGTCGACCCCGCCGAACGCGAGCGCCGCCTCGCGGACCATCGCGGCGACCTCTGCCTCGGCGGAGACGTCCGCCCTGAGGGCCACGGCCCGGTCCGGCCCGCCGAGCTCGGCCGCGACCTCCTGGGCCTTGGCCAGGTCGAGGTCGGCGACCACGACGCAGGCGCCCTCGGCGGCCAGCCGCTCGGCGATCGCCCTGCCGATCCCCGAGCCCGCACCGGTGACGAGCGCCACGCGCGCCACGAGCGGCTTGGCCTTCGGCAGGCGCGCGAGCTTCGCCTCCTCGAGCAGCCAGTACTCGATCCGGAACTTCTCTGCCTCGCCGATCGGCGCATAGCTGCTGATCGCCTCGGCCCCGCGCATGACGTTGATCGCGTTGACGTAGAACTCACCGGCCACGCGCGCCGTCTGCTTGTCCTTGCCGAAGGAGAACATGCCGACGCCGGGCACCAGCACGATCGCCGGGTCGGCTCCGCGCATCGCCGGGCTGTCGGCCACGGCGTTGCGCGCGTAGTACGCGGCGTAGTCCTCGCGGTAGGCCAGGTGCAACTCGCGCAGGCGGGCGACGACGTCCTCGTGCGGGGCGTCGGCCGGCAGGTCGAGGACCATCGGGCGCACCTTGGTCCGCAGGAAGTGGTCGGGGCAGGAGGTGCCGAGCGCGGCGAGCTCCGCCAGCCGCTCGCGGTCGAGGAAGTCGAGCACCTCGGGGCTGTCGGTCAGGTGGCCCACCTGGGGACGGTCGGTGCTCGCGAGCCCACGGATCACGGGTGCCAGGGCCGCGGCGCGAGCGCGACGCTCCTCCTCGGGGAGCCTGACCGCGTCGGCGCGCACCTCACCGAAGGGGTGCCTACCCTCGGCGGCCATCGCGGCGGTCCGCGCCTCGATGACCTGCTCGGCGGTGCGGATGATCTCGAGCGAGCGCTCCTTGGCCTCGTCGGACGTCGCACCCCAGGCCGTGATCCCGTGCCCGCCGAGGATCGCGCCGATCGCCTGCGGGTTGTCGCGGGCGATCGCCGCGATGTCCAGCCCGAGCTGGAAGCCGGGACGGCGCCACGGCACCCAGGCGACGCGGTCGCCGAAGACCTCGCGGGTCAGCGCCTCGCCGTCCGCCGACGTCGCGAACGCGATCCCGGCATCGGGGTGCAGGTGGTCGACATGCGCGGCGTCGACCAGGGCGTGCATCGCCGTGTCGATGCTCGGCGCCGCTCCCCCGCGCCCGTGCAGGCAGTAGTCGAAGGCCGCGACCATCTCGTCCTCGAGGTCCACCCCGGGGTAGACGTCGACGAGGGCCCGCACGCGGTCCAGGCGCAGGACGGCGAGCCCGGCCTCGGTCAGGGTGCCGAGGTCACCGCCGGATCCCTTGACCCACAGCAGCTCGACGGGCCCGCCGGTGACGGGATCGGTCGCCGTGCCCTTGGCCGAGGTGTTGCCCCCGGCGTAGTTCGTCACCCGGGGGTCGGCGCCGAGGGCACGCGAGCGGGCGATGAGGTCGGTCACGGGGGTCTGGGACATCGTCGTCTCCCGGGTCGGGCGTCACCCGAGCGCCTCTCAGGCACCACGGGAGCGCGGCGGCTCTCCTACCATGAATCGTTTCATCCCAGCGTAGGCCCTATGTCCCGACGGCGTCAAAGCCGGCCAGGATCTCGGCGTCGACGATCGCCCACGCCTCCTCGGGCAGCGCCGTCGTCGCCGCCGCAGCCGAGTCCCGCGCCGACTCCTCCCGCGTGGCCCCGACCAGGGGCAGGACCGTCGTCCTGCCCAGCAGCCAGGCGAGCATGAGCCGCTGCAGCGAGATGCCCTCCCGACGGGCCACCTCGAGGCTCCGCGGCAGCCGCTGCGCCGGCGAGGCGGCGAGCCCCCGGAGCGGGGAGTACGCGAGGTAGGCGATCCCCGCCTCGGCGCAGGCCTCGACCACGGGCAGCCCCGCCTGGTCGACCGGCGAGAAGAGGTTCTGGACGGCGTCGATCCGTGCCGCCCGTCTCGCCTGCTCGAGCTGGCCGAGGTCGACGTTCGAGACGCCGATCCGGCGGACCAGACCGCTCGTGCGGAGCTCGTCGAGCGCACCGACGCTCTCGGCGACGGGGACGGCCGGGTCCGGGTGGTGCAGCAGGTACAGGTCGATCTCCTCGACGCCGAGCGCCCGCAGGCTCGCCTCGCAGTCGCGGCGAAGGGCCTCGGGACGCCCGTCGACCCCCCAGGTGGTCCGGTCCGCGCGGAAGTGCCCGCCCTTCGTCACGACGAGGACCTCCTCGGAGGCGGTCCGCTGGGCGAGGGCGCGCGCGACGAGCCGCTCGTTGTGCGCCGACTCGTCGACCGTCGTGTAGGCGCGCGCGGTGTCGAGCACCGTGACACCGGCGTCCAGCGCGGCGTGGATCGCGCGGAGGGAGCGCTCCTCGTCCACGACGTCGCTGATCGACATGAACGCGCAGCCGAGGCCGACCGGCCACACCGGGCGGTCGCCGATCCGCCGGGAGACCCCGGCCGCGACGCTCATCGTGCGGCCCTCAGACCCACGGCGAGTCGATCTCGAACTCGTCGGCGACGGCCTTGATCTCGGCCTTCGTGAGCCCCTCGGCGCGGCCACCGGCGACGATGTCCATGTACTCGTACTTCGCGCCCGTCTCGGCGTACTCGATGCGGTCGACGGCACGCGTGACCGAGAGGTCGGAGCGCGACATGACCCCGTGCTTGGACCAGACCACGATCTCGAAGTCGCGCAGGCCCGCGACGTTGGCCGCCATCATCCCCTCGGACCCCGGGACGAGGAACGGCAGGACGCCGACGCCCTGGGAGAGCGCGACGATGCTCTCCGGCTCCCAGCGCAGGATCTTGGCGTTCATCGCGGCGTCGCTGCGGTAGGCGGGGATGTGCGAGAGGTAGGTCAGGTGCGGCGGCTGGGCGTGCACGACGGCCTGGAAGTCGACCCCGCGGCGCGAGACCTGGTCCTGGTGGACCCCGAGGTGGGAGTTGAACTCCGAGGTCAGCTTCTCGAAGAGCCGGCGCGGTGAGGTGTAGAGCGTCGCCGTCAGCCCGCCCTCGTGGATGCGCAGGGCGCCGACGGCGGCCAGCGGGTCCTCGTGGATCTGGCGCAGGCGACGGCCCGAGCCCGTGACGAGCATGCTCCTGCCGGCGAGCGCCGGGGCGGGCAGCGGGAGGGTGATCTCCTCCTCGATCGGGAAGCGGCGGCGCAGCTCGATGTCCCAGCCGATGTAGACCGAGATGTTGCCCGCCCCGGCCTCCGAGGCGTCGATCTCGCTGATCCGGGTGCCGCCGGCGCCCATCGACGCCAACAGCTCGTCGAGCTCGGGGAACGGCTCGTGCAGGGGCATGTCTGTCTCCTCGGTGTGGTGGCTCAGTGCCACAGGGTGCGCTCGGCCGCATCCCATGCGGCCTCGCTCCCGGCGGGTTCCCACCGGGTCGGCTCGAACGAGGCCGCGACGACCTCACGGATGGCGGGAAGGCCGCCGGTCAGGGCGCCCGTCGCCCAGGCCTGGACCAGCAGGTTGCCGATCGCGGTGCCCTCGGCAGGGCCGGCCAGGACGGGCAGGCCGGTGGCATCGGCCGTGAGCCGGCACAGCAGCGCGTTGCGCGAGCCACCTCCGACCACGTGGACCACCTCGACGCGGCGACCGGTGAGCTCGACCGCCTGGCGGACCGCCCGGCGGTAGCCGAGCGCGAGGGAGTCGAGGATGCAGCGCACGGTCGAGGCCTCGTCGCCGGGCGGGCGCTGGCCGGTCCGCCGAGCCGCGTCCGCGATCCGCGCGGGCATGTCTCCGGGTGCGGTGAACGCCGGGTCCTCGACGTCGACGACGCAGGACAGGGCCGGGACCTGCTCGGCCGCGGCGAGCAGCGCCACGAGGTCCCGTGGGCGGCCCTGCTCGGCCCAGGTGCGCATCGACTCCGACAGGAGCCACAGCCCTGCGACGTTGCGCAGGTAGCGCACCGTCCCGTCGACCCCGAGCTCGTTGGTGAAGTTCGCGAGACGGCTCGCCTCGGTGAGCACGGGCGCGTCCAGCTCGACGCCGACGAGCGACCAGGTCCCGGAGGAGATGTAGGCCGAGCGGCTCGGGTCCATCGGGACGGCGGCGACGGCCGAGGCGGTGTCGTGCGAGCCGACCGCCACCAGATCGGCACCCCCCAGCCCGAGATCGGCCGCGAGCTCGGGGCGCAGCGGACCGAGCACGGTGCCGGGCTCGACGACGGGGGCGAGCAGCGCGGAGACGTCGGCACCGGTCGACGCGGCGAGGCCGGCGAGCACCTCGGCGCTCCAGTCCCGCGTGCTCGCGTCGAGCAGACCCGTGGTCGAGGCGTTCGTCAGCTCGGTGACCTGGACGTCGGCGAGCCAGTGGCCGAGCAGGTCGGGGATCATCAGCAGCTGTCTCGCCGCGGCGAGGCCGGCGCTGCCCGATGCGGCGCCGAGCTGGAAGATCGTGTTGAACTCCTGGACCTGGACGCCCGTCAGTCCGTAGTGCCTGGCCGCGGGCAGGTGGGCGAAGACCCGTGGCGGCAGGCCCGCCGTCCGCGCGTCCCGGTAGGCGACGGGGTTGCCCACCAGGGCGCCGTCCGCGTCGAGCAGGCCGTAGTCGACGGCCCAGCTGTCGATGCCGACGGAGCGCACGGGCCCGTGCTCCCGGCCGGCCACCCGCAGCCCGTCGAGCGCCCCGCGCCACAGGCGGAGCACGTCCCAGTGCAGCGTCGACCGCCCGCCCGCGGGGACCTGCACCGGGACGTTCGCGAAGCGTGAGCCCTCCACCGTGTGCAGCCGGCCCCCCTCGAGGTGTCCGACGAGCACGCGCCCGCTCGAGGCCCCGAGGTCGACCGCCGCAAAACGGGGAGAGCGGGACATCAGGCTCCCCAGCCCGCCTGAGCCCCGCCGACGCGCTCGGCGGCGATCCGCGCGAGGTACCCGCTCGCGGCGAACGCCGCCATCGGGTCGGCCGGAAGGCCGCGGGACTCGCGCCACGCAGCGAGGTCGGGGCGCACGTCGGTGTAGAAGGCGTCCATGTAGATCGCGTTCGCGCCGAGCACGTCGTTGGCCTCCTGGGCCGCGGCCAGTGCCTCCTGGTCGATCAGCAGCGCCCGCGCGACCATCTCCAGGACGTTGAGCACCGAGCGGATCTGCCCGGGGATCTTGTCCTCGATGTTGTGGCACTGGTCGAGCATGAGGGCGAGGTCGGAGCCCTCGTCCAGCCCTCCACCGCGAGCGACCTCGACCATGATCCGGAAGAGCTGGAACGGGTCGGCCGCCCCGACGATGAGGTCGTCGTCGGCGTAGAAGCGCGAGTTGAAGTCGAACGAGCCCAGCTTCCCCAGCCGCAGCAGCTGAGCCACGATGAACTCGATGTTGGTGCCGGGCGCGTGGTGACCCGTGTCGAGGCAGACCGTCGCGCGCTCGCCGAGGGCGCTCACATGGGCGTAGCTCGTCCCCCAGTCGGGGACGTCGGTGTGGTAGAACGCCGGCTCGAAGAACTTGTACTCGAGCACGAGGCGCTGGTGCTCCCCGAGCCGCTCGTAGATCGTGCGCAGGGACTCGGCGAGGTGGTCCTGGCGGCGACGCAGGTCGGACTGCCCCGGGTAGTTCGTCCCGTCGGCGAGCCAGATCTTCAGGTCCCTCGAGCCCGTCGCGTCCATCACGTCGATGCACTCGAAGTGGTGGTCGATCGCCTTGCGGCGCACCGCGGCGTCGAGCGAGGCGAGGGAGCCGAACTTGTACGCCTCGTCCTGGAAGGTGTTGGAGTTGATCGTCCCGAGCCGCAGGCCGAGCTCGGCGGCGCGTTCGGACAACGCCGTGTAGTCCTCGACCTTGTCCCAGGGGATGTGCAGCGCGACGCTCGGCGCGAGTCCCGTGTGGGCGTGGACCTGAGCGGCGTCCTCGAGCTTCTCCTCGACCGTCCGCGGGGTGCCGGGGGTGCCGAACACGCGGAACCGGGTCCCGGAGTTCCCGTAGGCCCAGGAGGGGACCTCGATGGCCAACGCCTCGAGCTGGTCGAGGACATGGTCCGGAATGCTCATCGCACGGATCCTTTCGGCGCTGAATCGATTCATGCTGCTCGGAATATAGCAGCCCCACCGCCGGAGCACGAGACCCGGGCGACGGCCGGGCACGCCACCTGACGCGGCACCCCGAGCGGCGGCGTCGCAGGCGGGGCGGACCCGCCTGCGACGCCGACGATCACAGGATCGCCCGGTACAGCTCCTCGATCTGCGCCACCGAGGCCGGCCGCGGGTTCCCGCCGGCGCAGACGTCGTCGAACGCGGCCTGGGCCAGCGCCGGGAGGTCGGCCTCGCTCGCCCCGATCTCCCGCAGGGTCGTCGGGTTGCCGAGGTCACGCGTCAGCGCGGCGACGGCGGCGACCGCGGCGGCGCGGGCCTCCTCGAGCGGGAGCTCAGCGGCCCCCACGACCCCGAAGGCCGCCGCGATGTCCCGGAAGCGTTCCCCCGTGGCCTCCGCGTTGAAGGCCATCACCGGTGCGAGCAGGATCCCGTTGGCCACCCCGTGCGGCGCCGCGTAGAAGGCACCGAGCGGGTGCGCCATCGCGTGCACGAGGCCGAGGCCGACGTTCGAGTAGCCCATGCCGGCGATGTACTGAGCGAGCGCCATGCGCTCTGCCGCGTCCGGGTCACCGTCGGCCGCTGCCCGCAGCGAGGCGGCGATGACCTGGATCGCCTTGAGGTGGAACAGGTCGGAGAGCTCCCAGGCGCCGGCCGTCGTGTAGCCCTCGATCGCATGCGTCAGGGCGTCGAGGCCCGTCGCGACCTTGAGCGAGCGCGGCGCGGTCGACATCATCTCGGCGTCGACGACCGCCAGGACGGGGATGTCGTGCGGGTCGAAGCAGACGAACTTCCGCTTGCGCTCCACGTCGGTGATGACGTAGTTGATCGTGGTCTCCGATGCCGTGCCCGCCGTCGTCGGGATCGCCACGATCGGGACGGAGGGGTTCTTCGTCGGCGCGCCGCCCTCGAGGGAGCGCACGTCCGCGAACTCGGGGTTGGCGACGATGATGCCGATCGCCTTGCACGTGTCCTGCGGCGAGCCACCGCCGACGGCGACAAGCACGTCCGCACCCGAGGCCCGGAACGCGGCGACGCCCGCCTGCACGTTCGCGATCGGCGGGTTGGGCAGCACGTCCGTGAAGAGCTCGTAGGGGAAGCCTGCCGCGTCGAGCAGGCTCGTGACCCGGGCGGTGACGCCGGAGTCGACGAGCACCCGGTCCGAGACGACCAGCGCCTTGGTGAATCCGCGCTGCACGAGCTCGGTGGGGACCACCGAGACCGAGCCCGCACCGAAGTACGCGGTCTGGTTCCAGATCATCCGATGTGCCACAGGACACTCTCCCCTCGTCCACGGTCGCGGCCGGTCCGCCGCTGCATGAACCGTTTCAGGACGGGAAGCGTCCTGCCGTGGACCAAGGTCCCCGGTGCGCGGGCCCCCGGCGGATCAGATGCTCGGGCGCGGGCGGATCAGGAGCTCAGGCGCGAACCGCTGGACTCCCGCACGACGAGCTCCGGCTGGAAGACGAGGTGCTCACCGGCGCCGCCGCTCTGCCGCAGCAGGAGGTCCGCCGCCTGGTAGCCCATCTCGTGGGTCGGCTGGTGCACCGAGGTGAGCGGGAGGGCGAGCTCCTTCGCGATGTCGATGTCGTCGTAGCCGACGATCGCCGTCTCGCCCAGCAGGGCCGTGCCGCCGAGGAGACGCAGCGCACGCTGCACGCCGACGGCGACGAGGTCGTTGACGCAGAAGACGGCGTCCGGGGTCCGCCCGCCGGCCGCGTCGACCAGCGCGCGCATCGCCTTCTCCCCCGACGTCGCGTCGAGGCTCGGCAGGATGACCTCCTGCACGACCTCGGCCGGGTCGAGGCCCGCCTCGACGACCGCCTGGTCGACGCCCTCGCGGCGCCCCTGGCACTGACGGATCGTGTGCGAGCCGTTGAGGAAGACGATCCGCCGGTGGCCGAGCGAGAGCAGGTGCTCGGCGGCGAGCCAGCCGCCGCGGCGGTCGTCGACGGAGACCGAGGAGATCTCCGGCTCGGAGGACGGCGAGTCGAGGAGCACCACGCGGACCCCGCGCCGCTGGATCTGCCTCAGGTGCTCGAGGCTGCCCGTCGTGGGGACGACGAGCAGGCCCGAGACGCCGTGCTCCTCGAAGAGCCGCAGGTACTTGGCCTCGCGCGCCGGGTCGTCGTCGGAGCTCGCGAGCATGAGCGTGAAGTCGTCAAGGGCAAGCCTGTCCTCCACCCCCCGGGCAGCCTCGGTGAAGAAGGGGTTGCGGATGTCCAGGACGACGGCGCCCACCGTCGTGATCGTTCCGGCCCGCAGCTGGCGCGCCGAGCCGTTCGGCACGAACGAGAGCTGCTCGATGGCCGCGAGGACGCGGTCGCGGGTGGCGACCGAGACGATCTCCGGCCGGTTCAGGACGTTGGAGACGGTGCCGACGGCCACGCCGGCGGCCTTCGCGACATCGGTGATCGACGCGCGGCGACGGACGGGGGTCTGGCTCACGGTCACATCCTCCCAGGGATCGCCACGGGCGGGCCGCACGACAGGGTGCGCCTCGCGCTCCTCGGGTAGAAAAACGATTCAAACGGACAGTACCATGACGTCCTCGCGCCAGGGTCGGCCGAGGTCGAGGAGACGAGGACGACGATGCCCGTGATCGAGCCCGGCACCTGGTGGCACCCGGGGAACCGCCCGGAGTGGTTCACCCTGACGGCGGTCGGCCAGTTCGAGGTCGGGACGGACGGCGCGAGCTTCGACCGCCACCACCACGACTGCGACGAGCTCTGGCTGCTCACCGAGGGCAAGGCGAAGATCCTCCTCGACGGAGCGGAGCGGTACGTGCAGGCCGGGGACGTCGTCGTCACCCGGGAGGGCTCGCAGCATGACGTCCTCGAGGTCTACGAGACGATCCGGGGCTTCTTCGTCGAGTACGGCGGGGACGCGTCGAGCCGGTTCGGCCACCTGGACCCCGTCCCGCACCTCGTCGCCCACGCGCCCCTGCCGCACGACTTCCCGCTGCGCACCCCCGCGAGCTGAGGTCGGCCTCCCGGACGCAGACGGCGCCCACCGTCCGGTGGGCGCCGTCGTCCCGTAGCGCGAGCCGCAGGTCTCAGCCCTTCACCGCGCCCGCGGCCAGGCCGCGCATGATGCGCTGGTTGAGGAACAGGTACAGCACGAGGATCCCGCCGACGGTGATGCAGATCGCCGCGAAGAGTGGCCCGTAGTCGAGGGAGCCGTAGTCCCCGCTGAAGTTGAGCAGGCCGGCCTGGATGGTGTTGAGGTCACGCCGGTTGGCGAAGGTGATCGCGAAGAGCAGGTCGTTCCAGATGAGGAAGAACTGCACGAGCGCGACCGTGATGATCGCGTTGCGCACCATCGGCACGCCGACGGAGACGAACGAGCGGAGCATCGACGCCCCGTCGACGGTGGCCGCCTCGAAGACCTCGCGCGGAACGGCACGGAAGAAGGTCGCCATCATGAACACCGTGAGCGGCAGCCCGCCGGCCGTGTAGGTGATGATCAGCGGCAGCAGGGTCCCGGTGATGTGCAGCTTGAAGAAGACGGTGAACAGCGGGAGAAGGATCATCTGCCCGGGGACCATGATCCCGCCGAGGATGGTCAGCAGGACGACCGAGCGCCCCTTGAAGACGAGCACCTCGAGGGCGAAGCCGGCCGAGACGCCGAGGATGATGATCAGCAGGAGCGACGGCCCGGTCGCGATGACGGAGTTGCGGATCGTCGTCGCGAGGTTGCCCGTCTCCCAGGCCACCGCGTAGTTGCCCCACTGGGGGCTCGCGGGCAGGGCGTAGGACGGGCTGTTGAGGAACTCGTCCTTCGACTTGAGCGAGTTCATGAACATCCAGAAGAGCGGGTAGATCTCGATGACGAGGATGAGCGCGATCGTCACGTAGGTCGGCGTCTTGCGGATGTAGTGGCCGATGCCCCTGCTGCGCCGGCTGCGTCCGAGGGGGACGGCGGAGCCGGCATGCGGGCGGGTCATGGTCTCGGTGTCCATCAGGTCCTCCTCTCAGGCCTTCTGACGCATGGAACGGAAGATGACGCAGGGTGAACGCCAGCGAGAGGATCGTCAGCAGCAGCGCGATCGTGCTGCCGTAGCCGTAGTCGCTGTAGGCGAAGGCCGTGCGCCACATGTAGAGCGTCAGCGGCGTCGTCCCGGTGCCGGGGCCGCCGCCGGTCAGGGCGTAGACCGAGTCGAAGACCTTGATCGTGCCGTTGATGCTGAAGATCACCGAGGACAGCAGGATCGGCAGCGAGAGCGGCAGGATGATGTGGCGGAACAGGCCGAAGCGCTGGGCGCCGTCGATCCGCGCCGACTCGATGATCTCGTCGGGGATGTCGAGCAGGCCCGCGTAGAGCAGCACCCCGTAGAAGCCCATCGAGCGCCAGACGTCCATGATCACGATGACGACGAAGGCCGAGTTGGCCGAGCCGAGCCAGTCGACCCCGCTCAGGCCGATGTTCCGCAGCAGCTCGTTGATGACACCGTCGACCGGGGCCGACTGGAAGAGCTTCTGGTAGAGCAGCGCGATCGCGACGGTCGGCAGGACGACGGGGAAGAAGACGAGCGTCCGGATCAGCGCGGAGAGCTTGCGGAGCACGAAGACGTAGAACAGGGCGAACGCGTAGCCGAGGGCGACCTGGAAGAAGGTCATGAGGAACGCGTACTTGAAGGTGAACAGCAGCGCGTCGTGGATGTCGGGATCGGTGATCAGGCGGCTGTAGTTCGCCAGCCCGGCGAAGTGGAAGCCCTCGAGCGCGTTCCCCTTGACGAAGGTGTAGCCGAAGGACCAGCCGACGGGGACGAGCATGACGAGCGTGTAGACCAGGAGCGCCGGACCCAGGAGGATCGCGATCGCCTTCCGGTCGCCGAGTACGGACTGCATGCCGGGTACCCCTCCTTGGGTCGCGGGCCGAGCACTCCCGACCGGGGGGTGGTGGCGACCTGTGCGGGTCGTCACCGCCCCCCGGTCGGAGCGGGTGGCCTGAGCCACCCGTACGAGACGGGATCTAGCCTGTCAGCCGGCGTCGAGGTCGGTCTGCACGAGCTTCATGAAGTCCTCGGCGCTGGTCTTGCCGGTGACGAGGAGGGCGGCGTTGGACGAGGAGTCCTGGCCGGCCTTCGCGTTGAAGAGCGCCTCGAACCACAGCACGCTCTCGGTGCTGGACGCGATGCGGTCCTGAACGTCCTGGGTGATCTGCGGGACGTCGACCGGGGTGTTCACCTTGAAGCCCGAGATCGTGTCCTTCTCCGAGAGCGACAGCGCGCCGAAGTTCTCGGTGATGCACTTGAGCCAGTCGGCCGTCTTCGGGCCGAAGGCTGCCGAGGAGAACGTCGCGGGGACGCCCACGTTGGCCGGGTACTGGTCGATGCTGCCCTTGCCGCCCTCGACCGCGGGGAACGGCATGAAGCCGACGGCGTCGCTGCCCCCGTCGAGCTTGTTCTGGGCCGGGTCGTTGATGTTGCCCAGCAGCCAGGTGCCCATGTAGATCATGGCCGCCTTGCCGGTGAGGAACTCGTTGGTCGCACCGTCGTAGTCGAGCGAGGTGACGTTGTCACCGAAGTAGCCGGCCGCACCGAGGTCGGCGATCGCCTGGGCACCGGCGACGTAGCCCGGGTCCGTGAGCTTGGCCTTGCCGTCCGCGACGTCCTTCATGGCGTCCGGGCCGAGCGAGCGGAAGATGTACCCGCTGATGAGGCGCGTGAGCGGCCAGCCCTGGTCACCCGAGGCGGCGAACGGGGTGATGCCGGCGTCCTTGAACGTCTTGGCCGCGGCCGTGAGCTCGTCCCAGGTCTTCGGCTCCGAGATGCCGTTCTCCTCGAAGAGGGCCTTGTTGTAGAAGATGCCCTCGATGTTGAACTGGTACGGCAGGAAGTTGAACGCCCCGCCGTAGAGCTTCTTGATCGTCGAGATGGCGGCCGGCTCCACGCTGTCGAGCACGCCGAGGTCCTTCATCTCCTTCTCGAAGTCGACGAGCTTGCCGGCGTTCCACAGCTTGGCGCCCTCGGCGGGGGTGCCGGCGCCCGAGAACATGGCCGGGAGACCGTCCTGGCTGGCGAGCAGCTGGATCTGGGCGTCGAGGTCGGCCTGGGGGATGGTGCTCGACTCGAGCGGGAGGGCGTCGTTCTGCGCCTTGCAGGCGCCGGCCGCGAGGTTCTCGAAGACGGGGACGACGTTCTGGTTCTCGACGTTCGTCAGCACGGTGAACTTCGCCTGGTCCGTGCCCGAGGCGGAGCCGGAGTCACCACCGGAGGAACATCCGGCGATGACCATCGCGCCGGCGCCGATCACGGCGGCGACGCGAAGCGCTGAGCGCCTTCTGGGGTGCAGTGCAGTAGCCACAAGTCCTCCTTGACGTGCGACGCCCCGATTGAGACGTTTCACTGGGGATCATGCCGTCGCCTGTGAAGGGGTGTCAAGGCCGTTACCGAATCTTGATTCGGTACCGACCAGACATCGAACCGATGCGGCCCCGGCGCGCGAGGGCAGCCGCGAGCACGGGACGGCCCGAGGGCGAGGTCCCGTGCACGGCCGCGCTCGGAGCCGTGCGTCGACGAGGTCTGCTCAGCCGGGCCGGCGCTCCTCGGCGAGCGTGTCCAGGGCGCGACCGACCCGCGCCACCGCGGCGGCCGAGGGGAAGGTCATCGCGTCCCGGACGGTCAGGTCCCCGCGCCAGCCGCCCTTGAGCGCCCACAGCGTGGCCTGGAGGAAGTCCTCCCGGGCGCAGGCCGCGAGAAGGACCTCGCGAGCCTGAGGATCGTCGGCGATCTCGCCGAGCGTGCTGTCCAGGCTCGGCAGGAACGGCGCCGCCACGGGTTCGGCGAGGACGACCTCCCAGCAGTGCCGACCTGAGCCCACCGTGCGCGGCGACGCGTCGCCAGGAAGGCGGACCCGGGCCGAGGAGTTCGGCGGGATCACGGCATCGAGCCGGAAGGCACCCTCCTGCCAGCGCCACCGCACCTCGACCTGCCCGTACCCGGTGTCGAGCGTTGCCCGGGCGGAGCGGACCCGCGCCGAGGGCACGGGTGCGATCTCGACGACGGCGCCGCCCGGCTCCGCGAGCGCGATCCCGCCGATCACGCGGTGCATCCAGTCCGCGACCGCGCCCAGCGCGTAGTGGTTGAACGAGGTCATCTCGCCAGGGTTGACGCTGCCGTCGGGCAGCATCGAGTCCCAGCGTTCCCAGATCGTCGTGGAGCCCATCCGTACCGGGTACAGCCACGAGGGGCAGCCGTCCTCGAGCAGCATCCGGAACGCTGCGTCCGCATGGCCCGTCGAGCTCAGGGCCTCCAGGACCAGCGGCGTCCCGACGAAACCCGTCCCGATCCGGTACGCGTAGCCACGGACCAGCTCGGCGAGCCGGTCCGCGAGCCGCGCCCGGAGCCCCTCGTCGGTCACCAGCCCGAAGCACAGCGCGAGGCTGTACGCGGTCTGGGCGTCGGAGGTCATCCTGCCCGCCGGGCTGACGAACTCCGCGACGAAGGCCGCCCTGATGCGCTCGGCCAGGGCGCCGTACTCCGCCGCGTCGTCCCCCTGCCCCAGCACGGCGGCGGCCTGCGCGAGGAGCGACGTCGAGCGGTAGTAGTACGCGCTGGCGACGAGGTCCTGGTCGGTGCGGGCCCGCGCGGGGTCCTCCGGCGGGGCGGCGGGATCGAGCCAGTCGCCGAACTGGAAGCCGCCGGTCCACAGGTCGCCCGTCGAGCGCGCCCGGACCACCTCGACCCAGTCGCGCATGCTCGCGTACTGCCGACCGAGCGCCTCGGCGTCGGCGAACTGCGCTCCACAGGACCCACGGGACGATGGTCGCCGCGTCGCCCCAGGCCGCCGTCGGCGGGGGCTCGTCGCGGGAAGGGGTCGGGCACGACGAACGGGACCACTCCCCCGCGTCGGCGTTGCTCGGCGGCCAGGTCACGCAGCCACGAGCCGAGGAAGCCGGCGGTGTCGTACAGGTACCCCGCGGTGGGCGCGAAGACCTGGATGTCGCCCGTCCACCCCATCCGCTCGTCGCGCTGGGGGCAGTCGGTGGGCAGCGCGAGGAAGTTGCCGCGCATGCTCCAGACGACGTTGCTGTGCAGCTGGTCGAGGTCGGCGTCGCCGGTGCTGAGGTACCCGGTCCGCACCATGTCGTTGTGCACGACGACGGCCGTGATGAGCGCCGGGTCGAGCTCGCGCGGCCAGCCGGTGACCTCGGCGTAGCGGAAGCCGTGGACCGTGAAGCGCGGCGACCAGTCCGCGGCACGCGGGCCGACGGTCAGCGTGTCGGTCGCACGGGCACGCCGCAGCGGGCGGACGCAGAGCTCTCCGTCCTCGAGCACCTCTGCGTGGCGCAGCGTGATCGTCGCGCCCTCGGCGGCCGGCACCCGCAGGCGCAGCCGGCCGACGAGGTTCTGGCCGAAGTCCAGGATCGTCCTCCCGGAGGGGCTGAGGGACACGGCCCTGACCGCGAGCTCCTCGTGGGTCCGGATGGGCGGGGCGGAGGCGGGCACCAGCCGGTGCACGTCCGCGTCCACGAGCACCGCCGGGAGCGCACCGGGAAGGGGGACGTCCGGGTCGTCCAGCGCCTCGTCCTCGCGGCGGGCGTCATGGACCTCGCCGTCGTAGATGCTCGCCGCGAGGACGGGCCCCTCGATCGTGGCCCGCCAGGAGGCATCGGTGACGACGGTCGTGACGGTGCCGTCCTCGTCGACCATCCGCAGCTGTGCGGAGAGCAGGGGCGGTCCGTCCCAGGGTCGCTCGGCGTAGCCGAAGCCGAAGCTCTCGCCGTACCAGCCCTCGGCGACGGTCACGCCGACGACGGCGGGCGCGCCGGGAGTCAGCAGAGCGGTCACGTCGTGGCTCTGCACCGTGAGCACCTCGGTGAACGGCGTCCAACCGGGCGCCAGGACCTCGTCACCGACGACCCTGCCGCCGACGAGGGCCTCGTAGACGCCGTGCGCCGTCACCGAGAGGGTCGCCGAGCGCAGGCCGGCCGGGGCCGCGACGACGGTCCGGAAGCGCACGGGGCGGTGGTCGGGGACCTCCTGGGCAGCACCGATGAACGATGCGGCCCAGTCGGCGGGCGACAGGAAGCCCGTGCGGACCTCGAGCCAGTCCGAGAACTCGGAGGCCGAGCCGTCCGTACCGGTCACGCGGACGCGGAGCTGCACCGAGGTGTAGGCGTCGAGCGGAGGGACGGGCCACGGGACCTTCTGGGACGCGGCGCCGTCGAGGTGGACGAGCACGACCTCCTCGCCGCGCCGCACCTCGACCTCGGCGGAGGCCTGCCGCCACTCGCCCCGCGCCGTCGTCACCGACCACGAGAGCGTGGGGGTGCCCGTCGGCCCGAGGGCCGGTGCGCCGCGGTCCCCCGCCCAGAGCCTGCTGACGACCACGTCCGTTGTGCCCACTGCACCGTCCCCTCGCCCGTTACGACCTGTCGGCGCCCGCCGTCCATCGTCCGCCACGGTCGGCGGACGGGGCGGCAGGCGCGTGGGGATGTCGTGCACCGCCGGGCGCGGGCCGATTCCTCGGTCGCACGCACCCTTGCGATAGAAACGATTCAACCCACCGGGAGCGACTGTACGGTCGCGCTCGGTGCGGGGGCAAGCGAACGGCCGCCCCGGCGGGTGCCCGGGCGGCCGTTCGAGCGAGTGGCGCTGAGCGGATCAGTGGTCGATCGCTCGGTGCTCAGCCCTGTGGGTGCTCAGCCGATCGGTGCCGTGAGGTCGTACATCGTGACCCCGTCGACCGTCTGGGCGGTGAAGCTCTCCGCGACCCATGCCGCGATCGCGCTCGAGCTGCCCTCGCTGCCGCCACCTGGCCCGCGTCCGCCGCCGGCACCCGAGCCGCTGGCGA
Source organism: uncultured Actinomycetota bacterium (assembly GCA_963777075.1). Taxonomy (GTDB): domain Bacteria; phylum Actinomycetota; class Actinomycetes; order Actinomycetales; family Cellulomonadaceae; genus Actinotalea. The sequence continues at coordinate 142,606 of CAVZPH010000011.1, read as the reverse complement.
TGTAGTAGTGGATCCGACCCTCGGCGACGTAGGACTGGAACTGCTCGAGGGTCGGGGACGGGTCCCCGCCGTTGAATCCACCGATGGGCATGACCGAACGCTCGGTCGGCAGCTGGTAGCTCGCGGCGTTCTCCGCCCCGGTCGTCGCCGCGACCCAGGTGTAGGAGTCGGCGTCCTCGAGAAGGGTCGCGATGACCGTGTCGCTGACGGTCGTGGCCGTGCGGCCGTCGGTCGCGCTCGCACCACCGGGCGCCTGGGTGCCACCCGGGAGGGTGCCACCCGGGAGGGCCTCACCCGGGAGCGTCCCGTTCGGCAGGGCGCCGTCGGACGTCGCCGTGCCGTCCCCCGCCGCACCCGGGGCCGTGCCGAGCCCACCGGCCGCCTGCCCGGGCGGAGGACCGCCCACGCCGCGGCCCTGCTGGCCGGCCTGGGCCTGCCCACCGGCCTGACCCGACTGGTCGGACGGGCCCGACTGGTCGAGCGGGGCCTGGCCCTGCTGACCGTCCCGACCGCCGAGAGCGCCCGGTCCGGAGGTGCCGCTGCCGGTGACGGCCGGCCCCGTCGTCACGGCACCGCCGGTGTGCGGAGTCAGCACGGTCTGGATCGTCCACGCCGTCGGTCCGGCGAGGGCCGCGACCAGGGCGAGCGAGACACCGGTGCGCAGCGCGGCCGTACCGAGCCGGCGGCCCAGGAGCAGACCGGCGGCGGCGAGGGCACCGACGAGCAGGACCGCCCAGCGCAGCCACGGGTTCCAGTCGGGCGAGCGCGTCAGGACGACGACGGCCCAGCCCGTCGTGACGAGCGAGGTGCCGGCGAGCACCGGCAGGGCCCACGGCTCGGCGCGGCGGGTCCACAGGAGCCAGCCGCCGATACCGACGAGCGCACCGATCGAGGGAGCGAGGGCCACGGTGTAGTACTGGTGGAACGTGCCGTCCATCAGGGAGAACGTCAGGCCGGTGACGACGAGCGTCGCACCCCACAGGAGCAGCGCCGCCCGGCGGACGTCGGTGCGCGCGGCACGGCCGACGATCCACAGGCCTACGAGCCCCAGGATCAGCGCGGCCGGGATGAGCCAGGAGATGTGACCCCCGAGGTCCCCGGAGAACATGCGACCGAGGCCGACGTTCTGCGAGAACAGCCCGCCGGTCCCCCCGGGCGCTGCTCCCTGGCCGGCGACACCGGCCACGGCGTCGACACCCGTGGTGCCGGAGCCCGCAGGTGCGGTCACCGTCGTCGCGGAGCTGCGGCCGACGATCCGCCCGAGCCCGTTGTAGCCGAACGTCAGCTCGAGGAAGGAGTTGGTCGTCGAGCCGCCGACGTACGGCCGGTCGGCGGCCGGGGTGAGCTCGACGATCGCGACCCACCAGCCCGCCGAGACGATCATGGCCCCGACGGCGAGGAGGCCGTCCCGGATCCGCCGGCCGATCGAGACGGGCGCGGCGATGAGGTACACGGCAGCGATGCCCGGCAGGACCAGGACGGCCTGGAGCTGCTTGGTGAGGAAGCCGAGCCCGACGAGGACACCCGCGAGGACCAGCCACCGGGTGCGGCCGTCCTCGACGGCCCGCAGCGTCACGGCGACGGCGAGCGTCAGCAGCAGGACGAGCAGCGCGTCGGGGTTGTTGAACCGGAACATCAGTGCGGCCACCGGGGTGAGCGCCAGCACGGCGCCCGCGACCAGGCCGGCCTGCGCGCTGAAGTAGCGGCGCACCGAGGAGTACACGACGCCCACCGTCGCGACGCCCATCAGCGCCTGCGGCACGAGCATCGACCACGAGCTCAGGCCGAAGACCCGTACCGAGAGCGCCATGACCCACAACGACGCCGGCGGCTTGTCGACGGTGATCGACGCCGCGGCGTCCGAGGCCCCGAAGAGGAAGGCCTTCCAGCTCACCGAGCCGGCCTGGACCGCTGCGGAGTAGAAGGAGTTCGCCCAGCCGGAGGCGGACAGGTCCCACAGGTACAGCAGGCCCGTGACCAGCAGGAGGGCGAGCAGCGCCGGGCGCTCCCATCGCTCGCGCGGCGACGGGACGAACCTCTCGGCGACGGGGCGCGCGGGAGGGACGACGGGGAGGGCGGGCGCGGGCGGTGAGTCGTCCAGGACCTCGGTGCCGGTGGGGACGGTCATCGGAGTGCTCCCTGGGCGAGGTCGGTCGTGGAACGGGCGGCGGCCGGCTCGGTCGCGGCGTGCTCGGCGGCCGGCTCGGTCGTGGCGCGGGCCGGAACCGAGGCGCCCTGGCCCGCCGCGCGCGTGGAACCCGCTGCGCGCGGCCGGAAGACCCACTGCCGCAGGAGCACGAAGCGCAGGACGGTCGCGGCGAGGTTCGCCACGACGAGGACGGCGAGCTCGACCGAGTGCGGAGCCGTCGGCGCGACCGCGCCGAGCAGCGCGAGCGAGCCGGAGGTCAGCGCCCAGCCGAAGAAGAAGACGAGGAGGCCCTGACCCTGGTGCCGGGCGGCGTTCTTCGAGCCGCGGAAGCCGAAGGTGACCCGCCGGTTGGCCGCCGTGTTGGCGATCGCGGTGAGCAGCAGGGCGCTGAAGTTCGCAGCCTGGGCGCCCATCGGGCCGCGCAGGAGCAGGAACAGCGCGGCGTAGGCAAGCGTCGAGGCGACCCCGACGACGGCGAACCGCACGAGCTGGTGCAGCAACGCCACCTGGGCCGGCGCGTCGGCGGGCTCGACGACGCCCTGGACGATGCGGGTCTGCGAGTCGCCCACCAGGGGAAGGTGCTCGCCGATCTCGCGCAGCGGGAGCTGACCGCTCATCAGCTCACGGCCGACCCGCACGATGCCCTTGAGGTCGGCCACGGCCGTCGCGACGATGTCCACGCGCGAGTCCGGGTCGTCGACCCAGTCGACGGGGACCTCGTGGATGCGCAGCCCAGCCCGCTCGGCGAGCACGAGCAGCTCCGTGTCGAAGAACCAGCCGGTGTCCTGGACCAGGGGCAGGAGCTCGCGGGCGGCGTCGGCGCGGATCGCCTTGAACCCGCACTGGGCATCGGAGAACCGCGCGGCGAGCGAGGTCCGCAGGATGAGGTTGTAGGAGCGCGAGATGAGCTCGCGCTTGGCACCGCGGACGACGCGCGAGGTGCGAGCGAGGCGGGTGCCGATCGCGAGGTGCGAGTGCCCGGAGACGAGCGGCGCGACGAGCGGGAGCAGCGCGGACAGGTCCGTCGAGAGGTCCACGTCGCAGTAGGCGAGGACCTGGGCGTCCGAGGTCAGCCATGCGGCCTTGAGCGCCCGACCGCGTCCCTTGGCGTCCAGGTGCACGACCCGGACGAGGGGGAGCTCCGCGGCGAGCCGCTCGGCGACGGCGAGCGTGCCGTCGGTCGAGGCGTTGTCGGCGATGGTGACGCGCGCCGTGAACGGCAGCTCCGCGCCGAGGTACGCGCAGACCGCGCGAACAGAGGCCTCCAGGCCGGCGGCCTCGTTGTAGACCGGGATCACCAGGTCGAGGACCGGGCCAGCGCCCGGGGCGGAGGCGAGCGGTTCGCTCTCCGGTCGAGGTGCGATGGCGCCGCGGGGCGCGCGCCGTGTCGTCGTCATGGGTGCACCCTGATCCCCCAGCGTGGACGGGGCCTTTGCCTCACCTGTGCGCACCCTGTGCATCGCGTCCCAGGACGGTGCGGATGGCGTCGCTACCATGTGGCGACGCGGGCCGGCGGCTCCCCACCAGCGGGACCCGAGGCTGCGCAGGCCCCTGACGAGAGAGCGAGCCACCCGTGGGTGACCAGATCCGCACCGCCGGGAACGGCGTCCCCGAGCGCGACCTGCGCACGTGGCGGCGCTACCTGGCGGCGGAGCGGGCGGAGGCCGAGATCTACCGGCGCCTCGCCGCCGGAAGGACGGGTGAGGAGCGCGATGTCCTGCTCGCGCTCGCGCAGGCGGAGTCGCGCCACGAGCAGCACTGGCTCGACCTGCTGGGCGGGGACGTCGGCCGCCCGCTGCGGCCGGACGTGCGCACGCGCGTGCTCGGCTGGCTGGCGTCCCATGTCAGCTCCGTGTTCGTCCTGGCGCTCGTCCAGCGGGCCGAGTCCCGCTCCCCCTACGACGACGACGCCCACGCCACCGCGCGCATGGCCGCCGACGAGCGCGTCCACGAGGAGGTCGTCCGGGGTCTGGCGGCGCGCGGGCGCAGCCGCTTGTCCGGGACCTTCCGCGCCGCCGTCTTCGGGGCGAACGACGGCCTGGTGTCGAACTTCGCGCTCGTCCTGGGGATCGGCGCGACGGGCGTCTCGAACGGCACCATCCTCGCGACCGGCCTCGCCGGTCTGCTCGCCGGCGCCCTGTCGATGGGCGCCGGGGAGTACGTCTCGGTCCGCTCCCAGCGTGAGCTGCTCGAGGCCAGCGCACCGGGCCGCGACGCGCAGACCGCCGTCGCGCACCTCGATCTCGAGGCGAACGAGCTCGCGCTCGTCTACCGGGCCCGCGGGATGTCCGCCGAGGACGCCGCACGCCAGGCCGCCGTCGTGCTCGCAGGCGCCGACCTGCACAGCAGCCTCGGCGGGGACCGTGGCGCGCACGAGCCCGACGAGCACGAGGCGATCGGCACCGGCTGGAACGCCGCCGTGTCGAGCTTCAGCTTCTTCGCCTCCGGCGCGCTCGTGCCCGTGCTCCCCTACCTCCTCGGGCTCACGGGGCTGACGGCGGTCCTCACGGCCGCCGGCCTCGTGGGCCTCGCCCTCATGGCGACCGGGACCGTCGTCGGGCTGCTCTCCGGCGGCGGACTGCGCCGCCGGGCACTGCGCCAGCTGGCGATCGGCTTCGGCGCGGCGGCCGCGACGTACGGGCTCGGGCTGGCGTTCGGCGCCTCGGTCAGCTGAGCGCTACCGCCTGAGCGAGGCGCCCTCGTCGGCGATCCAGCCCTGGAGCACGGTCGTGTCCAGGTCGCCGAGCCCCGCCGCGGTGAGAGCGGAGAACGCCTCGAGCAGTCGGTCGGCCATCAGGGTGGCGGTCGCGGTGCGCCCCGCCTCGTCCAGGTACGCAGCGAGGTCCTTGATCCAGAACTTCGCTGCTCCCGAGACGGAGTAGTCCTTCTCGGCGTAGCGCTGCGCCTTGTCGGCGAGGATCGTCGAGCCCGCGTACCCGCCCTGGAGCAGGTCGAAGAGCTGGGCGACGTCGAGCCCGGCGCGCTCGGCGACGACGGAGGCCTCCGCGATCGCGGCGAGCGAGGCGGCGCAGATGAGCTGGTTGCACGCCTTGGCGACCTGGCCGGCGCCGAGCGGGCCGAGGTGCACGGGGCGGCCCGCGGCCGACAGGACCTCGAGCACGGGAGCGACGAGATCCTCGGGACCGCCGACCATGATCGAGAGCGTTCCCGCCTCGGCACCGCGCTGACCGCCGGAGACGGGGGCGTCGACCACCCGCACGCGGCCCTGAGTCGCGTGCGAGAGCTCGGCGTCCAGGTCGCGGACCGACTGCGGGGAGACGGTCGAGCAGACCACCAGCGTCATCGGTGCGCCGACCCCGGCGAGCAGCCCGTCCGGGCCGGCGAGCAGGGACTCGATCGCCGGGACGTCCGGGACCATGAGGACGACGAGCCCGCAGCGAGCCGCGACGGCACGCGGCGAGTCGGCCCAGACGGCCCCGTCGGCCACGAGTGCCGACGCCGCGCTCTCCTCGAGCGTGTGCGCCACCAGGGTGTCCGAGCTGCCGCGCATCGAGGCGAGGATGTGCCTGGCCATCGGGCCACCCATCACACCGAGGCCGATGAAGCCGACGTCCACCATGATCGCTCCGTTCGTCGTGCATCGAGGGTTGGTCAGCCAGGCAGACGCTGTTCATTCACCTGGACGGTTTCTATGATGTCATCGGGGTGCTCACCCACGCATCCCGCATCCGTCGTCAGGAGCCGATGTGCCGTCCACCGTGCCCCATGCCCCCGCGGACCACGCGTCCGCTGGTCGTCCCGTCGTCGTGATGGGCGCGAGCGGCTGCGGGAAGTCGACCGTCGGGATGGCCCTTGCCGCCCACCTCGGCGTGCCCTTCGCCGACGCGGACGACCTGCACCCCGCCGCGAACGTCGCGAAGATGGCGAGCGGGCGGCCGCTGGACGACGAGGACAGGGCACCGTGGCTCCGCGAGGTGGGCCGATGGCTCGCCGCCCAGGGCTCCGGCGGCGTGATGGCCTGCTCGGCCCTGCGCCGCGCGTACCGCGACGCCTTGCGCGAGCAGGCGCCCGACACGGTCTTCCTGCACCTGGACGGCGACCAGGCCACTCTCGAGTCGCGGGTCTCCTCGCGTCCCGGCCACTTCATGCCGGCCGGGCTCGTGGCCTCCCAGCTGGCCACGCTCGAGCCGCTCGAGACGGACGAGGCGGGGACCGCGCTCGACCTCCGGGCACCGGTGGAGGCGCTCGTCCGGGCGTTCGTCGACACCCTGGAGCCCGGCTCCCGCTGAGGACCGCCGGCCCACGAGAGGCCGACCGGCGCCGATCCACCGATCGGCTCTGTCCCCCCGGGACGACGACGGGGCACCCGCACGCGGGTGCCCCGTCGCCGGGAGGGACTACTTGCCCCAGACCGCCTTGTACACGTCCCGGTAGCCGCTCGCCGGGTCGAACAGGTCACCGTCGGGCACGTTCTGCTTGGTCACCAGCCCCGGGGCCGCGACGAAGCCGGAGTCCGCCTCGCCCGCGAGCGCGCGGTTGATCTCGTCGACCAGCTGCCAGCCCTGGAGCAGCAGCGGCTCGGCGACGGTCGCCGCCTGGTAGTCGACGTTGCGGATGCGCTGGAACTCCGCGGAGTCGCCGTCGCCAGCGGCGACCGACTTCGGCGTCCCGGCCGGGTCGGTCCCTGCCGCACGCAGCGCCTGCTGGGCACCGCCGAAGTAGTTGCCGTTGATCGCCAGCAGGTACGTCAGCGTGTCACCGTCGGTCTGCAGCAGGTTGGAGATGATTCCGGGCATCCGCTGGTCGGCCTCGGCGATCGGCGAGTCCTGGTAGTCGAGCACGGTGCAGGTGTCGCAGGCCTCGACGTAGGCCTTCATCGCGTCCGCCTTGAGCACGGCGATGTCGTACTGGCCGTCCGTGAAGATCGCGACCCCGGCCGTCCCGTCGGAGTCCGCGACGGCGTAGGCCGCAGCGAGCTGGCTCACGACGAGCGGGTCCGTGGACACGTTGGTGAACAGTCCGTTGCCCGGACCCGTGGCCGCACCGGCGTGCCAGCCGACCACGGGGATCCCCGCACCCGTGGCCGTCGCGATCGTCGACGCCTGCTCGGTGGGGTCGAAGCCACCGAGGATGATCGCGGCGGGCCCGGAGGCGATCGCCTGGTTGAGGGCGTCGGTCCGGCCCTGAGCCGTGGCCTTGCCGTCGTAGACGTCGACCGTCCAGCCGATGGCGGCAGCGGCCTCCTCGACACCCTGGGAGACGGCGTTGACCCCACCGTTGGTCAGGTCGCTGCCGACGAAGGCGATGGTGGCCCCGGCCTGCTGAGCCGTCGGTCCGGTCGACGGGGGCGTGAAGCCCTCTGTCGCGTTGAGGCTGCCCTCCACGAGCGACTTGGAGAAGGCCACGATGTCACCGCTGGGGATGATCGACGAGAAGTCCTCGCCCGCTGCCGTCTCCGAGGCGCTAGCGCTCGCTGCCTCGGACGGGGCAGCCGAGGAGGCCGACTCGGCGACGCTGCCGCTCGAGCAGGCCGCCAAGGAGGCGAGGAGAAGGGTCGGGATCGTCACGAGCGCCCAGGCGGGCGCCCGTCGCGTGGAGTGTCGGCGCATGTCTGCCTCTTTCTGATGGGTGGGTCCCGGTCACGCTGCACTGCGTGGCGGGTGGTCGGACGTCGAAGGAACAGGAGGCCCCGGGGGGCTGGTCAGGGCTCTCGAGGTGGGGCACCGGTGGCGAGCGGATCACCGGCCGGTGGCCCCTCGACCCCCGGAGCGCCGCTCGGTGGGGACGCGGCGGCACCGGCAGGACTGCCTGCACCAGCACCCCCGACCGGGGCATCGGCCCGAGCGACCCGTCGCCTGCTCGCCAGCGAGGCGATCGTGATGGCCGCGACGAGCGTGAGCCCGTTGAACAACGGCTCGAGGTAGAAGCGGCCCGGCAGGAGCTGCTGGAGCCCCGAGATGCCGATGGTCGCGATCGCGACGCCGAGGACGGTGCCGAGCCCGTTGACGCGGCCCGGCCGGATCGTCGTCGAACCGAGGAAGGCCGCCGCGAGAGCGGGCAGCAGGTACTCCGGCCCGATGTTGGACTGGGCGACGCCCGCCTGCCTCGAGACGAGCAGGATCCCGGCCACCGCGGTGAGCATCCCGGAGGAGACCATCGCGCCGACGACGTACCGCCGGCGCGGGATACCGGTCAGCCGGGCCGCGGCGGGGTTGGCCCCGACGGCGTACAGGTAGCGACCGACGGGCAGGTAGTCGAGGACGAGCCACAGCAGGATGCCCAGGACGAGGGCGATGACGAAGGGACCGGGCAGGGGGCCGAGGCTCCACGTCGACAGCCCGTCGAAGGCCGCAGCCCTGGATCCCGAGGCATCGGTGACCTGACGTCCGCCGGTGTACCAGTAGGTCGTCGCGTAGATCACCTGCCCGGTGGCCAGGGTCGCGACGAAGGCGTCCACCTGGGCGAGCTCGACGAGCAGGGCGTTGAGCAGGCCGATCACCCCACCACCGAGGATCACCAGCACGATCACCAGGCGGAAGTCCATCCCGTTGATCTGCCAGGACAGCGCCATCACCTGCCACAGGCCCACGCCGTAGCCGACCGAGAGGTCGATCTTGCCGGCGACCATCGGGACGGTCACGGCGAGCGCGAGGATCAGCAGCACCGCCTTGCTCGAGGCGAGGAGCCGGAAGTTCAGCGCCGTGGCGAAGGTGTCCGGCCGGGCCATCGCGAAGATCGCGAACAGCAGGACCGTGAGGATGACCATCCCGTAGTTGGCCACGAGCTTGCGGTGCCACGGGGCTCCGCGACCGGGCTCAAGGGCCGTCGACTTCACCGATGTGTGCATGGTCATGATGCGCGGGCCTCCGGGGTCACGGGATGGGCGGTGCTGCGGTCGAGGTCGGACGCCGCGGCGACCAGGTTGGCGATGGTCAGCTCGGCCCCGCTGAGCTCGGCGACGACCTTCCCCCGCCCCATCACCAGGGCGCGGTGCGCGATCTTCGCGACCTCTTCCATGTCGGTCGAGACGACGATCGCCGCGGTGCCGTCGCGGACCGCCGAGCCGAGCAGCCCGTAGATCTCCGCCTTGGCGCCGACGTCCACGCCCATCGTCGGTTCCTCCAGGACGACGACCGAGCGGCCGACGCCGAACCAGCGGGCGAGGATCACCTTCTGCTGGTTACCGCCCGAGAGGGTGTCCAGGGCGAGCTCCGGATCGGCCGGACGCACCCCGAACATCCGCACGTACTGCGCCGCGAGCACCCGCTCGGCTCGCGCCGTCCGGAACTGCCAGGGGCGGCGGCCCCAGACGGCGGGGTTGAGGAAGAGGTTCTCGCGGACGGACATCCCCGCCGCGACGGCCTCCGTCTCGCGGTTCGAGGTGGCGAACCCGATCCCGCGCCGGACGGCGGCCTGCGGGGAGGAGGGGGCGAAGGGCTCGCCGTCGAGGAACATCGCGCCGCCGGTGGTCGGCAGGGCACCGGCCACCGCGCGCCCGACGAGCTCCTGACCGGCGCCCCGCAGCCCGCACAGCGCGATCACCTCACCGCGGTGGACCTCCAGCGAGACCGGGCCGGCACCCGCGACCGTCACGGCCTCCATCCGCACCCGGACGTCCTGCGCCGGGGGGTCGAAGACGGGCGCGACGGTCCCGTGGCCCACGATGAGCTCGACGAGCTCGTTGTGGCTGAGATCCTCGACGCGCCGGTCGGCCACCACGCGCCCGTTGCGCATGACGACCGCACGCGAGCTGATCTGGTAGATCTCGTCGAGGCGGTGCGAGACGTAGATCATCCCGACGCCCTGGTCGCGGAGCCGGCGGAGCACGCTGAAGAGCCGGTCGACGTCCGAGGCCGGGAGCGAGGCGGTGGGTTCGTCGAGAACGAGCAGCTTCGGCTTCGAGACCAGCCCGCGGGCGATCGCGAGCAGGCTGCGCTCCGTCCGCGGCAAGTCGAAGATCCTGGCCTCGGGATCGACCCCGCCGCCGACCGCCTCGAGGACCTCCTCGGCCTGCCGACGCATCGCCGACCTGCTGATGAACCCCGCACGCCTCGGGTACCCGAGGGTCTGGGCGATGTTCTCCGCGACGGTCATCCACTCGATGAGCCCGAGGGTCTGGTGCACGAAGGAGACCTGGTCGCGCACCCCCGGTGCATCGAGCGAGGCCCCGGACAGGAGCATCCGACCGGCGTCGGGCTTGTAGACGCCGGCGAGCATCTTCACGACGGTCGACTTGCCCGCACCGTTCTCGCCGAGCAGGGAGACGATCTCGCCCTGGTGGATCGTGAACGAGACGTCGGCGGCCGCCTGCGTCGCGAAGAAGGACTTGTCCAGGCCTGCGACCTCGAGCAGGGGGATCTGCGCCGGGGGCCCGCCGGGGGCTGTGGGCTGTGCCATCGAGCGTTCCTTTCCGTGTGTGGGTCAGGCCCGCGCGAAGGCGCCGAGACTGGTGGCCAGAGTGGTGAGGTCGGCGAGGAGCCGGTCCCGCAGCTGGGGGGTGGCCCGCCCGGTGAGCAGGGTCGTGCTGACTGCGGTGGGCTGACGCGCTCCCGGGATCTCGACCCCGAAGCAGGTGACCCCTGCGGTGTTCTCCTCGTCGTCCATCGCGAACCCGCGCTGCCCGATGGCGTCGAGATCGCGCCGCAGGGAGACGATCGAGCGGTGCGAGCGGCTCGTCGGCCGGGGCAGCGGCCCGAGTGCTGCGAGCCGCGAGTCGAGCTCGTCCGGGGGCAGGCCCGCGAGCATCGCCTTGCCCAGTGCGGTGACGACGGCCGGGAGCCGGCGGCCGATGTCGCTCGCGAGCCGCACCGCCTGCTGACCGTCGTGACGGGCGAGGTAGAGCACGTCGTCCCCGTCGAGCACGGCGAGGAGCACGGTCTCCCTGCTCAGGTGCGGTTGCTGCGCGGCGAGCCGACGGAACTCGGTGATGAGATCGGTCGAGCTGAGCACCGACTGGCCGATCTCCAGGGCCTTGTAGCTCAACGCCCAGCCCGCGCCCGCGCGACGGACCATCCCAGCGGCCTCGAGGCTCACCAGGAGGTTGGAGACGGAGGACTTCGCGAGCGGGATCGCCGCCGCGATCTGCGTGATCGTGATCGGCGAAGGACCGTGGCTGATGGCCTCGAGGACCTGGACCGCGCGGAACGCCGCAGGTGCCGGGGTCTGGGCTGCCGTGAGACCGCGCTCGGCCGCCGGCTCCCGCTCGGCGCCGACCGCTGTCATGCCGCCCGCCGGACGGCTGCGGCATCGCGCGTGCGGGTCCGCAGGTGGTAGATGCTCGTGCTCGCCGCGATGAACAGGTCGGTCCCGTCCGGGCCCCCGAAGCACAGGTTGCCCACCGTCTCCGGAACGGGGATCGTCAGGAGGAGCGATCCGTCGGGGTCGAAGACCTGCACCGAGTGGCCTGCGGAGGTCCACACGCGACCCGCCTCATCGACCCGGAAGCCGTCGGAGAGCCCCTCGGCGATCTCGGCGAAGAGCCTGCCCCCGACACAGCTGCCGTCGGCCAGGACGTCGTAGACCCGGATGTGATGGTTGCCCGTGCCGTCCGTGCGCAGCGCGGCCGAGGTGTCGGAGACGTAGAGCAGGGACTCGTCAGGGGAGAAGGCGAGCCCGTTCGGCTCCTCGACGTCCGTGACGACAGGGGTCAGCACCCCACTGCTGCGGTCCAGACGGAAGACGTGGTTCGCGCCGTACTCGCGCTCCCCCGGGTGGCCCTCGTGGGCCTGGACGATCCCGTAGGGCGGGTCGGTGAACCAGATGCTGCCATCGGAGGCGACGACGAGGTCGTTCGGGGAGTTGAGGCGGCAGCCCTGCCACCGGTCCACGACGCAGGTCACCTCGCCGTCGTGCTCGCGCTCGATCCGACGCAGGCCGTGGGAGCACTGCAGGACGGAACCGTCCAGGTCGAGGGTGCGCCCGTTGGTGAACTCGACCTGGGTGCGGTGCACGCTCGTGCGCCCGGTCGCCGGGTCCAGCTGGAGGATCCGGTCGCCGGGGATGTCGCTCCATCGGAGGACCCCGAGTGCGGGGATCCAGACGGGGCCCTCGGACCAGGTGGCACCGGTGGCGACGCAGGTGAGCGCGGCGTCGGGCTGGAGAAGTCCTGCGGTGCTGGCGTCGTTGCCGGTCACGGTTCACCTCCTTGTTCAGGCCATGAGACAGCGTTCGATATACCGTTCGCAAGCGATGTGTTCGAGGGGTGGAACCGTGTTCGAAACGTGACCATGGGCGAGGTCAGGCCGAACGGGACTCCAGCCACGACTGGATGACCGAGGAGTCGAGGTCCCCGAGCCCGGCGGCGGTGAGGTCGACGAAGGCCTGGTGGAGGCGATCGGCCAGCAGGGTCGCCGTCCCGGTCCGCTCGGCCTCGTCCCGGTAGGCCGCCAGGTCCTTGACCAGGAACTTGGCGGCACCCGAGACCGCGTGGTCCTTGCGGGCGAAGCGATCCGCCTTGTCGGTGAGCACCACCGACCCGGCGTAGCCGCCCTGGAGGAGGTCGAGGAGCTGTGCGACGTCGAGACCGGCACGCTCGGCGACGACGGCCGCCTCGGCGATGGCAGCGAGCTCCGCCGAGACGATGAGCTGGTTGCAGGCCTTGGCCACCTGCCCGGCACCCAGGGGCCCCAGGTGCACGGCGCGCCCCGCGGGGGCGAGCAGCTCGAGGACGGCCGGCACATGCGTGTCCGGGCCGCCGACCATGATCGAGAGAGCTCCCGCCCGAGCGCCGGTCTCGCCGCCCGACACGGGAGCGTCGACGACGCGCACCCGGCCGCCCGTGAGCCCGTCGAGCTCCTCGTCGAGCGCACGGACCGCCTGCGGCGAGACCGTCGAGCAGACCACGAGCGTCAGCGGGCCGGCCACGCCGGCGAGCAGCCCGTCAGGGCCGTCCAGGACGGAGCGGATCTCCGGCACACCGGGAACCATCAGGACGACGAGCTCGACCCGCTGCGCGAGCTGCCGCGCGCTGTCGGCCCACCGGGCACCGCGATCGAGCAGGGCCTCGGCCGCCGATCGGCCGACGGTGTGGACGACCAGGGCGCGCCCCGAGCCGGCGAGACCGTCGAGCACATGGCCCGCCATCGGACCACCCATCACGCCCAAGCCGATGAATCCGACGTCGCCCATCGGGACCTCCTCGTCCGCCGCGCAGCAGGCTGTCCCGCTCCGAGCGGTCAACCTAGCAAACACGGTTCATCACTGTGAACCCCTTTCGGCGGTATTCGTCCGGGATATTGAACCGTGGTCAGCATGTTGATACGTTCGGGAGATGACGACGTCCCTCTTCGACCTCTCCGGGCGCCTCGCGCTGGTGACCGGCTCCTCCCGAGGTCTCGGCCTCACACTCGCCGCCGGACTGGCCGCGGCCGGTGCCGAGGTGATCGTCCACGGGCGTGGCGGAGCTGCCCTGGAGGCGGCGCGGGCCGAGGTGGAACGGGCCGGAGGACGCCCGGCGACGGCAGTGACCTTCGACGTGACCGACGCGGACGCCGTAGGCGAGGCGCTCACGGGACTCGTCGCCGAGCGCGGTGTGCCGGACATCCTGGTGAACAACGCCGGCGTCCAGCGCCGTGCACCGTTCACCGAGTTCTCCGTCCAGGACTGGGACGACGTCATCGCGACCAACCTGTCGAGCGCCTTCTACGTCTCACGGCACCTGACGCCCGGAATGTCCGAGCGCGGCTCCGGCAAGATCGTCAACATCGGCTCGGTCCAGTCGATGCTGGCGCGCCAGACCATCGCCCCCTACTCGGCGTCCAAGGGCGGGCTGGTCATGCTCACCAAGGGCATGGCGGCCGATCTCGCCCGGTTCGGCATCCAGGTCAACGCCATCTCCCCCGGCTACTTCGCGACCGAGATGAACCGAGCCCTGTGGACCGACGAGGCCTTCGACGGCTGGGTGAAGCAGCGCACCCCCGCGCAGCGCTGGGGCAACGTGTCCGAGCTGGTCGGCGCCCTGGTCTTCCTCGCCTCGGACGCCTCGAGCTTCGTCAACGGGCAGAACCTCTTCGTCGACGGCGGGATGACCTCCGTCGTCTGAACCGCGTACCTGCCGTCGGCACCCTGCCCGGCGGCCCGAGCACCACGAGCTGCACGAGATCCGAGGAGCACCGATGAAGGCGCTGACCATCCACGCGAAGGACGATCTGCGCGAGGACGAGATCCCGACGCCCGTGCCGGGCGCCGGCCAGGTGCGGCTGCGGATGGCCTATGCCGGGATCTGCGGATCGGACCTGCACTACTACGTCGACGGGGCCAACGGTGCGTTCGTCGTGCGCGAACCCCTCGTCCCCGGCCACGAGGTCTCCGGGACGGTCGACCTCGACCCCAGCGGCACCTGGACCACCGGCACCCCGGTCACCGTCCACCCCGCGACGTTCGGGACCTGCGAGCCGGGCCTGGAGGACAAGCCGAACCTCTGGCCGCACGGCGCCTACCTCGGCAGCGCCTCGACGTGGCCGCACACCCAGGGCGGCATGAGCGAGTACCTCGTGGTGGAGCGCGGGATGGTCCGTGTGCTGCCGGAGGGCCTGACGCTGCGCCGCGCGAGCCTCGCCGAGCCGCTCGCCGTCGGCCTGCACGCCCTGGCCGTCGCCGGTGGCGTCCATGGGCATCGCGTGCTCGTCTCCGGTGCGGGTCCGATCGGCCTGCTCGCCGCGAAGGCCGCCCTGGCCGCGGGTGCGGCCGAGGTCGTCTGCGCCGATGCCCTGCCCGGCCCCCTGCGCCGCGCGACGGGGCTCGGCGTGCACGGGACGATCCTCGTGGGCAGCGACCCGCTGCCGGACTCGGCCTTCGACACGGTGCTCGAGTGCTCGGGCGTGCCCGCCGCGGTGAGCGCAGCGCTCGTCGCGGTCCGCCGGGCGGGCACCGTCGTCCAGGTCGGGATGATGGCCGCCGGGCCCCAGCCGGTCGCGATGGCACCGCTGGTCGCGAAGGAGATCAGGCTCCTCGGCTCGTTCCGCTTCCACGAGGAGATCGACGAGGCCGTCCGCCTGCTCGCCGCTGACGCGACGATCGAGCAGGTCATCACGCACGAGTTCGGTCCCCATGAGGCCGTCGAGGCCTTCCGGGCCGCGCACGACTCGGACGGCTCGGGCAAGGTCGTCATCCGGCTGTGGGCGAGCGACGGGGGCCACTGATGCGACTCGCGAGGATCAAGACCACCACCGGCCCCGTGGCCGTCGTGGCGGACGGCGAGGACTGGGCCGTCGTCGAGGACATGTTCGCCCGGCCCCTGGTGCGCACGGGCGCCCGGTACCCGCAGGCCGGCGCCGTGCTGCTGGCCCCGACGGAGCCTCGCGTCGTGCTCGGCATGTCGCACAACAACGGGCCGGCCGACCGCGAGCTCGCCCCGCAGGCCTTCATGAAGTCCGCCCGCACGGTGGTCGGGCCCGGCGCGCGCGTGGTGGTCGACCCACGCCGGGGCGAGGTCAAGGTCGAGGCAGAGCTCGCACTGGTGATCCGCACGGTGTGCCGGAACGTGACCCCTGATCAGGTCGCCGACGTCGTCCTCGGGTGGACGGTCGGCAACGACGTCACGGCCGTCGACCAGGTGGGGCTGGACTCCTTGTTCACCCAGGCGAAGAACGGCGAGGCCTTCACCCCGATCGGTCCGTGGATCGAGACCGAGCTCGACCCCTTCGACGTGGAGCTGACGGTCGAGGTCGACGGCCGGGTCGCGGCGTCCTCGTCGACCTCCCGCCTGGCGTGGGACCCCGTCGAGGCCCTGTGCTACGTCACCTCGCATGTGACCCTCGGCCCGGGCGACGTCCTGCTCACCGGCGCGCCCGACACCTCTGCGACCGTCGTCCCCGGCAACCGGACCGCCCTGACCGTCGGCGGGATCGGCACGCTCGAGGGGACCGTCGGCTCACCCTGACCCCGCCCGCCGAGTCCCCGCCCGGTGGCGGACGACTCGCCCCGACCCCCTCACCTCGAGTCCCGGAGACCACCCATGAGCACCACGCCCCGCCTGACGGTCGCGATCGCGACCCCGCTGACCGATGAGCTATGCGCCCTGCTGTCGACCCTGGAGCCGCGCATCGAGGTGCGCTGCGAGCAGGACCTGCTGCCGCCGATGCGCTGGCCCGGCGACCACGAGGGCGACCCGGCCTTCCGACGCAGCCCGCAGGACCAGGCGCGGTTCGACGCCCTGGTGGACTCCGCCGACGCGCTCTACGGGATCCCCGACACCGACCCGGCCGCGCTCGCCCGTACCGTGCGGGCCAACCCGCGCCTGCGCTGGGTGCACACGATGGCGGCCGGCGGCGGCGGTCAGGTCAAGGCCGCGGGACTGAGCGCAGAGGAGCTGGGCCGCGTGGCGTTCTCGACGTCGGCCGGCCCGCACAGCGGCCCGCTCGCGGAGTTCGCCCTCTTCGCCGTCCTCGCGGGAGCGAAGAGCCTTCCCCGGCTCCAGGCACAGAAGGCGGCGCGGCTCTGGAGCGAGCGCTGGACCATGAAGCAGGTCTCCGAGATGACGGTGGTCGTGGTCGGCATGGGCAACATCGGCCGCGGGGTCGCGTCGCGGTTCGTCGCGCTCGGCGCC
This sequence comes from uncultured Actinomycetota bacterium, assembly GCA_963777075.1. Classification (GTDB taxonomy): domain Bacteria; phylum Actinomycetota; class Actinomycetes; order Actinomycetales; family Cellulomonadaceae; genus Actinotalea. The sequence continues at coordinate 125,951 of CAVZPH010000011.1, read as the reverse complement.
CGTGTCGTCGGCGTCAACCTGGCGGCGATCGAGGTCGACGGCGTCGAGGAGATCGTCTCCCCCGACCGGCTCGCGGAGGTCGTCGCTCGCGCCGACGCGATCGTCAACACCCTGCCCGGGACGGACAGCACGTTCAAGATGATCAGCCGGGAGGTGCTCGCGGCCGTGAAGCCCGGTGTCATCCTTGCCTCGGTCGGTCGGGGCACCGTCATCGACCAGGACGCCCTGGTCGAGGCGCTCCGCGACGGGCGCGTCTCCTTCGCCGGGCTCGACGTCTTCGCCGTCGAGCCGCTCCCCCAGGACGACCCGCTGTGGACGATGGACAACGTCCTCATCGCCCCGCACACGGCCGCCCTGAACGACAACGAGGACCGCCTCATCGCCGAGCTCTTCGCCGCCAACGCCACGCGGCTGCTCGACGGCCAGGAGCTCGTCAACGCGGTGGACACGCTTCACTTCTACTGAGCGGAGCCGACCGGGCAGGACATGGACCCGAGGGACCTCGGCTTCCTCGGCTGGGCAGGCGGACGTCATACGATGGCGGGGCTCCCGTGCGGGAGCCCCGACGGGCAGGAGAGCTCAGGTGGCAGGACCCTCGGACGTCGACAAGAGCCCGGCGCCGGCCGTGACCCGGGCCGCGGCGATCCTCACGCTCCTCGCGCAGGAGGGCCGCCCGCTGGGTCTGACCGACATCGCGAGGACCCTCGGACTCGCGAAGTCCTCCACCCTCAACCTCTGCGTCGCCCTCGAGCAGACGGGCCTGGTCACCAAGAACGAGCTCGGCTACGGGCTGGGCCGCAAGACGGTCGAGCTGGGCGGGGCGTACGTGCGCGGATTCGACCTCATCCGGGAGTTCTACCGGGTGTGCGCGGACTCGCCGGTGCTCCAGCACGAGCTGCTGCAGATCGCGATCCTCGACGGGACCTCGGTCCTCTACCTCGCGCGGCACGAGGGGCGCGCGCCCCTGCGGCTGTCGGCGACCGTGGGCGACCGCTTCCCCGCGACCGTGACCGCCGTGGGCGCGGTGCTGCTCGCCGAGCTCGACCCGGCCGAGGTCGCCGCCCGGTTCGACAACCCCGAGGCCCTGCCGAGCTGGACCCCGCGTTCGACCGACACGATCGAGCGGCTCCTGGCCAAGCTCGCGGAGACCAGGGAGCGCGGCTACTCGGTGGACGAGGGCGAGACGAACGCGGGCGTCTACGGGCTCGCTGTCCTGCTCCCCCCGCGCCGCCACGGCGACCCGCCCCTCGCCCTCGGGGCCTCCCTCATGGCGAACTCCGCCACTCCCGACTACGTCGGGACCGTCGTCACGGCACTGCGCGAGGCAAGGGAACGGCTGACCAGCCCCAGTCTCGTCGTCGACTGACCCGGCGAGCGGCGTCGGTCGGGCTCCACGCCCTCGGCCCGCGGAGCGTTCCTGCGCAGGTGCGGCGCCGTCAACGCACCGCCCGGGTCCACCCTGGTGAGCACGGCAGCGGCGATGGCGGAGAGCTGCGTCACCTGCTCGCGCGTCAGCGCGTCCAGGACCGTCTGGCGCACCTGCTCGACATGGCCGGGCGCCGCCGAGCGCAGCAGCTGCCAGCCGTCCTCGGTGAGCGCGACGTTCGTCGCGCGTCCGTCCTGCGCGCAGGCCGAGCGCTGCACGAGGGCCCGCTTCTCCAGTCGGCTGACGACATGCGAGAGCCGCGGGAGCGTCGCATGCACGGCAGCGGCCAATGCGCTCATCCGCATCCGCCGGTCCGGCACCTCGGAGAGCATCGCGAGCACGTAGTACTCAAAGTGCGTGAGGTCCGAGTCACGCCTGAGCTGGGACTCCAGGACTCCGGGGAGCAGCTCGACGAGGGCGACGAGACGCACCCATGCGTCGAGCTCCTCGTCGTCCAGCCAGCGCGTCATGCCCGCAGTCTAGCGGTTCAGTTGACGCGACAACCAATGCGACCTACGCTCGCACCGTTCAGTTGTTGCTTCAACCAAAACGCCCGGGCCCCGGGCCGAAGGAGTCGTCATGACCCACGTCAGCATCATCGGATCCGGCTCGATGGCCCAGGCGGTCTCGGGCGTCCTCACGCGCGGCGGCGCCGAGGTCGCGATCGTCGGCCGCGACGGGACGCTCGACCCGGCCACCGAGGTCGTCGTCCTCGCCGTACCGCACCACGCCGTCGCCGACGTGCTCGCCCGTCACGGCGCCGCGCTCGCCGAGAAGATCGTCGTCGACCTCACCAACCCGGTCGACTTCGCGACGTTCGACTCGCTCGCCGTCCCGGCCGACGGGTCGGCCGCCGCCCTGATCGCCGAGGCGCTGCCGCAGTCCCACGTGCTCAAGGCCTTCAACACGACCTTCGCGGCCACCCTCGCGACGGGCACCGTCGGCGGCGACGTGCCGACCACGGTCCTCATCGCCGGCGACGACACCACGGCGAAGGACACCCTCGCCGGACTCGTCGAGGCCGGCGGCCTGCGCGCGATCGACGCCGGCTCGCTGCGCCGCGCCCGCGAGCTCGAGTCGCTGGGCTTCCTCCAGCTGACGCTGGCGATCGGCGAGAAGCTCCCGTGGACGGGCGGGTTCGCCGTCATCGCCTGACCGCACCGGTCCGGGGCGACCCCCGCCCCGGACCTCGCGGTACCACCCACGCACGCCACGGAGACCTCATGGCCCTCGGCCCGACGCCCTTCCTCGCGCATGTCGAGCGCGCTGCCGCGCTCCAGACCGCCGCTCCCCGGCGCCCGTGGACCCCGGCGGACGGCGCGCTCCCCACCCTCTACGTCAGCCACGGCGCCCCGCCCCTGCTCGAGCAGCCGGGCTGGATGGCCGCCCTCTACGACTGGGCGAGCGCCCTGCCGACGCCGCGCGCCGTCCTCATCGTGTCCGCGCACTGGGAGGCCGCACCCCTCTCGCTGTCGAGCAGCGCCGCGCACACGACCCCCGTCTACGACTTCGGCGGCTTCGACCCGGTCTTCTTCCGGATGCGCTACGACACCCCCGACGCGAGCGGCCTCGCCCGCCTGGTCCGCTCGGTGCTGCCCGACACCGAGGACCTGCACGAGCACACCGGCCGCGGGCTGGACCACGGGGCGTGGGTGCCGCTCAGCGCGATGTACCCCGACGCCTCGATCCCGGTCCTCCAGCTCAGCATGCCCACGCACGACGCGACCCGGCTCCTCGCCCTCGGCGCGCGGCTGCGGACGCTGCGCGAGCACGGCGTGCTCATCATCGGCTCGGGGTTCATGACCCACGGGCTGCAGTTCATCCAGTGGCAGCGGCCCGAGGCCGTGCCCGGCTGGTCCGCGGAGTTCGACGACTGGGCGGCGTCCGCGCTGGCCGCCGGCGACGTCGACGAGCTCGCCGCCTTCCGCGAGCACGCCCCGGGGATGCCCTACGCGCACCCGACCGTCGAGCACTTCACCCCGCTCTTCGTCACCCTCGGGGCGGCCACCGATCCGACCGCCCCCGTGACGACGGCGATCGACGGCTTCTGGTTCGGGATGGCCAAGCGCTCGTTCCAGGTCGCCTGAGCTCAGGCGACGGGTCTCGGCGGCCGGAGCCCCGACCCCTGGCGGCCGACGGCAGAAAGGGCGTGACGGCTCGCTCGTCCGACGGGATGCTGGAGCGATGTGGACCGATCGCGTGCGACTCCTCGACGACACGTCCGTCGCCGACTGGCTCCCGGCCAGGGTCAGCGGCGCACCAGGGACGGTGAGCGGGGTCGTGCCCGCGGGCTACCCCGCGTACGCACGGGTGCTGCACCCCGTCGACGCCGAGACCGACCGCTCGCCGGCGGCACGGTGGTCCGAGGTCGCGCAGGTCACCGGTCGCCGGACCCACCCCCTGGTCCAGTGGCACCGGCTGATCGGCTCCGCCGACCCGTGGAACCCCGAGAGCCCGCTGTGGCCCGAGGGCAGGCCGAACCAGGGCTCCCTGTCGACCGCGCCGCTCCTCGCCCTGTGCACGGTGCTCGCCGAGCACACCCGGACGCCCGAGGACTGCACCTTCGCGCTCTGGGAGGGCTTCGGGCACCTGCACGGCGGGATGCGCATGCTGCTGACCGCCCAGCACCCGTCTCGCGCGCCCAGGTGGATCCCCCGACTCGGCCGGCGTCGAGCCCGGTGGACCTCCGGGGTGCCCGTCCCCGGAGCCCTGGACGATGCCGACCTGCGCGCGCCGCGACTTGAGCTGCCGGGCAGGGACTACCTGCTGTTCGCCGGGCCGCTCGACGCGATCGAGGACCTCGTCCGCTACGAGAGCGATCCCTTCCCGGGCGAGCAGTCCCCGAACCTGTTCTGGCCCGCCGATCGCTCCTGGTGCGTCGGGACCGAGATCGACTTCGACTCGACGATCGTCGCGGGCGACGCGGACCTGATCGATGCCGTGCTCGCCTCCCCCGAGCTGGAGGCGTGGCCGGTGCAACCGGGCGACTCGCTCCGGTTCGACGGCGACACGCTCAACGCCTGAGCCGCCGTCTTGCAGCGCCGCGTGCGCGTGGCGGGACCGATCAGAGGGAGGTCAGGAGGACCCGGGACTCCCACGGTGCGAGCACGCAGGCGCTCGGCGCCGATCCGCCGGGGACGCCAGCAGGACCTCGCCGTCGAGCAACCCGTCGTCCGGCCCGAGGTCGAGGGCTGCCGGCTCGCCCGAGAGGTTCACCACCACCAGCAGCCGCACACCGTCGAGCGATCGCAGGTAGGCGAAGACCTGCGCGTCGTCCGGGAGCAGCAGCCGGTAGTCCCCGTGCACGACGACCGGGCAGCGTGTGCCGCAGCTCGATCAGCCGGCGGTAGTGGTGGAACACGCTGTCGGGGTCCGCGAGCGCGGCCTCGGCGTTGATCTCGGTGTGGTTGGGGTTGACGGCGAGCCACGGCGTCCCGGTGGTGAAACCGGCCTGCGGGGAGGCGTCCCACTGGACGGGCGTGCGGGCGTTGTCGCGCGACTTGGTGGCCAGCGCCCGAAGGATCGTCTCGTCGGGCACGCCCGCCGCCGCCGCCTCGCGCGCCCAGCCCAGCGACTCGATGTCCTGGTACTGGTCGAGCGAGGTCAGGTGCGCGTTCGTCATCCCGAGCTCCTCGCCCTGGTAGACGTACGGCGTCCCGCGCAGCAGGTGCAGCACCGTCGCGAGCGCCTTCGCTGACCGCACCCGGTGCTCGCCGTCGTCTCCCCAGCGCGAGACGATGCGCGGCTGGTCGTGGTTGTCCCAGTAGAGCGAGTTCCAGCCGCCCTCGGCCAGCCCCTCCTGCCAGGCCGTGAGGTTCGCCTTGAGCTCGGTCAGCCGCAGCGGGGCGAGGTCCCACTTGGAGCCGCCGGGGACCGAGTCGAGGTTCATGTGCTCGAAGGTGAAGACCATGTCCACCTCGCCGCGGGCCGGGTCGGTGTAGAGCACGGCGTCGGCGACCGAGGCTCCGGGGGTCTCCCCCACCGTGATCAGGTCGCGGCCGGCGAGGACCTCACGGTGCATCTCGGCGAGGAACTCGTGGATGCGCGGGCCGTTCATGAAGAACGGCGAGCCGTCGCCGAGGCTGCCGCCGTGCACCACGCCGTCCGGGAGCGAGCCGTCCGCGGCGACATCCTTGGAGACGAGGTTGATGACGTCCATCCGGAAGCCGTCGACCCCGCGCTCGACCCAGCGCCGCATCATCGCGTGGACCGCCCGGCGGACCTCGGGGTTCTCCCAGTTGAGGTCCGGCTGCTTGCGGGAGAACAGGTGCAGGTAGTACTCGCCGGTCGCCTCGTCGAGCTCCCAGGCCGGACCGCTGAAGAACGAGCCCCAGTTCGTCGGCTCGGCGCCCGGCGTGCCCGGCTCGTGGCCGGGGCGGGCGGGCCGCCACCAGTACCAGTCGCGCTTGGGGTTGTCGGTCGAGGACCGCGACTCGGTGAACCAGGGGTGCTCGTCGGAGGTGTGGTTGACGACGAGGTCCATCACGAGCCGGATCCCGCGGGCGTGCGCCTGGGCGATGAGCTCGTCCATGTCGGCGAGCGTGCCGAACATCGGGTCGATGTCCTCGTAGTCGCTGATGTCGTAGCCGTTGTCGTCCTGCGGCGAGCGGTAGACCGGCGAGAGCCACAGCACGTCGATCCCGAGCGCGGCCAGGTGGTCGAGCCGGCCGATGATGCCCCGCAGGTCACCGATCCCGTCACCGTTCGAGTCGGCGAAGGAGCGCGGGTAGACCTGGTAGACGACGGCGGACTTCCACCAGTCGTCCGGTTGCGGCTCGGGCTGCGGTGCGGCGGTCACGGGAGTCCTCCTGCGGCGGGTGCGGCGACGGCCGGCAGGACGGCGCCAGGGCCGCTCGGCCGCATCCATTCTCCACGAGCGGAGCACGGCTGCCCGACGTAGCCTCGGCCGATGAGCCGCCCCGCACCCGTCCCGCCCGGCCCCGGCCAGGAGTCGGTCTGGGACTACCCCCGCCCGCCGCGCGTCGAGGAGACGCGGGCGAGGATCGAGATCACCTTCGCCGGGCGTGTGATCGCCCGGACGGACCGCTCGTGGCGCGTGCTGGAGACAAGTCACCCGCCGACGTACTACCTGCCCAGGCAGGCCTTCGAGGCCGGGGTGCTCCGCGACGCCCCGGGCGCCACCTGGTGCGAGTGGAAGGGCGGCGCGGCGTACTTCGACCTCGTCGTCGGTGACCGGGTCGCCACCCGCGCCGCTTGGACGTATCCCGAGCCGAGCGCGGGGTACGAGGTGATCGCGGGCGCGGTCGCGGTGATGGCGTCGAGCGTGGAGCGCTGCACCGTCGACGGCGAGACCGTCCTGCCGCAGCCGGGTGGCTTCTACGGCGGCTGGATCACCGGAGACGTCGTCGGGCCGTTCAAGGGCGCGCCGGGCACGCTCGGCTGGTAGCGCCGGCCCGCGTGCCTCAGGCGCCCGAGCCCGCTGCGTTGACCATCCAGGCGATCCCGAACCTGTCCACGCACATGCCGAAGGTGTCGCCCCAGGGCGCTGCCATGAAGGGCACGGTCACCGTGCCACCCTCCGAGAGCGCGTCCCAGTAGCCGCGCAGCTCGCCGAGCTCGTCACCGCTGAGCGAGACCGAGACCTGCCCGCCCGGGGTGTGCTCCATGGTGCTGGGGGTGTCGGCGCCCATCAGGACGAGGCCGCCGGGGCTCTCGAGCATCGCGTGCATGACGAGCCCCTCCTCGCCGGGACCGACCTCCATCCCGGCCTCGCCGAAGGTGCTGAGCTCGAGCTCCCCGCCGAAGACACCGCGGTAGAACTCCATCGCCTCGCGGGCGGTGTCGCGGAAGGAGAGGTAGGGGTTGAGGCGGGTGACCATGGGGCTCCTCGGTCGGCACAGGGGGGCGATGTGACCTGTACCACTCTTGACTCGTGGACGGGCGCCGTCAAGGTCGGTCCGCGGGCTGCCCGACCGCCTGCTCAGTCGCTCGGGGCCGCGCGCATCGTCGTGACCTTGTACACCAGCCCTGCGCGGTCGTACGTCGTCCACTCCCCGACCTGCACCCCGGCGGCGAAGCACCCCGATCGCATGCGCGAGCCGTCGAGCCGGAACCACTCCCAGTAGCCGTCGGGCTGACCGGCGACGACGGGACCGCGAGCGCGGACGCTCCCGTCGCGGTGGTACTCGACATGCTCGCCGTCGCTCGGTCCTGCTGACATCTGCGGCACGACCGGCTCCTCCCGTGGGTATCGCCAGGGTACGACTCAGCCTCCGCCGGTGGCAGACTCGACTCATGAGCAGCGTGGACGAGCTGATTCGTGCCCAGCCGGAGGCCGAGCGCTCCGCACTGCTCGCCGTCGTCGAGGCGGCCATGAGGCTCGCGCCCGATGCGGAGCAGGGGATCAGCTACGGCGTCGCGGCACTGCTCGTCGACGGCCGCCCCCTGGTCGGCCTCGCCGCCCGGGACGGGGGCCTGTCGCTGTACCCCTTCTCCCCCGCGGCTCTCGACACGGTGCGGGAGCAGCTCACGGGGTGGTCCGTCTCCAAGGGCACCGCGCGCTTCTCGGCGGCGAAGCCGCTCCCGGCGGGGGTGCTCGAGCGTCTGCTCGCCGCCCGCCTCGCCGAGATCCGCGGGTGACGCCACCCGCAGCGCCCGCGCCCCCGACGGTCCCCGACCGCGCGGCGCTCGCCGAGTTCCGGCGCCGCGCCCGGTGGCGTGCCAGCGCCTCGCGCCTGACCGTCGCCCTTGCCGTCCTCACCCTGCTCCCGGTGCTCCGGCCCCGTCGCTGGCAGCCGCTCGGACTCCTGCACGACGAGTTCCCGGGGCTCCTCGCCGAGACCGCCCGCACCTCGCTCCTGCTGGTCGCGATCGGTCTCCTGCTGCTGTCGCGGGGCCTGCGTCGCGGGCACCGCCTGGCATGGCTCGGGACGGCCGGCGTGCTGGTCCTGTCCGCGGTGCTGCACCTGGTGCACCGGCTCGACGTCGTCGCCGCGCTCGTCGTCCTGGCCGGCACCGGTCTCCTGCTCGCCCAACGGCGCAGCTTCCCCGTCCTGCCGAACCGGCAGACGGTCCGGCGGGCCGCCCTCCTTGCGGGGACCTTCGCCGGCGTCGCCGTCGCCGTGACGGTCGCGGTGGCTCTGCTGCGGGGTGACGGGCCGGGGATCGAACGCGCACGCCTCGTCGGGGAGGGCATGGAGTCCGTGCTCCTCGTGGCCTTCGTCGCCACCCTGGGCTGGACGCTGACGACACCGCACGCACCGCGGCGCCAAGGTCAGGCCGACCACCTCGCCGACCGCGAGCGCGCGCGCGGAGTCGTCACCCGCCACGGCGGCGGCACGCTCGACTACTTCGCCCTGCGCGACGACAAGGACTGGTTCTTCGTGGGTGGGAGCGTCGTGGCGCACTCCGTGCGCAGCGGGGTCTGCCTGGTCTCCCCCGACCCGATCGGCCCGCCGGCCGAGCGGACCGAGGCCTGGGCGGAGTTCCTGCGGTACGCGAACGAGCTCGGCTGGTCGGTCTGCGTGATCGGCGCCTCCGCGCAGTGGCGGAGCATCTACGAGGCGAGCGGGCTACGGATCGTCTATCTCGGCGACGAGGCCGTCGTGGACTGCTCCGCCTTCAGTCTCGCCGGCGGCGAGCGCAAGTCCCTGCGCCAGGCCGTGGGGCGGGTGGCCCGTGGCGGCTGGACGACGACCTTCCACGACCCCACCACGCTCCCGGAGGTCGATCGGGAGCAGATCGGGCAGATGGCCGGCGAGTCCCGGCGCGGGGAGGCCGAGCGCGGCTTCTCGATGACCCTGTCGAGGATGTTCGACCCGCACGACACAGGCCTGCTGCTGTCGGTCACCCGGAACGCGGACGGCCGGGTCGACGCCTTCTGCCACTGGACACCGGCCGCCGACATCAGCGGCTGGTCCCTGGACGTGATGCGCCGGCGCCTGGATGTCGATGACCTGCCCAACGGGCTCATCGACGCGACGATCGTCGCCACCATCGACGAGGTCGTCCGGCGCGGCGAGCGCGGGCTCGGGCTCAACTTCGCCGTCATGCGCGAGAGGCTGGCCACCGAGCCGCAGACACGGGTCGACGAGCTCGTGCAGCCGGTCCTGCAACGGCTCTCCCGCGGCACCCAGATGGCGAGCCTCAGCGCCTTCAACGAGAAGTTCGGGCCCTCCTGGATCCCGCGGTACCTCGTGCTGGACGCTGCCGAGTTCGTCGCGACCCAGGCGGTCGCGGTGGCCGGCGCCGAGGGCGTCACCGAGCTGCCGATCATCGGCCGGTTCCTCGGGCGGGGCGACGGCTCATGATCCTCGGCCTGCTCGCCGCAGTGGCGTCGAGCGCAGGCTACGGGCTCGCGACGCTCCTGCAGGCCAGAGGGACTCGCGCAGCGCGCGGACGCACGGGCCTGGCCCATCCACTCGTCGCCCTGGGTCTCGCGCTCGACGGCGCCTGCTTCCTGCTCTCCCTGGTCGCCTATGCGCGGGTCCCACTGTTCCTCGTGCAGGCGGTGCTGGCCGCCGCCCTCGTCGTCACCGTCCTGCTGGCCCCCCGGATGCTCGGCGTCGCTGCCCGCCGGGCCGACCTGGCGGCCGCGGGCGTGGTCGTCCTGGCGCTGGTGGTCCTCGCCGGCGCGGCGGGCGATGCACCCCCGCGCACCCCGCCCGCGGGCTTCACCGCGGCGCTGCTCGTCGGCACGCTCGTCCTGGGCGCCGGCGTCGCGATCGCGCTCCGGCGCGGGCCGGCCTGGCTGCTCGCGCTGCTGGCCGCCCTCGGGTACTCCGGCATCGCGGTCGCCGCCCGCGGGGCACGCGGGGGCGAGGACCTGGTCACGGTGGTCGCCCAACCGCTCACCGCGGTGATCCTGGGCTGCGGGCTCGTCGCCGTGCTCGCCTACCTCGGCGCGCTGCGCCGCGGGTCGGCAGGCCTGGCCGCAGCCGTCGTCGCGGTGGTCGAGGTGCTCGTCCCGGGCGCCCTCGGGGTCGCCGTGCTGGGCGACGGGGTACGCGGGGGCTGGACCGTCGCGGCGGTGCTCGGTGTCACGGCCGCCGTCGCCGGGTGCCTCGTCCTGGCCGGCAGCCCGGCGACGGCCGCGGCCGAGGCGGCCACCCCCGAGTGAGCCCCGCTCAGCGGCGGGAACGGCCGCGGCGCGCCACCGCCACGAGAAGCAGCGGGGCGAGCGCCTGCGCTCCGGCAGCGGCTCGTTCGGCCAGCCCGGTCGCTGCGCCGCCGTCGGGGGTGAGCGCCTGGAGCTCGGCCACGAAGACCACGACCAAGCCGGTCAGGGCGGCCGCCGTGCCGAGGGCGACCGCCGGCGAGAGCCACCCGCCCTCGTCCGATCGGGACCGCCGCGCGGCGAGGGCCGGCCAGAGCGCGAGCGCCCCGAACCCGATCCCTGCGGCGATCCCGTGGGCGCGCGGTGCCGCGTCGACCGGGAGCGCGGCGACCGCCGCCGTCGCGATCCCGCCGAGGGCATGGACCAGCCGTGCGGTCCTCGGCAGCCCGCGGAAGGTGGCGGCCGTCGCGACGTGCGCGACCCCCGTCAGGGCGAGGCCCGCCGTCATGATCCACGGGGCGGTCGCGGTCGTGGCCGCGAGTGCGCTGATCGTCTCGAGCACCGGGTCGAACGAGGGCTGCCTCGACGCGGCGAGGGTCCAGCCGCCGATCATCGCCACCGGGGCGACAGCGGCGGGAAGGTACGCCCAGGCCGGCACCTCGGGGCGGACCCGTCGGGCGTCGGCGGCGAGGGAGGGGCGGGGCATGCGCACGACCGTACGGCCGACCGGCCGGTCCCGCCCTCCGGGCGCGAGGATTCCGCCTCAGGGGGTGGACGAGGAAAGCGAACCCGGCCTGGGTCACGGCGCTCGACGTCCTCTTGTCAGAGTCGCAACCCGTGCGTAACGTACAACCACATGGTTGTAGAAACTCTCGACCGCGAACGGACCGATCGGCTCTTCGCCGCGCTCTCCGACGCGACCCGTCGCGACATCGTCTCGCGAGTGCTCAACCGCGAGGCCTCGGTGAGCGATCTCGCCCGGCACTACGAGATGAGCTTCGCGGCCGTCCAGAAGCATGTGGCCGTGCTGGAGCGCGCACAGCTGGTCAGCAAGCACCGGCGCGGGCGCGAACAGCTCGTCCGAGGCGAGGTGGGCACGGTGCGCACGGCGGCCCGCCTCCTCGACCAGCTCGAGCAGATCTGGCTGCACCGCGTCGCCGCGATGGACGCGATCCTCGATCAGGACCACAGCGACGACCGACCCGACCGACCCACCGACCAGGGAGACCCCTCATGACCGTCACGAGCATCACGAAGGACCCGCAGGCGCTGACCATGACCGTCGTCGCCGAGCTCGCCGCTCCCCCGTCCCGCGCCTGGCAGCTGTGGGCCGACCCCCGTCAGCTCGAGCGCTGGTGGGGTCCGCCGACCTGGCCGGCGACCTTCGTCGAGCACGACCTGCGTCCCGGCGGCCGGTTCACGTACTTCATGACCGGCCCGAACGGGGAGAAGGCACCGGGCTGGTGGACGATCCTCGCCGTCGAGGAGCCCTGGCGGCTGGAGGCCGAGGACGGCTTCACCGGCGAGGACGGCGAGCCGGACCTGACGATGCCGGTGACGCGGATGAGCGTCGTCCTCGAGGAGGTCGACGGCGGGACGCGGGCCACGATCCTGAGCACCTTCGCCGACGCGGCACAGATGCAGCAGCTCCTCGAGATGGGCATGGCCGAGGGCATGGAGGGGGCCATGGGGCAGATGGACGCGATCCTCGCCGGCTGAGGGCCGCGGACGGGACTAGATCGACGGCGCCCACCGTTGTCCCGGCATGAACCTCGACCAGATCCCGGTGACCGCTCTCGACGGGACCCCCACCTCGCTCGCCCCGTGGAAGGACGACGTCAAGCTCATCGTCAACCTCGCGTCGCGATGCGGATTCACCCCGCAGTACGCCGCGCTCGAAGCCCTCCAGCAGCGGTACGGCGGGCGGGGGTTCACCGTGCTCGGGTTCCCGAGCAACCAGTTCCTCCAGGAGCTGTCCTCCGCGGAGAAGATCGCGGAGTTCTGCTCCAGCACCTACGGGGTCACGTTCCCGATGTTCGAGACCGTCAAGGTCAACGGTCGGGGGAAGCACCCGCTCTACGCCGAGCTCCGGACGATCCCGGACGACGCGGGCAAGGCCGGCAAGGTGCAGTGGAACTTCGAGAAGTTCCTTCTCACACCCACGGGCGAGGGGCGCCGCTTCCGCTCCCGCACGGAACCCGACGACCCCCGGATCATCGCCGCGATCGAGTCCGCCCTCGCCCTGGCCTGACGGGCCGGACGCTCCTGGCCACCCGGCCGACGCCCGGTGCCGGCCGGGCGCTCGGGTCTCGATCCGTGGACCTGCGCCCCACGTTCTTGTGCCGAGGACGGACCGGTGGCCAGACTGGCGCGCACGTCCCCCACCCGGAGAAGAGGCACAGATGTCGAGCACGGCACCCAAGCGCATCGGCATCCTCACCGCCGGCGGCGACAGCCCCGGCCTCAACGCCGCGATCCGCGCCGTCGGCAAGACGGCCATCGGGCACCACGGCATGGAGCTGATCGGCTTCCGCGACGGCATCACGGGCCTCGTCCAGAACCGCTACGTCCCGCTCGACGGCGCCGCGCTCTCGGGGATCCTCACGATCGGCGGCACGATCCTGGGCACCAGCCGCGACAAGGTGCACAAGATGCCCGTCGACGGCGAGAGCGTCGACATGGTCCCGACCGTCGCGAAGCAGTACGAGCAGGAGGGGCTGGACGGCCTCGTCCTCCTCGGCGGCGGCGGCACGGCGAAGAACGCGATGCGCCTCGCCGAGGCGGGGATGAACGTCCTCATGCTGCCGAAGACGATCGACAACGACATCGCGGGGACGGACACCAGCTTCGGTTTCGCGACCGCGACCGAGATCGCGACGGAGGCCATCGACCGGGTGCACTCGACGGCGCACAGCCACCACCGGATCATCCTCACCGAGGTGATGGGCCACAACGCCGGCTGGCTGACCCTCGCCGCGGGGCTCGCGGGCGGTGCGGACGTCATCCTCATCCCCGAGATCCCGTACACGGTCGAGAAGGTCGCCGAGATGATCACCGCGCGGATGGACCGTGGGAGCTCCTTCAGCGTGGTCGCCGTCGCCGAGGGCGCACGCGACGTCGCACGACACCGCCGACTACGAGGCGGCGACGCTGCTGGTCAAGTCGGCGAAGACGGCCGAGGGCACGCGTGCGGCGAAGGCGCACCTCGCCCATGTCGAGGACACCCAGCGTGAGCACAGCTTCCGCCTCGCGCGCTCGCTGGAGGCCGCCACCGGGCTCGAGTCGCGCGTGACGATCCTCGGCTACGTGCAGCGCGGCGGCACGCCCTGCGCCGCCGACCGCCTGCTCGCGACGCGCCTGGGTGCCGCGGCTGCCGACCTCGCGGCCGCGGGCGACTACGGCTACATGGTCGCCGCGCGCGGAGAGGGTGCCGAGCCCGTCCCGCTCAAGGACGTCGCGGGCAAGGTCAAGCTCGTCCCGACCGACCACGACTGGGTCGCCGCCGCCCGCAAGGTCGGCACGAGCCTCGGCGACTGACCCTCAGGCCAGCACGGAGCTGAGGAGCAGGCTCGTCTCGCTGTTGGCGATGCCGTCGATGGAGCGGATCTGCCTCAGCAGCTGGTCGAAGCTCGTCAGGGACTGCGTCCGGATCTCCGCGACGAGGTCCCACTTGCCGTTGGTCGTGTGCAGCGCGCGGATGTCGGGCAGGCCGCGCAGCTGAGCGATGACGTCGTCGGTCGAGCGGCCCTCGACCTCGACGAGGCAGACCGCGGTCACCGAGTCCGGGTCGCGGTCCTCCCGCACCCGCACCGAGAAGCCAAGGACGGTGCCCTCGTCGAGCAGCCGGTCGATCCGGCTGGCGACCGTCGCCCGCGAGACGCCGAGCCGACGGGAGAGCGCCGCAACCGGCTCGCGGCTGTCGGCCCGCAGGGCACTCAGGAGCCGGCGATCGAGCTCGTCCAGGGCGCGCATGCGCATAATGTACAACTCGGTAGCTCATTCTGCTCGGTCGCCTGTGCAGATCGGAGCATTCTGGCGATTGCGCTCGCATCCTGCCCATCTCTACCGTTCTCTCGACAAGGAGGGTGCCGGTGGTCGGCTTCGTGAAGGTTCGCAGCGCCGCTCGTCGGGACGCGTCCATGCGCAGGGCTTCGGCCCTCGCCCGCTCCGCCGCGCCCGTCCGGGCCTGAACCGGTGCCCGCCCAGGCCCCGTCGGCGGTCGTGCTCATCCGGCCGCACCACTTCACGCCGAACCCGCTGACCGCGACGGACAACACCTTCCAGACCCCCGTCGACCTGAGCTCCGACACCGACGGCATGGACGCGGCCCGCCTGGCCGTCGCGGCCTTCCACGAGGTGACAGGGGTCGCCGAGGCCCTCGCAGCCGAGGGCGTCCGGGTGCACCTCTTCGAGAACGAGGACCCGACGCGCCCCGACAGCGTCTTCCCGAACAACTGGTTCTCCACGCACTCGGGCGGGCATGTCGCCGTCTACCCGATGTACGTCCCGAACCGGCGCACCGAACGGCGCAGCGACGTGATCGAGCTGCTCAAGGAGCGCTACCGGGTCCAGGACGTCATCGACTACTCCGGCCTCGAGCAGGACGGCGTCTACCTCGAGGGCACCGGCGCGATGGTGCTCGACCACGAGAGCCGCATCGCCTACACCGCACGCTCCCACCGCGCCGACCCGATCGCCCTCGAGCGCTTCTGCACGCACTTCGGCTACGAGCCGATGGCCTTCGACGCCACGGACGAGGACGGTGTGCCGATCTACCACACCAACGTGCTCATGTGCGTGGCCACCCGGTTCGCCCTGGTCGGCCTGAGCATGATCAGCGACGCACGACGCCGCCAGGAGGTCGCCGACCGGCTCGCCGAGCACGGCCGGACGGTGATCGACCTCACTGCCGCGCAGGTCCGCGCCTTCGCCGGGAACGCCATCGAGCTCCGGACCCCGACCGGCCGGATCCTCGCGCTCTCGACGACGGCACTGGCGAGCCTCGAACCCGAGCAGATCGAGATCATCGGCCGCTCCTGCCGCATCGTCCCGCTCCCGGTGCCGACGATCGAGCTCGCCGGCGGCTCGGTGCGCTGCATGATCGCCGGGATCCACCTCGACCCGCGACCGTCCCGTCCCGCGCCCGTCCCGGCCGAGCACGAGCCGGACGCCGCGGCCAGGACCTGAGCCCTGACGGCGCTCAGAGCCAGCGGTTGCGGCGGAACGCGCGCCACAGCCCGACGCAGGCCCCGACCATGACGAGCAGGATGGCCGGGTAGCCGAAGGTCCACGTCAGCTCGGGCATGTGCTCGAAGTTCATCCCGTAGACCCCGGCGATGGCCGTCGGCACGAGCGCGATCGCCGCCCATGACGAGATCTTGCGCATGTCCTCGTTCTGCCGCAGCGCGATCGCGGCCTGGCCCGTCGTGACGCGCGCCGTGTTGGCCTGCAGCACATCGGTCAGCTGGCGCTCGACGAGCTCGATCGCATCGCTCGCCCGCAGGACGTGGTCGTGGACGTCGCGGAAGTACGGGGCAGCCTCCGCAGGGATGTGCAGCACACCCTCGTCGACGATCCGGTCGAGCGCCCGCCCGAGCGGCACCACGGCACGGCGCAGCTCGGCGACCTCGCTCTTGAGCTTGTAGATGCGTTCGGCGTGGTCGTCGCCGCCCGGGCCGAAGACCTGCGCCTCGATCTCGTCGACGTCCTCGTCCATCAGCTCGATCGCCCGCTCGTAGCCGTCGACGACGAGGTCCGCCGCGCGGTAGAGCACCGAGGCGGCGCCGAACTCGACCCGCGCGCCCGCGACGCCCCCGTCGAGCTCGCGGCGCACCTGGTGCAGGACCTCGGTGACCCCGTGGCGGACGGTGACGACGAACGAGGCCCCGAGGAAGACGGCGACCTCGGCGATGTCGACCACCTCCACGTGGTCCACGTAGCGCACGGGCTTGAGCACGGCGAACACGACGTCCCCGTAGAGCTCGAGCTTGGGCCGCTGGTGCGCGTTGACGGCGTCCTCCACGGCCAGCGCCGGGAGCCCGAACTCGCGGGCGACGCGCAGGACCTCCTCCGCGGTGGGCTGCTGCAGACCGATCCAGACGAAGCCCTTCCCGCCCGAGTCCGCCGCCGTCGCGCCCGCGCCGTCCACCGGCAGCCGCCCGCCCTGACGGCGCCCAGCGACGTAGTGCCCGCAGTCGCCGACGACCGAGTCCAGGGAGCGCCCGGTGCCCGACGGCGTCGCGCCGGTGCTGTTCTCGCCCATGAGTGCTCCCGTCGCCCTCGACCGTCGCCCGCTCCACCACCGGGACGCTGACCTGGAGCGACAGTAGCCGTCACCGGACCCGGCCGGGCGGGAACATGCCCGTCGCGGCAGGACTCAGGGCCCGGGTCACGGCCGCAGCGGACGGGCACAGTGGGCGCGGGCGCTGGCGTCGCCTGCGGCAACGGTGCTGCGGACCACGCGCTGGAGATGAGGACCCGTCGTCATGGTCGAGCTGTTGGCCAAGAACCCCGTCCTGCTGCTGTTCGTCACGGCGGCGATCGGCTACGCGCTCGGGCGTCTGCACGTGCGCGGCGCCTCCCTCGGCGTGGCGGCCGTGCTCTTCGTCGGACTGGCGATCGGCGCGCAGAGCCCGGACCTGGTCATCCCGGAGTTCCTGCGGACCTTCGGCCTGGCGATCTTCGTCTACACGATCGGCCTCGCCAGCGGCTCGAACTTCTTCCGCTCCTTCAACCGGCAGGGCCTGCGCGACAACGCGCTCGTCGTCGCGATGCTGCTCGTCGCGGCCGGTCTCGTGGTCGCCACGGCGAAGGTCTTCGACCTCAAGGCGACGGTCGCCGCCGGGTTCTTCACGGGCGCGACGACGAACACTCCGGCCCTCGCCGGGGTCATCGAGACGGTGCGCGCCTCCGGGACGGGCGACGCGGTGGCGGCCGCGGCGATCGAACCCACGATCGGCTACTCGATCGCCTACCCGATGGGTGTGCTCGGGCCGATCATCGCGATCGCCCTGGTCCGGTTCCTCTTCCGGATCGACTACCGCGCCGAGGCGGCCCGGCTCACCTCCCTCAACCTCGTCCAGGAGGAGATCAGCTCGGTGACGATCCTCGTCGACGGCGAGGTCTGCCGGGACCGGTCCGTGCGCGAGCTCCAGCGCGCGCTGCGCGTCCCGATCGTCCTGAGCCGGATCCAGCGCGGGGAGGAGGTCCTGCTCGCCGAGGGCGACCTGCGCCTGCGCGACGGGGACCTCGTCCAGGTGGTCGGCGCCCCGCACCATGTCGAGCATGCCGTCGCGGCGCTCGGCAGCCTCGACTCGCACCACCCCGAGCTCGACCGCAGCCGCTACGACTTCCGCCGGATCGTCGTCTCGGAGTCGGACGTCGTCGGGCGGCGCCTGAAGGACCTGCGCCTGCCGGAGGACTACGACGCGATCGTCACGCGGGTGCGCCGCGGCGACGTCGACGTGACCGCGACGGGTGAGACGGTGCTCGAGCTCGGCGACCGCGTGCGCGTCGTCGCCGGCCGGGAGCACATGAAGGCCGTGACGGCGCGCCTCGGCGACTCCTACCGGCACCTGTCCGAGATCGACCTGCTCTCCTTCGGCCTCGGCATGTCGCTCGGCCTGCTGCTCGGCGTCATCCCCGTCCCGCTTCCCGGGCGGGCTGACCTTCCAGCTGGGCTCGGCGGGCGGGCCGCTCGTGGCTGGGCTGGTGCTCGGCGCCGTCCGCCGCAGCGGGCCCATCGTGTGGAACATCCCGTACAGCGCCAACCTCACGCTCCGGCAGATCGGGCTCACGCTCTTCCTCGCGGCCGTCGGCCTCGGCTCGGGCTTCACCTTCCGCACGATGTTCGCCGCGAACTCGGGCGTGACGCTGCTCGTCGTGGGGGCCGTCATCTCCACGCTGATCCCTTTGGTGACGCTCGTCATCGGGTACCGGTGGTTCAAGATGCCCTTCGGGACGCTCACCGGGATGGTCTCCTCGATGCACACGCAGCCGGCCGTGCTCGGCTACGCGCTCGAGAGCGCCGGTGACGACTCCCCGAACGTCGGCTACGCGATGGTCTACCCGGTCGCGATGATCACCAAGATCCTGCTCGCGCAGGTCGTGCTGCTCAGCCTCGGCGGGGCTGCCGTCGGGTGACGGCGGGGGCGGGCGGGACCGCCGGCACCGGCCGGACCCCGTCGTCCGTCGTGACGCGGTTGCGGCCGGCGTCCTTGCTCGCGTACATGTGCGCGTCGGCGCGGCCGAGCAGCGGGGCGCTCGACTCCCCCGGGCGCGCGAGCGAGGCGCCCACCGAGACGGTCACGCGCACCCGGTCCTGCCCGTGCTGGATCCACGAGTGCTCGACGAGCATGCGCACGCGCTCGGCGATGCTGCCGAGCGTTGCCTCGTCGACCTCAGGCAGCAGAGCGAGGAACTCCTCACCACCCCAACGCACGGCCAGGTCACCCCGACGAAGGCCGCCCGCGATCGACTGGCCGACCATGCGCAGCACGCGGTCACCGGTCTGGTGACCGAATCCGTCGTTGACCTCCTTGAAGCGGTCGACGTCGATGAACAGGACGCCCAGGCGCAGATCCGTCCCCGCCGACGCGGCGAGGAGCTGCTCGAGATGCTGCTCTCCGAGCCCTCGTGGGACCAGGCCGGTCACGGGCTCGACGTCCTCGCGCCGGGCGGCCCCGAGCTGCTCGACGTAGAGGTTGCCCGCCGAGGGCGTGAAGACCTCGAGGGCGCCGACGATCTTCCCTGCCGAGTCCCGCAGCGGACGGGCACGTATGGTCACCGGGACCCGATGGCCCTCGGCATGGTGGAGGTAGACCTCGCTCGTGCGAGGCTCGCCGTCCTGCATCACGGCCGCCATCGGGCAGCCGTCGCGGCAGAGCTGCCGGCCGGTGTCGTCCACATGCCGCAGGATCCCCGCCGCGCAGGCCCGGCCCAGCACATCATCGGCCCGCGTAACCGGTGATCCGCTCCGAGCCGCCGTTCCAGTAGGTGATCCGGCGGTCGAGGTCCAGGGCGTAGACGCCGTCGGACACCTGGTCGAGCGCTTCGGCGAAGAAGTCGGGCTGCATGTCGCTCCGGGGGGCCGGGTTCGGCGGTCGGGTGGGCCTGGGCCGAGCACCTCGCCGGGGCAGGGAATCGAGGAACGATACCGACCGCTATCGGCGTGTTTATGGGTCCCAGGGCCCGGGTCATCCCGCGGAGCGGCGCCGGATCACACCTCGTCGGCGCAAGTCCGCAGGTCCGGGACCCTCATCTGCGGCCGCGGCTGCCGATGATGACGAGGACCGACCACGGTGGACGGTCGAGCGACGCCCCAGGAGACGACGGACGCATGGGCCACCCGAAGCGCACGACAGCCTCGCGTCCCGGCCGGCGCACGGGCAGACGTCCGTTCCTCCTGCGGTGGTTCGCCGCGACCTCGATCGCCATGGTCATCGCCGGGGCGGCCGAGTACGCGCTCGGTGTCCACGAGACCGAGTCGATCGCCTTGCGTGAAGCGACCCAGGTCTACGCGGCAGAGGTCACCGGTCTCGAGGAGGCGCTCACCTCCGGGAGCCCCGGGGCGGAGCGGGACGCGGCGGTCGCCGCCGAGCTGACGGACATCGCCGAGATCTACGGCACCGTCGACGTCGCCCTCTACCGCGCCGACGGCAGCGAGGTCGTCCACCGCGAGGGCATGGCGGGCACCGATCCGGCGAAGCTGGTCACGGTGCTGCAGACCGGCGAGCCCGTCTCCGGGAAGGAGGCAGACGAGGGCGAGACCGACGAGGCGGACCGGTACGAGTTCCTCCTGCCGGTCGAGTCGACGCAGGGCCGGCTCGTGCTCCAGGTCGACCAGCGTGCCGAGGTGATCGGGGCGACGCTCACGGCGCTCCGCGAGCGCAAGATCGTCGGCCTCGCCATCGCGCTGCTGCTCGGCGTCCCGCTCTCGTACCTGCTGGGCGGGCGCGCGCTGCACCGCGACCAGCGACGCGCCCACCGCGCGGCCGACACCGACGCCCTCACCGGGCTCGCCGGTCGCCGGCCCTTCGTGCCCGACCTCGAGGCGGCGCTGTCCGGCCCGGGCGCTGAGCGCGTGGTGCTCGCCGTGCTGGACATCGACGACTTCAAGCGGGTCAACGACGGACTGGGGCACAGCTACGGCGACCGGGTCCTGGTCGCGCTCGCGGAGTCCTTCGGCGAGCTGCGCTCGACCGACACCGCCTACCGGCTCGGCGGCGACGAGTTCGCCGTCGTGCTGCGCGGGGCGACCGAGGCCACGGCCGACGAGGCCGTCGCCCGGGTGCGGGGCGCCCTGACTGACCGCATGCCGGGAATCACCTTCAGCAGCGGGATCGCCTCCGCGGCACCCGAGAACGGCCTGTCCGTCCAGGAGCTGTCCGAGCGCGCCGACGCCGCCCTCTACGAGGCGAAGTCGCGCGGGCGCCGCCGCACCGTCTGCTTCGGCTCGATGTCCGAGGGGCTGACGGTCAGCCACGGCAAGCGCGAGGCCGTGGCCGCACTCCTCGAGCGCGGGAGCGGGATCTCCGTCGCTTTCCAGCCGATCTGGGACCTGGGGGCCAAGCAGGTGCTCGGTCACGAGGCCCTGCTGCGCCTGCCGCCGGGATCACCCCTGGACGGTCCGCAGGAGGCCTTCGACGTCGCCCAGCGGCTCGGGCTCGCCGACCGGCTCGACGAGCGCGCCCGCGCCGCGGTCATCCACGCGGTCGGCGAACGGGAGTGGCACGGCCTGCTCTTCATCAACATCCACCCCGAGGCGCTCGCGGGCCTCGAGGTCGACGAGCTCGTCGAGCAGCTGCACACCGCGAGGCTGCGCCCGCAGGACGTCGTCCTGGAGGTGACCGAGCATGCCGGCCTCGACCGCCTGGAACCCCTGCGGACCCTCAAGCGCGCGACGGCCCGTGGCTTCCGGCTCGCCCTCGACGACCTCGGCCAGGGCAACGCCGGACTGCGAGCGCTCACCCAGGTCCGCTTCGACGTCGTCAAGATCGACCGGGAGGTGATCGCCCGGCTGGGCACGGACCCGGCCTCGGACGCCACCGTCGCGGCGGCGACGGCCTTCATCCACCGGACGGGCGGCTGGGTCGTCGCCGAGGGCGTGGAGGACCCGTCCATCTTCGACCAGGTGATGGAGATCGGCCGCGTGCCCAGGAGCGAGGCGCGGATCGCCGGCCAGGGCTACCTGCTCGGCCGGCCCGCTCCGGAGCCGCTCGTCGACGGCACCTCGCTGCCCGTCGCGGAGTCGGTCGCCGTCGACTGATCACCGGCTCCGGCCGACCCTGCCCGGCAGCGGGTCTCGGCCGCGCCACCGGGGCTCAGGCGACCGAGCTCCGGCGCGGGTCGAGCGGGGCCTGATCGCCGTCGCGGCTCGCCACGCCGCGCAGGGACAGCTCGTCGGTTCCCGTCGCCCCGGGGCCGCCCTCCGCTCGCGCTGCCGAGAGGAGCACCTCGGAGATCTCCTCTCCGACGAGCTCGTGCCGCGTCAGCAGGGCGTCGCGCAGCGCCTCGACGAGATGCCGGTTCCGGGTCAGGAGCCAGGTCACCGTCTTGCGGGCGTCGTCGAGGATCGTCTCGAGCCGCTCGCGCGAGCTCGTGTCCGAGAGGACAGCTGCCACGAGGTTGTGCCCCGTGGGAACGAACGAGACGAGGGAGCCCGCCATCCCGGCGGCGCCGACCATCTGGGCAGCGGTGGAGGTCGCTGCCGCGAGGTCGGAGGCGGGCCCCGTCGTGGTGACTCCGAAGAAGAGCTCCTCGGCCACGTACCCGCCCATCGCGATCTGGACCAGGGCCCGCAGGTCCGTCGAGCTGTGCGTGTAGACCTCCTGCGTGTCGCCGTGCGCGAGGAGTCCCAGGGCCTGTCCGCGCTTGACGATCGTCAGGACCTCGAGGGTGCGGTTGGGCGCGAGGAGCCACGCCACGACGGCATGGCCGGCCTCATGCGTCGCGATGAGCCGCTGCTCGTCCTCGGTGTACGTCACGGGCTGGCCGATCCCGACCATCTCGGTCAGTCGCGCCTGCTCGATGTCGGCGATCGACATCTCGCCAGAGCCCCGTCTCAGCGCGTTGACCAGCGCCTCGTCGAGCAGGTGCTCGATCATCACGGGCGTCCAGCCCTGGGTCGCGGCGGCCACGCGGTCGCGCTGCTCCGAGCCGTCGAGGGCGAGCTCGTGCGAGCGGCGCGCGAGGAAGTGGTCGACCAGCGCCCGCCGCCCGTGCACGTCGGGCGCCTGGAAGGTCAGCCGGCGGTCGAAGCGCCCGGGCCGCAGCAGCGCCGGGTCCAGGGAGTCGGCGCGGTTGGTCGCCGCGATGAGCAGGATCGGCACCCGCACCGGGCGGACCTGCTGGAGCTGGCGATGGGCCGGTAGCAGGAGGTTGACCGCGGCGATCAGCGCGTTGAGCCTGCGCTGCGGGCCGGACGGCTCGTCGAAGGACTGCATCTGCACCAGGAGCTCGTTGACCACGCCTCCCGTGCCCTCGCTGACCACCTCGTTGCGCACGAGCCCCGGAGCCATGCCGCGAAGCAGCCCCCCGCTCGGGCTCCAGCCCGGCGTGGTGCCGGTCGCCTGGGACATGCCCCCGCGCACCGTCGCGATCGCGTCGATCTCCTCGATGAACCCGATCGCCCCGCCCTCCGCGCGCGCGGCCTTGCGCAGCGCGGTGAAGTAGGCCCGGATCTTCTTGGCGGTCGCGCCGTAGTACATCGACTGGAAGGACGTCGCCGAGACGAACAGGAACGGCACGCCTGCCTCGGCCGCCATCGCCTTGGCCGTCAGGGTCTTGCCCGTTCCCGGTGGACCCTCGAAGAGCAGTCCCCGCCGCGGAGTGCCGCCCATCTGCTCGGCGAAGCGGCGGTGCGTCTGGAAGAGGTCGATCGAGCGGCGCACGTCCTCGAGCACCGGGTCGATCCCGATGACGTCGTCGAGCGAGACGTCCATCTGCTCCGGGCGGTAGGTCAGGTGCGGGGAGCGGCCGGTGACCACCTGGGAGCCGACGAGCAAGACGAGCAGCGCGGAGAAGAAGAGGACGGGCACCAGGACCAGCGGGTCGACCGCCGGGAGCGCGGGGAGCGGCGGACGGCCCGACAGCAGCATCGCGAGGACGTACGCCTCGACGAGCAGGATCGCGCCGGCCAGCCGGTACACGCGCCGTCGTCGCACGCGGTCGCGTTCGAGGGCGATGTCATGCCGCCCGCCGCGCAGGGTGAAGGGAAGTCTCTCCGGCATGAGCTCGACCTTCCACGAGGTCGCCGCCCGGCGTGACGGCAGAACCCATGGTGGTCGAATCGGACAAGTCGGGCAATCGCTGTGCCCGAAAGGGTGAACCCGGACGCCTCAGCGCATCGGGTACCAGCGGTTCCCGAAGCGCCGGGTCACCCGGCTGGTCTCCACGACGACCATCTCGTCGACCCGCCGGACGACGGCCTGCCCGACGCTCGCCGCACTGAGGTCGTCGACGGCCTCGTAGCGCACCGTGAGCAGCGGCTGACCGCGGACGATCTCGATCTGACCGGCCTCGACCGCCGTCCGCGCACGGGCGGCGGCGGTCGCGGCAGGGAGCACGTCGGCCGGGTCGACGCCCAGGCGCATCGCCCCGACCACCATCCTCACGCGGTACGACGGCACCCGGGGAGCCTAGACCCGGCGGGGCGGCCCGGTCGGCCGGGGCCGCTGCCGGGGGCCGCAGCGGCCTCAGCCGTGCCGGTGCACCGACAGGGCGGCCCGCGGGGCACGTCGGGGCTTGACCGGGACGAGACCCTCGTGGGCGCCGCGCTCGACGAGGCGCACCACCCGTCCGCGGTGCGGGGCGAACGGGGCGAGCAGCTCCGCCATCGCCTCGTCCGTCTCGGAGCGCTCACCGATCGCCCAGCCGACGGTCGTCGCCGTGTGGAAGTCGCCGTAGCTGACCGCATCGGCGTCGCCGAGGACGAGCCGCGTCTCGGCGGAGGTCCAGGCCCCGCAGCCGGGGATGCGGCGGATCAGCACGTCGAGCCGCTCCCAGTCCTTCGCGACGGCGAAGCGCTGGGCCGTGGGCTCGTCGGCGGCGAACAGGTGGAACGCGCGGGTGGCCACCTGCGAGATCCCGCAGGGGCGCAGGGCATGGGCGGGAACCGCGTGCATCACCTGCCGCGCCGGGTAGGCGAGCAGGCCCGGGAGCACGGGCGTGCCGAGCAGCCGCAGCAGCTGGGCATGGGAGCGCGCCGCCTCGGCCCCCTGGACGCGCTGGTGGAGCAGGGCGATCCCGAACGCCTCGCTCGCGCGCGGGAGCACCCCGAGCACCGGCGGGCCGAGCCTCGTCATCAGCCGACGCAGCACCGGGTGCCCCGAGACGAGGTCGGCGAAGCCCGAGAGCTCGTCGTCGAGCCCTGCCCAGGCCCGCGCGGAGCGCAGCGCCGCGTCGACCTCCGGCGCCGGCGTGGACGGGTCACCGTGGACGCGGAGGATCAGCCGCTCGCCGGAGGGGCGCACCTCGAGCGCCACCGGGCCGCCGGCCCCCTGCTCGGCCCGCCACCACGTGCCGTCGGCGTCACGCCGGGCTGACCTCCCGGGACCAGCGCGGGCGCCGAGGCCCATCGTGATCGAGAGCGGACGTGCCGGGACGGCGTCCTCGGCGAGGACCGACACGGTGGGGGTGGTCACGCTCGCCACCTCCGTCCTCGGCCCGCTCGGCACGGCCGGCAACCAGCGGGCACGACCCATGGACAGGATGACGGACGCGTCGGCGGCAGGCCAGCAGGCCGTCGACCTGCGGTCGCCCGCCGACCTCAGCCGAGGTAGGGACGCAGGCGCGGGAGGTCGGCGGGCCCGAGGCGGTCGCCGGAGGTCTGCGCCTGGTGCCACAGCGGGTAGCGCAGGGGCTCCGCGCTCACGGCGTCGAGGCGGGCGATCTCGTCGTCGGACAGGACGAGGTCAGCGGCCGCGAGGCTGTCGCGCAGCTGCTCCGTCGTGCGGGCCCCGACGATGAGCGAGGTGACGCCGGGCTTCGACAGGGTCCAGGCCAGCGACACCCGGGCCGCCGAGACGCCGTGCGCCTCGCCGATCTCGACGGCCGTCTCGATGATGTCGTAGAGCTTCGACTGGTCGTGGACCGGCGGCTCGGACCACTCGGTCAGGTGCCGGCTGCCGGCGGGCGCCGACCCGTCACGGCGGTACTTGCCCGAGAGCAGCCCGCCCGCGAGCGGGCTCCACACCAGGATGCCGAGGCCCTGGTCGAGCGTGACCGGGACGAGCTCGTCCTCGGGGTGGCGGTTGTGCAGGGAGTAGTAGATCTGCTGGCTGACGAAGCGCTCGTAGTGCGTTGCAGGGTCGAGACGCCGAGCGCCTTCATCAGGTGCCAGGCCGAGTAGTTCGAGACGCCGATGTAGCGGACCTTGCCGCTGCGCACCATGTCGTCGAGCGCGCTCGAGCGTCTCCTCGAGCGGGGTGATCCCGTCCCACTCGTGCACCTGGTAGAGGTCGATGTGGTCGGTGCCGAGCCGGCGAAGGCTCGCCTCGACGGCCCGCACGAGGTGGTGTCGCGAGAGGCCGGCGTCGTTCGGGCCGGTCGCCCATCGCCATGCGGGCCTTGGTCGCGATGAGCCACTCGTCGCGCGTGGCCCCGAGCGCCTTGCCGAGGATCTCCTCGGAGGCGCCGGCGGAGTAGACGTCGGCGGTGTCGACGAGGTTGACGCCTGCCTCGCGGGCGACGTCGAGCTGCTCACGGGCGCCGTCGACGCCGATCTGACCGATGACGCTCGCCCAGCCCGTGCCACCGAAGCCCATCGTGCCGAGCGTGAAGGTCGAGACCCGCAGTCCTGATCGGCCGAGCTGGCGGTACTCCATGGTGGGCTCCTCGAGTCGCGGTGGCACGCGCGGATCGCAGCGGTGCGATCGGCGCGTGCTCACCTTCCCCCCGCGGGGCCCATCCTGTCCAACGACTCAGTGCGATCGCATTGTGCGCCCCGGTCGATGATCGGCGCGGTGCCGCCGCGAGCAGCCCGACCTGTCAGCAGCAGTGACCGGCGACGCGACCGATCTGGATGCGGAAGATCTCCGGACCCTCGGCGAGGTAGTCCCAGGTCAGCTGACCGGGCTCGCGCTCGGCGAGCTGGGCGCGCAGCGGCTTCGGGTCGTGGTCGTTCGCCAGGACGAGCGACTCCCCGGGCTCGAGGGCGGCGACGGCGGCGATGATCGTCGCGTGTCGCACCGAGCGGTCGAGCGTGCGGGCGTCGAGGTCCGTCGCGAGCACGGCGGCGTTCTCGGCGACGGCCGAGGCGCCGCCACCCCCGCAGCCGCAGCCCCCGCAGCCGCAGCCGCCCGCGGGCTCGGTGCTCGTGACGGCCTCGGTGGGCTCGGCGGTGACGATGGGCAGCATGTCCATGAGGGCTCCTGGGGGTACCGGCCGCCGGCGACGCCGAGCGAGTCCTGTTTGTTTTTACTCCCTCAACAGTGGAAACTGCAAACGTGCCCGTCGCCCGAACCTCCGCCACGCGCCGACCGCCTGGCGAGCGGCGCGCCGAGCTGCTCCGGCTGCTCGAGGAGCACGAGGGCGACGGCCTGGCGATCGCCGAGCTCGCCCCGCTGTGCGGCCTGCACCCGAACACCGTCCGCGCGCACCTGGAGGTGCTCGTCGACGAAGGCCGCGCCCAGCGTCGACCCGACCCTCGCCATGTGCCGGGCCGCCCGCGCGAGCTGTACCGGGCGACGGGCAGCGCCCCCGAGTCGCGCAACTACGAGCTGCTCGCCCGGATGCTCGCCGGGGAGCTCGCCGCCCTGAGCCCCGACCCGGCTGCCGTCGCCGTCGCCGCGGGACGGCGGTGGTCCGAGCGCGAGGCGGGCGACGAGGTCCCGGCCTCTGACCCCGGGCCGGAGGGACCCGGCAGACGGCAGCTCGCCCCGGTGATGCGGATGCTCCGCACCACGCGGCTTCGCCCCGGAGCTCTCCGCCGACGGCTCCGCGATCGAGCTCCACCACTGCCCGTTCCGCGAGCTGGCGATCGAGCGCTCGGAGATCGTCTGCGGAGCGCACCTCGGCCTGATCCAGGGCACGCTCGAGCGGATCGGCGCACCGTTCGCGGCGACGCGCGATCCTCCCCTTCGTCGAGCCCGGCCGGTGCCTGGCCGCGCTCGGCCCGGCGTCGACACCCTGACGCTCAGGTCAGTCGGTGACCGCCAGCACCCCGTGCGCCCCACGCTCGGCGTCGACCATGAGGTGCGAGACGATCGGCGTAGTGCCCGGCCTCGGGGGGCACGAGCTCGACGAAGCCACCCTGGGCCGGCAGCAGGCCGAGCACCTGGGAGCCGCCGGTCGCCGCCGGAGGCCGGCGGCGTCCGGCCCGCCGCAGCTGGTAGGCGCCCTCGATGAAGACCGTGTCGAACTGGGTGCCGACGACGTGGAAGGCGCTCGGCCGGTTCGGGCCCGACGTCGAGCACCCAGATCCGCACCCGCTCGCCCGCCGTGGCGCCGTGAGCGGGTGCGTGGTCGTACTGGTTGGCGTAGCCGTTGAACACGACGAGCGTCCGGGCTGCTCCGCGCGACCTTCGCCGCGTCGGCGATCCCGCCCTGCGGGCCGAGGTAGAGCTCGGACTGGACGAGCGAGGTACTCGCGGTCGACCGCGGGCAGCCCGGGCGGGTCGATGACGACGGCCCCGAACATCCCGTTGGCGATGTGCAGCGGACATCGGCATCGTCGAGCAGTGGTACATCCAGATCCCGGACACGCGTCGCGGTGAACCGGTAGGTCAGCGACTCGCCCGGCGTCGATGGTGCGCATCGGCTCGTCCGGGGCGAGCGCACCGGCGTGGAAGTCGATCGAGTGCCCGAGCGTCCCGTCGTTGACCAGCGTGATCACGAAGCGTGTCGCCGACCTTCCCGCGCAGGGTCGGGCCGGGCGCACTCCCGCCGAAGGTCCACAGCCGCTGCGTGACGCCCGGCGCGACCTCACGCACCGCCTCGACGACGCGCAGGGTCACCTCGTGGACGGTCGCCGAGGACGCGGGCGCGAGCACGGGGTCGTACGCCGTGAAGCCAGGGGTCGGTGCTGCCATGAGGTCGAGGTCCTCGGCGGCCGACGGGCCGGGACCGCCCGCCATGTCGTGGCCCGGCATCCCGTCGCCGGACGGGTCCCCGTCAAGGGCAGCAGTCGTGGCCGCTGCCGCCCCGCGGGCCACGATCTCCAGCACCATGCCCATCTGCCGGTGGCCCGCCACCGAGCACCAGCCGTCCATGTCCCGGCCGACGACGCCGACCTCGATCCGACCGGTGGTCCCAGCGGTGAGCCGGCCCGACGTCGCACCGGAGTCGAGCACCAGGTCGTGCACGACGCCGTCCGTGTTGCGCACCACCAGCACGAGCGAGTCGCCGGCATCGACCTCGACGGACGACGGGCACGAACCGCATGTCCCTCGCCTCGACCTCGACGGTCACCACCCGCCCGGTGGCCGGCGACCCCAGCCGCAGCAGCGGGGCCGATCCCGACGGCCGCCGGGTCCGCAGCGACACCCGCGGCCACCACCAGGACGAGTGCACCGATGGCGGCGAGCGCCGGCCCGCCGGGGCGCCGGGGCGCCACGAGCAGCTCGACCGGCGGGAGCACCGGCCGGGCCGGCACCTCGTCACCCGCCGGGAGGCCCGCCGGGCGCGCCCCACGGAGCCGGCGCGAGACGATCGCCGCGCGCACGAGCAGCGCGGGCGTGGCGATCAGCCCGCCCAGGACGAGCAGGGACAGCCCGACGCGCACGAGGCTCGGCACCGGCAGCAGGTACGCCGACGAGGCCGACGTTGACGAGCAGCAGCCGGGCGGTCCCGCCACGCTCGGCGACGGCCCGCGCGCCGCGGACGGCGCGCCGGACCGCCGCCGAGGACGGTCGGGCCGAGGTGCGCGAGCGCACCGAGCAGCACCTGGGCGGCGAAGCCGACGGTCAGCGGGCCGAGGAGACCGCCGATGCGCTCCGCCGCTGCGTCCCAGCTGCTCGCGGTGAGCAGCGGCACCGCCCACCAGGCGACGGTCACCACGAGCCACACCCAGGCGAGGCCGACGGAGCGCGAGGTGAAGGTCGTCCGGCGCCCGGCGCCGCGCCTCGGCGAGCAGCGGCCACGAGGCCCGGAGCAAGCCGAGGAGGTAGACCAGCAGACCGACCCCGGACACGAGGACCGACCCGTCCACGCGCCGACGAGCACGAGCAGCACTCCCGCACCGAGGACGGGGAGGCCGTGCCGTGCCGAGCGTCGCGGCGTCGTCGGCCAGCTGCACGCGCAGCATCGTCGGCCAGAGCGTGACCATCGTGCCGACGACGGTCAGCCCGACCCAGCCGAGCATCATCACCGCGACGTGCGCGACGTAGACCCGCGGAGCCTCGTCCCCGGCCTCGACCGCTCTGGCGAGCAGCACCCCGAGGGTCACCCCCACGGGCAGGACGGCTGCCGAGGCGACGAAGTACCAGGCGGTGAAGCCCAGCCGGACGCCGAGGGCGCCCCGCCCGAGGCGCGCGAGCGCCACCGCGTGCCAGAGCGCGACGGAGCCGACGACGGCGGCGCCCGACACCGACGACCCACGGGCGCGTCGACGAGCACCCCGGTCACGACGGCCACCGCACCGATCGTGTGCAGGCCGAGGCGAACGGCCTGCGCGCGGTGGCCGCCACGCAGCGGACGGCGCCGCACGGCCTCGGCGAAGTGCGCGCTCCAGATGAGGATCGACGTGCTCACCGCACCGAGCAGCAACAGGTGCACCGTCAACCAGGGCGCCATCGGCACGGAACGGTGGGCGATTGCGACGACCGCCGCCGCGAGGAGCCACAGCAGCACGAGGCTGTTGACGCGCAGGTGCCAGGAGGCTCTCATCGGACGGTCTCCAGCGTGTCGTCGGGGGTCGGCTGGCCGGCGGTGCGGCAGACCCTGCCGCGCACCCCCGGGCGCGGGTCGCCGCCCGACGCGAGGCGCGGACGCTCGAGAGCGCGGCGAGCACCACGAAGGTCAGCAGGGCGAGGACGTTCAGCGCCCCGCCCGTCTGCAGCGCCCACTCCTGGCCCCAGAGGTCACCACCGGCGACCCGGAGCAGCAGCGAGCCGTGCAGCAGCAGCACCGGGCACGTAGAAGGCCGGGCTGGTACGGCAGCGGACGCCCCAGCACCGCCGGCAGGATCACCGGGGCATGCGCCATGATCATCGACAGCGTGAAGCCGAGGAAGACGGAGTGGATCACCGCGTCGTAGCCCGGGACCGTCCGGCACGGAGCCGAGCAGCAGCCAGATCCCCCCCGCGACGACCAGCCAGCCGTAGCCGGCGAGCAGGCACCAGGCCATGTAGCGCGGCAGGCCCGTCGACCGCACCAGCCGCCGCGCGACGTCGATCGCGAGGAGCCGGATCACCAGGGCCAGGAGCGCCGCCCCGAGCAGGGTGTGCCCGACGGCGGGCCACAGCGTCGCGGCCACGACCCCCGCGACGACGAGCACGGCCAGACCGAGGACGTCGCGCTCTGCCCCCGCCTTCGAGGGCACCGACCCGAGCCAGCTCGAGCCGCTCCCCCGCGATCGTCAGCACGAGGAATCCCGCGAACCACGGCAGCACGGTCGCGACCGGGGCGCCACCCCACCACAGCAGGGCCGAGCCGGCCGCGAGGATCGCGCCGAGGACCTGCATCGCCAGCGCCACCGACTCCTGCCTGCGCCACAGCGAGCGGTAGACCACGAGCTGCCCGACGGTGCCCAGGAGGAGGAGCACCTGGCCGACGGCAAGCGGAACGGGGGTGATCAACGCGATCCCCCCGAGACCGAGCGCAGCGGGAGCGGCATACCCCCAGCCCGCTCGGAGGGCGACCGCCCGCTCGAGGGCGATGACCGTACCCGCGAAACCGAGGACCAGGAGCGGCCCGTGCACGTCGGGGAGCCGGTCGAACGTCACGGGCGCGGGCAGGCCGAGCAGCAGCAGTGCGGCGTCGAGACCGGCGATCAGGGCGATCCCCCCGGGTGCGAGCAGCGCCAGACGCACGGGGGTTTTCACATAAGTAACAGTAAAAACCTCGCGAGCGGGCACCCGGGACGAAGGTCCCGGCCGATGCCGGGGTCAGTCGAGGAGGGATCCCAGCGGGACGTCCGGGTCGGCGAGCCGCACCGGGTCCACCGCCAAGCCCGAGCGCACCATCGCCTCGACCTGGTCGCCGACGTCCCAGACGTTCACGTTCATGCCCGCCAGCACCCGGGAGTCCTTCAGCCAGAAGACGAGGAGCTCCCAGCCGGCGGGGTCGCCGCGGTGGACGAGGCGGTCGAAGCCCTCGGGGCCGACCGACCCTCGATACTCCATCCCGACGTCGTACTGGTCGGTGTAGAAGAACGGCACCTGATCGTGCACGACGTCCTGGCCGAGCATCGCGCGCGCCGCGAGCGGCCCGCCGTGCAGGGCGTTCGCCCAGTGCTCGACCCGCAGGCGGCGCGCGAGCAGCGGGTGGATCGCGTTCGCGACGTCACCGGCGGCGAAGACGTCCGGGTGCGAGGTCCGCAGCGAGGCGTCGACCTGGATCCCGTTGTCGACGTCGAGCCCCGCGGCCTCGGCGAGCGCGGTGTTCGGCCGTGCGCCGACCCCGACCACGACGACGTCCGCCGGCAGCCGCTCACCCGAGGTGGTCACCGCCGCCGCGACGACTCCGCCGGCGCCCTCGATCGACGCGACACCCTCCCCGAGGAGGAGCCGCACGCCGTGCTCCCGGTGCAGCCCGGCGAACCTCGCGCCGAGGTCGTCGCCGAGCGCCGCACGCAGCACCGTCGGGCCGGGCTCGACGACCGTGACCTCGTTGCCGAGCACCCGGGAGGCGGCCGCCGTCTCCAGGCCGATCCACCCGCCGCCGATCACCACGACCCGGCGCCCGCCGCCCGCCAGGGCCGACCGGAGCGCGTCGCTGTCGCCGAGCCGGCGCAGGTAGTACACGCCGTCGAGGTCGGCACCTGCCACGTCGAGCCGGCGCGGCGACGAGCCGGTGGCCAGCAGCGCCTTGTCGAAGGGCAGCCGCTCACCGCCGGCGAGCTCGACGACGTGGTCGGACAGGTGCAGCGCCACGGCGGCCGTGCCCGTCCGCAGCTCCACGTCGTGCTCGGCGTACCACCCCTCGTCGTGGACGAAGACCGAGTCACGCTCCGCGTCCCCGAGCAGCACACCCTTGGACAGCGGCGGCCGCTCGTAGGGCCGCTCGGGCTCGTCGCCGATCAGGTGGATCCGTCCGTCGAAGCCCTCCGCCCGAAGCGTCTCGGCGGCCTTCGCACCGGCCAGGCCGGCACCGACGATCACGTAGCTCTGCTGCGTCGCCATGGCGATCGCGCCTCCTCGTGGGTGACCGGATCGAGATCCTCATGCTCGCAGCGAGCAGGTCGAGATGCACGGCGAGGACGTGGGAGAGACCGGCGTGGGGCGGTGCCGCGCCGTCCGCTGGGCTCAGGCCCGGCCGAGGGCCATCAACCGCGCGCGGCACGCCAGCTGGAGCGCGAAGCGCTCGTCGGGGTCACCGAGGTCGTTCGGCAACGTCTCCGTGATCTGGGCCATCCGGTAGACGACGGCGTTGCGGTGCAGGTTGAGGCGCGCCGCCGCGCGCTGGAGGGATCCTCGTTCGTCGAGGTAGGCGTGCAGCGTCTCGACCGCGATGCCACCCTTCTCGGGCCCGAGGGCGTCGAGCGGCGCCAGGAGGTCGCTGACCGTGTCGCGCGCCGTGCCCGTCACGAGCCACTCGGCGAGCATGCGACGAAGTCCCAGGGCGTCGAAGGTCGCGACACTCACCGGGTCGTCGCTCAGCCAGGCGGATGCGAGCGCGATCCGCGCCTCCTCCGCCGAGGCGCGTAGCCCGAGCACACCCTCGTGCGGTGTCGCGATGCCGACCCGGAAGCGGTGCGCCGGGCGCCGGGAGACGAGTGCGGCGAGCAGGTCGTCGACCGTGCCCCGCACCCGTTCGTCCGAGCCCCGTCCCGGGTCCGAGCGCGTCGTCCGGACCAGCACCAGCGAGTCATCGGGCCGGGCGACGGTCCACGAGGCACGTCCGTCGCGCCCGAACCGTGCGACGAGCGAGACGAGCTCGTCCTCGATCGGCGCGTCGAACCCGCTCGACGACCCGTCCACCGACAGCCGCACCGCGCAGTGCCACCCGTGCACCTCCAGCCCGGTGTCCAGGGCGCGCTCGGAGACGGTGGCCAGGTTCGCCTGCGAGCACAGCAGGAGCTGGCTCAGCGCGCTCGAGGTCGACCGCACCGGCCGGAGCGTCGCGCGTTCCTCGGCGGTGAGCACACGCGAGAGGGTCGACGCGGCGAGCGCCGTGGCGACCCGCGCGGCGTCACCGAGCTCTGGCGACACCACGGCGCCGCTCGGCCGTCCGTCCACGTCGACGAGGGCTCCCGAGGTGGCCGTCTCGTCCTTGAGCACCTCGAGGCCGGCCAGTCGGGAGATCTCCCGGAGCATCGTCTCCTCGTCGAGCCCGTCGCCGGGCTCGTAGGCCGCCGCACGAGCGAGCCGGGAGAGCGCCGCACGCGCGTCACCGCTGACTGCGGCACCGAGCGACTCGAGGACCTGCGAGGGGTCGGCGTCGTCGGCCACGTCGAGCAGGGCGAGCTCGCCGCGCAGCGCGAGGTTCTCCGCGGTCAACGACCGTCGGGTCGCCCGGCGCAGGACGAGCGCGGCGACACCGCGCTCCGCTGCCCGGCGCACCAGGATGTCGAGCTGGTACCCGCCGGCGGAGACCTCCGAGGCCCTGCTCAGGACGACGATCGCGCCGGGACGAAGGGCCTCGTCCATGCCGAGGTCCTCCAGCAGGGTGACCTGCCGGATCTCCCGCGGGGCCGCCGGGACGATCCGTGGGTGCAGGGTCGACCCGAGGTGGCCCTGCAGGAGCGCGTCCAGCGTGATCGCCACGTGATCTCCTCGTATCGTCAGTACAGAAGCCTCTCCACATTCTGTACCGAGGTGACAAGAACGAGCCGCGACGTCGCCCTAGGGTCATCTCATGCTCATCGAATCCGGCGACATCGCGGCACTTGCCCGCGGCTGCGCGGTGCTCGGCACGGGCGGCGGCGGCGAGGTCACCACCGCCGCGCTCGTCGCCCGTCAGGCGATCGAGACCTACGGCCCGGTCCGCCTCGTCACGCTCGACGAGCTCCCCGACGACGGCATCCTCATGCCCGTCGGCGGGATCGGAGCGCCGTCGGTGACAGCCGAGAAGATCGGCTCGGGCGACGAGGTCGACGTCCTGCGCGCGGCCGTGGAGGACGTCCTCGGCAAGCCGGTCGTCGCCCTCATGTCCAGCGAGATCGGCGGGAGCAACGGGCTCTACCCGATCGCCGCGGCCGCACGCAGCGGACTGCCGGTCGTCGACGCCGACGCGATCGGGCGTGCGTTCCCCGAGGTCCACATGGTCTCGATGAACGTCGCAGGCCTGCTCCCCGAGCTCGTCGTCGTGGTCGACGAGCGGAGCAACGTCGTCGTCATCCGCCCGGTCGACGGCCGCTGGGCCGAGCTCCTCGCGCGGTCGGTCACCGAGGTCTTCGGCGGCTCCGCGGCCATGGCCGACTACGTCATGCCCGTCTCCGTGGCACGGGGAACCGTGATCGAGGGCACGGTGTCCCAGGCGCTGCGCATCGGGCGCGCGGTGGAGTCGACCGTCGATCCGGTCGCCGCGCTCATCCAGGCCGTCGACGCGGTACGCCTCATCGACGGCAAGGTCGTCGACGTGGAGCGCCGGACCGCCGGCGGCTTCGTCCGCGGCAGCGTCGTGGTGCAGGGCGTCGGCCGCGATACCGATCGGCTCGTCCGCGTGGAGATCCAGAACGAGAACCTCGTCGCGCTCGAGGACGGCAACGTCCTGGCCAGCGTGCCCGACCTCATCACGCTCATCGACAGCCAGACCGCCGATGCGGTGGCCACCGAGTCGGTGCGCTACGGCCAGCGTGTCGCAATCCTCGCGTTCCCCTGCGCGCCGATCTGGCGCACCCCGGCCGGGATCGAGATCGCCGGGCCGCGGGCCTTTGGTTACGACGTCGACTACGTCCCGGTGGAGGCCCGTCATGTCCATGAGGCTTGATCTCCGGCTCGGCATCGATGTGGGCGGTACGCACACCGATGCCGTGATCCTCGACCGCGACAACGCGGTCGTCGCCAAGACGAAGCAGCCGACCTCACCCGACGTGACCGCCGGCGTCCGGGCGGCGATCGCCGCCGTCATCGCCGGGCACGACGTGGCGACCGAGCGGATCAGCCACGTCATGCTGGGCACCACGCACGCGACGAACGCCGTCCTCGAGCGTCGCCGGCTGCACCAGGTGGCCGTCCTGCGGGTCGGGGCACCGTCCTCGACGGCGGTCGAGCCGCTCTTCGGGTGGCCCGCCGACCTCGTGGCGGCCATCGGGGGCCGCGCGCAGATCATCCGTGGTGGCTTCGAGTACGACGGCCGGGAGATCGTCCCCTTCGACGACGAAGCCGCACGCGACTTCTTCACCTCCGTCCGGGGACAGGTCGAGGCGGTCGCCATCTCGGCCGTGTTCTCCCCGATGTCCGCCGCGCACGAGCTGGCCGCTGCGCAGATCGCCCGCGAGGTCCTCGGGCCCGAGGTGATCGTCTCGATGTCGCACGAGATCGGGTCCCTCGGGCTCCTCCCCCGGGAGAACGCCACGGTCCTCAACGCTGCGCTCACCGGCGTCGCCCGCGACGTGGCGACGGCACTGACCACGTCCTTGGCCGAGCACGGGATCGACGCCGCCGTCCTCTTCGCCCAGAACGACGGCACCCTGATGGCGCTCGACTACGCCGTGCGGTTCCCGATCCTGACCATCGGCTCGGGCCCCGCGAACTCGATCAGGGGTGCTGCCTTCCTCACCGGGCTCACCGATGCGCTCGTGGCGGACGTCGGGGGCACGTCCACCGACTTCGGCATGCTCGTCAACGGCTTCCCGCGTGAGTCGGCAGCCAACGTGAACATCGGTGGCGTCAGCACGAACTTCCGGATGCCCGACGTCCTGGCGATCGCGCTCGGCGGCGGCACCGTGGTCCGCGACGGCACGGCGGGCCTCACCCTCGGTCCCGACAGCGTCGGCTACCGCCTCCCGCTCGAGGGCCTCGTCTTCGGCGGCACCACCCCCACGATGACCGACGCCGCCGTGCTCGCCGGGCGCGCCACGATCGGCTCGACGCCCGTCCCCGACGCCGACGCACCCGTCCTCTCGGCGGCCCTGGCGGTCGCGGACGAGATGATCGCCGACGCCGTCGACCGGATGAAGCTGGGCAAGGCCGAGGTGCCGATGATCGTCGTCGGCGGCGGGTCCGTGCTCATCCCCGACGCGGTCGCCGGCATCTCCGCCGTGCTGCGTCCGGACCACTACGACGTCGCCAACGCGATCGGGGCAGCGATCGCGCAGATCAGCGGACGCTGGGACGAGGTCGTCTCCCTCGCCGGCGGCCGTACCGAGGCGATCGCCTCGGCCTGCGCGCAGGCGACGGCCCGCGCGATCCAGGCAGGCGCCGACCCCGAGAACGTGGAGATCGTCGAGATCGACGAGATCCCGCTGGCCTATCTCACCGAGCCCGTCGCACGACTCAGCGTCAAGGCAGTTGGGCCCCTGGGGCGACTGTGACCCACCCGCCGCGGGCCACCCAGCCCTCGGCACCCACCACGATCTAGGAGAAGCAGACATGCGCAGACGAATCCTCTCGGCCGCCGCGGTGGCCGCCGCGCTCCTGCTCAGCGCGTGCGCGGGCACCGCCCCACCGCCCGTCGCGTCCGCGGGAGCGACCTTCACCTATGCGAACAACCTCCAGGTCATGACGAGCTGGGACCCGGCGACCTCGTACTCGAACGAGGTCATCGCGATGAACAACATCTACGAGCAGCTGACGCGCTACGACAGCGTCACCGGGGCGGTCGAGCCGCTCCTCGCCGAGTCGTGGACCACTTCCGACGACGGCCTCACCTGGACGTTCACCCTGCGCAGCGGAGTGAGCTTCAGCACGGGGAACCCCGCAGACGCCGCCGCGGCCAAGGCTGCGTTCGACCGGACGATCGAGCTGGCCGGCGGCGCGGCGTACGAGTGGGACGCGGTCGAGTCGATCGCCGCCCCCGACGCGACGACCCTCGTCTTCACCCTGGGCTACGCGGCGCCGCTGGACCTGATCGCCTCGTCGGCGTACAGCGCGTACGTCTACGACACCACCGCGACCACCGGCGATCTCGCGGCCTGGTTCGAGGAGGGGAACACCGCAGGGACGGGCCCCTACGTCGTGGCGACCTACAACAAGGGGCAGGAGAACGAGCTCACGCTCGCGGCCAACGAGGACTACTGGGACGCCGGGACCGGTGAGCACTACACCCAGGTGCGCTACCGGGTCGTGCCGCAGGAGACCACCGCGGCGCAGCTCCTGCAGAGCGGTCAGGTCAGCTTCATCCCGAGCCTCTCGCCCACCCTCTTCGACTCGCTGGCGACGGACGAGAACGTGACGACAGTCCAGGACCCGTCGTTCGAGAACCTGCTGGCCATGCTCAACACCGCCAGCGGGCCGCTGGCCGACGTCGAGGTGCGCCGAGCCGTCTCGATGGCCATCGACTACGAGGGCATCGTCACCGCGCTCCACGGCGCGCTCACCCAGGCACAGGGTGTCGTCCCCGAGGGGCTGCTCGGCTACACCACGGACGTCAGCCAGACGACCGATGTCGCCCGAGCCACCGCACTGCTCGCTGCCGCGGGCTACGGGCCGGGCGGGAACGAGCTGACCCTGAAGCTCACCTATGCGGCCGGGACCCCCGAGCTCGAGACCGTCGTCACCCTGATGAAGTCCAACCTGGCCCAGGTGGGGATCACCCTCGACGCCGAGGCGCTCGCGTGGGAGACGCAGTGGGCGCTGGGTCAGTCGACCGACCCGGCTGCTCGCCAGGACATCTTCCTGTTCTTCTGGTACCCCGACTATGCAGACCCCTTCTCCTGGTTCATCAGCCTCTACCGCTCGGCGGACCCCGTGCAGTTCAACCTCTCCTACTGGGACGACCCCGCCGTCGACGCGACGATCGACGGTCTCCAGGCGGCGACCGCGACGGACCGCGACCTGGCTCAGCAGCAGTACGTCGAGCTGCAGAAGACCATCTCCGACCAGGCCATCTCCCCCGTCCTGGGGACCAGGACCAAGCAGCGCGCATTGGCGAGCTCCGTCGGCGGCTACGTCGGGAACCCGTCGTACGGGAACGTGGTCTTCGTCCACGACCTCACTCCGACCTCCTGACCGACGGGGCTGACGATGGTCCGGTTCCTGCTCTCACGAGTGCTCCAGGCGCTCGGCGTGGTGGCGGGCGTCGTCGTGCTCACGTTCGTGATCGCCCGACTGGTTCCCGGGGACCCGGCGATCGCCTACGCGGGCCCGAAGGCGACGCCGGCTGAGATCGCGGCGGTGCGCACCCAGTTCGGCCTCGACAAGCCTGCTCCCGAGCAGTTCATGACCTACGTGGGCGGGATGTTCCGCGGGGACTGGGGGACGTCCTTGCACACCAAGTCGCCGGTGCTCGACGACCTGGTGCGGGTGCTGCCGAGCACACTCGTGCTGGTCCTGCTCGCCCTGGGGGTCGCCGTCGTCGTGGGGATCCCCCTCGGGGTCCTCGCCGCGCGGAACCGGGGACGGCTCGGTGACCTCCTGGCCAAGGTGTTCGCGATCCTGTCGGTCTCCTTCCCGGTCTTCTGGCTCGCGATCCTGCTGCAGCTCGTCTTCTTCTCCCGGCTCGGGTGGCTCCCGGTCGCCGGGCAGTACGACCCGACGCTGGACGCCACGAACCCGCTGTACCACGTGATCGGGGTACCGATCGTCGATGCGGTGCTGACCGGGAACTGGCAGGTCGCCGCCAGCGCGGCGTGGCACATGGTGCTCCCGGTGGCCACCATCGCGGCGTTCCCCACCGGTGCCTGCGCGATGGTGACGCGCGCGGCCGTCCTGGAGAACCTCGGCGAGGAGCACATCCGCATGGTCCGGGCGCTCGGCTTCTCCGAACGCTCGGTGCTCGGCCGGTTCGCGATGCGACCCTCGCTCAACCCGATCCTCGCGCTGCTGGCGCTGGCGTTCGCCTACTCCCTGACGAACAGCTTCATCGTCGAGTCCGTGTTCAACTGGCCGGGGCTGGGCAGCTACGCGATCGACTCGATGCGGTCGCTGGACATCCCCGCGATCCTCGGGGTCACGCTGCTCGTGGCGCTGATCTACGTGTTCCTCAACCTCGCGGTCGACCTCATCCAGTCGGTCATCGACCCGCGGGTCCGATCGTGAGCGCGGCCGGCGGCGACGTGCTCGCGGCCGTGCGCGGGACGGGCGCCCGCACCCTCGTGCGGCATGCGCGCCGGAACCCGCTGCTCGCCATCGGCGCGGTCCTGGCCGGGGTGATCGTGCTCGCCGCCCTGCTCGCGCCGTGGATCGCGCCGTACCCGCTGGACGCGACGAACGCGACCCACCCGTCCTCGACGCTGCTCCCCCCGAGCGCGGACCACTGGTTCGGGACCGACCTCGTGGGCCGTGACCTCCTCACCCGGGTCCTGTTCGGTGCGAGGGTCTCGCTGAGCATCACCGTCGCCGTCCTGCTGGTCGCTGCGGTCGTCGGGCTCACCGTCGGCCTCGCCGCCGGCTTCTTCGGCGGGTGGCTCGACGCGCTGCTGATGCGCCTCACCGACGTCTTCCTCGCCTTCCCGGCACTCCTGCTCGCGGTGGCGCTGTCGGCGGTGCTCAGCCCCAGCGCCTTCCACGCGGCGATCGCGATCGCCGTGACCTGGTGGCCCTGGTACGCGCGGCTGTCCCGGGCACAGGCCGCGTCGATCAGGCGTCAGGGCTACTCGGATGCCGCGAGGGTGATCGGCGCGAGCAGGACACGCCAGGTGGTCCGGCACGTCCTGCCGAACGCGGCGACCCCGGTGTTCGTGCAGATGTCGCTCGACGCCGCGGGCATCATCCTCACCGCGGCGACCCTCTCCTACCTCGGGCTCGGCGCGCAGGACCCGACGCCCGAGTGGGGCCTGATGGTCAGCCAGGGGCAGTCGCTCGCCACGACGGCCTGGTGGGTCGTGACGTTCCCCGGCCTCGCGATCCTGCTCACGGCGGTGGCGTTCAACTTCATCGGCGACGGCCTGCAGACGGCCCTCGACCCGAAGCGGGGGCAACGATGATCCAGATCAGGGATCTGCGGGTCAGCTACGGCGCAACGGTCGTGGCGCACGTCCCCGAACTCGAGGTCGCGGCCGGGCAGGTCGTGGGGATCGCGGGCGAGAGCGGGTCGGGCAAGTCGCAGACGGCCCTTGCGCTCATGGGTCTGAGCCGCCACGCCGGCGCCACCGTCACGGGAAGCATCACCCTCGACGGCGAGGAGCTCACCACGAGGTCGGAGGCGCAGTGGCGTCAGATCCGCGGCCGCCGGATCGCGATGATCATGCAGAGCCCCCGGGCCGCGCTCAACCCGACCCTCACCCTGGGAACGCTGTTCGCCAGGACGCTCAAGCTCCACGGTGTCGAACGGTCCGGGCGCGCCGAGCGGATGCGGGCAGCGCTCGACGAGGTCGTGCTCAGCACCGACATCCTCGACCGGTACCCGCACCAGGTGTCCGGCGGTCAGGCCCAGCGGTTCGCCATCGCGCTCGTGTCGGCGCTGCGGGCCGAGGTGGTGATCGCCGACGAGCCGACCAGCGCGCTCGACGTGACCGTCCAGTCCGAGGTCATCGACGTCCTGCGCGGCCTGCGCGACCGGCACGGGACCGCCCTCGTCTTCATCTCGCACGATCTCGCCGTCATCAGCGAGCTCGCCGACTCCGTCACGGTCATGCGAGCAGGCGAGGTCGTCGAGAGCGGGCCGACCGCCGTCGTGCTCGGGAGCCCGCGCGAGGAGTACACCAAGGACCTGGTGGCCGCGGTGCCCGTGATCGGCGGGGGGCGCCCCGCATGAGCAGCCTGCTGTCGGTGCGTGACCTGCGTGTGGCCTACGACGGCGTCGACGTCGTCCGCGGTGTCGACCTCGACGTACCGACGGGCCCGAACGGTGTGGGACTGATCGGGGAGTCCGGCTCGGGGAAGACGACGATCGCCCGCGCCCTGCTCAGGCTGCACCCGGCGTCCGCGGGCTCGGTGACGTTCGACGGCGAGGATGCGCTCGCGATGAGCGGTGCGTCGCTGTCGACCTACCGGCGAGCGGTCCAGATGGTGTTCCAGGACGGCGACGGTGCGCTCGACCCCCGCATGTCGGTGTTCTCGGCGGTGTCCGAGCCGTACGCCGTCCACGGCACCGTCCGGCGCGGGGCGCGGCGCGCGCGGGTGGCGGCCCTGCTCGACGAGGTCGGGCTTCCGGCCGAGGTGATCTCCCGCTATCCCCATCAGCTCTCCGGCGGTCAACGCCAGCGGGTGGTGATCGCGCGGGCGCTGGCGCTCGAGCCGCGCCTGCTGGTCCTCGACGAGCCGACGAGCGCCCTGGACGTCACGGTCCAGGAACGCGTGCTCCAGCTCATCGAGCGACTGCGTACCGAGCGGGGTCTCGCGTACCTGCTGATCTCCCACAACCTCGCGGTCGTCGACCGGCTCTGCGAGTCGAGCGTCGTGCTCTACGGCGGTGTGGTCATGGAGAAGGGGCCGACCACGACTCTCCTGTCGCGCCCGATGCACCCGTACACGCGGGCCCTGCGCGCGGCGGTGCCCGAGATCGGGGTGCGGCGGCCACCGCTGACCCGGGTCAGCGCCGACGCGTCGAGCCGACCGCAGTCGGTCGGGTGCGCCTACGCCGAACGGTGCCCGCTGGTGGTCGAGCGGTGCCGCACCGAGGCACCCGTCCTGCGGGACCTCGACGGACGCGAGGTGGCGTGCCACCGTGCCGAGGAGACGCCGGGGCTCACGGCCGGCCCACCGGCGCCGGCCGCCCGATGACCGTGCGGATCGGCTGACCGGGCTCCCCACCTCTCGCGGAGCCACTCGTCGACCCGTCGCGGCGCGAGGTCGTCGTCGGCAGCCTCACGCCCCGTCGGCGACCGCAGCCGCGAGCCGAGCGCGAAGCCCGGCGAGCTCGTCGGCGATCGCTGCCGGCAACCGGTCGCCGAACCTCTCGAACCAGGTCTCGGTGCCGTCCACCTCTGCCAGCCACGCCTCGAGGTCGATCCGGAAGAGCTCGGCCATGTCCTCCTGCGACACGTCGAGGCCGGACAGGTCGAGGCGCGCCGGCAGCAGGCCGATCGGCGAGTCGACCGCCTCGGCCGTGCCCTCGATCCGCTGCATCGCCCAGGCGAGCACCCGGGAGTTCTCCCGGAACCCTGGCCACAGGAAGCGGCCGTCCGCCCCCTTGCGGAACCAGTTCACCGCGAAGATCGCCGGCGCGGCGTCCCCGAGGCGGTCGCCGATCTCCAGCCAGTGCGCCCAGTGGTCGGCCATCGAGTAGCCGCAGAACGGCAGCATCGCGAACGGGTCACGACGGAGCTCACCGACCGTCCCCTCGGCCGCAGCCGTCTGCTCGGAGGAGATCGTCGCCCCGAGGAAGACGCCGTGCGCCCAGTCGCGCGCCTGGACCACCAACGGCACGTTCGTGGCGCGGCGGCCGCCGACCAGGATCGCGTCGACGGGTACCCCTGCCGGGTCCTCCCAGCTGTCGGCGATCGTCCGGCAGGCAGAGGCGCGCACGGTGAACCGGGAGTTGGGATGGGCGGCCGGTCGGCCGGAGTCCGGCGCCCAGTCGGTGCCGAGCCAGTCCACCAGGTGCGACGGCGCCTCGTCGGTGAGCCCCTCCCACCACACGTCGCCGTCGTCGGTCAGTGCGACGTTGGTGAAGATCGTGTCGCTGCCGACCATGTCGACCGCCGTCGGGTTGGTCCGCGGGCCGGTCCCCGGCGCGACGCCGAAGAAGCCCGCCTCCGGGTTGATCGCGCGCAGCCGCCCGTCCGTCCCCTGGCCTCCCGGTCG
This sequence comes from uncultured Actinomycetota bacterium, assembly GCA_963777075.1. Lineage (GTDB taxonomy): Bacteria > Actinomycetota > Actinomycetes > Actinomycetales > Cellulomonadaceae > Actinotalea. The sequence goes on along the minus strand of CAVZPH010000011.1, from coordinate 82,621 downwards.
CATCCACGCGATGTCGTCGCCGACCGTCTGCGCGGTCCAGCCGGGAAGGCTCGGGTCGAGCATCGCCAGGTTCGTCTTGCCGCAGGCCGAGGGGAACGCCGCCGCGACGTGGAAGACCCTGCCCTGCGGGGACGTGAGCCGCAGCAGCAGCATGTGCTCGGCGAGCCAGCCCTCCTCACGGCCGAGCACCGAGGCGATGCGCAGCGCGAAGCACTTCTTGCCGAGCAGGGCGTTCCCGCCGTACCCGGAGCCGTAGGACCAGATCTGCCGCGTCTGCGGGAAGTGGCAGATGTACTTCGTCGGGTTCGCCGGCCACGGGACGTCCGGGACCGTGCTGCCGTCCGCGTCCACGAGCGGCATCCCGACGCTGTGCACCGCCGGCACGAAGTCGCCGTCCTCACCGAGCTCGGCGAGGACGGCGTCCCCGACCCGCGTCATCATGTGCATGTTCACCACGACGTACGCCGAGTCGGTCAGCTCCACGCCGATGCGCGCGAGGGGCGAGCCGATCGGTCCCATCGAGAACGGCACGACGTACATCGTCCGTCCGCGCATCGACCCGTCGAAGACCCCCTCGAGCTCGGCGAGCATCGGGCCGGGCGCCCGCCAGTTGTTCGTCGGCCCGGCGTCCTCCTCGCGCTCGGAGCAGATGAAGGTCCGGCTCTCGACGCGCGCGACGTCGTCAGGGGTCGAGCGCGCGAGGAAGCTGCGCGGACGGCGCGCGGGATCGAGCCGGATGAACGTCCCGCGGTCGACGAGGAGCTCGCACAGGCTCTCGTACTCCGCGGCAGAGCCGTCGCACCAGCGGACCTCGTCGGGCCGGGTCAGCTCCGCGATCGCTGCCACCCACGAGATCAGCCCCTGATGCCTGACGGCGCTCGGGACCAGCGGCGTTCCGGTCGGGGCGGCGATGGACATGGGAGTCCTCTCCGTGGCCCGACGCGGGCGCAGGCCACCGGTCGACCTCGTCGCGCCCACGGAACGACGGCCCGAGGAGGCACGCGCAACGATGCGCGCTCCCTCCCGATGGTGGCACGAGGCGCCACGCCGCGCAGCCCCCAGGCCGCCGGCCCCTCAGGGCAGCGCGACGTCGACTGCTGCCCGTTCCCGCCCGTCGGTCTCCGTGGCGCCGGCGCCCGAGCCCAGCCGCCGGACCATGGCAGGGATCTCGTCGGCGGGAACAGCCGAGGCGAAGAGTGGCCCCTGACCCGCGAGGCAGCCGGCAGCGCGCAGGGCGGCGAGCTGCTCGTGGCTCTCGATCCCCTCCGCGGCCACGGCGAGCCCGAGCGCCGAGCCGAGCCCGACGAGGCCGCTCAGGAGCGCATCCGTCCGGCCGTCCACGCCGAGCCGGCCGACGAGCTCCCGGTCGATCGTGAACCCCTCGACGGGGAACAGGTCGAGGGCCTCGACAGAGGACCGCCCCGCGCCGATGCCGCCGAGGCGGAGCGGAAGCCCGGCCTCGCTCAGCTCCTGGGCCCGCCGCAGTGCGCGCTCGGGATGGCGCTGCAGGATGTCCTCGGAGACCTCGAGGGCCAGCCGCTCGGCCGCGAGACCGGCGTCCGCGAGCGTGCCGAGGACCTGCGTGATCGCCCCCGCCTGCCAGAACTGCCGGTCGGAGACGGTCACGCTCACGCGCGGGACGAGCGAGCCCCACTCGACGAGCCCCCGGCAGATCTCGTCGAGCACGCGGGCCCCGAGCCGGACGACCAGACCGGTCTCCTCCATCGCCGGCAGGAACTCCTCGGGAAGGACGAGTCCGCGCTCGGGGTGGTGCCACCGCACCTGGGCCTCGACCCCGAGCAGCCGGCCCGAGGCCAGCTCGACGACCGGCTGGTAGAACACGCCGAACTGGTCCTCGTCCAGGGCCCTGCGGATCTCCGCATGACTGCTGTGCTCGCGGGAGGCCTGCTTCCGCATCTCGTCGTCGAAGAGCACGACGCTCCCGGGATCGAGGCCCTTCGCGCGGTACATCGCCGCATCGGCGTCCCTCAGGACGTCCTCGCTCGTCAGCTCCCCGCCGGTGCTCGTGGCGATCCCCAGGCTCGCCCTGACCGACAGGTCCGCCCCGTCGATCTCGAGCGGCGCCGCGAGGGAGGCCTGCACCCGGCGCGCGACGTTCAGCGCGCCCTCGGCGTCGGTGTCGTGCAGCAGGATCGCGAACTCGTCCCCGCCGAACCGGGCACCGGTGTCGACGGCCCGGAGCTCGAGCCCGATGCGCTCGCCGACCGCCGCGAGGAGCCGGTCACCCATCGAGTGGCCGAGGGAGTCGTTGATCCGCTTGAAGCCGTCCAGGTCGAGGAAGAGCACGGCGAACGGGGTCCCCGAGCGATGCCTGCGCGCGATCGCCGCGTCCAGGCGCTCGAGGAACAGCCGACGGTTGGGTAGCTCCGTCAGCGCGTCGTACAGCGCGCTGCGACGGACGTCCTCCTGGAGCCGCCTGGACTCCAGCGCCACGCACAGCAGCGCCGCCCAGTGCTGGTACGTCTCGCGCGCCGAGGTCGTGTCGATCGTGCCGACCACGGCGAGCAGACCCCAGTCGTGCTGACCGCTGCGCACCGGCACGACGACGCAGACCTCGCGCTCGGCCGCGACGACCGAGGCGATGAGCGGCTCCGGCGGGAAGGTCTCGGCCGTCAGGGGCCAGTCACTGACGCCGGGCATCACACCCGTCGGGTCGTAGGAACCGACGATCCGCAGGGCGCCGTCGACAGGGTCCCCGTCCCACAGCGCGAGCACCCCCGCCCTGACGTGCGTCCCGGCCAGCCACTTCAGCTCGCAGGGGTCCGTCGAGCCGGTGTCGAGCAGGCCGAGGTCGACCGCGTACTGCTCGAAGATCGCAGACTCGATCGTCTCGGCACGGCGCAGGAAGGCCCCGGCCTGCACCTTCCACAGCTCCGTCACCACGCGTGCGGGCGCCACGGCGGGGGCGCCCTGACCGATCGCGGCGGCCGCCTCGACGTACTCGGCGACGGCGGCGATCACCCGTCGCATGAGGTCAGGGCGCACCGTCAGGGCGCGCAGGGACGCCGTGAGGGCGCGCAGGCTCTCCTCGGCCTGCTCCGGCGCGCAGGCGACGAGCCGCTCGGCCGCGCGCAACGTCGTGCGGAGCGCCTCGCGGCTCGACTCGTCGAGCCGCCCGGCACGGCCGTCGAACGAGGTGAGCAGGGAACCCCTGAGCTCCTCGCGCAGCAGGACGTCTGCGGGCCATGCCGATCCGCCGGTCTCCCGCCGCTCGCGCAACGGCCCGCCGGACGGGCAGCCGCAGGAGGTCCGGACCGTCAGGACGACGGACTGCGGGGTCGCCACTGCGTGGGGCACCTCCTCGCCGCGCATCGCCGCGACCACGAGGCGGCCCGCGAGCGAGCCGACCTCCTCGAACCGCTGGTTGACGCTCGACAGCGCGGGGAGGCTGAAGGCGCCGGCCTCGACGTTGTCGTAGCCGATGATCGCCAGGTCCCTGGGAAGGTCGAGCCCTGCCTCGGCCAGCACACGCATCATCCCGAGCGCGTTCCCGTCGTTGCCCACCATGAGCGCGCTCGGCCGCCCGGGGCGCGCGAGCAGCTGCCGGGCCGCATGGGCCCCGCCCGTCTCCCCGTTGTCGGCCACCGCGACGAAGTCGGCAGGGTCGGCCGTGAGGCCGTGCGCGGCGAGCGCCGCCAGGTAGGCGGCATGGCGCTCCCGGATGTCCTGCTGCGCGAGGTTGCCGACGAAGCCGATGCGGCGGTGCCCGTGGTCGATGAGGTGCTCGACCGCCGCGTAGGTGCCGCCGTGGTTGTCGGGCATGGCGACGGGCGCGGCGAAGCCGGAGAGCGTCGTGCTGGACAGCACGACGGCGCAGCCGCGGTCGCGCAGCTGCTGCAGGTACTCGCGGCCGACGGCGGTGGTGATCGAGACCGCGCCGTCGACGAGCGACCACGCGACGGGCGTCGAGAAGTCCCCGGGGATGCCCAGCTCGTCGCGCGGGGCACCCTCCGGGCGCGTGACGACCACGACGAGCCGGCCGCCCGCAGCCGCGACCTCACGGGTCAGCCCAGCGACGAGCTCGCCGAAGTAGTGCCCGTCCATGCTCGGTGTCAGCACCAGCACGGTCGTCGTCCCGCCCACACCCGTCCTTCCCGTCCGCCGTTGGACGCCCGGACCTACCGGGGCCTCCCCGTCCTATCAGCAGGACGGCCGCGGAATTGACGGGAATCGCTGAGGCGGGCGACCGCCGGCGGGCGGCGGCGGGCGCGGCACCTCAGCCGGTCGTCAGCGGCTTCCTGGCGCGGATCACGGCTCCGTGCATCCCGTCAGCGACCTCGTGGGTGAGCTCGACCTCGACGTCGACGAAGCCCGCGGTCGTCAGGCCGTCGATGTACTCCGAGCGGGACAGCGCCCCCGCGATGCAGCCGGCGTAGTCGCCTCGCTCGACGCGCTCCGCCGGGCTGAGGCGGTCCTCGGCGACGACGTCGGACACCCCGAACCGCCCGCCGGGGGTCAGCACGCGGAACGCCTCGTGCAGCACGGCCGGCTTGTCGACGGAGAGGTTGATGACGCAGTTGGAGATGACCACGTCGACGGCGGCATCCGGCAGCGGGAGGTCCTCGATGGTGCCGGCACGGAACTCCACGTTGCTCGCCCCGGCCGCCGAGGCGTTCGCACGGGCCAGCTCGAGCATCTGCACCGTCATGTCCACGCCGTAGACGAACCCGGTGGGGCCGACGCGCCGGGCGGACAGCAGGACGTCGATCCCGCCACCCGAGCCGAGGTCGAGCACGCGGTCCCCTTCGCGCAGGTCGGCGACGAGCAGGGGGTTCCCGCAGCCGAGCGAGGCCTGGACGGCAGCGACCGGTAGGCCCACCGTCTCGGCCCGGTCGTAGAGCGCCGCTCCGAAGCTCCCTCCGTCACCGCTGCAGCTGCTTGTCTCCGCCGAGCCGCAGCACCCCGACTGCACCTCCAGCGCCGCACGGGCATAACGCTCGCGGACCATCTCCTGCAGGGCGCCTGCCTCGTTCGTCGTCTCGCCCATGGGGTCCCCTCCATTGATCGTTGTCGATGTCGCCGTCACTCTGGCAGTAGACATTGATGGGCGTCAATGGTGACAGGGGTCGATGTTCGGACTACCGTGACCCCATGACCACCGCACTCCCCCTCGTCGAACCTGCCTGCTGCGCACCGCTGACCCAGGCCCGCATCTCCGCGGAGGAGGCCGCCGTGCTCTCGGGGCGACTGAAGGCGCTGGCCGACCCCGCCCGGCTGCGACTCGTCTCCCTCCTCGCGGCCAGCCCCGAGGGCGAGGCCTGCGTCTGCGACCTCACCGAGCCGCTCGGCCTGTCGCAGCCCACGGTCTCCCACCACCTCAAGGTGCTGCACCAGGCAGGGCTGCTGCGCAGGGAGAAGCGCTCGACCTGGGCCTACTACTCCGTCGTCCCTGAGGCGCTCACGGCACTGGCGGACGTGATCACCCCGGGGGCTCGCGGATGAACGCCCCGCTCACCGCACGGATCGCCCCGCTGGCGGCCGAGCACTGGCCCGGGGTCGAGGAGACCTACGCGGCCGGGATCGCGACCGGCCATGCCACGTTCGAGAGCTCACCCCCGTCCTGGGAGGCCTTCGACGCGGGCAGGCGTCCCGACCACCGCCTCGTCGCCCTCGACGAGCGCGACGAGGTCCTGGGGTGGGTCGCGGTCAGCGACGTCTCGGAGCGCTGCGTCTACGCCGGGGTCGTCGAGCACTCCGTCTACGTCCACCCGCGCGCCCGCGGGCGCGGCGTCGGGCGGCTCCTGCTCGACTCACTGCTCGACTCGACCGCACGGGCCGGCATCTGGACGGTGCAGTCTGGGGTGTTCCCCGAGAACACGGCGAGCCTCGCGCTGCACGCCGCCGCGGGGTTCCGCACCGTCGGGACGCGGTCACGGATCGGCCGGATGGGCCACGGGCCGCTCGCCGGCACCTGGCGGGACATCGTGCTGCTGGAGCACCGTCTCGCGCAGGACCCGGCGGCGGGCTGAGCGCCTGCCGGACGCCGAGGGGTGCCCCGGTCGCTGACCGGGGCACCCGTCGGCTCGTCGCGCGGCTCTGGCCGGCTCAGCGGTCCGCGTGCCCCCAGCCCCAGCCGCCGTGCCGCACGAAGCGACCGGAGACCTCCCAGGTCACGTTGTCGCCGTGCTGCTGGGTCCAGAACACGCGCCAGGTGCCGTCGAAGGGGCGCGGGGCCTTCGCGCCGAGCAGGCCGGCCGCCGTCGGGTCGCCGTCGGAGACGTGGATGCCGGTGATCTCGTTGTCCCCGTCGTTGTAGCCCGGGTTGCTCGTCGCGTCGAAGAGGGCCGAGGCGTCACGGCCCTCGGCGAGCCAGCGCGTGACCGCCGGCGCCTTGCGGGCGCTTCCCCGCAGGTCGACGAGGTACCCCGAGTCGAGGGCGTCGCGCTGCGCGTGCAGCCCGTCGCCGGCGTCCTCGACGACCAGGAGCTGGTCGGTGCTCGCGAAGGCGAGGTTGTCGAAGCCGGTGTGCTGCACGTCGCCGATCCACACGGGCGACAGCGTGCCCGTCGCAGCACTCGGGGACGTCTGCACGAGCCGGAAGACGGCGCCGAATCCCCCGGGGAGCGTCGTGCCGGCGTTCGTGTCGCCCGTCTCGGTGAAGTAGAACTCCCCGAAGCGCGTCCCCGGCCGGAACACCCCGTTCTCCGGACGCTTGAACGGCGTCGCGCCGGCGGACGCCGCGGCAGCGGTCGCGTCGAACGCCCCGGTGCCCTCATGGGCCGTCACCCACGCCGTGCGGAAGCTCGCGCCGTAGCTGTGCAGCGCTCCGATGAACGGGTCGCTCGGATCGGCGGCGAGCTGGCTCGCGGTGACCGGCGTGCCGTCGGCGCGCGCGACCTGCAGCGCCTGGAGGGCGCCGCCCTGGCTGAGGTCGGTCGGGTCGACCGGGACGAAGCGGTAGACGTAGCTGTTCGGCTTCTTGCCGTTCGCCCCGGCGACCGTCGGGCCGCCGATGTCCTCGACGAGCCAGACGTTCCCGTCGGAGTCGTTCTGGATGCCCTCGTACCCGCCGGAGCCGAGGCCGGGCAGCGCGACGGCCACCCCGCTCGTGGGGTTGCCGTCCGCGTCGAGGTCGACCGCCCACACCCCGCCCTTGGGCGCCTTGGACTCCGCCGTCAGGAGCAGCTGCCGGGTGAACGGGTCCCAGGTGATGCCGTCGAAGGTCGGCAGCGCTGCGCCGGAGGCGTCAGCGTCGGCCACCAGCGAGACACGCGCGGCGGGGTCCGCCTGGTCGAGGTCGATCCGCGTGACGTAGCCGCGCGGGCCGGTCTCGTGGCCCTGGTACAGGTAGTGGTGCCCGCCCATGACGAGGTAGACGTTCTTGTCGGGCTCCGTCTTGAAGGCCTCATGGGGGTCCTGGGTGAGCGGCCCGCCGTTCGCGGTGCTGTACCCGTAGTGGGTGACGCCGTTCGCCGTGTCGGGGTTGGTGAGCGCGAGCGCGCCCCAGGCCACCGAGGTCTGCGTCAGGCCCGCGCCGAGGACGTTGTCCTGGACACCGCTGTGCGGGTTCGCCGTCCCGGCGTCCCCGAACGATCCGAGCGAGCCCCCCGAGGCCGTCGCCGGCCCTGCCGCGAGCCCCGTCGCGACGAGGGTCGCCGTGGCGGCCACAAGTCCCATCTTGTGCGTCGTGCGCATGTCCATGCCTCCCGTGAGCAGGGTCCGGTCACCCTGACGGGGACATGCAACGCCCGGAGGTCCCACCGCGGGCGATCTTCTGGTGAACACCGTTCGAACTCTCGGTGCGGCGTAGGGCGCCCGGTCCCCATGACCGGGCGCCCTGCGCCGAGGGCTCCCGCCGTGGCCGCCTAGGAGACGGCCAGCCTCGCGAGCTCGAGAGCCTGCTGCGGGAACCAGGCCCCGGCGGCGGGGTCGACGATCCCGCCCCACTCCGGGTCGGTGGTGCCGCCGGTCCCCCGGCTGCACTGGCCGTCGGACTGGCCGGGCGTCTTGATCCACAGGTACGCGTCGAGCAGCTCGTTGCCCGAGATCGGGTCGAGGGCCGGACGCTCGCCGAGCCCGCGTCCCGGCGGGTTGCACCAGTCCTGGGCATCCGGGTACGCCACCGTCGCCTTCCACGGACCCTGGCCGTTGCGACTCGTGTCGATCACGAAGTGCGCCGTCGGCTCGACGGAGCCGAGCATCCCGGCGTAGCGCGCGTTGATCCCCGCGGTCGAGAGGTCCGCCTGGGTCGCGGTGTCGCTCCAGACCCCGAAGTTGTTCAGCGCGGTCCCGTTCCAGTCCGGAGGGCCACCGTTCCAGTACTGGTTCGGGCAGCCGTTGAAGTCACCGGGGTTGACCTGCGTCGCGTACGCCATGCACGTGGAGACCCACGTGCCGTACTGCACGAGGTTCGGCGTGAGCTGGTAGTTCGAGGCGTTGAGGAAGAACCCGCTCGCGCGCAGCGCCCCCGCCTTGACCAGGCGATCGGCGGACTCGCCCACGTTCTGCCATGCCGTGTGCGTCGCGTCCAGGTACACCGAGACGTTCGGCTTGGCCGCGAACGCGTCGACCGCGTAGGTGAGCTGCGCGAAGCGGTTCGCCGGCGTCGGTGCCGCGTCCGCCGGCAGCGCCGGGTCGACGGGCATCGTGCAGTTGGACGAGCCGTCGAGCGCACTGACGTAGTTGGGGATCAGCCCGAGCCCGTCCGGCTCGAGGATCACCGAGGCCGCGCGGTCGCCGAGCCCACGCACGATGCCGTCGATCCACGCGGTGTACGCCGCGGTGCCGGCCGCTCCCCCGGCGGAGTACTGGCCGCAGTCGCGGTACGGCAGGTTGTAGACGACGAAGGTCGGGACGGCGCGCTGCCAGGCCGCCGCCGTCACCGTCGCGCTCACCTTGCGCCGCACCTCGGCGGGCGTGCCCTTCTCGAGCCAGACCGCCTGGGGAGAGGTGATCATCGAGGCGATCGACCGAGCACCGGCGAGGTCGCGCTGGCGCAGCAGATCGGCGATCTGCCTCAGCGAGCCGTCGGGAGGCGGCGGCACGTAGAGCCTCGTCGAGCTCGGCGAGGGCGGTGTCCGTCCATGGGCGCCGGCCGGGACGGCAGCGCCCATGACGAGCAGGGAGGCCGCCGCGAGGGCGACGGCGCCACGGATGAAGGCTCGTGTCATCGGTTCACTCCTACGTCGTTGTAGTGAGGGAGAACTCCTGGGACCGGTCCCAACTCGCCGCAGACGGATCCCTCGGCAAGTGGCCTCACCCTCGACCTCGGCGCAGGACCTGTCAAGGCTCAGCGCCAGATCATCGCGTTCTCGGGGTCCTCGCGGCGCAGCGCCGCCTCGATCGCGCTGAGCTGGTCCGGCGTGCAGGGCAGCCCGAAGGCGAAGCTCACGGCGCGCGCGACGTCGGCCCGGTAGTCGTGCCCGACGGCGCCGAACGCACCAGGGGTCGCGTTGGCGTTCTTCACGTCGACGGCGCACTGGAGGAAGGTCACCGGGGTCGACCAGCGCGCATGCCCGGGAACGGCGTCATGCCGTCTCGCGGACAGCCACGACGGCTCCCGGACGAGCAGCTCGGGGCCGAAGAGCGCGATCGCGTCGTCGCCGTGCTCGATCAGCACGTACCGGGCAGCCTGCGCATCCGTGGGGTCGAGCTCGTCGATCGCGTCCGCGCCGGTCAGCCGGAGCACGCCGTCCGGGCAGACCCGTCCCGGCTCGCGGACACCGATCTCGCGCGGCCACGCGCTGGCATAGGGCGTGCCGAGCCACAGCGCACGGTCCACCATCGCGCGGCGCAGGCCCTCGGTTCCCTGGTGCAGGAAGGCGTCCTGGCTGGTGTGGGCGCCGAGGCTCTCTCCGAAGAGCGCGACACGGGGTCGCCGTCCCACCTCGCGTTCGCGCAGCCGCTGCGCGAGCGCCGCCCAGACGGCGCGGTTCTGCTCGCGACCGTCGTCGACGCGGTCGAGCGACATCGGGGAGGGACGGACGGAGTACTGCATCGTCAGGCTCGCGCAGTCCCCGCGTGCCAGGTACTCCCATGACGCGACGGCGGCGTGATTGACGTAGCCGGTACCGGTCGGCGAGCACAGCACGAGGAGCGAGCGATCGAGGGCGCCGGAACGGTCGAGCTCCCGCATCGCGAGCTCGACGCGGGCCTGGAGCGTCGGCGCGCTGGTCAGGCCCACGTACAGGCGGAGCGGGTCGATCGCAGGCTCCCCCATCACCGCCGAGATCCGCGCGGCGCGGCGCGTTCCCGCCAGATGCCGCCGCGGTTCCCTGGTCAGCAGGCGCCAGTCCACCGCGCTGCCCGGCGAGCCGCTCGAGCCCGCAGCCGCCGGCGGCCCGGTGCGCGAACCGTCCGGCACGCCGAACCGCGCCTCGGCACGGCGGTAGACGAACGCTCCGAACGCGTAGAGGCCGCCGACCAGCCCGAGCATCTCGGCTCCGTGGCCGAGCATCGAGACCCGCCGCCTGAGCGGCCCGGCGACGTCCTCGCCCGTCAGCCGCCGGTAGCCGGCACGGGCAAGTCGCGACAGCCCCCGCTCCATCCAGATCGGTGCCAGGGCGCCGAGCACCACGAGCGCGCCCCCGTCGAGCGACGGCCCGACCGGCGCCCGGCGCTCCGGGTACGTGGCGAGCCCTGCTGCCAGCGCACGCGACTCACGCAAGCGGACGACAGCCCCACCCAGCGCCGCTCCGACGAGGGCCGCGGCCGGGACGGTGCGCAGCGCCCGCCCCAGGACGCTGCGGGGACCGAGGCGTCCCGGGAGCGCGTCGACCGCGCCGGGCAGCGCCCCCGCGACGCAGGCCTCGGCGACCATCCGAGCGCCGGCCCGCACGAGGGCACGCCGGGCCGACTCGTCGTCGCGGCGCGGGAGGCCTGCCTGGACGGCCGCAGCCAGGCCCGCACCGCAGAGGTCGACGACGAGCGTCGCACGCGCGGTCCGGGCGACACCGTCCTGGCGACCGATCAGCCGCAGCGCACGGTCCGAGGACCCGAGGACGACGTCGTGCAGCGCAGCGGTCAGGACATAGCTCGCCGCGGACGACAGACCCGTGACGACGCTCTGGTCGAGCCACGAGCGCGGCCGGAGCAGCGGGACGAGACCGAGCGGGACGGTGGCGGCGGCCGAGACGATCCCGGCCCGCTGGCTCGGGCTCAGGCGACGGTAGAGCTCGGGAGACGGCACGACGGCGAGCGGCGCGAGGACTCGGAGCGGTCGCACCCTGCCCATCATGCTCGCCGGAGCGCGATCACGCGGGTGGCCCGCCCTCGTGTAGCATCGGCACATGCCGATGCCAATGGTCGTCACCGATGCCGAGGTGGACGAGCCTGCCGCCCTCGCGGCCGCCGCCTGCCTCTTCCACGGGTTCAGCGATCCCTCGAGGCTGGCGATCCTGCGCCACCTCGCGCTCGGCGAGCACCGTGTGGTCGACCTGACCACCCACCTCGGGCTCGCGCAGTCGACCGTGTCCCAGCACCTCGCCTGCCTGCGGGACTGCGGGCTCGTCGTCAGCGAGCCGCGCGGTCGCGCCTCGATCTACTCCCTCGCGCACCCCGAGGCGCTGCTCGAGCTCCTCGCGGCCGCCGAGCGGCTCCTCGGCCTGACCGGCGACGCCGTCGCGCTGTGCCCGGTGTACGGGGTCAGGTCGCGCGCGGGCGCGGCGATCGAGGCGGCACGATGACCACCGTCGCGCCGACCGAGGTCGAGGCCCTGACCAGGCGGGGCCTGCGGCTCGCCCAGCTCACCGTCGCCTACAACGTGGTCGAGGGCGTCGTGGCGATCACCGCCGGGGTCCTCGCGGGCCTCGTCTCGGTCGTCGGCTTCGGCATCGACTCCGGGATCGAGTCGATCTCCGCCGTGCTCGTCGGGCTGCGACTGGCCGCGAGGCTTCGCGACGGCGAGGCCGACGAGGCCAAGGAGCGTCTCGTGCTCCGCGCCGTCGCGCTCACCTTCTTCGTCCTCGCCGCCTACGTGACGATCGAGGGGGTGCGCAGCCTCGTGCTCGGCGAGACCCCGGACCGCTCACCGCTGGGCATCGGGATCCTCGTCGCCTCGGTCGTGATCATGCCGGTGCTCGCCGCGGCGAAGCGTCGCGTCGGGCTGCGCCTGGGCGATCGGCTCATCCTCGCGGATGCGGCCGAGACCCGGATCTGCGTCCTGCTGAGCGTGTCCACCCTGATCGCCCTCGGCGTCTTCGAGCTCACCGGGGCGACCTGGCTGGACCCGGCTGCGGCGTTCGTCATCGCGGCCTTCGCCGTGCACGAGGGCCGCGAGGCCTGGGAGGGAGAGCTCGTCGAGGACGAGGACGACGACTGACGCGAGCCGCTCAGGCGGGCGGCGTGCCGGCCTTCGTCGCAGGCTTCGTCTCGGCCTTCGTGGCCGACAGCTCACGGCGCCGCGCCCGGCGCGCCATGATCCGCAGCTGGGTGAGCCGCACCACCCCGACGATCGTGACGATCGCGCCACCGGCAACGGCCGCGATGAGCAGCGCGGTGCCGAGCGGGAGCGAGCCCTGAAGGCCCAGGTACTTCACGCTGACCGTCTGCTGGTTCTCCAGGATGAGGATGATCAGCAGCACGAGGATCACCAGCGACACCGCCGTCGCGAGCCACGCCGCCGCGGCCCGAGTGGTCGACATCGTCCGCACCTCGTCGATGATCGGCCTGGTCACCTCGGCCTTACCGGTGGCGGCCTTCTCGGGCGGCGGCACCGTCTTCCCCGCCGGAGCCACCGTCCCTGCTGACGGGGCGGCCGGGGCCGCCGTCCCTGCCGACGGTGCTACCGGCGCGCCGGGAGCGGAGGCCTTCGGGGCACCCGTCGCGGCGCTGCCGGCAGCCGGGGCACCAGTGCTCGCCGGGATCCGCGGAGCGCCCGAGTCGCGCGACTGATCCACCGGGGCGGGAGCTCCCGAGACGCTGCTCCTGCCACGACCCTCCTTCGCGAAGGGGTTGGACGGGGTCATGGCGCGACCTCTCGTTCGTCTCGGTGGTGCAGCTTCACGCTACTCGCGCCTGACGGTCGCCGCCCGCGGTGCGACTGCGCCGCGGGTGCCACCACAGGAGTCCCGAGACGAACAGGACCGGCAGGACGATCGCGCTGGCGACGCGAGCGAGCGGGACCTCGCCCGCGGCGAGGAAGACGATCGTGCCGACGAGGTCGATCACCTGGACGACGATCATCGTGTCGATCCAGGAGACGTGCTCGGCCGGGTTGCGGGCGGCCGCGGCCATCCCGACGGCGTAGCCGAGGAACCGGGCGCCCATCATGACGAAGAGCCAGTGGGCCCAGCCGGGGGCGTCGGAGCCGAGGCCGAGCACTCCCCCCGCGAGCCCGGGGGCGACGGTGAACAGGACACCGAAGAACAGCTGGACGACGGCGATGACACGAAGCAGAAGGCGCATGACGAGCTCCTCAGGGGTACCGGGCAGGACTCGCCGAGGTTAGGTACTCTGGGGAATCAGTTGTCAAAGAGTGATCCAGTTTCCCGGAAGGAACTAAAGCGATGACCAGCGAGTTCGCCCGGTGTGACGACGGCTCCTGCCCCGTGAGCAGGGCGCTCGACGTGCTCGACGGCAAGTGGACGATCCTCGTCGTCCGCGACCTGCTCGGCGGCACCCGGCGCTTCGGCGAGCTGCGTGCCTCGCTCGCGGGGATCAGCCCCAAGACGCTCACCGACCGCCTGCGCGGCCTCGAGGACGCCGGCCTGGTCGATCGCCGGATCTACGCAGAGGTCCCGCCGCGGGTCGAGTACTCCCTCACCCAGGCCGGCCGCACCCTCGAGCCGGTGCTCACCGCGCTCGCGGACTGGGGCCGGAGCCATGACGTGAGCCCGGGTACCGCTGCGCTCTCCACGGCTCCCCGCGGCGCTGACTCCGCGGCCGCGCACCCCTAGTCGATCGCGGGCTCGACGCGGCGCCCAGGAGCAGCAGGGCACCTCACCGCCAGGCGGGGCCACCGGACGAGGCGAGCGCTCCGCGCCGAGACGGCTCCGGCCACCCACCGGGAACGGGCAACCGCCCGGTGTTACCGTGAAGCCCCCAGCAGGAGGCCCGATGAATTCGCCCCGCCTACGCGGCAGGTATCTGCATATCCTGGCATTCTTCGCCGGCACCATCACGCGATTCATCCTGTGGGAGCTGGTCGCCCGACGCATCGGCCTGAGGCGCTGGGTCGCGCGCACGCGGGAAATGCGACTCCGGCGCGAGGCGGAGCGATTCCGCACGCTCGCCATTCGCATGGGTGGCGTGATGATCAAGGTGGGCCAGTTCCTCTCCTCGCGTCTGGACGTGCTGCCCCGCGAGGTCACCGATGTGCTCACCGACCTCCAGGACGAGGTCCCCTGCGAGGACTTCGAGGACATCCGCCGGCTCGCGGAGGCCGAGCTCGGGGCGCCGCTGGAGAGCCTGTTCGACAGGGTCGACCCCGTGCCGCTCGCGGCCGCGTCGCTCGGCCAGGTGCACCGCGCACGGCTCGGCAGCGAGCACGACGTCGGCTTCCGGGACGTCGTGCTCAAGGTCCAGCGCCCGGGGATCGCCGCGATCGTCGACACCGACCTGGCGGCGCTGACGAGGGTCGGCGGCTGGTTGATGCGCTACCGCCCGATCCGCGCGCATGCCGACGTCGTCGCCCTGCTGCGCGAGTTCTCGGTGACCTTGCACGAGGAGATCGACTACGTCCACGAGGCCGCCAACGCCGAGACCTTCCACGCGAACTTCGCCGACGACCCGGGGGTGCAGGTCCCCCGTGTGGTGCGGGCGCTGAGCGCTCGCCGCGTGCTCACCCTCGAGGACGTCTCCGCGATCAAGCTGACGGACTACGACGCGATCACCGCCGCCGGGATCGACCGCTCGGAGGTCGCCGACCGCCTCGTGGCGACGTACCTCAAACAGATCTTCGAGGACGGGTTCGTCCACGCCGACCCGCATCCGGGGAACCTCTTCGTCACGCCCGTGCCGGGCGAGGGTGACGCGCCCGCGACGTGGAAGCTGACCTTCGTCGACTTCGGGATGGTCGCACGGGTGCCCGAGTCCGTCCGCGGCAGCCTGCGCGAGCTGCTCATCGCCGTCGGGACACGGGACTCGAGCCGCGTGGTCAAGGCGTACCAGATGCTCGACATGCTCCTCCCGGGAGCCGACATCGAGGCGATCGAGCGGGCAGAGGCGCAGGTCTTCGACAAGTACTGGGGACTGTCGATGAGCGAGCTGCGCAACATCGACCCGCAGGAGGTGCGCGAGTTCGCCCACCAGTACCGCGACCTGCTGCTCGACATGCCGTTCCAGGTCCCGCAGAACCTCATCTACGTCGTGCGCACGGTCGCGATCCTCTCCGGGATCTGCACGGGGCTCGACCCGCACGTCAACCTCTGGGAGCAGGTCGGGCCGTACGCGCGCCGGCTCGTCAGCGAGGAGACCTCCTCCGGCGCCGGGCACTGGATCGACCAGATCGGCGATGCCCTGCTGACGCTGCTCGCGCTGCCCGCGCAGACCAGCCGCGTGCTCTCTCGCGCCGAGGGACGCGGGATCGCCGTCCGCGACGAGCAGTCGAGCAAGGCCGTGCGCTCGCTCGGGCGCTCCGTCGACCGGCTCAGCGGCGCCGTCCTGACGACGGGGCTGCTGGTCGCGGGATCCGTCCTCGTCTCCGCGGGTGAGCGCGGTGCGGGGACGGGACTGCTCGTCGCCTCAGGGCTCGCGATGCTGTGGGTCCTGGTCGGCGGCGCGCGGCGGTAGACCGGCAGGCCGAGCGCCGGCCGTCCCGACGGCGGGCTAGGCCGTGCGCTTCTTCTCGTCCATGCGGCGCAGGAGCGCGTCGAGCGCTCCCCGCCCGGCGAGCACCATCTCGCGACGGGCGGCGTCGCGGTGCTCGAAGAAGCCATCGGGGAGGAAGGTCTCCATGCCCTTGCGCATCTCCGCGCGGGCGGCGTCCAGGTGCTCGAGCACCTCGTCGGGCACCTGCGCACGGAGCGAGTCGTGGGGCTTGGGGCAGTCGTTCATCGCATGCTCCTCGGACGGGATCCGATCGTAACACCCGACCGAGATCAGTTCCTGGGGGCCGACGGAGCCGTGGACGCCCGCACCACTCGAGCATTTCTTGAGAATGCGCACGGCGCGTGACAAGAATTGTCGTCCTGGCCCCGAGGAGGACGACCTTCCCCGCATTCACACCCGCCGGCGGGACAGACCCGCCGGGGAGACAGCCGCGACGGCCGCCACCGGGCGCATGGATCGACCCTGTGGAGGGTCCGGTGTCGAACCTCAACCGCACGGCCCCGCCGACCCGCTACTCCCCCAGGCGCACCAGCCGGATCGCCATCCACGGCGCGCGCCGGCATCGGCACCTCGACCTGCTCGCGGTAGGTCCCGGCGAGCGGCTCGACGGTCATGTTCCAGGTGTCGATCACGTCGACCCGGAACTCGCCCTCGGGCAGCCGCACGGTGCGGTAGCGCGGGGCGCTGAAGCCGAAGTAGCCCACGAGGTACTCGCCCTCGACACCGCCCCAGGGCAGGTCCCAGTCGCTCGGGCAGGGGTCGAGCACCCCGTTCGGTGCCTCGGCGACGATCTGCGCGAGGAAGCCGATCCGCTCCGGGGTGGCGCCGATCAGCTCACCGCCCTTGGACCACCACAGCTCGTCGCGGTCGTTGACGAAGGTCTCGCCGTGACCGACATAGCCACCGCGGACGGCGCCCTCCCAGCAGCGGCGCAGCAGCTCCTGCGGGATGAGGTTGCCCCAGCCGTGCTCCAGGTCGCCCTCGTAGCCGATCTCGTCGATCACCACGGGCTTGCCCCAGCGCTCGCGCCAGGCGTCGGTGTTCTCCGCCGTGCGGTAGACGTCGATCCGCTGCAGCGAGGAGTGCGTGATCCACGGCTGGGAGTTGTCGAAGAAGGTCACGCAGTTGTGGTTGCCCAGCAGGTGCCCGTGCGGGTCCTCGGCCGCGATCACCGCGGCCAGTCGCTCCCAGTCGGGGAACTTCTTCGTCGGGATGAGGTCGAACTCGTTGGACAGCGACCACCAGACGTTCGCGAACGCCGCGAGGCGCCGGACGGTGTACCGCACCAGCCGGTCGTCGATCGCCGGGCCCATGTCGACGAAGCCCCAGCGGTCGTAGGGGTGGAAGAGGATGAGGTCCGCCTCGATCCCGAGCTCGGCGAGCTGCTGGATCCTGGCCTCGAGCCGGGTGAAGGACTCGACGTCGAAGCGCGTCGCGTCGAAGCCCTCCTCGGTCCGCACGAAGGGCAGCCGCTCGGGCTCCTCGGTGTTGAACAGGTAGGACTTGGGCAGCAGGCACATCCGCATCTTCGTGAACGGGGCGTCCGCGAGGGTGGCGAGGGTCGCGTCCTGCAGGGCATCGCTCTGGTGCGTCCAGGCGTAGGCGGTGGTCCCCCACGGCGAGTAGCGGCTGCCGTCCTCGTACGCGAAGTGGAAACCGTCCACCCGGACCGGACCGTGCGTGCCGGCGGCGGGCTGCCACGACCGTGACCTCGCCGCTGAGCCCGTCGAGCGAACGGGCGGTCGAGCCCGTCGTGAACGCCCAGGTCCCCTCCTGCTCGGCGAGCATCCGGATCCGGTAGGTGCCCTCGCCGTCGTAGAAGCCGCCCGAACGGATCGTCCGGTCGCCGAGCGTGAACTCGGCCCACAGGTCGACGTCGACGAAGGGGTTGCCGTGCGAGGGCCCGGCGAGCACGAGCTCGACGACGCCCCAGCGCGGGGTCGGCACGGGCAGCGTGAGGGCCGCGGAACCGCGCGCGACGGTCTCCGGCTCGTAGTCCAGGTCGGGCTCGATCGCCTCCGGGTACACCGGCGGCGGCGAGTCGTCCGGCACCGACGCGAGCTCGGCCCAGAACCGGTCGAGGCGCTGCGGGTCGTCGCGCAGGGCCGGCACGCGCAGGGCGACGAGCCCCAGGGCGAGGTCGCCGAGCTGCTGCCCCTGGGGCGAGGCGACGTAGCCGGGCAGGTAGCGGTCGATGACGGCGCGAGCAGCCGGGACAGCGACGGTCGCGTCGAAGGGGCTGGAGGAGTCGAACACGGGGACCTTCCGGGTCGGTCGGGCAGCGGGCGGGCGAGGCCCGGGGCTACTTCTCGTGCGGCAGCAGGAGGCTCTCGTCGTCCCCGCCGAGCAGACGGCGGTCGTCGAGGCCCTCGTGGTGCGTCTCGTGCACCGGGCTGAGCTCGACGAACGTCACCTCGTGACGGCTGAGCTCCAGGTGCAGGTCCACCCTGCCGTCGACGACGCTCGCGCGGGAGTGCGTGTAGGCCGGACGCTCCGCGCGCCGCAGCACCTCGAGCTCGCGCTCGGTCGGCGACATCGGGCGGCCGAGCTCGCGCCAGGCGGTGAAGGCGTTGCCGTCCGTCTCGTTGACCCGCTCGCGCTGCACGAGGACTCCGTCCCCGACGGCGGCCATCGGGAGCGAGAGGTGGACCTCGTGCCGCTGCGGAGCGGGATCCGCGTCCGAGCCGCCGACCGGCTGCCAGGCGAGCACCGTCACCCGGCCGGAGTCGTCGACGCAGACGAGGTGGTCCTCGCCGCGCGCCAGGACCTGGGAACCCATCCGCGCCATGAACGTGTAGAGGTGGTACGTCGGCTTGGCGATCTGCCGGTGCGTGAGCAGCCCGAAGCCCCCGTGGAAGAACGTCGTCGGGACGTTCGACCTCCTCGAACACGTCGCAGAACGTCCAGTAGGAGAACGAGTCCGCCTGCTCGCCGCCGCCCGCGAGCACCGGCGCCAGGTAGGCCGCGTTGTAGGCGGTGTCGTGGATCGGGTTGTCGGGTCGGTAGGAGGTGTTGAACTCCGTGATGTGCACCGGCAGGCCGGCCAGCGCGGTGTCGGCCAGGTACTCGCGCGGCCGCCCGAACTGGTCGAGCAGGTCCGCCGGGGCCTTGAGCTCCTGGTAGGTCGCGAAGGGGATGACCTGCGCCTCGCGCGTCGCGTAGGCGTGCGTGCTGACGAAGTCGATCGGCACGTCGTGGCTGGTGACGAACTCCGCGAAGGGCGCCCACCAGGACTCGGCACCCGGCGAGGTCGCCGGTCCGCCGACCTGGAGCAGCTCGTCGACCTCCTTGACCGCGCGCGCCGTGGCCTCGTACAGGCGGAAGTAGGCCTCCTGGTCGGCGTCCTTCCAGAAGAAGGTGAGGTTCGGCTCGTTCCAGATCTCGACCGGCCAGCGCCGGACCTCCTCGATCCCGTAGCGCTCGATGAGGTGGCGCAGCACGGCCTGGACGAGGGCGACCCACTGCGACATGTCAGCCGGCGGCGTGACGTTGCCCTCCCACCAGAAGATCGTCTGCTCGCCTGAGGCCAGCTGCGGGGGCATGAAGCCGAGCTCGAGGAAGGGCCGGATGCCGAGCGCCGGCAGCTGGTCGAAGACCTGGTCGAGGTAGGTGAAGGAGTAGCGGACATGCGTCCGGCCGTCGACCTCCTCGGTGCGGTAGACGCCCATCTGCTTCGACAGCAGCCCGTGCCCCCGCAGGTAGCGGAAGCCGATCTCGCGCTGCACGCGTGCGAGCGAGTCGAGGTAGTCGGCGCGCAGGCCGAGGTCGAGCCGGCCCGGTCCCGACGCACTCGCGCCAGGCGGAGGGCAGGGGGCCCAGCGGGGTGGCGGGGATGACATGCGGTGCGCTCATGACTGCTCTCCATCGGTGATCTCGACGACGCCGCCGTCGCGAAGGACGAGCCTCACGACGGCGAAGGAATGGGGTGGGAGCGTGATCCGGACGCCCGGTCGCGGTGCGCTCCAGGTCGGTCACCTCCCGGGGGCTGACGGCGTCCGGCGCAGCGGCGCTGTTGAACGACTGCACGGCCGGCGGAGCGAGCAGCCGGGCGCCGACCTCCTCGGCCCGCCCGCCGCGCAGGTCGAGCTCGACGACGAGCTCCTGGTCGAGGTCGAGGTTGGAGACCGAGACGTGGCAGCGGCCCCCGGCGACGCTCGCCGAGGCGGAGACGGTCGGCAGCGCGCGCCCCTCGGCCTCGCGCACCAGGCCGGGCGCGCGGACGTGGACCGGGACGGCGACGGCGTCGTGGTGGACCCGGCTCATCTCGAAGACGTGGAAGGTCGGCGTCCGCACCAGCGCGCCGGTCTCCTCGTCGGTGAGCAGCATCGCCTGGAGCACGTTGACCGTCTGGGCGATGTTCGCCATCGACAGCCGGTCGGCGAGGCGGTGGAACACGTCGAAGTGCAGCGAGGCGACGAGCGCGTCGCGCATGGTGTTCTGCTGGAACAGGAAGCCCGGGTTCGTCCCCGGCTCGACGTCCCACCAGGTGCCCCACTCGTCGAGCACCAGGCCGACCTCGCCGGCGGGGTCGTAGCGGTCCATCACGGCGATGTGCCCGCGCAGCACGGGCTCGATGGCCTGCGCCGCGGCGATCGTCCGCCAGTACTCCTCGTCGCCGAACGCCGTCGCGCTGCCCTTGTCGGTCCAGGTGCCACCGATCGTGTAGTGGTGGACGGACACACCCTGGAACGGCAGGACGGGGAAGGCACCGTCGCGCAGCTCGGCGACGGCCTTCATCAGCGCCTCGGTCCAGGCGTAGTCGTCCTTCGAGGCCCCGGAGGCGATGCGGTAGAGCACGTTGTCGCCGTGGTCACGGCAGTAGACGGCGTACTGGCGCGCGAGGTCGGCGCTCGTCTGGGCGCTCATGCTGCCGCCGCAGCCCCAGGTCTCGTTGCCGAGGCCCCAGAACGGCACGCGCCACGGCTCCTCGCGCCCGTTCGCGCGCCGCAGCTCGACCATCGGGGAGGTCCCCGAGCGGGTGAGGTACTCGACCCACTCGCTCATCTCCTGCACCGTCCCCGAGCCGACGTTGCCCGCGACGTAGGGCTCGGCCCCGAGCAGCTCGCACAACGCCATGAACTCGTGCGTGCCGAAGTGGTTGTTCTCCTCGACGTCGCCCCAGTGCGTGTTGATCATGCGAGGCCGCTCGGCGCGCGGGCCGATCCCGTCCCGCCAGTGGTACTCGTCGGCGAAGCAGCCGCCCGGCCAGCGCAGCGTCGGGATGCTCAGCTCGCGCAGCGCCTCGACGACGTCGAGCCGGATCCCGCCGACGTTCGGGACGGCGGAGTCCTCCCCCACCCAGAAGCCGCCGTAGATGCAGCGACCGAGGTGCTCGGCGAAGTGCCCGTACAGGTGCCGGCTGATCACCGGGCCCGGCAGGTCGACGTTGACGATGACCGTGGCGTGCGCCGTGCCGGGCACAGGCGGACCTCCTTCGGGTGGCGAGCTCGGGTGGGCAGGGCGGCGTCCGCGCGCCGCGGTCAGGTCAGCCGACCAGCGAGGAGATCTCGCTCGTCACCAGGCGCGCGTCCGCGGTGGTCACCTCGTGCACGGGGCCGAGGACGGTCACCGTCCCGGTCGCCTCCTTGACCTCGCACGACGGACCCACCCAGAGCTCGACCTCGCCCGGCTCGACGATCCGGACCATCGAGCGGTCCGAGAACGCCAGGCGCGTCGTCGGGACCCGGAAGCGCACCGTCGTCGACTCCCCCGGCTCGAGCGTGAGCCGGCGGTAGCCGAGCAGCTGCGCCACGGGGCGGTTGACGGTGGCGACGACGTCGCGCGCGTAGAGCTGCACGACGTCCGCGCCGGCGATCTCACCGGTGTTGGTGACGGTGACCTCGACGGAGAAGGTGCCGCCCGCGGCGACCTCGGCATCCGCGACGAGCGCCGTCCGCGTGAAGCTCGTGTAGGACAGCCCGTGGCCGAACGGCAGCACCGGGCGTGCTGTCCGTGCTGGTCACCTCCGAGGGTCCGGCGAGGATCGGCCGCAGGTAGGAGTACGGCTGCGCACCGGCCGAGCGCGGCATCGTCACCGAGAGCCGGCCCGAGGGGTTGACCCGGCCGGACAGGATGCCGGCGATCGCGGTACCGCCCTCCTCACCGGGGAAGAAGGACTGGATCACCGCGGCCGGGGCCGACGGACCCTCGACCGCCCAGCCGATCGCGTACGGCCGCCCGGTGAGCATCACCATGACGACGGGCGTGCCGGTGGCCATGACGGCCTCGACGAGCTCGCGCTGCACGCCGGGCAGGGCGAGCGACTCGGTGTCGTTGCCCTCGCCGACCGTCCCGCGGCCGAAGAGTCCCGCCTGGTCGCCGACGACGAGCACCGCGACGTCCGAGCGCGACGCGCGAGCTCGACCGCTGCGTCGAAGCCCGAGCGGTCCTCGCCCTCGACGCTGCAGCCCTCGGCGAAGTC
Source organism: uncultured Actinomycetota bacterium (assembly GCA_963777075.1). Taxonomy (GTDB): domain Bacteria; phylum Actinomycetota; class Actinomycetes; order Actinomycetales; family Cellulomonadaceae; genus Actinotalea. The sequence continues at coordinate 60,471 of CAVZPH010000011.1, read as the reverse complement.
GACCTGGCTGCCGGCCAGCTCGGCCGTCAGCGCCTCGAGCACGCTCGGGATCTCGAAGCCGAGCTCCATCCCCGGGTGGTGCGCGAGCACGTGGTTGGCGAAGGAGTAGCAGCCCATGAGCGCCTCGGGGCGCTGCGCGTTCGGGCCGATCACGGCGACCCGCGCGGGCGTCGGGCGCCCGGCGCCGAGCAGCGGGAGCGTCCCGTCGTTCGTCAGCAGCACGACCGACTCCTCGGCGAGCCGGCGCGCGACGTCGCGGTGGGCCGGCGAGTCGAGGTCGATCTGCGTCGGCGGCTCGTCGAAGCTCGCGTCGAGCAGACCGAGCTCCTCCTTCTGCGGCGAGCGCGCGCAGCACCGCGCGGTCGACGTACGCCTCGTCGAACAGCCCGGCCCGGACGCGCGCGGCGAGCGGGGCGAGGAAGGCGTCCCCGCTGGGCAGCTCGACGTCGATCCCGGCGGTGAGCGCGAGCGCAGCGGCCTCGCCCGTGTCCTGCGGCGACGGCGTGCATGAGCTGGAGGAAGGCGACGGCGAAGTAGTCGGCGACGACGACGCCGTCGAAGCCCCAGCGCTCGCGCAGCAGGCCCGTGAGCAGCTCGCGTGCTCGCGGCCATCGGCACGCCGTCGATCGCGGCGTAGGAGTTCATCACCGATCGGACGCTGACCGTCGAGCACGGCCATCTCGAAGGGGATGAGCAGCGTGTCGGCGAGCTCGCGCGGGCCGATCGCGACCGGCGCGTGGTTGCGCCCGGCCTGCGAGGCCGAGTACCCGACGAAGTGCTTGAGCGTCGCGTGCACGCCGGCGCCCTGCAGACCGCGCACGTAGGCGGTGCCGACGGTGCCGACGACGTACGGGTCCTCGGCGATGCACTCGTCGACGCGGCCCCAGCGCGGGTCGCGGATGACGTCGAGCACGGGGGCGAGTCCCTGGTGGATGCCGAGCTCGCGCATGGACTGCCCGATGAGCGCGCCCATCTCCTCGACGAGCTCCGGGTCGAAGGCCGCACCCCAGGCGAGCGGGGTCGGGAAGGTCGCGGCCTGCCAGGCCGCCAGGCCCGTGAGGCACTCCTCGTGCACGAGGGCGGGGATGCCGAGCCGGGTCTCCTTCTGCAGGCGACGCTGCTCGTTCCACAGCCACGTGGCGCGTGCGATCGGCTCGACGGGACGCGTCCCGTACACGCGGGTCAGGTGGCCGATGCCGTGCTCGGTCACCTCCTCCAGGACGCCGGAGGTGGTCGCCATCTCGCCCTGCATGGGCGCGACGACCTCGCCGCCCTGGTCGACCCAGTAGCCGACGATCTGGGCGAGCTTCTCCTCGAGCGTCATGCTCGCGTGCAGCGCACGCACCCGCTCGGACACCACGGGCATGGCAGGAATGGCGGTCACGGGACCAGTCCCCTTCGACTCTGATGCTGGATGTGTGGGTGGCCCGGTGGCCATGGCCGCCCCGGCGGCGCCGCCGGAGGACCGGCGGCTGCCGCCAGGGGCAGCCGGTGGACGGGCCTCAGCCCTTGACGGCCCCGGTGAGCCCGCCGACGATGCGACGCTCGAAGAGGCTGAAGAACACCAGCGCGGGGATCATCGACAAGCGACGTGAAGGCGAGCACCTTGGCCGTGTCGACCGAGTACTGCGAGGCGAACGCCTGGACACCGAGCGGCAGGGTGAAGCTCGCCTCGTCGTTGAGGATGAACAGCGGGCAGGATGTAGCTGTTCCAGCTGCCGATGAACGCGAGGATCGCCGTCGTGATGACGCCGGGGATCGACAGCGGCAGGACCATCCGCCAGAAGAAGCCGAGCCGGCTGCAGCCGTCGATGGCCGCGGCCTCCTCGATCTCGTCGGGGATCGCCTTGAGGAACGGCACCAGGATGATGATCGTCCCGGCCAGGCCGAACGCGATCTGCGGGAGGATGATCCCCGACAGCGAGTTCATCAGGCCGAGCTCGCGGACCATGAGGTACAGCGGCGTGATCGCCACGGTCATCGGGAACATCAGACCGGCCGCGAAGACGGAGTACATGAGCATCCGGCCGTTGAACCGGTAGCGCGCCAGCACGAAGCTCGCCGCCAGCCCGAGGGTGACCGTCCCGATCGTGGTGAGCACCGCGACGATGGTCGAGTTGCCGACCTCACGCCAGAAGATCCCGCCGCGCAGCACCTCGAGGTAGTTCTCGAGGACCCAGGGGTTCGGCAGCCCGGCCGGGCTCGATCGTGATCTGGGAGTTCGTCCGGAAGCCGCCGAAGATGATGTACACCACCGGGGCGAGCATCGCCGAGACGAGCACGAGCGCCACGAGGTAGACGATGGGGCTCGCCCACGGACGCTTGGGAGTCGGCCGCAGGACGACCTCCTCCGAGACGTCGGTCATGAGTGCGCTCATTTCTTGCTCCCGGTCAGGGCACCGGCGGTGTCGCGGCGCAGGACGAAGCGCTGGTAGAGCAGCGCGACCACGAGCGAGATGAGGAAGAGGAGCGACGGCGACCGCGTTGCCGTAGCCGTAGTTCCCGGAGTTCCGGCCGTTCGCGACCATGTACGTCGCCATCGTCGAGGTCCCCGCGGTCGCGGCGACGTACTGGCCCCAGATGATGTAGACGAGGTCGAAGAGCTGGAGCGATCCGATGATCGACAGGAACGCCCAGATGCGGATGCGTCGGGCCGAGCAGCGGGCAGCGTGATGCGGCGCTGGATCTGCCAGTAGGAGGCGCCGTCGATCGCCGCGGCCTCGTAGAGCTCGTCGGGGATGGCCTGGAGCCCTGCCAGGAAGCAGGATCACCGCGAAGCCGATGTACTTCCAGGTGATGATGACCATCAGCGTCCAGATGGCGATCTTCGGGTCGGCGAGCCAGTCCTTGGCCAGCCAGCCCAGGCCCGACGTCCTTGAGGAACGCGTTCAGGGCGCCGGTGGTCGAGACGATGCAGGCTCCAGCCGGTCCCGACGATGACCTCGGAGACGACGTACGGGACGAAGATCAGCACGCGGATGACGGACTGGCCACGCATCTTCTTGTTGAGCAGCAGTGCGAAGCAGGATGGCCACCGGGCCCTGCAGGAGCAGGGAGAGGACGACGATCGTGGCGTTGTGCCGCAGGGCGTCGTGGAACGTGCGGGTCCGTGAGGATCGTGATGTAGTTCTGCAGCCCGACGAAGTCCGTCGGGCGGACCGTAGCCCTTCCAGCTGAAGAAGCCGTAGTACGCGGCCATGACGACCGGGAAGATCACGAAGGTGAAGAACATGATGAGGGCCGGGCCCGACGAGCACTGCGATCTCGAGACGAGCCGGCCAGCCGATACCGCGTCGGCGCTGGCGGGGCCCGGCCGGGGGCAGCGCGCTGCTGCGCTGCCCCCGACCGTCGAGAGATTCACAGGCGAGCTCTCGGACGAGCTCTCGCGTGTGGAATCATGGCATCGGAGTACCCGTTACTCCTTGGCCGCTGCGTCGGAGACTGCCTTGACGATGCCGGCCGCGTCGCTCTGACCGGCGAGCAGGTTGACCACGCCGACGTTGAGGGCGTTGCCGACGTTGGGGCCGAGATCGTGTCGAGCCACAGCGAGACGTACGGCGCCTCGTTGTACGGCGGCGAGGATGTCCTTCAGGTACGGCTCGGTGACAGCGCCCTGGGCCTCGACGTTGACCGGCGGTGCGTCGAAGGCCTTGTAGTAGGCCTCCTGCATCGGCGGTCGTCGCGATGAAGTTGAGGAAGTCGCTGCACTCCTTCTCCGGAGCGGTGGACGAGCAGGAGTAGCCGTCGACGCCACCCATGATCGAGCCGGGCTCACCCTCGCCACCGGGGACCTGCGGGAAGGGGAACCATCCCAGGTCGGGAAGCGGCTTCCGTCGGGGGTCAGCGAGCCGATGACTCCCGGGTCCCAGGCGCCCATGAGCTCCATGGCGGCCTGGTGGTTGGCGAGCAGACCGGCAGAGCTGCCGGCACCCTGCTGGGCCGAGGTCGTCAGGAAGCCGTCGTTGAAGGGCTTGGTGTCGGCGAACGTCTGCGAGGTTCTCGCCGGCGGTCAGCCAGCAGGGGTCGCTGAAGTCCTTCTCGGCCGCGGACTTGGAGATGGTGTCCGAGGAGCACGCCGCAGGGCGAAGTTGTAGTACCAGTGCGCGGCCGGCCATGCGTCCTTGGCGCCGAGGGCGATCGGGGCGATCCCGGCGTCCTTGAGCTTCTGCACGACGGCGTTGAACTCGTCGAGCGTCGTTGGGGAGCGTGGTGATCCCGGCCTGCTCGAAGAGGTCCTTGGTGTAGAAGACGCCCTCGGGGAGGATCGACTGCGGCATCCCGTAGACGCGGCCGTTGACCGACTCGCCGGCGAGCGCGCCGTCGGAGATCGACCTTGTGGGTGTCCTCCGAGATGAGGTCGGTGATGTCCATGAGCTGGCCGGCGTCGACCTGGGCGGCCATGTTGCCGCCACCGCGCTGCATGAAGATGTCGGGGGCGTCGCCCGAGTTGAGGGCGGTCTGGAGCTTGCCGTCCATGTCCTCGTTCTGGATCGCCTGAACGGTGACCGTGACGTTCGGGTAGAGCTTGTTGAACTCGACCGCGGCGTTGTCCCAGAAGGCCTTGCCGTCACCGGTCGTGGCGTTGGTCCACAGCGACAGCTCCACCGGGGTGTCGCCGCCACCCGTGGCAGCGGCGCCCGACGTGTCATCCGTGGTGCTGCCACCACATGCGGTGAGGCCCGCGGCGCCGAGCATGAGGGCAGCAGACACCGCCATCGTCTTCCTGATCTTCATGAGTTCCGTCCTCTTCGTTGAGCAGAGAATTGTGCGTGCGCCCCCTGCACAGGGAGCCCGACGTCCGTGACTGCGCGTCACTGGTCGGTGGGGTGGAACGAGCTCCGTCAGGCCTTCCGGATGCCGGCAGCGGCGCTGTTGCCGCTGCCCTCCCCGCTCGGAGCGGTACTGCCACGGCGGAGAGCACCGGTGGGGGCTGCTTCCGCTGTCGTCATGGTCGAGCTCCTCGTCGTCGTCGACTTCGGACGTCCCGGACCTTTCCAGCCAGGGCTCTCGTTGTCAATCGTTATCGATAGCGTTATCCAAACCGTGACCTGGCGCCTGCTCGACGTCCCCGCTGACTGCGGAACCGCCGGAGGAGTACCGGGTCACGATGAGACTAAACGTTATCGATAACGTTGTCGAGCGGCTATGCTCCGCTCATGGTCCGAGCAACGATGACGGATGTCGCGCGGAGCGCCGGCGTGTCCGTCGCCACCGTGTCGAAGGTCGTCAACGGGCGTCACGGGGTCGCGCCGACGACGGCGGCCCGGGTGCACCGGGTCATCGACGACCTGGGCTTCGAGTCCAGCCTGATCGCCCGGTCGCTGCGCTCGCAGCGGACCAACGTGATCGGGATCCTCGTCGCCGAGTTCGAGCCCTTCAGCGCCGAGATCCTCAAGGGCGCCTCGGCGGGGATCGCCGGGAGCGGCTACGAGCTGCTCGCCTACTCCGGCGGAGGGCGCGCGGGGAGCACCGCCGGCTGGGAGCGGCGCTACCTCTCGCGTCTCGGCGGGACGCTCATCGACGGAGCGGTGCTCGTGACGCCGACGGTCGTCGAGACCGGCCAGAGCCTCCCGGTCGTGGCGATCGACCCGCACACCGGCCGCTGCGGCCTGCCGACCGTCGACTCGGACAACCACGCGGGCGCGCTCGCGGCGACGCGGCACCTCATCGAGCTCGGCCACCGACGCATCGGCTTCCTCGGCGGCCGGCCCGACCTGCAGTCCTCCGGCGAGCGCGAGGCGGGCTTCCGGCAGGCGATGGCCGACGCGGGCCTCGAGGTCGACCCCGCGCTCGTGCGCGTCGCCGGCTACCGGCAGCAGTCCACCCACGCCCCCGCCACTCAGCTGCTCACGCTCGCCGACCGGCCGACCGCCCTCTTCGCCGCCAACGACTGCTCGGCCCTTGGCGCCATCGAGGTGGCGGCGCACCTGGGACTGACCGTCCCCCACGACCTGTCCGTCATCGGTTTCGACGACGTGCCCGAGGCGTCCACGGCCGCCACTCCCCTGACCACGGTGCGCCAGCCGATCCGGCAGATGGGCGTCGTGGCCATCGAGCTGCTCGTCGCCCTCATCGGCGGGAAGGACGGGGTTCCCGCCCATGTCAGGCTCCCGACGGAGCTCGTCGTTCGGGGGACGACGAGCCGGCGCTGAGGCCCGCACGCCGAGACGCGCGGGACAGTCCGGACACTTCGGTCGGTCGGGGCGCGACGCCTCAGACTCCAGGCGCCCCGGACGATGGTCCCGGTGTGACACGCTCTCCGGACACCCTGTCGATCGTCGACTCAGCGACGCCGCTGAGCATCGACGAGCTCTGCGTGTCGAACCTGCTCGCGACGCAGACCGGGACGGCCTTCTTCTTCAAGGACCTCCAGGGCCGGTTCATCCGAGTCAACGCGTACTGCGCCGAGCTCGTGGGGCGGACGCCCGAGCAGATGGTCGGGCTGACGGACTTCGACCTCACGGACGCCGCTCATGCGAGCGAGCTCCTCGCGGACGAGGAGCGCATCATCGCGACGGGCGAGCCCCTGCTCAACAAGCGGGAGTTCGACCGCCTCGGGGACCAGCCGGGGACCCTCGTCGAGACGAGCAAGTTCCCCCTGCGCGACGCCGACGGGCGGATCATCGGCACCTTCGGCTACTCCCGTGACGTCACCACCTGGGCCGTCGCCGGGCAGCGGATGGCCCGCATGGCGGAGGAGACCGCCGAGGCGCACCTGGAGCTCGTCATGGTGGAGGCCCAGCTCAGGGACGTGCTGGACGGATCACCCGACGCTATCGCCAAGCACGACACGCAGCTGCGCTACGAGTACATCAACCCCGCAGGGCTGGCGCTTCGGCAGTCGACGCTCGACACCATGCTGGGCCGGACCGATCGCGAGCTCGGCATGGCGGAGGAGACCCTTCAGGTCTGGGAGCCCATGCTCCGGCAGGTCCTGGAGACCGGCGATCCGGCGGCTGTCGAGATCTCGGTGCACGGCGCCCGTGGTGGCCCGGAACGCTGGTACCACACGACGCTCACCGCGACGCGTGACTCGACGGGCGCCGTCGTCGGAGCGCTGAGCTCGACGCGGGACATCACGGCGGGAAAGCAGGCCGAGCAGGCCCTGCTCCACCAGGCGACGCACGACTCGCTCACGGGGCTGGCCAACCGCGCGCTGCTGACCGACCGGCTGTCGCACGAGCTCGTCCGCATGAAGCGGCACCCCGGGTGCCTCGCGGTCTTCTTCGTCGACCTCGACCGCTTCAAGGGGGTGAACGACGGGCACGGGCACGAGGTGGGTGACCAGGTGCTCGCGCAGGTCGCGCGCCGTCTGCTGCGCATCACCCGGGACCACGACACCGTCGCGCGCCTCGGGGGCGACGAGTTCGTCGTCCTGTGCACGCCGATCCTCGGACCCGAGCAGGTCGAGGAGATCGCCGGGCGCATCGTGACCGCGCTCGCCGAGCCGTTCGACACGGACGCCGGGCCGCTCCAGCTCTCGGCGAGCGTCGGGGCGGCCGTCACGAGCGACGGCACGCAGGAGACCGCGGCGCTGCTGCGGCAGGCGGACTCGGGGATGTACACGGCGAAGGCGACCGGCCGCAACCGCTTCGTCGTGTTCGAGCCGGCGGCAGCGCCCGCTACTCCCGCCCCTCCTCGAGCGGGATGAGCATCGTGCGGAACGGGCCAGGGGCACCGTGGATGGCCCAGATCCGCTCCGCCACGTCGTCGATGCCGTTCTCGAGCTGAAGCTGGGGGATCCCGCCGGGGATGACGAGCTGGACGACATGGATGCCCTCGTCCTCGAGCGCGTCGTGCAGCATCTCGCCGTAGGCGCTCTCCGCGGGGAAGGCGACCGAGGTGCCGGCGAACCCGGCGCGCGCCTTCACCGACGTGCCCCCGTTGATCAGCACGATGCTGCCCTCGCCCGCGGCGCGCATCGCCGGGAGCACGGCACGGGCGGCGTGGACGAGCCCGAGCGCCGAGAACCGCAGGGCCTCCAGTGCCAGCTCGGGCGTGAGGTCGAGCACGGGCTTGAGGTAGTCCCGGGAGGGCAGGGGGCTGTACTGCAGGACCGTGATCGCTCCGAGCTCCCGCGCGGCCTGCGCGAGAGCGGCCTCGAGGGCTGAGGGGTCACGGACGTCGGCCGCGAAGCCGCGTGCGGTGATGCCGCTGACCTGGAGCCGGGCCGCGAGCTCGTCGAGCTTGCCCTGGTCCCGCGAGATCAGGGCGACCGAGTAGCCCTCGGCACCGAAGCGCCGGGCGACGGCTGCTCCCAGTCCTGGTCCGGCGCCGACGATCGCGAGGGTGGGCATGGCTCGTCCTTCCGAGAGGTGGGTGCGATCGACGATAGCCGGGTGCGTGGTGGTGCCACCACGACGCTCGACGCGCGGATCGGCGGCGCATGGGTGATGCTCGGACTCCCCTCGCCTCCCCCGAAGGACCTCACCCGTGACCGCCGAGCGCATGACATCCTCGACCGCCCCGATCGTCGGGCCCGACGTGCACCCCTACGACGTCCTCGTCGTGGGGGCCGGTCCCGCGGGGATCAGTGCAGCCCTGCGGGCAGCGGAGCTCGGAGCGAGGACGGCGATCGTCGAGGGTGCCCGCGTCGGTGGCACCTGCGTGAACACGGGCTGTGTCCCCACCCGCCTGCTCGCGCGGACCGCCCGCGTGCTGCGCGACGCCCAGACGGCGGACGACTTCGGGGTCGAGGTGCCCGCGTCGGGACTGGTGTGGTCGCGCACCGCCGACCGGTTGCGCGCAACGATCGAGCACGTCCAGGTGGCCAAGGACACCGCCGGGCGGCTGGCGGCAGCGGGGGTCGAGCTCGTCACGGAGGGCTGGGCACGGTTCGTCGACCCGCACACGGTCGAGCTCAGCGGGTCGGGCCGCCGGCTCAGCGCGACGACGATCATCGTGGCCACGGGAGGTGGCTCTCGACGGCTTCCCCTGCCGGGGATCGATCTGACCACGGTCGCCGAGAGGATCGTCGACCTGGAGCGGTTGCCCAGCGCGGCGGTGGTCATCGGCAGCGGCGCGACGGGCTCCCAGCTCGCGACGGTCTTCAGCGGCTTCGGGGTGCAGGTGACCCTGCTCGAGCTGGCCGACCGCGTGCTGCCCTTCGCCGACCACGAGGTCAGCGCCGCCATCGAGGCGGCATTCGTCGCGCGCGGGGTCGAGGTCCGCACGGCCATCCCGGGAATCGCCCGCATCGAGGAGCTCACCGACGGCCGCCGACGCGTCGTGATTGCCGGCCGCGAGGACGCACCCGAGCAGCACGTCGACGCCGATCTCGTCGTCGTCTGCGCCGGGTGGCCGGCCCGCGTGGACGGGCTGGGCCTGGAGGCCGCCGGCGTCACGGCGACGGCCACGAGCATCCCGGTCGACGCGTACCAGCGCACCGACGTGGCGCACATCTTCGTCGCAGGGGACGCCGACGGCGACGCCCAGCTCGTCCAGGCGGGCGAGGCCGACGGATACGTCGCGGCAACGAACGCGGTGCTCGGAGCGCGAACCGGCGCCTGGCTGGAGACCGACCACTCCGTGCTCCCGGCGGGCGGGTTCACCGACCCGGACTACGGCCAGGTCGGACTCACCGAGATGCAGGCGCTCATGTCGCACCCCGACGCGCTCATCGCGACAGTGCCCTACGCCCAGGTCGAACGTGCGGTCATCGACCTGCGGACCGACGGCTTCCTCAAGCTCATCGCCACGGCAGACAACAGCCGGCTGCTCGGCGCCCACGCCGTCGGCGAGGAGGCCCTGGAGGTCATCCAGGCCGTGGCCGTCGCGATGCAGGCGGGCGCCGACGTCGCGACCCTCGCCGCCACGCGCTTCGCCTACCCCACGTACACCTCGATCATCGGGCTGGTCGCGCAGGAGCTGCTGCGCGCGCGGCAGGGCGGGTGACCGGCGCCGCACGCCGCGTCGCTGCGCCGTCCGCGCGCGTCCGCACCCGACCGATGCGTGCATTCTGCGCTCATCAACGCCAGAGGCCCTCCCGATCCGAAGATCGAAAAGGCCTCTGAACTGCCACTTCACAAGTAGCGGGGGCAGGATTTGAACCTGCGACCTCTGGGTTATGAGCCCAGCGAGCTACCGAGCTGCTCCACCCCGCGTCGGTACGCCAACCTTACGTTGCCGATCCACAGGGGCCAAATCGACGGGTGGCGGTTCGCCACGAGCGAACCGCCACCCGTCGATCACACGCCGCTGACCTGCGACGACGCGCCCAGTGCTCAGTGTCAGCCGAGCTCGTTCTCCGCGGCGATCGCCGCCTCGAGGGCCGCCTGGAGCCGTGCCTGCGCCGCTCCGTAGGCCGCGAAGTCGTTCTGGGCGAGGGCCGCCTGGCCGTCCTTGATGGCCTGGTTCGCCTCGGCGAGCGCCGCGCTCAGACGGGTCTTGGCGTCCGTCGTCGGCCCCGTGGTCGCGGGGCTGCTCGGCGTGGCCGACGGGCTCGGCGAGGCGGTGCTGCCATCGCCCGGCGTCCCCTCGACGGGGGCGTCCGGGACGCTCCCCGCGTCCGTCCCCGGCGTCGGGTTGTCCACGCCGGCATCGCCGCCGAAGACCTGGTCGAGGGCTCCGGCCAGCGTCTCGGAGAAGCCGATCTGGTCACCGAAGGCCACCAGCACGCGCTGCAGCAGCGGGAACTTGGTGTCCTGCGTCGACTGGACGTAGACGGGCTGCACGTACAGCAGACCGCCGCCCACGGGCAGCGTCAGCAGGTTGCCCTGCACGACCGTCGAGCTCCCCTGCCGCAGCAGGTTGAGGTAGCTCGACACCGCCGTGTTGGCGTCGAAGTTGTTCTGCACCTGGCCGGGGCCGGGAACGGTCGTGTTGCGCGGGAGCTCGAGCAGGCGCAGCGTCCCGTAGCCGGGGCTGCGCACCCCCGCCTCGTTCCCCGGCTCGGCGTCGACCGCGAGGAAGCCGGTGAGCACGTTGCGGTCGGTGTTGCCACCGGGGATGAACGTGGAGGTCAGCGAGAAGACCGGCTTGTCCTGGTCGGGCATCTTGAGCGTGAGGTAGTACGGCGGCTGCTTCTTGCCGGTGACCGTGGGGTCGTCCGGGGTGAGCCAGAAGTCCTGGCCCGAGTAGAAGCCGGCCGCATCGCTCACGTGGTAGGTCGAGAGCAGGTCGCGCTGGATCTTGAACATGTCCTCGGGATAGCGCAGGTGGCTCATCAGGTCGCCGCTGATGTCGGCGAGCGGCTTGACCGTCCCGGGGAAGGTCTGCTGCCAGGCCTTGAGCACGGGGTCGGCGTCGTCCCAGGCGTAGAGGGTCACCGCGCCGGTGTAGGCGTCGACGGTGGCCTTCACCGAGTTGCGCACGTAGTTGACCTCGGCGGGCGGCAGCGCGGAGATGACGTCCGAGCGTGCCGTCAGCGAGTCCGTCGTCGCCGCGTCGAGCGCCTTGGACGTCGAGTACGGGTACGCGTCGGAGGTCGTGTACCCGTCGACGATCCAGACGACGCGCTGGTCGACGACGGCCGGGTACACGCGGGAGTCGAGCGTCAGGTACGGCGCGACCTTCGCGACGCGATCGGCCGGGTCGCGGTCGAAGAGGATCTGCGAGTCCGTCGTGGCACGCGAGGAGAAGAGGATCTGCTCCGAGCCGAAGCGCAGCGCGAAGAGCAGCTTGTTCCACAGGGAGCCGACGCTCGGGCCCGCGGTGATCTCCTGCGTCGGGTAGGTGTTGTTGACCTGCCCGCCCGCTGCGTCGTCCGGGAAGTCGAGCTCCCACGGGTCCGTGCCCTCGGGCGCGCCGACGATCGAGTAGTCGGGCGAGTCCTGGCCGAAGTAGATCCGGGGCTCGTAGTCCCCGAGCGAGCCGGTCGACGGGATGCCGCCCTCGAAGAAGGCAGGGCGTCCGTCGGCTGCCGTGGTGTTGCCGTAGGCGGCGACGACGCCGAAGCCGTGCGTGAAGACGGTGTGGTCGTTGATCCAGGTGCGCTGGTTGGCACCGAGACCGTCCAGGTTGAGCTCACGCACGCCGATGACGGTGTCGCGGCTCTCGTCGGCGATCTGGTACCGGTCGACCGAGAGCGTGGTCGGGAACTTGTAGTACTGCTTGTTCTGCTGGAGCTGGCCGAAGGACGGGCTGACGATCGCCGGGTCCAGCAGGCGGATGCTCGCCGTCGTCTCGGCGTCCTGCCGCAGCGCGCCCTGCTCGGCCACGAGCTTCGCGTCGTAGGTCGTCGTCTCGACGGCGTCGAGGCCGAAGGCCTTCTTCGTCGCGTCGATGTTGCGCTGGATGTACTCCGACTCGGCCGACTGCTCGTTGGGCTGCACCTGGAAGCGCTGCACGACGGCGGGGTAGATCCCTCCGACGACGATCGCCGAGATGACCATCAGCGAGACGCCGACCGCCGGGACGCGCAGCGAGCCACGGAACGCCGCCCACAGGAAGGTCCCGGCGACGAGGATCGCGACGCCGGTGAGGATGGCCTTGGCCGGCATGACCGCGTTGACGTCCGCGAAGGACGCGCCGCCCTTGATGGTCTCGCCGTTGGTGGTGAGCAGCGAGTACCGGTCGAGCCAGTAGTTTGCGCCCAGCAGCAGCATGAAGACGGCCGCCGTGACGCCGAGCTGGATCCGCGCCGGGCGCGTGGTCCGCTCGCCCGGGCCCTGGCCCAGGCGCAGCCCGCCGTAGAGGTAGTGGGTCGCGAGCCCGGCGATACCGGCGATGATCGCGACCGCGAACAGGAACGAGACGACGAAGCGCAGCACGGGCAGGTCGAAGACGTAGAAGGACAGGTCGAGCCCCCACTGGGCGTCCGTCGAGCCGAAGGACCCGCCGTGCAGGAAGAGCTGGACCTCCTTCCACTGAGCCGAGGCGGCCGACCCGGCGAAGAAGCCGAGGACGGCGGGGCCGGCGATCATCACCAGGCGGCGCAGCGGCTCGATCATCTCGCGGTACTGGTCGAGCGAGGCCTGCTCCGGCGTCGACGGCGCGTAGATGGGACGGCTGCGGTAGGCGACCGCGAGCGCGGCGAAGACCGCTGCGCCCATGATCACGAAGCCGAGAAGGAAGAGCACGCCGCGTGTCAGCCACTCCGTGGTGAGCACGGGCAGGTACCCGATGGCGCGGTACCAGAGCACCTCGGTCCACACCTGGGCCAGGATCATCAGCGCGATCCCCGCCGCGACGAGGATCGCGATCGTCGGGCCCAGAGCGCTGCGGCGGCGCCCGGCGGCACCCCTCGACGGTCGGACGGGTCGGGACGGTCGTGCAGAGCTCACAGCGGTGTTCCTCAGGTCGGCGCGGCGCAGGCATGCCTGTCAGCAGGGACAACGGCCCTGCCTGGCCCCAGGTTCCCACACGGGGCGTCGGCGCGCGCCTGGGGTCGTCCCGACCGCCGGAGCCTGGGACGATGGCTCCATGGAGTCGACCGCCACCCACGCCCTTGACCTGGCCGTCCGAGAGATCGAGCGGCATGTCGCCACCGGGGGGTGGGACGGCCCGGTGCGGGTCTTCGCCCTCGTCCGCACGGCCGATGCCCTCGCCGACCAGCCGGGGCTGGCCGCCCAGCTCGAGCCCGAGGTCGTCGCGGCGGCAGCGGAGGACCCGTTCCACCTGCTGTCGGTCGAGCAGGAGGGGCTGCCGGCAGCCGACGACCTCGAGGAGCTCCTCGCAGCCCTCTCGTGGCCCACGACGGTGCACGGCGCGGCCGTCGTCGTCGAGCGGCTCATGCTGCCGCCCGCGGCTCAGGAGGCGATGCCCGCCGACCCGCAGGCCGCCGTCGAGTACCTCATGTCCCACCCCGAGCGCCAGGACGTCCGGATCGCCGTCGGCGTGCTGCGCGACGGGCCGACCTGGTGCCTGGTGCGCAGTCGCGCCCATGACGAGGACGCTGCCGTCGCCGGCGGGCCCGACCTCGTCCCCGGGCTCGTCGAGGCGGTGGGCGCGACGCTCGCCTGAGCGCAGGGGCCGTCAGCAGCCAGGCAGCGAGGCGGCCGTGCCGTCACCGATCGCGGCGACCGCCTCGCGGGCGTCGTGCAGCGTGGCGATCTTCACGACGGTCAGCCCGCTCGGCACGTGCCCGACGACCTCGCTGCAGTTCTCCGCGGGGGCGAGGAACCACTGGGCGCCGTCACGGCGAGCGCCGATGAGCTTCTGCTGGATGCCGCCGATCGGCCCCACCTGGCCGGTGAGGTCCATCGTGCCGGTGCCCGCGATGACGGCGCCGTTCGCCTCGTCCTGCGGAGTGAGCCGGTCGATGATCCCCAGGGCGAACATCGTGCCGGCGCTCGGCCCGCCGATGTCGTCGATCTTGATCGAGACGTCGACCGGGAAGTCGAAGCTCGGGTCGATGAACAGCCCAAGGATCGCCCGGCCCGTGCCGTCGTCCGTCGTGGTGAGCGTCAGGTCGAGCGGCGCGCCGGCCCGCGTGACCCCGAGCGTCACCTTCGTCCCCGGCGCGACGGCGTCCATCCCCGAGGAGAGCTCGGCGAAGGAGGTGACGGGCGTGCCGTCGAGCGAGGTGACGACGTCGCCGTCCGCCACGACGCCGTCGGCCCCGGAGGACGGGACGGTGCCCGCGACCGTGAGCGTCGTCGGGACGCTGTAGCCGAGCTCCTCCAGCGCCGCGACGGTCGCGTTCTCCTGGGAGGAGATCATGTCCGCCTGGTTCGCCTGCTGGATCTCCTCGCGGCTCTCGCTGACCGGGAAGACGTTCTCGACCGGCTGCACCGCGCTGCCGCCCGAGAACCACGCACGCAGCACGTCGCCGAGGGTCACCGGGTACCCCGGGCCACCCGAGGTCGAGACCGTCGTGAGCAGGAGCTTTCCCGTCGCCGGGTAGGTGGGCGCCCCGGTGATCGAGATGAGCGGGGTGCCCGACTGCTCCCCGAGCGTGTCGCGCGTCGGCCCCGGGCCGGAGATCGCGTACGGCAGCGGGATCGCCGAGGTCACCGCGAGCAGCAGAGCCAGGAGCACGGTCAGCACGCTCAGGGTGATCGCGCGACGCGTGAGCGGCGGGTCGTCGTCCCCGACGGCGACCTGGGGGGCGTCGGGCTCGGCGGTGGCCTGAGCGGCGGGGAAGGTCTCGTCGTTCACCGGCCCATCATCGCGCGCGTTGCTGGGAACACCCACCACGCGCCCTGGCCGGACCAGCCGGCCGCTCCCGCTGCGCCCTGAGCGAACCGGACCCCGCCAGGGTGCCCCGACGGCGCCGAGCGGGCCCTCGGCTGGTTACCGTGGAAGCCCCACGGATCCAGGAGCTGCGATGAGCACCCCGCCCCCGCCCGACCCGTCCATCCCCCCTGCCTGGGAGGCGCTGCTGCGCCAGATGCTCGGTGCCGAGGCCGACGAGGTCATCGCCCAGCTCGCCGAGCACGGGCTCCCGGGGATGACCGGACCGGATGGCGAGCCGATCGACCTCGCGTCGCTGGCCAGCCAGATCGGCCTCCCGGAGGACCCGGCCGCGATCCAGCAGCTGCTGGCGCAGATGCGCACCGTCATGGCGAGCGACAGCGGGCCGGTCAACGCCGACCTCGCGCACGACCTGGCCCGCCAGGCCTCGATCGCCGAGGGCGACCCCGTCGTCGGACCGGCCGAGCGCCGGGCGGTGACCGAGGCGCTGCAGGTCGCCGAGCTCTGGCTCGACGAGGCCACCGACTTCCCCGCCGCCGGTGGGCCCGCCCAGGCGTGGAGCCGTGCCGAGTGGGTCGAGCACACGATGGCGCGCTGGGGCGAGATCGCCGAGCCGGTGGCCGCCTCGGTGAGCTCCGCGCTCGCCAGGACGCTCGCGGACCAGGGGGCCGCCGAGGGCGGGAACGAGCTGGGCGCCGCCGTCGCCCCGATGATGCGCCAGCTCGGCGGGGCCGTGTTCGGGATGCAGCTGGGGCAGTCCGTCGGCACCTTGGCACGCGAGGTCCTGGGCACGACCGACATCGGGATCCCGCTGACCGACGGCCACGGGACGGCGCTGCTTCCGCGCAACGTCGACGAGTTCGCCGAGGGCCTGGACGCACCGGTGGACGAGGTCCGGCTGTTCCTCGCGCTGCGCGAGGCGGCCCACGCGCGGCTGTTCACGCATGTCTCCTGGCTGCGCGGGCACCTGCTGGGCACCGTCGCGGCGTACGCCCGCGGGATCGCCATCGACACCGATGCGCTCGAGGAGGCCGTGCGCTCCATCGACCCGACCGACCCGAGCGCCCTGCAGGAGGCGCTGTCCGGCGGGGTGTTCGCGATCGCGACCACCCCCGAGCAGACGGCGGCGCTCGAGCGCCTGGAGACGGCGCTCGCGCTCGTCGAGGGCTGGGTCGACGAGGTGACCGCCCAGGCCGCCGGGGCGCGCCTTCCGCACACCACCTCGCTGCGCGAGACGATGCGCCGACGGCGTGCTGCCGGAGGGCCGGCCGAGGACATCATGGCGACGCTCGTCGGCCTCGAGCTGCGGCCCCGACGCTCGAGGGAGGCCGCCCGGCTCTGGGCGCAGATCCTCGGCGAGGGCGGGGTCACGGCACGCGAGGCCGTGTGGGCCCACCCCGACCTGCTCCCCACGGCTCAGGACCTCGACGACCCCGCCGGGCGCGCCGGGCGCAGGGCTGCCGAGGTCGACGAGCAGTCCGAGGTCGACCGTGCGCTCGCCGAGATCCTCGGCGAGGCGGAGGGGACGGACGAGTCCTGAGGACGCCGGCCGCGACCGGTCAGTCCGCCTCGGAGCGCTCCGGATCCTCGGGCCGGGGGTCGTGCTCGTCGGGCTCCGGCTCCTGCTCGTCGATCGTGTCGGCCAGGCGGTCCTCGTCGTCGCCGACGAAGCCCATCTGCCCGGCGAACGCGACCCCGTCGAGGAATCCCCGCGCCCGCTCGGTGCGCGGGTAGGCCTCAAGGAGCTGCCAGAACTCGGGCCCGTGCCCGCCGTGCAGCAGGTGGCTCAGCTCGTGCAGGATCACGTAGTCGAGCACCCAGCCCGGCATCCCCTGCAGCCGCGTGGAGATGCGGATCGTGCCGTCGGCGAGGCTGCACGAGCCCCACCGGCGTCCCTGATGGGCCGACCACGCGATGCTCGAGGGCTGGGCGCGACCGCCGAGGAAGCGACGGGACAGGTCGGTGGCACGCGCCTGGAGCTTGGCGTCCGAGGGCTTGCGGCGCAGCTCCTGGCTCGCCAGACGCGTGACCATGCGCCGCACCCACTCGCGCTCCTGCGTGCGGGTGAACCTCGAGGGGATCGCGACGACGGTGTGCCCGTCCTCACGGAAGGCCGTCACCGTCCGGACACGACGAGCGCTGCGCCGGACCTCGACGGTCTCCAGCGCAGCCGCGACGGCCTCCTCGAGGGGGCGCTGCGCTTGCACACGGGCACCGTAGCGTCCTTCGTGCCGACGGGCTCCAGCCGAGCCCTCCGGCGCGTCGCACTCCGTGCGGGACCCAGCACAGGCCGAGCACCATTACGCTGGTCCGTGCACGGAGACTCCCGGCCACCACGGTCGGCACCATCCGACCAGCCGGGTCGACCAGTCGCGTGCAAGAGCCTCACGAACGGAGATTTCCATGGCTGACGAGACCTACAAGGGCGAGTTCTACTGCGTGAAGTGCAAGGAGAAGCGCGAGGCCGAGGGCAACGTCGTCGTTGCCAACGGACGCAAGATGGCCAAGGGCATCTGCCCCGTCTGCGGCACCAAGCTGAACCGGATCCTCGGCAAGGCCTGAGCGACCAGCACGCTGTAGCACCCGCGGGCACTCGGCCCAGTCGAGCCGCGACCGCGTCCAGGAGGCGGCCCCCACCCACGGGGGCCGCCTCCTGTGCGTTGTGGACAAGATCCACGACGCCGCTCGCCGCGCCAGGCTGGGCGCGACGAGAGGGGGCAGCGTGCAGCTGCGTGCACTTCCGCTGCTGTGGCGGGCCGCGACCGAGGTCCAGATCGGCACCGACCCTCGGTGGGCGGTCGCGCTGACGGACCTGAGCCCGGCCGCTGCTCGAGCCCTGGGCGGTCTGGCCTGCGGCTCGACCGTCCGAGCCCTGACCTCCGCCCTGCGCGCCGAAGAGGTCAGCGCGGCCGAGACCGCCGCCGTCGTCGCCCACCTGCGCGCCGCGCACCTGATCGTCGCTCCGTCCACGGACGACCCCTCCGCCCCCACGCGGGCCGACGCGCGCACCCACGCCCTCCTCGCGCTGGACGGTGACGCCGCGCCGACGATCGCTCGCCGCGCACGTGCCGTCGTGCGGCTCGTCGGCCTCGGGCGCACCGGAGCGCAGCTGTCCGCGGTCCTCGCCGCGGCGGGGATCGGCACCCTGGTCCTGGACGACGCCCGCACGACGCGTCCGGAGGACGTCGGCTTCGGCGGCCTCAGGTCCGCCGACGTCGGGCGTCCGCGCGGGCAGGCGCTCGCCGCCGCCCTGCGGGACGCCCGCCCCGAGCTGCGCACCCTCGCGCCCGCCGGGCGCTCCCCCGACCTCGTCGTGCTGATCGAGCACGGTGCGGCCGACCCGGTCGCCTACGCACCCCTCCTCGACGCCGGCGTTGCCCACCTGACCCTCGTCCACCGGGAGGCATCGGTGCAGGTCGGGCCGCTGACCGTCCCGGGGCGCTCGGCCTGCCCGCGCTGCGTCGACCTTCATCGGGCCGACGCCGACCCGTGCTGGCCGGCCCTCGCCGCGCAGCTCGCTGCCGACCGCGGGCGCGAGTCCCGGACGCCGGAGACGACGCTCGCCGTGATGGCGGCGGCCTGCGCCGCCGGCCAGGTGCTCGCCCAGGTCGACGGGCGGCCCGCCGCGAGCGTGAACGGGCTGCTGGAGATCGCTCTGCCGCTCGGGCTGCCGGTCATGACGAGCCTGGCCCCGCACCCCGGATGCGGGTGCGGGGCCAGGCTGTGGGCCGAGGCCGTCGGCGGGGGTGGGGCTCGTCGGGCCGAGCCGGCGGCGGGCTGATCAGACGGCGGGCCGAGCCGGAGGCCGTCTGATCAGCGCGCGTGCCGATCCGCCCGCGGACTGGTCCGCGGGCCCTGCGGGCTCAGGCGGCCTCCGACTTGCGCGGCCTGCCGCGCCCCCTCTTGCGCGCCACGACGGCGCCGTCGACGAAGACCTCGCCGCCCCAGACGCCCCAGGGCTCCTGACGCTCGATCGCCCCGGCGAGGCAGCCCTGGCGCACGGGGCAGCTCGCGCACAGCGCCTTGGCGAGCTCGACCTCCTCGGTCCGCTCGGCGAACCAGAGCTCTGCGTCGTTCGCCCGGCACGGGATGAGGCTCGAGACGAGCTGCTCGAACTCGGTCTCGGTGCCGATCGTGAGCTGGTCACCGGCCGTGCCCTCGGAGCGGGCGCCGTCGTCGTTCGATGTGCTCGACGTCGTGCTCGTCCGGGGTGGCCAGGGGCCGGAGCCTGCCTCGGTGAGCGTGTCGAGCAGCGTGGTGAGCCGCACGGCTCCTCCTCATGTGTCCTGCGGATTCCGGTGGGGTGCCGGGACCTGTGCCGCGTCGGACAGACGAAGGCCGCGGGTCCCGAGGTGGACTCCGCGGCCTGGAGGGTGCTCGGTCGGTCAGACCGTGAGCACCTCGGGCGAGGAGTCGGGCTCGTGGAGCGGGGAGCTGGAGGCGCCGGTGCGCGGTCGCGGTGCGGGCGCACGTGTCCCCTCGACGATGCCGAAGGTGGGTGCGACCGGACGCGGCACGTAGCCGGCGGCGGTCCCCGTCGTCTTCTTCATCAGCACATCCACCTCCTCTCGCACTCGTCGACAGCCGTGTGGGGCCTCGAACTCGATCAGGACCTGCTTACCGTAGAACGCCGCCCCGAGGGACACAACCGAATTACCGCGACGACTTCTCGCGCCCTGCGCCGTGCGCGGCGACGATCCCCAGCAGCGAGGAGCCGTAGCTCTCGATCTTCGCCGGGCCGATGCCGCGCACCCGCACGAGCTCGGCGATCGTCGAGGGCCTGCTCGCCGCGATCTCCTGGAGGCTGGAGTCGACGAGCACGGTGAAGGCAGGGCGGTCGACCTCCAGCGCCACACGCGTGCGCCACTCGCGCAGGGCCTCGAGCAGCTCCGGGTCGACGTCGGCGGGGTCGATCGAGCGCTGGGGGTGCGTGGGCACCCCGCCGGGGGCGCCGCCCCGGCGCGGCTCGGCGTCCGGGAGCACCCCGGTGAGGAACCTGGAGCGCTTGCGGCTGGCGCGGCTGCCCGGGTTGCGGGCGCGGGCCCAGCTCAGCGCAAGGTGCTCCCGCGCGCGGGTCACCCCGACGTACAGCAGGCGGCGCTCCTCGGCGATCGCCTCGTCGGTCTCGGCGAGGGAGATCGGCAGCAGCCCCTCGCTGAGCCCGACGAGGAAGACCGCGTCCCACTCCAGGCCCTTCGCGGCGTGCAGGGAGGCGAGCGTGACTCCGTCGACGGCGGGGGCGTGCTGGGCCGCCGCGCGCTCGTCGAGCTCGGCGACGAGCGCGGGCAGCCCGAGCGGGCCGCCGGCGCCGTCCGTCGGTTCCTTCGCGACGAGGTCGTCGGCGAGCTGCACCAGGGCCTGCAGCGCGTCCCACCTGTCGCGCACCGCACCCCTCGCGGCCGGGGGCTCCGGCGTCCAGCCCGCACCCGAGAGCACGTCGCGCACCGCCTCGGCGACGGGGACCTCGCCCATCGACCGCGCCGATCCGCGCAGCAGGACGAGTGCGTCACGCACCTCGCGGCGGGAGAAGAAGCGTTCACCGCCGCGCACGAGGTAGCCGACGCCGGCGTCGGCGAGGGCCTGCTCGATCACCTCGGACTGCGCGTTCGTCCGGTAGAGCACGGCGATCTCGCGCGGAGAGGTCCCGGCGGCGACGAGGCGCTGGACGGCGAGCGCGACGCCCGCTGCCTCCGCCTCGTCGTCGTCGTAGGTCGACAGGCGCACGGGGGGACCGGAGGGCCGCTGGGCGATGAGCTCGAGGCCGCCGGTCGAGCGGCGGCGCCCGGTGACGGCCAGCAGCTTGTTCGCGAGGTCGACGACCTGCGGGGTCGAGCGGTAGTCGCGGACCAGGCGGATCACCTGGGCCCCGGGGCGCTGCTGGGCGAAGCCGAGCAGGTAGAACGGAGTGGCTCCCGTGAAGGAGTAGATCGTCTGGCTCGGGTCGCCGACGACGCAGAGCTCCTGACGGCCGCCGAGCCACTGCTCGAGGAGGAACTGCTGGGCGGGCGAGACGTCCTGGTACTCGTCGACGACGAAGTGGCGGTACTGGCCGCGGACGGTCTCGGCGATGTCCTGGCGGTTCTCGAGCATGCTGCCGAGCAGCGTGAGGACGTCCTCGAAGTCGATGACCCCGCGAGCGTCCTTGGCCGCCTCGTAGGCCGTGAGCAGGCGCGCGACCGTCGCGTGGTCGTGGCCGGCCGGCGGCGGGCGGTCGGTCGCGCTCGCGGCACGGACGTAGTCGTCGGCGGGGACGAGGCTGACCTTGGCCCACTCGATCTCCGAGGCGAGGTCACGCACCGAGAGGCGGTCGACGCGCAGGCCGAGCGAGGCAGCGGCCTCGGCGACGACGGTGGCCTTCTGCTCCAGGATGCGCGGCGGTGCGCCGCCGACGACCTTGGGCCAGAAGTAGCTGAGCTGACGCAGCGCAGCGGCGTGGAAGGTCCTGGCCTGGACGCCCGAGACGCCGAGGTCGCGCAGCCGGGTGCGCATCTCACCGGCGGCGCGGGCCGTGAAGGTGACGGCCAGGACGCTCTGCGGCGGGTAGGTCCCGGTGCGCACGCCGTAGGCGATGCGGTGGGTGATCGCGCGGGTCTTGCCCGTCCCGGCGCCGGCGAGCACGCAGACGGGCCCCGTCAGGGCGAGGGCGACCGCGCGCTGGTCGGGGTCGAGGGCGGCGAGGAGATCGTCGGCGGACATCGGCAGGAGTCTGTCAGGTGTCGCCGACACCGACGGCTGTGCGTACCCTGATCCGGCCGCGGCCCGTGTGCGGCTGACCCGACGAGCCGAGCCAGCGAGGACACATGACGAGCGCGCCCCCCGTCACCGGGACCGTCACGATGTACAGCACGACGTGGTGCGGCTACTGCCGTCGCCTCAAGTCGCAGATGGATGCGGCGGGGGTGTCCTACACCGAGGTCGACATCGAGCGGACGCCAGGGGCGGCCGAGCTCGTCGAGCAGGTCAACGGCGGGAACCAGACGGTGCCGACGCTCGTCTTCCCTGACGGCTCGGCCGCGACCAACCCGTCCCTCGCCGAGGTCATCGAGCGCCTCGCCGGCTGACGACGACGCCGGGCGCTCCGGCCGCGGGTGCCCGGTCGCCGTCGGGCGCACCGTCGCGCGCGGTGCGTCAGCCGCGCGGGCCCCACTCCTCGCTGACCATCTCCCGTCCGTACCACTCCTCGATGAGGGCCCGGGCGATCGAGGTGTGCGTCGGGAGGACGATCTCGCCTGCGGCGACGGCGTCACGGAGCTCGTCCCTGCTGAACCACCGCGCACCCTCGATCTCGACCCCGTCGACGGCGATCGTCGTGCTGAGGGCGCGGGCACGGAAGGCGAGCATGAGCGAGCCGGGGAAGGGCCAGCTCTGGCTGCCCCGGTAGGTCACGTCGCCGATGCGGACGCCGACCTCCTCCCCGACCTCGCGCGCGACGGCCGCCTCGGCCGACTCCCCCGGCTCGACGAAGCCCGCGAGCGTGGAGAAGCGGCGCTCGGGCCAGTGCGGCGAGTGCGCGAGCAGGATCCGGTCGGCGTCGTCGACGACCGCCATGATGACGGCGGGGTCGGTCCGCGGGTAGTGGTCGGAGCCGTCCTCGACGCAGGTGCGCGTCCAGCCGGCGAGCGTCGGGACGGTCGCCGCGCCGCACAGCGGGCACCGCGGATGGCGTTCGTGCCAGGCGGCCAGGGCGACGGCAGCACTCGCCAGACCGGCCTGACGGTCGTCGAGGACGTAGCCGATCTCGCGAAGGGAGCGCCAGGTGCGCTCCCCTGGCACGAGTGCGGGCTCGGGGACGATGAGCGCGAGGACGTCGCCGTCGTCGTGCCCGAGGAACGCGACGAGGACGGTGCCGTCGGAGACGGGGAGCTCGAGCACCTCCTCGCCGAGGTCGCCGGGCGCTGCGAGGTCGAGCCTCGCCGCCGCGCCGAGGGGTCGGTCCGCGCCGGGCGCCGCCCCGATGGCCTCGGACCCGCCGGGGACGACGACGGCGAGCAACCCGCCGGCGACGAGGACGACCTGCGTGCCCTCGCGGCTCCAGGCCTCGCGGATGAGCTCGGGGTCCGCGCGGCGCTCCGCATGCCGGTCGACGGAGGAGCGGGAGAGCGGCAAGCGGTTCCAGTCCACGCCGTCACCGTAGGCCAGCGCCCGGCCGTGCGCCGCCCGTGTCCGTGCGTGCGGGGCGGTGGGCGCCGTGACGTGCCGGGCGGCGTTCTGCGTGGCGTGCTGGGCGGCGGGCGGCGTCATGAGCGGGAGGTCCGTGGCGTGGCGTTCGGCCCGGCGCGGCGAGGAGCACGGCGGACACGCGATCGGGAGGGGTGCGACGCCGCCGTCGGGAGCCTACGGTGATCCCGTGTCCCGATCACCGCTCGTCCTCGCCGCGCTGGCCACCGTCGCCGTCCCCGAACTCGACGCGGTCGACGTGCGACGCGCCTCCCACACGGCACCGGGCGTCGACGCGGCGATCGTCATCGACGCCGAGGGCACCCGCTGGGTCGTCCGCGCACCCCAGGGAGCCGCTGCGGGCGCGACGCTGGAGGCGGAGGTCGCGCTGCTGAGCGCCCTCGCCGCGCATGTCGACGCCGGAGACCTTCCGTTCGCGGTGCCCGTGCCCGAGGGCTCGGTGGCGCTGCCCGAGGGCGGCCGGGCGATCGTGCACCGGCAGCTCGGCGGCCATCCGCTCCGGCTCGCCGAGCTCGGCCCGGGTCCGGGGCTGGCGGCTGCGCTCGGTCGCGCCATCGCCGCGCTGCACGAGCTGCCGACCCCCGTCGTGGAGGACACCGGCCTACCCGTCTACAGCGCAGAGGAGTACCGCGAGCGGCGTCTGTCCGAGCTCGACGAGGCCGCGGCGACGGGACTCGTCCCCGCCGTGCTGCTCCGCCGCTGGGAGCGGGCGCTGGAGGACGTGGCGATGTGGCGCTTCCAGCCGACGGTGGTGCACGGGGACCTCTCGGCCGAGCACGTGCTGTGCGCCGCTGGAGCGCCCGTCTCCGTCCTGGGGTGGTCGGAGGCGAAGGTCGCCGACCCCGCGGACGACCTCGCCTGGCTGCTCGTCGCGGCGCCGCACGAGGCCGTCGACCCGATCCTCGAGTCCTACCACCTGCGGCGTACCGAGCTGCGCGACCCGCACCTCGCCGAGCGCGCGCTCCTCGCCGGCGAGCTCGCCGTCGCGCGGTGGCTGCTGCACGGCGTCCATGTCGGCGACCAGGCGATCATCGACGACGCGAAGGAGATGCTCGGCGAGCTCGCCGAGCAGATCGCCGCGAACGACGCGGAGGCCGCAGCGATCGCCCAGGCCGAGGAGGACGCGCGGGCCGAGCGCGAGGCGGCGGAGCTCGCCGAGGCGGAGGCCATCGCGCAGGCCGAGTGGGAGGCCGCGGAGCGCGCCGAGCAGGAGGCCGCCGAGCACGCCCAGCAGGAGGCGGACGCGCTCGCCGAGCAGGAGGCCGCCGAGCACGCCCAGCAGGACGCGGACGCGCTCGTCGAGCGGGAGGCCGGGGCGGAGCTGGACGACGACGCCGACCAGGCGGGCTGGGTCGCGGACGAGCCAGGCGCGGGCGAGCACGGCACCGGACCCGCCTCGGACGAGGACGGACGCGGGCCGACGCCGGAGGCGCCCGATGGAGCCGCGGCAGCCGAGCACGACCTCACCGACGCCGACATGGACGCCGACGGGCCGACCGCCGACCGCATCGCCTCGACCCCCGAGGCCGACCGGAACTGACCCTCGCTGGCCCGCGCTGGCCCTCGCTGGCCCTCGCCGACGCGTACCGCTCAGCCGATCACTCCCCCTCCCCGCTCGGGATCTGCGCCCCCGAACGAAGCGCCGACTCGATCTCCTCGAGTCCGGGCAGCACGGCCGGACGCACCGTCTCGCCCGTCGCCAGGTAGACGAACGCCGCGTCGACGCGCTCCATCGGCAGACCTGACCGGCGTGACCACGCCACCCGGTAGACCGCCAGCTGCAGCTCCCGGGCGCGCTTCACGTGTGGGTCGACGCGGCGGACGGCCCGTCTTCCAGTCGACGACCACCACCCCGCCGCCCTCCTCGGCGAACACCGCGTCGATGCGCGAGCGCAGCGTGAGCCCGCCGACAGGGGTCTCGACGTCGACCTCCACGGCGATCGGCGTCCGGTTCGCCCAGGGGGTGGCGAGGAAGGTGTCGCGCAGCGCCGCGAGGTCCTGGTCCTGGGTCACGCTCTCGTCGTCCGCCCCGGGGAGCTCGTCGAGGTCGACCAGCGACGCGGCACCGAAGTACTGCTCGACCCAGGAGTGGAAGGCCGTCCCCCGCCGCGCCACCGTCGACGGTGCCTGAGGGACCGGCCTGCGCACGGCCAGGGCGTACTCGGCGGGGTCCGCCGCGAGCCGGACCAGCGCCGATGCGGAGAGATGAGCCGGCAGCGCGACCGTGGACTGCTCCTGGCGGCCCCGACGGCGCTCGTCGAGCAGGAGCTGTGCCGAGCGTGCCAGCGCCCTGCCCTCGGCCTCGTCCGTGAGCCACTGCGCCGAGGGCCTTGCGGACCGGACGGCCAGCGCGGCCCGGTTCACACGCGCCGAGCGCGCGGGGCCGAGGGCGTGCACGGGCGGCCACGCGGCGTCGGTGGCGAGCGTCGGCTCGGGACGCTCGCCGGCGGGCCCGTCGGCGAGGGCGAGCGGGACGAGGCCCTGCTCGACCAGCTCGACGAGGAAGCGTGACGGCGTGACCGCCGACGCCCCCGTGCGCCACCAGCTCCCGGTGAGCAGCAGCCTCGATGCGGCACGCGTCACCGCCACGTACGCGAGGCGGCGCTCCTCGGCGAGCTCGTGCTCCGCGACGGCCTCCCCGTAGGTGGAGATCCGCTCGGCGAGCTCGGCGGTGTCGACGCCTGGCTCGAGGTCGACGTCGGGGAGGTGCTCGCGGTCCCCGCGCAGCGCGACCGGGATCGCCTCGTTGGACCGCACCCAGCCGTGGCGATCGGGCGAGGACGGGAAGGTGCGCTCGACGAGCCCGGGGACGGCGACGACGTCCCACTCGAGGCCCTTGGCGGCGTGGACGGTCATGATCTGGACGGCGTCCGGGTCGACCTCGGCCGGAGGCGCCGCGAGCCCGCGCTCCTCCGTGCGCGCGGCCACGAGCCAGGACAGGAAGCCGCCGAGGGCTCCGCCGTCGTCCCGGTCGAAACCTGCCGCGACGGCGCGGAAGGCATCGAGGTGCGCCCTCGCCGTGGCCGGGGCCTCGCGCCCGACGGCGATCTCGATGTCGAGCCGCAGGAGACGCTCCGCCTCGACGACCAGGTCGGCGACGGGGAGGAAGGTCTGGCTGCGCAGGGTGCGCAGGACTGCCGCGAGATCGGCGAGCCGGGCTCGCCCGGCCTCGGAGATCGAGCGACCGTCCCGGCTCGTCCACCCCGGCCGCGGGAGGCTGTCGAGCGCGTCGGCGAGCGAGGGCTGCTCGCCGCGCTCGGTGGCTGCGGGGGTCTCGCCCGTCATCTCGCGCGACCAGTCGTGCAGCGCGGCGAGGTCGGCGAGGCCCAGCCGCGCGCGTGGCCCGGTGAGCAGGCGCATCAGCGAGTCCCCGCGCGAGGGGTCGTGAGCCGCCTCGAGGACGGCGACGACGTCGACGACCTCCGGGGTGTCCAGGAGCCCGCCGATCCCCGCGACCTCGACCTCGAGCCCGGCGTCGAGCAACGCCGTCTCGAGGATCGCGAACTGCGCCCGGGTGCGGCACAGCACGGCAGAGGTGACCGGCCCCGGGCGTTCGGCGGCGAGGAGGGCGCGCTGCTCGACGATGAACTCCGCGACGGCCCTGGCCTCGTCCTCCTGGGTCTCGAGGAACTGCGCGGCGACGGTGCCCGGACCGGCACCGGGGCGCGCGGAGAGGACGGGCAGGGGCGGGGAGCCGGCGTCCGTGCGTGCGTCGGCGGAGGCGCGCAGGGGGGCCGCGACCGCGTTGGCGACGGTCAGCACCGCGTGGTCGTTGCGCCAGGAGGTCGACAGCGCCAGGACGCGGGCCGGCGCGACCGAGGGGGCGGACCGCGGGGTCCCGTCAGCGGGGTCCAGCGGCTCGGCGGCGACGTTCGTCGTCCCGGCACCGAGGTCCCGCGGCTCGGAGGCGACGCTCGTCGTCCCGGCACCGAGGTCCAGGGGCTCGGCAGCGAGGCCCGGCGTCCCCGCATCGAGGTCCAGCGTCCCGGCACCGAGGCTCACGGGCCCGGCCCCGAGCCTCGGGAAGTCCACCGGGAACTGCTCCAGCCCTCCCGCACTCGCCCCGCGCCAGCCGTAGATCGACTGGTGGGGGTCGCCGACGGCCGTGACCGGATGGCCCGGCCGGCCCGAATCCGCCCCGAAGAGGTGCCTCAGCAGGACGAGCTGGGCGACCGAGGTGTCCTGGTACTCGTCGAGCAGAACCACGCCGAACCTCGACCGCTCCCCGGCACCGACCTCGGGCATCTCGCGCGCGACGCGGGCGGCGAGCGCCACCTGGTCGGCGAAGTCGATGACGTCCTGGGTCCGCTTGCGCGCGGAGAACTCCTCGACGAGAGCGAGCAGTCGGGACCGCAGCTCCATCGAGGTCCGCGCGGTGAGCAGGAGCTTCTTGGCCGGCGCGAGGACCTTGCGCCCCGGCGGCGCCTCGACGAGCACGTCGATGGCCCGTGCCAGCTCGGCGCGCACGGCATCCGGCTCGACGAGGTGCTCGGCGAGCTCCCCGGCCAGGCCGAGGACGGCCGAGGTCACCGTCGGGACCTTGAAGGCCGTCTCGAGATCTCCCGCCCAGTGCTCGACGACGTCATGGGCGATCTGCCACCGACCCGCCTCGCCGAGCAGCCGGGCCGAGGGCTCGACGCCGATCCGCACGGCGTGGTCGGCGACGAGGCCTGCGGCGTAGGAGTTGTACGTCGCGATCGTCGGCGCGAGGAATCCCATGCTGCGGCCGCCGGAGGAACGGTGCAGGGCACGCAGCCGTGCGCGGACGCGGTCGGAGAGCTCCCCCGCCGCCTTGCGCGTGAAGGTCAGCCCGAGCACGCGATCGGGGTCGACGAGCCCGTTGGCCACGAGGTAGACGACCCGGGCGGCCATCGTCTCCGTCTTCCCCGAGCCCGCGCCCGCGACGACGAGCATCGGCTCGAGGGGTGCCTCGATGATCGCCTGCTGCTCCGGGGTCGGCGGGTGGGTGCCGACGAGCGCTGCGATCTCGGCAGCGGTCCTCATGCGCCCACCGCCCGTCCCTGCGGCCAGGCGGGGCAGCTGCGCTGGACGGGACAGCTGCGGCAGTGCTCGCCGCGCGTCGCCCCCATCGCCGGCTGCGAGGCGAGGGCTGCGACCCCGGAGATCAGCTCATGTGCCCACTGCGGGTCCGCCACCGAGGACAACGGCTCCTGGACGCGCAGCGAGGGCTTCACCGTCCCACCGCTGACGAACACGAGCTGCGCACCACCGGAGACGGCTCCCGGGGCGAGGGACTCGAAGGCGCCGGAGTCCACGGCGACCTGGTAGGAACCGAGCTGGGCGTGATGGGCCGTCGCCTCCCCGCCCGCCGGCTTGGTCGCGCCCGTCTTGAGGTCGACGACGCGCAGCACCGGACGACCCTCGGCATCCGTGCCCGCCCGCTCGAGCCGGTCGACCGAGCCGCGCAGGATGACCCGGCCGAGGCGCGCGGCGAAGCCGGCCTCCAGGGCCACCGGCTCGTCGGCCGCCGCGAGGTACGCGGCCAGCAGGACGAGCATCCCCGTCGCCTCGCGACGCTTCTGACGCGAGATCCACCCCTCCGGCAGGCCGAGGGTCGACCAGCGCTCGTCGAGCAGGGCCGTGAGCTCCTCGACGGTGCCGCGCGGGCACTCGGCCGCGAGGGCGTGGACGAGCGAGCCGAGGGACTGCTCCGTCGAGGAGACGCTCGTCCCTCCGACGCCTTCCAGGGCCCAGCGGAGCGCGCACTGCGTGGCGAGCTCGAGCTTCGACGGCGAGAGCGGG
Source organism: uncultured Actinomycetota bacterium (assembly GCA_963777075.1). Classification (GTDB taxonomy): domain Bacteria; phylum Actinomycetota; class Actinomycetes; order Actinomycetales; family Cellulomonadaceae; genus Actinotalea. The sequence goes on along the minus strand of CAVZPH010000011.1, from coordinate 31,455 downwards.
ACGGCTGCCTCGGGCGCCCAGAGCGGCTCGACGCTCGAGGGCTCGAGGGCTCCGTACCAGGTGGCCGGGTCCGCGCCGGGGATCTGCTGCTCGGCCAGGTGGGCGAGCAGCGCGGCCGCAGCGCCGGCCGAGGCCTCGTCACCGGCCGTGTCGCCTGCCTCGAGCATCGTGCGGGCCCGTGCCACGACGGCGCGCAGGTCGAGCGCGTGCGGGACGGCGGCGAGGCGGGTGTCGACGTCCCCCGCCCCCGGTGCCTGCACGAGGTCGAGCAGTCCGGACGGCTGCTGGTCGGCATCGCGGACCGCCGTCACCACGAGCCTGCTCCTGGCCCGCGAGACGGCGACGGCGAAGGCCCGGAGCTCGTCGTCGAGCACGGCGGCCCTCGCCTCGGCCGCGAACTGCTCGGTGGCGGCTGCGCGGCCAGCGACGACGTCGACCAGGTGCTGCGCCCCGAGGATCGAGTCCCTCAGGCGCAGGTCGGGCCAGACGCCCTCCTGCACCCCGGCCACAACGACGAGCTCCCACTCGGCGCCGGCTGCGCCCGCGGCCGTGACGAGCGAGACCGCCTCGGCGACCGATCCCCGCGCCGCGAGGGAGTCGGCCGGGAGGTCCTGGGCGTGCAGGTGCTCGAGGAAGGCCGCAGGCGACGCCTGAGGCATCCGGTCGACGAACTGCTCCGCCGCCGTGAACAGCGCGAGGACGGCGTCGAGGTCACGGTCGGCACGCTCCCCGGCCGGTCCGCCGGCCAGGGCGCTGCGCCGCCAGGGGCCGGCCAGGTCGGCCTCGTCCCACAGGGCCCACAGGAGGTCGAGCACGCCGGAGGCCGGTCGCGCGGCGGCTGCCCGCCCCGCCGCGAGGACGGCAGCCAGGCGGGCGACGGCCGGGCGCACCGCAGCCGGGAGCATCGCGGCATGCTCGGGGCTCGCCACGGCCTCCACGAGCAGCTCGTCGCTCGTGCGGGAGCCGCCGGACGCGACCTCCTCGGCGCGCAGCGTGCGGCGCAGCCGCCTGAGCCCGACGGCGTCCGTCCCGCCGAGCGGGGACAGAAGCAGCTCGGCGACCTCGGCGGCGTCGAGCGCGGAGGGATCCGGCAGGAGGGCGGCCGCGACGGCGCGAAGGAGCGGACGGACCGCGGGCTCGGCCCGCAACGGCAGGTCGCTGCCGACGACCTCGACGGGCACCTGGGCCGAGAGCAACGCCCGCCTCAGCTCGGCGACCTGAGATCCCGAGCGGGCGACGACGGCCATCGAGCCCCAGTCGAGCCCGTCGTACAGGTGAGCCGCCCGCAGGGTGTGCGCGACGAAGGCTGCCTCCTGGGCGGCGGAGCGCAGCAGCACCGCGCGTGCGGCGGAGCGCGAGGCGCCCGCGTCCGCGCCCGCCTCCGCACTCGCCTCGGCGCCCGCCTCCGCCTCCGCGCTCACGCTCGCCTCAGCGCCCGAGTCGCCGGCCGGAGCCTCCACCGGCCCGGCCGCCGACGCGGCACGGTGGCCCCGGACCGTCCCGCGGATCTCCGCCGTCACGGCCGTGACGACCGAGCGCAGCTCGGCACCGTGCCGCCAGACCGTGCCGAGCGTGACCGCCTGCGCACCGAAGGCCCCGAGCTCGGTCCCCGCGTCGAGCACCGCCCTGCCGACGAGATCGGGGCTCGCGCCGCGGAAGGTCTGGACGGCGAGGTCGGGGTCGGCGAGGAGGACGAGCTCGGCACCGCCCGCCGCGAGCGTGTGCAGCAGGCGGACCGTACCGGCGGTCGCCTCCTGGTAGTCATCGACGACGACGGTGCCCCAGCGCGGCCGCGGCTGCCTCGGGACCTCGTCCTCCCAGGCGAGCAGCGCCTCGCCCGCCTCGTCGACCACGACGGCCGGGTCGAAGCGGGCGCCCGCGTCAGGGGTCCCTGCGCGCAGCACCGTCACGTCGAGGTACTCGGCGTACAGGGCGGCCGCAGCCCTCCACGCGGGACGTCCGTGCTCCGCCCCGAGCCGGTCGAGGTCCTGCGGGCGCAGGCCGCGCTCGGCGGCGCGCATGAGGAGGTCGCGCAGCTCGTCGCGGAAGGCGCGCAGGCCGAGCGCCGCCGCGGGGACCGACGGCGGCCAGGTCAGCGGGCGTCCCTCGCCCGCGGCGTGCCCGGCGAGAAGATCGGCCAGGACGAGGTCCTGCTCGGGGCCGGAGATGAGGGTCGGGGAGGGCTCGCCGAGCATCGAGGCCCTGGCGCGCAGCACCGAGAACGCGAGCGAGGACGGGGTGCGCACGACGGGCGCGCCACCCGTACGCGGAAGGTGCGCGGACAGCGCGTCGCGCAGCCGTGCGGCCGCCCGGCGCGTCGGCGCGAGCAGCAGCACCGGCTCGACGCCGTCCAGCGAGCCGAGCCGCTCGGCGGCCGGGAGGTCGTCGGAGGCCCGGAGCCGATCGGCGGCGGCGAGCCGGTCGGCGGTGATCGCCAGGGCCGTCGTCGTCCGCCCGGATCCGGGTGCGCCGGTGACCAGCAGCACTCCCCCGCGGTGCTCGACGACCGAGCGCTGCACCGGGTCGAGCTCAGGCCACGGGCCCGGCTCCGCGGGTGGGGTCAACCTCAGCACGCAGACGATCCCACCACACGACACCGACAGCCGTGCGCCGCTCGGGCTACGCGCCCTCGGGGGACGGCCAGGCGTTCGGCAGGCACGGCCCGACGGACACCGTCTGCTGCTGCATGAGCGGTGCGAGCTGCCCGGCACCGGGGCACGAGACGTGGCCGTGACCGAGCAGGTGGCCGACCTCGTGGTTGACCACGTACTGCCGGTACACCGTCAGGTCGGGGAAGTCGCTCGTCCCGGCGACCCACCGCGTGTGGTTGATCACGGCGTGCCCGTTACGCCCGCAGGAGTAGGTCCCGTTCGTCTCGAGCGGAGCGCACAGGGAGTCGACGAGCGCCGGCGAGGCGAGGACGACGCGCAGCTGGGCCGGTCCGTCCGTCCGCGAGAAGCTCAGCGTCCCGCCCGCGCCCCAGCCCCGCGGGTCGTTGAGCGTCGCCATGACCATGGCGGCGAACGCCGAGCCGTCGATGTCGAGCCCGCTCTCGACCTCCACGCGCACCGAGCGGACGGACGTCGCGGTCAGGTCCGGCGCCGGCGCGCTCCCGGGGACGATCACGAGCTCACCGCCCGCAGAGGTCGGCACGGCGGGCGAGAGGATCCCCGCGGCGAGGTCCGCCTGCGCCGCGAGCTCCTCGGGCGACGGGACCTCGGCGGCGGGCTCTGCCGCGACGCTCGGCGTCGGCGTGACGGCAGTGGACACCTCTGCGCTCGGCACGGGGTCGCTCCCGACGCTGATCGCCCCGCTCAGCGCGGCGTCCGCGGCGACCGGCGGCGACGACGACGAGGGAAGCGACGACAGCGCCGTCCCGGTACCGGCGCCTGCGCCCAGCCCGAGCAGCCCGGCGAGCACGAGCGCGAGCGTGCCGAACCGCCCGCGCCGGGCGCCGGTCGTGGCGTGCCGGGCGATCCTGCGTGACCGCCGAGCCGTGCTCATCGGTCCATCGTGACATCCGGGCGCACCCACGGCGATGGGTGGGATCGATAGCATCGATCGGGTGAGCACCCACCGCGCGACGAGGATGACGCGTGACGCGCGCCGCCACCAGGTGCTCGCCGTCGCCCTCGACCTCTTCGCACGGGACGGCTTCCACCACGTCTCGATGGACGACATCGCCGAGCGCGCCGAGGTCAGCAAGCCCGTCCTGTACCGCCACTTCCCCTCCAAGCTCGACCTGTACCTCGCTGTCGTCGACCACCGCGGGGAGGCGCTCGTCGCCGCGGTCGACGAGGCGCTGGCCGGTGTCGGGGCACGTCCGCTCGCGGCCGGCCAGGCCGTCGTGGAGGCGGTGGCCGAGGCGCTCGTGCGCGCCTACGTGCGCTTCGTCACCGACTCCGGGGACTCCTTCGCTCTCCTGTTCGAGTCCGACGTCACCCATGACGACGTCGTGCGCGAACGCGTCGAGCACGCCTCACGGGAGGTCGCCGGGGCGCTGCGCAGGGGCCTGGTCGAGACGACGGCCCTGAGCGAGGACGAGGCGGATCTCGTCGCGACCGTCCTGCTGAGCATGGCCACGGCGACGGCGACCTGGACCCACCGCTCGGACGCCGTCCCGGTCGAGGTGGCGATCGAGCTGATCAGCACGCTGGTCTGGGGCGGCGTCAGCGGGCTGGCACGCGCACGGCCGTCGGCGGGCGAGCCGGGCGCACCTTAGGATGCGCTCAGGCAACGACGAAGGGATCGACGTGGACATCACGATCGGCATGCGAGACGTGGCACGCGAACTGGTGCTCGAGTCCGACCTCAGCTCCGAGGCGGTCACGAAGCAGGTGCTCAAGGCGCTCGAGGTCGGCGCGCCGATCGAGCTGGTCGACTCCAAGGGCCGCAAGGTCATCGTCCCCTCGACGGCGCTCGGCTACATCGAGATCGGCAGCGACGAGCAGCGCCGGGTGGGCTTCCACAACCTCTGAGCGGGCGAGACCGCGCCCGGCGCCTGACGCTCAGGCCGCCAGGCGCAGCCGGTCCATCCGACGGCTGTGCTCGGCGGTGAGCTGGTTGAACATCCGCTGCTGGGCGTCCTCTGTCCCGACGACCGTCCCCAGGAGCCGCTGCAGCTCCCCGTGGTCGGCGATGACGCGCTGGACGACACCGAGCGACTCCCCGAACAACCGCCGGCACCACAGCGCCGACCGCGCGGTCAGGGTCGGGTCGGCCTCGGCCTCGGCCGCGAGGGCGTCGATCACCATCCCGGCGTGACCGTCGTCGGCGAGGACCTCCAGGACGACGGCGCGGCTCGCGGGGTCCAGCCCGTCGGCGAGGGTCCGCGCGAAGTCGTCGGAGACCCCGTAGCCGACGTAGCCCTTGAGCAGTCGCTCCCACCAGGTGCTCGGCTCGGTGCGCTGGTCGAACTCCACCAGGACGCCGGCGAAGGGCTCCATCGTCCGCTCGACGTCCCCGCCGAGCTCGACGATCCGGGCGGAGACCCGGTCGAGCCTGGTGCGGGCCACCTGGGCGAGCCGGCTGACCTCGAGGCGGGCCGTGAGGGTCGGGGCGAGGGCCGAGTCGGCCGCGAGGCGGGTGAACTCCGCGAGCTCCCCGTAGGCGATCATCCCGAGCACGGCGAGCGCGATGCCCTGGTCACCGGCATGTCCGACGGCTGCCTCGGCCCCCTGCTCGGCGGAGCGCTCCAGCGCAGGTCCTGACGAGGGCAGCGATGTCATCGACCCAGGCTATAGGCTGGGGGGGTACATCGGTTGACCGGTCGTCCCGTTCCCTTCGCGCACAGACACACGCGCGGCGCCATGCGCGATCGGCTGCCGTCCCCGACCGCGGCGCGGCCCGTGCGGTGTGAGAACACCCTCGCGTGTGCCCCGCGGCTCCGAGAGGTAGGACATGACGACCACGCAGCACACGGACGCGCCCGAGACGGACGACGCGTCAGAGATCACCCCGGGTCCCGTCGCACCGGATCTCACCTTCGCCGACTTCGGCATCCGCGCCTCGATCTGCGAGGCCCTCGCCGATGCCGGGATCACGCACCCCTTCCCCATCCAGGCGATGACCCTTCCGGTCGCCCTGGCTCAGCACGACATCATCGGCCAGGCGAAGACGGGAACCGGCAAGACGCTCGGCTTCGGCCTGCCGCTGCTCGAGCACGTCGTCGGGCCGGACGACGAGGGCGCGGACGAGCTCCGCGCTCCGGGCAAGCCGCAGGCGCTCGTCATCGTGCCGACCCGCGAGCTCGCGGTGCAGGTGGCCGGTGACCTGGAGACGGCGTCCAAGCGCCGGTCCGTCCGCGTCGTGCTGCTGTACGGCGGCCGCGCCTACGAGCCGCAGGTCGCTGCGCTCCAGCGCGGGGTCGAGGTCGTCGTCGGCACGCCCGGCCGCATGATCGACCTGATGAACCAGGGCTACCTGGACCTCAGCCACGCCAAGACCGTCGTGCTCGACGAGGCCGACGAGATGCTCGACCTCGGCTTCCTGCCCGATGTCGAGAAGCTCATCTCGCGCACGCCCGCCTCGCGGCACACGATGCTCTTCTCGGCGACGATGCCGGGCGCCGTCGTCGCGATGGCGCGCCGCTACATGACGCAGCCGACGCATATCCGCGCCAACGACCCCGACGACCAGGGCGCGACGCTCAAGGCGATCAAGCAGGTCGTCTACCGCGCGCACGCCATGGACAAGGTCGAGGTGCTGGCCCGCCTGCTGCAGTCCCGCGGGCGCGGCCTGACGATCGTCTTCGCGCGGACCAAGCGCACCGCTGCCAAGGTGGCCGACGACCTCGCCGAGCGCGGTTTCGCCGCCGGCGCGATCCACGGCGACCTGGGCCAGGGCGCGCGTGAGCAGGCCCTTCGCGCCTTCCGCACCGGGAAGATCGACGTGCTCGTCGCGACCGACGTCGCGGCCCGCGGCATCGACGTCGACGACGTGACGCATGTCGTCAACTACCAGTGCCCCGAGGACGAGAAGACCTACCTGCACCGCACGGGCCGGACGGGCCGCGCCGGCAAGACGGGTACCGCCGTGACGTTCGTCGACTGGGACGACATCCCGCGCTGGGGCCTGATCAACAAGGCGCTCGACCTCGGCTTCCCCGAGCCGCAGGAGACCTACTCGAGCTCCCCGCACCTGTTCGAGGACCTCGACATCCCCGAGGGCACCAAGGGCCGCCTGCCGCGCAGCGAGCAGAAGCGTGCAGGGCTCGCCGCCGAGGTCCTGGAGGACCTGGGCGAGACGGGCAAGAAGCACACCTCCGGCGGCCACAAGGGCCACGCCGACCGCGACGGGCGTGGCGAGCACAAGGGGCGTGGCGACCGCGAGAGCCGTGGCGACCGCGGCGACCGCGGCGGCCGCCCCGAGCGCGGCGGCAGGGCTCGCTCCGGCGCCAGGGACGAGGCGGCGCCTCGCCCCACGACGGATGCTGCCCCGACCGGCTCGGGTGACGGGCCGTCGACCGGTGAGGCGGGCGAGGCGGGCCGCGCCCGGCGCCGTCCGCGCAGCCGCCGTCGGACGCGTGGCGGTCAGGGCGAGGGCGCCGCTCCGGCGAGCGACGCCGGTCCCGCGACGGACTGACCCCGCACGAGAACAGCCGTAGACCACGGGCCCGCGACACTCAGGTGTCGCGGGCCCGTGGTCCGTCCGAGGGGGCCGCTCAGGCGGTGATGAACGCCCGCACGGAGTCCGCGACGAGCTGCACGGCGATCGCGGCGAGCAGCAGACCGGCGATCCGGGTGACGAGCGTCGTGCCGGAGTCCTTGAGCACGCGGTGCACGAGCCCGGCGAAGCGCATCGAGAGCCACAGGCAGAGGTGCACCCCGACCACGCCGAGCCCGATGGCGAGCCAGTCCGCTGCCTCGTTCGACTGCTGGACGAACACCATCGTCGCCACGATCGCCCCCGGCCCCGCCAGCAGCGGGGTCCCGAGCGGGACGAGCGCCACGTTGACGCTCTCGTTCGCCGAGGGCTGCGGGGCGTCGGCGTTCCCGGTCAGGAGCTCCATCGCGACAAGGAGCAGCAGCAGACCGCCGGAGCCCTGGAGCGCGGCGAGCGAGATGTGCATGTACGAGAGCAGCTGCTGCCCGAACAGCGCGAACGAGACGATCACGCCGAAGGCGACGAGGATCGCCTGGCGCGCCGCGCGCTGCCGCTGGGTGCGCGTCATGGCACCGGTCAGCCCGAGAAGTCAGACATGCCCGGGTTCTTATGCAATGGATTTCGCAGGAATGCATACTCTCCTTCCAGTCTCCCCGAAAAGGTCATCCATAAGATAACAATAATACCAATGATAACGGCCGTTATTGCTGCTGCATTTTTTGCTTGTCGGCTAATGAGCCCCAGCAGGAACAATCCTAACATGCCACCAGCAAAAATGCCACTCAACTCCCACCAGATATCGAGCAGACGCTTAGAGCCGATCATTGCCAGAACCTGTACATAAACCAACCACACCAAAAGCAATTGTTGAAACATGCAGTAGATAGAGTTTTCGTTTATCTGTGATATCGGGTTTAATATACTTTCTGGTAAATATCAACTGTGAACACAGTGGCCGATGCATTCATATTGCTGCTGATGGTACTCATGGCAGCAGATAACAATGCCGACACGATCAACCCAATAAACCGGTTGGAATATTATTCCGCCATAAAAAATGGCAACACTTTATCGCCATAATCGGCAGCAGTTAATGAAGCAGCCAGTTCTTTACTTCGGGTGAAGTAGCGGCCGCACCTAACCGCTCTGCAGCTACCTGCAACTTCACCGGGTCGATCAATGCAGGTTGGGTTTGATAAAATGCATACAATGCTGTACCGATCACAAAAAATAAAAATGAAGCCGGTACATATATCCACACACAAAGCCAAACCGATTTACTTGCCTGTTTTGATGTTTGCGCTGTATGATAACGTTGAATATAATTCTGATCCATTCCGAAATTATTCAGGTTGATCAAGAAGCCATAAAAATAACACCACCCAAAAAGTTGATTCAGTAAAGTTGGGCGATAAACTGCCGAGGCTTGTTTTATGATCAGCTTTTGCAATGTCAATGATGGTTGTAAAACCACCGGGAATTTCCTTCACTACTAAAAACAAGATCAACAATGCACCCAATGTTTTAATGATGCCTTGCGCTACTTCGGTCCAGATCACTGCTTCAATACCACCGAGCACGGTGTATATAATAATACAGATGCTCATTACAATCATGATCGATTGCATACTGAAACCGGTAAGTGCCTGCAGGCTTAATGCAATACCAAAAAAGATGGAACCCATTCTTGCAAACTGTGTCAGTAAAAAACAGATCACCGTGTATGTTCTTGCCCAAGGGCCGAAACGTTTTTCCAAATGTGTGTAAGCTGATATTTCACCGGTGTTGCGATAGAACGGCACAAAATATTTTGATGCAAGCCATGCAGCCAATGGCATGGAAATGCTGAACACAAATGCATTCCAGTTACTGCCGAATGCTTTGCCCGGTACACCTAAAAAAGTATTGCTGCTTAAAAATGTTGCGTAGATGGAAAGGCCAATTGCCCAGCCCGGAATTTTACCCGATGCTTTGGTAAACTGATCGCTGTTTTTATTCTTTCGTGAAAAATACATGCCAATGCCGATCATGGCAAGCATGTACACGGCAATCACCGCAAGGTCAATAAATGGCAAATTGTGCATCGTTAAAGCCTCTCCCTCCTTCTCCCTCTCCAGTAGAAGGAGCGGTGCGTTATATTTTTAATATACTTTGTTTCCTACCACATCAACATGATACCTCTATTCAACATTTTCTGAACGCCTCCATTACACAACAACTTTGAAAAGCAAGGGCTGTGCTCAGCAATCCTCCCCTCCGGGGGAGTTCGAGGGGCCGCTTTAATCATTTCCGTTGTTTTCCCAACAATCTCTTTCACTCCCGGCCATTGCTTATTCACAATTTCTTTCAACTCCAATTTACTCGGATCAACAACCACATGTTTTATTTTTTCTCTACGCCATGTATAAACAATATGCACCATTCCATCTTTTGTTTGATTACTGACGGATATAAATATGACTTGATAGGCGAATCTTCCAACACCAGCGCTGCACTCCATACTTTTACCATCTTTGCTGATAGCAACATTCAATGGTGTACGTGGGCCTTTGCCATTTACCCATGATGAATTTGGAAGATTATGATTGTACACCAACAACTGTCTGCCATCTTTCAATGTTACCGCATCTGTTCCGGAGTTATTATTCGGCAATGCGGATGCTTTCATTTCAGTCCATGTTTACCGCCATCGCTGCTCCAGCTTCATTCAATGTTGTATTGCGGCTACGACAAAGGATCTGCAATCGACCATCAGCATATCTTAAAATACTTGGTTGAATGGCTTGTAATATTATCAATCATTCATAGCTTCGGTCTTCGTCCATGTTTTACCAAAGTCTTTTGTGAATTCGATATCTGCTTTCCGCCGGTTTTTTCTGTACTGCTCGGACAAAGCAATACGCCATTGATGAATTCAGGTTTGTTTTTGATGGGTCCTAAAACCCTTGGGCAATGCTTCACGCTTGCTCCACGTATGTAGGCAATTCAATGGCTGACCGGTACCGTATTGCTGACCCCACCACCTACGGATCGCGGGACCGCATCTGCGACCTCAGCTACCTGCGCACCGCGTATCGCCGCGAGAACGGCTCCGTGGGATACCGCTGCGCGTCCGAGCCGGTGGACGCCTACGTCCGCAAGGGCGGCGACGCCGAGGACACGCTCGGTCGCATGTGCCTGTGCAACGGGCTGGCGGCTACCGCCGGGCTGGCACAGCTGCGGGGTGACAGCGATGTCGAGCCCTACCTGGTGACGCTCGGTTCAGACCGCGTCCAGCTGGCCGGGCTGCTGGAGCGCCACAAAGACGGCTGGTCAGCGCTGGACGTGATGTCCTGGCTGACCGAGCCGTCCTTGAGCTCGGTGGCCGGTTCCGCGGCTACGTGAGCCCGAGGGCGTCGGCCTCCTCCCACAGCTCCTCCCGGACATCCGGATGCGCCGCCTGCTCGATCAAGTGTCGCGCCTGAGCCGTCTGTGAATGGCCCCAGATCTCGGCCACCCCGTGCTCAGTCACCACCGCGCTGTGCTGGAACGACGTGACCGGCTCGTCGATGAGGGGCACGATCGTCGACACGTTGGCCCGTGGGTGCCACGACCGGAGCGCGATCAGCGCCTTTCCCCCCGGGGAGTGCATGGCGCCGACGATGAAGTCGTTCTGTCCCCCGAACCCGGAGTAGATGCGCCCGCTGATCCGGGAGGCGTTCGCTTGGCCGAACAGGTCGACCTGAAGTGCCGAGTTGACCGACACCAAAGACGGGTTCTTGGAGATGACGCTTGGGTCGTTCACCTTCTCCGTGCGCTTCACCCGCACCCGTGGGTTCCGGTCCACCCACCGGTAGAGCTCGGGCGAGCCGAACAGGAACGAGGCGACCAGCGGTGCCTCCGGGTCAAGTGCACCGACGGTGTCGAGGTGCAGGACCCCGTCGCTGAACATCAGCAATTGGTTTTTTTTTTGTTGGTTATATATATATATATATATATATATATATATATATATATATATATATATATATATATATATATATATATATATATATATATACAGGTGCACGGGCCCATCCTAGTGCTGGGCGAGAACATCTTCGTTTCACGACACGGCAGGCTGCTGATCACCCCGCCCCTGTCGGCGGGTGCGCTCGAGGGGCGTCACGCAGAGCACGGTGCTCACGATACGCCCACGACCTCGGTTTCGAAGCGGTCGTCGACAACATCGCGCGCACGAGTATGTACATCGCCGACGAGGCGTTGGTGTGCGGCACCGCCGCCGAAGTCAGCTCGGTGAACTCGGTCGACGACCGGGACGTCCCCTGCCGGCGATACGGGGCATGTTTTGTGCCTACTTGGTTCAGTTGCGTCTTGCTATTATCGGAGTTAGCTTTTTATAAAACTGTCTGTTATGTGTAGCTCTTGACGAAAAATGGTTTTTCGTTTTGAGGAAAATGATGGATTTTGCTTTAAACTGATAAGTCTTATAAAATTAATTAAAATAAATACTTGAAAGGGACAGCAATGAAAAAGTTTATCGGTGCTTTTTTTATCATAATTCTTATTGTGGGTATTTTTTTAATTGCAGATAATGATAATAAAATTCCCAACGGTTGGTATTCCTCCGGAAGTAATCCCTCAGAATATGAAATGGGTGTTGATAACTCAACCTTATGTCATCTACTGGCTCAGTTAGTATTGCTAAATTCCAGTTTCAGGGCATAATGCATTGCATGACCGATACCACAACCCAAGCATTCCCCAAATCCTAAGGCGCTAACAACAGAACTGTCACTTGTGGGGCAGAAAAAACAATCAGATGAACGATGCTCCAGCACAATAACTCAAAATTGCGCCTAAGCCATTTTTTGATAAATGATAGATGCTGCAGCATTAGCGATGATTATTTACCAAATGCTCCGATATTGCTACTGAAGATTTTTACAGCGATTGCTAAAAGAATTCTCCAAAAAATTTTCTTACTGCCAATTAAGCCTGCTTCTCCCAGTGCGTGTTGAACTATTCTTAGCGATTTTAAAACGATATATACTACAATCACTGCATGCTTTCATTGCATCTGGCCGAGGGATGAACTGGCTGGATGCGGTGTCTGTCACACCTTTTTTTGGGGCAACGGGGCTGGGCGGGTTCTCTACCCATGACCCAAGCATCGGTTACTATAATTCACCGAAAATTGAACTGGTAATGCTTCTTTATGTCGTCTACTCGTTGAGGACTGCTCGTGCAGCACGTTTTTGATCTTGATCGAGGTGATCACCGCGCCCTGAAGGCTCGACAGCAGCACCCAGCAGCGCATTGCCGAGCGTAAAGCCAAAGCCGCGTTCAGCGGTTCGGCCACGAAAGTCACCTTGCGCTGACGATCGCCGCTGTCCTGATTCGAGGGTGTCGGGTTTCTTGAGTTCCTGCCAGTTCTTGGTATTGACGGACATGGATTTCCCTGATGCGCCGGAGGGGGCAGTTCAAACTTCGGCAGGCCCGATGCGAACGCGAAACGCGGCATCAAGACCAATGGGCGGCGAGAGCGCGCAGCGCCCCCGCCATCCCGGCGGATCAGACGCGGCGACGCTTGGAGGGACGGACCCCGTTGTAGGGATCGGAGTGACGTCGCGGATCGAAGTAATGTTGAAACCCACAGCCGCAAGACCCGGAAATGTCTTTTGTTTCTTTATCGGTTCAGCATTGCTATGCGCCATTCTGTTAAGGGAGCTTTTCTTTAGAGCCAATAATATTAAAACCAAGTTTCAGGTTTTATTTACTTTGAATTCATCGCTTAGGTTTAGGGTTAGCCTCATACCTAACATGTTTTACCAATCCCTCATCGTAAGTGTGGCCAATACCCATATGAAAGCGATTTTTTTCTATTCCATCTACACTAAGATTGTTGGTTGTATATCTTGCATTACGGGTTACAGCATCAATCCAATCTGTATTACCAGTGTAGGCAGATAAACCAGGAACGCCAACATTATTTACAAAATTCAATAATGTATTTGAAGTAGGATCATCAAAAACTCTATTATTCGCTTCAAAAGTCATCAGGTCTCTCATTTGCTGACCATTGGCTAATTTAAGTTTCTGGACCAATATTTTTAGTACCATAAGCTGTATTGAAGTTGATATTTAACTGGCCGGCTTTTGCTTTTTTAGTTGTTACCAAAATAGCACCTGCTGCACCTTTAATACCAAACACAGCCAGCGATGACGCATTCTTTAATACTTCAACACTTTCAATTTCACTTGGATTTACAAAATCCATATTTTCAGCAAAACTCCATCAATGATATAAACAGGGCGGCATGCCAATTGTTTCTGTACCTCTGATACAAACGTCAGTAGCACCTGGTATAGCAGAGTTTACAATAAAAGACCGGCAACTTTCGATTGCAATGAAGCTAAAGGGTTCACATTCGGTTGTGATGCAATTTCATCACCTTTTACTTAGCAACTGAGCCTGTTAAGTCTCTTCTGTTAAATTGCATGCACACCAATAACTACAACAGCATCTTGTATTTTTTCAATACCTTGTTAAACTAACATTAATAGTAGTTTTTCCTTTAACTGATACTTCTCAGTTTTCGTAACCAACAAGACTGAATACCAAAATGGCATCATCAGGTACACTAATGGAAAAGTTTACCATTAGCATCAGTAGTTGTGCCAGACTCGCAGATTTTCTACTGAAACAGATACACCAGACAACGGCTCGCCGGCATCAGATGTAACCTTTCCTGTAATTCTTACTTTTCGGGCGGTAATTTCAGATCCAACCACATTATCTTTTAGCACTACAAGATTTGTACCCAACACTTTATATATAATACCGGTGTTCGGCTGGTGTTTCTCCAATACTTCTGACACGGTGGCTTGCACCACATCTAGTGATACTCGGGGCTTTCCTTTTACAGTTTCCTTCTTTTCTGTAAAGAGGAAACGATAATCGCTTTTCTTTTCGATAGCGAATAATACTTTTTGAGTTGCTAGTTAGTTAAGGGTGATCCTTTCTTGTGACCAACCATTTTCACGAAACCTGCAGACAAGCAAATAATAGCAAAGCAGTTGTCAGTTTCATAATTCTGGCAATCTTTATTAACAAAAGAACCTTTTTTGAAACAGGAGCTGTTTGCATTTTTTTCATACTTTAGATTTGAAGGGTTAAATAATGAAGTTCCCCAGTAGAAGCCCCTTTTAATGTTAACCTTGTGGGAGGCTTCACTTACAGAGAATATCCTTTTATTACTCAATTAAGATGTGTTGATTTTGATATTCATTTGGCATAAGCATTAGCGGTTAATAATAATTTTGCTACCCGTCTGTTTATAACGAAATGATATAAACTCTTTCAATGCATCCAGAGCTTGTATCACCGTTTCAGTTTCAAAAATTCCATTCAATCTTTTTTGAAGCTATTTTCCACGTCTCTCAATTTCTACACCATACCAACGTTCCATTTTTACAGCCCAGCTCTTCAAAAGATTCGTCTCTAAAAACTCGTTTCTTGTAATTTTTTTGTCATTATTTCTTCGACTAAGTAGGTCTTGCTCCATAGGTCTTAGGCTGGCAACGCAAAGTAGGATAACTAACGAAGGCTTCGTTGTCCGAAGGTGGGTTTGTCGCTGGCATCCAGCGGCCAGCCGAACACGCCGTAGAAGCCAGCGCCCAGAAGGGCTCGTTCAGGTTGTCAGCGAAGCCCTCGATGCCGCCGGCGGTCAGTTCCTTGGCCTTGGTGACCAGCTCTTCGAAGGTGGCGGGCGGTGTCGGCAATCAGATCCTTGTTGTCGATCAACATCAGGTGGTTGCCGTAGTTATCGGGGACACCCCAGAGGGTACCACCAACAATCGCCGGGTCAAGAGCGCCCTGGAAGGACTGCCCCAGGAACTTCTTGTCGAACAGGTCACTGACGGGGGCAACGATTTGCAGGGTGCTGAACGGGCCGGCGAACCGAGGCGGACGCGACGCGACCATCGAGCAGATCGGTAGTCGGAGATCGTGTTCTTGTTGGTCGTGATCCCCGCCTGCTTGAGGGCCTTCTCCGCCACCTTCCCGGTGAGGCCCTTGACGGAACATCTTGCCCACCAGCACGATGTGGTTCTCGGTGCCGCCCAGACGATCCGGAATCCCGTGCTCCTGGAGGCGCCCGGCGAGGACCTTCGCATTGGCCGTCGCGGTCGCCGCGTACTCCTTGAATTCCCGGGCTGCATGGCGAGGTGGAAGCACACGGCCTTCGCCGCGATGATGTGCTCGAAGGGGCCGCCCTGGGTGCCGGGGAAGGTCGCGCTGTTCAGGCGCTTCCGGTGCTCCTCCTTGCAGGGCGGGTCCGCCGCGCGGGCCGCGGAGGGTCTTGTGGGTCGTCGTGGTGACGAAGTCGGCGTGGGGGACGGGGCTCGGGATGTGACCGGCCGCCACGAGGCCCGCGATGTGGGCGATGTCCGCGACCAGGACCGCGCCGACGGACTTCAGCAATTGGTCATGTCTATGCCTATTACTGGCTCAGTTGCGTATTGCTAATCTTAAACATTTCCAAAGAAACAATTTTTCAGGTTGAGCTTGCTGGAGCAATATCCTTTATATATAATTGCAAGCATCAACAGCACTAAAAGCGTTGGAGATGTTTTGAACACTTGAAAAATATGCCAAGGTTAAAGCCTTTGATGAAATTGATAAATAATTGCAATCTTAATGCAACACCACGCAGAAGAAGCAGTAAGAAAGGATAAAAAAGTAGAAATACGAAGAGAATAAAAACTGGAACCTAAACTAGCAATTTTTGTTATGTTACATTTACTCGTTCAGCATATTCTACGTGGTTCGCGGTGGCTCGGCGCGGAGGAGTTTCCTCGTGCGCTCGTTATGCGCGGCGAGCGACGCAAAGGCATGCGCTGCTTTTTCGGCCCGTATGTGCAGGCGTGGGCTATCCCGCGAGTCTTTAATCTCCTGCTGCGCGTCTTCCCAGTGCGCACTTGCAGTTCGGCGGTGTTTCGTCGCGCAGCGATGCAGGGCCGGCCCTGTTTGCTCGGCTATATCGAGAAGTGCAGCGCGCCCTGTGTCGGTCGCGTAAGCCCAGACGCCCATCGGTCCATCGTCATGGATTTGTGCTCATTCATGGAGGGTGACACTGCGTCCACAATGCGGCGCCTGCGCGAGCAGATGACAACTGCCGCTACCAATGAGCATTTCGAATTGGCCGCGCGCCTGCGTGACGACATCGCCGCGCTGGAAGGCGTGCTGGGTAAGCACGCGGTCGTGCTGGAAGAGAACGTTGATGCCGACCTCGTAGCGGTAAAAAAAACTATATCAAACAATTTTCGAAAAATATTTGAAAGGATGGGAACGTTTCACCACAAAATCGGCCCCCTCTCAGAAATCGATTGTATCCACCCAATTTCCTTTCTTCATATAGGAAAAGTTAATTTCAAGCGAAATTATTCAAATAAAATGGACTTTGGTTGTGTTCCAAGGGATATTAACATACGCATATTATTACCCTCTAAATAACCTTTTATGCAAAGAATGTTCACATAATTTTTTTCAAAATACACGGATCCAAGCTAGATTATATATTCGATCGATAGATCTTGATGAGATCTATCGTTTGATCATCAAAAAATAGAAAAAAAGTGTGAGGGTACACCTTGACCCAGTAAAAATATTTTAGCAAAAACCTCATGTTATAACTCTTCTATACAAAGAATAGTCGCATAATTTTTTTTACGAAAACACACGGATCCAAGCTAAATTATATATCAATCTATAGAGCTTGATGAGATCTATCGTTTGATGATAAATTATTTATCAAAAATAATTGTTAACTGTATATCACCAAGGGGTAACAAACTGATTCATCGATACAATGTATCTATTAGCCAATCAAATTTTACCAGGTATTATCTTCGTTAACTTGAAAACAGAATATGCGGTTTTTAGGGCCAATTTGGGGTTAGCAGGCATCCTCTAGAATATGGCTGGAACAAAATTATATTTTACCTTCACTATAATAGAGAAACACCCTCCTGAAATTTGATTTGCTAAAAGATACATTGTATCGATGAATCAGTTTGTTACCCCTTGCTATATACAGTTAACCATTATTTTCGATAAATAATTTAACATCAAACGATAGATCTCATCAAGCTCTATAGATTCATGCATAATTCAGCTTGGATCCATATATTTTGAAAAAAAACTATGCGACTATTCTTTGAGCAATACGTAATGACATGTTTATGTTATATCATCATTACGTATTGCTTGATGCCAGCGTAGCCAAAGCCGAGGTGGCTGCGAGGGCGATAACGAGTTTCTTCCGTTGATATTCATTCTGTCTCCAAAAGTATTTAGCATGCTGCTTGTTTCTGATGTTGCTCAGGTATGCCTTTGAAAGCAACAACGCTCCGAGGCGTGACACATAGTACTTCTTTTAATGTGACAGGAGTATTACAAATGCAAAAAGCTGTCGTTACGCCGAATTGGAGGTCAGAGGCGACAGCTTGTGGGGGAGCAGGGCGTCAATAAGTTTTGATGTCTGCTGCGATGCGGTTTTGGTTTTTCCGCCGTTCAAAATGGCGCAAGCCGACGAAAGTCAGCCAGCCCACCAGTATCTCGGCAAAGCGCCATGGTTTTGATTTTTTTTTTTTTGCTGATTGCTTGGCTAGACTACGTATTGCTAAACGTTTTTGCACTTTAGGATGTTTCAGCCGCCAGAATCATTAACTGCCTCATGAACGCTTTTGTGATCACGATGTCCATATTCGCCATTTACGCCATGAGTAATAATAAAATCAAATTCTTCGTCGCCAATATTTTTTTTGATAAGTTGTTTAGCAAGTGAGACGTGTTTGAGGAAAGGAAAACTTTTCTAAATCATCAAGATCCTCATGATAAAATCTAAAATTTAAGTGCTTGGCAACTTTAGCAAATTTTGGCGCTCAGTAGCAATTGGTTATAGCCATGTTTATGTGTGGTCTACTACAGTTACATATATGCTGTACCTGCACGGCAAGCAGCCGCAGCGCTCCGGCGCGCTGACCCTGAGACGCAACTTCCAGCGCGTCGTGTGCGCTATGACGAGCGCGGCGTGCCGCATATCCGGGCCCAGAACGAAACCGACTTGTACCGCGCGCTCGGCTCTGTGCACGCGCAGGACCGCTTGTTCCAGATGGAGATGGTGCGCCGCCTGGCGCAAGGTGAACTGGCTGAAGTGCTAGGCGCTAAACTGGTCGATGTGGACCGGCTGTTCCGGACCCTGGGGATTCGCGCCCATGCCCAGGCCAGCGCCGCCAAAATGGACATGAAAAGCCCCGCTGCCAAAATGCTGGTGGCCTACCTGGACGGCGTCGAACCAGTTTCAGTCCAGCCATCCGGCACCGCTCAGAATCGACCTGCTGGAGCCCGCCAGCACCACGCCCACGGTCACCCACCGCGACACTGCCTGGCCTGCGGGTGCGGGCAACAAGGAAGGCGCCGATGGCCAGCAGCAGCACGATGGCCAGGTCTTCGAGCAGCAGGATGGACACGATGCGCTCGCCTCGCGGGGTGGAGCTATCACCGCTTTCGTCCAGCAACTGCATCACGATCGCCGTGGATGACAGCACAAAACCCGACGCTGCGATAAACCCCACCGCTGGCGACAACCCGGCCAGCACTACCGTGGCCATGAGCAATGCGATGCTCAACCACCACCTGCGCCAACCCCAGGCCAAAGATCTGCCGCCGCAGGTTCCACAGCCGCGACGCTCGTCCAGCCCGATCACAAAAAGGAACATCACCACGCCCAGTTCGGCCACATGCAGGATGGTCTGCGCCTCGCTGAAAAAGCCCATGCCAAAAGGACCAATGGCGAGGCCTGCCGCCAGATAACCCAGCACCGAGCCCAGGCCCAGGCGTTTGAAAAGGGGGACAGCAGTAGCGCCAGCGGCCAGCGGCCCCGACGACTTTGACGAGTTCGGTGCCTGATTCAGCGGCCGTGGGGTTACCAGGGGTGACGAATGGAAAGAAAAACAGGACGGGTTTGGCGAGGATGGTAGCGCCGTCCAAAGGGGCTCAGAACCTGTTCCATTTCACAGAAGATTCTGGCAGATCACTCGCCGAGACTTCCTGAGCCGCGGCGCGGCGGCTGTGCCCGGGGTTCACGAATCCGAAAACCAGCCGCCTTTCGTTCAGCAGCTCGTAGGTGATCTCGGGCCGCTGGTCCATGCCCTTTTGATGGCGGCGGGGATGGCTTGGCGTGTCTTGCGGCACAGGCCGCGCTGCTCATGAACCAATATGGTGATGCCGCGCAGCATGCGTACCTCGTTGGGGCTGGGGGCAATCGTCAGGCCGATGCCCAGTTGCTGCTGCATGCGGTCCTGCATGCGGCGCAGGTCGCTCAGGCTGGTGATGTTTTCCACACTCGCCGAGTTTTTCTTCCACCTGGGTGAGCTGCAGGATGCGCGTGTCGCCGTCGGGTGATTGCAGCAAGGCGTCCCGGTCACAGACACAGGCGCCGGGCGGGCATTCTGTGCGGATGGGGAAACGACTATCGATGGGCATGGGCAGGTTGCGTGGACAGTCAGGTTTCTAAATGGAAGGCGCTGCATTCGGCGGACGGCGTTGCCGCACCCGTCGAATTAGATTGCATTAGCGGAGCACAGGGGATGGAGGCGGCGTAGAGGGTAGGATCTTTCTGAGAAGGGAAAGACAACAGCGGAAAGGGTCGCTTTGGCGATGATCTGGATGACTTGCTCAGTTCCTAGCGCCAATTCCGAAACTAGAACCCGAACCACGCGTTGCAAGCTTCATCTGTCTCCCAAAAGGCTGCTGGAGATTCTCAATAGACACCATGTATTTCCGCACTTTCTTCACCGCTCTGGGGCTCCACAAGCCAGCCGACCACTCCGGGAGCCCGTTGGGCATGTGCCTTCCCTTTGCGGGCTCTGCCGTGCTTCGCGCGGCGGGCTTGCACTGCAGCGCGCAAGGTGATTTGCACCATCGTTCCCATGCGGGCGCCCGACGCGCAAGCTGCACAAGCCGGCCGCTCTGCGATGGCTAGCGCCCCAGCACCTCGGATGGGGCTGGTTGGCGCTGCTGTTGGTCTTCCACCCATGGCTTTAGCACAGGAGGCCGAACTGCAAGCGCAGGGATCCACGCTGCAAACATTGACCTATCAGAACCTGGCGCTCGCCAAGGATCATCCAGGGAGCCCACCGCTTTCTGGCTGAGCTGTCCCCGCTGGTGCAGTTCGAGATCAGGGACGACACCACCGTGAAGCTGGATGTGGTGTCCGCTTTTGAAGTTCTGGGCTATGAGTCCTACCGCCTGGTGCCGGGCTTGCAGGTACTGGTGCCCTTTAACCCTGCAGACGATCACGACCCCTTTCTGTTGAACCTGTTTGCCTGCACCCCGTTTTGCCATCAACTCGGCCAAAATGCCGCCGCCACATCCCACATCAATCACATGGGCTGATGTGCAGATCAGTACGACGCGATCCAGTCCAGCCGCAAGGGGTTAATTGTGGTTGAGCGCGGGCGAGACTCACCTATGGATCCCACCAACGGTGCGCGAGGTCACCAAACTTGTTTAATTCCTGGGGGTCGAGCATTCAGCATGTTTACGGATCATAAAACGGCCTTCTGAAAACAAAAACCCCGCCGAGGCGGGGTTTCCAGTGAATCGGAAAACCGATTACTGCTTCGTGAGCTGCGCGGCCTCGCTCATCTCCGCACCGTACGCATTAAAACCCGCTCGGTGAAAAGCGCCCCGTTGTCGGTCAGCTGAACATTGCTGCGCGTGTAGGTCGAGCCGGTGGCGCCGGCGATCGAATTGCATGCGCCAAGTAAAACCGAGCGGCGCGCTACCCGAGGCGCCGACGGTGAAAGTCGCCGACTGCCCGATCACGACCGTTCGGTCCGCGGGCTGAAGACCGGATCTCCGGTGGCTGGGCGACGGTGTCGCGTCCGCCGACGCGCCCAGTCTGCCGCGTCAAGTAATAAAGCGCGCCGTCGAGGCCGACCTTCAAGTGACGGGACTCACGATGCCGCTCGCGAACGAAGTGTCCGTGCCGGTGTCCGGGTCGTTCGCCGGATGGTTTTTGGCTATTTATTGGTTCCAGTTTCTTTTTTTTTTGAAACCCGAAAGTCTGAAAAACTGTTTTTTACTGGCAAAAACCCAACAATGTCTGCCTCCTTCATTGATTACACTTACAAGAAGAACATTTTGACTGGCGAGTATGTCATCAACGAGCCGCATGCTCAGACTGCGTGCAACGAGTGCTTTCAACTGCTGCGCGATACCAAAAAGGCCGACTTGACTGTGCAAGTGGCAGGCAAAATCAGTGTCGAAAAGATCATTTTGGCTGCGCATGGAACGTGGCTCAATGCAACCAATGTTGGCAACAATCGCATGCGCATTTGGATCAATGAAAAGCCTGTTTAGTTGTTTTAGTTTGACTTGTACTGTTTGGTCTGAAAATGCAAAAGGTCTGAAATTCTAATTGGACTCATTCAAAGCAGCGTGTCAAGGATGATTTCAACGATGGAATCGGTGTGGGCTGCTGTCGACGAGATCAAAGACGGATGGAAAGAGTGGTTGCAAGTTGAAGACGGCTTTATGCTATACAAAGACTTTACGTTTGCCACCGACGCTTTGTTCAAAGAGTATCAGCGCTTGATTGATCGTGACAACGAAATTCGCTCGGTCAACTTTGGTTCGTGCTATGGCACTTTTCCGCGTACCGTTCGCACATACTACCCGCTTTTACACCAAAAGTACCCGCTACACGAGTACCAAAAAGCCAGGGGCGAACTGGCCGATCTTGTCAATGGCAAAAAGAAAAGCAAAGCGCCAGTGGTACAGCCAAAGAAAAAGCTGGTCAAGGCGGTTGAGGCGCCAAAACCTGGCATGAAAGGCGAACCGAGTATTGGCAAAGAGGAACAAGTTGTGCAGATGATTGGATCACTGTCAAAGAGTCGTTCTTCGCGCCAAGTTCAGCGCTGGATCAAGCGCAACCAGTCGATTCAGCCGTACAAGCCGGTCAAGCCGATCAAAGCAACCGTGGTGGTCAAGCCAATCAAGGCAACCGTGGTGGTCAAGCCGGTGGTTCAACAGCAACAAGATGACGAATCTGAATTTGTCGATATTGACGGTCAAGAAGACGGGTATGTCGATAATGGCCATGACGAGAAGAACCAAGCTAAAGGCGGTGATAACAGCATTCAAAAGCAAGTCGATATCAAAGACAATAAGAGCCAGGTCAACAACATTCAGGTCGAAACAGACGACGACTTTTTGTTTTACGTCTTTGAGCACATGTTTTTGCATACAACGTGGAAAGAGCGCACAATTACCGATGATATCATAGCTCGCATTTTGGAGCAAAAAGTCGATGTGCTAGGCTTTTGCAAGCAGACGTTTTCATATGCACAGTGGCAAGAGACGACTCTGTACGCCTGTCGGCTTGGAGATGCCGATCTTTGTCGTCTTGCTACCTTGATTGGAAAGGTCGATGCGTTTCAACTGCGACTAAACTAATTTTTTTACTTACTTTTCTTCTCGACTGTTGCTTCCACTACTATCATCATCACGTGGCTTAACATATACACCATCTTTTGTCAAAAGCCATTCTTTCTCCTCTGCCTCAACATCCAATTCATCATGCTCAAAGTCGCTTGCCCAGTACTTTTCAAAAATGTAGCGTGCCAAACTGCCTTGTTCCAGTTGCACTGTTTCGTCTAGATAGCCTTGTTTTTTCAAAAACAAAAAATTATAGCAGCGCATAAACTGCCCAACAGAATCAAAATCGGAAATTTTTGTATAACCATTGTAATAATAATATAGTCCTTCTTGCTGAATTTCGTAATAAAGTTCACTCAGAGATCCGCACTCACTGCAATGTTTGAGCAAGCAAGCGAGATCATTCAGAATACCACGCTCTTTCAAGAGCTTTTCACAATATTTTTTGGCTGCGAAATCGTTGCACAACCCTGAGAAGTTGTACTGCATGTCCTCGCTAGAGAGACAAACAGCATTTTGCAACAATATATGGCACTGGTCAAGAGATAGAGATTTGATGTATGGAGTAATATAGGTGTGCTTGTTTTCTTCTTCCTTGTTCTGTAATTCACTCATTTTTTTCAAAAAGTGCAAAGTAAAAATGACCACTTTGCCCCAACGTCGTATTCGGCCTACGCCGCGCAAAGATGAAGGAAAATTAAGTAAAATTGCTCAAGACAAATCGCATGAAAGTATAGCCCAGTGTCGAGTGAAAGCATTGACCAAGACAAGCAATGCGTGGCGCAATTGGATGATGGAAATGGCGCATCTCTATTTTCATTTCATGACTCGCTATGTCGAGCAACAAAGCACCGGTATTTCTATTGGTGAAGCAATTGTTAACGCGCAAATGGCTGCAAAAACGTTTGCCGAGTTTGATGGTATGCAACCGCATCTTCAACTAAACAATATGATCTTTCAAATCATTGAGAGACATTTGATGGCTTGGATTGAGTGTGAATGTGAAAATGATATTGAAGCGTTTGTTAAAAAATATTTGTTGGTCGAAACAAAAAAAAAAACAAGTGCATGGAGCACACAGAACAAGTTTCAGGAAATGTTGCAAGATTTATATGCCAATGTGCCCGAGCCAAGAACATATGCGAGGCAACTGTCGACTGCTCTAAAGAGAAAGCGTGCAATTACAGATAGTGCTGGTAAAAAGCAAAAGAGTGGAAGCAGTGACGATGAGCCATTTAGAGCCTAGACAAAAGGTTCGTCCAACAACCTTTGCACTATTAAAGGCAATCAACAATGATGAGTAAAAAACAAAAAAAAATGATTTTCCAGACTGGGAGCAATTCGACGTTGCATGCCACAGGCAAGACTTGATAGCCATCAAAGAAATGGTTCAATATGGAGAAATAAAAAAGTACAATTGGCTATTTTTAGGAATCGAGATCGCATGTGAATATGGTCTTAGAGCAACTGCTTGAATATTTACTTGAAACTCAATGTCACTCTTTATACGACGGGTCAACCATTTAGCAATTTGATCACTGCACGCATTTTGTGGCAGATTTGCAAGGTTGGAAAACGTATGTAAACAATGAGTAGCAAAAAATCCAACAAAAAAAATTTTATGCGTGCATGTAAATTTGGTTACCAAGATTCGATTGAAAAACTAGCATCGCAAGGACGCGTAAAAAGTTCATGGGTTAATGACGGTGTTTTAATAGCCTTGGCAGAAGGCAAAACACACATTATTAGGTTGCTGCTGACTCAATTTGATCATGAAACTAATCAATGCAAGTTATTTTCTATCTCAATCAGTGTCTAATAATAATTATAAATGTGTCAAATTGTTCTTATCGCTGAATGATACAAGATATCGTATGCTTTCTTACGTGTTGCATGAAGACACCAATCCTTTGATTTTGCCATGCCTTTTAAAAAACAAGAAACACCTCAGAGCTTTGTGCCGTCAAAAAATGCTGTATGGATCAGATTTTTTGCTTCATGCAATTAGCTTTTGAATATAATATTGTGTTTGACAGAAAATGCTGGTCAAATCGTAATCTCAAATACTCAAAAAGGCACGCATCTGAAAAGCGCACAAAACACATCCAAACAGATTCCACACATGTAATTATTGGTTTGGGTAGTCTTGGTTTACCCGTCCTACTAACTGTAGAGATTTTGAAAGTTGTATGTCAACCATTTATCAATTTGACCAATGCACACATTTTGTGGCAGATTTGCAAGGCTGGCAAAATGGATTTTTGACATGATTTTACTTAGCAAGTGCTGTGAATCAGTGCGCCAACTCGGCTACCACTCTTGACTAGTCGATTGTATCTGCCACTGCAGCCTCACTTTGCCCAAAGTAAACGTTTTTGATTTTAGAGTTGGCATACTTGAGCGTTGCCTCTGAAATTTCAAGCTTTAATTCGATACCGCGTGATAGTACAATCGAGTCAATGTCTTGTTCAATCAGAAAATCAATGTCAGCAGTCTGTATTCCTTTGGTGTGAGATGTGCCACTTTTACGCCAATCCCATTCCTGAATCAAACCAGGTGCTAGCATGACGTCTTTGAATATTTGGCCATCTTTCATGACAATTTCACCCCAACTCATTGCGCTAATTTTGGTGCATGTCATTTTTGTTCAGTTTAATTTGTAATAATACAAATAGCAAATAATTATTTGGAATAGTGTGAAAAAATGAACTTTGACGCCATAGGCCAGAAAGAGCGATCGAGGTTACAGCTTGCTCTCAAAACTGTCAGAGAAATGCTGTTTGATCGTGGCTACAATGTCGATGAGATTGAAGAATGGCCGTCGGCCAACGAAGTGGAAAAAAGCGCCGACTATCAAAAAATATCAATATTGGTAGGCCATTTGAAGAAAAAGCGCAGCATTTTGGTGCTCTGGTCAAGTGAAGTGCGCGTTGGGATTCACTCGGTACGGGAGATTGAGGATTGCATGAAACGCGAACAGGTCAACGACGCTATTGTAGTTGTGCGAGAATCAATAACTCGCAAAGCACAGCAAGCAATATTGGAATTGACGCGCGCAAGAACAGCCGATGAAACCAAACAGCAGCAAGTCAAAAAAAAAATTCAAGTATTTACACAGGAAGAGTTGGTTTTCAATATCACTACGCATCAAGATGTGCCGCCACATAGATTATTATCGCGAGCTGAAGTTGAACAATTATTGAATAGATACAAGTGTGCGTTGGAAGACTTGCCAGAACTTCTCGTTACAGATCCTATTGCCAAGTATTATGGCTGGAAACGCGGCAATGTCTGTGAAATCCTGGGTAAAAGTGAAACTGCTATCAGGGTCAGACGATACAGGGTAGTTATGTGATTGGTAGCAGTAACACAATTTCAGGAAAAAGTAAAAAGCCAAGTAAAAAAAGAAATGACTTTTACGTTTTTCAAAACCGACGATGGTGTGCAGCATCGAATCAAAACTAGTGCATTGCCGACTGCATTTGCCGACCAATGTGGCAAAACAATCTGTGCCGATTTTGATTCAGAGAATCTGCGTCACGTTTTAGCGTATTATCGCAATCAGCAACGCTCAGTTTATCAAGACAACGAGCAATTCACTTTGGATTTGCAACGCTTTGAGCAGTTACTGGAACTGTCCGAGTGCACTGTGGCCGTAGGTGGCAAACATTTTCATTCGACAAAGGAAACATTGTGCAAGCTGCCTGTTTTAAAAGCTAGTTTTCAAGCTAGTTTGCCAATTGAAGATGATTTTGATTTTGATCCACAATCTTTTGCCAAAATTTTGTCTTGGTTGCGCCATCCTGTACAACACACTGTCGATGTCGAATTGCGAAATGATTTGGATTTTTGGGGCATTTATTTGGACGAAGCAATCAGTTTGAGCAGTAACGACCAAAAAAATAGTGTTTTACATATTCCAGAGAAACCAAACAAATTTGATCAAACAACACCATACAACAGTATTGGCAGAGTTTTGGTTCAAAATCCAAATGCCAGTCCATTTGTACACTCTTTTTTCGTTTGATTCCATTTCAATCTGATTTGATCCGACTAGAGAATCGAAAAACAGACTGTTTTCAAAAGAAGAGCAACGTTTTTGACTTGACCGGTGGTCTTTGCGACTATTTGGCTCAAATGTATCTTGTCGTTGAATCCAATGCAGCCATAGACTGTCTAAGTGATTTTCTACAATCCGTTACTGTCAGATGTGGCGATATCACTGTCAAGCACAGTTGCCAATTTTTATCAACTCTGTTGCTCCAAAAAAATTGTGACATCTCGTGTCATGTAACAGATTCTTTGCAATACATTACTTGCATACCTCTGGAATTTTGGTTTTGTCAGGATGTCAAGTTTGCTCTAAGTGTTTACAGTACTGCTGCATATCCACTGACTGTAACAATCGATTGTACAGAGGGATGCAATGACAATCAATTGCATGTTTTGGCTGAAGTTTATCAAATTTCTTCAGAGCCCAAAGAAGCACTTGAACACAGAGGTACAGAAGAAAAATTAATCACTATTCCATACAGCGTTTTTGAAAGTCTCAAGCCAAACAACAATACGATCCATTTTTTTCAAAGCTATGAGACGCCATTGACTGTGCAATCTTTTTACATTATTGTCAGAGACTTGCAAACGCAACAGATTATCGAATCGACTTGCACTGGCACTATACAGTTTGACAATTACAAATGGATTGTAAGCCCCGTCACCAATCAAATAGCTCAATTGCGATACAAAAAGGCTAGCAACCGATTTGTTGCACCATACGATAGCCGCATATGGTTTCACAACTTTCAACTTGGTTGTCCAAATTATTTACAGCCCACTGGACACCAAAATGTTGGTCGAGTTCAAGTTGATTTGCAAATTGATTGCAATCATATACAAATTGCCGTCGATCTTGTCTTTCAAGTTTATCAAGTATCTCATTGGGACAAAACAGATTCAGTTCCAAAACTACGCATTCATAACATTCTGCCATCTTATGTTACCCCAATTTGAAAAAAAAGGGTAAAACAATGACTCAACAAAATGATGCTTTGAAAAATGCCCTGAATTGGCAAGACTTGGCTGCAGTAAAGAGTATTGTCAAGCAAATTGATCAGAATCATTTATTTGTTGGCGATTTCGACAATTGGCCATTTCATCGATTTTGTGAACATCTAGAAATTTTGAATGAGCTCGAGCAATATGATTGGTTGCATGGTCTGTGGGATTCTCACGTTTGCTACAATTGTACAATTGATAATGTCAAGTTTCGAGCGTGGTTTTTAAAAGGACCGTTTGTTCAAATGGTCAAACAAGGTAGTCACGTTTTTAAATTTCGAATTTTGTCGGATATGCAAAGTAAATCTATTGAAAAGTCTGTTTCAGAAATATTCAACGCATTTGCACCCATCATTCAGAGTGATGATTATATTCACACTAAAATTTTGGTAGCGGCCGTCAAGCACTGCCAGATCAATACAATCAAATTGATTTTGAGAAATCAACATTTCTATCCATTCAAAACTCCGTTTTATATAGTTGCAGACATTGCAGATGCTTTTTTGGCTTTTGTTGGCAAATGTGAAAGCCCGTGCAACAAAATTGAATCTTTGCGCGCAGGAAAACGACTAGTTACAAAAGACATGTACGATCTTTGTGTTGGGATATCTGCTTTGAAACTACCGGTTTTGCTGCAATGCTTTTTACTTGAATTTTGCCTAGAACCATTTTCATTTTGTACGCCATACGGATGGTTCGATTGTGTGGCACAATTGGTAGTAAAAGCAAATTAGTAAAGCATGAGTAATTTTTAACTCGATTTAAAAGATGCTGTGAGTCAACAAGACATGGCAACCGTCACTCTGCTTACCGAGCAATATGAACTTTGTAAACCCAAAACAAGTGGATGGAAAGAATGGCCACCATTTTCAACTTTTGTCGACAATACAGCCATGTTGGATTTCATGGCTGGTCACAAACTGTTTGATAGCGTTTGGGATTCAAGTGATTGTTATCAAACATTTATTTCCGATTCTGTTTTCCAACATTGGTTGATTCAAAACAAATTGCAAATTTTGGTTCAACCACGCAAGGGCAGTCATGTTTTTATGTTCAAGCTGAAGCAAGACCTCAAGGGTAACCAATTAGATACAGCACTTGCATCTAAAATCAAAGCAGCTTTACACTCGGTGGGTTATGTCGAGTCAATACCAGTTAAAAACGACACGTACATGCAAGAGATGGCCAACTTGATTGTCGGAAAACAAGAAAACCGAGTTACAGTACCAATCAGCGATATAAGCCAGTTTATCACAGGTCCAGTTGTTGAAACACGTGAACAATATGAAGCCATTTGGGGCCCAATTGATTTTGAAACTACAGACCACGACCTGCCGTCTATGGATGACGACTTTCCGTCTATAGATGAATAAATTGCTTTTATCAAACAATGACTGCACCACCGATTTTGCAAGAGTTGCAAGACGCGCTCGATTGGCAAGAAATGTCGACTATTGAAAAGATTGTGACGACTGCAGATAAGAGTGTCAATTGGTCCAGCATAAAATTACAAACAGAACATTTGGAAAATCATGACCTTGTTACTTTGTTTGCTGCGAATGATGCTTTTGACTGCCTTTGGACTTTATATCCAGTTATAGACTATGCCGTCCAATGCACCAACTTTTGTCAGTGGTTGATGAAAAACAAAGCATACTGTCTGCATGAAAACGTTTTGCTGAATGCTCTTAGATACAAACCAAATTGTTTCAATTTACTTTTGGCAACCATTGCTTCTAAAAAAACAACGGCACATCCCAAAAATTGGTTAATGGCCAAGGCTCTATTTATTGCCCTCTCGACAAAAAACCCCGTGCTTTGGAAACAAGTTGTTGTTTTCTTTCCAATTTGCTTGGATCGGTCAATTATTCGTGTTGACGATGATCGTTCCTTTCATGAGCCAACCGGGTACAAGCATGCTGGATATATTTTGGCATTTTTCCAGCAGTACTCTGGCACAATAGCAGTGTCAAAGCGAGTTGCTCATCGCTATGGAAAACGAATTTTAGTTCCAGACATGTGGGAAATGGCTCTTGGAATTGCACATCTCAACTTGCCGCATTATCTTGTTTGCATATTGTGTGAAGCAGCACTAGACTCGCTTGGCAATTGTGCGCCGTGGATGTGGATTGATCGCACTGTCGCAACCGTTTCCAAAGGTAAAAACTTTCAACAATAATGAATTCTGTTTTTTTGACCAATGAAATTAATGATGCCTTGTGGTATAAAGATACCGAATCTCTCAAACAAGTTGTTTCACAATCAAAAAGCGACGGCAATTATTCTTCTGTCAATCTAAAACTCTGCGATTACAAATTGGATTTTTTATCTGTCTTGGCGCCACTGAAACAATTTGATTATCTATGGTCAACGGAAGAGTTTTTGGCTGCAATACTGCAAAATTCCGTGTTGCGAAATTGGGCAATCAAAAACAAGGCATATTGTTTGCACGAAAGTATTGTTACTGGTAGTATCCTTCATACTGATGTTTCGAGGTTGGAACTTGCAGTTGCAGTTTTAATCAGCAAACCACGCACAAACAGAGATCTTTGGAGATATGCGTATGGGCTTGTCGTTGCAGCACACCTTTTACAACATGGATTTCTTCTCCGCAAAACATTGATATACTATTCCATCGCCAATCAAAAGGAAGTATTTTGGACAAAACCAACCACATCGGTATTAGATTATAATCGATTTGTGCATACATTATCATTTTTCTATGGCAACACAACAAGAGGCGCAGTGCAGTTGAGCAAAAGAATATCACTACGCCACGGAAAACGCCTAGTTGTAGACGACTTGTTCAAAACGGCTATTGGGCTATCATCATTGCAATTGCCGCATTTAATTGTATGCATTTTATGCCAGGCAGCACAGGACACGCTGGGCAACTGTATTCCCTGGACATGGATTGACACGACGGTAAAAATTGTAAAAAATGAGTGATGAGCAGCTAGTTACCGACATTTCACCACAAGCCATGATGAAAGCATTGAAACGTGGTGATCGAGCTCATTTTGAGAGAATTTTATCTCATACAGGAACACTCGATGTCGATTCTATCGATTTATCTTTTTGGTCAAATCAACATTTTTTGGATGAAATCGATATCAATTGGTCTATACGCTACCAATATTCTTCGTTTCCTTTTAAAATTATCCAATGCGCCAAAAAAAATGCCAATGTACGTGCATGGCTCCAAAAAAGGCCGCATATTTTGAATATCCTCGACGCACCCTTACTTGCCGGCATACTAGCACAATATAAACATTATGATAGCTACTTTGTCGCTCCAGGCGATATAGAGTTGATAGAGATTTTTATATATGCGAGGTACACACTGAAACAAGATAATAGACCAGTCTATCACATTTGCAATCTGTTTCTCAACGAGTGTGCCAAGCAAAGTGATTTTACCCGCATCAAAAGAATTTTCGCAAAACTGTATCCAATCTATGCGTACTTTTGCAAATTTGAAACGATTGGAAAAGAGCGTCCTTTTTTGAGATTTACCGGTATGGACCAAGTTTCAGATTTTCGTCTGCAAGTTGTGATGAAAGCCGGCAAACATCTTGTTGCCAATGATATTGCACAATTGTTGACGGCAATGCCACCTTTGCAACTACCTGCCCTGTTGCTTATCGAAATGCTGATTGCTGTATTAGAACCATTGAGCAACTGTGTACCCTATTTTTGGTTTGGAAAAATTGCTCAACAAAAACCGCAAATTCGTCAAGGATGAACATTGAAACTTTGTATCTTGCTTTAAACAATGCATTGCACTGGAGCGATGTTAAAACTATTTC